>JBEHWZ010000009.1:0-189092 GCA_048498955.1 Verrucomicrobiota bacterium | reverse complement strand
TCTCCTGACTGACAAAAGTGCGTTCCAGGCAGGTCGGGAGACCGGCCCTCCAAAAGATATAGCACAACAAAAAAGGCCCGCTTCGCAGCGGGCCTCGTCGTTTCCGGATATCGTTCGCGTTACTGCTTCAGATCCGCCGGCACCGGCTGGATCTTCATCGCATCCGGGGCGACCTGCTGCAGGTTCGGCGTGATGTCGGCCTGCACGCGACCGCCGGCCCACTCGAGCTGGCCGACGAGCATCGACTGGTAATAGGCGCTCTCCCACACGTCGTCGCGATGGCCCATCGCGTTGAAGGACACGCGGCCCTTGCCTTGGGCGCGGGCCCAGGCGATCGGATAATTCGGGCGCTGGTAATCGCCGCCCTTCATGCCCTCGGTATTCAACACGAGCAGCACGTGAAGATCGGGCGCGAATTCCTTCAGGGTATACCATTCTTCCTGCACGTTGATTTCCGTGCCGACGGCGGCGCCGAAGCCCGGGAACTTCGAATCGGTCACCGTGGCCTTGGCCTGCTGCTGCGCGCCGTGACGGATGAACTCGCCGCCGAGCATCTTCACGAAGCGGTCGGCCGCCTCGCCGTAGTTGTGATAGCGAGGAATGCGGATCGGATTGTTGCCGCCGCCGCGCTCGTTGGTGTGGAAAGTGTCGCTCGTGCTGTGCAGGCCGACGAAGCCGCCGCCGTTCGCGACGTAGTCGAAGAGCGCCTGCAAGCCCGTGCCCGTCAGGCCGGGATAACGATCCGTGCCCGTGCTGGTGAGGTCGCCGCTGGTGTAGAACAGCAGGACGTCGAACTGCGCGAGGTAAGCCGGCGTGAACAGCGAGCCGTCCTTGCTGAAGGTGATCGTCATGTCGTGCGCCGCCGCGAGCTTGGTGAGGACCTTCTCCGAGACGCTCTGGTCGTTGTTGCTCCGCTGGATCGCGCTGTGCTCCCAGCCGGACGATTTGGTGAAATACAGCACGCGCAAAGGCGCGGCCGTGGCGGAAATCGCGGCCACGGCAAAAGCCAGGCCGATGAAGAGACGGGGGTAACGGGGTTTCATCGCCGCCAACCTGAGCCAGGAAATGAAAGCGCGCAACCCGCCATTGGAGGGGTGCGCGCTACAACCTTAGCCTGCGCGGAGCGCTCAGACGTCGCAGATCTCGACGCCGGCGCGGAGCGCCGCGATCGGATCCTTGCCGGCCGGAATGAATTCCTGCCCGAGGAAGCCCTGGTAACCCGTATCGAGAATCGCGCGGATGATCGCCGGGTAGAACAGCTCCTGGTTCTCATCCAGTTCATGGCGGCCGGGGACGCCGGCCGTGTGGTAATGGCCGATGTACTGGTGGTTCTTCTGAATGGTGGCGATGACGTCACCTTCCATGATCTGCATGTGATAAATGTCGTAGAGCAGCTTGAAGCGGTCGGAACCTACCCGCTTGACCAGCTCGACGCCCCACGCGGTGTGGTCGCACATGTAATCGGCGTGGTTCACGCGGCTGTTGAGCAGTTCCATGCAAAGCGTGACGCCCAGCTTCTCGGCCAGCGGCACGATGCGCTTGAGGCCGATGACGCAATTCTCGAGACCCTGCGCGTCGCTCATGCCGTCGCGGTTGCCGGAGAAACAAATCAGGCTCGGGAAACCGGCCTCGGCCACGGCCTTGAGGCGCTCCTCGTAAGCGGCCACCAGCGCATCGTGATACTCGACGCGATTCCACGCCTTGGGGATGCCGCCGACGCCCTTCATGTCGCCCACCGTCACGCTGGGGTTGCTCACCATCGCGCAGACCAGGCCGTGCTTCTTGAGCGTCGCGAAATCATTCGGCCCGAGCAACTCGACCGACTTCAGGCCCATGGCCGCCGCGGCGGCGCAGAGATCATCGACCGACATGCCCTTGAAGCACCACTGGCAGACCGACTGCTTGATGCGGCCCGGACGCGGGGCGGGCTTGGCGGCCTCAGCGGCCGAGGAAGCGGTAACAAGACTCATGGAAGCTGCGATGGCCGTACCGGTGCCGAGCTGTTTCAGCGCCGTGCGACGCGACATGGGGTAGTTCATGCCAAACGCTAGACGGAATTTTCCGCGCAAAGCAACCGCTCAGCCGCTCGGACGGTTCGGGTGCTTTTTCCTGTAGCCGGGGTCGCTGACCCCGGTCGTACGCGGCATCGCGATCACCGGGGTCAGCGACCCCGGCTACATCACTTGCAAAGCGCCGCCAGCCGCTTCACGCCTTCGCGGATGCGTTCCGGCGTGGAGTTCGAATAGTTCAGACGCAGATAATTGCGGCCCGCGTCGGCGGGGAAGAAATCGCGGCCGGGCACGAACGCGACCTTCTGCTCCACGGCGCGCTGCAACAGCTCCATCGCGTCGAGTTTCTCCGGGCCGGTGACCCACAGGAACATACCACCCTCGGGTTTCGTCCACGTGAAACCGGCCGGCATCATTTCGCGCAGCGCACCATCGAGCACGCCGTAGCGCTCGCCGTACGCCTTGCGGATCTTGTCGAGATGCGCGGTCTGGTCGTTCTGCGTCAGGTAGAAAAAGGCGGTGAACTGGTCGAAGCTCGAGGTGTGCAGGTCGGACGCCTGCTTGAGGATGAGCAGGCGGCTGAAAACATCCTGAGGCGCCACCACCCAGCCGAGGCGCAAGCCCGGGGCGATGGTCTTGGAAAACGTGCTGGCGTAGAGCACCTGGCCGGCCTCGTCCCAGTGCTTGATCGGCGGGATGTCGCTGCCGTGGTAGCGCAGTTTGCCGTAGGGATCGTCCTCGACGACGACCAGCTTGTGCTCGGCAGCGATCTTCGCGAGCGCCTGGCGGCGCGCCGCCGGGAGCGTGATGCCGGTCGGGTTTTGGAAAGTCGGGATCGTGTAGAGGAATTTCGGCTTATGCTGGCGGATGAGCTCCGGGATCTTCTCCGGGATCAGGCCGTTCTCGTCGGTCGGCACCGGCACGAATTTCACCTCGAAGGTCTGGAAAGCCTGGATCGCGGCGAGGTACGTCGGGTTTTCGGTCAGCACCACGTCGCCCGGGTTCAGGAAAAGTTTGCCGACGAGATCGAGCACCTGCTGCGAGCCGTTCGTCATCAGCACGTCGGTCGCCACGGCCTTCACGCCGCGCCGGCCCATTTCCTCGGCCACCCACTGGCGCAGCATCGGCACGCCTTCGCTGGGACCGTACTGCAGCGCCTGGCTGCCGTATTTCGTCAGCGTGGAATCCGCCGCCGCCTTCACTTCCTTCACCGGGAACAGCTCCGGCGCCGGCAGGCCGCCGGCAAACGAGATCACCTCGGGCTGGGCCGTGACCTTGAGAATCTCCCGGATTGTCGAGGGACGCATCTGGTCAAGGCGGCGGGCGAAGAGGTGGGAATGGTCGGACATGCGCCAGAAATGCAGCATATTCCCGCGTCACATGCCAGCCCGGTCTCGTCACAGCCCGGGCAAAACTTTCGACGCACAAAAACAGCGCTTCAGCCGGCGCCGGAGCGAAGACTTGCCGTGCCCAATTCGGCGTAAGCCGAATCCCCAAGCCTTCAAATGGGCCGACCAATCCGGAATGTTCGTATTACGAACATAGGACTGCCCCTGCCGTCCCCTCTTCCCTGCCGCCATCCCTCCGATGTTCGTAATACGAACATTCACATGGCACGTTCCTCTTGGCTGATGTTCGTAATACGAACATCAGCTGCAGAGAAAGGCCGGAGCGGAGCGAATTGCGGCGCGGCACGCACAATCAGCGCAAAGCGGGTGGCATGAAACGAACAAGAGGCTCGCTGAGGCCGGACCGAGGTCAACGACCCCGGCTACATCAGCCACGAAGTTTCAGCAGCTCCTCAGCGTGCACCTGCGCGCTCTTCGCGCTGCGGTCGCCGAGCATGCGGGCGAGCTCCCCCACCCGGACCTTGCGGTCGTCGTGGATCGACTCGATCGAGACGGACGCCCGCGCGCCGCTCTGGTCCTTGCTCACCACCAAATGATTCGCGGCCTGCGCCGCCACCTGCGGCAGGTGCGTCACGCAGAGCACCTGGTGGCGCTCGGCGATGTCAGCCATCTTCTCACCCACGATGCGGCCGATCTCGCCGCCGACGTTGGCGTCCACTTCGTCGAACACCAACAGCGGCACGTCGTCGATCTCGGCCAGCACGGCCTTGAGCGCCAGCATCACGCGGGCGAGCTCGCCGCTCGAGGCAATGCGCGACAGCGGCAACGGCGCCTCGCCGACATTGGGCGAGAAAAGGAATTCCACGCCGCAATCGCCGTGCAAACCGAGCTCCGGCAGCGGCACGAGCGACACGCGGAAGTCCGCTTTCTTGAAACCCAGCTGCACGATCACCTTGGACGCCACTTTCGCCAGCTGCTGCGCGGCCTTGTCGCGGGTGGCGCGCAGCTCGGTCGCAGCCTTCTGCGCGGTCTTCTTCGCATCGGAAATCTGTTTCTCGAGCTTCGCCAGCGAGCCCTCGACGTCGCTCTGCAGCTCCAGTCGACGGCGCATGTCGTCGCGCGCAGCGAGCACGGTCTCGACCTTGGCGCCGTGCTTGCGCTTCAGCTCGAGCCAGGAATTCATCTTCTCCTGCAATTCCTCCGCCTGCTCCGGATCGAAGTTCATGGAACTGCCGAGCGAGGTAAACTCCGCATCGAGATCACCGAGTTCCAACGAAGCCGACTGCAGCCGGTCCGCCAGCGGCTTGCTCGTGGCATCGAAGGCCTCGAGCTGGCGCGCCTCACGCAGGAGCGCGGAGAGTTGTCCGAGCAACCCGTCCTCGCCGCTAAGTCCGTGGCTAAGGCGTTGTGCCAGCTGCGTGATCTCCTGCGCGCTTTGCTGCCGCTGGAAATCGCGCTCGAGCGTGGCGATGGCTTCCTCGGTGAGTTCAAGCGCGTCGATCTTCGTGAGCTGCAGCTTGAGAAATTCGATTTGGTCGGGCGACAGTTTGTCGGCACCCATCAGACGGTCGCGCTCAGCGATGAGCTCGCGCCACTCGTTGAACAGCGCCTGGTATTTTTCCAGCAGGCCGCTGTTGCGCGCGAAAAGGTCGAGCAACTCGCGCTGGCCGTTTTCCTTCAACAGGCGGCGCGGTTCGCCCGGGCCGTGGAAATCGATCCACTGCGCGCCGAGTTCTTGCAGGGCATTGAGCGTGGCCAGGCCGCCGTTGACCGAAAGCTTGGGTGCCTTCTCGCGCGGCAGGCTGCGCTTGATGATCAGCACGCCGTCGTCGCACGGCGGCAGGTTCAGGTTGGCCAGCACCATGTCGAGCCGCCGGGTATCGGCGAAAAACAACGCGGCCTCAACCTCGCAGGCGTCGGCGCCCTGGCGGATGACCGTCTTGTCCACCCGCGCGCCCGCCAGCATGGACAGCGCGCCGAGCAGGATGCTTTTGCCCGCGCCAGTCTCGCCCGTGACAGCGGTAAAGCCGGTCTCGAAGTCCAGCTCCACCTCGTCGAGGAGAGCCAGATTGCGGATGCGAAGCGACTGAAGCATAGGCCGATATGGGAAGGAAACCCGGACGGTTTCAAGCGGACTATGGCCTTCAAGCTCAGTCTCCTGACAACTTTTTAAGGCCATTCCAAAATTAGGATTTGCGGGTCGGATGCATGCATGCAAGTGGTTACTTGCATATGAAAGCCGCCAATCCTCCCTCGGACACCCGCCAGCGCCTGCTGGAGGCCGCCGCCCGCGTGTTCGCCCGGGATGGCCTCACCGGCGCCACCACCCGGGCCATCGCCCAGGAGGCCGACGTCAATGAAGTCACCCTGTTCCGGCATTTTCAGACGAAGGACCGCCTGCTCGCCGCCGTCGTGGCCGAGCACTTCGGAACCAAACTGGTCCCCACCGCGGTCGAGCTGCCCGAGCTGACGGCCGACCTGCGCGCCGACCTCCTCGCCCTCGCCCGCTGCTACGAGACCATGCTCACCGCGAACTGGACGCTCGTGCGCACCATGCTCGGCGAAATGCATCACCACCTGAACGAGAGCGCAGAGAAACAGGTCTTCCGCGCCATCTTTCTCCCGCTCAAAGAAGCCGTGATCCAGTTGATCGAGTCCGCGCAAAAAGCCGGACGCATCAAGGGCGACCAGCGCGCTGACGTCCTGTCCGACCTGCTCCTCGGATCCATCTTCACCGGCGTACTGCGCCGTTCCCTCGCCCACCTTAAGATCGAGTATTCCGCCACCACCTATCTCGAAGCCACCGTCAGCGTGTTCCTCGACGGCGTGGCGACTCCGGCCCGCAAATGAGTTCCGCCCTTCCAGGCTTGTACGGCTCCGACCGCTCGTTGCTTTCGCCGCTCGCGGCGCGCATGGCTGACCGCGGCATCCTTAAGTGGGTGATCGCGCTCACGGCCGCGCTCGGCGCCATCCTGGAAGTGATCGACACCAGCATCGTCAACGTCGCTATGCCCGACATCCAGGGCAACCTCGGCGCCACGCTCGCGGAGGTCGGCTGGATCTCCACCGGCTACGCCTGCGCCAACGTCGTCATGATTCCGCTCACGGCGTGGCTCAGCGATCGCTTCGGGCGCAAGCAATACCTGCTCTTCTCGCTCGCCGGCTTCACCGCGGCCTCGGTGCTGTGCGGCCTGTCCACCAACCTGACGATGCTCATTCTCGCCCGCGTGCTGCAGGGCCTGTGCGGCGGCGGTTTGTTGGCGAAGGCGCAGTCGATCCTCTTCGAAACCTTTCCCAAGAAGGATCTCCCCGCAGCGCAGGCGCTCTTCGGCATCGGCGTCATCGCCGGTCCGGCGCTCGGGCCGGTGTTTGGCGGCTACCTGACCGACACGCTCGGCTGGCGTTGGATTTTTTTCATCAACCTGCCGTTCGGCATCCTCGCGGTGCTGATGACGATCATCTTCCTGCCGCGCGATACGAAGAGCGAACTCGACCACTCGCGCGTCGATTGGTGGGGTATCGGCCTGCTCACCGTCGCCCTCGCCTGCTTCCAAACCATGCTCGAGGAGGGCCAGCAGGAGGACTGGTTCAGTTCCGATTTCATCATCACGATGACCGTCGGCGCCGTCGTCGGCGGGGCGCTCTTCATCTGGCGCGAGCTTTCCATCGATCGCCCGGCCGTCGACCTGCGCGTGCTGCGCCACCGTTCGCTGGCCGCGGGCAGCGCGTACTCGCTCGTGCTGGGCATGGGCTTGTATGGCGTCATGTTCGCCGTGCCGATTTTCGTGCAGAACTACCTGCACTTCACCGCAACCCAGAGCGGCATGCTGCTGATGCCCGGCGCGCTGGCGTCCGCGGTCACCATGATCGTGATGGGCAAGATTTCCGGCAAAGCCGACCCGCGTGTGCTCATCGCCTGCGGCGCGATGGCTACGGTCGCCACGGCACTGCTGCTCGCCGACATCAATCCAGACACGAGCACGCACAGTCTCTTCTGGCCGCTCATCCTGCGCGGCCTGGGCGGCGTCATGATGTTCATCCCGCTGAGCCTCGCCACGCTCGGCAACCTGCCCAAAGCCGACATCGCCGCCGGCTCCGGCTTCTACAGTCTCACGCGCCAGCTCGGCAGCAGCATCGGCATCGCCGCCATCACGACCGCCCTCGCCCATCAGGAAACGCTGCATCGCTCGACGCTGGTCGAGCACGTGACCGCGAGCAGTCCGCAGGCGAACGCCCGCATGGAATTACTGACCGCCGCCTTCCGCCTCCGCACCGCGGACCCGGTGCACGCGCACCAACAGGCGTTGTCCGTGATCGACCAGACCGTGAACGGTCAGGCGCTACTCCTCTCGTTTGCCGATGTCTTCTACTACGTGGCCATCGCTTTCATCATCACGCTCCCGCTGCTCCTGCTCCTCGGCAAGGGCGGCAACAAGGAAGCCGCCGCCGCGGCTCACTGATCTCTTCTTTAATCCAACTTAAATGTCATGAACACCGCTGCTGAATCTCCCGCCGTCCCCGTGCTGCCCGAGGCCGACACCGTCAAATCCCGCGCTTCCTGGTGGAAGCCCGCCGCCGGCATCGTCGTGGGCGTCCTCGTCCTCGGCTGGCTCGGCCACATCGCGCTCCATGCGTACCGCTTCGAGACGACCGAGGATGCTTACATCACCGGACACCTGTATCAGATCAGCCCGCAGCTCGACGGACAGGTGAAGGCCGTGCTCTTCACCGACAACCAGCTCGTCAAAGCCGGCGACGTTCTCGTCCAGCTCGACCCGCTGCAGTTCCAGCTCGCGCGGGAAAAAGTCGCCGCGCAACTCGCCCAGGCCCGCGCGCAAGCCGCCGAGACCCGCGCCGCCTCCGAACAAAGCGCCGCCCAGGTCGCCGAGGCGCGCGCCCGCGTGACGCAGGCGGAATCGCAACTCAACCAGACCGCCACCCAGCTCGAACTCGCGCAGCTCACGCTCGGCCGCACCGAGAAGCTGGTTGACCAGGGCGGCATGAACCAGGCCGACCTCGATACCGCGCGCAGCGCCGTCCGCGCCGCCGAAGCCGCCCATGCCGCCAATCAGGCCAACATCGCCGCCGCCAAATCCGCAGTCGGCTCGGCCGAGGCCGCGCAACATTCCGCCCAGGCCCAGATCGCCGCCGCCGATGCCAATGTCGCCGTCGCCGACGCACTCGTGCGCGACGCCGAACGCCAGCTGGGTTACACCACAATCGTCGCCCCGGGCGCTGGCCGCGTGGGCAACAAGGCTGTCGAGGTCGGCAACCGCGTGCTCGCCGGGCAGGCCCTCTGCGCGCTCGCTTCGCCGGAAAGCTGGATCGTCGCCAACTTCAAGGAAACGCAGCTCGCCCGCATGAAAGCCGGCCAGGAAGTCGAGCTCACCGTCGACGCCATGCCCGGTCATCCGCTGCGCGGCGTGGTCGACAGCATCGCGCCCGCCAGCGGCGCCCAGTTCGCCCTGCTGCCGCCGGACAACGCCACGGGAAACTTCAACAAGGTCGTCCAGCGCGTGCCGGTCAAAATCACCCTCGATGCCGCCAGCCAGTCTGCCCTCGCGGAGCACGTTCGCCTGGGATTGTCGGTGGTGGTCGACGTGCGGGTACGCTAGGAGCGATCCGTCTCTTCCGAAAACGAAAAAAGCCCTTCGGGATGAAGGGCTTAACGTACGGATGGTGGACCCTACTGGACTCGAACCAGTGACCTTTTCCATGTCAAGGAAACGCTCTAACCAACTGAGCTAAGGGTCCGTGAAGGGTCAGGAGTGAACAATTCGGGAGAGGCTGTGCAAGGATAATTCGTATCCCCGTCCGAGGCGCGTCCTGCGGCTTCCTTGGCGCCAGACCATCTCGCGGCCGAGCGTGATCCGTGCGGGCAACCGCGCGGCGCGCGCCGGAGAAATAATTTTCGGAGATCTTGGCACATTCGCCGGGTTTTCTCGCCTTGTTCGGAACAGGCAATCCGCCTGCACCCGACTCCCCATGAAACGTTCACTCCGCTCCTCCCTCCTCGGCCTGGCGGCTCTCGCCCTCGCCGCTTTTGTCAGTCCTTCCACCCTCGGCGCTGCCGGGGAAAAACCCTCGATCGTTCTCATCCATGGCGCTTTTGCCGACGGCTCCGCCTGGACCAAGGTGATTCCGCTGCTCGAAAAGCAGGGCTACACCGTCACCGCCGTGCAGGATCCCATGACCTCGCTGGCCGACGACGTCGCCACCACGCGGCGCGTGCTCGAAGCGCAAAAGGGACCGGTCGTGCTGGTGGGCCATTCCTACGGCGGTGCCGTGATCACCGAAGCCGCAAACGGGTTTCCCGCGGTGAAAGCGCTGGTCTATATCGCCGCCTTTGCTCCCGAGGCCGGTGAAGCCGTGGGCCCGATGCAGGCGCGCTTCGCGCCGCCCGCGCTGGCCACCGCGCTCGCACCCGATTCCGCCGGCTTTCTCGCGATCGACCGCGCGAAATTCCACGAAGTATTCGCGCGCGATGTTTCCGCCGCCGAGGCGCGCGTGATGGCAGCCACGCAAAAGCCGATCTTCGGCGGCTGCTTCGCCACCCCGCTGTCCGCCGCCGCGTGGCACACTGTGCCGTCCTGGTATCTCGTCGCCACCGAGGACCTGGCGATCAACCCTGAACTCGAACGCTTCATGGCCAAGCGCATCGGCGCGACCACCACGGAAGTGAAGGCCAGCCACGTGCCGTTCCTTTCCCAGCCCGAAGCCGTCGCCAAAATCATCCTGCAGGCGGCCACCAGCGTGAAACCGTAAGCCGGCCCTTCCGCCCAGCGCCCGGAAGCGAAGACCGGCGGCGGTCAGCTTCCGGGTTTGCCTTTTCCGCCTGGCTGGGAGGCGGAATAATTTCGCAGGGAAGCCCGCCGGATTCCGCGTAATAATCCGGTGCCAGAAGGCACAAATCTCGCTTTGGGCCAGTAGGCTGACTTCCTGCAGCGCAATTCCAGCGACCACCCGGAGACCTCCGATTTCCCGCCAACCGAACGATGCGTTTGATTTCCCATCTGGTAACCCTCCCGGTCCGTCTCGCCCTATGAGCGAGTCCGCCACCGCGGTTGCCGCGCTCTTCACCGCTGCCCTCAAACTGCCCGTGTCCGAACGGGCCGCCTACGTGGCCGAGGCCGCCGGCGACGACTCCGCCCTGCGCCAGCGAGTGGAAGCCTTGTTGCGGGCGCACGAACAGGCCGGCGATTTCATGGCCCAGCCGACCTTGGATAATCCGCTGGGCGCCCTGGCCTCCCCGCTGGAAAAACCCGGCGATCACATCGGGCGCTACAAATTGCTCCAACAAATCGGCGAAGGCGGATGTGGCGTGGTCTACATGGCCGAGCAGGAGGAACCCATCCGCCGCCGGGTCGCCTTGAAAATCATCAAGGCGGGCATGGACACCAAGAACGTCATCGCCCGCTTCGAAGCGGAGCGCCAGGCGCTCGCGCTGATGGACCATCCCAACATCGCCAAGGTGCTCGATGCGGGCGCGACGGCCTCGGGCCGGCCCTACTTCGTCATGGAGTTGGTTCGCGGAACCAAGATCACGGAATACTGCGACGCGCATTCCCTGACCACCGAACAGCGCCTGGATCTCTTCATGCAGGTGTGCCAGGCCGTGCAGCACGCGCACCAGAAGGGAATCATCCATCGCGATCTCAAGCCTTCCAATATCCTCGTCACGACCACGCTGGAGGGCGCCGCCCTGCCCGTCGTGATCGACTTCGGCATCGCCAAGGCCACGACCAACCAGCAGCTGACGGACAAGACCCTGTTCACCGCATTCGAGATGCTCATCGGCACGCCCGCCTACATGAGTCCGGAGCAGGCGGTGCTGACGAGCACGGACGTGGATACGCGCACGGACATCTACAGCCTCGGCGTGCTGCTCTACGAAATCCTGACCGGCACCACGCCTTTCGATGCCGGTGAGTTAATGAAAGCCGGCCTGGATGAAGTCCGCCGCGTGATCCGCGAACGCGAGCCCGTCCGCCCATCGTCCCGCCTGAGCAAGATGACAAAGGGCGACCTCACCGCCATCGCGCATCACCGGAAGGCCGAGCCGCCCAAGCTGATTCGCGCCGTGCATGGCGATCTCGACTGGATCGTGATGAAGGCGCTCGAGAAGGACCGGACGCGCCGTTACGAAACCGCCAACGGACTCGCGCTGGATATCAAGCGCTACCTCAGCGACGAAACCGTCTCCGCCCGGCCGCCCAGCACGCTTTACCGGTTTCGGAAAGCCGTGGTCCGGCACAAGACTTTCTTCGCGAGCGTGAGCGTGGTCGCCGTTTTGCTGCTGGTAAGCCTGGTCGTGATTTCCGTCTCACTCGCCCGGGAGCGCCGTGCCCTGCACGAAGCGGACGCCGCGCTGCAACAATCCAAGGCGGAGGCGGCGAAGAGCCAGCAGGTCACGCGCTTCCTCGAAGAGATGCTGCAGGGCGTCGGTCCCTCCGTCGCGAAGGGTCGCGACACGAAAATGCTCCGCGAAATCCTCGACAAGACCGCAATCCGCATCGACACCGCGCTGGCCGACCAACCCGCAACCCAGGCGGAGCTCGAGAACCGCATCGGCACCGTTTACGAGCAACTCGGCGTCCTCGACCAGGCGGAAGTTCTGCACCGCGCCGCGCTGGCCACCAACCGGAAGTTGTTTGGCGAGGACAGCAAGGCCGTCGCCGACACCCTGAGTTACCTGGCGCGCGCCCAATTTCGTTCGGCCCAGCTGACGGAAGCGGAAAGCACCTACCGCGAAGTCCTGACCGTGCGGCGAAAAGTCCTGGGGCCGGAACATCTCGACGTGGCCGCGACACTGAAGGCCCTCGCCGGCGTGTTTTACGAGCAGGACCGCATTCCGGAAGCCGAGATCCTGAGCCGGGAATCGCTGGCCATCCGCCAAAAGCAATTGGGCAACGACAGCCTGGAAGTGGCCGACTCGCTCAATGCCCTCGCCGTTTTATTGGAACGCCAGCGCAAGTACGCCGAATCCGAAGCCACGCACCGCAAGGTGCTCGCGACACGCCGGAAGCTGCTGGGGAACGATCATCCGCTCGTCGCCTCCTCGCTCAACAACCTCGGATTCACGCTCATCGAGCAATACAAGCTCGCCGAATCCGAAGCCTGGCAGCGCGAGACGCTCGCCCTGCGCATCAAACTCTACGGGGAGGAATCCCTCGAAGCGGCGCGCAGTTATTACAGCCTCGGTTGGACGCTCTCGGAAACCAATCGCTGGACGGAGGCGGAAATGTGGCTGCGGAAAGCGCACGCGACCGAACTCAAGCTGTCAGGCAACGAGGTGAGCTGGCGCAACGCCAACTCGCTGATCGCCCTCGGCCTCTTCTTGGAAAAAGAGGGCAAATACGCCGAGGCCGAGACCGACGCCCGGCAGGTTTTTGACCTCGCCGTCAAAACCACCGGACACGGCGAAGCCGCCGCCCGCCTCGATCCGCTGGTCTCCGTGCTCACCGCCCAGCGGAAATTTTCCGAAGCCGAGCGCCTGCTCGCCGAATTCCCCGCCACGGATTTTCGCGCCAAGACGCCCAGCGGGGAATTCTTCGCGGCCAACGCCAACTACCTGGCCCGGCGCAGCCGCTGGCCCGAAGCGATCGCCCAAGCCGCGCTCGCGTTGCACGCCCGCCCGGCCGACTTCGAATGCTACGACCGGCTCGCTGCGCTGCTGGTCGCGACCCGCGCCACCGGACCGTATCGGGAACTCTACGCCCAAATCCCCGCGGCCTTCGCCGGTTCGCTCACCACTTTCATCGTCGATCGTCTCGCCGTGGACTCCCTGGTTTTCCCCGCGGACGGAATGGATTTCAAAAAAATCGACGCGCTGGTCGCCGCTACCAACCCCGCGGGTTTGGACGACAAGCGCCTGCACTATCACCAGCTCGGTCGCGCACTGTCGGAATACCGCCAAGGCCATTTCGACGGCTCCCTCGCGTGGGCGCGGCAATCTGCCGCCGACGCGGCCCCCGAAGTGCAAGCCATGTCCCACGCCGTGCTGGCCATGGCCCACCAGCAACTCGGGCAAAAAAATGAAGCCCGCGCCGCGCTCGCCAACGCCGAGGAGGCGCGGCAAAAACTAGCGCCCGCCGTTAGCAACGACCTGGGCCGATCCTGGCAGGAATGGATCTTCGCGCAGGCGCTGGTGGACGAAGCCCGCGCGCTGGTTGGGCCGGGTCCGAATTCCTGACCAGAACGACTCTGGGGTGTTTCCCAGACGGCCTGTAATCACTCCGTTCGGTTTTAACGAGTGGCATTCCCTAGACCGGAGACGTCGGGGGGCTAATTTCAGGTGCTTTGCCTTGGCCCGCCTGAATTGAGGTGGGATAAGTCTTTCCCCGACGGGGCGCTCTTCCTAGCGTCCCGCGATGCCTTCACCCAGCACCAGCTCCCTTTCGCCGAGCGCGCAGCGCACGGAAGCGGAAATGGTGCGGCAGGGTTTCAAGGATTTGCCGCTGGGAATGGCCACGACTTTTCTCGCGACCTCCGGCCTGGCCTGGGTGGTCGCCGAAAGTCACGCCTACCCGCACGCCTGGCTCTGGCTCGCGGCGATGGGCGCGCTCGTCATCTGGCGCACCGCCACCATCTTTCTCTATCGCCGCGCCGAGCGACCAGCCGGCGAACACCTGGTCTGGCGCAACCTCTTCATCGCGGGCGCCGCGCTCACCGGCATCGGCTGGGGCTACGCAGCGTGGGTGTTCTATCCGATCATGGGCGACCTCGAGCTGTCGCTGCTCATCCTCGTCATCGCCGGCATCACCGCCGGCGCCACGCGCTCGCTCGGGCCCGTCCTGCCGGCCTGCGTGATTTTCCAGCTGTTCTGCCTGCTCCCGCTGATCGCCCGCGCGCTGCTGTCCGACCTGACCGCGCAGAACGTCATGGGCGGCCTCGCCATCTTCTACCTCGCGTTCCTCATCGCCACCGCGCGCAGCTACAGCCAGAGCCTCGGCAATTCCCTCCGGCTCGGCTATGAATCGGAAGCGCTCGCCGCGGAGCTCCGCCGGAAGCAGCAGCAGGCCGAGACGCTGAATCGCGAGCTGAGCGACGAGGTCGCCAACCGCCGCCAGGTCGAATCCGAGCTGCGCGGCGCCAAGGAACGCGCCGAGGCCGCCAACCAGGCGAAGAGCGAATTCCTCGCCACGATGAGCCACGAGATTCGCACGCCGATGAACGGCATCCTCGGCATGCTCGATCTGCTCAACACCGATTCGCTCAACTCCGCCCAGCGCGAACAGGTCGAAACCGCCGCCAGCTCGGCGGACGCCCTGCTGCGCATCCTGAACGACATCCTGGATTTTTCGAAAATCGAAAGCGGCCGGCTGGACTTCGAGTCGATCCCGTTCCGTCCCGCCGCCGTGGCCGAGGAGATTGTCGTCCTCATGCAGCCGCGCGGTGCGGCCAAATCGCTCGAGCTCAAATTCCAGGCGAACGAAATCGCCAACCGGCGCGTGCTCGGCGACCCGATGCGCTTCCGCCAGGTGCTGCTCAACCTGGTCGGCAATGCCGTGAAGTTTTCCGAGCAGGGCACGGTTGAGTTGGAGTTGCTCGCCAATGACGCGCCCGGCGGACACGTTGCGCTGCAGGTCCGCGTGCGCGACCACGGCATCGGCCTCACGGACGCAGCGCGGGCCGCACTGTTCGAACCGTTCCGCCAGGGCGACAGCTCGATGGGTCGCAAGTATGGCGGCACGGGCCTCGGCCTCGCGATTTCGCAGCGCCTCGTGCAAGGCATGGGCGGCCTGATCAAGGCGCAGGGCACGCCGGGTGAAGGCTCGATCTTTGAGTTCTCGCTATCCCTGCCGGTCGCCAAGGACCGCGACACCGCCCTGCCCTTCGCCGCCACCACCACGCTGCCGCGGCATCTCGACGCGCGCATCCTCGTGGTCGAGGACGACAAGATCAACCAGCGCGTCATCACGCTCATGCTCCAGCGGCTCGGCCTGCAGTGCCACGTCGTGCCCGAAGGCCAGGCCGCGCTCGACGCCTTGGAGTCGGCACCGTGGGACCTCGTGTTCATGGATTGCCAGCTGCCTGGCATCGACGGCCTTGAGACCACCCGCCGCGCCCGCGTAATGCTCAACGGCCGGGAGTTGCCGATCGTTGCCCTCACGGCCAACGCCCGCGCCGAGGACCGCACCGCCTGCCTGCAGGCCGGCATGGACGATTTCATCGCCAAGCCGGTGCGCACCGAGGTGCTGCAAGCCTGCCTCGCGCGCTGGTTGCATCCGGCGAAGTAGGCGCTGTCTCTGACCGTAGGTCAGCTTCGTCCGCAATCCGCTACACACCCCGCCCTGTGGGCCCCCTCTTCATAGAGGGGATTTCAATCCGGCAGTACCGTGAGTCCCCTCTATCAAGAGGGGTGGCGCAAAGCGCCGGGGTGTGTTGTTTGGTGTTTGCGCTTTACGAGTCTGACGCCACCTCCCACAAACTTCGGCTCGTGGCCACATCCCCGAAGCACGACGCCAAAACGATCGCTCAAGCGATCGACCGCGTGGCTTCCGCGATCGTCCGCCAGCACCGCGGCACCGAACGTCTCTTGCTCCTCGGCATCGCCAATGGCGGCGTCACTCTCGCCGCGCGCCTGCACGACCGCCTGAAGCACGCCGGAATCCGGCCGGGCGTCGGCACCATCGACATTTCGTTCCACCGCGACGACATCGGCCGCAACCCGATCCCCAAGGAATTTTCCCCGACCATCATTCCGCACGATGTCAACGGCGCGACCGTGATCCTGGTCGATGATGTGCTGCACTCGGGTCGCACGGTGAAGGCCGCCCTCGACGAACTCTTCGACCATGGCCGGCCCGCGAGCGTCGAACTCGCCGTCCTCGTGGACCGCGGCGGCCGCCTGATGCCCGTCGCCGCCACCTATACCGGCATCGCCCTCGTCGCCGGCGCGGAGGAAAAAGTCAAAGTCCGCCTCGACGCGAAGGATCCTACCAAGGACACGCTCCTCATCCAGGCCGCGAAAAAGACCGCCGTGGTCCCTGCCTGACCGCTTCCCTCTTCCCCCTTACCGCCTGCCGCACCCATGCCCTGGACCCGCAAACATCTCCTGACGATCGAGGACCTCAAGCGCACTGAGATTGAGCAGGTGCTCACGACTGCCGCCGCGTTCCGCCGCATCCTCGACCGCAAGGTCAAGAAGGTCCCCGCCCTGCGCGGCAAGACCATCGTCAACCTCTTCCTCGAGCCCAGCACGCGCACGCGCATCTCCTTCGAAATGGCGGCGAAGTTCCTCAGCGCCGACGTCATCTCCTTCGACGCCGCCGCCTCGAGCACAACCAAGGGCGAAACGCTCCGCGACACCGCGCAGAACATCCAGGCGCTCAACGCCGACATGATCGTGCTGCGCCACTCGGCCAGCGGCTCCCCGCTCTACCTTAGCAAAGTCCTCGGCATCCCGGTGGTGAACGCCGGCGACGGAGCGCATGAACACCCGACCCAGGCGTTGCTCGACGCGTTCACGATGAAGGAGAAGCTCGGCGACCTGAAGGGCCGCAAGGTCGTCATCCTTGGCGACATCCTCTTCAGCCGCGTCGCCCGCTCCAACATCCACGCGCTCACCAAGCTCGGCGCCGATGTCACCATCGTTGGCCCGTCCACGCTCGTGCCGCACTGGTTCGAGGCGATGGACGTCAAGGTCTCGCACAACCTGCGTACCGCGCTGGCCGACGCCGACGTCGTCATGCTCCTGCGCATCCAGCACGAGCGCCAAGGCTCCAGCCACTTCCCCTCGCTCGGCGAGTACACCAGCATGTTCGGCCTCAACTACACCCGCGCCAGCTGGGTGAAGCCCGACGCCATCATCATGCATCCCGGCCCGATCAACCGCGGCGTCGAAATCGACAGCGACATCGCCGACTCCCCGCGCAGCGTCATCCTGCAGCAGGTCACCAACGGCATCGCCGTGCGCATGGCCGTCCTCTACCTCTGCGCCGGCGGACAACCCGAGGCCGTAACCACGCCTTTGGCGTGAAGTAACAATTTCCAAGTACCAAGTATCAAGAAACCCTCACTGATCGTCACCCTGTTACTTGATACCTGTTACTTAATACTTCTCATGTCTCTCCTCTGGATCAAAAACGGCCGCGTCATCGACCCGGCAACGAAGCGTGATGCGAAGGGCGATGTTTTCATCGTCGACGGCAAGTTCGTGAAATCGCTTTCCGCGGCGCAGAAGAAGACCGCGCAGGTCATCGACGCCAAGGGCCTCGTGGTTTGCCCGGGTCTCGTCGACATCCACGTCCATTTCCGCGAACCAGGCCAGACGCACAAGGAAACCATCCTCACCGGCTCGATGGCCGCCGCCGGCGGTGGCTTCACCACCGTGGTGTGCATGCCCAACACTTCCCCGCCGGCGGACAACGCCGGCACGATCACGCTGATCAAGACCGCCGCCGCCGCCGCGCCGGTGCACGTCTATGCGACGGGTTGCATCACCGTCGGCATGAAAGGCCAGCAGCTCGCGCCCTACGGTTCGCTCCAGAAGGCCGGTGTCGTGGCCATCACCGATGACGGCGCTTGCGTGCAATCGAACGAGATCATGCGCCGCGCCGTCGAGTACGCGAAGATGTTCGGCCTGACCGTGCTCGACCACTGCCAGGACGATTCGCTCACCGAGAAGGCCGTCATGAACGAGGGCGTCGTCTCCACGCGCCTCGGCCTCAAGGGCTGGCCGCACCTCGCCGAGGACATCATCGTCTCGCGCAACATCCTCCTCTCCCGCTACACCGGCGCCCACATCCACATGCAGCACATCAGCTCGGCCCACTCGGTCGAACTCATGCGGCAGGCGAAGAAGGACGGCGTCAACGTCACCGCCGAGGCCACGCCGCACCATATCGCCTTCACCGAGGAAGCGCTCGGCACCTACGACACCAACCTCAAGATGAACCCGCCGCTGCGCACCGAGAAGGACCGCAAGGCGATCATCGCCGGCCTGCGCGACGGCACGCTCGACTGCATCGGCACGGACCACGCCCCGCATTCGCCCGAGGAAAAGGACAAGGAGTTCGACTACGCGCCCAACGGCATCATCGGCCTCGAGACCGCGCTTCCCGTGTGCCTCGATATCCTCGTCAAGAAGAGCAAATTCAAGCTGAACCACGTCATCGACCTGATGACCCGCAAGTCCGCCGAGATCCTGAAGCTCCCCGCCGGCACGCTCGCCGCTGGCGCCGCGGCCGACGTTTGCATCTTCGATCCCGACGAGGTCTGGCAGTACAACACCTACGGCGCGTTCTCAAAGTCGATCAATTCCCCCTGGGACAAGCAGAACCTCACCGGCCGCGTGAAAACCACGATCGTCTCCGGCAAGGTCGTCTACCAGAACGGCAAAATGATCTGAGTTTCGCTTACTAGTCGGCGGCGATGCGGCGCGCCCAATTCCGCCATTGAGCCTATACCGCTTCTCGCGCTTTCTCTCTTCGGCGGGCCAAGCCACGTAGGCTTTCTACGAAGACAGTAAAAACCAATCGGTGCAGATCATATGAAAGAGATTTTCAGAGCATTTGGTATTCTTGTCCTTCTATTAGCTCTAGGCTGTGCAAGCTCTTCACACATCATCACCGGATCCATCCGCCCACAGATCTCAGAATCGGCAGTTCGCATTTTCACCACACCGCCGAAGAAATACCAAGAGATAGCCATTCTAACCGTCGAAAGTGCTGGATGGACATCCCAAGGAGAAACGGACGCAGCGATAGCTAAATTAAAGAAGGAGGCCTCTCAGCTTGGCGCAAACGGCGTACTGCTTGTGAGGCATGGCCAAACAAGCTCAGGAGTCGTTGGATCTGTGGACACGGTAACTGGCGCTTTTTGGGCTAGTGAAGCTACGCATACCAAGATGGAAGCCCGCGCTATTTGGGTTTTGGAAGAATAATCGTACAGCCTCCGGCACCGCGACGGATGTCATTTGGAAATGATCCGAAAATGAACTCCTCCCTATTTTTGCGATTCTCTGGCGCGGTTAAGCGCGATCCCGCCATCGAGACGTGGCTGCGGCAGCAGCCCGAGGAGCTGGGTGCGATCGCGCGGGAGTGGTTCGAGGTCATGCGCGAGTGCGGCGACGATGTGCGTGAACTGCTGCACGACGGCCATCCCACGGCGTGCATCGGCGACGCGGCGTTCGGCTACGTCAACGTCTTCACCGCCCACGTGAACGTCGGATTCTTTCGGGGCTCGGAACTCGCCGACCCGCACGGCATCCTGGAAGGCACCGGCAAACTGATGCGGCACGTGAAGCTCAAGCCCGGCCAGCCCGGCAACACCACGGCCCTGACCTACCTGATCGCCGCCGCGCACGCCGACATGCAGGAACGCGTCGAAGCGGAAGCGCGGTGAGACCCAAATCAGAATGAATTTCTGCGGCCGCTTGCCGCTTGCGGGTCAGCGACTGCCGTGATTGCTTTTCAGCCGTGAGCCCTGTACAACAGATCGAATCCGCGCTGGACCAGCTGACGCCTCAGCAGTTGTTGGAATTGAGCGATTCGATTGGCGCCCGTCTTATGCCCGCCACCACGCCAGCCATGCTGGCCGCCCTGGATGCCGGTGTTCACTCCCTGAATAACGAGCCGACTGTCTCCGCCGAGGATATCCGGCGGAAAATAGCGGCATGGTCTATCGGGTGATCTTCACCGCGCAGGCCGAGCGTGATCTCGGCGGCATTGTCCGATTTCTCGCGCGACTCAACCCGCTCGCCGCCGAACGCTTGGGGAACGCCCTGCTCGACGCCGCGCTCTCGCTTTCCTCTCTGCCGTACCGTGGTGTAGCCGTGCCCGAGCGGCCGAGCTGCCGGCGCACGTTCCACCCACCTTGGTTTCTGATCTTCTATCGCGTCGATGAAACTACGCGCACGGTGTGCATTCTTCGCTTCTGGGATGCCCGCAATGATCCCCAACTGCTCTGGTCCCGATAGGATTTCCTTTTGCTCCTTCTTGCTTGGCAGCCGTAGGCTTGGCGGAGGTTGCCGCCTTTTTGCGGCCATCCCTCCATGCCCTCCTCCGATCCCGCGACCGTCGTTCAACGCCAGCTCGACGCCTTCAACGCAAAGGACCTCCCGGCCCTCCTCGCGATCTACGCCGACGATGCCGAGATGTACGAGCACCCGGACAAACTCCTCGCCAAGGGTTCGGCCGCGCTGCGTGAGCGCTACACGGTGCGGTTCCGGGAACCGAACCTGCACGCCGCCCTGCTGAATCGCATGGTCATGGGCGACATCGTCGTCGATCACGAGAGAGTCACCCGCACATTTCCCGAAGGCCCGGGCACGGTCGAACTCATCATGACTTACGAGGTGAAAGGCGGGCGCATCGTGCGTGCTTGGACGCAGGTTGGACCCAAGACCGTTTAGCTGCAGACCGGCGGTAATTCCGCGGTTGCGCCTCCGACGCGTCTGTTAAGACTCCCGGCGCTTCAACCCATGAATACCTCATCCCGTCGCAATGTCCTCTTCGCCATCGCCTGCGCGATCGGCCTGATGCTCCTGCCTCTCTCTTCGCTCCACGCCGCTGACAAGGCGCCCGCGCTGCCGGTCACGACCAGCTTCGAAAAGAACGCCCACGCCGAGGGCGCCCCGATCGTCCTCCACGTGACCAATGCGTCCAAGGAATCCCTCGCCATTTCCGGCAAGGTCCTGCTCTCGGTCGTCAACCACGCCATGGACAAGGCCCGCGTCCTGCCTGAGCACACCCTGAAAGCCGGCGAAACCCTGACCATCAAGGAACTCGCCGCCGAGGATAAGGTGATCCTCGAAGCGCACGGCCACGAGCCGCTGACCCTCGTGGTGCCTTACGTGAAGTAAGCCACAGTCGTTTTCATTTCATCGACGCGGATCCGCCTTGGCGGTCCGCGTCTTTTTATTGGCCGCGAAAAGGCGCGAATATTTCCCACCGTCATCCTGAGCCGTGCGAAGGACCCAAGTGAAGCGGCGAGCAGGACATGTTAAACGAAGAACCGCTTGGGTCCTTCGCACGGCTCAGGATGACAAACACGGCTCTCACTGCGGCAGCACCTGCAGATACCGCTCGATTGCGCCGTTGACGTTGTAGTCGAAGGCCACGGCACCATCCTCTGTGTCGCCCGCCACATGCACGCGGGCCGAACTGCCGAGCGGCGCGTCCGACGGACGAACATCCATCCGCAGTTCGCTCAACTTCAAGCGTACCATATCCGGGCCCGCGGTCTTCAGCACCTTCAGCGTCGCCGCATCCATCTTCGCGCCGGAGCGGACGATCGTCGCGGCGTTCAGCGCCAGCTCGGGCTTGGCCTCGGTTTGCAGCGCGAGAAACCCGGATTGCAGGCGCACGCCCTCGTCGTGGATCTTCAGTGCCAGGGTGCCATCGACCCGGCCTGGCAATTTCACGGGCACCTCCGGCGCCAGCGCGAGCAACTGCGCGGGATCAAGGTTCGCCGCATGCAGGCTGACGCCAAACGTCCGCTGATCCATGTAATACCGAAATCCGTCCGTCGTCACCGTGCCGCCAAGCGCGGCGCCGTGCGCGCCGTTGACGATGAGCGTCTTCGCCCCCCACAGCCCGAAATCGGCCACGACGTCGCGGAAAGCCAGCTGGCCCACCCGCAGCTTCGCCAGCCGCAGTTCACCCGACTTGGTGCGATATTTCCACAAATCGGAAAACTCAAGGTCGGCCTCCACGCCCTCGCCCACGATGTCCTGCGTGCCGACCTTGAACTGTCCGCCGCGCAGGCTCACCCGCGCCGTGGCGGCGAAACGCTTCGCCGTCACCCGGCCTTCGCCCACGCCGGTCAGCTTGCCGGAGATCTTCCACGGCGCACCCGGCAGCGGTACGAAGCGCTGGAGGTGGCGCGTCCACACCGCGAGGTCCAACTCGGAACTCAGCACTTGGAATTCCAATTCCTGTCCCGCGCGCAACAGCGAGCCGGCGCCTGCCAGCCGGAAACCCTGACCGGTCATCAACAGGCTTCCGATCCACGAGGCGCCGCCCTTGGGCCGGCCTTCCAGCTTCACGTCGAGCGGCATCTCCGGTAGCTCCGCCATGCGCACCAGCAGCTGGCCGTCGAGGTCCACACTCACGAACGGCAGAGCAACACCCTCATCCGGCACGCGGTTGTCGTAACTGGACCAGTGCAACGGGTCGATGTCCGAGCCGTCGATGAAAACGGGAATCCGCGCCCCCTCGACGCGCACCTGACCGAGCGAGGTCGTCCACCAGTGCTGCCGATCGAGCACGACGCGGCGCGCGGAGAACGGCTGCGCCTGCACCTCGAATTCCAAGTCGTCCACCTCGATGTGCCACGGCGTCGCCCGCACCGCCCGGTAGCGAATCTCCGACGCACCCGCGAGGCGCAGCACGGTGCGCACCGCGTAACCACCCAGCCAGAAGCGCACGGCCAGAAATCCGCCGGCCACGACCACCAGAAAGGCGGCCAGCCAGAGCAAGCGGCGATGCGACGGGGTGAGACTCATGCGGGCGCGGGGATATCAATCGGGAAAAGAGATTCCCGTCAAATGTGGGAGGGGCTTTATGCCTCGACGTTCCGGCAGCGAGAGTCCTTGTCGGGGCATAAAGCCCCTCCCACCTCGCAGATCTGAAATCTCAAATTTCAAATCTGAGATGCCTGCTCTCCGGCGGGCCGGCCTCAGATTTTGACCGGCTTGAGCTTCCAGATCTGGTCCGCGTATTCCCGGATGGTGCGGTCGCTCGAGAACTTGCCCATGCGGGCCGTGTTGAGGATCGCCATCTTCGCCCAGAGCTTCTGGTCGCGGTAAGCCGCATCGACCTTCGCGTGGGCGTCGGAATAGCTGCGGAAATCGGGCAGCAGCAGGTACGGGTCGCCGCCATGCAGGAGGCTGTGGTGCACCTGGCCGAAAGCGCCAGACTCGCCCGGCGTGAAGTAATCGCTGCCGAGCCAATCGATCACGGCGCGCAGCTCCTCGTCGGCGTTGTAGTAGTCCCACGGGTTGTAGCCCTTCGCCCAGAGCGCGGCGACCTGCTCGACCGTGAGGCCGAAGATGAAGATGTTCTCGGCGCCGACTTCCTCGCCGATCTCGACGTTCGCGCCATCGAGCGTGCCGATGGTCAGCGCACCGTTGAGCGAGAGCTTCATATTGCCGGTGCCCGAGGCTTCCTTGCCGGCGGTGGAGATCTGCTCGGAAAGGTCGGCCGCCGGGATGATCTTCTCGGCGAGCGACACGCGGTAGTTCGGCAGGAACGCGACCTTCAGCTTGCCGCCGATGCGGGTGTCGTTGTTGATGCGCGCGCCGATGACGTTGATCGCGCGGATGATGTTCTTCGCGAGGTCATAGCCCGGCGCCGCCTTGGCGGCGAAAACGAACACGCGCGGCACGATGTCGAGCGCCGGATTCTGCAGCAGGCGGCGGTAGAGCGCGAGAATGTGGAGCAGGTTCAGGTGCTGGCGCTTGTACTCGTGCAGGCGCTTGATCTGGACGTCGAACAGCGCGTCGGGGGAAACGTCGACGCCGCACTCCGTCTTGATGATGGCGGCGAGGTCCAGCTTGTTGGCGCGCTTGATCGCCATGAATTCCTTCTGGAAGGCGGCATCGTTGGCCTTCTTCTCCAGGCCCTTCAGCTTGTCGAGGTCGGTCGCCCACTCCTCGTGACCCAGCGCGCTCGTGATGAGCGCGGAGAGCCGCGGGTTGCTCTTCATCAGCCAGCGGCGCGGCGTGATGCCGTTGGTCTTGTTCTGGAATTTATTCGGATAAAGCGCGTCGAACTCGGGGAAGAGATCCTTTTTCAGCAGCACGGTGTGCAGCGCCGCCACGCCGTTGACGGCGTGCGAGCCGGCGACGGCCAGGTTGGCCATGCGCACCTGGCGACCGGAGCTTTCCTCGATGACCGAGCAGATGCGCTTCTTGTCATTGTCGCCGGGCCACTTCGCCTCGACGAGCTGGAGCAGGCGCGTGTTGATCTCGTAAATGAGCTGGAGATGGCGCGGCAGCACCTTCTCGAACAGGCCGACGCTCCACTTCTCCAGCGCCTCGGGCATGAGGGTGTGATTAGTGTACGCGAAAACCTTGCCGACGATCTGCCACGCGGCCTCGAAGCCCATGTTTTCCTCGTCGACGAGGATGCGGAGCAGCTCGACCACGGCGATGGTCGGGTGCGTGTCGTTTAGCTGGACGGCGATCTTGTCGGACAGGTTCGCCCACGAATTCGTCGGGTTGCGGAAATGCCGGCGGATGATGTCGCGCAGCGAGCACGCCACGAAGAAGTACTGCTGCATCAGGCGCAGCTCCTTGCCGTTCTCGGTCTTGTCGTTCGGATAAAGGACCTTCGAGACCGTCTCGCCGATCGCCTTCTCGCGCACCGCCTCGACGTAGCCACCGCGGTTGAATGCGGCCAAATCGAAATCCTCGGAGGACTTGGACGCCCACAGGCGCAGCAAGTTCACCGTCTGCGTGCCGTAGCCCGCGGTCGGGATATCGTGAGGTACGCCGATGATCGTCTTGGTGTCGACCCAACGCGGGCGATAGTTGCCTCGGTCGTCGAAGACATTTTCCACGCGGCCGAAGAAGCGCACTTCCTGCGTGTACTCCGGGCGGACGACCTCCCACGGATTGCCGAAAAGGATCCAGTTGTCGGGGTGCTCGACCTGGTTGCCGTTCTCGAACTCCTGGCGGAACAGGCCGAACTCGTAGTAAATGCCGTAGCCGAGCGCCGGATAGTCGAGCGTCGCGAGCGAATCGAGGAAGCACGCGGCGAGACGGCCGAGGCCGCCGTTGCCGAGACCCATGTCGACCTCCGCCTCGCGGAGCTTGTCGAGATCCTGGCCGAGCGAAGCCAGCGCCGCCTTGGCGGTGTCGAACAGGCCGGTCGCGAGCAGGTTGTTGCCGAACAGCCGGCCCATGAGGTACTCGAGCGAGAAATAATAGATGCGGCGGACATTCTGCGCATTGTGCACCGCCTGTGTGGCGATCATCCGCTCGTGGATCGTGTCGCGCACCGCGAGCGCCGTGGCCACCCACCAGTCATGCGGCGTGGCGCCGCTTTCGGGCCGGGCCAGGGTGGAAACGAGATGGCGCTTGATCAGGTGGCGCAGATTTTCCTCGGCGGAGGCGTCGGAAACAGCGGCGGCTTTCTTGGCAGGCTTGGCGGCAGCTTTGGCAGACATGGTTAGGGACTAACATCACAAGCCGTGCCAACTACGCAGGCAAGGCGGTATTAATCTCGTTGCCGAAGCGGTACTTGTGCCAAGCCGAATCACGGAGGGCCAATCTCCGCATCGGCCAATCCAGCCGGAGAAGCAAGTTTCCCAGTGGCTTAAGCTATTGCCGCCAACGACGCCTGGTAGGTCGGTACGGAGACCGACCCTCCATCTCACCGCTGAAACCGCCGCGCCAGTTCGCCGCGGCTCAGCTCGAAATGTGTCGGGCGACCTTCCGGGCTCGTGTGCGGCTGCTGGCAGGCGAAGAGCTGGCTGACCAGCGCCAGCGGCTCGGCTTCGCCCAACGTCGCCGGCAGGCGGATAGCGCGTTGCGCGGCCAGCCGCGCCAGTTCCTCGCGGGCGAGGTCGATCTTGTTTTCGTTGAGCCGGCCCTCGCGCATCAGGCCGATGATGTCGCGCAGGAAACTCTCGGCATCCGCAGGGTCGAGCCATACCGGCACCGCCTCGATGCGGAAAAAGTGGCGGCCGAACTCCCCCACTTCCAGACCATGGCGGTTCAGGAATTTCAAGCGGTCGATCAGCAACGCGCTGCTGATCGCGTCGAGTTCCACCGGCACCGCGAACAGCAGGCGCTGGCTTGCAACCTCGCCGATGGCGAATTGCGCCTGCAACCGCTCAAACCAGATGCGCTCATGCGCGGCGCGGCGATCGAGCACCACCACGCCCGCCGGCGCCTCGAACAAAACATAATCGCCGTGCGCCGTACCGAGGAAGCGCCAGCCCATCAGCTGCGTGGCCGGTTGCGCCGCGCGCACCGGTGGAGTCGATGACGGCGGCGGCACGCGCTTCAGCGCGGCAGTGTCGAACGGCGAAATCGACGCCGGACGCAGCGGCTGCGTCGGAGCCGTGGGCCAAGGCGTGAACGGCTTGAAAGGCTGCGCCATCGGACTGGGTTTCTCCGGCGGCGGGGTCACCGGCAGCGGATCGCCCGGCAAGTGCTCGGTTGGCGCCTGGCCGGTCGCCACGGCACCCGTGACGACGTTGTGCTCGCGCAGGCATTGCAGCACGGCGCGAATCACGAAGCCGCGCACCGCGCCCTCGCTGCGGAAACGCACCTCGCGCTTGGCCGGGTGAACGTTGACGTCCACCGCGGCGGGATCGAGGTCGAGGAACAGCACCGCCACCGGGTAGCGGCCTTTCGCCAGCGAGGTGGCGTACGATTCGATCACCGCGTAATTGAGCGTGCGGCTGTCGACCGGCCGGCGGTTGACGAACATCAGCATCTCGTGCCGCGTCGCGCGGTGCACGCCGGGACGGCCGATCAGGCCGGACAGCTTCAGGCCGGCATCGCTGGCCTCCACCGGCAGCAAATCCGCCGCGAGCTGACGGCCGAAAATCTCCGCGACGCGCTCGCTGAGCGTCGTGCAGATCGGCGACTGGAAAAGCACTTTCCCGTCCTCGATCAGGGTGAAGGCGGTCTGTGGACACGCCAGCGCGTAGAGTCGCACGGTCTGGATGATGTGCGCCGACTCGGTCGAGTCGCTCTTGAGGAATTTCCGGCGCGCGGGCACCGAGTTGAAAAGATGCGACACCGTCAGGCGCGTGCCCGGAGCGAGGCCGCATTCCTTCACGTGCACGAGCTTGCCGCCGTTGATCAGGATTTCCGTGCCGACCGCGGCGTTTTCCGGACGCGTCCGCATCTCAAAACGTGACACGCTGGCAATTGACGGCACGGCCTCGCCGCGAAATCCGAAGGTGTGCAGCTGGTCCAGGTCGGCGGTTTCAACCAGCTTGCTGGTGGCATGGCGCTCGAGCGACATCAGCGCGTCGTCCTTCGACATGCCGCAGCCGTTGTCCTCAACGCGGATCAGGCTGCGCCCGCCGTGGCTGAACTCGACCTCGATCCGCGTGGCACCGGCATCGAGGGAATTCTCGACCAGTTCCTTCACCACCGCCGCCGGCCGCTCGATGACCTCGCCCGCGGCGATCTGGTTGGCCACCCGGTCGGTGAGGATGCGAATCGTGGGCATACGAAGTCGGAACAGAGAAACCACTAATTCACACGAATGAACACTAATTTTTCCCGTCTGTCATCCTAACCGGATTTTCAAACGCAGGAGGGGCTTTACGCCCCGACGGAACACGGACAGCGCCGGCAGTCGGGGCGTAAAGCCCCTCTCACAAATCGAGCAAGCTCAAGCGAGTGCTTTCTGCCAGCGCGCCAGCTGGCGCTTCACCTGCGCCGGGCCGGGCATGCCGGTGCCGGTGCGGCGGGCCATCGCCTTCTTCAGGTCGAACGAATCGACCCAGTCCTTGCCGTAAGCCGGGTGAATTTTCTTCACGTCGGCATGCGCAAGCTGGTTGAGCGGAACGCCCTGCTCTTCCGCCAGGCGCACGACGGCGCCGACGGCATGGTGCGCGGCACGAAATGCCACGCCCTTGCGCACAAGATAATCCGCGAGATCGGTCGCGAGGAGCGCGGGATCGGACACCGCCGCGGCGCACTTCTCCTTGTAGAGCTTCATGCCCGTGAACGTACCAGCCAGCACCTGCAGGCAGAGCATGGTTTGGTCATGGCTGTCGAACAGCGGCGGCTTGTCTTCCTGGAGATCGCGATTGTAGGTCAGCGGCAGGCCCTTCGTCAGGACGAGCAGCGTGTGCAGGTTGCCCTGCAGGCGCGCCGACTTGCCGCGGATCAGCTCGAGCGAATCCGGGTTCTTCTTCTGCGGCATCAGGCTCGAGCCGGTGCAAAACGCATCCGGCAGTTCGACAAACTTGAACTCCTGGCTGGCCCAAAGGATCAGGTCCTCCGCGATACGCGACAGGTGCACGCCGACCAGCGCACAGGCCGAGGCGAACTCGGTGTGCAGGTCGCGGTCGCTGACGGCATCCATGCTGTTCTGCGTCACCTGCGGACGACCCTTCTCATCGACGAAGCCCAGCAGCTTCGCGGTGAACTCTCGGTCAATCGGGAGTGTGGTGCCCGCGATGGCACCGGAGCCGAGCGGGCACCAGTTGGCATGGGACGCCACCACGGCAAAACGCTCGGCGTCGCGCCGCAGCATTTCCAGGTAGGCAAAAAGATGGTGCGCCAGATAAACCGGCTGCGCGCGCTGCAGATGGGTGTAGCCCGGGATGAGGACGTCGGGATTCTGAGCGGCGATTTTCAGGATCGCACGTTGCGCCTCGGCGATGACGCCGATGATTTCCACGGAGGCGGCCTTGAGGTAAAGGCGCACATCGGTCGCTACCTGATCGTTGCGGCTGCGCGCCGTGTGGAGCTTGGCGGCCGCAGGCACGCGCTGGGTCAGCGCCTGCTCGATGTTCATGTGCACATCCTCGAGCTGCATCTGCCACTTGAACTTGCCGGCTTCGATCTCGCGCAGGATCGCGTCGAGCCCGCGGTGAATGGCATCGCGCTCCTGCTTCGTGATCAGGCCGACCTTCGCGAGCATGGCGGAGTGGGCCTTGCTGCCGGCGATGTCGAACGGCGCCAGACGGTGATCGAAGGAAACCGACTCGCTGAAACGCAGCATGAGCCCGGCGGTACCCGCCGAGAACCGACCGCCCCATGTCGCCTGTGCCTGCTTTGCCATAGAGGGCGAAGCAACGGTTCGGCGCGGTGCTTGGCAATGCGAAACCGGCGCGGCAAGCGCGCCGGTTTCAGTTAGGTGTTAAGGGTTATTTGTTATGAGCTCAGAACCCAGCCAACGACCACTTCCCCGCCGATTCTTTGCCTCTTCCTCCTAACACTTAACTCCTAACCCTTAACCGCGCGCAGTCCTGCGCGCTTGCCTGCAACTTTCCCTCCCGCATCGTGACTCATCCATGATGCGCTTTCTGACACTGTGCCTGATCCTTGCCACAGCCGCTGTGGCGCCCTTGCGGGCCGACACCACCCAGTTGGTGGGCGATTGGGACGTCGTGCGCGTCGAGTCCGTGAAGACCGGTATCTACGTCGGCAGCGTCACGCTCACGACGAGTGACTTCATCCGCAACGGCGACAAGTACGTCGCCACCTACGAGGCGAAGGTGCGCCCGTGGTTTTTCTGGAGCGAAACCGGCAGCCTGGCGATCACGCTGACCGAAGCCGATCGCGAACGCCTCCAGCGCGGCGAGCGCGTGGAATTCAAGGGTGAGGCCACCAACTCCAAAAACAAGCCGCGCTACATCACCGGCTGGGCCGAGCGCCACTCCCCCGCCACCGGCAAGATCAAGGTACGCATCGGCGTCGACGACACCGCCCTGATTTTCAACAGCACGTATCGCTTCGTGAACGCGTTGAAGTGAGCGTGGTTCGCCTGCGACGCAATTGAGCTGTAGCCGGGGGCGTTGACCCCGGTGAGGCATGCGCCGCGTTCGAGAAACTGGGGTCAGCGCCCCCGGCTACAAACAAATCGCCGCGACAGCGGCTTGTGGGCCATAGGTTCGGCGACGGCCCAAGTGACCGCCCTACCCAACCTCACGCTCCCCAGTGGAACGTCACCGGCTTGTCCACCGACGGGTGCAAGCTCTGGTGCACCGGACAATTGTGCGCCGCGTGCTCGAGCAGGTCGCCGAGCTCGGGCGTACGCGGAAACGGGAGCCAGATCTGCACCGCCAGGCGCACGATGCGCCGCGGCTTGTCGGCGGACATCTCCTTCGTCACTTCCCAGCGGACGCCGGGAATGTCGCGGTCGAGCTTCAGCTTCGCGGCAATGGCCATGGTCGTGACCATGCACGACGCCAGCGAAGCCGCGGTCAGGTCGGTCGGCGAAAACGCCGCGCCGCGCCCCTGGTTGTCCTTGGGTGCGTCGGTTTCGATCACCTGCCCCGAAGGGCCGTGGGTGAGTTCGCAATTCAAGCCGCCTTTGTAGATGCCGGTGCTTTTGACCATGACGGATTTTGGCCACGAAAAATCACAAAAAGACACAAAAATCAGACGACTCCATTCATGAGATATTTCTTCACGGATATAATCGGACTGCCGAAATTGATCAGCAGGCCGGTTTCCATCCGGGAGGAATGCAAGTAGCCCAGCAACTGCGCGACGTGCTCATCGACAATCGCTCGCACAGCCTTGAGCTCTACGACCAAATTGCCGCCAACGAGAAGGTCGGCATAAAATTCTCCCAAGATCGTTCCATCTTCATCGTAAACAGGCAGCGGATGCTGTTGGACGACATCGATTCCTTTCTTCCTCAAACGATGCACCAGAGCATTCTCGTACACCTTCTCCAGATGCCCGTGCCTATGATAGCGATGAATGGCAAATGACGTCTCTCGAACAACGTCGCACAAACGATTGATTTGTTCCGGATTCATGGGCTTTCCTTTTTGTGTCTTTTCGTGACTTTTTGTGGCCCATGATTGGTTCGGTTGATTCTAGCAAAATTTTCTGAGGCGGTCTGTCACATCCGTCCGCAAGCGGTCGAGGTGCGCGAGAGTGAATTTCTCGATCGAGAGTTTCGGATCATTCACGAGCGGGGTCAGGTCCATCGCCCACGTGATCGCGCTCGCTGCATCCGTCGCGTGCGAGGTGTGGAAGGTCGCGTTGGCCAGGCGCCGGCCGGCGATGGCGTGGTCGTAGCGTTTGCCGCCGGCGATCTGGGACTGGAAGGCGCCGATGAGTTTTGCGGCGAGCGGCGGATTGAAGGAATCGTCGAGCAGCACCTTGTCGATGTCGACCAGCCAGTCGAGGTTGCGCCAGACTTCGCAGCCGAGCACCTGCACCGGGCGCTTGCTTTTGGGGAGCGCGCGCAGCGCCTCCAAACAGCGCAGAAAACAGGCGACATGCGTATCGTGCTTGTCGGCGGGATTGTGGAGATAAACCACTTTGGCCGCCGCCGCCGCGAGAATCGCCGTGAGGTCGCTCCTTACGCCCGATGATTTCGGGCTCTTCACCACCGTGCTCGGATGCGCCAGCTGGATCATGGCGGCATAGCGGCCGAGCTTGGCGGCGCGGCGCTGCTCTGCCCGGCGCTCGGCCTTCATTTCCTCGTCGGTGTAATTCTTAAATTTCCCCGTGCGCGGACTGCCGCTGCCGTCGGTGATGACCACGCCCGAGAACGCACGGTCCTTCTTCCCGAAGCATTCCGCGATGCCGTGATAGGCCATGATCTCGATGTCATCCTGGTGCGCAGCGAGACAAAGGTGCGTCGTCCGCTTCAGCGCCTTCGACAGGGAACCGGCATCCGGCACATAAACATCGGCAGCGGGCTGGGAGAAATTCACGAACCGGAGTTAGCCACGAAAAATCACAAAAAGACACAAAAAGTTAGCTGTCTCTCCGAACCAAATTTTTGCGCCTCTTGCGCCTTTTTGCAGCTAAACTGTCTTGCGACTGATCCGCTCCACCGCGGTCGCCTTACCATCCGCACCGAACTCGACCAGCGTCGCGGACAAACGGTTGTCGCCCGTCGCCACTTCGAAGCGGCGCGGCAACCCGTCGAGAAAACGACCGAGCACCGGCGCGATCTCGCGACCGAGCACCGACTCGTGCGGACCGGTCATGCCGACATCGCATTGGAAGGCAGTATGCCCGCGCAGGATCGCATCGTCCGCCGTGGCCACGTGCGTGTGCGTGCCGAGCACGGCGGTCGCGCGTCCGGCAAGATGCCAGCCCAGCGCCTGCTTTTCGGAAGTGGCCTCGGCATGGATTTCGACCAGCGCCCCGTCGTACTGGCCGGCGTGCTTTTGCAACATGCGATCCGAGCAAAGAAACGGGCAGTCTGCCTTCAGGCCCATGAACGAGCGCCCGAGCACGGTGAAAACGAGCAGCCGAAAACCGTTCTTCTCGATGATGAGATGATCGCGGCCGGGATTGCTGTCCGGCAGATTCGCCGGACGGCACACCTGCTTGAGGTCGACAATGTCCTTCTCGAAACCTTTCTGGTCCCAGACGTGATCGCCGAGAGTGATGCCGTCGACGCCCGACTCGATCAGCGTGTCGGCAATCGTGCCCGTGATGCCCGCGCCCGCCGCGGCGTTCTCGCCGTTGGCGATGACGAAATCGATTCCGCGCTCGACGCGCAGCTTCGGCACCAGCGAGGTCACGGCCTCGCGCCCGGGTTTACCGACGATGTCGCCGATGAAGAGGAGTTTCATGGCGAAACGAATTCCACACACCCCGTCGCTTCGCGCCACCCCTCTTGATAGAGGGGACCCAAACCTACGGTTCTGAAATCCCCTCTATGAAGAGGGGTGCCCGCAGGGCGGGGTGTGTCGAGATCGTTGTGGCTCACTGCGCCAGGTAGCTCGGGCTGCCCGCGTTACCGAGCGCCGTCGGGCTGATGCGCGTGGACTTGCCGGACTCGGTGTCGACGATGTAGATGGCGCGGGTGTTGGCGGCGCGGAAAGTGCAGATCACGTGGCGGCCGTCAGCGAGCCACACGGGTTCGATCGCGTCGGTCGGCGCCTTGGAGACGATCTTGCTCGCGCCGGACTTGGTGTCGTACACGGCGACCTGGTAGCCGCGGCCCACGCCGGCGGTGAAGACGATCTTGCTCGGATCAGCCGCGCTCCAGTCCGGCTCGGCGCAGTATTTCGAAATATTCGTCGGCAGGCGCGACATCGCCCCGCCGCTCGCCGGCATGGTGTAGAGCTGCGGACCGCCCGCGGCGTCGGAAACAAAAAGCAGGCGCGAACCATCCGGCGAGAACGTCGGCGAGGCCTCGACCGACTGGTTCGTCGTCATGCGCTTGAGCGCGCGGCCCTGCGCGTTGCCGACGTACACCTCGGGATTGCCCTCGCCGGAAAGCACCATCGCGAGACGCGTGCCGTCCGGGCTGAAGCGGCCGCCGCTGTTGGTGCCCTTGAAGCTGGCGAGCAGCGAGACGCGGCGGCTGACGAAATCGATGACGTAGATGTCGGGGAAGCTCGTGCGATAGCTGGTGTACACGACCTGGCGGCCGTCCGGCGACCAGCGCGGGCTCAACACCTGCTTGCCGTCACCGGTCCACTTGAAGAGATCGCCGAAGAAAAGATCGGAAGTGTAGACCTCGCTCTTGCCCGTGCGGTCGCCGATGAAGGCGAGCTTGCCCGCGAAATAGCCGCGGAGGCCGCTGGTCTTGTTCACCGCAACGTCGGCCGCCTTGAGCAGCGCGTTGCGCAGGTTGCTGCCGGAGACCGTCTGCGTGAGCACCGGCGTGCCCGAGCTGCCCTTGGTTATCGCAACGCTGACGGCGTTGGCGCCCACCGGGGTGAAATTGATCGCGTACGAACCGCCGCTCGAGACCAGCCGGTAGCGGCCGTGCGTGTTGAATGCCAGCAGCGCGAGATTCTGCAACTCGGGTGAAGAGGATGTGACGGTGATACCCATGACCTGGGTGTTAACGTCGACAGTAACTTCACCGATATCGCGCTGGGCGAACATGGGAGCGACAAAGGCGAGGCAGAGCAGGAGGCGAAAAGCGTTACGCATGGTGATTGAGACGGGAAATAATGAAGAAAGTTCGGTCCGGGTTTTTGTTTTACTCCCGGCACCCTACTCACAAGGTCAAAGCGTCCTGTTTTCCAAGCAATTTTCCCATCACGCGTGACCGCCGACACCATCAAGGAAGCCCTCAAGCAGGTAAAGTATCCCGGCTTTAGCCGCGATATCGTCTCGTTCGGGCTCGTCCGCTCGGCGGCGTTCGTCGACGGCACCGCCAAGGTGTCCCTCGCCATCACGACCGGCGACCCGAAGGTCCCGACGATGCTCAAGACCGAGATCGAAAAGTGCCTGCGTGCCCAGCCGGGCGTGAAGGACGTCATCATCGAGCTCGCCGTCACCGCCACCAAGGCGCCGCCGGCCGCCGGCCAGGGCAACCTCGGCGGAGGCACGGCCCCCGCCGGCCTCAAGCACTCGGTCGCCATCGCCTCCGGCAAGGGCGGCGTGGGCAAGTCCACTTTTGCGGTCAACCTCGCTTGCGCCCTCGCCCAGATCCTGGAGAAGCGCGGCCGCCCAGGCCGCGTCGGCCTGATGGATTGCGATATCTACGGCCCGTCGGTGCCGCTGATGATGGGCCTGACCGGCGCCCGCCCCAACGTGGACGGCGAGAACCTCGTGCCGCTCGAGCGTCACGGCGTGAAGGTCATTTCGATGGGTTTCCTGGTCGACGACAACACGCCGGTGGTCTGGCGCGGGCCGATGATTATGAAAACCATCCAGCAGTTCGTCCAAAACGTCCAGTGGGGCGAACTCGACGTGCTGCTGGTCGACCTGCCGCCCGGCACCGGCGACGCACAGCTTTCCCTTGTCCAGACGCTGCCGCTCGACGGTGCCATCCTCGTCACCACGCCGCAGGCTGCGGCCACGAACATCGCCCGCAAGGGCGGCCTGATGTTCCAGAAGGTGAACGTCCCGCTCCTCGGCGTGGCGGAGAACATGAGTTGGTTCGAGGACGCCGGCGGCCAGCGCCAGCATCTCTTCGGCGAAGGCGGCGGCGCGGCGACGGCCGAGAGCCTCGGCACGGGCCTGCTCGGCCAGGTGCCGCTCTTCCCGGAAATCCGCGCCGGCGGCGACTCCGGCCAGCCGATCACGGTGCAGTCGCCCGAGAGCCGGCCCGCGCAGGTCTTCCGCGAAATCGCCAGTACTTTGCTCGCGCGCTTGAAAGTGTAGCGCATGGGTTGACAGGCGTGAGACGAGGCCTCTACCGTTTTGGCGCATGACGTTTCAGCCGGGCCAAACACTGCCGATCAGCCTGATCGGTCACTATTGTCGCTGAGCCATCACATGTCCGTCCCCTCTACCAATCCCAGCGAGAACAGCGGCAACCGCGACTTCGTCAAGCAGTCGAGCCTCTACCAGGAATTTCTCGCGGAGCGGGAGGAGATCCTGAAACACAAGTGGATCGAGTCCGAGCGTCTCGGCTATGACATAGGTTTTGAGCGCGCCCTGCTGGACTGGATCCGCAAGCACCGCGACAGCTGGCGCGCCGCCCGCCGGGCCCAGCTCGCTTCCGGCAGCAGCACCACGCCGCCGATGGCGCCGACGCCGATCGAGGTTAAGAAGTAAGGAGCGAACGGGACTGTTGTCCTGCGTTCGTTTCGCTCGGTTGTTTTTCGGGGGTTTCCCAAACCACACACCCCGCCCTGCGGGCACCCCTCTTGATAGAGGGGACCTCCGCTGACCGAGCCTTGAATCCCCTCTATCAAGAGGGGTGGCGCGAAGCGACGGGGTGTGTTGATCGAGGTACGATCACACGAAAAGCAAAAGGCCGGTCCCGCGAGGAACCGGCCTTAAAGTTTTTGGAGGCGGGGTTCCCTCACCCCGCTTCGGCGAACGTCTTACTTGATCTCCTTGTGGAGCGTGTGGCGCTTGAGGAAGGGATTGTACTTCTTCTTCTCGATGCGCTCGGTGACGGTCTTCTTGTTACGCTTCGTGAGATAACGCGAGGCGGGTTTGCCCTCTTTGCGGGCTTCGGTGCATTCCAGAGTGACGGTTTCTTGCATGGCTTAAATGGGTTGGAAGGGTCGAAAGAAAGGGTTCTGACAGAGCTCCTGCAACTTAAATCTTCACAACTTGAGAATTCTGCCCCCTTCCCCCTTACCGCCTCCCGCTTAGCTGCTTACGCGCTGACCTTCTTTTCCGTCAGCGACATCATCACGCCGCGGCGGAAAAGGTTCACCTGGCCGGTGCTCGAGGAAACCGAAACCGCGATGCAATCCGCCGCCACCGAGATCGCCGCCGCGGCCGCATGGCGCGAACCGAGGCCGCTCGGCAGCGTGTGGTTGTAGTCGGCCGCTTGGATGAGCGAACCGGCCGCCTCCACCACCCCGTCGCCACGGATCACGAACGCGCCGTCGATCGACGAGAACTCCTTGATGGTTTCATCCATGAAGGGATTGAGGATGTTCCGGTCCTCCTCCTTGTAGCCGTAAAATGGATTGAGCACGAGCGGCTTGGTCAGCTGCGCCAGCTTCTCGTTGTCGCCGAGCACAAACAAACAACCCACCGGGCGGCCTTCGCGGCCTTCGACCGCGAGTTCGGTCGCCACCGCGATCACGCGTTCGAGCACCTCGGGTTTGACGTCCGCCGGCAGCAGGTCGGCGTGGCCGGTCAGCAACGACGAGAATTCCTTCTCCACGTCCACGACCATGATCGAGTCGAACTGGTTCGTGCCTGCGATGCCGCCGATGCAGCACAGGCGGTCCTTGAAGGTGATGAAGCCGCGCGTCAGGCCCACCAGCACCGCGCTGCGCAGCTGCGCCATGCGCTGGTTGGAAAAAGACCGCACCTGGATCGCCTCGTTGAAGCGGCCGGGCCGCGCCTCGTCCTCGGCGACGTTGCGGCTGACGAGGATCGTCTTGAGCGAACTCTCGAAGCGCGGCGCGCGAAACGGCCCGCTGAAAGTGTCGCCGAAAAGCATCAGTCCCGTGCAACCGCTGCTCGCCGCGATCTTTTCCGCCTCGCGCAGCATCACGCGGTTCACGCGCGTCTGGGCCGCCGGCAGCGGCTTGGCCGCCACGCCGCCGAAGCCGGCAAACAGGCGGTCGTAGAGGGTGTCGAGGTCGGGTGCCTTGACGAGGCTGTCGACGAACTCCGGCTGCTCGAGCAACCGCGCGAGCGCCGCGAGCAGCTGCAGGTAGTCGCGCGTCTTCTCGTCGGCGATCAGCATGATCACGAGCTTCACCGGCTCGCTCTCCATCGTGCTGTCGTAACGGATGCCGTAATGGCTGCGGCCGACCGCGAGAATGTAGCGGCGGTCCATCTTCACGCGCACGTGCGGCATCGCCACGCCGAGGCCGAGGTAGGTCGTCATCGTGCTCTCGCGGCGCAGCAGGCCCTTGAGCAGCGTGTCCTTGTTCAGGTCCGGAAACCGCTCGACCGTCAGGTTGAGCAACTCGACCAGCGCTCCCTCGAGATCGGCACTGCCGAGGTCGACGACGCGGCTGCGGGAAATGTATTTGTCGAGACGCACCGGAGGAAAAAATTCAAATCACAGTAGCCAGACGCCAGACAAAGCCGCGAATCCCCAAACACAGAAAACGCAAAGGCTGGAGCTTTTTTGGCGTTTGGCCTTTTGGCATTTGGCGTTTGCCGCCGTCCGGCGGCCCTTACTTCTCCCACTCCAGCGCGCCCTTCTTCACCTCGTAGAAGAGGCCGAGGACGAGCACGCCGAGGAAGAACATCATCGGGGCCAGGATCGCGATGTGGTTGGCGAGAAAGTGGCGGTAGACGAACGTCCACGGGATGAGGAACACGACCTCGATGTCGAAAAGGATGAAGAGCATCGCGGTGACGTAGAACTTCACCGAGAAGCGCGTGTGCGTGCTGCCGTCGGAGTGGATGCCGCACTCGTACGCCGCGTCCTTGATCTTGCCGCCCTTCGCGCGCTGGCCGAGCAGGTGGCTGGCGGCGATGACGCCGATGGTGATCACGGCGGCGAGGACCACCTGGATCAGGAAAGGCAGGTAAGCGGAGTAAGACATCGCCCTTACACTCCCGAGCCCGCGTCCGGATTCAAGTGGAAAGTGTTGGGAATTGGTGGAGATGTAACTCTGGTCGCATGGCAAATCAGGATTGAAACTCCTTTTGGCGCGCGCAGTTTCTGCCTCAAACTGACACAGGCAGAAACGCTGTGCCGAAATTCCTCCTTCAGAGCTGATGTTTATCCGCCACATCGCCCTTTTTGTGGCCACCGCATTCGTCCTTTCGGCATGTAACAGTTGCCCAGACCGGAGCGAGCGTGCCGCGCTTCTTGCCGATCCCGACTGGCCTAGGATCCGGGCCGTGGCCGTGGCGGAAGTTCTCCGCCGAGAAGGTCCGGACGGGTGGTCGACCATCACGCGGCTACCGCCTTCCGCCGCCATCTCACCGGTGTCCCGAAAGAATGGTATCTGGGTGGTAAGCGCCGCGGCGGATTATCCGCAGAACACGCTGGGACACGTCGTTCAACTCGAGATCAGCGATGACGGCCGCGTGCTTCGCTATGAGCAACCGTGGCAAAAGCAAACCGCTCAATGAACAGAAAGATGCAGATCCGCGGCACCCGGCGGTATTGTGCGGCCGTGATCGCCCTCTCCCTTTCGGGCATTCTTCTTGGCCTGACCGGATGCCACGGTCGTACCTTGGTGGATGCATGGGAGCCGCTCCCAGCGCCAGCCGGCCTAGCCTGGCATAACGAAGCCTGCCAGCAAACCGCCTTCGATCGCGACTCGGATGGACGCGTTGACCGGCTGCGTTTCTGGATTGGCAGCGGACTCGCCGAGGAGCTGATCGATAACGACCTCGATGGCTGGTTCGATACCCATCTTTTTATCGTCTATGGGAAAGACGGCGACCGAAAGCCCATCCATCAAGCGGTCCCCGCAGTTCCCGTCACCCACGCGCCCGGCTCGTTCGAACGTCCGCGGAGTTCATAGCCGCCATTGCTGACGAAGCGCGTGCTCGTCAGCGCGCTTGTTTCCCGGCTCGGCCGCACGGCCAGTCCGCGATTGCTAGTCTGGGTGGCTTCGCCCTTTCTGAACCGGCTCCCGCCCCTCATGCCGTCCCCCCTATTTCGGAAAATGCCGCGTCTCCTGCTGCTGGTCGCCGCCTGCGTCTCGTTCGCAACCGCGGTGACCGCCGAGCCCTGGCCGCACGAGCAGGGCGACGTGCCGCCCGATCCGGCGATCCGCTGGGGCCGGCTCGAGAACGGGCTGCGCTACGCTGTGCGCAAGAATTCCGAACCCGCCGGCCGCGTCTACCTCATCATGCAGGTCGCCGCCGGCTCGGTGAACGAACGCGACGACCAGAGCGGCTACGCGCACTTCGTCGAGCACATGATGTTCCGCGGCACCAAGAAGTACCCGGCCACCTCGATCGTTAACTTTCTCCAGCACGAGGGTCTCGCCATGGGCGCGGAAACCAGCGCGTTCACGACCTACACTTCCACGTTCTACAACCTCGACCTCCCGCACAACTCGCCGGAGAAAATCAACCTCGGTCTCTCGATACTGCGCGACTTCAGCGACAGCGCCGTCATCGCCAAGGCCGAGGTGAAGCGCGAGGCCAAGGTCGTCGCCGCCGAACGCCGCACGCGCGACACTTCCGCGTCGCGCATCGGCGACGCCATCACCGCATACCTCTATCCCGACTCGCTGGTCACCCGCCGCGCCCCGATCGGCTCCGCCGAATCGGTCGAAGCCGCCACCGCCGAGGGCCTGCAGGAATTCTACCGCACCTGGTACCGGCCCTCGCGCATCACGATCATCGCCGTGGGCGACGCCGAGCCCGATCTGCTGGAAAAACTCATCCGGGAAAATTTCGCCACGATGAAGGCCGCCACGCCGGCCGAACCCGCGGATCCCGATCTCGCCCTCGCCGCCGGGCCCGATGACATCCAGGCCCGCTTCCTCGCCAACCCCACGCCCGGCGGCACCTCGAGCCTCATCTACAGCCTTGCAGCCGTCGAGCGGCAGCCCGACACGATCGCGCGCCGTCGCCAGCAAATCGCCGAGAACGCCGGGTTCAGCATCCTCAACTACCGCCTCGCCGACATCGAGCGGAAGCGCGCGACCGAGATCGGCGAGGCCCAGGCCAACTGGAGCTACGAGTTCGGCCGCATGCGCCAGGCCTTCATCCGCATCGACACCCTTGCCAACCTCTGGCGCGCCGGCCTGCGGTTGGGCGAACAGGAGTTGCGCCGCGCCCTGCTCCACGGGTTCACCGCCGACGAGGTGAAACTCCAGGTGCAATCCTACCAGACCGCCCTGCAGGAAGGCATCCGCACCGCCGGCTCGCGCCCGTCCCAACTGCTCGCGCAGTCCATCCGCTCGTCGCTGGAATACAACTTCGTCGTCACCTCGCCCGAAACCGACCTCGAAATCGCCAGCCCGGCCGTGGCCGCACTGACTCCCGAAAATTGCAGCGCGAGTTTCCGCGCCATCTGGGCGCCGGCCAACCGCCGCATCGCCGTGATCGGCAATTACCCGGCGCCGCTCACCACCCAGGAAGTGCGCGCCGCCTACGACGAGAGCGCCTACGCCAGCTTCTTCAGCGAACAGGACGCCCGCACGATCGCGCCTTTCGACTACACGGACTTCGGCCCGGCCGGCACCATCGCGCGCCGCGCCCGTGACGAGCGCGTGGATGTGCACTCGGTCACCTTCGCCAACGGCGTCCGGGCAAATGTCATGCAGACCAGTTACGAAAAGGGACGCGTCCACGTACGGCTGCGCCTCGGCCGCGGCATGACCACCGAGCCGGCGAACCAACCGGGCTTGGGGCTGCTCGCCGAGGGCGCCTTTCCCGGCGGTGGGCTGGGACACTATGACAACATCGAGCTCGGCCGCCGACTCACGGGCGACAGCCTCAACTTCAATTTTTCCATCGAGGAGGACGGTTTCTTTTTCACGGGCTACAGCGCGCCCGACAAACTCGAGCGACTGCTGCAGGTCATCACGGCCTTCATCACCGACCCCGCCTTCCGGCCGGAAGGTTTCCAGAGTTCCTTCGCGCGCCTGCAGTCGCTTTACCCGACGGTGAACCGCGAGCCCGTGCAGTTTCTCCGCTGGGTTTGTCCCACCGTGATGGCGGGCGGCGACCTGCGCTACGGACTCGTCCCGCCGGAAAAACTCGGCCAGCGCACGCCCACCGAAGTCGAAGCCTGGCTGAAACCCGTGCTCGCGCACGGCGCGATGGAGATCGGCATCGCCGGCGACGTGGAGATCGACGATGCCCTCGCTGCGCTCAGCCACACCCTCGGCGCCCTGCCCCCGCGGCAGGCGACCGACCCCAAGCCGGATCCCGCGCGCAAACCCGCCCTGCCTGCCAAGCCCATCCAGCAAACCTGGGTGCTCGAGGGCGCCGAACCCGACAAGGCCGCCGTGCGCGTCTACTGGCCGGGCGTCGACGACGACGATTTCCGCACCGTGCGCCGCCTGCAGGTGCTGGCCGAAATTCTCAACGACCGCCTGCGCGTGAAGATCCGCGAGGAATTGGGCGCCACCTACGGCCCGCTGCGCGACGTCTGGGGCAGCAACGCGTGGCCGGGCTACGGTTATTTCTATGTCGAGGTCGAGACCACGCCGGCGATGGCCGAGCGCGTCGCCAACATGACGCGGCGCATCGCCAACGACATCGTGAACAAGGGCATCTCGCAGGACGAATTCGAACGCGTGATCGAGCCGCGCCTCGCCAGCCTCAAGCAAGAGCTGCGCAACAACGGCTACTGGACGCACCACGTCCTCTCCCGCATGCAAGAGAACCCGCTGCGTGTCAGCTGGCCGCTCACCCGCAGCAGCGACTACCAGGGCATGCTGAAGAAGGACGTCGAGGAAACCGCCCGCCGCTACATCGGCGGCGGCAAGGTCTACACGTTCATCGCGCGACCGAAGCAGTGATTAAAGGTAGCGCGCAGACTCCGTCCGCGCCGCGGCGGTGAGCGGAGTCACCGCCCTACCTTGATACCGCCCTCAATGCCCGTGCCGATGCGCATGCCGGCGCCAACTCCCGTCGTGTTGGTTGACCGCCACCCAAGGGCGCTCCGCCGCTTTCTTGATGATGAGTTCGCGGCGATCGTGATGACTTTCTTCGCTGGGCACGGCGTGACGCTTCACCTTTCCCGGGGAGCTGGCTTTGTCTGCATGCAACATGTTCGGAGGCGCCGCGGGACCGGTGGCCACAGGACGCGTTGAGGCTGTTGGGACCGGGCGTGCACCGGCGTTCCCTGCGAAGGACCCACGAGCCTGCGACGTGTTCAAACGTTTCAGGCGCGCGCCGAAAAAAATTCCCCGCCACCCATGGCAATCTGCAACTGCTCACAGGCCGATTGGTGCATTTTGCGTCAGGCATAATGCAGGAAGCCGCGGCGCAATTTTAGAAATTTCTCTCCGGCAACGCACTTAGCGAAGCGGCCTTTCGCTGGCATGCGCATTGCAGAAGGGAAACGCGTTCCGCCGGCTCCCAACTTTCAACGTCCCCCGCCATGTCCCGCCAAAATACGCTCAGCGACCTGCTCACCGCCGAACTCCAAGACCTCCTTCACGCCGAAAACCAATTGATCAAGGCACTCCCCAAAATGGCCGAGGCCGCCAGCCATCCCGATTTGCAAAACGCCTTCCGCACCCACCTCGAACAGACTTACCACCACGTCGACCGTCTGACCCAGGCCATGCAAACCCTCGGCGTCCCCGTGAAAGGCAAAATCTGCCACGCGATGAAGGGCCTGATCGAGGAGGGCGGCGAGCACATCCGCCAGAACGCCAGCCCGGCGGTGAAGGACGCCGGCCTCATCGCCGCCGCGCAGAAGGTCGAGCACTACGAGATCGCCAGCTACGGCACCGTCCGCACCTTCGCGCGCCTGCTCGGCGAGGACGAAGTGGCGCGCCTGCTGCAGGAGACGCTCGATGAGGAAGGCGACACGGACAAGAAGCTCACCGACATCGCGCTTTCGCTCAACAGCGAGGCCGTGCTGCCGGCCACCTGAAACGCTCCACCCAATCCCGCCATGAAAACCACCGACCGCACGAAACCCGCCGCGCGCAAGTCCCCGTTCCCCGCGACCGCCCCCGGCCAGGAACGGCCCAACGATAACTTCCGCGCCGAGGCGATCACCCGTACCGAGGTCACGCCGCCGAACGCCAACGCGCACATTCGCGAGGTAGCCGAGACGAAGGACAAGGCCTCGCCCGCCGAAAAGAACCGGCGCAATCCCTCCGCGCCGAAACGCGGCTTCGAGCGTGGCGACAGCCGCTCGCAACCGGACAATTATCACCCGTACACCGCTCCCAATCCGACCGACAACGCCCCGCAGCGGGAGCAACGGGACACTTAACAGGGCACTGCGACTCGTAGCGTGTAACGAGCCGCATCGTCCTGTTTGGCCGCGGCAGCAATGCCGCGGCCATCTTATTTTCCAGGTCGAGCCACCCGCGCCATCGATTGGTCGTGCCACCGGCGGAGCAGGAGCACCGCCGCGATGGCGCCCACGAGCGCGCAGGCCATGTCCGACTGCGTGTCCCAGACATCGCCCTGCGTCCCGAGAAAATCGTCCGCAGCCGACCCGCTCGCCACCGCGACCCGCCATTCGATGAGTTCGTACAGCGCGCTAAAAGCGAGGCACACGCAGACCACGAGGAAGTTCAGCCAGCGACTCGGCCTTGCCTCTAATGTAGCCGGGGGCGTTGACCCCGGAAGGACTCCCGCCGAGCCCGAACGCGCCCGACCGGGGTCAACGCCCCCGGCTACAGGAACCGATCCCAAAGGCGACGTCCGCAACAAAATCTCCCGCGTCAAAATCGCCGGTACAAAACCCTGCGCCAGGTGGCCGAGCTTGTCGTAATTGTTGCGCGTCCAGCCGAACCACTGCATCGCCCAATTGCCGAGCGGGACCTGCGCGTAGGTGTAGTGTCCGCCAAAGATCAAAATGACGCAGTGCCACCACAGCAGCACGAGCAGGAGCGTCGAAAGCCGGAAGCGGTGCTGGATTGCAAACGCGATGGGCAGGCCGATCAGCACGGGGACGACCTCGAGAAACCACGTGAAGTAATCGTGCGGCCGCACCGCCGACCAACCAAGGACGGGAGCCAGCAGCACGACGAACCAGATGAGGCGCCGGTCCATCAGTTTGGATTGGCCAGAGTGGCCAGCACCCAGTCGCGCACCGACGGGTCAAGTTCGGCCGCACGGGCGGAGAAATCAGCCTGCACCCGCGCCCACGGCACCACGCCGTCCTTCACGAGGATCGGCGTCAGGTTCTTATCCGGGCGCGTATCGCCGGCGTCGACGCGCGCATGGGTGAAGCCCTGTTTGGCGCGCCACGTCAGCGCCCGCTCGCGCCGGTCCTCGCCGATATAGCAAATCTGGTAACCCTCCGGCTGTTTCGCCGCGTCGTACCAGACGATCAAGTCCATGCCCTCGTCCTGAAACCAGCGCCGCTGCGTGGCTACGCCTGTTTCCTGTTTCACGCCGTGGAATTCGACCAGCATGGGCGCACTGTGCGTGGCGCCGCCGCACACGGCAAGCTGGTAGGGCGAGTCCTCCGGACGAGCCGCGACGCACGCTAAACGGGTCATCCGGAGGATTCGCCCTAGCCTTTCAACCCCGCCAAAAATTCCACTCCCTGCCGCACCACCTCCGGCGTCGAGAGAATCCGAAAATGCCCGCGCCCCGGACAGGGCACCAGCCGCGCCCCGCGCCAGGCCTGCACCACGCTTTCCGTCGCCGCGTAATCCGCCTCCGCGTCCGCCGGGTCGTGCAACGCCAGCAGCGGACACGGCGCGAGCTTCGCCACGTAAAGCATGTCGGATTCCTCCAGCGAGAGCCCGCTGCGCCGCGCGATCTCGGCCCGGAAAACCACCGCGGCCTCGGACGCCAATTCGGCCCGCACCACCATGCGATCGATGCGTTCGAGCTGGCTGAGCGGCGGCGCGAGGAAAACCATGCCCCGCGGACGCGCGCCATGCGTCGCCGCCATCGCGGCGGCGGCCGCGCCCATCGAATGCGCGACGAAACCGTGGAAGGATCCGAGCTGCGGCTCCAACTCGAGCGCCAGCCGGCCGATCAGCGGCGCGCTGCACTCCTCGCCGGGCGATTCGCCATGACCCGGTGCATCGAACGCCAGCACGCGAAATCCCGCCGCCACCAGCGGCGCGGCAAAGGCGCCGAGCTGCGCGCCGTGGCCTTCCCAGCCATGCAGGAGTCCGACCAGCGGCCGGCCCTCCTCTCCCCAAACCCAAGCCGCCAGTTCGCCCGCGCTAGTCTTAAGCTTCAAGGCGCGGGCCGTCTCCAAATAGCCCAGCTCGCGCGGCATCTTCCGCGTCGTGCGCATCGGGTGCAGGTAAACCGACGCCGCCAGCTCGCCCATCGCCCGCGCCGTATGCGGCGCCGGCGGAATGGTGACCCCGCGACGCGCAGCATAAGCGATGAGCTTCTCCGACATGACGGCAGCAAAGCTGCCGAAACGCCAAAGGCCAAACGCCAACTTCCAAACAAACGCCAACCGCCAGATTGGAATTTGGACTCTTCATCCATGGGATTTTTTGGCGTTTGGATTCTGGCATTTGGCCTTTGCGCCGCAGGCGCCGATGTCGCTTTGACATCACTCCCGCGCCGAATCACCGTTTCGCCCGCATGGATCATCTGCACGCCTACTGGCGCATGGAGTACATCGAGGCACCCCGCCTGGCCGACGGCGCGAACCCGTTCACGGCGCTGCCGGCGCTGGGCAACGATACCGAGGCGCTCATCGTGCATCGCAGCAAGCTGAGCTACGTGATGCTCAACCGCTATCCGTACAACCCCGGCCACCTGCTCGTCGTGCCGTTTCGCGAAGTGACGGACATCACGGACCTCAATCCGGCCGAGCGCGCCGACCTGATGGACTTGATCATCTACGGCAAAGACCTGCTCAAGGCCGCAGTCAGCCCCAACGCCTTCAACGTCGGCTTCAATCTCGGCTCCGCCGCCGGCGGCAGCATTCCCCACCTCCACGCGCACATCGTGCCGCGCTGGAATGGTGACACCAACTTCATGCCCGTGATCGGCAAGACCCGCGTGCTCCCCCAATCCCTCGACGCGATGTACGCGAGACTCAAGGAAGTCGCCGCCAAGCAAACCGCCTGATCCGTCTCCTGTCCTCCGACTTCTGTCCTCTGTCTCCTGTCACCTGTCCTCTGATCCAGTGCCTTCCACCAAGACCCTCACCTATCCCAACGCCCGCCACCTGAGCCAGCTGTACTGCAGCTCCGAGGAAAATCTCGCCCTGGTGGAAAAGGTGCTCGGCGTGCGGATCGTCACGCGCGACGACTGGCTCAAGCTCGACGGTCCCGCCGAAGCGATCGCCCGCGCCGAGGAATTCTTGACCCTGCTCAATACCGGCCGCAACCAGGGCCTCGCCTACCGCACGCCGGATTTCCGCCGGTTGCTTGAGCTCTACGCCAAGGATGACGGCGCCGGCCTGCGCGCGCTGATCAACGAGCCGCTCGTCATTGCCACGCGGCGCAAGAGCATCGTGCCGAAAACGCTCGGCCAAAAACTCTACCTGCAGTCGATCCAGAAGAATCCGATCGTCTTCGGCATCGGCCCCGCCGGCACGGGCAAGACCTACCTCGCGATGGCCGCGGCCATCTCGGCGCTGCTCAAGAACCAGGTGCAACGCATCGTGCTCACCCGCCCGGCCGTCGAGGCCGGCGAGGCGCTCGGCTTCCTGCCGGGCGACCTGCGCGAGAAGATCCTGCCGTACCTGCGTCCGCTCTACGACGCGCTCCACGACATGCTCGACGCCGAGGACGTCGCTACGCTCTCGGAGAAAGGCGTGATCGAAATCGCCCCGCTCGCCTACATGCGCGGCCGCACACTGAGCAACGCGTACATCATCCTCGACGAGGCCCAGAACACCACGCCGGAGCAGATGATGATGTTCCTCACCCGCCTCGGTGAGGAGTCGCGCATCATCGTGACCGGCGACATCACGCAGATCGACCTGCCGCGCTCCAAGGTTTCCGGTCTCACCCAGGCGCCGCGCGTGCTGCGCAACATTCCCGGCATCGAATTCCACCACTTCACCGCCGCCGACGTCGTCCGCCACCCGCTCGTGCAGAAGATCATCGATGCCTACGAGCAGGCCAAGGGCGCGGAGCCGATCGGGCCGAATTCGTGAAGCGCGAAATCGCCATCAACAACCGCCACCCGCGGCTGAAAATTCCCCGCGGTGCGGTGGAAGGCGTCATCAGCGTGCTCGACGAACATGCCGCCAAATTTCTCGGCGGCTGCCCCGCCGGCGAACTCTCGCTCGTTTTCCTGACCGATCCCGCGCTGGCGAAAATCCACGCCGATTTCATGAACGACCCAACGGCGACCGACGTCATCACCTTCGAGGGCGACCCGCTCGCCGGCCTCGCTGGCGAAGTATGCGTGTCGGTGGACACGGCTTGGAAATATGTAGGGTCGGCGCTCGCGCCGACCTCGCGCGCAAGGTCGTTGCAAGCAACGACCCTACAAAATGCCTTCGCCACCGAGCTCACGCTCTACGTCGTCCACGGCTGGCTGCACCTCGCGGGCTACGACGACCTCCAACCCGCCAAGAAGCGCAAGATGCGCGCCGCCGAGGCGCGCGCGATGAAGCTGCTGCGTGCAGCGAAGGCCATGCCGGAGTTCCGGCTCGGACGGTAGGGCGAGTCCTCCGGACGAGCCGCGGGTTGCCAGCTGATTCGCACGCCCTATCACCGAACCGGCTCATCCGGAGGATTCGCCCTACCTCGCACCTCTCCTCCGCGCATTTCCCTTTGCGTCTTGGCGACTTTGCGTGAGCCTTCCGCCGACCACCACCATGCCCGCCAACCGTTTCACCACCATCCGCAATGCCTTCCTCACGGGCTTGCTGCTCGTCGCTCCGCTGGCGGTGACCGTCTGGGCGCTGCGCCTGGTCATCGGCGCGGTCGGCGGCTCGATCACGTCGCTCTACGACCGCTATCTGCCGGCGACCCTGCAGCACCTGCCGCCGATTTTCTGGGATGTCATCAACACCGTTATCGTCCTCGGCCTGATCACGCTGCTCGGCTTCGTCTCGCGCCTTTTCCTCGGCCGCCTCATCGGCGCCGCCGCCGAGCGCTTCATCCAGCACATCCCGGGCATCGGCGGGTTCTACAACAGCGTGAAGCAGTTCATCGACACCTTCGGCGCCAAGGACCGCGCCCAGTTCAGCAAGGTCGTCCTCGTCCAGTTTCCCCGCGCCGGCGTCTACACCCTCGGTTTCGTCACCAACACCGGCCGTGGCGAACCGCACGCGCACCTCGGCACCAATCACTGGGCCGTGTTCGTCCCCACCTGCCCGAGCCCGGTGAACGGCTTTTTCATGTACCTGCCTTTCTCGGAGGTCATCGAACTCGAGATGTCCGTCGCCGACGCCATGAAGACCGTCATCTCCTGCGGCGCCGTGCTCCCCACTTGGAGCGATCCCGCCGCCGCGAAGTCGGCGCTGAGCGCATCGTGATTCGTGGAGGGCCGGTCTCTCCGTTCGACAAGCTCAGGACCCAGAGCCCGTCGAAGGGCCGACCGGCTTTGGCTGGTGCGGAGACCAGCCCTCCATCGATCCGCAGCTGGCTGCAACGCGACGCACAAACCTCCTTGCCTCGTCGTAGCTGCTGCAAAACGTAACCGCATGCCGGCTCGTCCTGTCCCCTGTCGCCTGTCTCCTAACCTCCGTCCTCTGCCGTCCGCCCTCTGACGCATGCCCGGCCAGCAGCTCCAGACCACCGCCTTCATCCTCTCCCGCCAGCCGTCGGGTTCGGATACCTTCGAGCAGCTGACCGCGTTTTCCGGCGAACAGGGCGTGCTCCACCTGCTGCGCCGCACCAAGCAGTCCAAGACCGCATCCACGCCGCTCGATTTGTTCGACGAGGCCGAACTCTGGCTCGAATCCTCCAGCCAAGGCCGCACCTGGTTCATCAAGGAACATCGCTTCATCCAGCGCCACGAAGGCATCGGCCGATCCTATGCAGCGCTCCAAGCCGCCGTCGCTTTCGGCCAGTTGCTAGCCCGTAATCCCGTCGACGATGAGTCCCGCCCCGCGGTGATCGCCCTATTGCGCTCGAGCCTGGGCGCGCTGGCCGGTGGCGGCCGGCCGGACATCGTCTGGCTCAAATCCCTCTACTGCCTGCTGCGCGACGAAGGCTATCCGGTGAAGCAGCAGTGGTGGCCTGAGCTGCAGCCGGCCGACCGTGAACTCGCTGCCCAACTGATCAACCAACCGCTCGCCCGCCAGACCGCCGAGCCTGATGCCGTCGCGCGCATCACCAAGCGTCTCGAGCAATGGGTCGGCGCGGAGACGGAAATCAAGCTGTAGCCCGTCGACCGCCCATGGATTTTTCCCTCGAAGACCGCACCATCACGCTGAGCGTCGGCGATTTCGCCGGCTTCAGCCTCGGCCCGCAGGAAGGCAGCGGCGGTGTGGCCGGCCTGTGGCGCGCGCAGCTCGGCCAGCACTGGCACAACGAACTGCGCCAGCGCACGCTCGCCGAGCACGCACACGCGACTTTCGAAATCGTCATCGAGGGACGGCTGATCCACCGCGGCTGGACCTTCATCCTCAGCGGCCGCATCGACCAGCAGGTCGGCGCGCTGCTGCGCGAGATCAAGAGCGTGATGCGCCCGCTGCCGGCCGACGAGTCCGCCCTGCGCGCCGACTATCCCGACTATTTCCTGCAGCTCGGCGCGTACGTCGTGCTCCAACGCACCGCCGGCGCCAAGGACATCCGCGCAGAGCTCGTCTTCGTCGAAGCCAGCTCCGGCCTCGCCCAAACCGTCGCGCTCACGCCTTTCGACGAGGCGCTGGTGTTCCACCAACTCGACGCAATCGTCGAGTTCCTCAACCTCCAACGCCGCGCCGCCGAGCGCCGGCGTTCATTGGAGTTCAAGCCTCCGTTCCCGTCCCTCCGCGTCGGCCAGGAAACGATCCAGGCCGACCTGTCTTCTGTCCTCCGTCCTCCGTCCTCTGTCGTCCTCTTCGAGGCCCCCACCGGCTACGGCAAGACCGGCTGCGTGCTGGAATTCGCGCTCGGCCGGCTCAAGGCCGGCGAGTTCGCGCGGATCGTGTGGCTGACTGGCAAGTCCACCGGACAAATCCAAGTCGTCCACACCCTGCAGCAAATGACCGCCACCGGCGTGCTGCCGGTCTGGCAGGTGCGCAACAAGAGCGAGCACTGCGTGAACCATACCTTTCACTGCGTGCGTGACGGCTGCGACTACCTGCGCGACTGCGCCGAGCGCTGGCCCGGCAGCGGGCTGTCGCGCTTCTACACCGACGAGAAGCAGCCGCGCGACCTGCCGACGCTCAAGGCCGCCGGACAAAATGCGCAGATCTGCCCCTACGAGATCACCCGCGCTGCCCTGCCCTTCAACGACGTCTGGATCGGCGACTTCAATTACGTGTTCGCGCCCGACAACCGCGGGCTCTTCTTCGAGCGTCCGGGTTTCGATGCCGGCGAGACGCTCCTCATCATCGACGAAGCGCACAACCTACCGACGCGCGTCGCCGGCGCCTACTCGCACAGCGCGAGCGAAAGCGATGCCCGCCTGTTGCTCGCCGAGCTCGATCACCTGAACGCGCCCGCCACGCTGGTGCTGGCGATCGAGGAATGGGTGAAGATCCTCGCCACGCTCCGGCCGGCGGAATCGCTGGATCCCGACGTCGAAGCCGAGATCAAGCACCTCGTCTCGCGCCTGGCACAGCTGATCACCTCCACGCAGGTGGACTACGTCGCACTCGGACCGGAGCACAGCGACACCCTCTGGCAGTTCGCCGCCTTCGAAGGCTTCCTCGAAAACGAAGCGTTGAAGAAACTCCTGTGGGTCGCGCGCCCCGGTCAGCTCGAGTTCACTTGCATCGACGCCGCCGCGGCGATTGGCGAAACGCTCGGGCGTTTCGGCGGCGCCATCCTGATGTCGGCCACACTGCAGCCGTATGGCGAATTCGCGGAGTCGTGCGGCCTGAGTTCAGGGGGGAGCGAGCTTACTCGCGACAACGCGCGCGCCACGAGCAAGCTCGCTCCCCCCTACACCACCCTCCAGGCTCCGACCCCGTGGCGCGCCGGCGCCTACGACATCGCCGTCGACCTGCGCGTGAGCACGACCTATCGCGAACGCGCCAACTACTACGCCACCACGGCAGCCACGATCGCCCAGCTTCAGGAAGCGGCCAACGGCGCCATCGCCGTTTTCTTCCCGTCGTATGCCTACGCGGAAGCCGTCCAAAAAACGCTCAGTGACTATGGCTCGGTGCTCCAGGTCGCACTCCAGCCCAAGCTGCCCGACCTCGCCGCGCAAACCGCCTGGGTCGAAGAGAACCTCGCGCTGAGCGACGTGCTGTTCCTCGTCCTCGGCAGCAGTTTCGCCGAGGGCATCGACCTGCTCGGCGGACGCATCAGCCACGCGATGGTCGTCGGCCCCGCCCTGCCTGAGGTCAACGCGGTGCAGAAAGCCAAGGTCGCGGCGTTCTCCGACCTCGGCCGCGACGCCGCCTTCCGGCGCGTCTACCAGATTCCCGGCCTGCAGAAAGTGAACCAGGCCCTCGGCCGCCTCGTGCGCGCCCCCGGCCAGAAGGCCAAGGTGCTGCTCCACTGCCAGCGCTTCGCCGAGCCGAGCTACGCCGCGCTGCTCGCCACCGATTACCAGATGTTCACGGAAATCGCCGACGACGCCGGGCTGCATGCGTGGCTGCAACCCTGACCACGCAAGATCAGTTCATTCTGTTGTCTTCCTCCGACACGGGCACCGCCTCCAATTCTTCCATCTCTTCTCGTGAAACCAGCGTGAGCTTGTCGCTACGGAGCTGGCGGTCAAAACCTCCCGCCGGCCGAAAAGCCACGGCGACAAGAGCCACGTTTTCCCGCCAGCCTGGAGCATCTTCCCAATGATCGGTGCGCCAAAAATGCGGCACCTTTATGTCAATGGGCGCCCACCAGATTTTTCCGATCACCGGGGCCACGGGCACGAGAATGGAGGAGCTCAGGCCCCAGCCGATGACGCCAGTCTTCTTATCGAGGATGCGGAAGCTAATCGCACTGGAATCGCCGGGCTCCTGCAGCACCGACACGATCCCATGCGCTCCGGAGAGGCGCGGGTTGCGCAGCTGGTACGAGGCGAATCCGATCAATTCGACGCGACCACGCTTGGTGATTCTCGAGCCGGCGGTCAGCGGCATCTCGCCCAGAATCTCCGGTGTCACGGTTTCGAATCGTGCCGCCACCCGACAAGCCGGAGCTTCCCGGCCAATGCGTTGCGCGATCGATGCGCTGACCGGTACCCAGCAGGTCATCCAGGTCGAGCGCGGCCGGTCTGGATGATAGATACGCCGGTAGCGGACTCCGGGCAATCTTGCCGTCGTGTTCGCGGCATCTTGCGCGCTCTTCGCCAGCTTTGCCCTCGTCTCGGCATCACTCGCCATCTTTGCCTTTGTCTCAGGATCAATCGAAAGCCCGGCTCCCGCCCCGGGAAGCGGAATTCCCAAGGCACTGTAGAGCGATACATCGTCAGCCCCGCCAGTGAGAATCAATTGATCATTTCTGATCGTGGTGCCATCCGGCCATTCAAGCACGACGTCCGCCTTGCCGGCCTTGAGGTCAACCTGATTGGGCAGGTCATTCACCCGAATTTTCAGGATGAGTATTTGATCATCGAGGCCGTCCTTATTCTTCACGGCCAAAAGGCGAGCTGACTCAACTTGGGTGACAACCTTTTCCACACCGGCCAGTTCCGGAGTGCGGGATTCGAAAATTAACGACGTCAGGCTCGAAGCTGGCCAGGCGAAAGGCCACATCCAGCCCGCTAGTAAGGTCGATATCAGCCCGCAGCTACCGACAGCGATGGCCCGGCCGAACGCACGGGTGCGGTACATCCACCCGGCAACGAAAATTCCCGTACCAGCAAGCACGCCAACCGCGAGGATTAGGCGGCTCATGCGCACCGAGTGATGAACTCCAGTCTGCGTGGCGAAGTGCATCGAGGCGACCACGAGTGCGAGGAACAGCACGAAGCTGTTGACTAAAAGCCGGCCCAGATTGGGGGACAGCGTCGACACGGCCAGCGCGGGAATTACCGCCACGAGTTGCAATCCCAACAGCCGTAGTGCACCGGAGACAAAGCCACGCGGAGAAAAATCGCACGCCAGCCACCAGACGCTCCAAATGGCGAGCGGCAGCACCGCGAAAACCAGCACCGCCACAGCCGACTTGGCGGTCATCAGCCGGCTGCTGGAAATCGGCCGCGTCACCCAAAAAATATCGGTGCCCACCATCGGATCGTTGAGCACGAGTGCAGACAGCAGGAAATAAGTCACCCCCAGGCCGACTGCGAGCAGCAGGTTGAAAAGCATGCCGTTAACGAGTAACCAATTCGCATCGACCGAAGGGTGCGTCAGCAGCCAGTGGGACATCACCACTTGGCTGCAGACAAACAAGCCCCACAGAACGATGGCCACGCGCAGGTGTCGAAGATCCTTTCGGATGAGGTGCAGAGTCAGGTTCATGCGGCGGCTCCTTTCGGCGGGACGCGGTTCTTGCGACCCAGGGTGACAAAAATCTCGCGCAGCGTCATTGGGTGGGCGCGAACCGACGCAGTGGGAAAACGTTCGCGGCAATCCTTCTCAGTTATCGATCCCACGTAATCGGAATCGATGAATGAGGCACGACCGGCGCCCGCCTGCCAGTTCAGCCAGGTTTGCGGCAGATTGTCGCCGGCGATTGTCCCCTCTTGCTCCACCTCAATGCGCCGGAAACGGCCCAGCAAATCCTCGGTAGGCTCGGCAAAACGCAACCTGCCTTCCTCCATTAGCGCGACATGGTCGGCGAGTCGTTCGACTTCCTCGATGTCGTGCGAGGAAATGATCGCGGTCGTCTCGCCCAGCTGCACGGCGGTGAGCAGGCCTTGCGTGACATCATCGCGCACGACCGGATCCAGACCGCTGAACGGCTCATCGAGTACGAGCAGCTTCGGACGATAGGCCAGCGAGGACAGCAGCACGGCCTTCATGCGCATGCCGCGCGAGAGCTGGTTTAGTTTCCGGTCGGCGGGCAGTTCGAACTGCGCGAGCAGCTTGGCCTCGAGAACCACGTCCCAGGTCGGATAAAACGGCCGGCAATAATCCAGCAGCTGGCGCACGGTCATCCACTCGGGCTGCTGTTGGTTCTCGGAAACATATCCGACCTGGGCCAGCTCGTGCTCGCCCAGGGCGCGCGAATCCACGCCCAGCACGGTGGCCCGTCCGGCGGAGGGACGCAGGAGATTGACGATCACTTTCAGCGCCGTGGTCTTGCCGGCGCCGTTGGCGCCGAGCAGGGCAAACAGGCTGCCGCGGGGCACGGTCAGCGTCAGCTCCCGCAGCGCCTCGGTACGGCCATAGCGGCAGGAGAGTTGTTGGGTTTCGATGACATTCATGGGGAAATCACTTTTTGCCGAGGCGCTTCCAGTGGGCGGCGAGTTCGGCCTGCACCTCGTCAAGGCCGAGGCCGAGCTTCTTCGCTTCAACGACGAGGCGCTCGAGTTCATCCTCGAGCAGCGCGGCCTTGGCGGCGCGGTCGGCGCCCGCCGGCTCGGCCACCACGCTGCCGACGCCCGGCGTGGTCACGAGCACGCCTTCGCTCACGAGCGTGGCGACGATCTTGTGCGCGGTGTTCGGGTTGATGCGCAGCTCCTGGCTGAACGCCCGCACCGAGAGGAACGGCGTACCGGGCTTGAGCCGGCCGGTCACGACCGCCTTCTTCACGGCGAAAAGCACCTGCTCCGTGATCGGCAGGCCGGGTTTCAGTTCGATGGAGAACGGGAGCACGCTGTACTAGTTGTACTAGTACAGATGGTACGGCAAGGAAAATTTGCAATCATTCTACCCACTCGTGCGCCAGCTGTCTTGTGTAGGGCCGGCGCTCGTCGCCGGGCCGGTTTGCGTGCGGGGCCCGTCGGCAAGCGACGGCCCTGCACAATTCATCCAACCTCCCGAGCCGCGATCAGAATGCCTCAGCCCGCCTCGGCTTCGCCGAGGAGATTCGCAAACACCATTTTGCCGCCGGCGCTGGGGAGCACGCCGATGATCTCGGCGGTGACGCGCTTGCCGATCAGGGCCCGGGCGTTGTTCACGACGACCATGGAGCCGTCCGTTAGATAACCGAGCGCCTGGCCTTCGTCCTTGCCGGCCTTGACGAGGTCGACCGCAATGCTTTCGCCGATCACGATCTCGGGACGCAGGGCGTTTTCCAAGGCATGGAGATTGAGCCAGTGTACACCCTGGAACCGCGCCATCGAGGCGAGGTTGGTGTCGGTGGTGAGCAGCTTGGCGCGCATCGACTGCGCGAGGAAGACAAGCTTGGCCTCGATGTCCTGGCGGCGGGCGACTTCGCTCTGGTGGATGCGGATGTCGAGGTGCTTGATCGCACGCAGCTCGTTGAGCACCTGCAGGCCGCGGCGGCCGCGGGCCTGCTTGAGCGGATCGGGTGAGTCGGCGATCGCCTGCAATTCAGTGAGCACGAAGCTGGGGATCACGAGCGCGGCGCCGAGAAACTGCGCCTCGCACACCTTGGCGATGCGGCCGTCGATCAACGCGCTGGTGTCGACGACGACCAGCGGCACGTCGACCTCATGCGGCACGAAGCGCACGTACGGGATGACAAGGTTGAAGTCGTCCTTGCCGCGCAGCGCGATGACGGTGCCGAGGTAGGTGCAGATCACGAACAGCGCGAGCTGGACCAGGTAGATGATCGACGGGTCGCCCTTGTTGAGCAGCGGGGAGCTGCCGATGATCCAGGAAACGATCGCGCCCACGCCAAGGCCGAAAGTCAGGGCGGTGAGACCGCGCAGCGAGAAGCCCTTCAGCATGATGTCCACCAGCACCACCAGGATGCCGATCATCAGGCCAACGCTCATGGCCAGCGCCCGCTTATGGTCCCACTCCTCGATCGTGTAGCACACCAGCCAGCTGGCGATGACGCACAGGGCGATGAAGAAAATCCGGATGGCGAGCAGGGTCTTGTTCATTACGACGGCTTAGGGGTGGCCGAATACTCCGCGGTTTTTCAACCACAGCAAGACAAACGGCAGCACCAGGAAGAACAGCATGACCCCGTAAAGAATCATTTGTGCCCGCTGGGCTTTTTTCTCGTCCTCCGGACTCAGTTTCTGGTCGCTCATTTTCGGCATCCGACCAACGCAGACGCGTTAAGACAACGCCATACTGGCCGGCGGTAGTTGGGCGTGATCTCGGGCTTTGTCCCCACCCACACACCCCGCCCTTCGGGCACCCCTCTTCATAGAGGGGATTCTCGAACAAGAAGTTTGGTGCCCCTCTATGAAGAGGGGCGTGTCGGCCATAGGCTTGGCGACGGCTGATGGCGCGCAGCGCCGGGGTGTGTGGCATCACCCGACGCAACCGGGAAATCCACCTGAAATCTGTCCCCCTCGAACGAGGGATGCTTTTCCCGGCGCCAAAAACTACAGTCATAAAGCACTGGGGCTCCCCTCCTCTTCCCCAGTCCAACCCCTGCCCCGCCATGCGCACGTTACCTTGGGTTAGCTCCGGCTTCATCCGTCGGATTTTCGCGGTCGGTTTTCTGACCGCTGGTTCCGTCCTCCACGCCGCAGCCACTGCCGCGACCGTCGGCCCGACGGTCGAGCTGCCCAAGCTCGTCATCAACGAGCAGCGGCCGCTGCCGCCGCCGGAATCCTGGCGCTACGCGAAATTGCCCGGGCTCGAAATCCTCAGCGGCGCTTCCGATCGGGAAACGCAAAAGCTCCTGTACGATTTCCAGCTCTTCAACTCCGCCATCAGCGTGGTGTGGCCGGGTTTGAAAGCGCATCCGGCCCCGCCGATGTCGCTCATTGTCTGCGCCACGGGAACCCAGTTCGCGGCCTTCGCACCGGCCGAAGGCGGCGCCTCGACCGGACACGCCACGCTGCTCCTGAAAGATCCGGAGCACGTCGCCATCGTGCTCAACTTCGGCGTGAAGGCGGTCGCACTGAGTCCCTCCGAGATCGGCCAGGCCGACGCCCTCGCGGCCGATGGCCAGACGAGCGATGCGGACGGATCCCTGGCCGGCGCGCAGATGCGCGTGGACTATCACCGCCAGCTTTCCCGCCAGTACATCCGTTATCTGCTCAGCTTCAGCCAGCCGCGCCTGCCCGCCTGGCTCGAGGAAGGACTCTCGCAACTGCTGATGGGCATGCGCGTGGACCGGAAATTCATCCAATTCGCCCGGCTCGACCAGCCGCCGCCAGTACCCGGCACCGCGGGCGCGGCGTTTGCCGGATCGGCCGATCCGTCCCTGCCGCTGCCGATCCCCGGTGAAACCCTGGACGAAAAGGATTTCAACGTCGCGATGGTGCGCGCCGGGTTCATGCCGCTCGACCAGCTTTTCGCGGTGCCGCACGGCGCGCCCGAAACCGACAGCCCCATCGCCGGCAAATGGGCCATGCAATCGGCCGCGCTGGTTCACATGTGGCTCTACGGCGAGGGCAAGCAATACAACCAGGGCTTCGCCAAGTTCGTCGTGCGCGCGCAACAGGGCCCGGTGACCGAGGCAATTTTCAAGGAATGCTTCGGCGTGGGTTACCAGAAGATGCTCACGCAGCTGCGGGTCTATCTCAACGACACGGCGTACCAGTATCAGGAATTTTCCGCCGGCAAGGGCGGCGGCCTGCCCGAACCCGCGAAGCTCGAATTGCGCGACGCCACCCAGCCCGAGATCGGGCGGCTCAAGGGCGAGGCCCTCGTCCTCGCCGGGCGGGTCGAGCCGGCTTATGAGGAAATGCGCGACGCCTATGTGCGCGGCCCGGTCGATCCCGCGCTGATCGCCTCGCTCGGGCTGCGGGAATTGCAACGCGGCGAAACCAAGCGGGCCCGCGATTTTCTCGAGGCGGCGGCCCGCCTGCAATCGGGCAACCCGCGGGCCGGACTCGAACTCGCGCGCCTGCGCTACGCCGACGCCCAGGCAAAGGCCGCGGCGACCGACCGGTTGGACGAAGCGCAAACGCGCAGTGTCATCCAACCGCTCGCCGCCGCGCGTCAGCAACCACCACCGCTGCCGGAAGTATACGAATTGATGACCGATGTCTGGCTGCACAGCGCGGCCGCGCCCGCCAAGACCGACCTCGCAATGATCAACCAAGGAGTGATTCTTTTCCAACGCCGCCCCGTGCTGCTCTATCAAGCCGCCGAGCTTAACCGCCGCCACGGCAACCCCGCCGAGGCCCGCCTGATGGCGCAAGCCGGCCTGCAACTCTCGCGCACCTCGGAAGCGCGCGCCGCCTTCCAGGAAATCCTCGACGGGCTGCCGGCGAAGTAGCGAACCGGGGGGATCGAAGACCGTCTTCTGTAGCGGCGGTCTATGACCGCCGAACGATAAGCATGCCACACGCGCGACGGCGGTCATAGACCGCCGCTACAGAGAAGCCCTTCCTCCAATCGAGGATGCCGCCAGACCGTTATTGCCGCGCTGCGTCCGAACCCTACGTTCGCACGCATGAATCACTGGCTGGTTAAATCCGAACCCGAAACCTACTCCTGGAGCGACCTCGTGCGCGACAAGCGCACCGACTGGACCGGCGTGCGCAATTACGCAGCCCGCCTCCATCTCAAGGCCATGCAAGTGGGCGACCAGGTGTTCGTCTACCACAGCAACGAAGGCAAAAGCGTGGTCGGCATCGCCAAAGTCACGAAAGCAGCGTTCCCCGACAAAACCGCCGACGAGGACGGCTGGGTGGCAGTTGAGCTGACCGCCGTGTCCCCGCTCAAGCAGCCGGTCGCGCTCGCGCAGCTCAAGGCCGATGCTCTGCTCAAGAACATGACTTTCGTGCGCCAGAGCCGATTGTCCGTCTCGCCGGTAACGCCCGCGGAATTCGCGAAGGTGAAGAAGCTGGGCGGCGCCTAAGGTAGGGCGTCCACTCCGTGGGCGCCGCAATTTTGTCATCCTGAGCCGTGCGAAGGATCCAAGCGAATTGGTTGCCATGCACGCTCTCGGTTGGATCCTTCGCTGCGCTCAGGATGACAGGAATCGGGCAAAATTAGTGTTCATTAGTGTCCATTAGTGGTTTCTCCTTTCCCCCGTGTTCGACTCCATCGCCATCCTCGCTCCCGGCCTGCTCGGCGCCTCCGTGGCCCGCGCGGCCCGGCATTTCGGCGCCTCCCAGCGTATCGTGCTGTGGGCGCGGCGGCCGGAAGTGCGGCTGCAGTTGAAGAACCAGCCGTGGTGCGACCAGGTGGCAGATTCCCCGGCGGATGCCGTCAAAGGCGTGCAGCTGGTGATCATTTGCGCCCCGGTCGACCAGATCGTGGCGCTCACGCAGCAAATCGCTCCGCAGCTCGCCCCCGGCACGATCGTCACCGACGTCGGCAGCGTGAAGGGCGAGATCTGCCGCCTCGGCACCAAGGCCGTCGGCGCCGGACATCACTTCGTTGGCTCGCATCCCATGGCGGGCTCGGAAAAAACCGGCTGGGAACACGGCCGCGAGGATCTCTTCAAGGGTCGCGTCACGTTCGTTACTCCCCTGCCCGAGACCGACACCAAGGCCGCGGAGAAAGTCGCCGCCTTCTGGACCGCGCTCGGTTCTGACGTCGCTACCTTCGAGCCTGACGCGCACGACGAGATCGTCGCGCACATCAGCCACCTGCCGCAGGTGCTCGCCTCGACGCTCTGCGCCAGCCTCGCGAAGCGCGACCCGAAGTGGCGCAACTACGGCGGCGGCGGCCTGCGCGACACCAGCCGCATCGCCGGCAGCGATCCCAAGCTTTGGAAAACCATCCTCGAGCAGAACCGCGACGAGGTGCTCCGCGCCCTGCGCGCCTACCAGGAGGAACTGCACGGCATGGAACGCGCGCTCGCCAACCGCGACTGGTTCGAGGTGCAGGCGATCCTCGAACGCGGGCGGGCGTATCGGGAGCAATTCCGGCCGATCCCGTGAATTCCCGTAGCGGCGCTCGATGAGCGCCGTCCGGCGGTCACAGACCGCCGCTACAAAAATGCCGACCTATCCCGCCCAACTTCCAATCATCCCCTTCACGCAACCCGTGCGCGGCAGCGTCACACTGCCCGGCTCGAAGAGCATCACGAACCGCGCGCTGATCCTCGCGGCTCTGGGGAAAAAGACCGTGCTGCTGCGCGGCGCGCTCTTCAGCCGTGACTCGCGCATCATGATCGCCGCGTTGCAGGCGCTGGGCTTCAAGGTCGAGGCCGATGAGAAGGCGCTGACCATCCGCGTCGAGGGCCGCGGCGGCGAAATTCCGGTGCGCGAGGCGAAGATCGACGTGGGCAATGCTGGCACCGCCGCGCGCTTCCTCACGGCATTCGTCTGCCTGCGTCCCGACGGCGTGTATCATTTCGACGGCGATGAAGCCATGCGCCGCCGCCCGATCGGCGCGCTGCTCGAGGCGCTCGAGTCCCAGGGCGCCCGTGCCGATTCGCGATCGTTTCCCTTCACCCTGCGCACCGCGGGCCTGCCCGGCGGCAAGGTCGAGCTCGATGCCTCCGAGAGCTCGCAGATGCTTTCCGCGCTGCTGATGGTCGCGCCGCACGCGAAGTCGCCGTTGACGGTCACGCTGAAGGGCGCGGCCGGCTCGAAGCCGTTCGTCGTGATGACCGAGCAGATGCTGCAACAGTTCGCCGCCGGTCCTGTGAGCTACGAAATCGAAGGCGACGCCTCCGCCGGCAGCTATTTCCTCGCGCTTCCGCTCGTCACCGGCGGCACGCTCCAACTCGCCAACTACGGCGGCGTGTTGCAGGGCGACGTGAAGTTCAGCGAAGTCCTGCGCTCCGTCGGCCTGGAGCAGGATCACAGCGTCGTGCCCACCGTCAGCTGGCAACGCGGCCGCCCGCGCCACGCCGTCGATCGCAACTTCCGCGAGTTCTCCGACACCTTCCTCACGCTCGCCGCGCTGGCGCCGCTGCTCGACGACCCGACGAAGATCTCCGGCATCGCGCACACGCGCAAACAGGAGACCGATCGCGTCGCCGGCATGGCGCGCGAACTGACGAAGCTCGGCCAGCACGTGATCGAGACCGAGGACTCGCTCGAGATCCACCCGCGTCCGCTGAAATCCGGCGTGACGATCGAGACATACCACGACCACCGCTTCGCCATGAGCTTCGGCATCCTCGGCTGCCACGACCTCCACGGCAACGGCCAGCCCTGGCTGACGATCAACGACCCGGCCTGCTGCTCGAAGACGTTTCCTGATTTCTTCACAGTGCTGGAGAACCTGCGCGCGCGCTCCTGATTCCGATCGGGGATCACGAACCGACCTCACAGGAGGTAACAGAGCCAACGGAGTTGGGTTTTTCTCAATTCCCTCCGTTTCCTCCTGTAAGGTCGGTGTTTTGCAGCGAGGTATGGACTTACCCCTCATTTTCCCCTTTTAACTTCCGCTCCGAGTCACATGTCCGCCAGCTCCCCTCTCACCATCATCGCCATCGACGGCGGCGCCGCGTCCGGCAAATCTTCGACGTCCCGCGTGCTCGCGGACCGCTTCAACCTGCTGCACGTCGACACCGGCTCGTTCTACCGGCACATCTCGTACGAGCTGCTGCGGCGCCAGGTGCCTTACTCCGATCATGCGGCGATTGTCCGGGCGCTCGCCGAGCTGAAATTCGACACCCGCCTCAACGGCCGCTCCGCCCAGATGCTGATCGGCGGCCAGCCGTCCGGCGACGAAATCCGCGGCCAAAACGTGAACGAGTGCGTCTCGCACTACGCCGCGATTCCCGAAGTGCGCTCCGCCCTCCTCGCCTACCAGCGCGGCCAGGTCGACGTAGCGAAGCAGCACGGCTTCCGCGGCCTCGTGATGGAGGGCCGCGACATCGGCTCCGTGATTTTCCCCAATGCCGATTTCCGGTTCTTCCTGCACGCCGACCCGGTCGAGCGCGCCAAGCGCCGCGCCGCCGAGGGCCGCCAGGATTCGATCGCCGAGCGCGACCGCCTCGACGCCTCGCGCAAGACCGCGCCGCTCGTCGTGCCGGTGGGCGCGATCGACATCGACTCGACCTTCCTGAATCTCGAACAGGTCGTGGACAAGATGGCCGCGATGATCGCGGCCAAACTGAACTGAGGCGTTTCTGCCGCAAAGATGCACAAAAAGCGCAGAACATTCGCCACCGTCATCCTGAGCCGTGCGAAGGATCCAAGCGGTGTCGTAGGTATGTCCGTCCTCCGTGGATCCTTCGCACGGCTCAGGATGACGAAGAGTGTTTGTCTGTCCTCCGTCCTCTGTCATCTGTCCTCGGTTCAGCCATGATCCAGACGCCCGACCAACTGACGATGACGCCGTTCTACGGCTTCTTCCACTACCTGGCGCAGTGTTTCCATTTCATGTGGTTCCGCGGCGAGGTCGCCGGCTCGGAGAACTTTCCCACCGACGGCCCGTTCCTGATCGCTTCCAACCACGCCAGTCATCTCGATCCGCCACTCGTCGGCTGTCACGTGCCGCGCCAGATGCGCTTCTTCGCGCGGAAAAGCCTTTGGAATAACAAACTCCTCGCCTGGTGGATGAACCAGGTGGAAACCATTCCCGTCGAGCGCGACAGCGGCGACGTCGGCGCCATCAAGCGCGTGCTCCAGGCGCTGAAGGAAAACCGCGCCATCGTCCTTTTCCCGGAAGGCACACGCTCGCCCGATGGCGGGCTGCAAAAGGCCAAGGCCGGCGTCGGCCTCATGGCATGCAAGACCGGCGTGCCGGTGGTGCCTTGCCGCGTCTACGGTTCCTTCGAAGCCTTCGGCAAAGGCACTTCCATCCCGCGCTTCGGCACGCCGATCTCCATCGTGTTCGGTCCGCCGATCTCCGCCGCCGAATACGATGACCCGTCGCTCGGCAAAGCCCGCTACGACACCGCCGCCCAGCGCATCATGGACCGCATCGCCGCGCTGCCCGCGCCGCCTTGCACGATCATCTGAGCCTCGGTCACTCGCGCTTCCCGCCTAGCGATGAAATTTCAATGCGCGAAGTGCGGTGAGGAACATGACGTCAAGGACCTCGCTTGGCATTTCCGGGAACCGCTGCCCTGGCTGGGCGCCAGCCAGGAAGAGAAGGATCTCTCCCTTCTGACCGGCGAGCAGTGCGAGCTGCTGCAGAACGGCAGCATGCATTATTTCATTCACGCGCAGCTCCAAATTCCGGTCAAAGGCCGCCCGAATCCTTTTACCTGGGGCGTCTGGTGTTCGTTAAGCCAAGCCAGCTATGTCGAAGTCTCCGCGTTATGGGACAGCCCGGAACGCGTGAACATCGGGCCGCATTTCGGCTGGTTATGCAGCCGGCTGCCCGGCTATCCGGACACGTTCTCGCTCAAGACCCACGTGCACCAGCGGGAGCCCGGACTGCGTCCCTGGGTCGAACTCGAGCGCACCGACCATCCGCTCGCCATCGACCAGCGCGAAGGCATCGAGCCCGTCCGGCTCCAGGAAATCATCGCGGAGTTGCTGCACGAGCATCACGGCCTGGATAAAATCTGATTCGTCTGGCCTGGGTACGATGCACCGCAGTATCTGCGTAATCCGCGGTTAAATAACTACGCACGAACCACGCTATCGCGGCCGATTCCCCGCACACTCACAGCACCCGCCAAACCCAGCGTCAGGTCGAACTCCGCGAGCACATTGCCGATGACTTCCTCCACGCCGCGCTGGCCGGCGATGGCGAGACCGGAGACATACGGACGGCCGAGGCACACCGCAGTCGCACCAAGGGCCAGCGCCTTGAACACGTCGGCGCCGCCGCGCACGCCGCTGTCGAAGAGCACGGGGATTTTGCCGTTCACGGCTTCGGCAATCGGCGGCAACGCGTCGAGCGACGCGATCTCGCCGTCGATCTGCCGGCCGCCGTGGTTGGAGACGATGAGTCCGTCGATGCCGTGCGCGAGCGCCTGGCGCGCATCGTCCGGATGCAGCACACCTTTCAGCAGGATCGGAAGCTTGGTTTGTGCTTGCAGAAATTTCAGGTCATCCCACTGCAACGACGGACGCGAGTACGTCATCAGGAACCGCTGCACCGCCGCGCGCGGCTCGGCTGAGGTAAGATTCTTCAGCAAGCCACCCGGGAACTTCGCCTTCTGCTCCAGCGCGGTCGCGATCGTTTGCAGATTAAGCGGCGGCGTTGGAGTGGAACGCGCTGATCCCAGCGCGTTCTGTTTGAGTTCCGCACGAAACACCGGATCGCTCGTGTACTGCGCGATCCCCTTCCCTTGCATGAACGGCAGCGAGCCCAGGTCGAGATCGCGCGGACGCCAGCCGAGCATCGTGGTGTCGAGCGTGAGCACGATGGCGGAGCAACCGCACGCTTCGGCGCGTTTCACCAGGGAAGCCACCAGTTCGTTCGACCGGCTCCAGTAGAGTTGAAACCAACGCGGCGCAGCGCCCATGGCCGCCGCGCAGGCCTCCATCGGCACCGAGGCTTGGTTGGAGAAAATGTACGGCACGCGCAGAGTCGCCGCCGCCTTTGCCACCGCGAGGTCGGCGTCGCGATGCGCCATCTCCAACACGCCGATCGGGCTGAGCAACAGCGGTGAGGCCAACCGGCGTCCGAAAAGTTCGATCGACAGGTCGCGCGTTTCCACGTTGCGGAGCACGCGCGGCACGATGCGCCATTTTTCGAACGCCGCGCGATTGGCATCCATCGTGGCTTCCCGCCCGGCCCCGCCGGCAATGTAGGCCCATGCCTCCGGCGTCATCGCGGCCTGCGCCGCCTTTTCGAGTTCAGCCTGCGCCACCGGCACCGCCGGACGATGTCCGCCCACTCCTGCCACATAGATGGCGCGCTGGCGCTGACGGCCGATATCCGAGTGGGGTTCGCTCATAACGGGTTGGGGATTGCGAGTTTCCCGTTCCCGGCCCAAAAGTCCATTCATGATCTCCCACGCCGCGACCGTGACCGAGTTTCTCGCGACGCTTCCGGCCGACGAAAGGAAGCTGCTCGCCAAAATCCGCACCCTGTTCCGGAAAGCCCACCCCAAGATCGAGGAATCGATGAAATACCGGATGCCGACCTACATGATCGGCGAGCAGCATTTTGGCGCCTTCAACCGGCAGAAGAATTATTTCTCGCTCTATATCGGGGGCGAAGTGCTGGATCCCCACCGGAAGGAACTGAAGGCCGCAGGGCTCGATTGCGGCGGAGGCTGCCTGCGCTTTCGGAAACCGGAGCAGCTTTCTCCCGCGCTGGCCGCCCAGCTGATCAAGGCGAAGGTCGCGGCGCTGAAGAAAGCCTGATCACTGCCGCCGGCGGTTGTTTGCCGCGGTGAGCGGAGCGGCGCTGACATCATCGGACCGGAAATCCCACCACGGCTTCGCTTCGACCGGGGCGAGCGCCACGCGGAAACCTACGATCACCCATTTGCTATCGGGCCGGAGGCGAACGCGATACGCGGAGCGGCAGAAGACCGCGCCGTAACCCCAGCTGCCGCCACGAATGACGCGCACCGAGCCTTCGGACGCGCCCTTGGGATCGTCGCGCTGCCCGCCCGCATAGCCACCGTACCAATCCCGGCACCATTCGAGGACGTTGCCATGCATGTCGTAGAGTCCCCAGGCGTTCGGCCGCTTCTGGGCGACCGGATGCGTCTCACCCTCGCTGTTGCCGGAATACCAGCCGAGATCATTGAGCTCGCCGGCATAATCGCCGTTCCCGCCCGCGCGGCAAGCATACTCCCACTGCGCTTCCGTCGGCAGCGTGTACGCGTAGCCGTCCGGCAAACGCCCGACCCGGCGTTCGTGTTTGGTCAGACGACGGCAATATTCCATCGCCTGCTCCCACGTCGCGTTGGTGACGGGCCGGTTCGCACCGCGATGATAGCTGTTGTTCGGCATATCCATCGCCTCCCACTGCGCCTGCGTGAGCTCGGTGCGGGCGAGCCAGAACGGGCGCGTGATGTGCACGGTGGTGACTGGACCTTCGTCGCGCTGAAAGCGCGGCGCGCCCGGATCGGTGCCCATCGCAAAAGTTCCGGCAGGAATGCCGGCCAAGTCGAGTTCGACGCCTTTCACGTCGAGGGGAATGATTTTGTTCGCGGGCATTTCCGTCGCTGCGACGGGAACGCCGATTAAAAGGCCAAGCAAGAATGCTACCTTACCAAGCGCGGGGTGTGACGCCATGGGCGCAAAAAAGAGCGGTGCGCGCCGATTTTGTCACCCCGAATGAAAGATGAACGGCCCGTTTTGTACGACAAAACGCTCCATAAATCGTGTAGGACGAAACCCTACCGGAGGAAAAATTACTTCGCCGGATTCGGCAACGGCTGCACCGCCTCGGCAAGAATCGCGTCGAGCTTGAGCTTCGCGACTTTCGTCCACGCCTTCTCCACCGTCTTCATGGAGACTTTTTCCGGCGCCGTCCGGCCGATCTCGGCGAAAAGTTTCGGGAGGATATCCTCGCCCGCGCGCTGGTTCATCAGGAACACGGCCTGCGCGGCGAACGCGTAGCGCGCGCGGTTCAACTGCGATTCCTGCTCCGCTTCGTCCTGATTTTCCACCGCCGGCCATTTGCGCAGATCCGCTTGCTGGCGCAGATCGGCGTACTTTGCGAGCTGCGCCCGCACATCGTAGATCTGATTCGCCGCCGCAACGCCATGCAGGTCGCGCACGACGCGCCACGGAACGTAGTTCGCCACGCCATCGCAAAACCAGCGGCGGTCGCGACCGCGATAGTAGTGGTCGACGATGCCGATCTCGGTCGTCTCATGGAGAATCAGGTACGCGATGTTCACGTCCGCGTTCGGGATGCGTTGCGAAAATTCCGCGAGATTGGTGAACACACCCTGGGCCATCCGCTCCCACACCACGTCCGCCTGCTCCGTGGCGGGGCGGTCGGCAAAATCCTCCGGCACGACCAGCGGCAGCGCCAGGAGCGCCGGCTCTTCCGGCTTCTTTTCGGGCGGTGCGTCCACCGCCTTGGCCGGCTGCGTGCTGACCGAGGCGCTGTAGGTCGTGGCCTTGCCGTCCTCGACCGGCGTCATCCGGAATTTGTATTCGTGCTTCAGGTTTTCCATTCGCGCCTGAATGGCTTTCAAAGCCGCGTTGTCGAAATCCACCTGCGGCAGGTTGAAGGTGATGCCGCCCTGCTTCGTGACCGGATCGTAAGTGAAACCCGTCAATTTTTCCCCCGCTTCGAGCCGCCGCACCAATTCCCCGCGATTCCAGAGCGAGATCCGGTTCACGGAAGCCCCCGATTTCTCCACCGCGTTCCACATCTCACCGAGCAGCGTTATGGTCCGTTCATAGCTGCCGAGAAAGGCATCGTAACATTCCTCCTGCCAGGCCGTCGGCTTTTTCAGCGCCAGCTGGGCGCAAATGGCTTCGAGGTAGCGCGCGCGGTTCGTCCGCATGTCCGCCGGGCTCAGCGGCGCGGTCGAAGCCGCGCGACCCTTCGCGGCCGCCAGCGCGGCCGTGGCTTCGCGATTGTGCTCTGCGATACGCAGCCCCACCAATCGGGCCAGTTCCTCCTGCCCGGGCGAAAATTCGCAACGCACGCCCTCGATCGTCACCACGAGCCGGCCCGCGGGCAATGGCGGTTCCTCGGGCGCGGGAGTCGCGGCGTCCAGCCGGAGCGCGAGCAGTAACAAACCGACGATCACAAAACGCAGCGCGGTCATGCGCTGCACCAAGGGGTAAGCGGGGTTACGCACGCCGGTCAGAGTGACCGCGCCACTTGCGAGGACAAGAAGGCTTCCGGTCAAAAAAGCCGGACCGTCAACGCCGGTCCCAGTTCCACCAAATACAATCCGTCGCTTACGCCACTGACCATATGCGCTCATTCCGGTGGCCTAGATACTCGCTCATGTTTGCGCCCAACATCGGTTTGGTTCGTTCGAAATAGAACAACTAGCCCAGCTTAAGATGTCTCGGCAGAGACAATATTTTTTGGAGCACCTGCTGCACACTTATTGTCCTGGCCTCATCTTTTTCTCCGACAGGCACACATTCGGCTTGTTTGCGCGTTGGCCATGGCCGGTAAACGTCCGGGTTAGCTTCATATCCGAAGATTGTGAAAGTCTTTACTCCAAGCGCAGCCGCCATGTGTCCCCACGATGAATCACAGCCTATTAAGTAATCACACACCTGCAGTTCTCCCGCTTGTGATGCATAATCGTACCTACCAGTTATCAAATCGCGTATGCCGATGTCAGAACGCTGAGGCAAAAGATGGATCAGCTCTCGAGCAGCGCGCTGTTGATTTTCATTATCTTTCTCACCGAGCAAAATTAACTCGGTCTTCCCTTTGAGAGTGCACTGAAGCCTATCTAACAGTTTCGCGAAATTTTCCGGGGGCCAGTCCTTCTCAGGAGTGCTTGTGACCATCTGGATGGCAATTCGTCTTTGCACAACACCTCGAGAATGCCCCAGATAAGAAAATAGCGCGTCCGGCCTTTTCCAACGTCCTGCTAGAATTCCTGCTCGCAAAAGAAGAGATCTATACCGCGCCGTTCCATGTTTCGAATCGTCTGGAGTGAAATCGTAAGACTTATCGTATATTTCACGGTCAATGCCTGCAAACGTCGTCAGATGTTCTTTAAGATAATCGATTCTATCAAACCACCCGATGGTTTTTAGATTAAAATTCTTCTTAAGTACTGCGGTCAAAATCATGGACCCTGGAAACCCATCTAAGTCTACCACTGTATGGTAATCTTTGAATTTCGCTAAGCCTGCAATTGGCAGTTTGTCGAACCGGGGTTGCGGCGAAAGGATTACTGTCCTAATCGATTTCCTATATGTCGCTCCCTGCTGCTTGAGGACTTTGGTCGTGGTTGTTTCAACGAATTCTTTGGGGATAGAGCAGGAAATATAATCTACATCTGGAAAGCAGGTCGCATAGCTAATACTCGTGAGTAGCAATACCCTGAATCCCTTTTCCTTGAGTTCGTAAGCAGCATATGACGCCTGAATAACGTCCCCTAGGCTTCCGAGCTTTATGAGCAATACGGTTCGCCTATTTACCCCAGGCTTCATGACGTATCACTATCGTAGTCCACAATTTTGGCGGGCGCGGGCCATCGTCTTCGTCGCCACGGCGCGGGCGCGCTCGGCGCCTTCCTGCAGGACCTTCTCCACGTAGTCGGGATTGGCCGCCAGCTCGGCGCGGCGCGCGCGATACGGGGCGAAGAAATTCCAGTAGTGCTCGAACAGCGCCTTCTTCAGGTCGCCGTAGCCGAGGCCGCCGGCGCGCAGGCGATTTTCGAAATCGGCGGCGACCGCGGGCTCGGCGAAAAGCTTCAGCAGCTGCACGGCGAGATTCTTGTCGGCATCGGGCTTCGGCTCGGCGGGCGTGCGCGAGTCCATGACGATGCCCATGATCTTTTTCCGCAGCGCCTTCTCGTCGCCGAAGATCTCGATCGTGTTGCCATAGCTCTTGGACATCTTCTGGCCGTCGAGTCCGGGAATAACCGCGAGCGTCTCGGAGATGCGCTCCTCCGGGATCACGAAGGTCTCACCGTAGGTGTGGTTGAACTTGATCGCGATGTCGCGGGTCATCTCCAGATGCTGCTTCTGGTCCTTGCCGACGGGCACCACGTTGGTGTCGAAGAGGAGAATGTCGGCCGCCATCAGCACCGGGTACGCGAACAGGCCGAAGTTGGCCTCGATGCCCTTCGCGGTCTTGTCCTTGTAGCTGTGCGCGCGCTCGAGCAGGCCCATCGGCGTGAGCGAACCGATCAGCCACGTGAGTTCACAGACTTCCGGCACGTCGCTCTGGCGCCAGAACACGGCCTTGGCCGGGTCGATGCCGCAGGCCAGCCAGTCGAGGGCAATGCCGTGGGTGTAGGCGCGGCGATCCTTGGCGTCGGTCAGCGACGTCATGGAATGATAATCCGCGATGAAATAGTACGCGTCCCCACCCGCCTGCAGCTCGATCGCCGGGCGCATCGCGCCGAAGTAATTGCCGATATGGAGGGTGCCGGAGGGCGTGATGCCGGTGAGGATGCGGGGCATGGGAAAGTCAGAGTGAAAGTGAGAGTGACCGGGGAAAGCAAGGTTGCTCTCGCACGGTAGCTAAGAGCCTAGAGCTAAGGGCTGAGAGCTCGATCAGCTGGATTTATTCTCTCAGCTCCAGACTCTCAGCTCTTCGCTTTTCCCCTCAGTCCCGGCGCGCAATCGTGGTCACCGGCTGACGCACGCGTGCGATGGTGTTGGCGGCCAGCACGCCGGTAAAGGGCGTCAGGGGCATGACGAGGGCGCGCTTGCCGAGAATCGAACCGGGATTGAGCACGGCATTGCAGCCCACCTCGGCGTCATCACCCAGGATGGCGCCAAATTTCCTCAGGCCGGTGCCGACGATTTCATTGCCGACGCGCACCGTCACCTCGCCCTGGTCGAGCCGCAGGTTGGAGCAGATGACGCCGGCGCCGAGGTGCGCCTTGTTGCCGAGCACGGAATCGCCGACGTAGTTGAAATGCGGCGCCTGCACGCCATCGAGCAGCAGGCAGTTCTTGAACTCGCTGGAATTGCCGAGCACGCAGCCCTCGCCCGCGATCACGTTGCCGCGAATGAAGGCGCCCGGACGGATGTCGGTCTTCGCGCCGATATAAACCGGCCCGATGATCGTGGCGTGCGACGGCAGCTTCACCGACGGATGCAGCCAGACGCGCCCCTCGATGTGTACGCCCGCCGGAACCTTCACCTCGCTCGGGCCGAAAGATGCCGCCTCCAAGGCCGCGCCGATCCGCTTGATCCAGTCCCACGGCGTCGCCTCGGCGGCGAAATGCGGGGCAAAGCGGGCAAGCGACGGGGGCAGAGCGAAAAACTCGGAGGCTTTCACGTCCGTGTTGATAGCGAATCCCCGGACGGAAACCAGCAGAGTTTTTAACCGCAGATTACGCGGATTGCGCGGATCCAATCCTACAACCTCACAGGAGATAACGGAGGAAACGGAGGATCGTCATGGAGCATCCCTCTGTTCTCTCCGTTCCCTCCTGTGAGGTCGGTGTTTTTAGCGCACGAGCCCGATGCCGAAGCGCAGGGCGTTGCCCTTCTGGTCGTAGGAGCGGAGGCTTTCGCCGTAGCCGTTGAAATACTGCGCCTGCAGGTAGGATTCGAAGTTCATGAAGCGCAGCCGCAGCGGCCAGGTCAGGTCGAGCTGGTAGGTGAAGTGATTCCAATCCTTTCCGGCCCAGCCGGCGAAGCTCAGCGTCGGACCGTCGTTCGACGCGATGTAGAAGCGGAGTTTGCCGTAGCCGCGGTAATCCTTCAGGCGGGTATTGTCGTTCAGGTCGCCGACGTAGCCCCAGACTTCGGGCACCATCACCGCGAACCAGTGGTCGAGGTCGCCGAGAATGAAGCGCGGCCGCAGGTACACCGTGTTCAGGCTGCGCGAGTCCAGGCCGTCCTTGCCGTTAGACTCGTGCTGAAAGCCGGTGCGCCAGCCCATCCAGGTGAACCACGAGTGCTGCTTCGGCGCGGCGTAGTCGGTGTTGAACGCGATCTCCGGCATGTAACTGGTGTCGTAGAACGGGCTGGAGTCGCCGTTGATGTCCCAAAGCGAGCGCTGTGTGTAACCGAGCCGCACCGTGGAAATTTTTTCCGCCTCCGGCTGGCCCCAGCGCATCGTCGCCAGCTTGTAGTCGAAGCTGAACTGAAACTTCACCGCCTGGTCGGCGTTTCCTCCATAGAGGAAATAGATCGGCTGGTTCGGCATGAAGCGCCCGGCGAAGGTGCGCGCGATGCCGGAGGCGACCGAGGCCGAGTGGTGCAGCTTTTCCATCGGCGTGTCGGGCGCGGACGTCGCGGGCACCGGCTGGCCCGCGGCGACCGCGGCCGCGGGCTTGACGTCCAGCACCGCGCGCAGCGTGCCGAACGAGGAGGATTCAACCTCCAGCACGACGTGCCCGGTGACATCCGCAGGCAGATGGAAATGATACTGCCGCACCGCAAACCCGCCCGGCGTCACCGCGCGCGGCGCCACGGAGATGGAATCGAGCGTCACCTCACGCTCCCCCGCCCCGGTGATGATTTTTCCGGCGAGCGAGATCGGCGCGCCGAAGGGCTCTTCCAACGCACCGGGATTCATCGCGGCCACGTCCACTCGCGCGTCGCTTCCAACCGGGATCGCTTCACTGGGCGGCATCAGGGTGTAAGCGACGTCCGCCGCCGACGCGAAAGTTGCCGCCATCAGGGCGAGGAGCAGGGAGCTGATTTTTTTCATAGTGTGCGGGGAGGCGTCCAGAGTATTCGCCTTCGATCCGTGAGATCAAAATGAATTGTTCCCAGCGCCGGCAGGGAAGTGGGTTCATCCTTCAATGCGAGATTCCGGCTCCGAAACGCCAAGGCATCGGGGAAAAACCAGGCACGGGGTTGCGGGGGAGGGGCTTTATGCCCCGACGTTGCGTGCGCACCGGCCATGGAATGTCGGGGCATAAAGCCCCTCCTACCCAACCCGGCTCAACCCGTATTCTTGAGGCCGCCGGCGATGCCGTTGACCGTCAGCTCGAGCACCGCATGGATGCCGTCGCGGTCCTCTTTCTTGAGGCGCGGGGCGCGGCGGCGCTTGATCATCTCGACCTGCAGGTAATTGAGCGGATCGACGTACGGGTTGCGCAGCTTGATCGAACGCGCGAGCACCGGCTCGTTCTCGAGCATCTGGTTCTGGCCGGTCACCGCGAGGATGACCTTTTCCGTCAGGCGGAACTCCGCGGCAATGACGCCGAGCACGCGTTCGCGGATCCCCTCGTCCTCAACGAGACCCGCGTAGACGCGCGCGATCGACATGTCGGCCTTGCACATCGTGAGCTGCGCGTTGTCGACCATCGTCTGGAAAAACGGCCAGCTGCGGTACATCTCGCGCAGGAGTTTCTCGCCCGCGGGACCTTTCTCGAGAATCGCGTTCAAGCCGCTGCCGAGGCCGTACCAGCCCGGGAAGTTGAAGCGGCTTTGCATCCACGAAAACACCCATGGGATCGCGCGCAGGTCGGCCACGCTGACGCTGCCCTTCTTGCGGTAGGTCGGGCGCGAACCGAAATTCAGCTCGCCGATCTCGTCGATCGGGGTCGCCTGGCGCCAGAAGGTGAGAAACTCCGGGTCGTCGTGCACGCAGGCCTTGTACGCCGCAAGCGCGGCCACGCTCATCGCCTCCATCGCTTCCTCCCAGCGCTTCGGCACGCGGCGCGAGCCCTGTTGCGCCTCGTTGGCGCCGCGCAACACGCCGTACGCCATCTGCTCGAGCACGCGATGCGCGAGGTCGGGATCGTGGTAGCGCGTCGACAGGACTTCACCCTGCTCGGTCACGCGGATGCCGCCGTCCTTGAGGCCGACCGGCTGCGCCAGGATCGCCTTGGCGGCGGGACCGCCACCGCGCGCGATGCTACCGCCGCGGCCGTGGAAAAGAGTGACGCGCGCGTGGTGCTGGCGGCAGACGCGCATGATCGCGTCCTGCGCCTGGAACAGCGCCCAGTTGGCCGTGAGATAACCGCAGTCCTTATTGCTGTCGGAGTAACCCAGCATGACGTGCTGGTGTCGACCGTTGCGCTCGAGCTCGGCCTTGTAGGCCGGATGGCTGAACAACGCGCCAAGGATCGCCGGCGCCCGGCTCAAGTCGTCGAGCGTTTCGAACAGCGGCGCGATCGGCAGCTTCACGCCAGCCAGCGCCTGCAGGTAAAGCACCTCGAGGATGTCCGAAACCTCGTTGGTCATGCTGATGATGTAGATGCCGAGACAGTCCGGGCCGTACTGCCGCTGCGCGCGCACGGCGAGACGCAGCGGTTCAATCACGGTGCGGGTATCGGCGGAAAGACTGGCAATGCGACCGGCCGGCAGCGGCTCGATGCCGTGCAGCGCCTCGGTCAGAAGCTCCTGCTTCCGTTTCTCGTCGAGCTGTTCGTGGTCAAGGCGGCCCAGCAACTCGGCGACCGCGCGGGCGTGCGGGCCGGAGTGCTGGCGCAGGTCGAGGCGGCCCATGCTGAGGCCGAAAACGTCAACGCAAGTGAGCGCATCGCGCAATTCGCCGCTCGCGAGCGGCGCGGCGCGGTCGCGCAGCAGGTCGGCCTCGATCTGCGCGAGGATCTCGCGCACGGTCTCGCTCTTGGCCTGCTGGTCGCCCGACTCGTCGAGTTCGAGCAGTTCGCCGTCCGCCTGACCCAGGAGACGTTCGCGCAGGCTGCTGAGAATGATGCGATACGGTTCGCGCGGGTAGCGCTGCCCCACCCGCGCCATCAGGTCGGAAGACTCGCGACACTCCTCCGCCATGCGGCGGATCGCCGGCGTGAAGCGCGCGCGCCGGTCGGAAACCGTGAGCGAGCCGGCGAGATTGTAGAGCACGTCACCCAGCTTCTTGATCGCCATGCGGCGGTTCATGCGCAGCACCTGCGCCGTAACCTCGGCCGTGACACCCGGGTTGCCGTCACGATCGCCGCCGATCCACGAACCGAAGGAGAGCCAGCGATTCGGCGCGCGCACGCCCGGATAGTGGCGGTTCAACGCGTCTTGCAGGTCCGTGTGCAGGCGCGGCAGCAGCTGGTAGAGCGTGCGATCGAAATACCACAACCCGGTGCGCGCCTCGTCGGCGACCTCGGGGCGCTCGGTGCGGCTGCGGTCGGTGAGCCAGAGTGAGACGATCTCGCGGCGGATGTCGTCCGGCGCGTGCTGGATTTCCTCGAGCGTGTGGCTGCGCAGGATGCCGGCGAGCGTCGCCAGCTTCTCGAGCATGGTGCGGCGCTTGGACTCGGTCGGATGCGCGGTGAAAACCAGTTCGATCGAAAGCTGGCGCACCAGCTTTTGCATCTTCTGCTTGGAGACACCCGCGTGTTTCAGCTCGAGCACGGCCGCCTCGATGGATTCGCGCTGCGGCTCGCTCGCCTGGCCGGCGGCAAGCGCGCGGCGGTGACGCTGGTTGCGCTCGCGCAGGAGGCGGATGCGGAAGTTTTCCTCCGCCAGATTCACGAGTTCGAAATAAAGCGTGAAAGCCATCGCCTGGTTGAAGGCCTCGGCGGGCGTGAGCTTGCTCACGGCTTGGGCGAGGTTGCGCGCGGCGGCGGTGTCGCCCGCGCGGCTGTTCTTTGCCAGCTGGCGCAGGTTTTCCACAACCTCGAGCGTCTTCTCGCCTTCCAGGGCGGCGATCGTTCGTCCCAACGTGGCTCCCAGGCTGCGAATCTCCGCGCGGAGATCACTGAGTTGGTCGAGAGCCTTGTTGGTAGCCATGCGGAGCAGGAAATACGCAGTTATTGTGCCGCGGCGAAAGAGAAATTATTTCCAAGCTGCTGTCATAACCCGGTGCAATCGGTATGGACCTCCCCCGGGTCGCGCCTATGGTCCGGCCAGCCTCCCCTTTTTCATGCGTCCTGCCGCCCACCCGACCCCCGGAGCCTCGTTGCCGCGCCACCGGGAAATGCTGTTCGCGACGGCCTTGGGCCTCGTCCTGGCCGGCGGGTTTGGGCCCGTCGCCCGCGCCGCCGAAACGGAGTCGCCGCCGGCGCCGGCGAGCCCGGCCGAACCTCCGGCGGACCTGGCCACGCGCAATGCCCGTTTGCAGGAACTCATCGTCCAGCTGCGACCCTACAACATTCCCCACCTGGATGAGATCGCGGCCGAACCGGCCGCCACCTCCGCTGACGAACTGGCCCAACGCATCGACCGGCTCTACACGGAAACTGCCTTTCAATCCGCCAGCCGGTACCGGACCTACGAGGACAATCTCCGCGGCCTGACCGATCAGCGGATTCGCTTGGAGGAGGCGCGAGCCGAGCACACCAAGCTGGAGAAGGAGCTGGCCGCCGCGCCCGACCGCTTGAAAACCGAGGAAGCCCGTTCGGCGCAACTCGTCGCCCAAGCCGCCGGCGAGGAACGCCTCGCCGCGACCCTGCGCGACAACGCCAACGTGCTGGAGCAGGATTTCCAAACCGCGCGTGGCACGGCTTTGGGATCGGTCTATTATCTGCTGCCGACCAACCAGCGCGTGGCCTTTCACGAAGGCACCCAGAAGAACTCAAATCATTCCGCCTATCTCAAACTGGACGAAGTGGAGCCGGATCATCCGGCACGGACCACGCCGGCACCGGCCAAGCCAGCTGCAGCCCAGTCTGAAAACCCCAGCTTGCCCGCACCGACACCGGTCGCGGGGAGCATCGAGGACAAATTCGCCGCATTTGCCGACAAACAGCGCGCACTCCGCGGCGTCGCCGCTCTCCTGCCGGCGCAGGAAAAGCAGCTGGCGGCAGCCCGCGAGCTGGCCGACGCCCAGCAGAAGAAAAACGACGCCGTAAACGCACAGCTGGCCGCATTCTCCGGGCCTCTTGCCCAATGCGCCGCCACCACGAACGACGCGGAAGACCGGATTCTCACCGCGCAGGTGAACCAGAAGATCTCCGCCGGCAACCTGCTCCGCCTCGGCACCTCCGCGGTGCTGTGGAGCTATCTCGAGGAAAGCATCGTGGCCCCGCAGATGGAAAATTTCCTGCAGGACAACGGCCTGAAAAAAATTCCCCAGGGCACTGAGCTGCTCGTGAAGATCACCCAACGCCCGCAGGATTTCATTCCCAAGGACGGCAGCTTTGAAAACACCCAGGGCCTGAGCGCGCTGAGGCTCAAGCTGCTGGATGTCGAATCCAGCCTGGATGTCCGGGCGCAAGCCGCGGCCGAAGCGCTCGAGGGCAACAAGCTGGCGGCGGGCGCCGAGTTAACCGCCCACTTCTTCAAAAACGTCGACAAGCCAGGCGTCGCCCTCCTGCGTGCCACCGCCGGCTCCCTGGAGCCAGCGCAGCAGAAAATCGCCGAGGCGCTGTTGAAGCACGCACCCGCGGAGTGAGCAGAGTGACCAGAAACAATATCCGCTCTCTTCATCCGTCATCCTGAGCCGTGCGAAGGATCCAACCGAGTAAGGACGTGGCAACGAATCCGATTGGATCCTTCGCACGGCTCAGGATGACAGGACAGAAATTTCCCGGGACGTTTTACCGCCACTCGCCTGTCGGCCGTAGGCTTGGCGAAGGCTGATGACGCGCTACCGCCACTCGTGCCGCGGATACCTCCGCGACAGCTCCGTCTTGATCTTCGGATACTGCTCGTTCCAGAAATTAGTGAGATCGTCCGTCACCTGAATCGGGCGCTGGTTGGGCGCAAGCACCTCGATCTTCACCGGCACGCGGCCGTGGCCGAGGGTGAACTTGGAGCTGACGCCGTAGAGTTCCTGGATGCGCGCGCTCATCACCGGCGGGCCATCCTTGCTATAGGTCAGGCGCGCCTTGCGGCCGTTGGCCATGACGAGCCGCTCCGGCAGGTAGTCGTCGAGCACGGCAAGCTGCTCGGCCAGCAGCCAGTCGCGCAGCACGGGCATGACCGGCTTGTCCTTGAGTTCGCGCGCGCCGTAGCTGCCGTAACAAATCTGCTCGATGAGCGTGGCACGGTCGGCGTCGGTGATCGGGTTGACCTCCAACTCGGGCCACCATTTGGCGAGGCAGTTCACGCGGACGATCCACTGCTCCACCGCTTCGTTCCATTCGGTGAGCACAATATTCCCGGCCATGACCTCGCGCGCGAGGATCACGGCGGCGTCGCCTTCTGGCGGCTCGTCGGCGGTCTGCTTGGATTCCAGGATCAGATCGCGGAAACGGCGCTCTTTGCGCGCGAGTACGCGGCGCATGGTCTCGTCGTAAGTCACGCCGCCGGCGTCATGAAAGTCTTCCGGGAAGAGCTCCTTCAGCCACGACTCCTCGATCGCCGTGCAAAGGTTGAGCAGCGTGTTCACTTCGCCGCGGCTCTCGATCTCCGTGATCTCGGCGGCCACGAGCAGCGGCGCCTCGTCGATGTAGCTCTCGCGCGCGAGCAGGCCCTTGCGCTTGTGCACGAGTTCGCAGCGCAGCGTGCCCTTGTCGAGGCGCTTGGCCAGGTGGTCGCTGAACCCGAGCAGTACGCACTTGCGCACCGCGACGCCGTCGATGCGCTTCTCGGCGATGTCGAGCTTCTCGGCCTGGGCGATCTCGAGGAATTGCTCGAAGAGCGGTCCGACCGCGCGCACGCCCTGCACATGAATGCCCAGCCGCCGGAGCGCGTCACCGTTGTAATTCGCCTTGTCCGCGTAACGCCACGCGCGCATCAGCAGGAAGAAATCCGATTCGTGTTCGTCACCGAAAAGTTCTTCGCGCGCCTCGGCGGTGCGCTTGTCGACGTTGCGTAGCAGAAAATTCCGGCCCTGGGTCAGCGCCGCCATCAGCGCCACCGAGCGGACGCAGCCGTAGTCCTGCGCCGCGAGGAACATCCGGGCATAGCGGGGATGCATCGGGAATTTGAGCATCTTCCGGCCCAATTCCGTAATCTGTAGCGGCGGTCTATGACCGCCGTCTTCCGAACCACGGCGGTCATAGACCGCCGCTACAGGCGCGTGCAGGGCGCCGAGGTCCTCGAGCAGCGTCTCCGCGCGTTCCAGCGCCTTGGGCTCCGGTTTTTCCAGCCAGGGGAAATTATAGATGTCGTCGATGCCCGACGCCTTGAGCGTCAGCACCACCTCGGCGAGGTCGAGGCGCTTGACCTCGGGCAGCTCCTGCAACGGACGCCGCGCGTGCTCGTTCTCGGTCCAGAGGCGAACGCACACGCCCGGCGCGGTGCGACCGGCGCGGCCAGCGCGCTGGTCGGACGAGGCGACGGAGATTTTCTCGATCAGCAGTGTGTTGATGCCACGGTGCGGATCGAAGCGCGCCACGCGGGCAAGGCCGCAGTCGACGACCACGGTGACGCCGTCGATCGTGAGCGACGTTTCCGCGACGTTGGTCGACACGATGATCTTGCGCGTATCGTAGCGCGCCACCGCGCGGTCCTGCTGATCGGGTGGCAATTCGCCATGCAGCGGAAAGCAGATGAAGCCGCGCAGCGCGTGCGAGCCCTGGACATCCTGCACTGTGCGGCTGATCTCGTGCGCGCCGGGCATGAAGACGAGGATATCGCCCTTGGTGGACGCCGCGATGCGTTCGCACTCGCGGGTCGCGACGGCCCAGACCGGGTCGTGCTCGAAGTCGACCGACTTGGAAAGATACTCGACCTGCACCGGGAACGTCCGGCCTTGGGACGTCAGCACCTCGCACGGAGCGAGATAGTTCTTCAACTGCACCGCGTCGAGCGTGGCGGACATGACCACGAGCTTCAGATCCGGTCGCACCGATTGCTGGATCTGCAGCGCCCGCGCCAGCGAGATATCACCGTAGAGATGACGCTCGTGAAATTCATCGAACACGATGGCGCTGATCCCGCGCAGCGTCGGGTCGAAGGACATCTGGCGAAGCAGAATGCCCTCGGTCACGAAGCGGATGCGCGTCGCCTTGGAAATGCGCGAGTCCAGGCGGATCTGGTAGCCGACGACGTCGCCGAGCTGCGTGCCGACCTCCTCGGCCACGCGCTTGGCCAGCATGCGGGCCGCGAGCCGGCGCGGCTGGAGCACGACCACTTCCCCGCTCCCGAGCAGGCCGTGGTTGAGCAGCATCTGCGGGACCTGCGTGGATTTGCCCGATCCGGTCGGCGCCTGGACAATCAAACGCCCCTGCTCGCGCACCGCCTTGATCAGACGGTCCTCGAGTTCGTAGATGGGCAGTTCGCGCGGCGGCATGAACCGACCACCTAAAAACCCGCCGTCAGGCAAGGCAAGGACGGTTATGTCGGACCACCCGGGCGCAGCTAGAACGTCACCGTGGCAGCTAGATGGCCGAAGCCCGCGCCCTGATCAGTGAGGCCGGGAATTTCCTTCAGCTGCCAGCCATAGGCGGCGCGGGCCGAAAAGTATTTTCCCCAAGCGAGGTTCAGGCCCGGCCCGGCGCCGGCGAGGCTGGTGTAGTCGCCTTGCGGCCCGAGATTGTGCAACCGGCCGGCGTCGAGGAACACAAAGCAGTCGGCCTTTCCCTGCGCCTTGGCCAGCGTCCAAGCCGGCGCGTGCAGCTCAATGCTGCCGAGCAAGCCCTCGTCGCCGAAGGCTACGCTCTCGCGATAGCCGCGCACGGCGACCGAGCCCGAGCCGGCGAGCTGCTCCACACCGAGCAACGGACCATTGGAGATCTGCACGCTCCCGCGCAGCGCCAGCGAAAAGCCCTGGGGCAGCGCGCGACTGTATCCGCCTTCAAACCGGGCGTAGAGGTAGGACGCGCTGGCGCCGGGCCGGGAAACGGCGAACGCGGCGTCCTGGTTTTTGGATGTCAACCCGCCCGGACTGCCATAGAGCGTGGCGCTGACGCTGGCATTGTCCTCGGCGCGCCGGCGCGACAGCGCGAACGACACGCCCGCCTGCGCGACGTGCGTGACATTGTCGGTGATGGGGATCGCGGCGAACTCGAGGTTGTTGTCGGAGTACTTGAAATCCAGCGCCAGCTCCACGCGGCGCTCCCAGCCGGAAGCCGTCTGGCGCAGCGGGATGCCGTAACGCGTGCCGAGCTGCCAGGACGTGCCCTTTTGCGTGAGCGGCTCGGGCAGGATCGATTCGACGGAGGAATAGGCGCCGAAGAATACGAGTGAGTGGCCCCCGCGCAGCTCGGTCGCATAATTCACGGAATGCGTGAGCGAGTGCTCGAGCGCGGGATCCGCCGTGAACGTATAACCGAGGACGTCGCCGCGTCCGAAAGCGTTGCCCCACGTGACACCCGCGGTGAGACGATCCTCGTCGGTGACCGCCGTGCCGGTGTTGTTGTAGCCCGCGGTGAAAACCCAGGGTCTCTGCTCCTGCGTGCGCAGCGTCAAGCGCGTGGTGCCGCCGACCGATCCTGGCTCCGCGGCAAGCGCAACCCGGCGAAAGCCGCTGCGATTCAGGCGATCTACCCCTCGCTGAAGCGTCACGGCGTCCACTTCATCACCCGGTCCGATCTTCAGGGTGTCGCGGTAGGATCGCTCGGAAAACCAGCGCGCGCCGTCCACTGCCAGCTCGCCCTCGAGGCGAGCGGCGCGAACGACAATCCGCAGCACACCATCCGTGACGTCTTGCGGCGGCACCTCCACGAGCATGAATGATTGCCCCGCTTCGCGGACCGCCTGTCGCACGGCCGCGCTGACCTGGACGGCGAGCCGGGGCGAAAGTTCGCTGCCCAAAAACGGCTCAACCTTCGCCCGGACGTGGGCAGCGGAAGCAAGCGCCACTCGCGAAACGTCAACCCCGGTGGGTGCGCCGCGGGAAACCGAAACGTCCTCGGTTGCCGTGCCCACGAGAACAACCCATCGCAGCCGGCCGGCGGCAGGCGCCGCCTCCGCCGCCGCGACGGCCAGGGTACAGCAAAACGAAACCAAGCAGAGGAAGAAGGATCGCAGTTTCATGGCGGTGCGAGGCTCAGGGCCCGTAGGCTTGACTGATGACGAGTTCGAAGGCCGCCCGCAGCGCCGCCTGCACGAAGGGATTTTCCAACGCGAGATTGCTGCAGGTCGTGTTTGCTTCGCGAGTCGAGTCCAGCAGATTTTTCGCGCCCGGAGTGGTCACGTCCATGATTCCGCCCCCCGACGTGGTCGCCGTGCGATTCTTTTCCTCGGCCACAAGCGCTTCCGGCAGGGTCTTCTGGTTATAAACTTCCGCGGCACGGGCCAGCAGTTCCGCCGCGGAATCGCCGAGTGGTCCCGCCGCCCCGCCTTTCTGCAACCAGGCGAAAATCGAAAACGATGCGTTCTCCCGATCGCGGGCGGTCGGATTCTTGCCGAGCGAAAAACCCATTTCGGCGCCGGCTGCCAACACCCCGTTTCTGGTCATAGGCGCACTGACCCCAACATGGGTGTCAGGCTGCAGATCGAAGGCATCCTTGAAATCGTCGAGCGATCGAAAATCCTGGCTCATCAAGGTGGTCTCGATCGGCCCTTGGGTCAGGATGATGCTCACCACCTGGGTTTCCGTCAGCGTCAGCCGGGCCGGCCTGGCCTCGAATTCATAGTAGCGGTCAAACTCCTCCCGGCTCGATCCGGTCGGCAAAGCGAGAACGGGCGTAATCGTATATTTGCCTGGCGACGAATTCGCGAACGCATCGGCCTGGCCGAAGACGGAGAAGACCGGCCCGCCATCGACCCCCCGGGGACCGTCCACGGAAAAAGTGTTCGGCAAAACGCCGGCGGGAATTGACACCGGCACGGCGCTGTAAACCAAGGGCCTGCGGGCAACTTCGAGCGTTCCAGGCAACGCGGTGATGGCATAGTTAGCCGCTTGGCCCGCCGACACGAAGGGAATTGGATAAACCCCGGCCGGCGATGCATTCGTCACGGGGATGCCAAATTGCACGTTCGTAACAACCCCGGGCTGATCCCACGGTTTCAAGCCGGTGACGGTATAGCCGAAAGCCGGCAGCGAATTTCCATACGTCATCTTGTAGGAATTCCCCGTGACCGTCAGGGGCGCCGGTGTGATCGTGAAGGAGCTGCTGAATCGTTCGAAGTAGTAGTTGTCCGGTTGTTGCGTGCTGTACAGTGCCGTACGGTAGGTGCCCACCCCCGCCTGCGGCGAAAGGGAGCTGAAGATCGGCAGGTTCCCGAGGACGTCGGCCGCTTGCTCCCCGTTTTTCAGTCCCGTGACCGTCGCGATTTCGAACTGCGGATTGGCCGCGCCATATTCGCGCGTGGCCGGGGCGAAGGAGACGACCAACGGCGCCTTCAACACCTGCAGTGTGGAGGGTAGCAGGGTCAGATCGTAGTTCGCCAGGCCGCTGGTATCCGCGAGGACGGTATAGTTGCCTGCAGGAGAAGATGAGGTGGCGGCGGTCGAAAACGCGATTTGCTGAAGAATCGCCGCCGCTTGACCGACATCCGAACCTCTCAAGCCCCGGACGAATGCGAGCTGGCTGAAATCAGGATTCTCGTCCCCATAGTCGCGAAACAGCTGCGAAAACCCGACCGTCAGCGGTGCCTTCGCCACAGTTAGCGCACCCGGCTGGTATTGGATCGTGTAATTGGGCGCCACCGCCCCGCTCGCCGTAATGGCATATTGGCCTGCGGCGGAACTCGCCGTGGCCGTCGTCGCAAGCGTCAGTCCGGAAATGATTCCCGGGGTGTCATTGTTGCGGAAACCCGAATAGCCCGCGGCAAAAGCGGGGTTGGCGTCACCATAGATCCGGCTCGCATCGAAGACTTGAACTGTCAGCGGGGCCGGCACAACCGTCAGGGTTCCCGGGGTGAGAGTGACTTCGTAAAGCAAACCCAGCGATGCCGCCAAGTCCGCATGGTTGACGACGAACGCCAACGGGTAGCTACCGGCACCCAAACCGATCGCGTCCGGATTGGCCAGGCCCCAGGTCGAGCGCGCAGCCGATTCATCGCCAGGAAGAAACCCAACATAAGTGGGCACAATCGAAGACAGACCGTCACCGTAGGTCTTGCTGATGCTGTTCACGGCGATCGTCGCCGGCGCGCGCACCATGGTCAGGAGGCCGGCGGTCCACGCCAGCGCGTAGTTGTCCGTCGTGCCGGAGGCGACGATCGTGAAATGCGTGCCCGGCAGCGCGGTCGCCGAGAACGGCGTCGTCGTGCTGAAGGTCAGGTTCCGGATCACGTCAGCCGTATCGCTGTTCTTCAGGCCCACCAGGCCCGCCAGGCTGTAGGCGGGATTCGCGCGACCGTACGGGTGCAGCAGGTCGGCAATCGTCACGTCGAGGTTCGCCCGGCCGACGCTCAGCGTACCGGGCGCGTAGCTCAGCGCGTAATTGGCCGCGCTGCCGCCCGCCGGGGTGACGGCATAGTTGCCGATGCCGGATGCGGCCGTCGCCGCGGTGACATAAGACAAGCCGCTGACCACCGCGTCGGAGTCGCCGTTGAGCAAGCCCGTCGTCGTGAAAGCGAACTGCGGGTTCGCGTCGCCGTAGGTGCGGCTCGCATCGCTCGCGGTGATGACCAGCGGCGCGGGCGTGATGCTCAAGGTGCCCGGGGTGAAGGAAAGCGTGTAGTTCGTGCTCGTGCCGCTACCGGTGATGGCGTGTCCGCCGACGCCCGCATTGGCCGTCGCAGACGTAGCGAACGCGAGATCCGGCACGGCTTGGGCCAGCGACTCGCCGTTCATCAAACCCGTGGGCGTGGCGGAGAAGCCCGGGTTCGCCGCGCCGTACTGGCGCGTGGCGTTGTCCACCGCAAGCGTCAGCGGCGCCGGCGTGACGCTCAGCGTGCCCGGTGTGAAGGAAACCGCGTAGTTGGCGCTCGCGCCGGACGTGGAACCGGTGATCGCGTAGCCGCCGACGTTCGAGGTGGCCGTGGCGGACGAGCCGAAGCTCCAGGTGCCGAGCGCGGAAAGCGGATCACTGTTCTTCAGGCCCGTCGTGTAAGTGCCGGCGAAAGCCGGATTCGCGGCGCCGTAGAGCCGCGTGGCATTGCTGATGCCAATGGTCACTGGCGCCGCAGTGACGTTCAGCGAGCCCGGCACGAAGACGAAGCCGTAGTTGAGGGATTGCAGCGTGCCCGGCGCGATGGAGATCGCATAGCCGCCCACGCCCGACGTCAGCGTGGCGGAGGTCGAAAGCGACGGCGTGCCGGTGACGTCGTTGACGATGCCGGCATCGTACCCCGTAACCGTGAAACCGAAGTTCGCCGGGTTGGCGTCACCATAAGCCCGGGACACGTTGTTGGCGGCGTAGGTAAGGTTGGGCAGCGTCGGCGCCGCGCCGGTGAAGAAGAAGCGCGAAATCGTGTCGGCGAACGTCTCGTTGGCGTCGTACGGGTGGTTGCCGACGTTGACGCCCCCCAGCCCGCCCTTGCCGGTGGCGGCGGCGGTGCTGGTGTAGATAAGGTGGCGCGAGTTGGCCCCGATAGCGGAGGCGCCAGCGGCGTTGATGAAGGCGCCGCCGTCCGCCGCGAAGACCACATCGCGCGTGAAATCGGCGAAGCTGATCGCGGTGCCGGCCTCGAGCGTGAGGTCGCCCGCCGTGACGACGCGGATACGATTGGACCACTGATCCGGCAACTGGAGCATGACACCGAGGTTGCCCGCCCCGTCGCGCACATCGATGTCGCCCGCCTTGCCGCCGGAGCCCGTCGTGCGGAACGTGCCGATGGCGTTGCCCGCGTTGGTCGCGGTGAGGTTGCCGGTGTTCGCGCTGACATCCTTCTCGAGGACGTTGACATTGAGGACGCCGTTGAACGTCGCATTGCCCGACTGCGAGGGATCGTCGTAGATCGTGGGATGCGACACCGGCTCGGCGTAATTGGCGGCGGTGTTCTGCCCGACGGTCAGGGTGTCGACGGTGATCGTGCCGCCCGCCTGCAGGATATCGCCCGTCAGGTTGAACGCACCGGACAGCTGATCGTAAGCCGCGCCGCGCCGGCCGGACAGCAGCTCGAGTTTGCCCGCAGCGCCGGTGAGGTTCACGCCGTCATTGATGACGATGTTATTGCCCGAAGTGACGCGCAGAGTGTGAGCGGTCGCCCACGAGACCGAACCCTCGAACGTGATGTCGCCCGAGCGCGTCGAGGTATCGAGCACAACGTTGGTGTTCGCCAGCTGGCCTTCGAGCGTGGCGACACTCAGGCGGGAGGAACTGTCGTTGCCGCCAAAAACATAGGGCGGCCCGGGGTTCTGGGAGACGCTGTTCTCATCGGGAAAATTGCCGATGCGCAGGGAATTCGGATCGAGCAGCAGGGTCCCTCCCGGGCCGAGGTCGACGGCCGCGCCGGGCCGGAAATCCAGGTATTCCTTGCCCGAGACCTCGGCGAAGCCGCCGGTCGCGCCGCCCGCGCGCAAGGCGCCGAGGAAACGCGTGTTTTCGTCCGCCCACACGATCGCGCGGCCGCCCGAACCCGCCGCGGACGAAGCGCCGGCATCGAGGCTGCCGGTGGAAGTGACGACGGTGTTCGCGGCGTTCGCCACTGCGGCGTTTTTCCCCTGGTAGTCGCCGCCGACCAGGATTTCGCCGCCGGAGCCGTCGGCCGCGCGGGCCGAGACGGACCCGCTGACGCCCACCGTGCCGCCGCGCGCCGTGAGCAGGACGCGTCCGTCCGGCTGGCGCTCGATGCCGGTGACCTGCACACGGCCGCTTTGATTGACCGCAAGATCGTAGATGCTGCCGCCGGCGGCCTCAAGCTGGGCCTGGGCCGCCGCGATCACACCACGGTTGTCCACGCCGGTCCCGACGTGGGTCGCCGCCAGATTGGATTTCACGACAAAGGCCGGCGCGTCCGGCGAAGCCAGGTATATCTCGGTGCCGGCCGCAAGCCCGGCGGTGCCGCGGGCGGCGGAAATTTCGCCGGCGTTTTCGACGGTGTGCGCAAGGAGGAGGACATTGCCTTCGCGCGCGGTGATCTTGCCGAGGTTGACCACACCGGCACCCGAATCGCCCTTGAACGTCAGCGGGCCGCCCTGGAGAAAATCCCGGTCCGCCACATCCAGCGTCGAGGCCATGAAGACCGCGGTGTCGATGGCGGCACCCTGCCCCACCAGCACGCCCTTGGGATTGATGAGGAAAAGCTTCCCGTCAGCCTTGAGTTGCCCGAGCAATTGCGAGGGATCGCCGCCGGTGACGCGTGCCAGCAGCGCGGCATCCGGGCCAGACTGGAGGACGCGCACGAGCTCGTTCGGCGCGATGTTGAACTGCTGCCAGTTCATGATCGCCGTGCGCGAGGTCTGGTCGAGCGTGAGCTGCGAGCCGGCGACCGTCGTGGTGACCTGACCGGCGGCGACCTGGCCGCCGGTGGGCAACGCAAATGCCCGCGGCGACGGCAGGGCCAGAGCCACGGCAGCGAAAACTAACGAAAGGAGCGAAGCGCGGAACGCCAGGGTGCGACGGCAATCCGCGGAGCAGGAATGAGGGCGTGGTTTCATCTCGGGTGAGGTCGGGAGGGCGAAAGACCCGGGAACCCACGACCACACACGGATGAAGCGGAGAAAACAGCCGTTTCGGAAAGCGCAGTGCGCAGCCCAACGCCACGATCCGGCGGACGAACGTCAGCCAAGGCTTACGCGATCACGCGGCGAAGTGCCCGAAAGGCCGCGCTCCGTCATGACCCGTGACGCCGCGGATTTCCAAGTCGCGCGAGGTTAACAGAATCGCGGAACCTTGCCTCTCACCTAAACAGGTGAAAAAAAACACGGGGCCGCTCAGGCGACCCGCAGCCAGATTGCCATCAGGCCGGAGCGGCTGGTGACGCCGAAGCTGCGGTAAATGTTCCGCACGTGCGTATGCGTGGTGTGAAAGCTCTGCCGCAGCTGGCTCGCGATGGTCTTCTCGGAGGCGTCGGTCAACAGCAGCGCGAGGACCCGACGTTCCGCAGGCGACAGGGGTTTGTCCGCCAGCAACAGGCCGTGACTGAGCAGGAGCTGGCAATGGAACCAGCGCAGGCCGCGCAACGCGAATTTTGCGAGTTCCAATTCGCGGACGCCGAAGCGCGCATGCGGCGCGGTGCGGTCGAAGACGTAGTGGGCCTCGACATCGGCGTTAACCGGAAACGAAATCCACATCCGGTCCGCGATTCGAAGTGTCTTGTAGTAGGCGTGGTAGTGGGGCGTGTTCCGGAACGTTTTCAGGTTCACCAGCTCGCGGAGACGCACGCCGCGGAATTTTCCCGCCGCCGCGGCGATCGCAATGGTGGTGGCTGCAGGCTGCGGTTTGTCCTGCCACCGCGTCATCACCTTGGAGAGTGCGAGCCGGGCCGCCGTCGGGTCCAGGTGGCGGAGCGCCCGGCCGCGCCAGCCGAACTGCCGGTCCTGCCGCGCCTGCGGTCCGCGCATCAGCCGCACGGCGCCGACCCACATCGCGTCATCCGCCTGGATCAGCTGCCCGATCCCGCGCAGGAGATGCTCGAGCGCCGCGTCGGAATCGGCGGCCTTGAATTGAGTGAGTTCGTTCCAAAGATGGTGGACGGCATCGATCTGGCGCGTGGTCGGCATGGGGAAGTCAAAATGCGCGCCAGAATGAAAATCACCGGCAGCGTGGCGAGCCACATCTGCTCCCCGGCTGTGAACAACCCGCGAGCAACCCGATGGGCACAAGTTATTCACCGCGCAGGCGCGACACCCGCCGGGAGCATCGGGTGAATAAGTTGGGAGGAACAAACCCTTCACTTTCCGAGGGGCCGCGCGCATCTCTTTACCGTTCCTTGATAGAACAGTCGAAGCGCCGCGGCATGAAAAACCCGCGGCGAGCGCGACTGGGATAATCCCGGGCAACCGGGGAAAGGCAGGCGGCAACTGGTGCCGCCGGCCCCTCAGCGGCGCGAGCCGCAGGCAGGCAAATCTCACCAGTTCCTCTGGACGGCGTCGCAGCCGATCCAGTTATGCGACAAAGGAGCTGTGCAACGAGCGACGACTAGAAACCGCCGCGAGTTGAGTCAGGTCCGGGGCCAGTTTCGGGCCCCGCCACCGATGCAGTTACCCAGAGGGTTGTGGTTGCTACTGTATAACCAGGACGCAGCGCAGTGTTCCGGTGGGTCCACCCCACCAAAAGGCCCGGCCCGCAAGGCGGGGCGCGAAAGGAACACGGTGCGGCGGGGAGCGGGCGAGTCTGGCAAAGCTCGCAAAACCTCCTAATTGGGGCGGCGCGCAAAACCGCGTCACCCAACTGCAAATCGAAAGCAACCTGAGAGATAAGAGGTCAGACCCGTCACACGGGGCCAACGCCCGGCCAAAAGCCGGGGCCGTCCCCGTGGCAAGGTGCTGGTGCGAAATGTCACCGTTGCAGGCGTGCCAACACCCGTCCGGCGAGCGATTCATCGGCAGATGAAGCCGAACCGGGCGCAGAGGCCTCACTCGAAAAATTCCGGTGCTGAAAAGACCGGGACGGTCCCGCTATGAGACCGAGAGCTTCGCTTGCCGCGAAGAGTAGCGTCGGGAAGCACACGGCCCGCGAAAGCGAGGCGCCCAATGTTGTGCGCATGGGAAAGAGCGCGTGGCGAGCGCCCACCCCCGAATTTGGCCCGGATCCCGCAAGGGGTCCGGGCCTTTTTCCTTATATAGAGAATCATTTCTCGCTTTCAGTGTGCCGGGCCGGCCCTGGTCCGGAACCTACGTACCCTAGCCAGGCCCGGCACGCTGACTTGAGCGGGAATCTGCCATTGTCCTTGTAGGGTCGCTGCTTGCAGCGACCTCGCGGATGAGGTCGGCGCAAGCGCCGACCCTACAAAAGGGCTCCAAATTCAGGCCAAAACCTGGCACCAAAAAGTCGCCAAGGTTCTGCTTGCCAAGCCCCGCGCCGGGACGCACCGTGACCGTTTTCCCAGTTTAAACGCGTCCGCCCGAACATGAACCAGAACATCCGCAACATCGCTATCATCGCCCACGTCGACCATGGTAAGACCACGCTCGTCGACAAGCTCCTCAAGGAGGGCGGTGTCTACCGCGCCAACCAACAGGTTGAGGAACGCGCCATGGACTCCATGGACCTCGAAAAGGAAAAGGGCATCACGATCAAGGCGAAGAACACCTCGGTCCACTGGGGCGACAAGATCGTCAACATTCTCGACACCCCCGGCCACGCTGACTTCGGCGGCGAGGTCGAACGCGCCCTCCGCATGGTCGACGGCGTGCTCCTCGTCATCGACGCCTATGACGGCCCGCAGGCCCAGACCCGCTTCGTGCTCCGCAAGGCGCTCGCCCACGGCCTCAAGGTCGTGATCGTCATCAACAAGATCGACCGCGACAACGCCGACCCGGCGAAGATGTACGACAAGGTGCTCGAACTCCTGATGGAGCTCAACGCCACCGAGGAGCAGTTCGACGCCCCGGTCGTCTACGGTTCCGGCCGCGATGGCTACATGATGTACAATCTCACCGACAAGCGTGAGAACATGGCTCCCCTGTTCCAGACGATCATCGACCACGTCCCGCCGCCGTTCGCGAAGCCGGCCGATCCCTTCCACATGCTGGTCTCCAACATCGATTGGAGCGACTACGTCGGCCGTATCGCGGTCGGCAAGGTGCTCGGCGGTGTCGTGAAGGTCGGCGATCCGGTCTTCGTGCTGCGCCACAACGCGGCCGGCAAAAAGATCCGCGCCAAGATCACCAAGATTTTCGAGTTCACCGGCCTCGGCCAGCGCGAGGTCGAGTCGGCCCACGCCGGCAACATCATCGGTCTCTCGGGCTTTGAAGACGTCGACATCGGCGACACCCTCGATGTCCGTGAGGATTCTCATCCCCTGCCCTTCCAGCAGATCGACCCGCCGACCCTCGAGATGCAGTTCTCCGTCAACGACGGCCCGCTCGTCGGCCAGGAAGGCAAGCTCGTCACCTCGCGCCAGCTGCGCGAGCGCCTGATGCGCGAACTGAAGGTCAACGTTTCCATCCAGATCGAGGACTCCGACAAGGCCGGCGTGTTCAACGTCAAGGCCCGCGGCGCCATGCAGGTGGCCGTGCTCGTCGAGACGATGCGCCGCGAGGGCTTCGAGCTCCTCGTTTCCCGCCCGACCGTGATCGAGCAGAAGGGCCCGAACGGCGAACGCCTCGAGCCGTACGAGACGGTCTGGGTTGAAGTGCCGGACGAGTCCGTCGGCGCCGTCATGCAGAACCTCGCGAACCGCAAGGGCCGCCTGACGAACATGGAGAAACTCGCGCACTCCACGATGATCGAAGCCGTCATCACGACGCGCGGCCTCATCGGCATGGAAATCGACGTCATCAACGCCACCAGCGGCCGCGGCGTCACCAGCCACTTGTTCAAGGAGTACGGCCCGTACGCCGGCGAAGTGCTCACCCGCATCACCGGCACGCTCATCGCGACCGAGGCCGGCGAGACCACCTCCTACGCCCTGGTCATGTGCCAGGAGCGCGGCAAGCTGTTCGTCAACCCGGGCGAGCTCGTGTACGAAGGCATGATCGTCGGCGAGAATCCCCGCAACGAGGACATCGCCATCAACGCCGTCCGCGAAAAGAAGCTCACGAACTTCCGCTCGCAGGGTGAAGGTGTCGCGGCCGGCCTCACGCCCGCCACGAAGCTCTCGCTCGAGCGCTCGATCGAGTACATCGCTGCCGACGAACTCCTCGAGGTCACGCCGAAGAACCTGCGTCTCCGCAAGCGCATCCTCGCCAACGGCGCCCGCCAGAAAGCCGCCAAGCAGGGCAAGGTCGAGTAAGCGACCGCCAGTCTATCTTCCGTAAGCCCGGTCTTCGGACCGGGCTTATTTTTTGCACAACAGCCGTTGGGACTTCGAATGAATTTTGAATACCCAACCCCTTTACCGTCATCCTGAGCCGTGCGAAGGATCCAAGCGGATTCGTTGCCACGTTCTCTCTCGGTTGGATCCTTCGCACGGCTCAGGATGACGCTGTCGAAAGATGATTGGAGGCAGGACTATCAGTCCTGCGCGCGAACATCCACATACGGGACTGACAGTCCCGTCTCCACGCAAACGAAACGAATTGCGCTTACTTCGACAACGCCACCACCCGCTCCTGCGCCTTGATCACCTTGGGATGATCCTCGCCATAACGCTGCTGCAATTCGGCAAGGTCGGCGCGCGCCAGACGCAATTCGCGCGACTCATTGCCCGGGGCCAGCAGGTACTTTTCCAAAGCGGCCACGTGGGCTTTCGCCGTGATCACGCGGGGATTGTTGTCGCCGTAGCGCAGACTGAGCGCGGCGAGATCGCTTTCAGCGGTCAGGACTTCCTCCGGCGTCGTTGGATTCCGCTTCACCTGCTCTTCCATCACCCGCACGCGAGCCACCTGGGCGCGGAGCTTCGGGTGATTCTCCGCGTAGTGCGTCAGCATCACCGCGAGCTCAACGCGCGCGGAACGAAGCACCGCCGGCTCATCAGCCGGCAGCCGCTCGAGTTCGGCGATGCGGATGCGCTGGTCGATGACCTTCGGGTGTTTCTCATCGTAACGCACCAGCATCTTGGTCAGATCGGCCTTGGCCGTCGCGAGGTCGTCGACGGCGAGCAAACCACCAGGAAAAACAACAGCCAGCGCCAGAGCCGCGGCCAGCGAGCGAAGAGAACGGTTCATGCGCGACACGCTCAACCGATGTTCTTGGCGTAATCGTCCGCCGACATCAGCGCGCTGCCGTCGGCCGGATTCGCGAGCTTCAGCTTGAGCATCCAGCCGTCGGCGTAAGGCGAAGAATTAACCTTCTCGGGATTCGCATCGAGCGCCTTGTTGGTCTCGAGCACGGTGCCGGCCACCGGAGCGTACACGTCCGACGCGGCCTTCACCGACTCCACCACGCCGAACGTCTCACCGGCCTTGAGCGCGGCGCCGACCTTGGGCAGCTGGATGAAAGTGATGTCGCCGAGGCTGCTCTGCGCGTAATCGGTGATACCGACGGTCGCGGTGCCGTCCGCGGCAACCTTCAACCATTCGTGGGATTTGGCGTAGCGGAGATCGGCGGGAATGTTGCTCATGATGAAAATGTTTCCGGATAGAAACCACTAATGGACACTAATGAACACTAATTTTTCGGACTTCGTGTCTATTCGTGTCCCTTCGTGGTTAAGAGTTCTTTTTCAGGGAGACGAACGGCGGCTTGACCAGTTGCAAATTGAGCTTGGTGCCGCGGATGTCGACCTGCAGCTGCTCCTTGGCCGCGGCCGCATCGACGAGCGCGGAGCCGATGGCCTCGTTGAGGATCGGCGACAAGGTGCCGGAAAGCACGCGGCCGACGGGAGCGCCCGCGGCATTCAGCACGGGAGATTCAGCGCGCACGATGCGGCGATCACCGGTCTTGAAGAAAATGACCTTTTGAGCCGCCCCCTTCTCCTTCGTCGCCTTGAGCGGCTCGGAGCCAATGAAAGCCCCCTTGTCGAATTTCACGACCCAGCCAAGGCCGGCGGAAATCGGATTGATGGCGTCGGTGATCTCGTGGCCGTAGAGCGGAAACCCGGCTTCCAAGCGCAGCGAGTCGCGCGCGCCAAGCCCGGTGAGCTCGAGTCCGAGTGGCGCCCCGGCCGCAACGATCGCTTCGGCCAGCTTCTCCGTATCGGCCGCGGCGCAATAGAGTTCCACGCCATCCTCGCCGGTATAGCCCGTGCGCGAGATGATGCACTTCACGCCGGCGACCTCGCCGTCGGCGAAATGGTAATACTTGATGTCGGCGAGCGCACTCTTAGTCAGTCCTTGGACGATCTCGACCGCCTTGGGACCTTGGATCGCAAGCTGGCCATAATCCGCCGAGCGATCGACAACCGTGCAGTTGAAGCCCTTCGCCTGCTCCTGCATCCACGCAATGTCCTTGGCGATGTTGCCGGCGTTGATGCAGAGAAAATAATCGTTCTCGCCACGCATGTAGACGAGCAGGTCGTCCACCACGCCGCCGTGCGGATAACACATCACCGTGTAGAGCACGCGGCCCGGGAAAAGCTTGCTGCAGTCGTTGGAGACGAGGTGCTGGAGGAACTTGAGCGCCTCGGGACCTTTGACGTCGGCCTCGCCCATGTGGCTCACGTCGAAAAGACCGGCGCGCTGCCGCACCGCTTTGTGTTCGTCGAGGATGCTCTTGTACTGGACCGGCATGTCCCAGCCGGCGAAGTCCACCATGCGGCCGCCGTTGCGGCGATGGAACGCATTGAGGGGAGTGACCTGAAGCTGACTCATCCCGGAACGAAACCGCGCCCGGCCGGTCCCCGCAAGGAAACACTGGCCGGCCTGCTGACGTGTTAGCGGACTTGCTGAAGCGAAAAGAATTTGTGTTCATCCCTGCCTCCCTGTGCACCCGTCCTCCGTCCTCAGCCCTTTGTCCCCTATTCTAGCCTACCTGGTTCACACCCCCCACCCGTTCCTGGTCCGTTTCGGCGAGAATTTCGGCATCCGCTATTATGGACTCGGGTACTTGCTCGGTTTCGCGGCAGGCGCCTACCTGCTTCATCTCTACTACCGCCGGAAGCGTTCCCCGCTCGATCTGAACGCGATCAGCGACCTGATGAGCTACCTGGTGGCCGGCGTGCTCGTGGGCGGACGCGTGGGCTATTTTATCTTTTATCAGCCCCAAACGCTGCTCTCCGATCCGTTGAGCCTGTTCCGCGTATGGCAGGGCGGCATGGCCAGCCATGGTGGCTTCCTCGGCGTGATCCTGGCGATGTGGCTTTATGCCCGGCGCAAGCGCATCGAATTTTTCCGGCTCAGCGACATGGTCGTGAGCGTCGCCCCGCCCGGCCTTTTCGTCGTGCGCATCGCGAACTATCTGAATGGCGAACTCTGGGGCAAGGTGACCGATGTGCCGTGGGGCGTGATCTTCGAGCAGACGGGCGGCGGCGCGCTGCCGCGCCATCCGTCGCAGCTTTATGAGGCCGCGCTGGAAGGCTTGCTCCTGTTCGCGCTCCTGCAATGGCGCTTCTGGAAAGGTCCGGCGCGCGAACAACCGGGCCGCATCTCCGGGGAATTCCTGCTGGCCTATGCCATCGTGCGCATGGTCTGCGAAGTTTTCCGCGAACCCGACGCCACCCTTCTCTTCGGCCTGAGTCGCGGCACGTTCTACTCGGTATTCGTCGCGATCGGCGGCCTGGCGGTGATTGCCTGGTCGACACGCGAACCCAAACGCTAAGCGCCATGCAGCACGTCCTCATCATCCACGAAGTCGCCGACTACGCGGCGTGGAAGAAAGTGTTCGATGGCGCCGCGGACATTCGGAAAGCCGCCGGCGAGCGCTCCTACCAGGTGCTGCGCTACGAGAAGGATCCGAACAAGATCGTCCACTTCTCCGCGTGGACTTCGATTGCCGATGCCCGCGCCTTCTTCGAATCCGAGAAACTCGTGCGTATCCGGAAGGAAGCCGGCGTGAAGGCGCCGGAGTTCATCTACCTCGACCAGCTCGAAACCGGCACGCTCTGAAGCGGCAGGCCGGCGTGGCTCAGAGCGAGAAGTCGGACGGGATCACCGCGCCCTTGTTCACGCAGAGGATGCCGTCGCGGATCACGATGCCGTGCGGATAGTCCCCGTCCGGCTTGCCCTCGGGGGAAAGCGAAACGTTGTCACCGATGCGCGCATTCTTGTCGATGATCGCGCGCTTGATGCGGCAATTGCGACCGACGCCGATCGGCGGGCGGCCCTTCTCCTTGTCCGCGGTCGTCTCCTGCTTCGTCTGGTAGAAGTCGGAGCCCATCATCACGACGTCCTCAAAATTGGAATTTTCGCCGAGGATCGAGCGAATGCCGATGACGCAGTGGCGCAGCGTGGAGTCTGTCACGAGACAGCCGTCGCCGATGACCACGTGGTCGATATTGCACTTGTTGACCTTCGAAGCCGGCAGGTAGCGCGGGTGCGTGTAGATCGGCGAGCTGCGGTCGAAGAAGTTGAACGGCGGCAGCGGCTGCGCGAGGGCGAGGTTCGCCTCGAAGAAGGCGCGAACCGTGCCGATGTCCTCCCAATAGCCTTCGAAAATGTGGCTGAAGAGGCGCTTCTTGCCCAGCAACGCGGGAATGACCTCCTTGCCGAAGTCCTTCATGTTGTTGTTGAGCGATTCGCGCAGGACCTCGCGGCTGAAAACGTAGATGCCCATCGACGCGAGGCAGCGCTTCTCGGAACTCGGTTCGAGCTTGGCTTCCAGCGCCGAGCTGATCGTCAGGCCGTCGATGATCGCCGGATCTTTGGGTTTCTCTACGAACTCGGAAATCGAGAGATCGTCCTGCACGCGCATCAGGCCGAGGCCTTCGACCTTGGAGACCGGGAACGGGATGGCCGCGATCGTGATGTCGGCCTTGGTCGCGATGTGTTGATCGATGATCTTGCGAAAATCCATCCGGTACAGCTGGTCGCCGGAAAGGATAAGGATCAGGTCGTGGCCATGGGCGTCGAAGTGATCCAGGTTGCGGCGCACGGCGTCGGCCGTGCCCTCGTACCACGAGGTGCTGAGGTTCGTTTGTTCGGCCGAGAGCAGGTCGATGAAACCGCCTCCAAAGGGATCGAAGTGAAAGCTCTTGTTGATGTGCCGATGCAGTGACGCGGTCAGGAACTGCGTGAGCAGGAAAATCCGGTTATAGCCGGAGTTGATACAGTTGCTGATCGGGATGTCGACGAGGCGGTACTTGCCAGCGAGCGGCACAGCCGGCTTGCAGCGTTCCTTGGTGAGCGGATAAAGCCGCGTACCGCGGCCGCCGCCCATGATTACGGAGAGAACTCGTTTTTGATCCGGCATACGAAAGGGGGTAGTCTAATTCCTTGCGGTATGATTTGAAGGACCCCAGAAATCTCCAGCTAAAACCATCTTATGTGCGGCATCGTCGGATACATCGGCAAACAAAAGGCCTCGGCCATCATCCTCGAAGGACTGAAACGCCTCGAGTACCGCGGCTATGACTCGGCCGGCGTCGCCACGCAGAACGACGGACGCTTCGATTTCGCCAAGAAAATCGGCCGCGTCGACGGTCTGATCAAGGCAACTTCGGTCCAGAAGCTGCCCGGCACCACCGGCATCGGCCATACGCGCTGGGCCACTCACGGCGGCGTCACCGACGCCAACGCCCATCCGCACATCAGCAGCGACCAGAAGATCGCACTGATCCACAACGGCGTCATCGAGAACTACGCCAGCATCAAAAAATTCCTCGTTACCAAGGGCTACACCTTCCAGTCGGAAACCGACACCGAGGTGCTTTGCAACCTGATCGCCTATCACTACCAGAAGGAACCGGTCCCGGCCGAGGGGAGCCGCTTCGTCGAGGCCGTGCGCAAGACGCTGCGCCATGTCGAAGGCACTTACGGCATCGCGGTCATGTGCGGTGATTGCGCCGCCGAGATCGTCGCCGCCCGCAAGGGTTCGCCGCTGATCCTGGGCGTGGGCGATGGCGAATACATGCTCGCGAGCGATGTCTCCGCCATCATCAGCCGCACGCAGAACGTCGTTTACCTGAAGGACGGCGAGCTCGTCCACATCACGGCGAAGAATTTTTCCATCAGCACGCTGGATGCGGAGGACGTCTCCCCCGTCATCGACAAGGTGACGTGGAGCATCGCCGACGCGGAACTCAACGGCCACGAGCACTTCATGGAGAAGGAGATTTTCGAGCAGCCGGCGGCGCTCGAGAACACGATGCGCGGCCGCTTCTCCGAGGATGGCAGCACCGCCCAATTCGGCGGCCTGAATATTTCCGCCGTCGACCTGCGCCAAGTGGATCGTTTCCACCTGCTCGCCTGCGGCAGCGCCTGGCACTCGTGCCTCGTGGCCGAGCACCTGATCGAACGCTTCGCTCGCGTGGCGGTGGACGTCGATTACGCCTCGGAGTTCCGCTATCGGAACATGCCGCTGGGCAACCGCACCCTTTTCTTCACGGTCAGCCAGTCCGGTGAAACCATCGACACGCTCGCGGCCATGCGCGAAGCCAAGCGCAAGGGCTACAAGGTCCTCGCGGTTTGCAATGTCGTCGGCTCCAGCATCGCACGCGAAGCGGATGGCGGCGTCTACCAGCACGTCGGCCCCGAGGTCGGCGTCGCATCGACCAAGGCCTTCACCTCGCAGCTCCTGCTCGGCGCCATGCTCGCGCTTTATGTTGGCCGCATGCGCGACATGAACTTCAGCGACGGTGTCGAGTACGTGCAGGCGCTCAAGGGCGTGCCGGATCTCGTGCGCAAGGCCCTGGCCCAAGCGCCCAAGATCAAGGAAATCGCCAAGCGCTACGCGCAGTATCACGACTTCCTGTTCCTCGGCCGCCTTTCGCTCTTCCCCGTCGCGCTCGAAGGCGCGCTAAAGCTGAAGGAGATTTCCTACATCCACGCCGAGGGCTATCCCGCGGCCGAGATGAAGCACGGCCCGATCGCGCTGATTAGCGAGCAATGCCCGTCGGTCTTCTTCGTGCCGTCCGGCGAGATGTTCAACAAGGTCGTTTCCTCGATGCAGGAAATCAAGGCGCGCAAGGGCAAGATCATCGCCATCGCCACCGAGAAGTGCGAACTCCCCGCCGGTCTGGCGGACGAGGTCATCACGATTCCCGAGTGCCATGAAGCGGTGCTTCCCATCGTGGCGACTGTGCCGGTCCAGCTTCTGAGCTATTATATCGCTGTGGAGCTAAAGCGGGATGTCGACAAGCCCCGCAATCTGGCCAAATCGGTGACCGTCGAGTAACCATGCAAGTCACCCCTTCACGCGAATCCTTCCTGCAACTGAGCCGGAAGGGAAATGTCGTCCCGGTCTACACCGACATGCTGGCCGACTTGGAGACGCCCGTTTCCGCCTACGTGAAGCTGCGCGGCAGCCAGCCGGCGTTCCTGCTCGAATCCGTCGAGGGCGGCGAAAACGTGTCGCGCTTCAGCTTCATCGGCTGCAACCCGCGCAAAATCATCTCGGCGAAAGCCGGTGACGCCGACCCGCTCAAGCTGCTCGAAACCGAGCTGGCCGGTTACAAGCCCGTCGACGTGCCCGGCCTACCGCCGTTCACCGGTGGCGCAGTCGGTTATCTTGGCTATGAATTCATGCACAGCGTCGAGAAGTCCGTGCCGCTCGCGGCCAAGGACGAACTCGGTGTGCCGGCGATGTGGTTCATGTTGTGCGACTCGGTCCTGGCCTTCGATCGCGCGCACCAGACGATGCGCCTCATCGTCAACGCGCACGTTGGCAGCGACGCCGGCGCCGCGTACGATGCGGCCTGCGCCGAATTGCAGCGCATGCAGGCAGCTCTCGCGAAACCCACTCCCCTCACCTCTGCGAGCCTGAGCGACAGCGGCCCCGTCAAAGTTCCGCAGGGCAATTTCACCAAGGACGCTTTCGAGCAGATGGTCGAAGGCTCCAAGGAATACATCCGCGCCGGCGATATCTTCCAGATCGTGCTGTCGCAGCGCTTCAGTCGCGAATTCAAGAAGACCCCGCTCGATCTCTATCGCGCCCTGCGCACGGTCAATCCGTCGCCTTACATGTTCCTCCTGGAGACGGGCGACTTCGCGCTCGTCGGTGCGTCGCCCGAGGTGCATGTGCGCCTGACCGGCCACAAGGTGGAGATCCGTCCGATCGCGGGCACGCGTCCGCGTGGCAAGACCACGACCGAAGACGTCGCCTTCGAAAAAGAACTACTCGCTGATGACAAGGAGAAGGCCGAGCACCTGATGCTGGTCGACTTGGCCCGTAACGACATTGGCCGCGTTTGCGCCTACGGTTCGGTGAAAGTCCCCGAGTTCATGGTCATCGAGCGCTATTCCCATGTGATGCACATTGTGTCACAGGTAGAGGGACAACTTGCGCCAGAACGTACCGCTTTTGATCTCATGCGTGCCACCTTTCCGGCCGGCACCGTCAGCGGCGCCCCAAAAATTCGTGCGATGCAGTTGATTGCCAACATGGAAGGCACGCAGCGCGGCAGCTACGCCGGTGCGCTCGGTTATTTCAGTTATAACGGCAACCTCGACTCCTGCATAACCCTTAGAACCGCATTAGTTAAAGATAACACGGTTCACATCCAGGCGGGTGCGGGCGTGGTGGCCGACTCGGTGCCTAGCGCCGAATATCAAGAGACGATCAACAAGGCGTCGGCGCTGTTTAAGGCTATTTCCTTGGCTGATAGGCTCTCCTGAGCCGGGTTTTCAGGCACAATTAAGTGTCTAGTCGGTCGTAACAGGGTGACGGGAATTTCCGTCTCTGTTCAGGCATCTATTATGCAAAGAAAGCGGTAAACCATCAAAACTGGGACACCCACAATGCCACATCGCAAGAATACCCGTACCGTCACTGAAACTGTTAACGTGGCCGCCGAACGCAACCAGACCACCGTCACCATTCCCTCCAGCGAGGAAGGCCTGACGGTCCGCCCGGAAATCGCCCCGGCCGCGCCCGTTTCGCAATTTGACCAGGCCTCGCCCGTGGATCGCCGCGACGAGCGCTCCAACCTTCAGCTTTATCTCAACGAGATTCGCCAGACTCCGCTCCTGACCGTTCAGGAGGAAATCAAGCTGGCCGCTCGCATCAAGAAGGGCGACAAGGCCGCTCGCGACCACATGATCAAGGCGAACCTGCGCCTCGTCGTGAAGATCGCCTACGACTACAACCAGATGGGCCTGCCGCTCATGGACCTGATCAGCGAGGGCAACCTCGGCCTGATCAAGGCCGTCGAGCGCTTCGACCCGGCCAAGGGTGGCAAGCTCTCCACCTACGCCGCTTGGTGGATCAAGCAGTCGATGAAGCGCGCGCTGGCCAACCAGTCGAAGACCATCCGCCTGCCGGTCCATCTCGTGGACAAGATCTCCAAGATGCGGAAGATGATCGCCAAGCTGACCGACGAACTCGGTCGCGAGCCGGAGAACGAGGAAATCGCAGCGGAACTGCAGATCCCGACCGCCAAGGTCGCGCTGCTCAAGACCGTCAGCGTTCGCCCCGCCTCCCTCGACGCTCCTGTCGGCGAAGACAACGACTCGGCCACCCTCGGTGACCTGGTCGGTGACGATGCCGCTGTGAGTCCCTACGAGAATCTCGGCGACAAGAACCTCCGCGACGACCTGAGCGCCATGGTCAATTCCCTCGAACCGCGCGAAGCGAGCATCATCAAGCTGCGCTTCGGCCTCGAAGGCGAAAAGGAACTGACGCTCGAGGAGGTCGGCAAGAAGTTCAAGGTCACCCGCGAACGCATCCGCCAGCTCGAGTACCTCGCGCTCGCCAAGATCCGCCGCCAGATGCAGAGCCATAACAAGATCCGCACGGCCGACGAGGTCGAGGAGGAGCGTTATGCCGAGGAGCGCGCCGAGGTCATTCGTGACTTCGTCGCCAAGCAGACGGCCAACGCCTGATCGATCGGAAGGTTATCTAACGACAAACGCGCAACCTTGGAGGGTTGCGCGTTTTTTATTGCCCGCAGTAAAGCAGGCACGAAACGGAAGGATTACTTCTTGATCGGCTTCAGGCGCAGCAGCGCGACGTCGTGCGACTCGAGATGCTTCTTAAAGACCTGCTTGGTCGTGCCGACGTCTTTCTTCGACCAGATGTCACGCACGGAGCACTCATCCTTGCCGAGGAACCACCAGCCGTGGCTGAAATCGACTTCGACGTCACCGGCGGTGGTGCCCGTGTTCAGGACCATGACGGCCCATTCGCCGTTGGAGAGTTCACGAACCCAGATTTCGCGAGTGGGCTCGGCGCGGAAGCGCCAGCCCTCCTTGCCCAACACATCCTGGTCGATGGCGATGGCTTCCTTGTCGGTCAGGATGGCGAGAACCTCGGGCGTCATCTTGCGCACGTCATTGCCGGCGATCAAAGGCGCGGCGAGGATGCACCAGGCGGAGAAGTGGGCGCGGGATTCGGCGAGCGTCAGACCTTCATTGCCGACCTCGAGCATGTCGGGATCGTTCCAGTGGCCAGGGCCGGCATACTTGCCGATGCCATTGCCCTGCCCGTCGGCCGGCTGCACCTGAGAGTACTGAAGATCCAGAATGACCTTCCAGCCGCGCTCCCAGCGCTGGACGCAATCATAGCAATCCATGATGTCGCCCGTCGTGCGCCAGAGGTGGCCGACGTCCTTGGCCCATTCCCACGGCTTGGAATTACCCCATTCGCAGATGCTGAAAACGATCGGACGCTTGGCCGCATAGAGACCGTCGCGCATGCGCAGGTAGGCATCCTTGGGATTGGCGTCGCCGGAGAAGCACCAGTCGTACTTCAGGTAATCAACGCCCCACTCCGCGTACTTGAGCGCATCCTGAAATTCATGGCCCCAGCCACCCGGGTAGCCGCCACAGGTTTTGGTGCCGGCGCAATTGTAGATGCCGAACTTGAAACCGCGCGCGTGCAGGTAGTCGCCGATGGCCTTCATGCCGCTCGGGAACTTGACCGGATGCGCCTGCAGGTTGCCCTGCGCGTCGCGCTCCATCGCGGACCAGGTGTCGTCGAGCACGATGTAGTTGTAGCCCGCGTCACGCATGCCGTTTTTCACCATGGTGTCGGCGATCTCCTTCACCATGAACTCGTCGATATTACTCGCGAAGGTGTTCCAGGTGTTGAAGCCCATCGGGGGCGTGGGCACGAGGCCTTCGAATTTCTGGGCGTACGCGGACGTAGCGAGAGCAAGGCAGAGCACGAGCAACTTTCTCATGGGAAGCGGGGGTTAGGGTTCAGGAAACCGCCACCACGCCAACGTGCCGCCGAAACCCGCGCAAGAAAAAGGCGCTCCGCCGGAGGGCGGAGCGCCTGAGAATCCTTGTTCAGCTCTTAAGGCTTATTCCTTCTTGGAAGCCTCGTCGAAGATGTCGCCGAGGTTCGTCATGTCGGAAGCGCCGGAGCTCTTGGAGAACTGCTCGTAGGTCGCAGTTTCCTGCGCGAGCTGTTCCGCCGAGTAGTTGGCGGCCTTGATCGAGAGACCGATGCGACGGGCTTCGCGGTCGATCTTGATGACGCGGGCCTGAACTTCCTGGCCGGGCTTCAAGACGTCCTTCACCTTGTCGACGCGATCTTCCTGGATCTGGCTGATGTGCACGAGGCCATCGATGCCGTCCTTCAGCTCAACGAAGGCGCCGAAGGTCGTGATCTTGGAGATCACGCCCGGGACGACGTCGCCGATGCGGAAGAAGGAGTCGATGTCGGTCCACGGATCGGTCGCGAGCTGCTTCATGCCGAGGCTGATGCGCTGCTGCGACGGATCGACGTCGAGGACGATGGCGTCCACTTCGTCGCCCTTCTTGAGCATTTCGGACGGGTGGTTGATCTTGCGCGTCCAGGACATGTCCGAGACGTGCACCATGCCGTCGATGCCTTCCTCGAGCTCCACGAACGCACCGTAGGTGGTCATGTTGCGCACCTTGCCGCGGACGCGAGCGCCCACCGGGTAGTTGTGGCGGACCATGTCCCACGGGTTCGGCTCGAGCTGGCGGAGGCCGAGCGAGATCTTCTGCTCGTCCTTCTGGATGCCGAGGACAACCGCATCGAGCTCCTGGCCGACCTTAAGCAGCTCGGAGGGCTTGGTGATGCGCTTGGTCCAGGACATCTCGGTGATGTGGACGAGACCTTCCACGCCCGGCTCGAGTTCGATGAACGCGCCGTACGGGACGAGATTGACGACCTTGCCGTGGATCTTGGAGCCGACCGGGAACTTGTGGTCGATGTTGTCCCACGGGTTGTTCTTGGTCTGCTTGAGACCGAGCGACACGCGCTCTTTCTCGCGGTTGATGTCGATGATCATCACCTCGATCTCCTCGCCCTGCTTCAGCAGCTCGGACGGGTGGCCGATGCGGCCCCAGCTCATGTCGGTGATGTGCAGCAGGCCGTCCATGCCGTCGAGGTCGATGAACGCACCGAAGTCGGTGATGTTCTTGACGACGCCCTTGCGGACCTGGCCCGGCTGGAGCTTCTCGAGCAGATCGCGGCGCTTGTTGACGCGCTGCTCTTCGATCAGCTCGCGGCGGGAAAGAACGATGTTCTTCCGCTCGTGATTGATTTTGAGAACCTTGAAGTCGTAGGTCTGGCCGACGTACTGATCGAGGTTCTTCGGGGGCTGAATGTCGATGTGCGAAGCCGGCAGGAAGGAGTCGACGCCGATCGAAACGATCAGGCCGCCCTTGACCTTGGTCTTCACGCGGCCGGGGACGATGGCGCCCTCCTGGCACTTCGAGAGGATGTTTTCCCAATTCTTCTTCTGCTGCGCCTGCTCGTAGGACAGGACGGGATTGCCTTCCTTGTCTTCGAGCTTCTCGAGGATGACCTCGATGGTGGAGCCGATCTGGAGTTCACCGAGATCGGAGAACTCATTGGCGGGGATGACGCCTTCCGCTTTGCCGCCGATATCGACGACGACTTCATTGGCGCGGATTTCGGTGATGACGCCCGGGACGATCGTACCGGTCTTCAGTTTGTCGAACGTGCTCTGCGCGAGCAGGTCTTGCATTAACGAACTCATAGTAACTGTGTCGGAAAAACCGTCCGCTTGCTCCGGCGCGAACGCTTCTTCCGGGTGGCTCCTTGCGGAGCCGCTGGTTGAGGGTTGTACTGTCGAACAGGCCGGTCGGAGCACCGCGGCAAAACCGGCCTGACTTAAGAACGCCGCGAAAGGGTCCAGAAATTCCGCTATCGCCTTCCCTCCTGCAAGGGAAAAATCAGTTTTTCTGGGCCGCCGGCTGGGCGGCCTGTTCCTGCAAAACCTGCTGCAGTTCAGCAAAATACGTTCCGAAGAAACTATGGTCACGCAACGCGGTACTATGCGTGCCGCCGACCGACTGGCTGGAGACGTCCTCGGTCAACGTCATCTCCACTTCGCATTTGCCCGGTCCGACTTCATGGATGGCGACGCGCGCGACCAGCTGGCGTGAATCGGCGAAAGCTGTGCTCGTGTGAATGATGCTGGCCGCTTCCACGCGCCCCATCGACGCGCGCGTGACGTTAAAGTCGAGTTCACGGAAAGCTTTCTTCGCCGCGAGATAAACCTGTTCAACGGTGCCATCGAAATCGTGCGTCTGGGGCGGCACGGTATCCAGGCGGGAGCTGATGCCACCTGGCATGGAGTCACAGCCGGCGAAAAGCAGGGCGGAGAAAATGGCGAAGACTGAGAAAAGACGGGCGGACATCAGAGTGGCTGTTGTTGGGAAATGCAGTGCAAGGTGCCGAGACCCCAGATCAGGTCGGAGCAATCGATGGGAACGACTTCGCGCCCCGGGAAGCAATCACCGATTATGGCGCGCGCCGCGGCATCGAGTTTCTTCTGGCGGAACTGCGGCACCAGCACGGCGCCGTTGATGATGAGAAAATTCGCGTAGCTCGCCGGGACGCGCTGGCCGTCGACGGACATCGGCTTTGGCATCGGCAACTCCACGATAGCGAACTTCTTTCCGGCCGGCGTGCGGAAGCTGCGCAAGCGCTCGAGGTTGTCCGCGAGGTAGCGATGATTTGCGTCGCGCGAATTCGGCTCCACGCAAGTCACGAAACCGTCCGCCTTGTAGAAGCGCGTGATGTCATCGATGTGGCCATCGGTGTCGTCGCCGACAATTCCCTCGCCCACCCACAACACCTGCTTCACACCGAGGTAATCCTTGAGGTTCTGCTCGATGTCGCTGCGAAACAGACGCGGATTGCGATTCTTGTTCAGCAGGCACTGCTCGCTCGTGAGCAAAAGCCCTTCGCCGTTCACGTCGATGGAGCCGCCTTCGAGGACCATCGAATTCACGAAGCGCCGCAGTTTCAGTTTCTGCGCGATGCGACCGGGGATTTTGTTGTCGAGATCGTAGGGCCGGTACTTGTCGCCCCACATGTTGAAGACCCAGTCGGTCACGGCCACCTCGTCGGTCTTCCGGTGTTTCACGAAGATCGGCCCGTGATCGCGACACCACGTGTCGTTCGTCGGGTGAGCGTAGAATGTGACGCACTTCATGTCCGCGCCCGCAGCTGCGCAAAGCCGCTTGGCGCGCGGCTGCAGCGTCGCCGCGCAATTGATCCGCACTGCTTGAAAGCGGCTGATCTGTTTCACGATCTCGGCAAACACGTACGGAATCGGGCGGAATTTGCCCGGCCACGTCGTGCGCTTGTGCGGCCACGACAGCCAGACGGCTTCCTGCGGTTCCCACTCGGCCGGCATGCGGAAACCGAGGTCGGCGGGTGTCTTGATCCCGGCCATGATCAGTCGATGTAGCGCTTCGTGATGTCGCAGTACGCATCGATGCGACGGTCGCGCAAGAACGGCCAGTGCGTGCGCGTCTCGTCGACTTTGCCGAGTTCGACCGGCACGAGCAGAATTTCCTCTTTGTCCACGCTGCCCTTGGCAAGAATTTCGCCGCTGGTGCCGGCGACAAAACTCTGGCCCCAGAATTCGATGCCATCACCGCCGATGGGCTGCTCGACGCCAACGCGATTCGTCACCGCCACAAAGCAGCCGTTCGCCACCGCGTGCGCACGCTGAATCGTTTCCCACGCGCCGTGCTGGTTCGTGCCGAACTTTTTCTTCTCCTTCGGATGCCAGCCAATCGCGGTCGGATAGAAAATAATCTCCGCGCCTTGCAGCGCCGTGAGTCGCGCGCCTTCGGGATACCATTGATCCCAGCAGATCAGCACGCCGATCTTGCCGTACTTCGTTTGCCACGCCTTGAAGCCCGTGTCACCCGGCGTGAAATAAAATTTTTCGTAGTAGAGCGGATCGTCGGGAATATGCATCTTCCGATAGACGCCCAGCAGCTTTCCATCGGCGTCGATGATCACCGCAGTGTTGTGATACAAGCCGCCGGCGCGCTTTTCGAACAGCGACGCAACGATCACGACCTTGTGCTTCTTCGCCAATTTCTGAAAAGCCACGGTGCTCGGCCCCGGGATCGATTCCGCCAGTTTGAAGTTCTCGTGGTCCTCGCTTTGGCAAAAATACTGCGACCGAAAGAGCTCCTGAGTGCAGATGATTTTGGCTCCGCGCTTGGCGGCTTGCTCCGTCAGGGCGAGGGTTTTACGCAAGTTTTCCGCCGGCGACGCCGCGCACGCGTGTTGAAGCAATCCGATGGTTACCGTCATGCCAAAAGCGAACGCCCGGCCGTGGGAATGACAAGTATTCTCATCCGTTCGGGGAGCTTAAGTAGGCTTTGACAACGGCCCTGTGAATTGTAAAAACAAGCCCGTTCCCAAAAACTCTCTTCCGCCTCCTTCCATGTGTGCCGAACCCCGTCCGTTGATTGTCGTAGTCGAAGACGAAGTCGAACTCTCCAAATTGATCGCCCAGCATTTGGAGGAAGCGGGCATGAATGTGCAGGTTTATCCGCGCATCATTCCGGCGCTGCGTTTCCTGCAGCATAATTTTGCGAACCTTCTGCTGCTCGACGTGAACCTGCCCGACGGCACCGGCTTCGACCTGCTCAAGCAGATGAAAGAGGAAGATATCAACACGCCGGTGATCTTCCTCACGGCCAACACGCACGACGAAGCCAAGATCCAAGGCCTCAATCTCGGCGGCGACGACTACATCACGAAGCCTTTCAGCTATAACGAACTCACCGCCCGCATCCGCGCGGTGCTGCGTCGTACGGAGTCGCACGCCGATTTCAATGTTACGAAAAACCTGCGCACCGTCGACGGTCCGTTCGAGTTCCTCGGCGCCAAGGTTCATCCGGAGCGCCTCGAGATCGAGTTTCCCAACGGCACCACGTTCAAGACCGGCCGCAAGGAACTCGGCATCCTCGCCTACCTGCACACGCACCGGAACGTCGTGATCACGCGCAAGGAGCTCATCCATTCCGTCTGGGGCATCCACGCCGACATCCGCAGCCGCTCGCTCGACCAGTATATCGTCAAGGTGCGCGCGGCGTTCGACAAGAACGGCATCTCGCTCGACTGCTTCAAAACCGTCCACGGCATCGGCTACATGTTCGAGCCGCCGGCCGCTTGAGCGTCAGACGACAGAGTACAGACGACAGACCGGAGTATTGTTTTCCGTCCTCTGTCTTCTGATAACTGTCCCCTGACTGATCAGGTCAGGTCGCAGACCTCGACCACGCGACGCAGGGCGTCGGCCAGGTGATCACGGCGCGCGTAGGCACCGATGCCAGGCATCCCTTCTTCCAACCGGCGCAACCGCGTGGTCAGCAGCTCGGTGTTGTAGGACTGCATCACCAAATCGATCGCCTTTTCCTTACCGACCTTGGCGATGATGTCCTGCATCGCATCTTCCTTGCTGAATTCCTTTTTCGGGGTGGCCATGGGATCTCCTTTGCGCGGACTTTCCACCGGGATTCCACCGCTGGCAAGAGCGGATTGTTTTCCGGCCGCTCAGAAAAGTTCGGTCTGTCCGCCGTAGCGCTTCTGCGCCTCGGCCAGCGCCGAACGCATTTCCAATTTCTCGAGCAGCGCGAAAAGCTGCGGCGCTTGCGGCGGCGTCGGGCCGACGTGCGGCAACGCTGCTTGCGGGTGCAGCGTGGTCAGCTCGAGATTCATGCGCAGCCGCGCCGCCGAATTCGCCACCGACTCGCGGAAACGATCGGGCTTCAGGCCGGCCGCGCCGGCGATGATGCCTTCAAGCGTCTTGAATTCCGCGAACCATTTGGCCGCGGTCTTCGGCCCCACGCCATCGATGCCGGGAATATTATCGGAGGTGTCTCCGATCAGTGCGAGGTACTCGGCAATCTGGGCCGGCGGCACGCCGAACTTCTCCACCACCCCGGCGGCATCCAGCACGCGCCAGCCGAGCTTCGGATTGGCGGTCGGCGGCGGCTGCAAGAGCTTGATCCGATCATTCACGCACTGCGCGAAATCCTTGTCGGCGCTCACGATCAGCACGTCATGCCCCGCCCCGGCCAGCATCCGGCCGTGCGACGCGAGTAAGTCATCCGACTCGATGCCGTCGAGTTCGACGCCGACCAAGCCCATGGCGCGGGTCATCTCTTTGATGACGGGGATTTGTTTCTCCAACGGCTCGGGCGTTTCCTTGCGCTGCGCCTTGTACTCCGGGTGCAACGCCAGGCGCTGCGTCGATCCGCCCAGATCGAAAAACACCAGCATGCCATCAGGCTTTTCCTGATCCTGCAGCTTCCACATGGTCTTGATCCAGCCGTGCAGTGCGCCCGTCGGAAAGCCGTCCGCCCGCGTCAGTTCGGGCATGCCATAAAACGCCCGGAATGCCATGTTGTAACCGTCCACAAGAAGCCATTTCGCCATGCCGGATGCTCAATCGCCGTCCCCGTCGGGCACAAACCCAAACCGTTCTTGCTCCTACTGTCGCGTGGCGCAGGATCGCGCCCGCTTGCGAGCAAATCGTGCTATCCTCGGAATTCTTCTCCTCGCCTGCCTCCACGCGGCGGGATGCATGGCCGTTCCGATGAGCTATTCCGATTGGAAAAACGAACAGGATAAGCGAGCAAGGTATGCGCAGGCGGGCGTTACCTACAAGTCGCCGGAGGAACTGCGCGATGAAGCCGCGGAAATGAGAAGCACGGCCCAGGAAACCTCCTTCGCCGGCCGCACCAAGTAAGTCCGTGTTCACCTTGCACGTTCTTCGATGCGAGCGGGCGTAACCAAGGTCGGGTTCTGATAGAGCGAAGCGGCCGGATTTCCTGCCACTGCCTGTTTGTTTAACGAACCGCCGGGGCTTACCAGATTCGCCGTTACGAAAATCAGCAGATTCCGCTTCTGCGTGCTCTCTCCCTTGCTGCGAAACAGACGCCCGATCCCCGGCAGGCTTCCGAGCACGGGAACCTTATCGCTCACTTTCTTGACGTCCTCGCGGGTCAGTCCACCCATCACGAGCGTCGCGCCATCCCAGAGTGTCACTTTGGTGGAGACCTCGCGCACCGCGAAGATCGGCTGATAAAAACCCGGCGGCACCGTCACAGTCGTGCCACCCGAGATCGCCACGCTCGGCCCGCCATATTCGACGAAACCTTCGAACTCCGTCACCTTGGGATTCAGGTCGAGACTGATGCTCTTGCCGTCCTCTTCGACGGTGGGCGTGACCTTGAGTTCGACGCCGACGTTGCGCGTCGCGAATTCCTGCGGCGTGCCGGACGTGATCGACACACCCGCCGATCCCCCGCCCGACAAGCTGCCGGTGCCCACCTGAGACTGAATTTGCCCATACGACTGCGGATAGCGCATCTCCTGCGCCACCGTGATCGTCGCGGGATTTCCCGAAAGCACCGTCAGCTTCGGCGCGCTCAAAAGCTCCGTGCCGCTTTTCTGCGACAAGGCGCGCACAATCGCGTTGACGTCGAACTCGCCCATGACGCCGGTGAGATTCGCCAGCGGCGCGGCGTTGGCCGCGAGCAATACGCCGCCGGGAATCGACGGCGCCGTCGTCGAGATATTCAACCCGCCCTCGGGCGCGCCCGTGCCGGTGATCGAAATCTGCTGCGCCGACGCGGAGTTGTTGAAGGCCCCAGCCAGCGTTCGCGTGACGCCGCTGCCAGTCGAAAATTCCGCACGCGTGCCGTTGAGCCGGCCGGTTTGGGTCGCGACATTCCACTGCACACCGAGTTCCTCCAGCGCGCCCTGCTGCACTTCCATGAACTTGGCCTCGATCTCGACCTGCCGCACCTCGCTGTAGCGGGTGAGAATCGTGCGAATGCGTTCCAAGTTCCGTGGCGTCTGGGTGGCAATGATCTGCGAACCGTCGAAGGCCAGCGAGGCACCCGGCTGATTTTCGAAATTCACGCCGGCCAGTTGCAGGAAACCCCGAATCGCCTGGCCTTCGGTTTCGGGCGCCGGTGCGGACGTCGCGGCATTCGTCGGCGCCGACGTAAGCCGGCCGGTTAGGCGCAGCACGGTCGAGCGCGAGACGGGGAAGAACTGCGTTTCGAGCGAGGACTTCTCTCCGCTGGGGCGAACCACGATCGCGTCCGCCTGCACCTCATACTGATAGCCGACCGAGTCAGTGATGAAGTCCAGCACCCGCTTCAACGTGAGATTGCGCAGCGTGATGTTCACGACGGGATTGGTGCTCGCCTGGTCAATCAGCACGATATTAACGCCCTTGGGCCCTTGCTCCGCCGGATCGAACTCTGCCGAAATCACACTCAGCGTATTCACAACCCGACCCAGGTCCATGCCGCTGAAATTCACGCTCGGCAGCACGATGCGGTTGAGTTTCTCCAGCAACGGCGACGAACCGGGCGTGATCTCTCCTTCAGCAACGGGCTCAGGCATCCGCACGGGACGACGCCAGGCGGCGTCCACTTCCTTCAGCATTTGCCCGCTGGTGTGCGCACGATCCTCCTCGATGCGCTTGAGAAAAAACACGGTGTCGGCATTGGCCGCATCGCGCTCCGCGACTTGCTGGAATGTCTCCCGGGCGGCATCGGCATCACCGGCCAGGTACTGGCTCCGACCTTGGTCCGCCAGATCGGAAACCTCATTGGACGTGGCGCCCCGGGCGACGGCACCCAAGGCAAGTGCCACGGCAAATAATTTAAGCGAACAATTCATGTGCGGTAAGGGCCCGTTATTGGCTGCGCTCCGGTTCGGAGGACGCGGGAAAAACTGAAATGGGGTCGGACCGGCCGGCGACGGTGACGGGAAGAGATTCCACCGCCGGAGCCGTCGGCGACAGCGTCGCGCCGGGATTATCGGTCCGCTTTCGTGGACGCGTATCGAGCACGGTCTCTTTTCCGGTGCGCTCGTCGCGCAGCGTGGCGAACCCAACCACATCGTAGACCGGCCACGGCTCCGCATGCTCAACCGGAACCTTCTTCACCTCGAAGCCCGTCAAGGCCAGTCCCAGGTCGGGAAATCGCTGACCGACGCGGGCCAGCCGCGTTTCCCCCGATTCCGGCGAGACCATCGCGACGAGATAGTCGTTCGGCGTCCCGAAGTACCCCGTCAACTGCAGCCGAAACCGTCCCGTTTCGGCAACCGGTGCCGACCGGTCGGCGCCGACCGCGCCGCGCGACGTTGCACGCCGTGGCACCGCAACCGCGAAGGCATGCGTCTCGGCGTTGTAGAAAATAACCGGCGGGGTGAACAATTCATACAACCAACCGGTTCCCGCCGACTGTTCAGGCGCCTTGGCCCAGGTCGCGTGCTCGAGCGCGAGCGGGCGCCACGACGCGGGAGTGTGGAGACGACCGGTCGAGGGCGTGCCGGAGCGGATGGCATCCTCCCAGACTCGAAGCTGGCGTCGCAAGTGCCACGTCCAACCCAAGCTCAGCGCCAGCACGCCTGCGGCCAGAGCGACCAGGATCTTCTCATAGCTGCCTTTGAGAAACCAAATCATAGGCGGGCTTGCGCCGGGGTTGCGTTCGGAAGAACCAGCTCCACCACCACCGCGAACTTCGAAATCGTCTGCCGGACCAGCGGGCCGGCCTTGGCCGAAACCGGCGAATCGAATCCGGTGACCGGTTCAACCTCCACACTCCGAACGACGAACGGTTGCGGAAATCCGGCGACCCTGTTCAGGAAATCGCGGAGCACGGCCGTCTGACCGCTGAACTCCACTCGAAACGCCAGCGTGTCGAGCTGCCCGGGCTGCCGCAGCGGGAACGACGGGGTGAACGAAAAATAATCGCCCGTGCGGTTCTTCTCCGCGGCCACCGCCGCGACCGGGGCCTCGAGCTGCAAGCCCAGCAGCGCCATCGGATGCGCCTCAAACAACGCTTCGAGCAAGCGTTGGGCCACCAGACGCTGACGGTACACCTGCGGAAGAAATTCAAGCGCCGGTCCCTCGGTCGAATAAGCCGCAAACCCAAAGGACTCATTCGGCGCAACCCGGACTTTGGCTCGCACGGCAGCAGCGCGGGCTTTTTCCACAAAACCCGCGATGTCGAAAAACGCGTCGAGCGGCTTGGCCGGCGGACGCGCGCTCAACCAACCTGCGTCCGCGCCCTGCAGCGTGGTCCGCAACGCAGCCAGGGCCTGCCTGGCATCAGTCAGTTCCGCTGCGATGGCCTGTTCGTTTTGTGGCGTCGGAGCCGGAGCCTGTTTGGCGAGCCACTCGCCCTCTGTTATTTTCTGCTGCAGGAGACTTCCCGCCCGATTTGCCCGCTGGCGTTCCCGCAACAGGAACCAGGTTTCCGTGCCCAACGCGCCCAGGAAAACCAACCCCAGCGCAATCGAGGAACTAAGCTTGATCCGGTTCATGGTCAGAGCGGATGCGCCGGATCCGTCACGAGCACCAAGTCGAACTTCAGAATACCCGCCTGGCTGTTGTCGAAGCGCTCGCTTTCGACGGACGCGACAAAAGGCGAGTCCACCATGTCCGCGAGCAGCACCTTGAGGCGCGTGAAATTCTCGGGGCTGACCTTCGCCAGCGGGTTCGCCTTGTCGAGCATGCGGCCGGACACCACGAGCTTCAGTGGAGCGTTGTTCGCCGCCGGCACGGTTTGCAGTTTTTCCAGCCAAACGTCCTCCACCGTAATGAAACGCTCCTGCAGGTCGGCGAACAACCTGAGCCAGGCGTCGCGCCGCGCTTGCACGGACTGCAGGTGCTCCACCTGTTGTTTGAGCGCCGCCAGCTCGACCAGCCCGGCGCGATTGCGCGCATTCCGTGCGCGCAAAGGTGCGAGGGTCTTTTCCACAACCGGCAGGTCGTCCCGCAGGGCCGCGTTCAAGCGATGATACTGGACGTATGGCGGCACCAGTGCGGCGAGGATCAAAAATCCTGCAGCAACCAGCCACGACCGGCGCTGACGCAAGTGCGCGCGCCGCCGCAGCGCCGGCGGGAGAAGGTTAACGGACGTCTGTCCGGGCGCCAAATACAGCAGCGCCGCGCCCGCGAGATCCGCCAGTTCCAGCGATTCGGTCCCGTTTGGCACCGGCTCCAGTGCCGATGAAATGTCCAGCGCCGCGACAGGCAGCTGCAAGCTGGCGCGCAGTTGCCCGGCGAGCCCGACCTCCTGCGCCATGCCACCGACCAGTACGACTCGGGTGGGCGTCTGCAACGCGACCTCCTTTTGAAAATAGGCCCGTGCCCGCACGGTTTCTTGAACCACGCGCCGCGCGACCGCTTCGCTTCCAGGCATCGGCGTGGAATTCGTTCCGTCCGCCCAAAGCCATGAGCGGGCGGCAAAGCGCTGGCCATCCACCTGCAGCAAGGTCGCCGCCGAGCCGCTGACGCCGAGCAAGAGCAAACGATCGTCACCCGCCGGGCGCACCTGTTCCTCGACTGCGCGCAACGCCAAAGCCGCGGGAACGATCAGACGCACTTTAAAGTGTTCAGCTTGCGCGACGGCGCACAGCGCGGAGATTACGTCGCGTTTCGCCACCGCCAGCAGCAGCTGTTCGTTCGTCTCATTTCCACCCGAGACAGCAAAATCCCAGAGTACCTCTGCCACCGGGAACGGGATATTCTGCTCCACTTCGAAGCGCAGGATCTTCGCCCGTTGAACCGCCTCGACGCGCGGGGTTTTCAAATGTTTGAGCAGCACCAACGGCGTCGACAAAACGAGAACCAGAGGCGTGGACGCCGGCGACACCCGGCGCGCGGCACGCATCGCTGCCGTCGTGGTTTTCAGCCAGTCGCTGCCGGGCTCGGTTTCAATCCCGCAGCCCAAGCATGCCAGCTTGCCCTGTCGCCATCGGAAAACAGCCCAGCTCGAGCGCGCGGAGTCGCAATGGACGACCGCCAAAAATGGGCATGAAAAAACGGGCTGCATGGAGGCAGCCCGTTCCACGGCGCTGATCATTGCCCGAGCCAGCGCGCGACGTCACGAAAAATCTGCGGTCGGGTAGGAGCTATTTCCTTTCCGCCGGCACCGGACGTTCCCGTCCGAAACGATCGGCGGCGGCCAGCTGATCCTTATCCAATCGCGGCAGCAGCGCGTCCAGCGCCGCCTTGGCTTCGCGCGAGCCGCCCGCACTCGCCAGACGCAGCCAGTAGCACGCCTCCGCCCAGTCGCGACTCACCCCGCGACCGTCGGCATAAAGTTGCCCGAGCCGAAATTGCGCCGGCGCGCTGCCCCGATCCGCCGCGCGGCGATAGAAATCAGCAGCGGCGACCTCATCGCGCATCATGCCCACGCCGTTCTCGAGCAGGTAACCGCGGACAACATACGCATCGGCCCCGCGCAGGCCGGAAAGAATCAGGCTCCAACGAACCGTGGTTTCCGGATCCTCATCCGCCTTGCGGGATCCGCCGGAAACTGCGGCGGCGGCATCCGTCGTGGAAGCGCTGGGTTTCGAGACTGAGTTTGCCGTCTCCAGTGTCGCTGCTGATTGCGCCGGAGCACCGCCCGTCGCCTGCGACGCAGCCCGGTTTCTTCCCGCCCCGCGGGAAAGCAACGCGCCCAGTCGTTCGATGGCCTGCGCATTGCCCTGCTGAGCCGCCTTCTCCAGCCAGATCTCCGCTTCCCCCGGATCGAATAATTTCCCGGCCGGATCGGAGTACAACGTCCCGAGGGCAAGTTGCGCATCGGCCAGGCCGGCCAGCGCCGCTTTCTTAAACCATGCGGCCGCTTCCACCGGATCGGCCGCGATGCCGTCACCGACGTTCACCTGCAGGCCGTAGAGAAACTGCGCCTGCGGGTCGCCTCTTTCCGCCGCAGCCTTCATCAACATCAGGCTGTCCCATTTCATCGGCGGCGCGGCCTGGACCGACAGGAACGAGACCGTCAGCAAGAGAGGCAGGGCAACCCGCAGTTTCATGAACACAACTAGGTACACGGAAAACAGCGGGTCAAAGCCGATTCGCGGATGGAGGATTTGATTGCCGGCGTCACGCCGGCAATCACGCTCAGCCGCGACCGATGACATCCACCCTGCCCTACAAGATCAGCGTCCTGGTCTTCATTGAAAATCGCGCCGGCGAGCAGCTGTTGATGCTGCGCGCCAAGCAGCCGAACCTCGGCGTATGGACCCCCATCGGCGGCAAGCTCGAGATGGCGACCGGTGAATCGCCGTTGCAATGCGCCGTGCGCGAAACCGAGGAGGAAACCGGCCTCGTTGTGCGCGAGGAAGACATGCACCTGTTCGCGATGATCGCCGAGAAGGCCTATCAAGGTGACACGCACTGGCTGATGTTCCTGTTTCGCTGCAAGACCCCGATCGAGGCCCTGCCGCCGGACATCACCGAGGGCAAATTCGCCTTCTGGTCCCGCGAGGCGATCAAAGGCCTGGCAATCCCTGAGACGGATCAGGCCGCTTTGTGGCCGATCTTCGATAAATACCGCGATGGATTCGTCTCTTTGCGGGCGGATTGCTCGGTTTCGCCGATCAAAATTACGATCGAGCAGATCGTGGATTAGCTCTGGAGCTCGGTGACAAATCACCGGCTGCCAAATCTTTCGCTTGTCATTCCCGATCTTTGGCTAAAAGAGGGAAACTAAAGTCCAGATATTACTTCAAACTTGAATCAATTCCTGTGAGCAAGAAATCCTCCTCGACCAAAAAAGCGGATGACGCCGGCTACAACGCCCGTACCGCTCCCATCAACGCGAAGCTCGGTAACGACGAACTGATCGACCTTTACCGCGACATGATCCGCATCCGCCGCTTCGAGGAGCGCTGCCTTCGCAGCTACCAGCAGGGCAAGATCGGCGGCTTCCTGCACCTCTACATCGGACAGGAGTCCGTCGCCGTCGGCTGCGTTTCCATCATGGGCGACGACGACCATATCATCACCGCCTACCGCGACCACGGCCATGGCCTCGCTGTCGGCATGGGCATGAACGAGATGATGGCCGAGAACTACGGCAAGTACACCGGCTGCTCCAAGGGCAAGGGCGGCTCGATGCACTACTTCGATCCTTCCCGTAATTTCTGGGGCGGCCACGGCATCGTCGGCGGCCAGATCCCGCTCGGCACCGGCATCGCTTACGCGCTCAAGTACCAAGGTCGCAAGGGCGCCTGCATGGCGTTCATGGGCGATGGCGCGGTCAACCAGGGCGCGGTCCACGAATCCTACAATCTCGCTGCCCTCTGGTCGCTGCCGGTCGTGTTCATCGTTGAGAACAACGGTTACTCGATGGGCACGTCGCAGGAACGTTCTTCCGCCGGCCCGAGCCTCGCGCAGCGCGCCGAAGGCTACGGCATGAACTGGGACATCATCGAGAACGGCCACGACGTCCTCGAGGTCCGCGACAAGGTCGGCGCCGCCCTCAAGCTCGCCCACGAGAAGTCGCTCCCGAGCGTGCTCGAGATCCGCACCTACCGCTACCGCGGCCACTCGGTCGCCGATCCGGACACCACCTACCGCGGCAAGGAAGAGATCGAGACCTACAAGGCCACGAAGGATCCGCTCATGTTCTTCCAGAACGCGCTGGTCGCCGAGAAGGTCCTGAACGACGAGCTCATCGCCAAGATCGACGAGTCCGCCCGCGCCGAGGCCGAAACCTCCGCGCAGTTCGCCGAGGCGAGCCCCTACCCGACCGTCGATGACATCCAGAAGGACGTCTATTGGGAGGCCGATAATCCCGCCGACCGCAAATCGCAGGGCACGCTCTTCTTCAACTGAGCCCCTGCCGTCGCGCTGAAATCCCACATCTGAAATCTCAAATTTTCTAGCAATGCCTGTCATCACTTACCGCGAAGCCCTCCGCCACGCCATGGCCGAGGAATTGGACCGCGACCCGAACGTCGTCATCATGGGCGAGGAAGTCGCCCAGTTTAACGGCGCCTACAAGATCACCGAGGGCCTCCTGGCCAAGTACGGCCCGAAGCGCATCGTCGACACCCCGATCTCCGAAGCCGGTTTCATCGGCATGGGCCTCGGCGCATCGATGCTCGGAATGCGCCCGGTCATGGAGCTGATGTTCTTCAGCTTCTACTCCGTCGCGTTCGACCAGATCTTCAACAACGCCGCCAACGTCCGTTACATGTCTGGCGGTTTGATCAATTGCCCGATCGTCCTCCGCGGCCCCGCCAACGGCGGCACCAACGTCGGCGCCACGCACTCGCACACGCCCGAGTCCATCGCGGCGTACCACCCGGGCATCAAGGTCGTCGTTCCGTCGACGCCGGCTGACGCCAAGGGCCTGCTCAAGTCCGCGATCCGCGACAACGACCCCGTCATCTTCCTCGAGAACACCCTGCTCTACGGTGAAACCGGCGAAGTGCCGGATGGCGATATCCTCATCCCGCTCGGCTCCGCCAAGGTCATGCGCGAGGGCACCGACATTTCCATCATCGGTCACGGCCGCGCCATCCAGATGGCGCTGAAGTCCGCCGACCTCCTCAAGGAAAAGCACGGCATCAACGCCGAGGTCGTCGACCTCCGCTCGATCCGTCCGCTCGATGAAGAGACGATCCTCGCTTCCGTGCGCAAGACGAACCGTGTCCTCTACGTGGAAGAGTCCAAGCCCTTCTGCTCCGTCGGCGCGATGGTCGCGTGCCTCATCCAGGAAAAGGCCTTCGACTACCTCGATGCGCCAGTCATGCGCCTGAATTCCATCGACGCTCCGGCGATCTACTCGCCGGCCGTCGAGAAGCTCCAGCTCCCCAACGTCGACCGCATCTACCAGGCGGCTCTCGGCGTGATGAAGTAAGACTGCAGTTCCGGATTAGAGGGGTTAGGAGTTAGACATCCAACCCCTCAAACCCGAATCCAAGAAACCTCTTAACAAGTAACTCTTAACTCCTAACCGGCGGCTCCGCCGCCTCCTCCCATGGCCGATATCATCGAAATGCCGAAACTCAGCGACACCATGACGGTGGGCACGCTGGTCAAGTGGCTCAAAAAGGAAGGCGACGCCGTCAAAGCCGGCGACATGCTGGCCGAAGTCGAAACCGACAAGGCGACGATGGAGCTGGAGTCGTTCTTCTCCGGCACGCTCATCAAGATCTTTGCTCCGGCCGGTTCGCAGGTCGCGATCGGTGCCGGCCTCTGCGCCATCGGCAAGGCCGGTGAAACCGTCGAAGCTCCCGCCGCTCCGGCCCCGAAGGGCGATGCGCCCAAGGCTGCCGCTCCGGCTGCCGCGCCTGCGCCCGCCCCGGTCGCTCCGCCGCCAGCCCCCGTGGCCGCTCCGGCGGCTCCGGCTCCCGTCGCAGCTCCGGCGCCGGTTGCCGCCGCTCCGGCTGCCACCGATGCCCGCCTGAAAATCTCCCCGCTCGCAAAGAAGATCGCCGAGCAGCAAAAGGTCGACGCCTCCCGCGTCACCGGCACAGGCCCGCACGGCCGCATCGTGAAGGCCGACGTTCTCGCCGCCGCCGCCAATCCTTCCCTGCTCAAGTCCGCCGCCGCTTCGGCTGCCGCGGGCAAGTCCGCTGCCACTTTCACCGGTGGTGCCGTCGGCAACAAGGGGCCGGTCCAGGAAGAACGCCTCATTCCGGTTTCCAACATGCGCGGCGTCATCGCCAAGCGCATGGTCGAGTCGACCACGACGATCCCGTACGTCTACCTCGACATCGAGATCGACGCCGAGCCGCTGCTCGCGCTCCGCGCCCAGCTCAACACCGGTCTCGAAGCACAGGGCGTTAAGCTCTCCGTGAACGACTTCGTGCTCAAAGCCTCGGCTGAGGCGCTGCGCAAGGTTCCGACCGTGAACTCCTCCTGGGAAGGCACACACATCCGCGCCCACGGCGCGGCCCATGTCGCGTTCGCCGTCGCGCTCGAGGACGGTCTCATCACGCCGGTCGTGCGCGACGCCCACCTCAAGAGTGTCTTCCAGATCAGCACCGAAGTGAAGGGCCTCGGCAAGAAGGCCAAGGAGAAGAAGCTCGCGCCCGCCGACTACACCGGCGGCACGTTCTGCGTCTCGAACCTCGGCATGATGGGCATCCCGAAGTTCACCGCCATCATCAACCCGCCGAACGCCGCGATCCTCGCGGTCGGCACCACCGTGACGAAGCCGGTCGTGAAGAACGGCCAGATCGTCGTGGGCCAGACGCTGACCGTGACCCTGAGCTGCGATCACCGCGTGTTCGACGGCGCCGTCGGCGCCGCCTACCTCGGCGCGCTCAAGGAGCTCCTCGAGAAGCCGGCGCTGCTATTGGTCTAAGCGTCCCAGATCTGCCACAGTCCGGCCGCGCGCGATTCGCGCGACATGATTGTTGAGACCTCAATCACCACGTTTGCGATCACCGCAAACGTGATGGTTGGGGTTCTCTGTTTTTTAGCCACTTGCCAACGCTGGGGCGCGTCGCTTCGCTTCCGATCGCGGGCCCCTGCATGACACCTTTCGGTGTATTCCTTCCTCGTCTTCTTCCATGAGCACTGGGTCCATCGGCCTGAGCGGCGTCGCGGGCGTCCTCGCCTCGCAAAAACTGACACTGACTGAGCTGCACGCCCGCGGGGAGCTGGTCTCGGCTCCGGCGGTGCTTTCCGACTTGGGATTCGAGCATTGCCACGTGATCCCTTCCGACAGCGATCTGGGCGAACTCGCCCGCACTGCCGCCCTCTCCGCGCTGCGGGATGCAGGGCTGGAAGCGAAGGATATCGACGTCCTCATCTGGGCCAGTGCTCTGCCCGAGAATCACGTTCGCCGCTCCGCATCGCCCGTCGCAGGCCCCATGACTGAACTGCTGTCCCGGTTCAACTACATGGCCAGCTGGCTGCAAAACGAACTTGGCTTGGAGCGCGCCTCGGTGCTGGGCAACGCCCAGCAAGGTTGCAGCGGCATGTTCAGTGCGCTGCGCACCGCGCACGCGCTGCTGTTGGCCGAACCCGCCCTCCAGCACGTGCTCTGTGTCGGAGCCGACGTTCTCCCGGCGGGCGCACCGCGCGAGATCATGTACAACGTCATCAGCGACGCTGCCGCCGCGGTGGTGGTCTCGCGCCGGGCAAAACGCGGTCGCTGGGTGGGCTATCATCAGGTCTCCAAGGGCTATTACTGGAACATACCCGAAAAGGAGAAGGAGATCATCGCCTCCTATTTCCCCACCTCACGCCTCGTCATCAACCAGCTGTTGCAGCAAGCCGGGCTGAAGCCCACGGACATCGACTGCATCGTACCCACCGGGGTCGGTGCCAACAGCTGGCGCATCCTCGCGCAATTGACCGGCATCCCGCCGGAGCGGATCTACCAAAGCCCGCGCAAATTCGGCCACACGATCGCGGCCGACAATTTCATCCATCTGGCGGAAATGCGCGCCCAACCCGCGCGGCCCGCGGGCCAGCGCAGCCTTCTCTTCACCTATGGGTTTGGCTCCAGCTGGTGTGGCCTCGTGCTGGAAGACTGATGCGCACTCTTCTTCTCACCGGCGCCACCGGCGCCCTCGGTCTTCCGCTCCTCGCCGAACTGCTGGCACGGCCGCAGCATGACCGCATCTTCGCGCTGGTCCGCGGTGACGCCACCGCGCTGACCGGGCAACTCGCGCGGCATTACCCGCAAGTCAACCGCTCCACCCTTACGATCGTGCCCGGCAACCTGGAGCACGACGACGGGCTCGCCGCCTTGGCCACGATTGGGCCGGTCAACACGGTGCTGCATCTCGCCGCCAGCACGAAGTTCCGTGCCCCGGACGCCATGCTGGCTGCCATCAATGTCGAAGGCACGCGCCGCCTCCTCGAATGGGCGCAGCACCAATCGCCCGCTCCCCGTTTCATTCACTTCAGCACCACCTGTGCAGCCGGCCGGCGCACGGGCGAAATTGCCGAAAAGCCTCTGCTCGGCGAACAGGGCTTCGTGAACGCCTACGAACGCACCAAGTGGACCGCTGAGTCGCTGGTGCTGGCGTCGCGGCTGCGACCCGAGATCGTCCGGCTTGCCACCGTGGTCGGCAGCGCCACCGACGGCGGACTGCACCGCCCGGGCGCCTTTCACACCACCCTGCGCTGGCTGCATGCGGGCCTGCTGCCGATGATCCCCGGGAACGAGGAGACCCGGCTCGACTTGCTGCATACCGAACTCGTCGCGGATTTCATTACCCGGCTGCTGGCCCGCCCGGCGCAACCGCAGGGCATTTATCACCTCAGTCGCGGCGCCCAAGCCGTGCCTTTGGCGGCCCTGCTGGACCTGGGCACCGAGAAATTCTCCGCCGCAAATCCGGCCTGGCGCAGCGGCCAGATCGTGCCGCCCGTGCTGGCCACGCGCGCCGCGTTCGACGATTTCCGCACCTCCATCGCGCAAAGCCGGGATTTCCTCTTCAACCAGGTGCTCGAGTCGGTGGACTCCTTTCTTCCCGAGCTCTTTTATCCCAAGCGTTACCAAACCCGCCACGCGGAGGAAGTATTCGGCGGGCCGCTGCCTTTCCCGGATTGGCATCCCTGGCTGGGCCGCGTGATCGACTCCGCGCTCGCGAGCGATTTTGGCCGCCGGGAAATCGCCCCCGCCCCTTCCCGATGAATTCATCCACCCCCGCTTATCCCAATCGCGCCGCCTTCGAAAAAGCGCTGTGCGATTTCATCAATCTCGAGCTCCCGGCCCTCAGCCCGAAGATGCCGCGCAATCCCGGGGTCGACGCGCAGACCATGCTCTTCGGCTCCGGCATCATCGACAGCATGGCCATCCTGCACGTCATCGCCTTTGTCGAGCGCGCAACCGGCCGCGACGTCACGACGGACAAGGTGGTGATGAAGCATTTTCAAACCGTCACCGCCATCGCCGACACTTTCTGGTCCGAACGCACCTCATGAACGAAACGCCCACCGCCGCCCCCATTCGCTCCGGCCAGCGCCTGGCCGGGTTCGAGGCCCTTGACCGCCAGTTTGTCGACTGGGCCGTGGAGTGGAAAGCCACCGAAGCCCAGTTCCCGGCGCTCATCGGCCGCGCCGTGCTGGAACGCGCGGAATACCAGCAGGCCTTTCCGCACCTGCTGATGAGCGCCTGCGCGTGCGTCGAGCCCACGGCCCCGGCCGGTGAGTTGCTCGAGGCGCGCAACCTTGCGCCCAGCGGATGGCTGCTTTCTCCCGCGGTTTGTTACCACGCCTACACGCAATGGGAAGGCTTGGCGCTCTCCGCCCCGCTGGTTCTCACCGCCCGTGGCCGCTGCTTCCGCCACGAAGCCGAGTTTGTCCCCGGCCGCCGCCAGGTGGAGTTCGAGATGCGCGAGATCGTGCTGTGCGGTGCGCCCGATTGGATCGAGGCGAAGGTGGCCGAGGCTCGGGAGCGCATCAGCCGGATCGCCGCCGCGGCGGGCATCACCGGTGACTGGGTCACAGCCGAGGATCCCTTTTTCCTGCCCACGGCCAAGGGCAAGGTGATGATGCAGCGGCTGCAGGAGACCAAGAAGGAGTTTGTCGTGCCGCACCCCGCGCCGCTCGCGATCGCCAGCACCAACCGTCACGGGACTTTCTTTGGCGAGCGTTTCCACATCAGTCTGGCCGCGGGCGGCCCGGCGCACACCGCCTGCATCGCCTTTGGCTTGGATCGTTGGGAATCCTGCTGCAACCGCCCATGAACACACCGGCTCCCGATTTCCGGACCGAGGCATGGGCTGCCCGGCCGCCCGCCCAACGCGCGATTCACGCCCGCCTGCTGCAAGTGATGCCCGCACTCGCCGCGCGGCTTCGGCCCGAGGCCACGCTGGCGGAGTGCGGCAGCGACAGCCTCGATCTCGTCGAGCTGCTTTGCACGGCCGACACCGACTATGGCGTGCGCCTTTCCATCGACGAGGTGGCGCAGCTCAAGACCGTCGGCGACCTCGTTCACCTGATCGACACCCGCGCCACCCGCCGCCCCTCCGTTTCCCCGTCATGACTTACAACGAATATCTTTCCACTTCAGAGATGCAGCGCTGGTTCATCGAGACCGACATCGCCTGGGACCGCATCGATGTCGAACTCGCCCGTTCCCAGACGGGTCTGCTCAAGCGCCTGCGCGATTCCGCGCTGATCGAATCGTTCTTCCCCATTCTGACGCCGCGGGTGCTCGACGTGCTGTGGGACGACCCCACCGCGACCGCTATCTTCAGCGTGCAGCTCTACGAGAGCTACAAGCATTTCCACGTCTTCAACCTGTACCTTGAGCGGATCGGGGGCCACGCGGTCACCGACGACGACATCGTCGCCGTGCGCCGCCGCAACCTGGGCCTGAAGTACGATTCCGCCACGCGTGTCCTCACGCAGTACTTCATGAGCGAACACTTCGCGGCTCATTCCTTCTTCAAGGATTCGCGCGCCAGCAAGGAACCCGTGCTGAAACACATTCTCCACCTCGTGGCGCAGGACGAGGTGCGGCATTCGCAGTTCGGCTACGAATTGCTGGCCCGGCGGGTCGGCCGGTCGCCCGCGGAAAAGGCGGTGGTGCTGGATGCCGCGCGCAACTTCACCCACTTCGGGGCCCTCGTGGTCGACGAGGTGCCGATCGCGGAGAAGAACGACTTCACCGCCATCGTCGGCATCAACCAGCGCCTCGTGAACCTGTGTGGCGAAGGCATCGCCTGATCCCCCGAGCGCCATGGACCCGACCACCCGCAACCTCGCCTGGAAATTCAACTGGTATCGTCAGAGCGAACTGGAGGGCTCGCTTCTGCTCGGCCGCATGATCCGCACCACGAGCGATCCCTATCTCATTGCCCAGCTCACCACCCATTGCGCCGATGAGGCGCGGCACTCCGAACTCTGGTCGGCCTGCATAAGCCAGTTAAAGCTGCCGTACATCCGGATCCACCGCAGCTACCAGTCGCTCTTCAACGACCACGGCGGCACGCCCGCCAACCTCGCCGAGGTGCTGGCCTTCACCCAGATTTTTGAGCGCCGCGTCCACAAACGCTTCACGGAAGAGAGCAAGTCCCCCGGCGTGCCCGAAGCCGCGCGCGCCACGTTCGAAACGATGATCCGCGACGAAAAGGACCATCTCGAGTGGGTGCGCGAGTGGCTGCAGACCCAGCCGGGCACGGCCGCGCTGCTGAACAAGTACATCGCCATCGACAACGAGGTTTACCTCAGCGTGCTGCCTTATGAAGCCAAGCTCTGGACCATGCCCGGGCTCGGCGAGGAATCCCCTTCCCCTTCATGACCACCCCTGCCGGATCCGTTTCCCTCTTGCTGGCCGTTGGCGAAAATTTCACGCCGGGCTTCGCCAATGCCCATCCCGTGCTGCGGCTGATTTTCATTCTCTGGCCCATCAGCCTGGCGCCCGCCTTGTTCACCTGGCTGTTGCCGGTCCTGCTGGGCTATCGTCGCGGCGGCATGGCCCGCATCGGGGCTGCCTTGGCCGCTGTCCTCACCCTTGCGCTGCTGCTGACGCTCGCTGCCTCCTCGCTGCTGCCAGGCTACGAACGCCTGCATCCGTGGTTGTATGGTGTGTTCTATGTTTATGCGCTGGCGGGCCTCTCCCTTTGCCTGGTCGGCTTGCGGGACCACAAGCGTAGCGCCGTCTGGGCCACCTTGGCGGTGCTCAGCCTGACCGGCGGCGCCGCAATCGACACGGCGATCTGGCTGGGCTGGGCCCACGGCTCGCCGGCCGTGCCGTGGGGCTTCATCGGTTTCATCGTCTTTCTGCTCGTCGGTTTTCTGCGCCGCCATGCGGATCCAGTCGAGGTGTTCGACGTGCGCGCGTCCGCCGCCATTCTGGCCAACAACCGGACCCGGCGGGCCCGCAGCCTGACCCGCAAGCTGCTGCGCGAAGGCAGCCTTCACTGGCTGCCCATTTACTATATCGCCACGCTCAGCGACATGGCGCGGGAGGGCATGCTGCGTTCCGGCAGCTATCGCTTTGCCGACCACATCTACCGCATGGAGCCGTCAGGCATCACGCCCCTGGGTCGCTGGCTGGACGAGGTCTTCCTGAATCTTCCGGCAACCCGGGCCTTTCACCTGCGTTACAAGCAGGCGCAGGTGGAAATGCGTCGCGCCTTCGAGCAGCTCCGCGCCACCCCGGGGCCTTTGCGCATGCTCGCCATCCCCTGCGGCCTGCCCCGTGATCTCACCGAACTCTGCGCCACTTTGAAAAAGGAAGATCCGGCGCTGCTGGCGCGCATCGATTACTATGGCATGGATATCGACCCGGAACTGTTGCAGCTCGCCGACCAATTTACCCGCGACTGCGGCGTAAACCGGCGGATTTTTCACCAGGGCAACGCCCTGCTGGCCGACACCTACCCGGTGGGCGAATTTCATGGCATGGTCAGCACCGGCCTGGGTGAATTCCTCAAGACTCCCGAGCTCGAGGTTTTTTATCGCAACGTCTTCGACAAGCTTGCGCCGGGCGGGACCTTCTACACCAGCGCGACGCGCTACGAAAAGCGCAGCGAAGCGTTCCTGCAGGCCTTCGAGCTGATCACCCAGTACCGCACAACCGAGCAACTCGAGGCGATACTTTCCAAACTGCCCTGGTCCCGCTTGAAGCTCACCCAGGACAACAGCGGGTTGCAGACTTTTGTGGTGGCCGTAAAGTGATGGATTGATGCTGGCGCTGCACACCGAACGGCTCTTGGTCCGCGAACTCACCCTCGCGGACGCGCCTTTCATATTGGAGCTGCTGAACGAGCCGGCGTTCCACCTCTACATCGGCGATCGCGGAGTGCGCGACATCGCCGGCGCGGAGAAATACCTGCGCGATGGCCCGCTGGCCAGCTACGCCCGCCACGGCCATGGGTTGTGGCTGGTTGAGCTGAAAGCCGACCGCACGCCGGTCGGCATCAACGGGCTGTTGAAACGCGACATCCTGCCGCTGCCGGACCTCGGCTTCGCCTTTCTCGCCCGACACAACGGCAAGGGCTACGGCTACGAGTCGTCCGTGGCCGTCCTGCTCCATGGGCGCGAGGTCCTCAAGATGCACGAGATTCTCGCCATCACGGCGCTCGAAAACCCGGCTTCCATCGGCCTGCTGGGCAAGTTGGGCTTCCGCTTTGACCGCATCGAGCAACTCGCCGGTTACGCCGGTCCGAGCCGGGTATTTATTCAGGCGAATCTAGATCCCTCGCTTCGCTCGGGATGACCAGCGCCCAGCGATGCCTGGCGGCCATTTTCCGGTTGCAGGCATCCCGGCCTCACCCTCGACTCTGGCCGTGGTTGCCGAAGCCGATTATCGCATCAAACTTCCCGTTTTCGAGGGTCCGTTGGACCTGCTCCTTTTCCTCATCCGGAAGAGCGAACTCGACATCTACGACATCCCGATTTCGACCGTCACCCGGCAGTACCTTGAGGTCATCTATGCGATGAAGGACCTCCAGATCGAGGTCGCCGGCGAGTTCTTCGTCATGGCGGCCACGCTCATGGAGATCAAAAGCCGGATGCTGCTGCCGAAGCACCAGCAAGCGGTCGATCCCAACGCCGAGGAAGACGACCTCGACCCGCGCTGGGAACTCGTCCACCAGCTGCTCCAGTACAAGAAGTTCAAAGAGGCTGCCGGCAACCTCAACCAGATGGCCCTCGACGCCGCGAACAAGCTGGCGCGTCCCGCCTCGGCCTTCGCGCCTTCTTCCGAGCGCCCGCTGCAGCACGTCGATCGCATCGAGGTCTGGAACTCCTTCAACCTCGTCCTGCGCCGCCTGGCCGAGAAGCTCGTCGTCGGCGAAATCCATCGCGAACAGGTCACGGTCGCCGACCAGATGGAATACCTGCTCGAGCGCATCAAGACGCAGAAGAGCTTCATTTTCTCCCACCTTTTCGAGGAGAAGATCACGCTCCGCAAGCTGGTCGCCACGTTCCTCGCGGTCCTCGAGCTGACTCGTTTGAAAAAGCTCCGCGTCCAGCAGGACGAGTCTTTTTCCGACATTCTCTGCACGGCCGTCGAAGAGGATCCGGCCGCGGCCAATGCCCCGGCGCCCGAGCTTACCTCTTCCTTCGACACCCCGGCCGAAACCGAGGCCGCAGCGGAGGAAAAGCCGCTTGAAACTGCGGCGGAGCCAACCACGGTGACAGGGCAAGATGAAGAAAGCCACCCGTCGCCCGAAAGCTAATCCCGCCCACCTGGTGGGGCTTGGCCTGGACAACCAGGATGGACACAAACGCCTTACGTCCGGCGAGAAATTCACCATCGTGGGTGGCTCGGAGGAAACCCATGGCCGCATGACCGAAACCGTGGTCAAGACCTTCGAGGCCCTGAAGCGCCGCCACAAGAGCCTGCAGTCGGTCGAGCCGCGCGAACTCGCTGACATCATCGCGAAGTCCACGCCCCGCTAAACCAGCCGTCCGGCGCGTGACTTGCCTTTCTTCCACCCCTGCTTTAACTCACTTCCATGTCTGAAAAAATCGCACATCTCGATACCAACTCTTTCGCCGGCGCCGTGGGCAGCGCCACTCCCACGCTCGTGGACTTCTGGGCTCCGTGGTGCGGACCCTGCAAGGCCATCGCCCCGATCCTCGACGAGCTCGCCGCCGAGCTCGACGGCAAGCTGAAGATCGCGAAGGTCAATGTGGACGACAACGGCGAGCTCGCCGCCCAGTACGGCGTCCGCGCCATTCCCACCATGCTCCTCTTCAAGGGCGGCCAGCTGGCCGACACCTTCGTCGGCATGATGGACAAGGCTTCGCTCAAGACGAAGCTCGCCGGAAAGATCTGATCTGCCGCGTTCCCGATTCAAGCCGGAGCCTGCGCTCCGGCTTTTTTTATTTCCCGAAAACGAGGCCGACGCAAAGCAGCACGCCGAACGCCGCCAGGAACTTCGCGGTGCTGCCCAGGATCGCGATCTGCTCCGTCGGCTCGACTGACCGCCCGAGCCGGTGCGTCAGGCTGAAGCCCCACGGAAACAGGATCAGCGGCAGCAACACCGGCCAGCGATAACCCGTCAGCAACAACGCCGGCGGACAAAGCAGCGCCACCAGCGCGGACAGGGCGTATTGCCACATCGCAAACCGGCGCCCGAAACGCACCACGAGGGTTTTCTTGCCCGCGCGCGCGTCGGTTTCGACGTCGCGATAATTGTTCGCGACCAGGATATTTGCCGCCAGCAGCCCGACCGCCGCGGCACACGAAACGACGTCCGGCGCAACGTAGCCCGCCTGCACATAGAACGTGGCGCAGACCGCCACCAGTCCGAAGAAAATGAACACGAAAACGTCCCCGAGCCCGTTGTAGCCCAGCGGAAACGGCCCGCCCGTGTAGGCAATCGCGCACACGATGCTGACGATGCCGACCGGCAACAAAACCCAGCCGCCGCTCCGCACCAGCAGCAGGCCGACGAGAAAGGCCAAGCCCAGCACCACGCAGGTCGCGGCCAGCATGGTCGCCGGTGCAATCAGCCCTGCCGCCACGGCCCGGCGCGGCCCGACCCGCTCCGGCGTGTCGGCGCCCTGCACAAAATCGAAGTAGTCGTTGGCAAAGTTCGTCCCAATCTGGACCAACAGCGAGAAAGCCAGGCAGATCGCCGCCTTGCCATAACCCGCCGTGTGATGCGCCGCCGCCAGGGCCGTGCCGACCATGACCGGAATGATCGCCGCGGGCAGCGTCTTGGGACGCGCCGCCTCGAGCCAGTGACGCCAGGAAATCGGTGCAGACATGGAGCAGTGTTACCCGGCGCCCAATTGCGCTTCAAGCGCCTTGATGCGCTGACCCACTACCTCGCGTCGGGCGGAAGGATCATCTGCCGGCAACCCGGGCAAAATATTTTTCAGCCACTGCAGCGCCTCGCCCGGCCGGCCGAGTTGGATGAGCAGTTCCGCATAAATCCGCGCCGCGTAATACGGCGCGCCGGGCTGCTCCGCCGCCTGCCGGAACAAACGCGCCGCCTCTTCCCGATCGTCCAGCAAGCGTAGTCGGATGTTAGCCATCTCGATCAACACGGCGGGATCGTCCGGATGCACGCGCAACCCGGTGCCCAGAAAATCCAAGGCCGCCTGCGCCTGCTCTTCCGCGATCTTGCGCCGCATCGCCACCGGCATGTCCGCGGTGGTGCGCCAATCTGCCAGATCGTAGGCGATCATCCGCGCGCCGTTCAGCCAGAAGTATCGCGGGCCCGGATCGGCCGCGACCGTCAGCTTCAAATAGGCGGTCGTGGCCGCGGCATCGCGCTCTTCCCACACCCGGTTGGCCCGCAACCAGAAGCCGCTCGCCACCACGGCTCGCATGCCGCCCATGACGCCAAAGATGTTACCCATGGGCCAAGAGGCGGACGCCAGCTGCGATTCCAGTGGTCGCAGGATGAGCACCGTCGCGAGCAGAATCACTGCGGGCAACCCCACCTGCCGGGCGTCAAATTTCGCGCTGCTTGAAAACATAGGATGCGAGCCCGACCAGCAGCGCCATGAACATCGCCCAATAGCCCAGCAACCCGGCAAGAGCCACGAGCGAGAGCCCGTGTCCGTCAGTCAACAGGGCACCGACATCGAAAAGCGCCAGATTGGGCCACAGCCGCAGGAAGCCCAGCCAGCCGGACGCGCTCGTGAACGGACGCAGGTGCGCAATCACCGCCAGCATCAGCCCCGCGCAGCTGGCGAAGAGGGACGATCCGGCGTAGCTGCACACCAGCAGCGTCATGGCCGCTACCAAGCTCACCTTGAGCCAGACGAAAGCGCACGCCTGCAAAAAGACCGGCAGCGGCGCCAGCGTTGCCCCCAGCTGCGATTCGCGCACAGCGATGATCGCGCCGAGCACGACGGCCAGCGCCGCGACGAAAATCGCCAGCAAGGCGGCGATGCCCGCCAGGCGACCCGCAAGATATTCGGAACGCCGCACAGCCCGCGCGAGAATGCTGGCCGCGATGCCGCTGGTGAGATCGTCGAAGTAAAGCTGGGCCGTGGCGAGCGCCGCCAGCACGGTGCCAGACAACCCAATCGCCCCCAGTCCGAAGTCAGCGATGAACTTCAACTCCGCCGCGCCGAAATTAAATTCCCGCAACCCGAGCGCCAGAATGATCAGGCCGACTCCGACCGCGATGAGCAGGTGCGCAAGCCGCAGGCGTAGGGCTTCCGCCAGCGTGTGCAACGCCACGGTGCGTACCCGGCGCCACGAAACGGCGACGCCGAAAAGGCCGGGGTCAGCCGCGGCCATGGATTTTCTCCAGGTAAAGTTTTTCCAAGGGCGAGGATTCCGCGGACCGCGGACGGCCCGGTCCCAGCAGTTCCTCCAGCGAGCCTTCGACCAGCAGGCGCCCCTGCCCCATCAGCGCGAGTCGGTCGCAGATGTGTTCCGCCTGGGCCAGCAAATGGGAACTGAAGATCACCGTGCGTCCCTGGGCCGCAAGATCGCGGATCATGCAGCCCAGCGCGATGCGCCCCTCCGGATCCAAGCCATTCGCCGGTTCATCGAGCAGCACCACCTGCGGTTCGTGCAGGATGGCCTGGGCGAGGCCCAGGCGCTGACGCATGCCCTTGGAAAACGTGCCGATTTTCTGGTCGGCCACCGCCCGCAGCCCGGCCCACACCAAGGCGCCGTTGATCCGATTCTCGGCCGTATTCACCGGAACCGCACTCAGCGCGGCGTAGTACGAAAGCATTTCCCGCGCGCTATGCCGCGCGGGAAATTGCAGCGCATCCGGCATGTAGCCCACCAACGCTCGGGCCGCGTCGCTCCCCGCCGCATGGCCGAAAATCCGGCAGTGTCCCTCAGTGGGTTTCAGCAATCCCGCCAGCGCTTTCAGCGTGGTGCTCTTGCCGGAACCGTTGGGTCCGAGCAGCCCGAGTACTTGGCCGGGAGCGAGCTTCAGGGTGAGGCCGGAGATCGCGTGGCGCTTTTCACCCGACCAGCCTCCGGCGTAACTCTTGCCGACGGCATCGAGCTCCACGGCCCAACGTGGGGAAACTTCCATCTATCGGATAATGAAGCCCGAAAACTGTGGCGCCCGTGTCTCGTCTGATTGTTCGACCTTGCGGATATATCCCTCCATCCGCTCCTGCAAGGCCGCAATAAAATCCTTCACTTCGCCTGACCGTCCTTCCGCTTCGAGCTGAACCCGCCCGTCGGGCAAATTCATCACCCAGCCGGAAACTTCGAATTCCTTGGCGACCTGAACTGTCTGGTAACGGAAACCCACGCCCTGTACGCGTCCGCTGAAAAACACTGTGATATGATAAACCCCAGACATGCAGGCAGAAAAAGCCCGCACCGCACCGACACAACACCAACCCGGGTCCAGAACCGGAATTTTATTTGCCAGACTGCACCCGGCACGCATTGTGCATTCACACGCTGAAAAGCGTATTCCTTACATGACGAATCCTGATTCCGACGGGCTGTTCGACAACGACTGGGACGACTGTGGAGAACTTGCCTGGACCGAGGCTGACTGGACGAAGTACCTCGCCACCCAAGAGACGGCAGTTCGGGACTACATCAAGCATTACGACCAATTGCCGGCCGCTATGGACCGGATCGACGAGGCCGCCCGCCGCATGGGCTGGGAGCTCGCCGAGCCGCCTGAAGTCCTGGACGAGGCCGAGGAAATCGGCCCCGAAGAGACTTTCGAAGGCGATTGGGATCCGTACACCCTGCATCGCAATCCCGTCTACATTTCCACCCGCGCCCTTTATGTGAGCCTGCTGGCCCATTGGGAACGCGTCGCCGCGCAACCGGATCGCGTTCCGCCGGCCCTGGGCATCACCCTCCAGTCGCTGCTCTACCGCGGCAACGAACAGGCGCTGCAAGGCGTCCAAGCCTTGGAAATGGGCGACTACACGCTCGCCGTGGTCATCTTCAAGAAGGCCCTCCGCGAACTCAATCTGACCCTCGCCCGCCTGAACGAACCGGACGCAAGCGCCACCCCGCTTGCCATCCGTTATCGTGAGTATGCGCTGCCCCGCCTCTTCGACCTGCGCGAGATCTGGCTGCGCGTGATGAACGAGTGCCGCCAAAACCAGAGCGGCAGCAGCAGTCCGCAGGCGGAATAAGCTCCGCCCGCTTCCTTTTCCAACGCCGGCCAATTTGGCCGGCGTTTTTTTGGCCGGCAGCCTTGCTATGCAACAAGCGGCGTGAGTCACAAACCGCGTTCGGTTTGTGCAACTTCGACCTTATTTTTGGCTGGCATGATTGCCTAATAAGAAGCCTTAACGTCGTTCAACAGCGCGGCGTTTTTCGAACCAGAGTCCGGCCCGGGAATGTCCTGACGTGTCTGATCTGATGCCGAAGCCCTCATATCTCTTCTGCCGCTCGCGCGAACTCCGCCACCTCGCGATCGGCGTCGTTGCGATTCTCGGACTGCTGTCATCCACCCACGCGGAATCGATCAACACCGATCCGGTTCTCTCCATCGGAGAGTTCACGATTTCCTCGTATCGCGTGGACAAAAACTACCGGCGCTTTGCCCAGGATGTGAACCAGCCGACCAGCGCCGCCGAGCTCAGCGCCCGTTTTTCCCGCTTCCTGAATCAGCAGGTGATCATTCACGAAGCCCTGAAATCAGGCTACGGCGACCGGACGGAGGTCGTCGAAGAAGTCCAGCGCATGGAGAGGCACATGCTCACGCAGTTCGAAGGACCGCTTTATGCCGGGCTCTATGCACGATCCAAAACGGCCGAGCCCGACTGGAACGAACTCTACCGTTTGATTCAGCAAGGATACAACGCACGCGTGGTTCGCCTGCCTGCATCGGCTCCTCTCGCCGCCGATCCGAGCCTGTTCGCAGCCGTGCGGGACGACTGGTCGCACGCGCTTCCGCGACTGAGGATTTCGGGCCAGGCGGAGGTGTACGAAGGCGTCCTGGCCTGGCCGTTCCAGCCTTTTGCCCGATTGGGCGACGCCATCATGGAAGCGAAGCCCGGCTCCTGGCAGCAGGCACGCGAGGGCGACGATCTGTTCTTCTATCAAGTACTGGACCTTGTCTCGAACAATCCTCCGTCACTGGATTCCGTTCGCCCTGAGCTGGTCGTCGCATGGCAGCGGGCGAACAAGCAGCGCATTCAAACCGAGCGCCAAACCACCGTCCTGCATCACTGCCAATTTGCCTTCGACTGGACCACCGCGGATCGCCTGACCATGGAACTGCAGATGGAGCGCCAGAGTTCCGCCGAGCTGCTGGCGCTGCCTCTGGCTTCCTACCGGCTGCAAGATCGGCCGGCGATCGTTACCGTGCAGGACTATTTGGATTACGAGGGCGCTCGCTATGTCCGCAGCCGTCTGCCGGCCGGCCCCCTCGGGATTTTCTCGGAAACACGCAAATTGGTCACCGCGAAATTTGATTGGCAGGAGGCCGTCGACACCGGCGTGGACCGGGAGCCGCAATTTACGGAAGACCGGGAAAACTACCGGAACTACCTCGCGCTCGATCTCTACGAAAAGGAACGTCTCCGGCCCCAGTTGGGAATCACGGTCGCGACGATCGAGCGGCACTATCGTGAGCATGCCGAAAATTACAGCCGCCCAACCCGCGTGTCCGGCCACTTGTTGCGTTTCGCCCGCGAGGCGGACGCCCGTGGACTGATCGAGCATCCCGAACGCCCGGATCTTGCTACCCGGGCACGCTCTGCCGTCGTCCTGACGCTGAGCGCGGATTCGGCGGTGCCCGGGCTGGATTTCCTTCCGGCGCTGGCGCTTGCGAGTGTCGGAACGAAACCCGCCGTGGGACCGTTCTTTCTGGACGGTGCCTATGTCGTGTGGACACCCGAGCAAGTTCTGGCGCGCGAGACTCCACCCCTCGAAGCCGTGATGCCGGCTATTCGGAGTCAGCTGGAACAACCGCTCCTCGAACAACGCGAAGCCCTGCTCGCCCGCGAGCTCGTCCGGGGCCTGAAGGTACAGGATCGGATCGACTACGGAAGCTACGGTCTCGTTCCGGTTCCAGAAAAACCCTGGGCGCCATGAATGTCACCCAGTTCCGAATTTATCCCCCAGGCAGGCTCGTCCTCGAGCCAGCCTTTCCGCCGCACAACGCAGCGGACAAACCAAACCCAAAACATAGATACAACATGATCGCCAAACTAAAGAAGTTGCTCGCCCTCGCCACCCTCGCCGCCTTGGGCGCGGGTGTCGCAATTGCCGGAAGTTACAGCAACAGCTGGAGCTCGGGAGGCTCCGGCTTTTATCAGATCAATGACAGCGTGACCGTCACCGCGGCTGGCTCCGCCGCCATGGGCATCGACAGCAACACGAGCGGGTCCTTCCTGATTTTCCAGGCCCTCGGCCAGGTAAGCTCGAACGGCAACCCGACGACCTACCGCAGCGGAGCCGTTGCGGCCGGAACTTATAGCGTATTCGGCATCCTCTCGAAGACCTCCTGGGGCACGCCGACGACGGCCTATCTCGACGTAAGCTGGTAATCCCGCCTCGCAGTTTATTGCCTCAACGCCGGCCGCCTTCGGCCGGCGTTTTTTTGCCGCTAGCGAACTAAAGCCGGGCGCACCCAACTGTGGAGGGGGACACGACCGCCAAAGATGGCGGCTGATCGCGGATCGCTTGCTTTTCCCGTCTCCAGGGAATCGAACGGCAGGATGAGAAAAATTCTTTCTTCCATCACAGCTGTGTTTCTTGGCGTCTTTCTCACAGGCTGTTTCACACCGGCCAAAACCGCAGGCGGAAAGAAACCAGCGGATGAGTACGTGTGGTACACTCCCACCGGCAGCCACATTCCGATGTACATCAAGAAGAGCGAACTCGTAGAGCGAGAGAACACGAAGGGCGACCAGGAAGCCATGCGCGACGCCACCCGGCGAGGCATGCACATGGACCGCACAGGAGACTGAAGCTCACGCCCGCGCGGAGCAGCTGCGACTACTTCGGCCGCTTCTTCGCCTTCTTGCCGTAAGCGGCCGGCTTGGGGCCCGTTGACTTATAGTCGCCCGACTTGAGCGCGTTGATCTGGTCGCGCAAGAGCGCGGCGCGCTCGAACTCCAACTTGTTGGCGGCAATCTGCATGTCGTCTTCCAACTCGGCGATGACCGCCGCCACGTCGTCCACCGATTCGGCCACGGCGACATTCTTGTCGACGCCGCTGCCATCATAGGTGTGCAGGCTGGCCTGGACGCCGCGCTTCACGCTGCGGGGCGTGATGCCGTGCTCCTTGTTGTATGCGAGTTGCTTCTCCCGGCGCCGCGCGACTTCATCCATCGTGTGCTTGATCGAGGCCGTGATGTTGTCGGCGTAGAAAATCACGCGACCCTTTTCGTGGCGCGCGGCGCGACCGGCCGTCTGCATGAGGCTCGTCGCACTGCGCAGGAAGCCTTCCTTGTCGGCATCGAGCACCGCCACGAGCGCCACTTCCGGCAGGTCCAGGCCTTCGCGCAGGAGATTGATGCCGATCAGCACGTCGAAATTACCCTGACGCAGGTTGCGCAGGATCTCGACGCGCTCGAGGGCATCGATATCCGAGTGCAGGTATTCAACGCGAATCTTGGCGTCGCGCATGTACGAGGTGAGATCCTCGGACAGACGCTTGGTCAGCGTCGTCACAAGGACACGCTCGCCCTGCTCCACTGCCCGGCGCACTTCGCCGATCAAATCTTCCACCTGGCCTTTGGTCGGACGGATCGTGATCTCCGGGTCGACCAACCCGGTCGGCCGGATCACCTGCTCTGCGATGACCGTGGAGAGGTTGAGCTCGAACGGCGCCGGCGTGGCTGAGACGTAGAGCGTCTGTCCGGTGATCTGTTGAAATTCGGCAAAGCTCTGCGGCCGGTTGTCGAGCGCCGACGGCAGGCGGAAGCCGAAGTTCACGAGTGTCTGCTTGCGCGCAAGGTCGCCGTTGTACATGCCGCCGATCTGCGGGATGGTAACGTGGCTCTCGTCGACGAGCGTCAGGAAATCCTTCGGAAAGAAGTCGATCAGGCAGAACGGCCGGTCGCCGCGCTTCCGGTTCGTCAGGTGCGCCGAGTAATTCTCGATGCCGCTGCAAAACCCCATCTCCTGCAGCATCTCCAGGTCATAGGTCGTGCGCATGCGGATGCGCTGGGCCTCGAGGTATTGCTGGTTCTTCTCGAAGAACGATACCCGTTCCTCCAGCTCCGCCTTGATTCCGGCGATGGCGGTGTCGAGTTTGCCGCGCGAAGTGACGTACTGGTTGGCGGGATAGAGATCGAATTGATCGATCTTGCGCAGCGTGTTTCCGGTCACCGGCTCGAATTCCGTCAGCGAATCGATCTCGTCGCCGAAGAATTCCACGCGCAGGCCGTGTTCGAGGTACGCGGGCATGACGTCCACCACGTCGCCGCGCACGCGAAATGCGCCGCGCTTCAGGTCGTAGTCGTTGCGCTCATAGAGATTGTCGACGAGGCGCTCGAGGAACTTGTTCCGGTTCATCGTGCCGCCGCGCTGGAGCGAGATGCGCATGTTGCTGAACTCCTCGGGCGAGCCCAAGCCGTAGATGCACGACACGCTGGCCACCACGATCACGTCGCGCCGGCTGACCAGCGAGCTGGTCGTCGAGATGCGCAGGCGCTCGATCTCCTCGTTGATCGACGAATCCTTTTCGATGAAGGTGTCGCTCGACGGCACATAGGCCTCGGGCTGGTAGTAGTCGTAGTAGCTGACGAAGTACTCGACTGCGTTCTCCGGAAAGAAGGCCTTGAACTCCGAGTACAGCTGCGCCGCGAGCGTCTTGTTGTGCGAGATGATCAGCGCCGGGCGGTCCATCTGCGCGATGACGTTCGCCATCGTGAACGTCTTGCCCGAGCCCGTGACACCCAAAAGCGTCTGGTGCCGGTTACCCGCGCGCACCGACTGCACCAAGTCCGCGATGGCCTTGGGCTGGTCGCCGGTGGGTTGGTAGTCAGAGTGGAGTTTGAACAAAGGCATAACCGGCTAATGAGAGTCAGAAGTGGCAAAAAGGCTAACACAGCGCCCTGACAGCCCTCTGTCAGGAGAAAGTTCAGCCGCCTTTCTCGACCGGGCAATCCGCGCTAATGTGTTTTTCAGACAGCCGGAAGCCAATTGCTAAAGGCCGGGTTTATGACAAAGTCAGCCCCAACAAAACCCGGGCCGCTTCCCCGGCCCCAACCCCAATGGCTCTTACCAACACGATCTATCAATCGCCTGTGTTTCAACAGGCGTGCAACCAATTCGATCTCGCCGCCGACATCCTCGGGATGGACGCGGGGGTCCGCGAACGCACCAAGCGCCCCCGGCGCTGCGTCGTCGTTTCCATGCCCGTGCGCATGGACGACGGTCGCGTCGAGATCTTCGAGGGCTACCGGGTGCAGCACAACCTGTCCACCGGCCCGGCCAAGGGCGGCATTCGCTTCCACCAGGACGTCACCCTCGGCGAAGTCGCCGCGCTCGCCATGTGGATGAGTTGGAAATGCTCGCTCGCCGGCCTGCCCTATGGCGGCGGCAAGGGCGGCGTCATCGTCGATCCGCGCAAACTTTCCCCGACCGAGCTCGAACGTCTTTCGCGACGTTACATGCAGGAGATCCTGCCGTTCATCGGGCCCAACGTGGATATCCCGGCGCCGGACGTCGGCACCAACGAACAGATCATGGCGTGGATGATGGACACCTATTCCAACCACAAGGGACACTTCGATCCCGGTGTCATCACCGGCAAACCCATCGCGCTCGGCGGCTCGCTCGGCCGCCGCGAGGCTACGGGCGAAGGTGTGGCGTGGTTTGTGAAGTCCTATCTGCAGGACCTCAATATCGCCCCGGAAAAGACCACCGTTATCATTCAGGGCTTCGGCAACGTCGGCAGCGAGGCTGCGTGGGCGCTCTACAACTGGGGCGCGGAAATCACGGGCATCTCCGACTACACCGGTGGCGTGTTCAACGCCAAGGGCATCGACCTTAAGGCGGCCAACGCCTGGATCGCCGAGCACAAGACCTTGCAGGGGTTCCCCGGCGGCGACCATCTCACGAACGAACAACTCCTCGAGCAGGAGTGCACTGTGCTTATCCCGGCGGCGCTGGAAGGCGTCATTACCGAAAAGAACGCCGGCAAGCTGAAGTGTCGCGTCCTCGCCGAGGGCGCCAACGGACCGACGTCCAACAAGGCCGACGAAATCCTCGCGCAGCGCGACGATATCGAACTGATCCCGGACGTGCTCTGCAATTCCGGCGGCGTGATCGTCTCCTACTTCGAGTGGCTGCAGAACCTGCAGAACTACTATTGGACCAAGAACGAGGTCTTCGACAAACTCCACCGCATGCTCGCCAAGGCGAAGGCGTCGGTCGACGAGACCAAGAAGAAGCACAACTGCAGCCGCCGCACCGCCGCCCTCGTCCTCGGCATCGCGCGCGTCGCCGAAGCCAAGGCCAAGCGCGGGCTGTTCCCGTAAGCATTCAACCGGACTCTGACCGGTCTCCGCCGGTCAGAGCACCATGAACGAAAACGTGACGATCAGCGTCGGCACGAGCGCGCCCAGCAACAAACCCAGCGGCGAAATGCCGCCCGGGAAATAGCGCTGCAGGATCGACTGGCCCGCGGGATTCGGCGCATTGGCGATGACCGTCAGGCCGCCACCGGTCACGGCGCCAGCCACAACGGCGTACTTCAGTTCCTCGCTGAAGCCCGGCACGAGCGTCGCCAGGTAGGTGATCAGCGCGTTGTCGTTGAAGGCGGTGAGAATCGTCGCACCGGCGAACAGCGGCAGCTCGCCCAGCCGGCTGAGCACGGGCTCGATCCACCAGCCCTGCAGGCCGCCGTGGACCACGAGGCCTCCGAGGAAGAAGCCCACCAGCATCGGGCCGCGCAGCTCCAGCTTGCTCTGGTGGTGCGCCGTCGCTTGGGAGAACGCCAGGAAGAACAGGAAGCCGCCCACGAACAGCACCGGGTGATGCGCCGCCCAGACCGTGAAGGCAAGAAACCCCAGGTGCACGAGCGTCACCCAGAGCGGAATAACCGGCTCCTTCTCCTCCGTTTTCGCCGGGGGCTGGAGGGCGAGCAGTTCCTTCCGGAAGGCCAGGAAATAGACCACGTTCGAGAGCACGATGCCGCTCACTGCGTGCCAGCCGAAATGCGTGAACATGTACGCCATGTTCCAACCCCAGGCGTGTGCCACCATCAGCACCGGCGGCGCGGCGAAATGCGTGAGCGTGCCGCCGATCGAGATGTTGACGAACAGCAGGCCGAGCGTGGCGTACATCAGCTTCGGCGAGGGCTTCAGCGCGTAGAACTGCTTGCCGAGCAGGAGCGCGGCGATGGTCATGGCTGCGGGCTCGGTGATGAACGAGCCGAGCAGCGGCGCGATCGTCAGGATCGAAAGCCACCACGCCATGGGCCGGCCGTTGCCCAGCGCCGCCACCCGCTGCAAACCCTGCTCCGCTGCGCGCATCACGGGCCGCGTCGAAGCCAGCGCCATGATCACCACGATGAACATCGGTTCGGTGTAGTTGACCGTGTCGGCGACGTAGTGGACCGCCGTATGCAGCCCCTTGAACCAGATCAGCGCACCAGCGAGAGCGAGCACCCAGATGCCAAAAACCGCCTCGACCTCGCCAAGGAAATGCAGGACCTGCCCGGCGAAACTCACTTCGACGGGATTACCATCGCCATCGGAATCGCCGGCGCGCGCCTTGATTTTGAGCCGCTCGCAATGGCGCTCCTCCACCACATGCGCCCAGTGGCGGATCTTGGCAGTTGCGAAGGTATGCAGGACCGCGAGGAGGAAAATGAGTGTCGCCACCGCGTTGAACGGCTCCGCCGCCACCCGGGCCTTGAGCACGTCGATGACACTGGCCGCCGCCGGGTCGGCGTAACTTTCGAGCGGCTTGGGAAACGTCGCGATGGAAGTCGCACCCGCACCCCACGCCGTCACGGCGAACAGGAAAAGGACGATGGCGGCGAGGCGTTTCACTTCAGCAACGGGATAAGCTCCGACAGACTGTGGATGAAGGCCACCGCCCCCGCCTTCACCTTGGGACGTTCAGTATATCGGCCAAAACCCACGAACAGGTCGACGACGGGCTTGGTTTCGAGATCGCTGACGCCGTCACCCACCATGACAAGGCGCGACGGATGCAACTCCGCCTTCAACGCCTGCATGATCTCGGGCTTTCCGCCCGAGCGCGTTGTCGGGAATTTCTCATCGTAACCGGTGTATTTGCCGGCCGGGTCGAAATGCAGGTCAACCGCCTCGATGCGGCTGATGCCGAGATGCGCGGCCAGCGGCGCGATGATCGGGCGGAATCCGCCGCTGACGATGATCGGCGTCCAGCCTGCGGCCTTGAGCTGCGCGACAGTCGCGACCGCCGTGGGTTCGATGGTCTCGATGTACCGGCGGCCGATGGCGGCAACGTGCGCCTGCTCGGGCTGGATGACTTGGAGGCGACGGCCGAATACCGCTTCAACGGGGATTTTGCCATCCATGGCCTCGCGCGTCTGTTCCTCCACCTTGGCAAAGACCTCCGGTCCGCGCACGCGCGCGAGCTCGTCGATGCCCTCGATGGCACTCAGGGTGGAATCGCAGTCGAAGCAGATGAGTTTGGGGGCGGCCACGCCTGTTACGAAACACACGAAATATGCTTCTGCCTATTCTTTTCTCAGGGTACGCGCGCGTACCCGCCTTCGCTCTGCGAGCTACGGCACGGTTGTTTTTCCGGCTTCGCCGGAAAAACAAAAAAGCCCTCCGCGGTGGGAGGGCTTCGAAAGGAGGAAACTCTTGCGAGCTTACTTGACCTTGGTGGCGCGCTTGAACTTCGAGGTGAACTTCTCGACGCGACCGGCGGTGTCGACGAGGCGCTTCTCGCCGGTGTAGGCGGGATGCGAATCCATCGTGACGTCGCGCACCACGACGAAGTAGTCCTGGCCGTCGATCTTCTCGGTACGGGCGGACTTCATCGTGGACTTGGTAAGGAACTTCTTGCCCGTTCCGATATCGAGGAAGCAGACATTGTTGAGAGCGGGATGGCCTTCGGTCTTCATGGCGGTGGGAAAAGGTTAATTAGCCCTGGCGCGCCTTGTAACGCGGCTCGACCTTGTTGATGACGTAAATCTTGCCCTTGCGACGCACGACCTGACAGGCCGGGTGACGAACCTTGGCGGATTTGATGGAGGAAACGACTTTCATAAAGGCCCAGAAGAAGAGGGTCGCGAAAGGCAGTGTCAAAGGAAAAGATTTTTTCCCTCGGAACTGTCTTTTTGAGGCTCCCCCTACCCGCCCTAACCGCCTGATGGGCCTAGTTTAGGGTCGGATCGTCGGGCGCGTCGGCCAGCACCTTCAACTCGGGCTGCACGTGGCCGATCAAGCCCTTCCACAGCGGCACGCCGTCCTGCTTGATCAACCAGTCGCCTTCGACCGGCGTCGCGAGCCAGGTGTCGTGATTCATTTCGTTCTCGAGCTGTCCCTTGCTCCACCCGGCGTAGCCCAGGAAAGCGCGCATCGTGACGCCCGGCATGCCGACCATTTCCTGCGCCTTTTCCACCTCGACGCCGAAGTGCAGCTGGAACGCCTGCTCCTTCGGAATCCAATGCCAGGTCACGAGGATCAGCTGCTCCGGCTCAACCGGCCCGCCAAGATAAAGCGGCACGCCCGCCAGCGGGCTCATCGCAAAGTCCGTGTTGAGTTCGCCCATCTGGCGATTGAGCGGACGATTCAAAATCACGCCCATCGCGCCCTCGTCATTGTGCGACGAAAGCAAAACCACCGTGCGCCGGAAATTCGGATCCTGCAGCACCGGATGCGCCAGCAGCAGCTGGCCCGCGAGGGTGGAGGCTTTCCGCGAGGCGCGGCGTTCCTTCATGACGAAATTCCGGTGGACCCGATCAGAGCTTCGACAGCTTGACGCCGGCATCCGCGAGGATGGGCCCGACCAGGGGATCGTTGCCGTAATCCTCGTGGTACTTGACCTCGGCGATGCCGGAGGCCGCGAGAATCTTGGCGCAATTGATACACGGGAAATGCGTCACGTAAGCCGTGCAGCCGTCCACGCTCGAACCGCGGCGCGCGGCGTCGGCGATGGCGTTCTGCTCGGCATGCACCGTCGCCTGCTCGTGGTTGTCGCGCACACGCGACACGTGCGGCGTGCCGGGCAGAAAGCCGTTGTAGCCGGCGGCGATCAGCCGGTTCTTGCGGTCGCCGGCGCTGACGATGACACAGCCGACGTTGAGCCGTTCGCAGTTGGAGCGGGAGGCGATCAGCTTGGCCGTGGCCATGAAATATTCGTCCCAACTCGGGCGCCGCCCGAAACCGGCGGTGGCCTGGGCCACCAGATCAACGAGACTGTTGCCGTCTGACATCACGCCAACGGTGGGAAGCAGGCGGTGCGTGGCAAGGGGGAACATTGACGGGGTGCGGGCTTGCCCGCCACTACCCCGCCCCCCAACCTCCGCCCATGGCTTCGCTCCAACAACTCGTCGAGTACTGCGACAAACGCACGCGGCGTCCCTCGTTCAAGGACTTCCCCGGCTCGCACAACGGCCTGCAAGTGGCCAACGACGGGCGCGTAACGCGCATTGGCGCGGCCGTGGATGCGGGTCTCGTGCCCTTTGAGCAGGCCGTCGAGCGCGGCGTCGATTTTCTCATCGTCCATCACGGTCTGTTCTGGGGCGGCGTGCAGCCACTGACCGGCGGCGTGTACGGCCGGTATGCCGCCCTGATCCGCGGCAACTGCGCGGTCTATTCCAATCACCTGCCGCTCGATGCCCACGAGGAGATCGGCAACAACGTGATCATGGCCCGCCAGCTCGGCCTCAAGCCGCGCCGCCAGTTCCTGCCCCACGAGAACGAGCTCATCGGCTGGATCGCGCCCAACAAGTACAAGCGCAGCCAGCTCATCGCGCGCCTCGAGGAACTTTACCCGCGCGTGGTTTCCGTCGAGTGCGGTTCGCCCATCCCGAAGAACGTCGCTTTCTGCACCGGCTCGGGCAACGGCGCCGTGCCGCACCTGATCGCGGCGGGCGTGGACACGCTCATCACCGGCGAGCTGCGCGAGGAGTGGTTCAACTACGCCCAGGAGCACAAGCTCAACCTCATCTGCTGCGGCCATTACGCCACGGAAGTGCACGGCGTGAAGGCGCTCGCCGCCGAGCTCGCGAAGAAATTCCGCCTGCCGTGGGAATTCATCGAAACCGAGAATCCATTATGAATTAACCACGGAATACACAGAACACACTGAAAAGATCTCGATCGAATTTTTCCGTGTATTCTGTGTGTTCCGTGGTTCCTCCTGCATGAAACGCATCGCCATCCTCCACGGACCCAATCTCAACCGCCTCGGCAAACGCGAGCCGGAGATCTACGGCACGGCCACGCTCAAGGATCTCGAGAAGCTCATCCGCGCCGAAGCGAAGCGGCTCGGCGTCAGCGTGACGTTCTTCCAGTCGAACCACGAGGGCGCGCTCATCGACCGCATCCATGCATTGGCCGACCGCGGCGCCGAGGGCTTCATCGTCAACTTCGGCGCGTACACCCACACGAGCATTGCGCTGCACGACGCCCTCAAGAGCGTCGCGCCTCGCCCCGCAATCGAGGTGCATATTTCCGACATCAAGAAGCGTGAGAAATTCCGCCAGCATTCCTATACCGCCGCCGCTTGCATCGGCATGATCAGCGGCAAGGGCTTCCCCGGCTACCTCGAGGCACTGCGCCAGCTGGCCGCGCTCTGACGCATGGGTCAGCACCTGCCCGATTTCACCGAGCCGCGGTGGTTTGTTTGCCACACCAAGCCGCGCTGCGAAAAAAAATTCGCCGATCTCGTCGAGCGCGAACACTTCGCGCATTATCTTCCGCTGATCCAAAGCGTGCGGAACTACGGCGGACAAAGGAAGCGCTTCACCAAGCCGCTTTTCCCGGGCTACGTCTTCACCCGCATCGAGCCGGCCAAGAAGACCCGCGTTTACCAGCAGGACCTGCTGGTGCGCGCACTGCTGATCGAAAACGAGACGGTGTTCCTGCGCCAGATCGAGGATGTCAAAACCATCTGCGCCTCCGGCCTGGAAGCCGCCGTCCATCCCCTGATGCGCAAGGGCACCCACGTCCGGGTGATCGGCGGCCCGCTCAACGGTTTGGAGGGTTATGTCGACGATCCCGTGAACCCGAAGGGAATTGTGGTGTCGGTTGATGTGTTGCAACAAGGCCTCCTCGTGCGGCTTCCGCTCGAAAGCCTGCAACTTCTTCCGTGAGTACACGCCGCTTCCCAACCTTTGCCCTTCTCCTTGCCCTCACCGCTCCCGCCGCCTTTGCGCAGCTGGTGCCGGTGGAAAGCACCACTCCGCCCGAGCGGCGGTCGTTCTATTCGCGCATCCAGGGTTTGTTCGACTTTGACCTGCCCGAAATCGATCCACCGGGCACGGTGAAGCTCATCATTCACCCGCATCTGGGTGACCTCGTGCGGCGCGATTACATGCGCCTCGACGGCGGCTTCCGCTGGGCGTTGAACAACCGCTTCGAAATCAGTCCCTCCGCAGTGATTTACTTCAACCACGGCTTGGGCGGCGGCAACGACGGTTACGGCGTCGGCATCGTCCGGCTCGGGACCAAATATGTGATTCCGGCTTGGCCCATTCCCTCCATGGAAACCAGCCTGACCCTGGGCATGGATCGTCCCGTCGGCCACGCGCCGATCGACATGACCGATGGCCTGAATCACCTGACTCCCGCCATCACGGTCCAGCATCGGTCACGCGACAATTGGAAGTGGACCACTTTCAGCAGCGTCGGGCTCGACTTGGTTTCCCAAAGCGACACCCCCGGCACGCCGGTGCGCAACCAGCCGCTGGACGATTCTGCCAACTTCACTATCGGCGCCGTCTACGACCTCGGCCAACTGCGTTACACCATGTCCGCAACTTACGCGACCACGCGAGGGCTCGGTGAAGTGGACCATGATTTCTATTACCTGAATCCGAGCGTGCTCTGGTATGTGCCCAAGAAATACACCTTCAATTCCAAGACCCAATGGATCGTCGGCTTGGGCGCCCGCATTTCCTGGGGCCCGGACGGCAGCGAGATCAGCATCAACACCCGCCTGCGCGCCGAGATCACCTTCCGCCAGGTCATGGAGAAGATCAAGGTCCTCAAGCCCGGCGAAAAGACCGCCAGCCGCTGAGTCAGCGCCAGGTCCACAGCCACGCCGCGAGGTGCAGCGTGCCGCAAGCCGCCAGCGCGGCGACGAAATCGTCCGCGACAATTCCCCACCCACCCGGCCAGCGCTGCAGGCGCGAAATGCCGAACGGCTTTAAAATGTCGTAGAGCCGGAACAGACCGAAACCCGCGAGCAGCATCACCCACTCCGGCCAGGTGCTGGCCCCGCCCCAGCGCCAGCCGAGAAACACCAGGGGCATCACCACAAATTCGTCGAGGATCACCTCGCCGGGATCGCTGCGACCCATGCGCCGCGCGGCCTCACCCGTGATGCCGACGGCGAGAAACGCCGCGACCACGCTCCACGCGAAGTTCACTTCCCAGCGCACGTGGCGGAAGAAAACCGTGAAATACAACAGGCCGGCGAGCGAACCCCACGTGCCCGGAGCCTTCAGCTTCATGCCGACGGGCCCAAGCGTCGCGATGCCCACGACCAGCTTGCCGGGCAACCAGCGCAGCCATTTCGGTTCGCCGGCGCCCATGTCAGTCCAGGACCACGTGACCGTGCTTTCGGAAATAGGAAATGCCCGACGTGATCGTCAGCACCGAGGAGAGCACGAAGAAACCCATGCCGATGTACTGCACCGTGAGAATCGCCGCGTCGTCGCCCAGAAAGATGTCGCTGAAGTCGCGCTGGAACATCCGCGCACCCATCAGCCAGCCGATGGCGTTGAGCTGCGTGAAGGTCTTCACCTTGCCGCTGGTGTCCGCCTCGATCGTGACGCCCTTCACCGCCGCCGCCATGCGCATGCCGGAAATCGCGAACTCGCGCCCGAGGATGCAAAGCAGTAGCGCCATGGCCATCACCTCGTGGCCCATGAAATATTTGCCGACGACGAGCGCGATCATCAGGCCGATGACCATCACCTTGTCGATGATGGCGTCCATGAAGCGCCCGAACGAGGACACCTCGCCGCGGGCCCGCGCGATCATGCCGTCGAACCAGTCGGTCAGCGCCGCCGCGATGAAAAGCCAGAAGGCGATCGTCGGCGCCCAGGCGAAATCGCGGTTCATCAGCCAGACGATGATGAACATCGCGGGGACCCGCGAGACCGTCATCCAGTTGGCAATGGTGAAGCGCATAAGGAGCAGTCGAGTCACCCACCCGGGCCTTGGCAACCGGGATTTGCGGAAAACGTCCTCGCCATCGGGGGCATCCTGGCAATCTTACGCGCAGGCCGCATGAAGCACTGCATTTACCCCGGTACCTTCGATCCCGTGACCAACGGTCACCTCGACGTGCTCGAGCGCGCCTCGCGCCTCTTCGAGCAGGTCACCGTGGCCGTAGCCCTGAGCACGACCAAGACGCCCCTCTTCTCCGCTGAACAGCGCGTGAAATTCGTTGAGGCCAACCTCGCGAAATTCAAGAACGTCAAGGTGGTCAGCTTCGACGGCCTGCTCGTGGATTTCGCGCGGCAGCAAAAAGCCAACGCCATCATCCGCGGCCTGCGCGCGCTCTCCGATTTCGAGTTCGAGTTCAACATGGCGCTGATGAACCGTCACCTGGAGCCGAACGTGGAAACGATCTTCGTCATGCCCAACGAGGCCTACAGCTACACCAGCTCCACGCTCGTGAAGCAGATCGCGAAGCTCGGCGGCGATGTGACGAACTTCGTGCCGGCGAACGTCGCCGCAGCACTGAAAACGGTGCGCTGAGTGTTGGAGGGCCGGTCTCCGCACCGGCCAATGCGCTTTCGCTGCGAATACTAGTGGCCGGTGCGGAGACCGGCCCTCCAAACTTTGATGTCAGTGCGTGTGCTAACTCACCCCGGCAACCCCACCTGCCGGTACGCCTCGTAGGTCGCGATGCCGGCCGCGGTCGAAAGATTCAGCGAACGCAATTCGCCGTTCGCATGCGGGATCTTTATGCGATGCGGATCGGTCAGTTCGGTATGCAACCAGTCGGGTGCGCCCGCCTCCTCGTTGCCGAACACCAGGCCGTCGCCATCGGCATATTTGACATCCCAAAAACCCTTCGTCGCATGCGTCGTGAACAGCCACAACCGCTGCGGTGCGACGGCACTGGTCTTGAACGCCGCCCAATCCGCATGGTGGTGCACATCCAGCGAGAACCAGTAATCCATGCCGGCCCGCTTCAGGTTCTTGTCCGTAACCTCGAACCCCAAGGGATGAATCAGGTGCAGCCGGCTGCGCGTCACCGCGCACATCCGGCCGATGTTGCCGGTGTTTTGCGGAATCTGCGGCTGGAAAAGCACGACGTGCAGCATGGTGGACGTTGGATGAGTTAATCCGCTTTACCGCAAGCCGGATTCCCATAGAAAGCCTCCGCCGACCGCAAACCGGCGCACACCACCCCCAAGCATGTCACTTCCCGCGTCCAAGAATGGAGGCAAGATCGTCGTACTCGTGGATGACGAGTTCTCGTATATCGACCTGCTGCAACAACTGCTGAGCGATCACCTCGCCTGCCCGGTGCACGGTTTCACCAAACCGGCGGACGCGCTCCGCGCGATGCCCGGGCTCAACGTCGGCATGATCATCACCGACTACCAGATGCCGGACATCAACGGCCTGCAATTTGTCGCCGAGGTCCAGAAGATCGATCCGAACATTCCCGCCGTGATGATCACGGCCTACAACATGTCTTTCACGCCGCGCGAACTCGCGGCGGTGCCTTCGTTGAAGGCGGTTGTGCGCAAGCCCTTCAAATGGACCGTGCTCGCGGACGAAGTCGTGAAGTACTGGCCGGATGCGAATCCGCCGAAGGTCCTGCCGTCAACGAACCCGCTTAACCACGCTTAGGCCGTTGTTCTCCGCGCGGAGAATGTGAACGGTCGAGGGCAGCTTGTGCGCGGCAAAGGCCGCCGCCATCGCCTTGCCCACCTTGTTCGCTTCCTTCGGACGCGACACGCAAAGCACGCTCGAGCCGCTGCCGCTCAGCCAGCCGGTCAGCGCTCCCGCGGAAACACCGGCCTCGATCGCCGGCTTCGCGCCCGGGATGAGCGGCAGACGATAAGGTTCGTGCAGAAAATCCTTCACCGCATGGCGCAGGCGGTCGTATTCGCCAGTGAGGAACGCCGCGACGACGTATGTCGCGCTGTTCACGCTCTTCACCGCGTCGAAATACGGCAGCTCCTTCGGCAGGATGCCGCGCGCTTTCTTCGTCTCGAGTTCCTGATGGGGCGACACGACAACAAAGCAAAGCTCCTTGCCGATCGGCTTGCGCAATACCCCGAGCAACTCGCCCGTGCCGGCATCGCAACGCGCCACGCAGAAACCGCCGATGACGGCCGGGGTCGCATTGTCCGGATGTCCCTCGAGCTGGGTCACCAGCGAGCAGAGCGCATCCTTGGAAAGTTTCGCACCGGTCAGCTCGTTCAACGCCGCCACCACGCCGGCGCGCAGCGTCACGCTCGAGCCGAGGCCACGGGACATCGGCACCTCGCCGCGTATCGCCAGGGTGAAACCGATTTCCTCGACGCCCGCGCGCACGAAGAACAACGCCGCCGCCTCATCGGCCATGTCGAGGCCATGGGTGTCGCTCGCCGCGGCCGGACGCGAACCGCGCCAATCGCCGCGCGTCAGCGTGATCTCGTTGTAGATGCTGAGCGCGAGCCCGAGCGAGTCGAAGCCGGCGCCGCAATTCGAGGTGCTGCCCGGGACACGGACCGTGACGGACGAGAGTTGGCGGCGGGAAAGCGGGTTCTTCATTTGCGGGTTTGCAGGGCGCGGCGGGCTTCGAGGTTTTGTTCGCGTTTCTTGAGGTCTTCGCGCTTGTCGAACTGCTTCTTGCTGGACGCCGTGGCAATCTCAACTTTCACGAGCGCTTCCTTGAAATACATTCGCAGCGCCACGATCACGCGGTCGGTGGCTTCCGTCGCCTGCCGCAGCTTGTTGATCTCCCGCGCGTGCAGGAGCAGTTTGCGCGGCCGCCGCGGCGCATGCTGACTCAGCCCGCCGAAGGAATACTCCTCGATGTACGCACCCCAGAGCCAGACCTCACCCTTGTCGATGCGCGCGAAAGCGTCAGCCAGCTGCGCCTTGCCCAAGCGGATGGACTTCACCTCGGTGCCGGACAGCTTCACGCCCGCCTCGAACTTGTCGTGGATGAAGAAATCCCGTAGAGCTTTCGGGTTCCGAAGCTCGGTGTAGCGGGCGGAGTCTTTCGGCTTGGCGGCCATGGTCGGGGTAAAGTGATGCGCCGGTTGGCGCGGGCGGCAAACAAAGAAGCGAGGCCGGAGCCTCGCTTCGCGGGTTTAAACTGTAGCGGCGGTCATAGACCGCCGGGCCGGCTTTAAGCCGTGTGCAGCTCGAAGCTGATCTTGCCTTCGACGATCTCGCGCAGGGCGATGTCCTCGGCGCTGAGCTTCTCGAGGGATTCCACGAGCGGACGGGCGCCACGGCGAAGCTGCTTCACGCGGCGGGACACGACGTTGATCAGGACGTTCGGGTCGTTGATGACTTTCTGGGCTTCGCGGATGTATTCGTCTCTCATGGTCGGAAATTGGGAGGGATTAGAAGTAGGTCCGCCCTCCTGAGGGTCAAGGGCTATTTCTTTTCGCGGGTTTCGACTGGCGGGAGGGAGCCTGCGAGGCGATATTCTGGGCATGTTTCTGGCCTGGACCACCACTGCCAAGCGCGAGGATGCCGATCGACTGGCCCGGGGAGCCGTGGACGCCCAGCTGGCGGCCTGTGCCCAGGTCGACGGGCCCATCACTTCCCACTATCGCTGGGAGGGGAAAGTCGAGTCCGCCGAGGAATTCCGGGTCTGTTTCAAGTATTTGCCGGCCAATGCCTCCCAGCTGAATGTCTGGATCCACCGCCACCATCCCTACGCGATTCCCGAGTGGATTGAGGTCAGTGCTGAAAACGTGGGTGAAAAATACTTGTCATGGGCTATGGCGAACTCTACTTCCCTCCCCTTCCAGCAGAGAAATTCACCTTAAACCAGACACCTTTTATGTCCCAGCATCCTTCCCTCAAAGCTTCCGGCGGCGGTCTCGTCGTCAAACGTAACGTCCTCAAGCGCTTCGAGCGCGTCGCGCTCCTGAAGAAGCGCGGCCAGTGGAAGGCGGGCGACCGCGTCCAGGGTCTCCGCAAGACCAAGGCCGACGTCTAATCGTCAACTGACTCAACCCTCCGGGCAGGTTCGCACGTCGACCTGCCCTTTTTGTTACCCACCATGATCGACCTCGCGAAGAAACTCATCGATTTCATCCTGCACATCGACACGCACCTGGCCGAGATCATCGGCCAGTACGGCCTGTGGACGTACGGCATTCTTTTCCTGATCATCTTCGCCGAGACCGGACTCGTGGTGCTGCCGCTCCTGCCGGGCGACTCGCTGCTCTTCGCCGCCGGCGCGTTCTCCGCCAAGGCCGAGACCGGGCTCAACGTCCACCTGATGGCGTTCCTGCTTTTCGTCGCGGCGTTCCTCGGCGACACGATCAATTACTGGATCGGCCACAAGATCGGCCCCGCGGTCTTCAAGCGCGAGGACTCGATCTGGCTCCGCAAAAAGCACCTCGATAAGGCCCATGCCTTCTTCGAAAAATACGGCGGCCGCGCCATCATCCTCGCGCGCTTCGTGCCGATCGTCCGCACCTTCGTCCCGTTCGTCGCCGGCGCCGGCTCGATGACCTACCCGCGCTTCCTCGCGTACAACCTCATCGGCGGCTTCGTCTGGATCTATTTCTTCACCTACGCGGGCTTCATGTTCGGCAACCAGCCGTTCGTGCAGAAGAACTTCAAGCTCGTGATCCTCGCGATCATCTTCCTGTCCGTCGTGCCGATCGTCGTGGAGCTGTTCCGCGAGTGGCGGAAGCCGAAGTCCCCTCAGGCTGCGGCCTGAGGTCGGATTATTACTTTTATCCGCGTTGCCTCCGCCTGTGGCGGCTGGCACGTTTCGCGATCCTTTTCCACCCATGAGCACCAAGAAGAAAGTCGCCATCCTCACCGCCGGCGGTCACGCCCCCTGCCTCAGCGCCGCCACCGGCCAGCTGATCCTGCACTACACGCAGCAGTGCCCGGATTGGGAGATCATTTGCTACAAGTCCGGCTACAAGGGCCTCCTCCTCGGCCAGAGCTACACCGTCACCCCCGAGATCCGCGCCCAGGCCGCGGTGCTCCGCAACTACGGCGGCAGCGTCATCGGCAACAGCCGCGTGAAGCTCACCAACGTCAAGGACGCCCTCAAGCGCGGCCTGATCAAGGAAGGTCAGACCCCGCTCGATGTCGCGGCCCAGCAGCTTAAGAAAGACGGCATCGACATCCTCCACACCATCGGCGGTGACGACACCAACACCACGGCCGCCGACCTCGCCGCATACCTCGAGAAGAACGGCTATTCGCTCAAGGTCATCGGTCTCCCGAAGACGATCGACAACGACATCATCCCGATCCGCCAGAGCCTCGGCGCCGTCACGGCCGCCGAACAGGGCGCAAAGTTTTTCTCCAACGTCGTCACCGAACTCGGCGCCAGCGCGCGCATGCTCATCGTGCACGAAGTCATGGGCCGCAACTGCGGCTGGCTCACCGCCGCCACCGCCGCCGAATACCAGAAGAGCCTCGCCAAGCAGGCCTGGGTGCCCGGCCTCGGTGTCACCAAGGAACGCTATTCTGTCCACGCGATCTATCTCCCCGAGATGGCCCTCGACATCGAAGGCGAGGCCAAGCGCCTCAAGGCCCTCATGGACCAGCAGGGCAACGTGAACCTCTTCATCAGTGAAGGCGCCGGCCTCGACAGCATCATCGCCGAGATGACCGCGCGCGGCGCCACCGTCGACCGCGACGCCTTCGGCCACGTACGTCTCGACACGATCAACCCCGGCAAGTGGTTCGCCGAGCAGTTCGCCAAGCTCATCGGCGCCGAGAAGACCCTCGTGCAGAAGAGCGGTTACTTCGCCCGCTCCGCCCCGGCCAACGCCGAGGACTTCAAGCTCATCGACACCTGCGTGCTCAAGGCCGTCGAATGCGCCAAAGCCGGCGTCACGGGCCTCATCGGTCACGACGAGGAACGCGGCAACGAACTCCGCGCGATCGAATTCCCGCGCATCAAGGGCGGCAAGGCCTTCGATGTTACGCAGCCGTGGTTCCAAAGCCTGCTGAAGGAAATCGGCCAGCCGATGACCAAGGTCGTGCAGGTCGCGCACTGAGCCGTCTGATTAAACATCTTGAAAACCGATGGCCCAGCGGAATGCTGGGCCATCGTTGTTTTGCGAATGTAGCACAATGGATAGTGTAGTAGCCTCCGAAGCTATTGATCCGGGTTCGACTCCCGGCATTCGCACCACTTTTCAATCCAGAGTGGATTGAAAAGTGCCCTGCGAAGCCAAAGGCGAAGCAGGGCATTAAAATCCGCGTCGTGCGCGCGGATTCCGCCCCTACAATCCCCGCGCCACATCCAGCTCGTTGTCGATCAAGCTGTGCACGGTGCGCAGCAGCGCCTCGCCGTTGAAAGGCTTGGCGAGGAAGGCCCCGGAGGGCGGCGGAGCACAACGCGGATCAGTGGCTTCATTGCAGGCACTGACCAACAGAATCCGAATCGAGGGATTCAGCGAACCCAGCACGCGCGCGAGCGCGGCGCCGTCGAGGTTCGGCATTTCCAAATCCGTGACCACCAGCCGGACTTCCAACGCGCGCGGCGCGATCAGGCCCAGGGCCTGCGTGCCATCGACCGCCGTGATTACGGTGTAACCATGCGCCGCCAGCATCGCGCTGGTCACCTCGCGCACGTGGGCGTCGTCGTCCACCACGACGACGAGTTCGCCGGTGCCGTGCGGCACGTCGGCGGCGATCTCCTCGGCGAGCACGTCCACTTCATCCACCTCGGCGGGCAGCAGGATGCGGAAGGTCGTGCCGCGCCCCACGTGGGTGTTGAATAAAATGCGGCCGTGATGTCCTTCCACGATGCCGCGCACCGTGGCGAGGCCGAGACCCGTGCCCAGTCCGACTTTCTTGGTCGTGAAAAACGGCTCCCACATGCGCTTCGCCACTTCGGGCGGAATGCCGGTGCCGGAATCGATCACCTCGAACGCCACGTAGCGCCCGGGCTTCTGTCCTTCCATGGCCGCGCTCATCTCATCCACCTCGTGGTTGCAGGCCTGCACGGTGAGCACGCCGCCTTCGGGCATGGCATCGCGCGCATTGACGCAGAGGTTGAGCAACACTTGGTGCAGCTGCGTGGGGTTCGCGTTGATCGGCCACAACCGCTCGTCCACCGCGTCGTCGATCCGGATGTTCTTGGGAAAAGTCTGGCGCATCATCTCGATTAGCTCCTTGAGCGTGTGCTTGGGTTGCACCACCTGCAGGCCGCCGGTGACGCCCTGCGCGAAACCGAGGATTTGCTTAACCAAGCCCGCGCCGCGCGCGGCGCTGCGCTCAATGCTCGCGAGCACACCTTGGTCGCGTTCGTTGGCCATGCGGTTGCGCAACATCGAGGCGCCCATGATCACCGGCGTCAGCACGTTGTTGAAATCATGGGCAATGCCGGCGGCCAGCATGCCGAGATTTTCCAACCGCTGCACCCGCATCAGATGCTCGGTCGCCGCCTCGCGCTCCCGTTGCAGGCGGGCATCCGTCATGGCCCGCTCCATGGCGGGGATCAGGCGCCGGGGCCGGTCCTTGATCACGTAGTCGGCAGCGCCGGCTTGCAGCGCCTCGAGGGCGCGTTCCTCGCCGATGGTGCCGGAAAGGAAAATGAAAGGTGTCTTCGGCTTCTTCTCCTTCGCGAGTCGCAGCGCTTCGAGCCCGCTGAACCCGGGCATGCTGTAATCGGACAGGATGATGTCCTTGGGCTCCTCCAAGTGTTTCAAGAAATCCACGCGGTTGGCGACCACGTTGATTTCGCATTCCGGCCACTGCTGCTCGAAAAGCGCTCGCATGAGCTGCGCGTCGAGGGCGTTGTCCTCCAAGTGCAGGATTTTCATGACTAAAAAGGGAAAGCTCCCCCAAGGTCGGCCCGAGTCGTGGCGGAGCACCCAGAAAAGACAGCTCGCCGTCGATAAAGTGCGCGGGAGACGGCATCACCTCCCCGACATTCATAAGGTTTTACCGAATCGGCGAAAAACCCAGGCAGACTGTCAGCCCACACCCCTCGAATGGGCGTTTGACGAGGGCGCTACCCGGGGTAAATCCTGTGCACCCCCGATGTCTTCCTCACCCCTTGGATTTGCCATTGTCGGCACCGGCATGATCGCCGGCTACCACGCTCAAGCCATTGCCCAAACCCCGGGCGCCAAACTGGTAGGAGTAGTCAGCCGCTCGCCCGACAAGGGGCCTGCCTTCGCCGCCAAGCATGGCATCCCGGTCATCACTTCCACCGTGGAAGCCATGGTCGCACGCGATGACGTTCACGTGATCAACGTCACCACGCCCAGCGGTGGCCACCTCGACCCGGCTCTCATCGCCATCCGCGCGGGCAAGCATGTGGTGGTCGAGAAGCCACTCGAAATCACGCCGGCGCGCTGCGACCAGATTACCTCCGCCGCCGACAAAGCCGGTGTCAAAGTCGCCGCCATTTTCCAAGGCCGCTTCGGCGCGGGTGCGCAAACGGTCAAAGCTGCCCTTGAGGCCGGCCGCTTCGGCCGCATGGTCCTCGCCAGCGCCTACGTGAAGTGGCACCGCACGGTCGAGTATTACAAGACGCCTTGGAAGGGCACGTGGAACCTCGATGGCGGTGGCGCGCTGATGAACCAGGCGATTCACGGCGTCGATTTGCTGCAATGGTTCGCCGGCCTGCCCACGGAAGTCACCGGCCGCATTGCGCGCCGCGTGCACACCGCGATCCAGGCCGACGACACCACGGTCGCCACCCTGCACTTTCCCGGCGGCGCGCTCGGCACCATCGAGGCCACCACGGCCGGCTGGCCGGGCTGGTCGCGGCGCATCGAGCTGTGCGGCGAGTTCGGGTCGGTCTGCCTCGAGGACGACCACATCGCCAAATGGGATTTCGCGAAGGCCGAGCCTGGCGATGAAGCGATCCGCAACGCCAAGCGCGACGACGCCCTCGGTTCCGGCGCCGGCGTCCCGGGTGGCATCTCGATCGCCGGCCACCTGCGCCAGATCGGCGACCTCGTCGCCGCCGTGCGCGAGAATCGCGCGCCCGCCATCGATGGCCGCGAAGGCCGCAAGGCCGTCGCCCTCGTCCACGCCATCTACGAATCCGCCAAGAGCGGCAAGACGGTCACCCTTTCCTGATGACGACCTCCTCTCCTGCCCAGCCCTGGTGGCGTCTCCTCAATCGCGAACACTGGTTCGTCTTCAGCCTCGCCTCGCTGGCGTGGTTCTTCGACTGCCTCGACTCGCAGTTCTTCAACCTCGCACGCGATGCGGCGATGGACGACCTGCTCAAGGACAAGACCCTCGCCACGGTCTACGCCCCCTACACCACTTCGGTTTTCCTGCTCGGCTGGGCGGTGGGCGGCCTGATTTTCGGCTCGCTCGGTGACCGCTACGGCCGCGCGCGCATCCTCACCATCACGGTGTTGATCTACTCGGTGTTCACCGGCCTCGGCGCGTTCTCCACGAACTTCGTCGATTTCTGCGTGTATCGCTTCCTCACCGGTTGCGGCGTTGGCGGCGTCTTCGGTCTCGCGGTAGCGCTCGTCGCCGACTCGATTCCCGACCAAACCCGCGCTCCGGCGCTCGGCCTCCTCCAGTCGCTTTCCACGTGGGGCAATGTCCTCGCCGGTCTCATCGGCATGGGCATCGGCGTGCTGGCCGCGCGGCAACTGCTGCCGTTCGGACTCAAGCCCTGGCAAACCATCTTTCTCGTCGGCGCGCTGCCGGCGTTCATGTGCGTGTTCATGCTCCGCAAGTTGCCGGAGCCGAAGAAGTGGGTTGATGCGCGCGCCGCCGGACTTAAAGCCGGCGTGAAGTTCGGTTCCTATTCCTCGCTCCTCGGCAGTTCGCAGTGGTCGCGCAATGCCTGGCTCGGCTTGCTGCTTTGCAGTGCCGGCATCATCGGCCTGTGGGGTCTCGGCAATTTCAGCCCGAAGATCGTCGGCTCGATCGTCAGCGAACATCTCACCGCCACGACGACCACGCCCAATGAACTCGCCAGCCAGCAGGCTTACTGGCGCTCCGTCGGTTTGCTGCTCCAGAACGCCGGCGGCTTCTTCGGCATGATGACGCTCGCCTGGATCGCCCAGCGCTGGGGACGTCGTCCCGCCGCCGCGCTCTCGTTGCTGATCTCGTTCCTGACCACCGTGCTCGTCTTCAAATGGCTGCGCGAGTTCAGCCAGATCTACTGGATGCTCCCGTTGATGGGCTTCGGCCAGCTCTCGGCCTTCGCGGTGTACGCCATCTACCTGCCCGAGCTTTTCCCGACCAGCTTGCGCAGCACCGGCACGAGCTTCTGCTATAACGGCGGTCGCATCATCGCCGCGACCGCGCCGTTCACGATCAGCCGCATCACCGCCAGTCTCGGCGGCAACGTCGAGGGCTTCCGCACCGCCGGCCTTTGGGTGAGCCTCGTCCTGCTCGCCGGCCTGCTCGTCATCCCCCTCCTGCCCGAAACCAAGGACCGGCCCTTGCCGGAATAAACCGGTTCAAACCGTCCGTCCCGTCCGATTCGTGCATTCCCCCGGTCCCCGTGTAACTTTCTTCGACCCCATGTACCGCTCGTTCGCCCGCTGCTTTCTTCCCGCCCTCAGCCTGCTTTGCGCCGTGTGCGCTGAGGCGCAAAACGGCGACGCCGCCAACGAGGTCCAGGCCCCGCCGCCGGCCGATCTGAAAATTCCGCCCGCGCCCGTACTCGTCGCCGAGGATGCGATCAAAACCATCAAGGTCGCTTCCGGCTACAAAGTGGAGATCGCCGCCGCCGACCCGCTGATCGGCAACCCGGTCGCCATGCAATTCGGACCCGACGGACGCCTCTGGGTCGTGGAGATGCGCGCGTTCATGCCGAATCCCGACGGCAAGGGCGAGGACGCCAAGGTCGGCTGCATCGCCGTGCTTGAGGACACCGACCACGACGGCCGTTTCGACAAGCGCACGGTTTTCCTCGACGGCCTCGTACTCCCGCGCGCCTTTGCCCTCATCGGCGATGGCGTGCTTGTCGCCGAGCCGCCGCACTTGTGGTTCTGCCGCGACACGAATGGCGATGGCATCGCCGACGAGAAGACCGAGGTCGCCTCCGACTATGGCAGCGCCGAAAACCCCGAGCACACCGCCAACGGCCTGCTTTGGGCCATGGATAACTGGATCTACAGTGCGAACCACGCCGAGCGCTACCGGTACCTCGGCGACGGCAAGTTCGCCCACGAAAGCACCTTCTCTCGCGGCCAGTGGGGCATCACGCAGGACAACGTCGGCCGTCTCTTTCATAACAACAACAGCGATCCGATCCGCTACGACGCCGCTCCCGCGGAATATTTCGCCCGCAATTCCGCCCTCACCGATCCGGCCGCACCGAATGCCCAACTCGTGCCCGCCGACCTCCGCATCTGGCCGCTGCGCGTCACGCCCGGAGTCAACCGCGGCTACAAATCGCTCGACTCCACGGGCCGCATCACCGCGGTGACCGCCGCGTGCGGACCGCTGGTCTATCGCGGCACACTGCTGCCCGATCTGCGCAACGACGTGTTTGTCTGCGAACCTTCCGGCAACCTGATCAAGCGCATCAAGCTCGAACCCAATATCGACCGCCTCGTCGGGAAAAATGTCTACGAGGGCACGGAGTTCATCGCCTCTACCGACGAGCGCTTCCGCCCGGTCAACTTGGCCAACGGTCCCGACGGCGGCCTGTACATCGTCGATATGTACCACGGCATCATCCAGCATCGCATCTACCTGACCACCTACCTGCGTCATCAGATCGAGTCGCGCGGTTTGGCCGACGGTGCGGGCATGGGCCGCATCTATCGCGTCGTCCCGGAGGGCGGCGGCGCGGCACCCGCGCCCTTCGACCTTAGCAAGGAAACCTCCGCCCAACTGGCCGCCCGCCTGGAATCGCACAACGGCTGGTTCCGCGACACCGCGCAACGCCTTCTCGTCGAGCGCAAGGATGCTGCGTCGTTCGCGCCGTTGCGCCAGCTCGCGCTCAACCTGAAGGCTCCCGCCTACTCGCGCATCCATGCGCTCTGGACGCTCGAAGGCGCAAACGGACTGGACCGCGACACCATCGTCGCCGCGCTGAACGATCCGGACGCCACGGTTTGCGCCGCCGCCATTCGCGTCAGTGAGCCGCTTCTGGCCAAGGGCGACGACGACCTGCTCAACCGCGTTGCGCAGCTCCATCCCGAAGCGGACGCTCCCTACGAGGTCATCCTGCAGCAAAGCCTTTCGCTCGGCGCTTCCAAGAATCCGCGAGCCGTGGACGCGCTCTTCGCTCTCGCCTGCCGTGGCGCGTTTTCCATCCGCGCCTACATCGCCGAATCGATGGTCAGCGGCCTGGCCGGACGCGAAACCGACTTCGTCGCCCTCGCCCTGACCCACGCCGATCGCGAAACCGCGAATCCCGTAACCTTTCTGGCCGCCGCCTGCGTGTGGCGGTCCGGTCAAGCCGACCAGATCGCCCGGCTCGATGGCCTGCTGGGCGCACCGTCGGCCCCGGTGTCGGCGGCTTATACGCTGGTCTCGAGCATCAGGCAGGCGATCCCGCGCCAGAGCGATGGCAAGCTGCTCAGCCTGCACCTGCCCGTGACGCCTACCGCCCTCGTGAATCTCGCGAACGTCGACTCGGACAATGGCCGCCTCGCGAAGGACTCGCTCGGCCATCTCAGCTGGCCCGGACACGATAACGAGGCCAAGGCCGCTCCGCTCACCGCCGAACAGCAAGTGCTCTTCGAGAAGGGCCGGGAAATTTTCACCACGATCTGCGCCGGATGCCATCAGCCGAATGGCCAGGGTCTGAAAGGCCTCGCTCCCTCGCTCGTCACTTCCAAGTGGGTCGCCGGCAACGAGCGCGCCGTCGCGCGCATCGTCCTGCAGGGCAAGCTGAGCGAGAATCTCGTGATGCCGTCCCTGCAGGCGCTCGACGACGAATCGCTTGCCGGCGTGCTGACCTTTGTCCGCCGCTCGTGGGGTCACCCTTACGACCCGGTCGCACCGTCGGTCATCGCGCAGGCTCGCAAGGAAACCGCCAGCCGTGCTGAACCGTGGACCGACAAGGAACTCGCAAAATTCCTCGGAAACCTTCGCGTAGGGGAAGGCTCGCATTAACCCCGTCGCTCTTATGTCATCCCTACCCCGTCGCCAGTTCATCCAAACCATGGCCGTTGCCGGCGCCGCCACGATCGCCGCCTCTGCCTCCGCCCAGACTTCCCCCACCATGACTACCCAGAAAGCCGATGGCTCGACCTACGCCCCGAAGGGCAAACCCAATCCCGTCGTGAAAGCCGGCGAGTTCGTCTTCGCCGCCGCCTACCTCGACCACGGCCACATCAACGGCCAGTGCAACGGGCTCACCGAGGCCGGCGCCACGCTCAAATGGGTGTTCGATCCGGATCCGAAGAAGGTGGAGGCTTTCCTGAAGCAGTTTCCCGGCACGAAGGTCGCCAAGTCCTTCGAAGAGATCCTCGCCGATCCCGAAGTGAAGCTCATCGCCGCCGCCGCCATTCCGAACCGCCGCGGCCCGATCGGCTGCCAGGTCATGAAGGCCGGCAAGGATTACTTCACCGACAAGCCGCCGTTCACCACGCTGGCGCAGCTCGACGAGGCCAAGAAGGTCGCCGCCGAGACGGGCAAGAAGTACATGGTGTACTACAGCGAGCGCCTGCACGTCGAAGCCGCGATGTACGCGACCGACATCATCCAGCAAGGCGCCATCGGCCGCGTCATCCAGGTGCTCGGCCTCGGGCCGCACCGCGAGGGCACGGGCCGTCCGGACTGGTTCTACGACCACGACAGCTACGGCGGCATCCTCTGCGACATCGGCTCGCACCAGTTCGAGCAGTTCCTCACCTTTTCCGGCGCCACCGACGCCACCGTCCAGCACGCCGCGGTCGCCAACTACGCGCATCCCGACAAGCCGGGCCTCGAGGATTTCGGCGAGGCCAACCTCCTCGGCAACAACGGTGCGACGAACTACATTCGCGTCGACTGGTTCACCCCGAAGGGCCTGAGCACTTGGGGCGACGGCCGCATGATCATCCTCGGCGAGAAGGGCTACATCGAGCTCCGCAAATACGTCGATGTCGGTCGCGAGAAGACGGGTAATCACGTCTTCCTCGTGGACCAGCAAGGCGAGCACTACATCAACGTCGAGGGCAAGGTCGGCTTCCGCTTCTTCGGCGAGCTGGTGCTCGACTGCATGCACCGCACCGAGAAAGCCATGACGCAGGCCCACGCCTTCAAGGCCGCCGAGCTCTGCCTCAAGGCCCAGGCCGCGGCGAAGAAGATCGCGTAATCTTCGTCTGAGACATGGAGGGCCGAGCTCCTGCGAGGCCTTCCATTTTGCCAAAACAAAAGGCCGGCAATCATGCCGGCCTTCTTTTTTAGGTAGGGCGAGTTCTCCGAACGAGCCGTAGCGCGCCCGAAGCAGGCCTCCGCCTACTTCTTCTTCGCCCAATTCCCCGCCTCGTCCTGCACGAGCACGCCTGGATGACTGTTGGCGGCGATCTGCTTGGCGCGGGCACGGCCGACCGATTCCGTGGTCGCGCCGGTTTGCTTGGCAATCAGCGCGTAAACGGCTTCGCGATCGCTATTCTCCGCGGAGACGACGGCACCGGCGGTGGCGGCGCCGCTCTTGCGCTCTTCGAGGTAGCCGCGGTTGTTTTCGCCCACGACTTCCTGCGACTTCAGGGCGTCGATCTGGGGGAGGCGCTGCTCCATGCGCTTGCGGATGTCGCCGGCGGATTCGGCGAAGGCCGTGACGGCCAGCATGCAAACGGCGGCAAAGACGGTGATCAGGCGAGCTTTCATGTTATTTGGTCTCCTTGTTCGGATCGATGGTGGCGGACTTCTTGTCGAGGTCGCCGAAGAAATCGTCGAGCGCCCGGTCGACCTTCACGTTCACGTCCACGGTGATGTGGATCGGTTTCACCTCGATGGGCTCGGTCTTCACATTGAGACAGCCGGCGAGCATCAGGGGGGCGAACGAAGCGGCGATGAGGTAAGGGCGATTCATGACGTGTACTTTTGACCACGGATTCCGCCGCTGGTCACGGTCGGAATCCGGAAAAGGAAAATATTATCGGCGCTGATCAGCGATCACGGCTTGGTCCCGGTATTGACGCGCGGGTTCAGGATGAAATTCAGCCAATCCTCCAACTGGCCGTTGACGTTCAGATCGAGAACCACCGGAGCCTTCACGCCCGGATCAACCGGCTCTCCCGCCAAATGCAGCGTCGCGGAGCGGCCGGGCGGCGCTTCCTTGGGTCGGATATCCAGACGCAGCTCGTTGATGCGGAGCTTGAGCAGGCCCGTCTCGATCTTCTCGAGCACCGGGTAACTGGTGCTCTTCGGCGACATGCCGCCGGTCAGCAGGCCCTTGGCCGCGAAGGCGACCTCGGCGTTCACGCCGGGCGTCAGCGAGAGCCAGCCCGTGCCCAAATGGACACCACTCGCGCCCAGGCTGAGCGGAAAGCGGCCGCTCACCCGGCCGTTCACCTTGGCCGGGAGTTCGCGCATGAGGGCCATGACGTCTTCGACCCGAATTCCGTCCACGACCACCACCACGTCCAGTTCGTCCCGGGTCGGGAAAAAAGTGAAAGGTTCAGCCGACACCCTGCCCCCCAATGCCGCGAGCGTCGCTTGCGAAACCTCAATGCGGTCGGGGCCGTTGAGTGACAATCCAACCGCCAGGTCGCTCAGGGGCAGCTGCGGATTCCGCAGCTGCTGCACGCGCAGAGTTCCTGACTTGGTGATGACCTTGGCGAAGTCGGTGAACTCCAGGTCGGCCTCGATGCCCTCGGCCGTGATCTTCTTGGCCGCATTGGTCACAAAGCCCTCGCGCACCTGCAGCGTTCCCGCCGAGGTGAAATTTCCACCCGCATAGCGCCCGGTGCCCTTGCCGCTGAGCTTTCCCTCGACCTCCCAACCGCCCGCCGCCGGCATCGGCACCACTTTGTCGGCAAATACGCGCCAAGTCTTCAGGTCGAGCGACAATGCCGGCACGGAAAAGTCCAGCTGCTGGGCGGAAAGGTCGTAAGTGCCGTCGGCCGTCACCGCCAAACCCGGGGCGTTCACCTGCAGCTGCGCACTCCACTTGTCCTGGCTGTCCGGTTTGGCCGCGAGCTTCACGGTCAGGGCTTGGTCCGGTGCGCCCTCGGCTTGCAGGACAATCTGCCCGTCGATGGAAAGCTCTTCCAGCGGCACTCTGGGCGGAACGTTCGGCGCCGAAGCCGGCGCCGGACTGGTGTCCGTGCGAGCCGCCGCCACAAGGCGATCCACCGCCACCGGCACGCGCGCCTCCTCCACTCGCACCTTGCCGAGCGACGAAGACCACCAGTGGCGCCGCTCGATACTCACGCGTTTGGCGGACAAACTCTGGGCTTGCAGGAGAAAAGCGACGTCTTCCACCACCACATGCCAGGGCGAGGCTCGTGTGACGTTGAACGCGATCTCGGTGGCGCCCGCTTCCTTCAGCGCATAACCCACGGCAAACCCCGCCAGTGCCGCCCGCGCCAGCACCGCGATGGCCAGCAGTCCGCAAACCAACAGGCCTGCGCCAAGGAACAGACGGCGCTTGGTCGAGGAAGAGCTCATGGCTTGAGAGACTTGGCCGTCCGCGGTGGGTTGCCAGTGAATTTTATATCTAAGGAAGCGCTCGTCGCCGCGTAGTCAGGATATGGACCGCTTGCTCATCCCGACGTTCTTCTGTCCGAAAGCTTGGGAAAGCATGACCGGCAACGAGGCAACGCGCCACTGCTCCTCCTGCAACAAACACGTCCATAACCTGGACGCCTTGTCGGTCAGCGAGCGGCTCGCGCTGCTCTCGTCGTCGGCGGCCCAAATTTGCGCCCGCTACAAGATCGCAATCCGCCGGCCCAAGCCCGGGCGCGAGGAGTCGTATGCCCGGCATCTGGCGAAGTATGGCGTCGGCGTAGCCCTGACTGGCGCGACGGTTTTGGTCTTCTGGGAAATGTACGCCCGGAGTCATCGCTATGCCGATCAAGGGACCCACTACCGCATCGTGGCACCGAACGATATATATCTTCCCGATGAAATGCCCGATACCTTGTACGACGAAATAGAGACCACCACCATGGGTGCGATCGCTCTTGTGCCCAATCCAGTTCCTCTGATGGTCCGGTCCGCGAGCACTATTTGCAGCCTGCCTGCCACACCAGAAAGTCACGCTCCCTATCTTGATGTGCACTTCGATTCGACGCAGGTTGTGCAATTGCTGAAGCCTGCAGCACCGAATCTGCCTGATCTTAATCTGGCCTCCTTCCCCCTGAAAAAGAAGGTCCGGAAATAAAAAGGCCGGCGAAATCGCCGGCCTTCGTGAAACGGTTCTGTGGAGGGCCGGTCTCCTGACCGGCCGGTGCGCGTCCTTGGCCGATCGGGAGATCGGCCCTCCAGAAAATAAACGACTAAATATGAATCGCGTGCCCGAGCGCCGCGAGGGCCGCTTCGCCCAGCGCTTCCGACAGCGTCGGGTGCGCGTGGATCGAGTTGTGGATCTCGTCGACGGTGATCTCCTGGTTCATCGCCATCACGTACTCGGCGATCAGCTCGGTGGCCTCGTTGCCAATGATGTGGGCGCCGAGGATCTCGCCGGTCTTGGCGTCGGTGATGACCTTCACGAAGCCCTCGGTGTCGCCGGCCGCAACAGCCTTGCCGACCGCGGTGAACGGGAACTTCCCGACCTTGTACTCGAGCTTCTTTTCCTTGGCCTGCTTCTCGGTCAGGCCCGTGCTCGCGACCTGCGGCTGGCAGTACGTGCAGCCCGGGAAAACGCCGACCTGCTTCGGCTTGGAAACGCCGAACATGCCCTCGACCGCCTGGATGGCGCGGAAGGAAGCGACGTGCGCGAGCCACGGCGGGCCCTGGATGTCGCCGGCGGCGTAGATGCCGGGCGTGCTGGTCTGGTAATTGGCGTCGACCTTCACGAAGCCGCGGTCGAGCTCGAGCTTCACCTTCGACGACACGAGCCCGTCGAGGGCGGAGGTGATGCCGATGGCGACGAGCACGCTGTCGACCTCGAGTTCGGTCTTGGCGCCGTCCTTGATCAGGTCGAGCTTCACGCTCTTGTCGCCGACGCGGATATTCTCGCTCTTGGTGCCGGTGTGAACCGCGATGCCCTGTTTGGTGAAATTGCGCTCGAGGACCTTCGCGACTTCCTCGTCCTCGACGGGCAGGATCTGCGGCAGCATCTCGATCAGCGTCACCTTCGTACCGAAGGCGTTGAAGAAATAGGCGAACTCCACGCCGATCGCGCCGGCGCCGATGATGGCGAGCGTCTTCGGGGCGGACTTGGCAGCGAGCGCCTCGCGGGAGGTCATCACGCGCGTGCCGTCGACCGGGAGGCCCGGCAACGGACGCGGCTTCTGGCCGGTGCAGAGGAGGATGTTGGAGGTCTTGAAAAACTTTCCTTTGTGCTCACCGGCCGTGACCTCGACCATGCCGGGCATCACGACGGAACCCTTGCCGACGAAGTAATCGACCTTGTTCTTCTTGAGTAGGAACTCGACGCCCTTGGCCATCTGGGCCGCGACGCCGCGCGAGCGCTCGACGACCTTGGCGAAATCGAACGACGCACCGGTCACGCTCAGGCCGTAGCTGTCGGCCTTCTGGAACGTGCGGTAGAGCTCGGCGCTCTTGAGCAGGGCCTTGGTCGGGATGCAGCCCCAGTTGAGGCAGGTGCCGCCGGCGCGTTCCATTTCGATCACGGCCACCTTCTTGCCGAGCTGGCCGGCGCGAATCGCCGCCACGTAGCCCGCCGGGCCACCGCCAATGATCACCAAGTCGTAGTTTGCGTCTGACATAGGCGGGGAAAGTCGCGCCGCCCGTCGTGCGCGTCAAATTGAAAGTCCGGCCAGTACCCGACCGGGCGGGAAATTCCAAACGCCAGTCGCCAGATGCCAGACAAACGGCAAAACTTGAAGCCTTCGAAATTTCGACCCTGGTCCTTGTTTGGCGTTTGGACCTCTGGCGTTTGGCGTTTCCCCAGCTCAGATATCAATTACGTCATCCCGCTTGGCATTCCCACCCGCTGGGGGCACAGGCGGCTTCGGCGGCGGCTGCATGAACCGGTTCAACACGATGCTCGTGATGCTCACGATCAGGGCGCCCAGCAGGGCCGAGCCGAAACCGGCGACATGAAAGCCGCCCACCAACCGGCCCACGAAGTAGAAGAGCACGGCGTTGATGAACCAGATGCCGATGCCGAGCGTGAGGATGATGAACGGCAGCGCGAAGAGCATCAGGATCGGCTTCAACACGACGTTGAAGAAGCTGAGCAGCAGCACCACGACCAGCAGCGTCATGCCGTCATCGCACTTGATGCCAGGGACGAGCTTCGTGCTCAACACGACGCCGAGGGCCAGGATGAGCCAGCGCAGCAGCAGGTTGACGAATGCCTTGTTCATTGAATGATCGGTCAACTTTTGCCGCGGTCCCCCGCGGTGCAAATGAAAATTCTCATCGTCCAGGACTACCTTCGCAGCGGCGGCACCGAGCGCCAATCCGTCTTCCTCGCGACCGCCTTCGCGAAGGCGGGTCACGAGGTCACGCTCCTCACTTTTCGCCCGCGCGGCGTGCTCGACCTCGACGGCGAACCGCAGCCTTTCGCGTTCCGCTCACTGCAGTCCTTCGACACCGGCCTCGACTGGTTCGCGCCGGGCCTGCTCGGCACCGCCGAGGAAGCCGGCCCCGACTTGGTGCTCTGCATGGGTCGCATGGCCAACTGTTACGCCGGCTTCATCCAAAAGCGCCTGCCGCGCGCGGTCGTGATCTGCACGATGCGCACGGGCAAGCTGCTGCCCTACCTGTTCGTCCGCTCCCTGCGCAAGTGCCCGCACGTCGTCGCCAACAGCCACGTCGCCAAGCGCGTGCTCACCGACACCTACGACATTCCCGCGCACAAGATCACGGTCATCCACAACGCCGTGCTGCGCTTCACCGACGAAACCGCCGTGCGCAACAACGCGCTGCGCCGCTTCCACGGCGCCAACCCGAGCACGGTGGTGATGCTCAACGTCGCGATGTTCCGTCCGGAGAAAAACCAGCGCGAACTCATCCAGATCTGCTCGCGCCTGCCGGGTTACGTGGACTGGCAGCTGTGGCTCGCCGGCGACGGCCCCGCGCGCAAGAAATGCGAACGCCTCGCCCATGACCTCGGCCTCGGCTCGCGCGTGAAGTTCCTCGGCTACCAGTCCGAGCCCTCCCCGCTCTACCTCGCGGCCGACCTCGCCGTGCTCTCCTCGCGCAGCGAATCGCTCTCCAATTACCTGATCGAGGCCCAGCTCCACGGCCTGCCGGCGGTCGCCTACGACGTCGTCGGCGTCGGCGAGTGCTTCGCACCGGACCGCTCGGGTTTTCTCATTCCCAACCAGGACCAGACCGCGTTCGTCAACGCCCTCGACCGCCTCATCCGCGAACCGGCCCTGCGCAAACGCTTCGCCGAGCACGCCCGCCGCCACGCGCAGGCGCACTTCGTCCCGGACCGCCAGGTGCAGGCGCACCTCAATCTCTTCCGGGAGTTGGTGAAGAAGTGAGTGGGCGTTGGCCCCCACACACCCCGCCCTGTCGGGCACCCCTCTTCATAGAGGGGACTTCGAAATCGTCTGTCCTGAATCCCCTCTATGAAGAGGGGGTGGCGCGAAGCGACGAAGCGTGTAACTCCTGACAGCGTTATGTCAGGAGTTTGTTGCCATCTTGCGCCCTGATTTGCTTTCGGCAAATTAGCGCTCTTTCTCCCTCTGTGTCCCAGAAGCCCGCTCCCTCTCCTGAAGCTATTCGTCTCCGTGGTGTCCGTCAGAACAATCTGAAGGGCTTCGATTTGGACCTGCCGCTGGGCCGCTACGTCGTGGTCACCGGCCTGAGCGGCGCGGGCAAATCCTCGCTGGTGTTCGACACGCTCCACGCCGAGGGCCAGCGCCGCTATGTCGAGACGTTCTCGGCTTACACGCGCCAATTCCTCGACCTGCTCGACAAACCCCAGGTCGATTCGGTCGAAAACATCCGCCCGTCGATCGCGATCGAGCAGACCAACACCGTCAAGACCTCGCGCTCCACGGTCGGCACGATGACCGAGCTGACCGACTTCTTCAAAGTCTGGTTCAGTCACGAAGCCGAATGTTTCGACCCGGTGAGCGGCGAGAAGGTAGAGGACGACACGCCTGCCACGATCTGGAACAAGACTCTTGCCGCACATCCCGCCGCAACATTGCTGCTTTGCTTCAAAGTCACGCGTCCCGACAAGCTCACCTGGACGGAAATCCTCACGAGCTTGAAAGGCCAAGCCTACACCCGCGTGCTGAGCTCCGACAAAAAGGGCGCGCTCTCGCTCCACAAGATCGACGACCTGCTCGGCTCGAGTCACTCGGCACTCAGCTCTCAGCTCTCAGCTTCCATTTTTGTCATCCAGGACCGGCTCCGCATCGCCGCCGACAGCAAGGGCCGTTTTCTCGAAGCCTGTGAAGCGGCGCTGCATTTCGGCAAGGGCACGGTGCAGCTTTTCGCGGCGGACACGCTCGCGCCGGCGGGACTTTATGCGCGCGGCCTGCACTCGCCGTCGTCGGGCCGCACTTTCCGTCCAGCGACACCAGGCCTGTTCTCTTTCAACTCCCCGCTCGGCGCGTGCCCGCGCTGCCGCGGCTTCGGACGCATCATCGACATCGACTACCGCCTCGCGATTCCCGACCACTCGCTCTCCATCGCCGAAGGCGCGATCAAGCCGTGGGAAGGCGAGATCTACGGCGAGTCGAAGAAGGACCTGATCAACTTCACGAAGAAGATGGGGCTGCCCATCAACGTGCCGTTCGCCCAGCTCACCGAGGAGCAGAAGGCCTTCGTGATCGACGGCTCGCCGGGCTACGACGGCGAAACCAAGGCATGGCCGAAATACTGGTACGGCCTGAAGGGCTTCTTCCGCTACCTCGAGAAGACCACGTACAAGATGCACGTGCGCGTCTTCCTCTCGCGCTACCGCGCCTACAACGAGTGCCCCGAGTGCCACGGCGCCCGCCTGCAACCCGAGGCGCTCTGCTGGAAGTGGCAGGGCTTCACGCTGCCGAAACTCTACCAGCTCCCCGTCGGCGAATTGCTTTCCCGCCTGACTACCGCCAAGCCCAAGGCGCGCGCCGAAAGCGCGGCCGACACCCACCAGCGCGATCTTGCCTACGATTCAATCGTTACACGCCTGCGCTACCTGTCGCAGGTCGGGCTCAACTACCTGACGCTTGATCGCACCTCGCGCACGCTGTCGGGCGGCGAAGTCCAGCGCGTCAATCTCACGTCCTGCCTCGGCACCTCGCTCGTCGACACGCTTTTCGTCCTCGATGAACCGTCCGTCGGCCTGCATCCGCGCGACATCGACCGGCTCATCGGCATCATCCGCACCCTTACCGACGCCGGTAACACCGTGGTCGTAGTCGAGCACGACGAGGCGATGATCCGCGCGGCCGACCACGTGATCGAGATCGGACCCGAGCCCGGCGCTCGCGGCGGCGAGATCGTTTTCCAAGGCGACACGCAAGCCATGCTCCGTTCCGCCAAGAGCATCACCGGCCGCTATCTGTCCGGCCGCGAAAACGTCGAGGTGCCGGAAAAACGCCGCGCCAAACCGACCAAGTGGCTCACCTACTCGAAGGCCTCGAAACACAACATCAAGGACCTCAGCTTCCGTCTGCCGCTGCAGCGGCTCGTCTGTCTTTCCGGCGTGTCGGGCTCGGGCAAATCCACGCTCCTCAACAACGTCATCCACCAAGGCTTGCTGACCCAGCGCAGCCAGATGACCGAGGATCCGGCGCAAATCGCCTCGATCAAATCGGACTTGGATTTCTCCGAGATCGTTCTCGTCGACCAGTCGCCACTCAGCCGCACGCCCCGCTCCAACGCCGCGCTCTACAGCGAAGCGTGGGACCTGATCCGCGAACTCTATGCGCAGACTCCCGAGGCGCAGGAAGCCGGCTTCAACGCCTCGAGCTTCTCCTTCAACAGCGGCGAGGGTCGCTGCGACCATTGCCAAGGCCTGGGCAGCGAACGCGTCGAGATGCAGTTCCTCTCCGACGTTTTCGTCCCCTGCCCGATCTGCGAAGGCAAACGCTTCAAACCCGAGGTGCTCGCGATCCAGTGGAACGGCAAGTCGGTTGATGACCTGCTCCACACGACGGTGAGTGACGCCATCGCCTTCTTTGCGAACCACGCCACCATCCGCAGCCGCTTCACGTCGCTCGAAGCCGTCGGTCTCGGCTACCTCCCTCTCGGCCAGCCGCTCAACACGCTATCCGGCGGCGAATCCCAACGCCTCAAGCTGGTCCGCTACCTCAGCGGCTACGCCACTGAATCAAGCTCTCAGCCCTCAGCTCTCAGCTCTCAGCCGCGCACCGCAGGTGCGCTTCTCCTCCTCGACGAGCCGACCACCGGCCTCCACCGCCACGACGTCAAACGCCTGCTCTCCGTCCTGCAGCGCATCGTCGACCAAGGCCACAGCGTCGTCGTGATCGAACACAACCTCGACGTGCTGAAATCCTCCGACTGGATCCTTGAGGTCGGCCCCGAGGCTGGCTCCGACGGCGGCAAGATCGTCGCCGAAGGTACACCGGAACAGATCGTCGCCGAGGACACGGCCACCACGCCCTTCCTACGGGCCGCGCTCGCCGGCACTGATGAACCCGTCCTCGCCGCCGCCGAGGATCCCGCGCCTTACAACATCACAAATCTCAAATCTGAGATCTCAAATTCGAGCTCCCAGCTCTCCGTCATCGGTGCCCGCGAGAACAACCTGAAGAACGTCTCGATCTCGATCCCGCACCACGAGCTCGCCGTCATCACCGGCGTTTCCGGCTCGGGCAAGTCCACGCTGGCGTTCGACATCATCTTCGCCGAGGGCCAGCGCCGCTTCATGGAGTCGATGTCGCCTTACGCGCGCCAGTTTGTCGAGCAGCTGCCGCGTCCGGACATCGACCGCCTCACCGGCATCCCGCCGACCGTCGCCATCGAGCAGCGCGTCACCCGTGGTTCCCGCAAGTCCACCGTAGCCACCATCACCGAGGTCGCCCAATACCTGCGCCTCCTCTACGCGCGCGCCGGCATCCAGCACCACCCGGAGTCCGGCCGCGCCGTGACGCCGCTTTCCCCGAGCCAGATGAAGCAGTTGGTCGAGCGCACGCTCGCCACGCCCAAGGCCAAAAAGGCGAAACACCTTTACCTCTGCGCCCCGCTCATCCGCGGACGCAAGGGCCACCACGAGCCGATCGCCAAGTGGATTGAGAAGCAGGGATACGAGTTGATGCGCATCGACGGACGCCTCCTGCGCGTCGACACCTTCGCCAAGCTCGACCGCTACAAGGAGCACGACGTCGAGGTCGTCGTGGCTGACCTGAAAGGCAAGTCCGCCAAGGAAGTCGCGGTCGCCCTCTCCCTGGCCCTCAAGCTCGGCAAGGGAGCCTGCTTCCTCCTCACGCCCACGGGAGACGTTCTCTCTTGGTTTTCGATCACGCGCACCGACGTTGCCAGCGGCGAGTCCTTCCCGGAACTCGACCCGAAGCAATTCTCGTTCAACTCCCCGCGCGGCTGGTGTCCGACCTGCCGCGGCCACGGCCGCATCTACGACTGGATGCTCAAACCCGACGAAGACGAACAGCGCTCCGATGAGGTCGCCGACGCCCTCCGTTCCTTCGATCCCGATGATCCGGCTTCGCACGGCAAGCTCTGCCCGACCTGCCACGGCGAACGCCTCAATCGTATCGCGCGCGCGGTGCGTCTCCCGCTGAAGAAAACCAAGCTCTCAGCTCTCAGCCCTCAGCTCTCAGCTATTTCACTGCCTGAGCTGACCCGCCTCACGCCCGAACCGCTCCTCGCCACGCTGGAAAACCTCCAGCTCGACGCGCGCACGAAGCTCATCACGCAGGACATCGTCCCGCAGATCGCCGAACGTCTGCGCTTCCTGGCGCATGTCGGCCTCGACTACCTGTCTCTTGATCGCTCGACCGAGACGCTGTCCGGCGGCGAGGCCCAGCGCATCCGACTCGCGGCGCAGCTCGGCTCCAACCTTTCCGGCGTGCTCTACGTCCTCGACGAGCCGTCGATCGGCCTGCACGCCCGCGACAACGACAAGCTGATCGACACACTCGTGGCGCTGCGCGACAAGGGCAATTCGCTGCTCGTCGTCGAGCACGACGACGTGGTGATGGAACGCGCCGACCGCATCATCGACCTCGGCCCCGCCGCCGGGCGCCATGGCGGTGAAATCCTCGCCAACGGCACGCCCGCCGAGATCAAAAAGAACGACGCCTCGCTCACGGGTATTTTCCTGGCCAAGGGCATCCCGCACCCGATCCGCGGTGCGTATCGGGAAATTCCAAACGCCAGGAGCCAAACGCCCAAAAATCCCAGCTGGCTCGAGCTGGAAAATATCAACTACCGCAACTTGAGGAACCAGACCCTGCGCTTGCCGCACGGCCGGCTTATCATGGCCTGCGGCCCCAGCGGCGCCGGCAAGTCCACGCTCTTCCGCGACATTCTCGAGCCGGCCGTTTCCTGCGCGATCAAGCAAAAGAAGGCCAAGCTCACGGGCAAAGAGTTCCTGAAGCACGGCAAGTTCGAGCCTGACGCCCAGGCCCAGGATCCCAAATCCCAAGCCCCATTTGCGGAGCTCCGCGGAGCAAACGGCTTCAAGTCCGTCGTCGAAGTCGACCAGTCTCCCATCGGCAAGACCCCGCGCTCCACGCCCGCGACCTACCTCGGCATCTACGACCAGATCCGCCAGTTCTTCGCGTCGCTCCCTGAATCGAAAATCCGCGGCTACACCGCGAGCCGCTTCTCGTTCAACACCGCGGGCGGACGCTGTGAAACCTGCTCCGGCGCCGGACGCATCAAGCTCGAGATGGCCTTCATGGCCGACTCTTACCTGCCCTGCGACGCCTGCGGCGGCTCGCGCTTCGGCCCCGAGCTCAACGACATCACCTGGAAGGACAAATCCATCGGCCAGGTGCTGCAGCTGACCTTCGACGAGGCCGCGGTGTTCTTCGATTTCCACTCGCAGCTCTCGCAGGTTTGCCAACTCATGGTCGACTGCGGCCTCGGCTACCTGACGCTCGGCCAGAGCAGCCCGACGCTCTCCGGCGGCGAAGCCCAGCGCCTCAAGCTGGTAACCGAGCTGACCACCGGCTTGGCCACCTACACCGAGCGCTCCCGCGGCATCGCCGTCCGCAATCTCTACCTGCTCGAGGAACCGACCATCGGTCTGCACCTCAGCGACTGCGAGAAGCTCATCAAGGTGCTGCACAACTTGGTCGAACAAGGCCACACCGTCGTCGTGATCGAGCACCACCTCGATCTCCTGGCCGAGGCCGACTACATCCTCGAACTCGGACCCGGCGGTGGACCGCACGGCGGCGAGATCCTCTATCAGGGCGAACTCTCCGGTCTGCTCAAGGTGAAGAAAAGCCCGACCGCACCGTACCTGCGCGAGAAACTGAAAAAATGACGGCCTGCCCGGTCTTCGCCGGGCCATGGCGGTCCCTTTTCCGGCTTTCACCGGCGGGTCATTCGTGCGAAAGATCCTGCGCACACCCTACCCCCATGAATATCCTGCTCTCTCTCTGGCAGCCGATCCTGCTTAGCGCAGTGGTCGTTTTCGTGATCAGCTCCCTCGTCCACATGGCCTTCAACTGGCACGCCGCGGACTACACCAGTTTCAGCAACGAAGACGCCATCCGCGATGTGATCCGCGCGGGCAATCCCAAGCCGGGACGTTACGTCATGCCGCACTGCAAGGACATGAAAGACATGGCCAGCGAGGCCATGAAGAAGAAGTACGCCGAGGGTCCGATCGGCCACATCACGCTCCTGCCCAACGGCCAGCCCGCCATGGGCAAATACCTCGGCCTTTGGTTTCTGTTCTGTCTGCTGGTCTCGGCGGTGGTCGCCGTTCTGGCGTCACGTCTCATTCCCCACGACCACGCTTTTGCCCGCGCCGCCGCGAAACTGGCCTTCGCCGTCGGTTTTGTCGGTTATGGCTTCGGCACCTTCCAGGAATCCATCTGGTCGGGCCGCCCGTGGGGCTCGAGCTTCAAGTATCTCGTCGACGCCGCGCTCTACGCGGGCGGCACCGCCGCGGTCTTTCTCTGGCTCTGGCGCTGAGCCCTGCCTCAGGGCGCCAGCGGCAGGCTCGGGGCGATTTCCAAGGCGAGGCCGGCGTCGTTGACGCCGCCGGTTTCACGTTCCGCCCACGCCGCGAATGCGATCATGCCGGCGTTGTCGCCGGTGTGCTGCGGCTGGGCGCGCAGGAAAGGAATGTTCTGCTGCTTCGCCACGCCTTCGAGCAGGCCTTGGAGGGTGCGGTTGTTGGCGACGCCACCCGACAGGCCGAAGCTGCGATAAACCTTTTGCTCCAGCGCGAGCCGCGACTTGCGCACCAGCGCATCGAACACCGCCGCCTGATAGCTGGCGCAGAGGTCAGCCTTGCGCCGCTCGATCTCGGACGCGGGCAGCTTCTCCAGCTGGTAACGCAGACTGGTCTTGAGCCCGGAAAAACTGAACTCCAGCGACGAACGCTGCGCGACCGCCTTGGGAAAAGCGAACGCATCGCTGCGACCGCCCGCCGCCAGTTTCTCCACCTGCGGTCCACCCGGATAGCCGAGGCCGAGCAGTTTTGCTCCCTTATCGAGCGCCTCGCCCGCCGCGTCATCCATCGTCGACGCGAGCAATGTGATCCGACGCGACTCATCGATCGAAAACAGCGCGGTGTTGCCGCCGGAAACAAGCAGCCCGAGATGCGGCAACAACTTGGCGAACTCCGCATCGAATGCCGTCGGATTCGCCGCGTGCAGGGAAATGAAAGGCGAGAAAGCGTGCGCGCGCAGGTGATTGAGGCCGACCACCGGGACACCCCACGCCACGCCGAGGCTTTTCGCTGCCGCCAAGCCCATCGCCAGACACGCGGCCAAGCCAGGCCCTTGCGTGACCGCAATCTGCGTAACCTGCCCCGGCGACAGCGTGGCAAGCGCACGCTGCAGCATCGGACCAAAGTAAGCGAGGTGCTCGCGGCTCGCGAGATCCGGCACGACGCCGCCGTAAGCTTCGTGGAGGGCGATCTGGCTGTGCACCCACTCGCCCTTCAGGCCGCTGGCTGGATCGAAGATCGCGACCGCCGTTTCGTCGCAGGAACTTTCAAGCGCGAGGATCATGCACCCGCATTCCTTAAAATTTGAATGGCCGTCATCCTGAGCCGTGCGAAGGACTCAAGTGAAGTGGCGCTCACGGTAAAGTAAACGAAGCACCGCTTGGGTCCTTCGCACGGCTCAGGATGACGGAAAAAAAAGTTGGTCGTCATACGAAACGAGAAATCCCCGGTTAGGGTCCCCTCGCCGCCAGCACGCCCGTAAGAATCTCGTTGGCCGCGGCCAGCTGGGCATCGGCGATCGGCTTGTCCTCGCCTTCCTCCGGTTCCTCGCCGGCCGAGCGCGACTGCTGCAGGCGGATCTTCGCCTCGTCGTCGGCGCTGATCTCCACCTCGGCGTGCGGCTGGATGCCCTTCTCGTGAATCGTGACGCCACTGGGCGTATAGTAGCGCGCCGTCGTCAGGCGCAGGCCCTCGCCATTATCCAGTTCGATGACGCTTTGCACCGAGCCCTTGCCGAAGGTCTTTTCGCCCACGATGACCGCGCGCTTGGTGTCGCGCATCGCGCCCGAGACGATCTCCGCGGCACTGGCCGTGCCGCCGTTGACCAGGATCGCGACCGGGTACTTGCGCTGACCGTGGCCGGCCTTGGCGTAATAGTTCTCCCGCGACTCGGGCGTGCGGCCCTGCGTGTAGACGATGAGTTCGTCCTTGTCGAAAAACTCGTTGCAGACCGCGATGGCGGCATCGAGCAGGCCGCCGGGATTGTTGCGCAGGTCGATCACGAGCGCGCGGATGCCCTGTTTCTCCAAGTCGGCCAGCGCGGCTTTGAATTCGTCGCCGGTGCGGTCGCTGAACTGGGTAATCTGCAGGTAACCGATGCCGCCCGGTTGCACCGAGGCGAGGCGCACGCTGTTGAGCTCGATGCGTTCGCGGCGCACGGCGAAGTCGATCGCCTTGTTCTGGCTCGGACGGAAAACGGTAACCGTGACCAGCGAGCCCGGTTCGCCGCGCACCAGTTTGATGGTGCTGTCGAGCGTCGGGTTCACGAGCGTCTCGCCGTCGATCTTGATCAGTTGGTCGCCGCGACGCATGCCCGCGCGCTCGGCCGGAGTGGCGGGAATCAGGGCGACGATCACCACGTGCCCGTCGCGTTGTTCAACTTGGATACCGATGCCGGTGAAGGCATTCGTCAGTTCGTCCTCGGTCTCGCGGTATTCGTCAGCGACGAGAAATTGGGAATGCGGGTCGAGCTGGCTGACCATGCCGTCGAGGGCCGCGCGCGTCAGGCTCTGGTAATCCGCCGGGGCGTCGCCCACGTAGTTCTCCTTTACCAGCTGCATCACTTCCCGGTAGTAGCGCACCTGCTTGTCGCGTTCACGGTCGGGCCACCAGCTCGGGGCGCCGGCATGGCGGCCGGCGAACTGGGCCAGGCCGAAGCCGGCCAGGACCGCCACGAGGATGACAAGGATGCGTTTGGGCATGGCTTTCAGTGGGCGCAAATGCTTGGGTTGGCAAATGGCTTCCTCGTCAGACTTCTATGAAATCTTCGCCGCAGTACCCGGTGCGAGCACCGGCGTCTCGTTTGCGACCTACATGGAGCTGGCGATGTATCATCCGACCGCCGGCTACTACACCCGGGACTTCAAGCGCGTGGGCCGCGGCAATGACGCGGATTTCTCGACCGCCACGTCCTTCAATCCCGTCTTCGGCGAACTCGTCGCCGACGCCGCCGCGAAGCTCCTCGCGCCGCTGAACCCGAAGGATTTCGACTTCGTCGAGATCGGCGCCGAAACCTACGGCGGCACGCTGCGCGACATCGCCCATCCTTTCGCGAGCTACCGCACGATCTCGCTGGGCCAGCCGTTCACGCTGCCGGAGAACGCCGTGGTGTTTTCGAACGAACTCTTCGACGCGCAGCCGTTCCACCGCGTGGTCTGGCGCGATGGCCGCTGGCGCGAACTCGGCGTGGCTCTCACCGGACGCACGCTGCGCGAGATCGAGCTCCCGGAATTCACGCAGGAACTGGCGGCCGAGGCCCATCGCCTGCCGCCCAAGGGCGAGGAGAACTATCATATCGATCTGCCGTTGCGGACGATTCCCATGCTGCACCGGATCATCGACCAGAAGTGGCGCGGGCTGTTCCTGGCCTTCGACTACGGCAAAAGCTGGCAGGATTTGGCGGAGAACGTCCCGCAAGGCACCGGTCGCACCTACCTTCGCCAGAAAATGGGCAACGACCTCTTCGCGCGCCCGGGCAAACAGGACATCACCTGCCACATTTGCTGGGACTGGCTCGAGGATGGGCTCATCCAATCCGGCTTCGGCGAGCCCATGGTCGAGTCACAGGAGGCCTTTTTCATGCATCACGCCAAACAAACGCTGGCGGAGATCACCAAGACCGAGACAAGCGCCTTCAGTCCGCGCAAACGGATGGTTATCACCCTGCTTCACCCTGCCAACATGGGTCATAAGTTCCAAGCCCTTCATGCTTTACGCAAATAACGCAGGTATTTTTCCGAAATATAAAATTCCCTTGCTAAGCACTAGGCCAAACCCTTTCTTCTGACCCCTTAACCACCTGAAACATCATGGCACGAATTTGCGCAATCACCGGTAAACGCCCGACCAAGGGCAAGATCATCCACCGTAAGGGTCAGTCCAAGAAGAGCGGCGGCATTGGTACTCACGTCACCAAGCACACCACCCGCCTGTTCCGCCCGAACCTGCAGTGGATCAAGGTCAAGCTGCCGAACGGCGGCACGAAGCGCATGTGGGTGTCGGTCAAGGCCATCAAGGCCGGCCTCGTCCAGAAGGCCTAAGGCCCTTCCGCTCCTTTCGACCCGCAGCCGCAAGCTGCGGGTTTTTTGTTGGCCGCGCCTTGTGTAGGGCCGGCGCTCATCGCCGGGCCGGCCTGTCGACGAGCCGTTTCGACAGGCTCAAGGCCCCGAGCCAGTCGAGGGGCGACAGCCCTACAAGATTCACGCCAGCAGATCCTGAAACTCCCGGTTCCGTCGGATAAAGACCGCGACGTAACTGCAGGCTGGCACCACCTTCTGACCCGCCGCCCGCGCGTCCGCCAGCGCCGCCCGCACCAGTTGCTCCGCGATGCCGCGGCCACGCAATTCCGGCGGCACCAGCGTGTGCGTGAAGACGGTCTTGTCGTCGACGACCTCGTACTCGCAGACCGAAAGATGCCCGTCGACGAGCGCTTCGTAACGGTGCTCCGCCGCGTTGTGCCGGACTGTGACGGGATCGGCCATTACGCGAGGCGGGCCTTGCCGCGGATTTTTGCCAGAATCTGGCTGAGCTCCTCGCGGCCTTCGATTTTCAAAGCCCAAAGCAGTCCGCCATAAACCGCGATGGCGAGCGGGATGAGTCCGACGATGGTCACGAAATCGCGCATCTTCGGGGCCAGCGGCAGATGCGCGGCAAGCTGCGCTCCGCCCCAGACAACGACGCCCATCGACGTCGCCGCGACCGCGATTTTTCCGAACGAAGCCGCCAGCGGCGCCAGACTCATCTGCGGCAGCGCCTGGTGCAGCTCGCGGTGCAGCAGCAGAGCCTGCGCAATGATCGCGCACGTGCTCGCGATGACGAGGCCGGCGGCGCCAAACCAGCGCATCAGCAGCAGGCTGAGAGCGAGATTGATCAGGAAGTCGATCGTCGCGACGCGCACGGGCGACTTGGTATTCTTCAGCGAATAAAACGCGCGGACCATGAGACTCACCACCGAGAAGAACGGCAGGCCCACCGCATAGAGTGCGAGCAGCGGTGACATCGCCTGCGTGTCGGCGGCGGTGAATTGGTGACGCTGGAACAGGAAGCGCACGATGGGCTCCGCTAGCAACGCGAGCCCGATGGCCGCCGGGATGTTGATCACGAGGATCAGCCGGATGCCCTTGCGGAAATCTTCGGCGAGCCCGGTGTAATTCTTCTCGATCGCGTGCTTCGAAAGCAGCGGGTAGATCACGGTCGACACTGCGATCGCGAAGACGCCAATCGGAAGCTCCATCAGGCGATTCGCATAAAACATCAGCGTGCCGGCCGAGTCGTTGATCGAATACGCCAGCATGCTCGAGACGTACGAGTTGATCTGGTAAATCGCCGTGCCCCACAGGCCGGGCGTCATGAGCAGCGCGATCTCGCGCACGCGTGGCGAAAGCCCGAGGTCAAACCGCGGCCGCCACCCCTCAAATTTCGCCAGCGCCGCGGCGGGCACCGCCATCTGCAGGAATCCGCCAACCAGCACGCCGGCGCACAGCCAGTGGATTTCTCCGAGCGGGGTGGATGCGAAATGCATTCCCGCGCCACCGAGCGACGCGATCATGGCGAGGTTCAACCAGATCGGCGAAAGCGCCGGCTCGAGGAAGCGATTGAACACATTGAGCGCCGCACTGAAGGCCGCCGCGAGGCACACAAACACGAGGTACGGCATCAGGATCACCGTGAGATCCGCGAGCAGGTACCACTTGTCCTCATGACCCGGCAACTGGCGCGACTGGCTGAAGATTGTCATGAGCAGCGCCGCGAGTCCGCCGGTGATGAGCAGCAACCAGCTCAGAACCTTGTTCAACAGCGCGAAGGCGCCGGCCTTCCCGTGTTCGTGCAATTCGTGCTGAAGCGTCGGCTGGAACGCCGCGGTCAGCGCGCCCTCGCCGAGCAACCGGCGGAAGAGATTCGGCAGCCGAAACGCCGACAGAAACGCCGTGTTCAGCACGCTCGCACCAAAGATCGCCGCGCCGAGCAAGTCGCGCGCAAGCCCCAGAAAACGAGAAACCACGGTGGCCGTGGCCACCACGCTGATGTTTTTCAGGCTCTTCGACACGGACGGAAAGTCGCCGGCACCGTGGCGTCAGGAGGCGGGCCCTGTCAGCCGTAGGCTCGGCGAAGGCTGATCACTTCATCGTGATCTTGAGGGTAGTGCCTTCAAGGGTCACGTCGCTCGCCTTGGCCCAGGCCGAATTGATCTCATCCGGCGCGCGCTTCTTGCCGAGCAGATGCGCGAGCAGCGGCTTGGCCGCACCGGGAATCAGGTGCAGCGGGCAGGAGCCGAGATAAAACGTCGTGGGCGAATAGACGAAACCATCGCCCGACGGCTGGATGGTGCCGGTGGTCAGCACGATCACCTCGTGGGTGAGGCCGTACCAGTTCAGCACGCACTTGAAGCCGATCTGCATCGTGCCGTCCTTGATTTTGAAATTCGGGCGGTCGGGATTGAAGATGCCGTCGAGCGCCGGGGCGCCGGCCGGAGCCGCCGGAGCGGGAGCCGCACCGGGCTTGGCCGCGGCGGGAGCCGGCGGAGCGGCCGAGAACGTCGCGGTGGACCAGGCATTGAGCTCATCCTCGGTCAGCTCGACGCTGCCCCCGGCCACAAAAATCTTTTGCTTGGCGGCCAGCGTCTTCGCCTTGGCCGTGGAATCGGAACCCGGGATGTAATACACGGTGCCGCGCGTCGTCTCCTTCGGCACCTCCTTGACCAGCTGCACCGGCTTGAAAACCAGATACACGCAGGCGGCGAACAAACCGGCGATGAGACCGAGGATCGCGCCCAGCGCGACTTCAGTGGTGCTCGGGCCGTACAGCGCTTTTTCGATTTTCTTGTCTGCCATGGAGGTGAGGGGTTCGCCGGGACATCCGCCCGGTTCAGTTCCGCTGAGTGCATGATAGAAAGGGCGCCGGACCGCAAGGCGAGCCTGTTCTCCGGCGCAACTCGCCGTTAACAATCGATTTGCCAATCAGGGCGACCGAGGGGACATTCCGGCTCTTTTCATGGAGTTCGCCGCCCAATTCCGTGGTTACCAGGACCGCGTTGAGCAAGGCCTCAACCGCCTGATCCCGGCTGCCACCACCCGCCCCGCCCGCCTGCACGAGGCCATGCGCTACGCGCTCCTCGGCGGCGGCAAGCGCCTTCGCCCGGTGCTGACGCTTGCGGTGGCCGATTGCTTCCGCACCCCTTCGACAGGCTCAGGGCACTCCGTGGACGCCCTCCCGGCCGCCATCGCGCTGGAATGCATCCACACCTATTCGCTGGTGCATGATGACCTGCCGTGCATGGACAACGACGACCTCCGCCGGGGCCGACCGACCACGCACAAGCAGTTCGACGAAGCCACCGCGCTGCTGGCCGGCGACGCGCTGCTCACCCTCGCCTTCCAAATCATCTCCCGCCACTACCATGACACCCCGGCGCTCGCCGCGGCGCTCACCGGCGAGATCGCGGATGCCGCCGGCAGCGAACGGCTCATCGGCGGACAGATGGAAGACCTGCTGGCGGAAAAGAAAAGCAACGCCACCGGCGAAGAACTCGAGTTCATCCACCTGAACAAAACCGCCGCCATGCTCACGGCCTCGCTCGTGGCCGGCGCGCTGTGCGGCGGCGCAAGCCGCGCGCAACTTGACGCCCTGCGCCTCGCCGGCCGTCACCTCGGCCTGGCCTTCCAGATCGTGGACGACATCCTCGACGCGACGGCGGATACGGCGACGCTCGGCAAGACCGCCGGCAAGGATGCCAAGGCCGACAAGACGACCTACGTGAAACTGCACGGTCTCGAGAACTCCCGCCGCTTTGCGCGCGAGCATACAAACGACGCCCTCACTGCCCTCGCCTCCCTTCCGGGCGACAAATCCTTCCTCACCGCGCTCGTCGAATCGATGGCCGGACGCACCAAGTGAGCGGACAACGACAGGACTACATTCTGCGGCAGATCGACCTGCTGCGACAGGCCGTGCGGAAAGCGATCAGCAAGCGGCCCGATCCCGAACTGGACCAAAGCCTCCTGCTGGCGTTTCATCTCCAGGAGAAGCTGTTTCCGATTCCGCCGGCAGAGTTTCTCGTCCTGCCCATGGACGAACAGATCGCCGCGCTGCGACGCAACGAGTCCCGCGAAGCCGGCAACACGAAGTGCCGGCTCTACGCCGCGCTCCTCGCCGAAACCGCCCGGCTCTACGAACACCGGAGCCAGCCCGACCTCGCCTCGGGTGCGCGACAAATGGGACTCTACGCCGCGCTCAGCGTGGCGATCGACGACTCCACCGATGGTGAGGCCAATACGCTCGCCCGCGAATTGCTGGCCGCGATCGACGTCAAGACCCTGCACGCTCCGGTCATCGCGCTCCTCGAGCAGCTCCGCGATTCGCCGGCCTGAGCCGCGCTATTTCTTGGCGGCCTTGCTGCCGCGCAACCGGCTGCCGACCTTGCGCAACATCGTCTTGGCCTTGGACTCCGTCAGCGTCTCGCGCACGAGCAGCCAGCGGGTTTCGCACAGCGGCGTTTCGGCGATGTCATGCGGCGCGGTGTTCTTCACCGCCAGGCCCGCAGCCAGATCGAGGCCGATCTGCTGGCAAACGTGACGCACAAAGGCCGAGCAATAGAACGCCCGCTCCTGCGCCAGACGATTTTCGTGCAGACGCTCGCCTGGGTGACGCATCGCCCACGCCGTGCCGAAAATCTCGCGCATCGAATAACGAATACCCGCCGCGACCTGCTCCAACGCGTGCGACAGCAGTTCCTGCGCCTGCTTCTCGTTGAGACCGAGGTCGAGCACCGCCACGCAACTGTACGCGGCGTCATCGTGGTACTTGGCCACGCGGTTCTCCTGCACGCCGAGCCGGATGTGCTTATGCTGGATGCCGAGATCCGATTCGATGACCCAGTTGTGTCCGTCCGCGCGTTTGCCGTGAAAAACGAAGGCGTGCGACCACGGGCTGTACGCGCCCTGCTCCGTAAGCTGGCGCTGGGAGCGGCGGATGAGCCGGTCGACGAGAGTAATGCCGCCCACCAGGCCGATGCGGCCCGGCTTGGCATGCGTCTCGAAAAATTCCTGATTCGTCAGTCCTTGAACCTGGATCGTGCGGGGCATGGCCGGATCATTTACCCTTCACCGGGACGACGGTCAATCCATCCAACAATTCGCTGATATCGCCCTCCATCCCGGAGTATTCCTTGTCGTTCGCCCAGCCGCGCAGCTGTGCCGTCCCTTCCGAACCACTATAGAAGTAGCCGTGGTTGTGATAAACCACCTTGTCCACGCGCGCCGCGAACTCCAATTCGACCACCTCAAGCGCGCCGCGCAGTTTTTTCCCGCGCTTGCCGACCGTGACTGACTCGGCGCCCTCGCGAGCCGTGTCCAAAACCGCCTTCTCGATGTCGCCACCCTCGATCGGGCCCGGCTCGGCGATGAACTGCGCCTCGGCGCGCTGGTCCACGCGCAGCAGGTTGAAAATCCCGGCCTCCTGGTCGGCTGGATCTCGATACCAGCGGGTCGCATCGTAGCGCACGCGGAAACGCCCCGCCACGAGTTCGCGCCAGCGGTCGTTGGCGGCGACCTGCCGCGGATCCATGTATTCGGTGCGAATCTGCAGGCTGTCGAAAAACTGCGCGGCGCGCGCCGCGCCCGTGCCCTTCTCCGGCCACTCGGCGCTGGCCATGTAGAGAATCGAACCGATCAGCACGAAACGGATCTCGCGCAGGCTTTTTTCCCGCGGCTGGAAGATGACGAGCTTCTCGCCGTCATAGGGCCCGAGCGTGAACTTGTCGCGGCTGCGCACCTGACCCGGACGCGACTTCACCAGGTCGGTGAACGATTTCGTATAGAGGCCGGTCTCCTCACCCGGGAGCAGCGCGAGCGGATACTCGAAACGCGCGAGCAGGTAATGCTCCGTGCTCGGCTCCCAATAAAAACGCTGCACCTTCACGTCGCCCTGCGGCGAGGGCGTGAGGATGCCGTCGGTCTTGGGCTCGTCGGGGAAATGTCCCTCGAGAGCCCAATTGCGATCACTGAAGGTATAATCCGCCCAAGCCGGGCTGATTATGCCCAGGAAAAAAAGAAAGCAGGCGACTTTCTTAGCTGGCTGCATCCGCCGCCTTGACGAGGTCGATGAACGACCTGGCCTCAAGGGAGGCACCACCGATCAGGCCGCCGTCGATGTCCTTCTCGGCGAGCAGCTCGGGGGCGTTGGACGGCTTCATCGAGCCGCCGTAAAGGATGCGGACCTTCTGCGCCAGCGGCGCACCGTAGAGCTTCGTCAGGAGGTCGCGGATGAACGCGTGCACTTCCTGCGCCTGCGCGGTCGTGGCCACCTTGCCGGTGCCGATCGCCCAGACGGGCTCGTAGGCGATGACCACGCTAGTGATCTGCTCGGCGGTGACGCCCTGCAGGCCGCTCTCGACGTGACGCTGGACGACCGCGAGGGTCGATCCGGCTTCGCGCTCGGCGAGGGTTTCGCCCACGCAGAGGATCGGCTTCAGCTGGTTGGCCAGCGCGGCGAGCGTCTTCTTGTTGATGAGCGCATCGGTCTCGCCGAACAGCGTGCGGCGCTCGCTGTGGCCGAGGATGACGTGCGTCACGAAGAGCGCGCGGAGCATCTCGGCGGAAACTTCGCCGGTGAAGGCGCCGCTCTTTTCGGCGCTCATGTTCTGCGCGCCGAGCTTGAGGCTCAGGCCCTCCAGGGCCTTGCCAACGCTCTCCAGCGCCGTGAACGGCGGGCACAGCACGATGTCGACCGTGCCTTCGCGACCGATCTCGGCCGCGATGTCCTTGGTGAGCGCGACGCCGTCGGCGGCCGTCTTGTTCATCTTCCAGTTACCAGCAATGAGCTTGCGACGAATCATATGGGAAAAAGGTAAGGGCCGTTATTTCTAACGGCCCTTGGGTTGGCGATAATTATTTAGGACTCCAGGAATGCGACGCCCGGGAGCACCTTGCCCTCGAGGAACTCGAGGCTGGCGCCGCCGCCGGTGGAGCAGTGCGTGACCTTCTTGGCCACGCCGAACTTCTTGGCCGCGGTGGCGGTGTCGCCGCCGCCGACAACGGTCGTCGCGCCCTTCGCGGTGGCCTCGGCGATGGCATCGGCCATGGCCTTGGTCGCGCCGGCGAACTTCTCGAACTCGAACACGCCGGCCGGACCGTTCCAGACGATGGTCTTCGAGGAGAGGATCGCGTTGCGGTAGAGCTCGACCGACTTCGGGCCGGCATCGAGGCCTTCCCAGCCGTCCGGAATGCCGGAAGCGAGATCGGCCGGCTGCGTGTTGGCGTCCGGCGCGAACTTGTCGGCCGCGATGAAGTCGACCGGGAAGATCAGCTCCACGTTCTTGGCCTTCGCCTTGGCTTCGAGTTCGGCGACGATCTTCGCGCCCTCGGGGTCGAAGAGCGATGCGCCGATCTTCATGCCGCGATTCACCTTGTGGAAGGTATAGGCCATGCCGCCGCCGATGATGACCTTGTTCGCCTTCTCGAGGAGGTTGTTGATGAGCGGAATCTTGTCGGCGATCTTGGCGCCACCGAGGATGGCGAGCAGCGGGCGATCGGGATTGTCGAGCACCTTGGAGAAGGCCTTGAGCTCGGCTTCCATGAGGAAACCGGCGGCCTTCACCGGCAGGTTCACTCCGACCATCGAGCTGTGCGCGCGGTGCGCGGTGCCGAAGGCGTCGTTGACGTAGACGTCGCCAAGCTTGGAAAGCGAGGCGCGGAAGGCGGCTTCCTTGGCCGGATCGGCCTTGAGCTTCGTCTCGGTGCCGTCGGCCTGCTTGATCTTCACCTTGCCCTCTTCCTCGATGTGGAAGCGGAGGTTTTCCAGGAGCACGACTTCGCCGGGCTTGAGCGCGGCACAGGCGGCTTCAACCGCCGGGCCGACGCAGTCGTCGAGGAACTTCACGGGCTTGCCGAGGAGTTTCTCGAGCTCGGCCGCGACCGGCTTGAGCGAGAACTTGGCGATCTTCTGGCCGTCGGGACGGCCGAGATGCGACATCAGGACGACGGACGCACCCTGCTCGAGGGCGTACTGGATCGTCGGCAGCGCGGCGCTGATGCGCGCGGTATTGGTGATGGCGCCGGTAACCTTGTCCTGCGGGACGTTGAAGTCGACGCGCATGAGCACGCGTTTGCCGGAGAGCGAAAGGTCGCGGATGGTTTTGAATTTGGCCATGGGAACGGGAGTTAAGAAGGAGGACGGATGGATTAAGAAGCCTCGAAACGAAGAAGGCCGAGCGTGTGGGCTTCGGCCTTCTGAATTCCTGCCTCTAAGTTCGACTTAGAGCTTGGCGGCGATCGACTTGGTCAGATCGACAACGCGGTTGGAATAACCCCACTCGTTGTCGTACCAGCTCACGAGCTTGAAGAAGCGCTTGTTGAGCTCGATGGACGAGCCCGCGTCGTAGATCGACGAGTGCTTGTCGTGGATGAAGTCGCTCGAGACGACTTCGTCGCCGGTGTAACCGAGGATGCCCTTGAGGTAGGTCTCGGACGCCTTCTTGATGGCGGCGTTGATCTCGGCGAGGGAGGTGTCCTTGGTGGACTTGAAGGTGAGGTCGACGACCGAGACGGTCGGGGTCGGCACGCGGAAGGACATGCCGGTGAGCTTGCCCTTCACTTCCGGGATCACGAGCGCGGTGGCCTTGGCGGCGCCGGTCGCGGACGGGATGATGTTGATGGCGGCGGAACGGCCACCCTTCCAGTCCTTCTTGGACGGGCCGTCCACGGTCTTCTGCGTGGCGGTGTAGGAGTGGATCGTGGTCATGAGGCCTTCCTCGAGACCGAAACCTTCCTTCAGGAGCACGTGGACGAGCGGCACGAGGCAGTTCGTGGTGCAGGAGGCGTTCGAAATGACGCTGTGCTTGCTGAGGTCGACCTTGTCGTCGTTCACGCCGACGACGACGGTGATGTCCTCGCCCTTCGCGGGAGCGGAAATGATGACCTTCTTGGCGCCGGCAGTGATGTGGCCCTTGGCCTTCTCGGCCTCGGTGAACAGACCGGTCGACTCGATCACGAGATCGACGCCGAACTTCGCCCACGGCAGCTCGGCCGGGGTCTTGGCGCTGACGACATGGATGTCCTTGCCGTTGACCACGAGGACGTCGTCCTCGGCCTTGTCGGCGCTGGACTTCTTGGACGTCACGGTGCCCTGGAACTTGCCCTGGGTGGAGTCGTACTTGAGCAGATAAGCCAGGTTGTCGGCGGGCACGATATCGCCGACGGCGACGACATCGAGGGTGGTACCGAGCAGACCCTGCTCGACCAGCGCGCGGAAAACGAGGCGGCCGATGCGGCCGAAACCATTGATTGCTACTTTGACTGCCATATTAGTTGTGGGTTGGTGGACGTTAAGAGCGGCCAATGAAGGGCGCGCTACAGGCTTTGGCAAGTAGGATGCTCAAAATGTGCCGGAATCCCCGGCGCAGTGGGGTTTATTTGTGTAATAAACAGCGCTCTCCGGCCGCTATCGGCCGGATAAGTAGCAAGTATCAGGTATCAAGTAACAAGTCCCAAGACCGGCAGTCGCATAGCCGGCTCATTCTTGATACTTGTTACCTGTCACTTGTCACATGCCAGCAGGCCTCAGCCGACGACCCACAGGCTGCAACCCAGACGCGGGATGAAAACGCCGTCCGGATGCACCATCACGCCGGGCGCCGCGCCTTCCGCGTAAAAACATTCGTGGTCGGCCAGCAACTGCCAGTCCCACAGCGCGAACTCGCCGATCGGCGTCGTGGTGTCGTCGGTATGCGGGTTAATCGCAAACATCAGCCGCTGATTCCCCTGGCTGCCGTCGGCGTTGTAGATCGCCACCATCGCCGGATGGCCTTCCCGGTGGAAACACTTGAAGAAACCTTCCGACGGGCGCGACCACTGCCGCAGCAACTGCCCGCGCGCCGACCGGCGGAACGCGATCCAGTCGACGAAGTATTTGTGCGTGGCCGGAAAGCGCGCCTGCCGCTTGTAGTCCAATGCGTTCAGGTCGCCGCGCAGGTAGGTGTTGTTCACGCCGTACTTCGAACGCAGCAAGTCCTGCCCCGCGGACATCAGCGGAATGCCAACCGAGGCGAACAGGATCGACGCCATGAGATGCGTGCGCTGACGATCGTTCTGCGTCGGATTGAAACCATTGTGGTCCGGATTCTCCGTGATGACGTCCAGCCAGGTGCTGTCGTCATGCGACTCCGTGTAATTAACCGTCTGCGCCGGCCAGTAGGCAAAGTGCCACGGAGAACCCTTCAGGAAATACTCCAGCGAGTCGGCCGCACCGCGCCCGTGCACGTAGTCGCGCACGAAATTCCGGTAGTTGTCGTTCCACGAGGCGTAGCCGGTCGGCCGCAGCGCCGCCGCGATGTGTCCGCGGAAACTCCACGGCTCGGCGATCAGGATCACGTCCGGCTTCACCTTCTTCACCGCAACCTCGATTTCCTTGAGCACATCGACGCCGATCAGCTCGGCCAGGTCGAAGCGGAAGCCATCGACGCCGTACACTTCGATGAGATGGATCAGGCTGTCGACGATCAGGCGTTTCGTCATCGCGGAACGACAGCGCAGGTCGTTGCCGCACCCGCTCCAGTTCAGCAGTGCGCCGTCATCGTTGAGTTCGAAGTAGTAAAGTTTGTCGACGAACAGCAGGTGCGCCGGCTCGCCGACGTGGTTGTACACGACGTCGAGCACCACTGCCATGCCCTGCCGGTGGAAAGCCGCGACGAGTTCCTGCAGCTCCCTCACCGACGACGCATGGTTGCCGTCGAGCCCGTAACCCGGCGAGGGAGCGAAATAATTCACCGGCATGTAGCCCCACGCGTAGTCCTCGCGCCGCACATTGTCGGTCTGCTGGACCGGCTGCAGTTCGACGCAATTGACGCCGAGTTTCTTCAGATAAAAATTCGGGCTCTCGACCCACTTCCGCAGCCCGGTGAACCCCAATCGGTCGTCGGCCGACAGCGGCACCGGCGCGTTTGCCGTCAGGTCACGCACATGCGCCTCGACCATGACGAGATCCTGCCAGGCCGGCGTCGGGAAGGTGCGCTCGGCCCGTCCCACCCACGAGGGATCGAGCACGATGCCGGGACCGTCGCGGCCGACCGTGGCGTGCGCATACGGATCGAGCACCTTCTGGTTCGGGTGAAAATGACTGAAGACATCGTGCGGGCCGCTGACGGAATACCAATAATACCAGCCGTGCAGGTTGCGGTTGAGGTGCGCTTCCCAGACGCCGTTCCAGTTGTTGTCCTCCAGCCGGCGATCGAGTTCGTAGCCGAACGCCGCGTTCATCTCCTCGAGTTTCTCGCAGAGGAAAAGCCGGACATGCTTCGCGCGCGGCGCGAAGAGGCGGAACGTCGTCTCGCCACGCTGGACGATCGAACCCAGCGGCAGGTCGCTGTGCAGCTCGTGGAAAAATTTTCCCAACCGCACGCGGGTCTTCGGCGCCTCGCGGCCATCGCGCACGTGGACGACGGAGTAGGTCTGGTCGAACAGCACCGGCTCGGCGGTCTTGAACTGAAAGAGATTCCGCCCGGTGCGGCTGGGGTGCAGCACGCGGTTGTAGTGCCCCTGCCCGTCCGAGACGACATTCGTCGCATCCGGCGGCAGCGCCAGCCAGCGATTGTCCCCCGTCACGAACTTGAAAAACTGCGGCGGATCCGTGAGCAACGCCGCCGCGGGTTTCCTCAGCAACAGCACCTGCCGGCCGTTGAGCTCACCCGGCACCAGCGACCAGTCGACATTGCCCACCGCGGCCTGCCAGCCGTTGAAGGCGCCGGCCACGTAGACCGGCATCACGCTGAAATCCACCCAGCTGTAATCCGCCGGATCGAGCATGAACACGACCTGGCCAATATCGTCGACGTAGTAACCCGCCTCCTCCGCATAAAGCGAGGGTTCGGCCGGACTCAGGTCGGTAAAGCTGAAAGCCTTGTCACCCGGAGCGAGCAACGGCAGCGAGGCCGCGGTCCAGTCGGCACCCATCTCGATGATGCCCGTGGTGGAGGACGTCAGCCAGGCGCGGGCGATGCGGTAGGTGTCGGCGAAGGGAGCGCGAGTGGGCACGGGAAGAAATGACAGCCAATTGTTCAGCACGTGCCGCGCCATCGCAAGCAGGGAGAACTGCAGATTGTTCACCGTTCATTTTTCACTGTTCATTTCTCATTTCGACACCCTGGCGGCTCCGAAATGGCAAATGAACATTGGACAATGAACGATGAACGATAAGCTCTGAGCGTATGTCCCGTGAACGCATCCTCGTCGCCATGTCCGGCGGAGTTGACAGCTCCGTCGCCGCGCTCCTGCTCAAGCAGCAGGGCCACGACGTCGTCGGCGCGTACATGAAGAACTGGATCAACGAGGACAACGTCATCGGCGACTGCCCGTGGATGCAGGACATCGAGGATGCCCGCGCCACTGCCGAGGCCATCGGCATCGAATTTCGCGTCGTCAACCTGATGCAGGACTACCGCCGCCTCGTCGTGGATTACCTCCTCGACGGCTACCAGCGCGGCCTCACGCCGAACCCCGACGTGATGTGCAATCGCGAGATGAAGTTCGGCGTGTTCGGCGAATACGCGAAGCGCGAGGGCTTCGCCGCGGTGGCAACGGGGCACTATGCGCGGCGGATTTCAGTTCCTGTAGGGTCGGCGCTTGCGCCGACCTCGGCAG
>JBEHWZ010000008.1:0-209011 GCA_048498955.1 Verrucomicrobiota bacterium | reverse complement strand
GATCATCCACATCCCGCGCAACGACGCCCCCAAGGTGATCGCGCGCTTCGGCAGCATGGTGAACCTCGTCACGCAGGTGCTCGAGCCCACCATCGGCAATTACTTCCGCAATGCGGCGCAGAACTCGGACGTCATCGAGTTCCTGAAGTCGCGCGCGGAACGCCAGGCCGATGCCAAGCGGCAGATCGGGCATGCGCTCGACGAGTATAACGTCGGCGCCGTCGACACGCTGATCGGCGACATCACGCCGCCGGACGAGCTGATGAAGACCCTCACCGACCGCAAGATCGCGGAGCAGGAGCGCGTCACTTACGAGACGCAGCGCCTGGCCGAGGTCGTGCGCAAGGAGCTCGAGCAGGCTCGCGCCATCGCCGCCACGCAAGCGAAGGTCGTGGACTCGGAGCGCAGCGTCGCCATCGCGGAATTCGCCGCGCAGGCGTCGGTCAAGCGCGCCGAGGGTGAGGCCAAGGCGAAGACGACCAACGCCGATGCCGATGCGACCGTCATCAAGATGGTCGGTGGCGCCGAAGCCGAGAAGACGCAGAAGATCGGTTTGGCCGAGGCGGCCGTCATCAAGCAGAAGGCCGAGGCGATCAACCGCGAGAGCTACGTCGCCATCGAGGTCGCGCGCTCGCTTGCGAGCAGCGGCCAGAAGCTGGTGCCCGACATCGTCGCGGGCGGCAGCAGCGCCGGCGCCTCCTCGATCATCGAGTTGCTCGCCGCGCAGATGTTCCGCGACAAGCTGGCCACCACCAAGAACTGATCGCGATAGACTCGCGTTTCGCCGCCAAGCGCCTCCGGGTGCTTGGCGGCTTTCTTTTGGCTCAGAGACGGGGAATGGTCATTGCGCCGTCGACCATGATCACCTGGCCCGTGGAGTACGGGAAGTCGCCGCGGGCGAGGCCGGCGACGGCCTTGCCGACGTCATCGGGCAAACCCCAGCGCGGCTGCACCATGAGGCCGGCGGCGATGAGCTTGTCGTATTTTTCCGTCACGCCGGCGGTCATGTCGGTTTTGATCACGCCCGGACGCACCTCGTACACCGGAATGCCGTCGGCACCGAGGCGGGTGGCGAAAAGCTGGGACATCATGCTCAGGCCGGCCTTGGCGACGCAGTATTCGCCGCGGTTGATCGAGACGACGGTGGCGGAGATCGACGTGATGTTGACGATCATGCCGCTGAACGCCGCATCGGTCTTCCGGGCGGCGACCATGTCGCGGGCGAAGAGCTGCGTCAGGAAGAACACGCCCTTGAGGTTGGTATCGACGACGTAGTCGTAGCTTTCCTCGGTGGTCTCAAGCAGGTCGGCGCGGACCTTCGGGGCGACGCCGGCGTTGTTCACGAGCAGGTTGATCGCCTTGCCGCCGGTAAACTTGCCGACGGCGGCATGGATCGCGGCGCGGCCGGTGGCGGAGCCGACGTCGCCCTGCGCGTAACCGACCTTCACGCCATACTTACGCAGCGCGGCGAGCGGTTCGGCGACGGCGGATCCATCGCGCACGCCGTTGATGACGAGATCCCATTTCTCCGCGGCGAGTTTTTCGGCGATGCCGAAACCGATGCCGCGCGAACCACCGGTGACGAGGGCGACTTTATTCATGGCAGTAAGAGTTCACCACTAATGGCCACTAAGGACTCACTAATGAGGTTTGGATTAGTGTTTAATTAGCGTGGATTAGTGGTGCCCAACTCACTTCAGGACCGGGACGTCGACCCACTTGCGCTCGGCCCAGGACTTCAGGCCGAGTTCGGCGAGCTGGACGCCCTTGGCGCCTTGGAAGAGATCCCACTGGAACGGGGAGCCGGTGACGACGTGCTTGAGGAAGAGCTCCCACTCGACCTTGAACGCGTTGTCGTACGCGCCTTGATCGGGAACGCGGACCCAGCCGTCCTTGTACTTGATCGGGCTGTCGACGTCGGGGTTCCAGATGCAGCGCGGCGTGGCGGCGCTGGACTGGGCTTTGCAATCGCGCAGGCCGGCGACGGCGGAGCCGTTGGTGCCGTCCACCTGCAACGTGAGCAGATCGTCGCGGTCGACGCGGACATCCCACGAGGAGTTGAAGTGGCAGATGATGCCGTTCACGAGCTCGAAGGTCGCGTAGGCGGAGTCGTCGGCGGTGCACTTGTACGGCTTGCCGGCTTCGTCCCAACGGGTCGGGATGTGCGTGGCGCCGAGGCAGGTGAGGCTCTTCACTTCGCCGAAGAGATTCTGGATCACGTACTGCCAGTGGCAGAGCATGTCCACGATGATGCCGCCGTCGTCTTCCTTGCGATAATTCCACGACGGACGCTGGAGCTTCTCGTGCTCGCCGGTGAAGACCCAGTAGCCGAACTCGCCGCGCACGGAGAGGATCTTGCCGAAGAAGCCGGTATCGATGAGGTACTTCAGCTTCACGAGACCGGGCAGCCAGAGTTTGTCCTGGACGACGCCGTTCTTAAGGCCGGCGGCGGTGACCTCCTTGGCGAGCGCGAGCGCCTCGGCGGACGTGGTGGCGGTGGGCTTCTCGCAGTAGATGTGTTTCTTCGCCGCGATCGCCTTGCGCACGCCGATCGGACGCTGGCCGGTGAGCGTGGCGTCGAAGTAGATCTGGTTGGCGGGATTCGCGAGCTCGGCGTCGAGGTTGGTCGAGACACGCGACACGCCCGTGCGGGCGGCGAGGGCCTTGAGCTTTTCCTCGCTGCGGCCGACGAGCACCGGGTCGGGCATGATTACCTCGGAGTCGGACAGCTTCACGCCGCCCTGGTCGATGATGGCCTTGATCGAGCGGATCAAGTGCTGGTTGGTGCCCATGCGTCCCGTGACGCCGTTCATGATGATGCCGATTTTGTGGGTTTTCATTTTAGAAATTCTTACAGGAGGTAACGGAGAAAACGGAGAGAGGGGTTAACCACGGAATACACAGAATACACGGAAGGTATCGGAGGATTTCATTTTCTGTGTGTTCCGTGTGTTCTGTGGTTTTTAAACGTGGGCCTTGTAGGCCTGTACGATTTTCGCGAGGTATTCGTCCTGATCCATCGCCCAGAGGCGGTTGGAGAAGACTTCGACCTCGTTGAAGCCCTTGAAGCCGGTGGCCTCGACCCAGGCACGGATCTGGCGGAGCGGGATGCAGCCTTCGCCCATGAGGCCGCGATCGTTGAGCAGGTCGATGGTCGGCGTGCGCCAGTCGCACACGTGGTAGGCGAAGAGCGCCTTCAGTTTGCCGCAGCGGGCGATCTCCGGTTCGAGCGCGGGATCCCACCAGAGATGGTAGACATCGGCGGCGACGCCGACGTAGGGCGACTTGAGCTGTTCGACCATGTCATTGGCCTGGCCGAGCGTGTTCACGGCGGAACGGCTATCGGCGTACATCGGGTGCAGCGGCTCGATCGCGAGCTTCACGCCGGCGGCCTGGCAATCGGGCAGGAGCGCGGCGATGCCGTCGGTGATCTGCTTGCGCGATTCGGTGAGCGGTTGACCGGGGACGGCGCCGCAGACGAGCACGATGAGCGGTGCGCCCAACGCGTGGGCCTCGGCGATGGCCTTGCGGTTGTCGTCGAGCGCCTTCTGGCGGTCGACGGCGGAGGCGGCGGGGAAGAATCCACCGCGGCAAAGCGAGACGATCGACAGACCGTGGTCGCGCAGCACCTGGCCGGTCTGCTTGATGTCGCGGCCGGCGAGCGTGTCGCGCCAGACGGTGATGCCCTTCACGCCGGCCGCGGCGAACTTCGCCGCCGAAGTCTCGATCGCCCACGGCTTCGTGGTGATCGTGTGGATGCAGAGGCGGCTGAGGTCGGGAAGGGGGGACGAAGAATTCATTTTAAACCACTAATGGTCACTAAGGACTCACTAATTTAATCAGGTTTGGATTAGTGTCAGATAAGTGTGGATTAGTGGTGCCAACTCAGGGCTTCAAGCAGCCGAAGAAGGTGTAGTACGGCTTGTTCTCGATGATGCGCTGCAGGTGCAGCGCGGCTTCGCGGAGATGGTAGTCGCCCCACATGCAGGCTTCGTTGCACGGGACCTTGCGGCCGGCGGGGATGTTGTCCCAGCCGTTCGGGCGGTGATAAACCGTGTGGAGGAGCAGGCCTTGGTGCGCCGGGTCGAGGCCGAGGTAGGCGTCGCTGAGCAGCGTGCGCATCGTGGTGAGGCCGGCCTGCCAGTATTTTTTGCCTTCGGGCGTGGTCTCGCCGAGGTAACGGCCGAGGCGGAGCAGGCCCTGCACGCCGATGGCGGCGGCGGAGCTGTCGACCGGCTCGTGGTCGTTGAAGATCTCCGCGTTGCGCGCGCGCCAGTCGCCGAGCTTGTGCAGGTTCGGCGCGCCGCCGTCCCAGTACGGAATGCCGTCGAGCGCGGTGTTGGCGATGAACCAGTCGCAGGTCGCCTTGGCACCCTTGAGCAGGAGCGCTTCCCACTTGGCGCGGCCGCCGAGTGGAGCGAGGTCGGCGTCAGAAACGGTTTTGAGGAACTCGAGTTCCTCGGCGAAGCCGACCATCGCCCACGACAGGCCGCGGGTCCAGGTGGTGAAGCCGGAGAAACCCTGCTGCGAGTTCGGGCAGCGGAAGCGTCCGTCGTTGCGGTTGAACACCGCCTCGTGGGTCGTGCGGCCGCGCTCGGCGGGCACGTCGTAGCTGTCGCGGCCTTCGCCGTAGTAGATGGAATATTTCGCCGTGGCCTCGATATGTTGCAGGCCGCGGTCGAGGAGGGAGAACGCCGCGTCGTTCTCGCCCATGAGGCGGTGGCCGAGCTTGTGCGCCACCATCAGGATGCGGACTGAGCGGATCGTATCGACGAAGAGCGAGTGCGGGCCGTTGAAGGAGTAGATGTAGCCGCCGCCACCGTTGATCGTGGACCAGCGGGCGGCCTGCACGGCGCCGGAGACCTTGATGGCGAGTTCGCACGACGCGATCTTGTCGTCGGGCAGCTTGCCCTCGCGTTGCAGGCGGAGCCAGTTGCCGTAGGTGGAGAGATTGTTGAAGCCGTGGTCATGCACGCCGATGTGCGAGACGTGCGACGCCATGCGCTCGAGCGTCAGCTTCCGGCCGGAGTCGGCGAAGCGCTGCTCGCCGGTGGCGTCGAACTGCAGGAAGGCCGAGCCGTAGTTGAAGCCCTCGGTCCACTCGGTCCAGCCGCGCGTGGTGTACTTGCCGTTGGCGGTGAACACAGGCGAGCCCTTGGCGGGGTCGTATTCCTTGAAGATGAGGTCGATCTTCTGGCCGGAAAGTTGCCAGAATCGCTGCAGGGCGGGCGTGAGGGCGGAAGCTGAGAGTTGTTCGTCAATTTTCATCAGGGGAAATTCAGGGGTTAACCACGGAATACACAGAATACACGGAAGGGATCGGAGGATTTCATTTCTGTGTGTTCCGTGTGTTCTGCGGTTAATCAGTATCGTTTGTCTTTGCGGAGGTGCAGGATCACGAACTCCGAGTCGGCGAGCGCCTCGTAGCCGTGCTGCTGGATGGCGTCGAACTGGATGCTGTCGCCGGCGCCGAGCTCGACGATCTCGTGGGGGAGAGTGAGGCGGATGCGACCGGTGGTGACCCAGCAGACCTCGGTGTCGTCGTGGTGGATCTCCGGTCGGTTGACCTTCGCGCCCTTCGGAGCGGAGCCGAGGTGCACGACCGCGTTGGCGTACTTCACCTGGCGGAATTTGAAGTCGCCCGAGCGGTAAGCCTTCTCGGTGGTGCGGTGGGCGAGGTCCGACTCGCACATCGCGAGCAGATCGGTGGCGCTGAGGCCGAACGCGCGGGCGAGGCGATACAGCGTGTCGAGCTCGGCCGACTGCTGGTTGCGCTCGAGCTTGGAAATGACCGCGACCGAAACCCCCGACGCTTCGGACAGCGCCGCCAGCGTCAGCTCATGCTGGTCGCGCAGCGTGCGCAGCACGGAGAAGTTGAATTTGGGCGCGGGGCGAGCCATTTCGTTGGAAGCTAAAAACTGGCATTTAATTATCGTCAACGAAATAGATGGGTTTCGGTAATTTCCGGAAATATCGCGAGAACCCACCCCGCCCTGCGGGTACCCCTCTTGATAGAGGGGATCTCAAACCCACGTCGGGCAGGATTAAATCCCCTCTATGAAGAGGGGTGGCGCAGAGCGCCGGGGTGTGTGGAGAGCGGCGTGACCGCAACTCACGTCAGCTCGCTCAGCTTCTTCGCGCCGGGTTTCAGCGGTACGAGGTCGTTCACGTTCACCGGCTGGTTGCGCTTGATCGACTCGACGCCGGCGATGCCGACGAGGATCGAGGCGGCGCCTTGCTCGTGTCCGGCGAAGCGGCCGAGTGGGTCGGTCGCGGCGGGGCCGGTGGAGAAGAAGGCGCGGTTGAGGATCTCGTCCGCGCCGCCGTGCGCACCGGTCTGGACGGGCACGGACGCGAGGTAGCTGGGCTTGAAATGCGGGTAGACGCGGATCCACTCGCCCTCGGCCTCGGCGCCGGGCTTGTCGTCGAGCTTGAAGTCCTTCGGGCGGACGGCGCGGTTCATGTGCGTGCCGATGAACTCGTGGTACTCGATGCGGCCGCGGTCGCCATTGAACGACACGCGCATGCCCTCGCGCGGGCTGTAGCAAACGAGCGAGTAGGTCAGGATCTCGCCGGTGCGGTAGCGGACGTTGAGCGACATCTGGTCAGGGATGTCGATGCCCTCGCGAAACACGTTTTGATCGCGGATGTAGCCGGAGTCGGCCTCGCCGGCGCGGTAGAGTTTGCGAAACGGCTCGCTCTCATCGAGGTCGAGGCGGAACGGATCGTCCTTCGCTTCGGGGTGGCCGGTGTAGCGCGGGTATTTCGTAAGGGCACCGTCGCCGCGCTTCACGGCATTCTCGCGGCCGTAGAACGCGAGGTCGCCGTACGCGAAGACCTGGGCCGGGATCGCATCGAGCCACCAGTTCACGAGGTCGAAGTGATGCGTGCTCTTGTGCACGAGCAGCGTGCCGGAGTTGGCGGCCTCGGCGTGCCAGCGGCGGAAGTAGTCGGCGCCGTGGTTGGTATCGAGCATGTACTCGAGCGTGACCGAGTGGATGCGGCCGATCGTGCCGGCGGCGATCAACTCCTTCACCTTGGTGCGGAACGGAGCCCAGCGGTAATTGAAGGCGACGCGTACCGAGCGCCCGGTGGCGGCGACGGCGTCGAGGATCGCGCGGCACTTAGCGGCGTCGGTCGTCATCGGCTTTTCCGTGATGACATCGCAACCGGCGTGCAGCGCGCGGACGATGTAGTCGTGGTGCGTGGCGTCGGTGGAGCAGACGAAGACCGTGTCGGGCTTCGTCTCGCGGATCATCGCATCGAACTGCGCCGCCGGGTAGGCCGGCACGGCATGGGAGCCGAGTTCGCCCGCGAGCAGGCCATTGTAGTAGGCCATGCGCGCCGCGCTCGGGTCGCACAAGGCGACCAGTTCGTTGCCGTCACGGTGCGTCGTGGCGAGCGGTTCAATGAAAGACAGGGCGCGGCCGCCGGTGCCGACGAACGCAAAGCGCTTCTTGCTCATGCAGGAAAGGGTGGGGTGAAGGTAGAGGGGGCCCGCTGCCGGTCAACGGGGCAATGCCTCCCGCAGTCGGACGGTCAAGGCAACACACCCCGGCGCTGCGCGCCACCCCTCTTGATAGAGGGGAGTTTCAATCTGCGTAGCCAAAGTCCCCTCTATGAAGAGGGGTGCCCGTTAGGACGGGGTGTGTGAGTGCTCGCGCGTGACACCACGTGCAGCGATCGCATTCGAGCGCTTCGTCCGCTCAGGATGACGAACTCGAGCGAAGCTTACTTCTTCGCTGCCGTCAGCAGGCCGCGGTCTTTCAGCCACTCTTCGGCGCGCTTGGGCCATTCGGAGGCGGTGCCGAGTCCGTCGCGCATGCCCATGCCGTGGCCGCCGTGCTCGAAGGCGTAGAACTCCGCGGGCACGCCGGCTTTGGTGAGGGCTTGGAAAAAGAGGATGCTGTTCTCGATCGGCACCGATTTATCCTCCTGGGTGTGTATCAGGAGCGTCGGCGGCGTGGCGGCGGTGACCTGCTTTTCGAGGCACATCAGGTTGAACAGTTCCGGTGACGGGTTCGCACCGATCAGCTGCGTGCGCGAGCCGGCGTGCGCGTACGGATCCGCCATGGTGATCACCGGGTACATGAGGATGAGAAAATCCGGCCGGCCGCTGACGGCATCGAGCGCGGCGCCGGTCTTGCCGGCCGGGTTGTCGAACAACGTGCCGGCGCTGGCGGCGAGATGGCCGCCGGCCGAGCTGCCCATGACGCCGAGGCGCGCCGGGTCGATTTTGAATTCGGCGGCGCGCGAACGCACGATGCGCACCGCGCGGAGCACGTCCTGCAGCGGCGCGGGGTGGCCGTAGTCACCGACACGGTTGGTGAGAACGAACGCCGTCACGCCGAGATGGGAAAGCCATTGCGCGTATTGCACGCCCTCGCGCTCGCGCGAAAGGCCGGAGTAGCCGCCGCCCGGGCAGATGATCACCGCGGTGCCGTTTGGCCGGTCGACGGCCGGGGCGAAATATTCGAGGCGCGGTTCGCTGATATGCGAGACCCACCCGTGGGGATCGAATCGTTCGGGTTCGATCGGGCCTTTGGCCGCCGGCACGTCGGTGCGCACCGGCGCGGGCACACCTTCCGGCCAGAGTGGAATGACAACGGGGGTGGCAAGGGCGGAAGCGAGGAGAGCGGTGGACATGGCAGCGAGCAGCAGGAGTTTCATGGGGAGCGGGGGAAGAGAATCAAGGTTGGGCGGTTTTTGCCGCGGCGGCGAGCAGTCCGCGTCCGGCGAGCCATTCGCGCAGGCGTTCCGGCCAGGCGCCGACCGGCAGCGGATTCGGCCGCGCGCCGAAGCCGTGGCCCACGCCGGTGAAAATATGCAGTTCCGCCGGCACGCCCGCCTGCTTGAAGCGGAGAGAAACCTCCGCCAGACCCTGTGAAATGTCGGGCCGGTCTTCGTAACCGCAGACGAGAAACGCCGGCGGTGCATCCTTGGCGGGTTGGATTGACTTCGAATTGCCCGGATAAATCAGTCCTTGGAATGCCGGCTTGCTGCCGGCGCGCTCGATGGCATCCGGCGCGCCGGCCTGGCCGTCGTCACCATGCGCCGCGGCGAGCGCAGCCAGTTCGCCGCCGGCGGAGAAACCGATGATGCCGACACGCGCGGGGTTGACCTGCCACTCCGCGGCGCGCGTGTGCACGAGACGCAGCGCGCGTTGGGCGTCGGCCAGCGCCTCCACCTCGACGCGGTAGGTCGAGCCTTCCTCGCGGGCGAGGCGGTACTTCAGAACAAACGCCGCGACGCCGTGCGCGGCGAACCATTCGGCGACCGCGTAGCCTTCGTGATCCATCCAGAGTTCGCGATGTCCGCCGCCGGGGCAGATCACGATGCCCGCGCCGGTGGCGGTGCCCGCCGCGGGCAGGTAAATGGTGAGGCTGGGCTGGTGGACACTGGAGACGACGTGTTCGCCTTTCTCCGTGATGCGCACTTTTTCCGGCACGCCCGGACTGGTGCTGGCAGGCCAGAGCGGAACGACTTCGGGCGCGGCGCGCAGCGCAAGCGCCAGCAGGGAAAAGAGCAGACAGCAGGCGGACAGACGCGGGGTAGTCATGGGGAGAGGGTTGCGCGAACCGAGACGAGGGAAAGGCTTTTCCGGCTTCCGCGAACTCAGGGTTCGGTGGCCGGATCGAAGGCGCGCAACGGGGTCAGGGTCACCGGCCCGAGCAAGCCCGAGGGCGCCAGCGGCCAGTTCGCAGCGTCGAAGGACTTGTAGTCGATGTTCACGAAATTGATCTCGTGGAATTTCTTCCACTCCACCTTGCGGCGGTCGAGGTCGCGGATGCGGTTGGCCGGGAGGTTCGTCACTTCGAGCGCGAGGGTGTTTTTCCCCGGCCGGAGAAAAGTCCCGATCTTCGTGCGTGCCGGGAGCGACCAGACGAGGTCGGTCTCCTTGCCGTTCACGAACACGCGCGCCGTCTCGCGCACGTCGCCGAGATCGAGCAGCCAGTCGTCGGCCGCGACACCGGCCGGCACGGTGAACTCGATTTCATAGCGCGCGGTGCCGCCGAAGCGTTCCCACTCGCCGCCCTGCGCGGTCCAGGAACCGAAGCCGTGCGCCATGAACGCCGGCGGCAGTTCCGGCCCGCCGCGGAGCGCGGTGACCTTCCAATCACCGTCGAGCGCGATCGCGTTGCCGGCGGGACGCAGCGGTTGCGTGGTGGTGCCGGTGAAAGACGATTCATCCAGCGTGCGCAGGAAGAACGATTCGCCCGGCGCCTGCTGCAGGTACACTTCGGCCGGACCCTTGACATGGCGTACCGGTGGCAGGCCGATGCCGCCGCGGCGCGGGTTCATCTGGGCCACGCCCTCGGCATCCACGCTCAACGACACCCAGCCAGCCACAGGGTGGTCCGTGAGATTGGCGATGAAATAGACGTAACCATTGTCGAGCTTGCGCCGGATGAAACGCAGTCCGAGCTGCGCCATCGCTTCGCGACGGAACCCGAAGCCGCGCAGAAGCGACGCGAGCGGACCGACCATGATGCGGACAGGCCGGCCCGCGATCCGGGCTTGGGCGCAGCCGTCGTCGGCGGAGGTGAAATCGAGTGTCGCGAGCGCCGCTTTGAGGTCGGCGCGCCGTTCGGCGAGCCGGCCGAAGCCGGGCACATCGGCGGGCAGCGCGTCGATGAAGAGGACATGGGCGCCGTTCTTCGCGATGGCAATGAGCTGCTGCAGCGTTGCCACCGGCATGTGTGCGGTACGGGGAATGAGGATCGCGGAATACGCGCCTCCCGGCGTTTGGATGCGGTTTTCGCGGACTGAGACCCCAGCCAGCTGCAGATCCGAAATGAGGTCGTAGGAATAACCCTTGGACGTGAGTTCGGACATGAGCTGCCCGGTCGTGGAGTGGCCGAGCCAGTCCGCATGCACGGTGAGCTGCAGCTGCAGGCCCTCCGCGTTGTGCCAGAGATCGTCGGCGGGCCAGTACACGAGCACGTCGTTGTCGGGCTGGCCGGCCTGTAGCAGCGACTGCGCGCGCGTGATGTACGCGTTGAGGCTGTCGCCGAGGTCGCGCCAGAGCGGGTTGCGCGTGTTCAGCTGCGACGACGCATAGAACAACCAGCCGGGCCACGGCGCGTCTTCGGGCGAGTAGGCGTTGCCGTGGTAATAGACGTGGTTGATGCCGGCGAGGAACAGCTCGTCGAGCTCGGGCTTCATCTCGGACGGCGACTCGTGGAAATGCTCGCGCAGCCACGTGAACGTTTCCGACGATGCGAGCGGCTTGCCCATGACGTGCGCGGCGGAAGAGGCGAAGCGATGGATGATCGGCGGGTGGCCGGGACGGCCGATTTCCGCGGGATCATGGCGGAAGCCGGGAATGGGAAAGGCGAGCGAGCCGAAGATTTCCGTCTCGGGAATGTCCGCCGCGGCGTAGAGATCGAGCAGGTTGCCCGGCGAGCCGTGCGCCTGGTTGCGCGCGGTCTGGCCCTGTGCGTGCGCCCACGCGGTCCAGGCGCGGATGTAATCGAGGTGCAGCGCACCGAGCGTGGTGCGGTAGTCGGACTTGATGCGCGCGACGGTGTCGGGGTCGCCGCGCCCCGCGAGTTCGGCCGCATGGTCGCGCAGGTCGTAGCCGTGGAGCGCGAGAAATTTCTCCGGCACCTCGGTGGCCCAGGTCGCCTGGTATTCGAAGGAGTCGTGGAACTGCCCCTGGATCGTGCCGGCCGGCAGCGTGGCGAGCGCGGGCGTGAAGGCCGCAAGGTAATGCGCGAGCGCGGTGGTCGAGTAGGGATTCAGGACGAGCCCTTCGCCTCCGGGGGCGGAGCGCTTCACTTTGAAATTCGTCGGGACCGGCGCGATTTTTCCGTCGGGCGAAAACGCCACCTTCAGTTCCGCATCCGCCGGCGTGACCTGCGGCCCGCCGAACGGCCAGCCCGTGCCCGTGGCCATGTCGACGCCGAGGTTGAGGCGTTTCGCCTCCGCGCCGACGTGCGCGAGCATCTCCAGATAGCGCGGCGAGAGAAACGGAATGAAGCGATCCTCGTAACCCTTCGCGCCGTAGATCGGCGTGATTTCCACGCCGCCGAAACCGGCGGCGGACATCGCCTCGAGTTCGCGCGTGAGGTTCGGCCGATCCACCGCGGAGCCCAGCCACCACCAGCGCGTCCACGGGCGGTGTTCGCGTTTCGCCTCCGGCCATGCGGGTGACACCGGAGAAACGCCAGCCGCGTGCGCGGCCATGGCGATCAGGAATGACAAAGCGAGAGCCCGGGGAAAAAGCTTCATGCGAGGGGAGGGGATGCGGCCGGTGACGGGGGCGAAATGCCGGAAGACCGCGGGGTGAAGCTCAGACGAAAGACGGCGCGCCGGACAGGGCAAACGGAGCGAGACTCGGACTGTCAGGGCTGGGGCCGAATGGCCAAGCTTCGCGCGCCGCCATTTATCTGGCGCGCCTCCGACCTGTTCCCCGCCCAACGCGGAACACTCCATACCCCAACCACACCGCAAACCTCTTCCGTGGAACCGGCCTGTTCCGCGGCGGCATGGCGCACCGCCATCGCCTCTCCCGCCTCTGTCCCCCTTTCCGACCGCGCAGATGACCAGTGATAAAAAACGTCCGCAACTCGCCCTGATCGGCATCTCCGGTTACGGCCGCGTGCACCTGCAGCTGGCGCGCGAATGCCAGGATCGCGGCGAGGTCGAGATCGTCGCCGCCACCGTCATCAACCCCGAGGAGGAGGCCGGCAACGTCGCGCTGCTGCGCGCCCAGGGTTGCGCGATTTATGCCGATTACCGCGAAATGCTGCGGGACTTCCGCGGCAAGCTCGACCTCTGCCTGATTCCCACCGGCATCGCCTGGCATGCGCGCATGACGATCGCAGCGCTCGAGTCGGGCACCAACGTGCTCGTCGAAAAACCGCTGGCCGGCTCGATGGCGGACGTGCAGGCGATCCGCACCGCGGAGAAAAGCTCGGGCCGCTTCGTGGCGGTGGGCTTCCAGGATTTCTACGAACCCGGTTCCGCCTGGCTGCAGGCGGAACTGCAGCGCGGTGTGATCGGCGAGCTGCGCTCGGTGCGCTTCCTCGGGTTGTGGCCGCGCACCCGCGCCTACTTCGAGCGCAACAACTGGGCCGGCCGGCTCCACGTCGACGGCGTGCCGGTCTTCGACTCCCCGCTCAACAACGCCTTTGCGCACTTCGTGATGCTGAGCCTGTCGCTCGCCGGCGCCGCGACGCCCGCCACGCCGGTGCTGCTCGACGGCGTCGAGATTTTCCGCGCGCACGCGATCGAGAGCTTCGACACCTGCGTGATCACCGCGCACACCCCGCAGGGCGTGCGCTTCTGGTTCGGCACCAGCCACGCGTGCCGCGAGACGGTGGAGCCGGAGATCCGCATCACCGGTTCGCACGGCGAGGCCTGCTGGCGCTACGAGACGGAAACCTGGTGGAAGCGGACGGACGGCACGACCGAGCGCCGGCAGCTGCTCGATGCCTACGGCGCGCGCCGCGCCATGATCACGGCGACGCTGCGCCGGCTGCGCGACGCATCGGTCCCGATCTGCACCGCGGAGATGGCGGGCCAGCACACCGCGTTGATCGAGGCGGCGCACCGCCAGAGCGCGATCGTCGATTTTCCGCCGGCCACGGTGGAGTGGAGCGGCCCGAACGGCGCCAGCTCGCAGGTGCCGGAGGTGCCCGGCATGGCCGACGCGATGCGGCGGGCTTTTCAAACGGAAAAATCGCTGAACGCGTGCGGATTTTCCCCGGCGCGCACGTCGTGAAAATTCATGCGCACCAGCTTCCAATCGGACTGTCTGACGTCCACACAGGTTGTCGGCGCACAGCGAAGCCGTTTTCAGCTTTTTCGCCGGAGCCTTCCCCAACCCCCTTTTTCGCTCCCGCTTTTCCGTTCGCTTTAGACTGATCCCCTTCCGTCGCGCCCACTCGTTGCCCGTGCACGCCGGTGTTTTCACCAACAGACCCCTAAGCATCATGACCCCGCATAATCCCCCGACCCGGAAGCGCGACCAAGCGCGCCTCCTGCCAGCCTCGCTGGTGCTGCTCCTCCTCTCCACCCCGGCCTTCGCCCAGCAGGCGACCGCGGATTCCGCCGCCGACGCCAAGAAGAAGGGCGACGTCGTCGAACTGTCGCCGTTCGTCGTCACCAGCACGAAGGACAAGGGTTACTACGCGGCGAACACGCTCGCGGGCAGCCGCCTGAACACGAACATCGCCGACCTCGGCGCCGCCATCTCCGTCATCACGAAGCAGCAGATGGAGGACACCGCGTCGCTCGATATCAACGACGTCTTCCGTTATGAAATCAACACGGAGGGTTCCTCCACCTACACGCCGACCGGCTCGGGTTACCTGACGCTGCGCAGCGACGGTGTGCTCGACGTCAACGGCGGCGCTTCCACCGGCAGCTCGCTCACGCCCTTCACCAATTCCTCCGCCAACCGCGTGCGCGGCATCGGCGTCCCGGGCTCGGCCACCAACTACTATCCGTCGATCGGCCAGGTGCCGTTCGACGCGTACAACGTGCAGTCGATCGAAATCAGCCGCGGCCCGAACTCGATGCTCTTCGGTCTCGGCAACCCGGCCGGCATTGTCAACCAGAGCACGGCGCAGGCGCAGCTCGGCCGTGACTTCGGCAACGTCACGATCCGCACGGACCAATACGGTTCCTACCGCGGCTCCCTCAACTTCAACAAGAGCCTGATCGACGACAAACTCGCGCTCTACGGCGCCGCGCTGTACGACAACCGCCAGTTCGACCGCAAACCGTCGTACGACAAGACCCGCCGCTACTACGGCGCGTTCACCTACAAGCCGCTCAAGAAGACGACCATTCGCGGCAACGTCGAAAGCTACGACAATCAGAACCGCCGCCCGAACACCCTCACGCCGCGCGATTTCGTCACGCAGTGGAACCTCGCCGGCCAGCCCTACTACGATCCGCTGACGCGCAAGGTCGTCCGCCAGTCGGATGGCAAGACGGTGGGTGACTACGTCATCAGCGCGTCGTCGCCGTACGCCCAGGAAGCGCGCAATTTCATCATGTCGCTGCCCGGCTACAATCCGGCGCTTCGCGGCACCTCCGCCACCGCCTTCAACGGCACGGACACCAACTTCACGTTCTACAACGGCGTTGCCATCTTCGGCGAAGCCGCGATGACCACCAGCACGGGCTTTGTCGCCTCGAGCAACACGCCCTCGGCCAACATCATGTTTGCGCCCGGCCTCACCTGGGTCAACCAGGCGCGCACCACGATGCAGATCCAGAACGGCCAGCTCGTGAACTGGTTCCAGCCGCTGTTCACCCAGAAGTACCGCACCGTGTTCGGCACCGCGGCCAATCCGGCGGCCAATGCCGACACCGGCCCGACCGACGCCGCGATCTATGCGAACAACACGTGGTCCGACATCTACAACCGCGACTACACCTCGTCGAACGGCTGGACCGGCACCGGCAACAACATCATCGGTTACAAGTATCCCGGTGTGACCGACAAGGCGATCTACGACTGGACGAAGACGAACATCAACCAGATGAACTTCGGCCACGACCGGAACAAGAACTACAACCTCGAGTTCGAGCAGGAAATCCTCAGCAACCTTTACTTCAGCGGCGGCTGGTTCCGCCAGGACTTCAAGTCCTCGACGAACTATACCGTTTCGCAGCTGAACGTCGCCACGCTCTACGTGGACACGAACAAGAACCTGCCCGACGGCACGCCCAATCCTTACTTCGGCAAGCCGTACGTCGAGGACTCCGATCCCGACCGCTACATCAACAACGAGCTCGATGACCATTACCGCGCGATGCTGGCGTACACGCCGGACTTCACGCAGAAGAGCGGCTGGATGAAATGGCTCGGCCGCCACCAGATCATCGGCCTGTGGTCGCGCGACGAGGCGAACGCCATCTCGCTCCGCCAGCGCCTCGAGTACGTCGATAGCACGAGCCTCAACGGCAAGATCCGCTACATGGCGAACCCGAACAACAACGCCGACGGCTCGGCCACGGGCTGGAACTTCCAGACCACCTCGCTCCGCCGCGCCTTCTATCTCGCCAGCCCGGGTGATGCGAACGGCACCGTCACGCAGTCCTCCGGTGAATGGAACTACGACAACTACGCCGGCGACATCAAGGTGTACGACTACGCGAACTCGAAGTTCGACACGGTCAACATGACCACGCGCTTCAACACGTTCGACGCCGGCACCGCCGGCACGCAGCGCATCGTCCAGTCGCTCAGCGGCGGCGCCACCAGCTACTGGTGGCAGGATCGTCTCGTGACGACCTTCGGTGTGCGCCAGGACAAGTACAAGGCCCGCCTCTCCACGAACGGCATCATCTATCGTCAGGCACTCTCCACGGGCGCGGCGGGCGACGTCGATCTCGCGGGCAAGCAGGTGATTGCCGGCGGCCTCGTGCCGGTCACCGCGGCGATGACCAATGCCCAGAAGTGGACCAACGGTTACTACGCCACCGATACCGTGCTCAACCGCTACAATCGCTGGGACTACATGTCCGGCACCACGCGCACGCTCGGCGGCGTCTTCCGCCCGTTCCAGCACTGGGCCAACATCGACGCCCGCGCCAACACCGGTTCGCTCTGGTGGCAGTTCGTCCGCGACTTCGGCGTGAGCTACAACCAGTCCGACAACTTCAACCCGCCGCCGACCGCGCAGGTCGCTCCCACCGGCGCGGCGCTGCCGAAGCCGACGGGTGACGGCAAGGACTACGGCTTCCAGTTCGCGCTCTTCAACAACAAGCTCTTCGCCCGCGTCACCTGGTTCGAGGCCTCCAACCTAAACGAGCGCATCGCTTCCGGCACGGCGATCAGCCGCCTGACCGACAACGTCGACCAGACGCTCTTCCGCGCCTGGGCCCGCACGATCTCGCTCATCAACATGGGCTACGATCCGCGCCAGTCTACCTTCGACACCAACCTCGATGCCAACACCGAGGCCGCCGTCCAGGCCGCCGCCGAGAAGATCTGGAAGCTGCCGTACGCCTACTACCAGAGCCTGCCGGGCGCCATCGGCGCCACGCGCAACGCCAATGCGAAGGGCATGGAGGCGGAGATCAACTACAACCCGAACCCGAACTGGACGATGAAGTTCACGTTCGGCAAGCAGGACACCAAGTACAGCAAGGTGCTCACCGAGTTCGACGAGTGGTACGCCATCCGTTACCCGGTCTGGCAGGCTGCCAAGGCTTCCGACTACCTGCTCCCGCAGTACCAGAGCCTCGCGACCTACACCACGACCGGCGGCCGCCAGGCTGACCTGACGAACTTCCTGACGAGCTACGGCTTCAACAGCACGACCTCGCTCACGGACTCGTTCGGCAACACCAACGTCACGAACTACTACAACATCAACGTGACGCCGCAGGTGCTGCTCGCCCGCGATCTCAACGGCCAGTCGGCCCCCGGCCAGCGCAAGTACCGCTGGTCCTACCTGACCAGCTACAACTTCACCGAAGGCCGCCTCAAGGGCTGGTTCGTCGGCGGCAGCGAGCGTTGGGAGAGCAAGTCGATCATCGGTTACTACGGCAAGGCCAGCGGCGCCAACGGCACGCAGCTCGACGTTTCCGACACGACGCGCCCGATCTACGACAGCGCCAACTTCTACACTGACCTGTGGGTGGGCTACACCCGCAAGATTCTCAACGACAAGGTGCGCATGAAGCTCCAGCTGAATTGCGCCAATGCGTTCGAGAACGGCGGTCTGCAGGTGGTCTCCGTGAACTACGATGGTTCGCCGTATGCCTTCCGCATCGTCGACCCGCGCCAGTTCTCCCTCACCGCGTCGTTCGACTTCTGAGTTTTGGGGTGGTTTGACTGTTAAGAAGAAGGCCTCCGTGCAAACGGGGGCCTTTTTCTTTTTTGCGTGCAGGAAAACGCTGCATTGCGCGGCGAATCCTGCCATGCACGTGCCCTTCTCCTGGTGACGAAGACCTCTGCCCCCGCTGCATCTGCTCCCGCCCGCCCCCGGGCGGTGCGCCCCGCGTTCGCGGCGCTGCTGCTGGTGGCACTCGGCTTCCTCGCGTGGGGCGGCAGCCTCGGTGCGCCGTTCGAATTCGATGACCACGCTTCGATCCTGGACAACACCAGCATTCGCACGCTGTGGCCGGCCACGTGGCTGCATCCGCCGGCCTCCGCCGGTGAAACCGTCAGCGGCCGGCCGGTGTTGAACTTCACCTTCGCGCTCAACTACGCCAGCGATGCGCTCGACGTGCGCGGCTACCGGTTGGTCAACGTGCTGCTGCACATCAGCGCGGGATTTTTGCTGTGGGGCATCCTGCGGCGCATTCCCGGAATGGGCGGTGCGCGCGTGGCCCTCGCGGCGGCCGCGCTCTGGCTGGTGCACCCGTTGCAGACGGCGGCGGTCACTTCCATCGTCCAGCGCGCCGAGGTGCTGGCCGCGCTGTTCGGCTTGCTGACGCTCTATGGTTTTGTGCGCGGTGCTTCCGCGGACGGGAAACGCCTCTGGTTCGGCGTCGCACTCGCCGCCTGCTGGCTGGGCGTGGGCACGAAGGAAACGATCGTGGTCATCCCGCTGATCGTGCTTCTCTATGACCGCACGTTCGTCGCGGGAAGTTTCGGCCGCGCCTGGCGCGCCCGTGGCTGGATTCACGCCGGCTTGTTCGCGAGCTGGCTGCCGCTGGCCGCGCTGGTCTGGGCCAACCACGCCCGCGGCGGCTCGGCGGGCGTGGGCGTGATCGGCGCCGGCGTTTATTTTTTCACGTCGGCCGGTGCCATTGTGCGCTACCTGGGGCTGGTTTGCTGGCCGGCGGGACAGATCTTCGATTATGGCGTGGTCGTGGCGGCCGGGTTTGGCTCCGTGTGGTGGGAGTTTCTCCTGCTGGTGGGCCTAGCTGGGGCGACGCTGTGGGGTCTGGGACGCAACCGCCCGGTGGCGTTCGCGGGCGCGTGCTTTCTCCTGCTGCTCGCACCGAGTTCGAGCTTTCTGCCGGTCGCCACCCAGACGATCGCGGAGCATCGCATGTACCTCGCGCTCGCCGTGCCGGTGGTGCTGGCCTGTCTGGCCGCCCGCGCCGGGCTGCGACGGCTGGCGTGGTCGCCGGCGGCGGCGGGTTGGATCGTTGCCGCGGTCGTGTGCGCGCTCGGCACGACGACGGTACTGCGGAACCGGGTTTACCATTCCGAGCTGACCCTTTGGGGCGACACGGTGGCGAAGCGGCCCGATAATCCGCGGGCCCATTACAACTTTGCCAGCGCGCTGCGGAAGGCCGGCCGGACCGACGAGGCGGAGGCCGAATTTCGGCGGACGCTCGAGCTGGAACCCAACCACGCGTTCGCGCATTTTCAGCTCGGCACGCTGGCGATGGTCGCGAATCAGCCGGCCGCGGCGATCCCGCGCTTCGAGGCGGCGCTGGCCGCCGATCCCGGTTACGTCGACGCGCGTGTCAACCTGGGCCTGACCCTGGCCCAAGTCGGGCGGACCGACGAGGCCATCGCCCAGTACGAACTCGCGCTCGCGGCTCAACCGGAGGCGACGGATATCCGCACCGGCTTGGCGGAGGTGCTTTATGCGCGCGGCAATCGCCGCGCGAGACAGCAGCAATTTCCCGAAGCGATGGAGGATTTCAACGCGATCCTGCGTCTCGACCCGACGCACGTGACCGCACGCAACAACCTCGCGAACTGCCAGCTCGCCCTCGGCCGGTTCGACGAGGCCATCGCCAACTACGAGGCGGTGCTGCAAGTCCGGCCCGGGGATGCCATCATCTTGCGGAATCTCGAACTCGCCCGGGAAATGAAGCTGCATTGAACGCAACACCCGGAGCTTGCCCCGAACTGTCCGAAGGCGGCTCCAGTCACGAAGATTGAATTCCCGGGAATTAACCGGATAGTCCGGCGAACCGCTCGCTGAAGGCGCCCTGCGCCGGATCGCCGGTCACCGCCCCGTCCGTTCTACCCCTTACTTCATGCGTTTCGGCAGCCTGCACATCCTGGATATTCTCGTCGTCGTCAGCTACCTCGCCGCCGTGGTCTGGATCGGCCGCCGCGCCTCTGCGGCCACGCAGAACGAGGACGGTTTCTTCCTCGCCGGCCGCAAGCTGGGCAAGCTCTACCAGTTCTTCCTGAATTTCGGCAACTCGACCGAGCCGCAGGGCGCCGTCAGCACCGCGAGCTTCGTCTACCAGCAGGGCGCGCCGGGTTCGTGGCTGTCGTTCCAGACGGTGTTCATGAATCCGTATTTCTGGTTCGCGTACGTCTGGTTCCGCCGCGTGCGGCTCACGACGGTGTCGGACCTGTTCGAGGAGCGCTATGCCAGCAAAGGCCTGAGTCTCTTCTACGCGATCTTCCAGATCCTGGTTGCGTGCGTGTTCCTCGGTTTCGGCAATGTCACGGCCTACAAGATCGCGTCCTCGCTCGTCGTGAAACAGGAGGTGCAATGGACCGCCGCGGACCGTTCTTCAGTCGAGGGCTACCGCGAGCTCAAGGTCCTCGAGAAGCAGGTCGCGGCCGGTACGCTGCCCGCGGAAAAGAAGCTGGCGCTGGAAAACCTGCGCGACCGCGACGCGCGCGGCGAGCTGCACAGCTACATCACGGTGCTCAACGACCTCGTCTTCTACGGCATTTTCACCCTGGTCGTCGGCACTTACATCGTGCTCGGCGGCATGGCGGCGGCCGCCATCAACGAGGGGTTGCAGAGCGTGCTCATCATCGTGTTTTCGTTACTGCTGATTCCCACCGGCCTCGCCGCCATCGGCGGCTGGTCGCAGCTCGCGCACAAGGTGCCCAAGCAGATGTTCGACCTCTTCGGCTCGGGCAATGCGGAGCAGTTCTCGGTCATGAGCCTCCTCGGCATCCTGCTCGTCAGCATCGTGCAGAACGGCGGCCTTAGCCACAACATGGGCATCTGCGGTTCGGCCAAGAACGAGTTCGCCGCGCGCTCGGGCGTGTCGGGCACGTATCTGAAGCGCTTCATGATCATCCTTTGGGCGTTCGCCGGCCTGATCGCGGTCGCGATGTTCGGCGCGGGCGGCCTGTCCGATCCGGATGCCACCTGGGGCGCGATGTCCAACAAGCTGCTCGGGCCCGGCCTCGTCGGCCTGATGCTCGCCGGCGTGCTCGCCGGCACGATGTCCACGCTCGCCGCCAAGGCGCTGGCGATCTCCTCGCTCTTCGTTCGCAACGTCTACCGCCAGATCTGGCCCGACATCACGCAAAAGCAGGGCGTCTTCTACGCGCGCTGCACGATCGTGGTCGTGCTCATTCTCGGCACCGTGGCCGCGACGTTGATGGGCAGCTTCTACGACATCGTGAACATCGTGCTCACGGTGAACATTCCCTTCGGCGCCGCCGTGCTGCTGACCTATTGGTGGCGCCGCCTGACCGGCCCGGCCGTATGGGCCTGCGTCATCCTGTCGACGCTCACCATCCTCGTCATCCCGTGGACTGCCTCCAAGATTCCGGCCCTCGCGACCAGCGCCGCGCTGGCGCAGCCGAGCGCCAAGCCGGGCGTGGGCGTCTATTTCTCCAAGATCGTCCACGCCAATCCCGATGACGTGAACAGCGCTTACATGGCGGCGCCGACGCGCACCAACCGCTTCAACTTCGAGGTCTGGCTGCTGGGCAAGGCGGGCGTCGACGTCGCGTCGCTCACCCAGACGCAGCGTTTCACGCTGCAGTTCTTCTTTGACGGCCTCTTCCCGTTTGCGGTGCTCATCCTCGTGAGTCTCGTTACGCCGCGCACCGAGCAGGCGCGCGTCGCCTTCTTCTATGGCAAGCTCAAGACCCCGGTCGGCGACACACCCGAACTCGAGATCGCCGCGATGGAAGAGACTCGCGTGAACCCGGGTCGCTTTGACGACACGAAACTTCTCGGTCGCAATTCCTGGTGGGAGTTCTGCCGCTGGGACCGCACCGACACCATCGGTTTCGTGATCTGCTGCGCCGCGACCGCCGCGATCGTCGGGCTGTTCGTCTTCCTGCTGAACCTGGCGGCGGGCTGAAACCTGCGTCCCTCCCATTTCCGTCATCCTGAGCCGTGCGAAGGACCCAAGTGAGTCGTGCGTCGCAAAACCGCTTGGGTCCTTCGCACGGCTCAGGATGACGGTCGCGTAAATTCATGCGCCTATCGCTGCTTATTGGTCTGAGTCTGTTGCTTGTCGCCGAGGTGGGCGCCCAGGCCCCCGCCGCCGCGCAGGTCGCGCCCAATCTCGTCAGCAATGTCGTCCGGCCGGTGCGCTATCATCCGGTCGGCGAGGATTTCGTCATCACCAACGGCGGCGAGTTCTTCAACCGGCCGCTCTACGGCGGCAACACGGCGTTCCGCGTCGACGCGGGCGACCGGCCGGAGTTCGCACTCTATCTGCCCGGGCGCGGCGGCAATGTCCGTCTCGGCGTGCGCACCGCGTCCGGCGCAAAGTGGCTGCACGAGGCCGCGACGATCTTGGCGCGGTATCGTCCGGGCGAGATGCTCTACACGATCCTCGACCCCTTGCTTGGTGCCGCCGAGCTGCGTGTCACCGCCGTCGCGCTCCCCTCGCGCGAGGGCTTCGCGGTCTGCGTCGAATATAATGGAGCGCCGGGTTCCCGCGAGCCCGCCCCCGAACTGCTCCTTGCCTTCGGCGGCGCCAGCGGCGAGCGCGGCCGTCGCGACGGCGACATCGGCACCGAGAGCGTGCCGATCAGCGAGTGGTTCCAGCTCAAGCCTGCCGCCTGCCGGGATCACGTCTTCACGCTGGGCGAAGCCAGCTTCACGCTGAAAAGTCCGGCCGCCGAGCTGGCCGGGGTGCTGCCGGCGGGCGCGCAGCTGGCGCTCGCTGATGCCCATGCGTGGGACTCGCCCGCGAAGCTGTTGGCGACGTCCGCCGGCGAATCCCCCGTGTTGCTGGCCCGCGTTCCGCTGGTTTCAGGGGTATCCGTTGTGGCGGGAATCGAAGTGCGTTCGCTCACCAAGGTGACGGAACTCGACACCTACCGTGGCGTCTCGGCCGCGCCGGCGGTGTCGGCTACGGCGCCACGCCCGGTTCCGGCCACGGCGGCCGACTGGCCGCGCCTGTTCGCCGAAGCCGAAGCGCACTTCGCCGCGCTGCGCGGCCGGGTGCGCGTGAAAACGCCCGATCCCTGGCTCAACGCCGCGGTCGGCGCGCTCAACGTCGCTGCCGACGCCGCGTGGGACGAGCCGCAGCAGGCGATCATGCACGGCGCGGTGGCCTGGCGCACGCAGCTCCTCGGCTGGCGCGGGCCGTATGCACTCGATGCGCTGGGTTGGCCGGAGCGCGCGCACGCCAATTTCTCCGCGTGGCTTGGCCGCCAGAATACATCGCCTGTTGCCGCGTCCCTGCCGCCGGCCGACGCGGCCTCGAACCTCGCGCGCAGCGAGGCCGGCCTGCACAGCAACGGCGACCTGGCGAACAGCCACTACGACATGAACCTCGTGTTCATCGACGCGCTGTTCCGTCACTTGCTGTGGACGGGCGACGAAGCCCTCGCGCGCCAGGCGTGGCCGGTGATCGAGCGCCACCTCGCGTGGGAGCGCCGGCTCTTCCGCCGCGAGTTCGACGCGAACGGAAAAAAGCTCCCGCTCTACGAAGCCTACGCGGCGATCTGGGCGAGCGACGACCTGCAATACAGCGGCGGTGGCACCGCGCACGCTTCCGCCTACAATTACTGGCACAACCGCATGGCCGCGCGCCTCGCGCCGCTCGTGGGCGCGGATCCGACGCCGTACACGCGCGAAGCGGATCTCATCGCGGAGGGCATGCGCCAGCTGCTCTGGGTTAAGGAAACCGGCATGTTCGCCGAAGCCAAGGACTGGCTGGGATTGCAGCAGGTGCACCCGGCCGCCGCGCTCTGGTCGTTCTACCACACGATGGATGCCGGGTTGGTGACGACGGACGAGGCGGACAGCATGGCCAGTTACGTCACCTTGCAACTGCCGTGGCTGCCGGTGGCGAAGGTCGACGAAAGCCGTCACGGCTACCTGATCGGTACGACCACCTGGATGCCCTACACGTGGTCGCTCAATAATGTCGTCTTCTCCGAAACGATGCACGGCGCCCTGGGCCTGTGGCAGGCGGACCAGGTGCGGCCCGCCGAATTGGCGATGCAGGGTGCGATCATCGCTTCGATGTATTCGGGGATCTGTCCCGGCAATGTCGGCTCCATGACCTACCACGATGTTTACCGCCGCGAATCGCAGCGCGATTTCGCCGACGGTTCCGGCACTTTCAGCCGCGCGCTCGTCGAGGGCCTGTTCGGCGTGCGGCCCGATGCGCTGAAGGGCGAACTGCGGGTGGTGCCCGGTATCTCTCCTTACTGGAACGACGCCGCGATCGAGCATCCGCGCTTCAGCCTGAGCTTTCACCGAAAGGGAGTGTTGGATCGCTACACGATCCGGTCGCGCTTTGGCCGGCAGATGTCCCTGCGGTTTGAGTCGCCCATGCGGCTCGGCAACCCGGTGGTGCGCGTGAACGGACAGCGGGTGGAGGGCCGGCGCGTGGGTCGCGAACCCTGGCCGCGTTACGAGTTCGTCGCGCCACCGGCCGAGACTTGGGAAATTGAAATCGAACAGGCCCGGGAGGGGATCGATCACATGCCCTCGATCCGGGACGTCACCGAGGAAAAGTCGCTCCCGCTTCCACCCGAACTGCCCGAGTCAACACCCAGCGCCCTGGTCCCGGTGGCGCTGGCGGAAAAATTCAACGATCGCGTCACGGAAATCTTCAAACCCGGCAAATACGTCTCGCCGCGCTCGCCGTTCGTGTCGCTCGCGCTGCCGGCGCAAGGCATCGGTTATTGGGCCGGTCACGTGAACGCCTCGGCGGAGATCGACGACACCGGCCTGCGCGCGGCGTCTGCGGCCCATGGTGGGAGGATCTTGCTCCCGAATGGCGTGCCCTTCGTCACACCCGGACCGGGCACGGCGCCAAACATTCTCTTCACTTCGCAATGGGACAACTACCCGCCCGAGGCCAGCGTGCCGCTGGGCGGAAAAGCCCGGCGCCTGCACCTGCTCATGGCCGGCTCGACCAACGCCATGCAGAGCCGGTTGGACAACGGCGAGGTGGTTGTCCGGTACACCGACGGCGCGCAAGCGCGTCTCGCGCTGCGCAATCCCGAGACCTGGTGGCCGATCGAGCAGGATTACTTCACCGATGACTTTCAGTTTCGCGTCGAAGATCCGCTGCCGACGCGTGTCGACCTGAAGACCGGAACCGTGCGCGTGCTCGAGGCGAAAAATTTCAAGGGCAAGGGCGGGGTGGTGCCCGGCGGCGCGGCGACCGTGCTCACGCTCGATCTGGATCCGGCGAAGGAGTTGCAGTCGCTCACTGTCCGCGCGCTCGCCAACGACGTCGTGATCGGGCTGATGGCGGCCACGCTCGAGCGAGACTGAAGCGGCGTGGGGCCGCCGAAATTTTATTTACGGAAAAATGGAAATCTCCGCCGCATCGGCACTCGAATAAAGCGCCGGGCGAGGGGAGAAAGCAGCACGGAACACTCGGCGCTTCGATCGCACTAAGCTGGAACCCGCTTGGTCCGGGAATCTTTAAGATGGCACTCTCTCAACACCGAAAATTTCCCCGCCGCTCGCGGCCGGTCCTGGTTGCGCTGTTTTCCCTGGCGGCGGCCGGCTTTGCCGCGGCGGACGAATGGCGGAGTTTCGACTTCACCGGCCATGAACCGGCCGAGGGCGTGACGGCGGTCACACCGACCGACGTGTACGGCGACGAGCGCGCATGGGGCTTTGAGCCGGATTTCCCGGTGGCGGCGGAAGCCGGTGGAATCACCGGTGAAAACGGGTTCTTCTTTTCCGTGGCCCTGCCCGAGGGCAGTTGGAAGGTCACGGTCCAGCTCGCGGGCGCGCCCGGGGGCAGCCGCACCACGGTGAAGGCCGAGCTGCGTCGGCTGATGGTCGAGGCGCTGCCGCTGGCGGAGAACGAAATCGCGACGCGCACCTTCGTGGTGAATGTGCGCAATCCCGTCATCCCGGGCGGCGATGGCATCCCCGAGGGCCGCGTGCGCCTGAAGTCGCGCGAGCAGGGTCAGGAAGCCTGGGCCTGGGACGAGCGCCTTACGCTGGAGTTCAGCGGCGTGCGTCCGATCCTGCGGACGCTGACGATTGAACCCGCCGCGGTGCCGACGATTTTCCTGCTGGGTGACTCGACGGTGTGCGACCAGTCGCGCGAGCCGTACACCAGTTGGGGCCAGATGCTGACGCGGTTCTTCGGCCCAGGGGTGGCGATCGCCAGCCACGCGGAGTCGGGTGAGTCGGCGCGTGACACGATCAGCGAGCGGCGCCTGGACAAGGTGCTGACGCTCCTGCAGCCGGGCGACTGGGTGCTGCTGCAGTTCGGTCACAACGACCAGAAGCAGATCGCGGCCGGCACCGGCAGTCCGCTCACCTACAAGGACGAGATCCGCCGCTGCGTGTTTGCCGTGAAGTCCGCGGGCGGCATTCCGGTGGTCGTTTCACCGATGGAGCGCCGGCGTTTCGACGAGTCGGGCCGCATCATGCCCTCGCTGGCCGATTACGCGCAGGCCGCCCAGGAAGCCGCGCGCGAATCGGGCGCCGGCTTCATCGACCTGCATGCGATGAGCATCCCGCTTTACGAGGCGATGGGCCCGGAGCGTTCGCTCGCGGCGTTCGCCGCGCCGGGCGGCAAGCTCGACGAGACGCACCATGCCGCCTACGGCGCCTACGAGCTGGCCCGTTGCGTGGCCACGGCGGCGCGGACCCTGCGGCTTGGCTTTGCGGACTTTCTCGCTCCTGACTTCAAGGATTTCGATCCGAACGATCCGGACGATCCGGCTGCGTTTGCCGTGCCCCCGAGTCCACTGGTCACCAGCATACGGCCGCTGGGTGATTGATCGCCCGAAATACCCCCATTCTTGTCCGTCATCCTGAGCCGTGCGAAGGACCCAAGGAAACGTGCGTTGCATGCCACGCTTGGGTCCTTCGCACGGCTCAGGATGACCGGGAAATAATTATATGAAGCTTCGCCTGTTTATCCTGCTCCTCGCGTTCGCCAGCCGTTTGGCTGCCGCCGACGAAGTCTACCTCTTCACCTACTTCACGAAGAACGGCGAAGATGGCCTGCATCTCGCGTGGTCGGAGGACGGCTACAAGTGGCAGTCCCTGCGCGGCGGTGCGCCGGTGCTCGCGCCGCACATCGGCTCCAAGGAACAGCTGTTGCGCGACCCCTGCGTTGTGCGCGGACCGGACGGCACCTACCACTTGGTGTGGACCTCCGGCTGGTGGGAGAAGGGCATCGGCTACGCGTCGACCAAGGATTTCATCACGTGGTCGGAGCAGCGCGAGATTCCCGTCATGGCCCACGAACCCACGGCGCGTAACTCCTGGGCGCCCGAGATCGTGTACGACGAGACCAAGGGCGAGTTCGTGATTTTTTGGACAACGACGATTCCCGGTCGCTTCCCCGAGACGGCCGGCGCCTCGGAGGACCAGCTTAACCACCGCGTGTACGCGACGACGACGAAGGATTTCCAGACCTTCACGCCGACGAAACTCTTCTACGATCCCGGCTTCAGCTGCATCGACATGACTTTCCTGCGCGCCGACGGGAAGCAGTGGCTCGTGATCAAAGACGAGACGAAATTTCCGAAGCCGGCGAAGAACCTGCGCCTCGCGTCCGCGGCCAGCGTGCAGGGCCCGTTCGGTCCGCTGGGCGCGCCGTTCTCACCGCCGGGCCTGTGGTCGGAAGGTCCGACCGCGGTGAAGATCGGCGACACCTACATGGTCTACTTCGAGGCCTACATGCAGAAGCACTACTGCGCGATGCGTTCCCGCGACCTGCAGACTTGGGAGGACGTGACGGATAAGGTGCAGTTCATTGCCCCCGGCACGCCGGAGCGGATGAAGCACGGCAGCATCATCGCCGTGCCGCGCAGCCTCATTGCGGGGCTGCAGGCGAACCGAAGCTGAAATTCCGAATCTCGATCTTGCTGTGCACCGTCCGAAAACCAAACCAGCCCGCCTTGAGCGGCGCCGGATCGGCGAAGTCGAAGATCGTTTCGCCATCGCGGATAAAGCGGGCGTGGCCGTCGGCCGTGGCCTGGAGTTCGATTCGATACCAGTGGTCGGGCTTGAGCAAAAACTCCGGCGCCTGTTTGTCATGCTCCGGCAGCAGCGGGCGCGTGCCCGTGCCGTCATAGCGGCGGAAGCGCGTCGTCGAGTTAGTGTTGCCGCCATAGCCGACGTAGTAGGTAAGCAGCGAGTCGTAGGTGGCGAACTTGCCGTCGCGTTTGTGACCGGTGGCGAACAGGTCCGTTCGCGCGGGGTCGCTGGCCATCCAGAAACAGTTCAGGTCGGACACGCGGCCCGCCGACAACACGCGCGCCTCGTAGCGGATCGTGACGGGCGCCGAAAGTCTCTCCTTCAGCCACACCGTGCAGCCCCCGGCGTCGTCGATGGCGATCGTGCCCTCGCCGAAGGTGACGGTGCCGCCGGGTTGCTGTTCAACCAGCCAGCGGTCCTTCTCCGCAGCCACGACCGGCAAGATCAAAAGACACGAAACGAGGGCGAGGGTAAGCCGTCTCATGCACCTAAAGAACGAATTCCTCTCATGCGCTGCGACTCCAATGTGCTCGGACGGTGGGAGGTTGGATCCATCGATCCACACCCCCCGTCGCTTTGCGCCACTCCTCTTGATAGAGGGGACCCAACACCCGCACTCGAAGTCCCCTCTATGAAGAGGGGTGCCCGAAGGGCGGGGTGTGTGGCTGGGATGCCACTTTCGCGATGAGCCAATAATTTCATGAAACCCCGATTCCTACTCCTGTTTCTCCTGCCTCTGCTCGCCTTCGCCCAAGCCCCTTCGACAAGCTCAGGGCAGGCCCTCGCTCCTGATCTCAAGGCCAATCCGGCCGCCGAAGTGCAGAAGCTCAATCCCGCGCTGCCGACGCTCTTCATTGCGGGCGACTCGACCGCGGCGAAAAACAACGGCAACCCGATCCAGGGCTGGGGCGTGCCGTTCGCGGACTATTTCGACCCCGCCAAGATCAACGTCGCCAACCGCGCGCGCGGCGGGCGCAGCAGCCGCACCTTCATCACCGAGCGCCTGTGGGAACAGCTCCTGGGCGAGCTGAAGGCGGGCGATTACGTGCTGATCCAGTTCGGCCACAACGACGCGAGTCCGGTCAACGAGGATGCCTCGGTGCCGCGTGAGAAGATCCGCTCGCGCGGGTCGCTGCCCGGCGTGGGCGAGGAATCCGCGGAGATCGACAACATCCTCACCGGCAAACACGAGGTCGTGCATCCCTTCGGCTGGTATCTCCGGCGCATGATTGCCGACGTGAAGGAGCGCGGCGCCACGCCGATCGTGCTCTCGCTCACCGTGCGCAACATCTGGAAAGACGGCGTGGTGGAGCGCGGCTCCGGCCATTACCGGCAGTGGGATCGCGAGGTGGCGCAGAAGGCGGGTGTGGAGTTCATCGACTTCACGCGGATCGTGGCGGATGAGTTCCAGGAGCTCGGGGAGGAAAAGACCAAGGCGCTCTACGGCCCCGACCACACGCACACGAATTCCATTGGTGCGGATTTCAACGCGGCGCACGTCGTCGCCGGCCTGAAGGGAATCCGCAAGGGCCCGTTCGGTGCGTTTCTCTCGGCGAAGGGCGCGGCGGTCGAAGCCGACAAGGTCGGCTGGCTCAATCTGCCCGAGCCGGCGGATCCGAAACTGCCCTCGCTGGTCCTCATCGGCGACTCGACGGTGCGCAACGGTCGGGGCGACGGCGAAGGCGGCCAGTGGGGCTGGGGCGATTACCTTGGCAGCGCCTTCGATCCGGCAAAGATCAACGTCGTCAACCGCGCCGTCGGCGGGTTGAGCAGCCGGACGTTCCTGACCCAGGGGCACTGGGCGCGGGCCCTGACGTTTTTGAAGAAGGGCGATTTCGTCGTGATGCAGTTCGGGCACAACGACAACGCCCCGCTGAACGACGATTCGCGCGCCCGCGGCACGATCAAGGGCGTGGGTGAGGAGTCCGAGGAGATCGACAACCAGCTCACGAAGAAGCACGAGACCGTGCACAGCTACGGCTGGTACCTGCGGCAGTTCATCCGCGACGCGAAGGCGAAGGGCGTGACGCCGGTCGTCTGCTCGCTCGTCCCGCGCAAGACGTGGAAGGATGGGAAAATCGTTCGCTCGGCCGACAGTTACGCGGGTTGGGCCCAAACCGTGGCGGAGCAGGAGGGCGTGGCTTTCATCGACCTCAACGAAAAGATCGCCGCGCGCTACGACGCGCTCGGCCAGGCCGCCGTGGAGCCGCTCTTCGCCGACGAGCATACGCACACCAGCAAGGCCGGCGCGGAGTTGAACGCCGGAGTGGTGGCGGAGGGTTTGGCCGGTCTGCCGGGAGATCCGCTGCGCGGATATATTAAGTGAGTGTGGGGGACTCCGTTCCGCGACGTTACTGTGGCAGTAGGCGAGCGATTCCCACACCCCCCGTCGCTTTGCGCCACCCCTCTTCATAGAGGGGACTTCCGCTAACTTTGGTTTGGGTCCCCTCTATGAAGAGCGGTGCCCGTAGGGCGGGGTGTGTTGCCTTGGGCTCAAACCTCCGCCGACGCGACCTCCGCCTTCGCCGCCTTGCTGCCCTTCGCCGGGCGCAGCGTCGGCCCTTCGATCAATTTCGCAGTGAGCGTGGTGAGCGAGGGCTGGGACGGGATGCCAAATTCGTTGTGCAGCAGCTGGCCGATGACGAGCTCCACGGCGCGGGCGCCGAGCTGCGCGGTCTGCAGGTCGAGGGCGGCGCAGTTGCCGGAGGCGCGCAGCGAGTTGAGGCACACGTAGGCGTGCGTCTTGGGCAGCTTCGCGCCGCAGGCCTTCATCCAGGTCAACGCCTCGGCGTGGTGGCCGATCACGACATCCGGATTGTACTTCTTGAACCACGTCTCGAAGCCGGGGCGCGTGATCTTTTCCATGCGCAGCGCGGGCACCACGGTGATCTCCGGCAGGTACTTTTGCAGCGCAAGGAAGGCGCCTTCCCAGCGGAACTGCAGGCGCTCGTCGTGCGGGATCTCCATGAAGAGTCCGGGGCGACGGTAGCCGCGCGCGTGGAGTTCCTGCAGCAGGCCGACCATCGAGCGGTAGTGATCGGAGCACACGCAGTGCAGCGGCGGGTGGTTGATGAAGTAGTCGGTGTAGACCGCGGTGTAGCGCTGCCAGCTCAGCGCCGAGAAATCCGGGAAGCCCGCGGCGGGCAGGAGCACGAGGCCCTGGATGCCGCGCGTGTGAAGGATGGTGTCGAGCCGGCTGAGGCGGACATGGTCCGGCCCGATCTCGAAGCGCTCGACCTTGAAACCGAGGTGGTTGGCGCGATCGGAAATGCCCTTCAGCACGGTCCCGTTGTAGCGCTCCATCAGCTCCGAGCGGCCGGGGTCGATGATTTCCAGCGCGGCGATCACGCCGCGGAACTGCTGGCCGCGCGAGCGGCGCAGCTGCGACATGACGGCGCCGGTGAGCGGATTGCGCTCGTAGCCCGCGGCCTTGGCGGCGGCGCGCACCAATTCGACGGTGGCGGACTTCACGCGCGGCGAGCCGCGCAGCGCGTCGGACACGGTCGTGCGCGAAAGACCCAGTTCCTTGGCCAGGGTGCGCAGCGTGGGGGTCGGAGCAGGCATGGGGTGGAGGAAAGATTGGCGGCGAACCCGCAAGTTCAACGTTTTTCTCGGACTGTCAGGCTGCGGCCGCCGTCGGCGGCCGAACTTCGAACATTGAACGTTGAAGGCTCAACGTTGAGCCAAGGGCCTCGGTCGTTCGAAGTTGGATGTTCAACGTTCAATGTTGGACGTTCGTCCGACGGTCGTCGGACTGCCCGGCGTTGAGTGAGTGCGGGAGCACTGGACATCGCGCTCGGACTGTCCATCGGTGTTCCGGCTGGTTGGGGTGCCGCTTTCGCGCATCCTGCGATTCCAAGCCGCGGCCGGTCACGCCGCGGTGAAGTTGGTACCCCCACCGCCTCCGCCCCATGATTCGCCAAGCCTTCGTGATGTCGGTCAACGCCGGCCAGGAAATTGAATACGAGCGCCGCCATCGCCCGATCTGGCCCGAACTCGAAGCCGTGCTGAAAAGCCACGGCGTCCACAACTACTCGATCTTCCTGCTGCCCGCCACGCGCCAGCTCTTCGCCTACGCCGAGATCGAGGACGAGGCCCGCTGGAACGCCATCGCCAAAACCCCCGAGTGCCAGCGCTGGTGGAAACACATGGGCGACGTGATGCCGTCCAACCCCGACCACAGCCCGGTCGCGGCATCGCTCAAGGAAGTCTTCCACCTCGATTAAAGAAAAAATCAATCCGTCGATCCTTTTAACCACAGAGGCACAGAGACACAGAGATCGATCCAGAAAATCCCATCCGTGAATCTGTGGTTAGAACCGGTTCGAAGTATTCTCCGTGCCTCTGTGTCTCTGTGGTTACCCCCTGTCTTCTGTCACCTGTCTACTGTCCCCTGATCCCCGTACCCCATGAACAACCTCACTCGTCGCGACTTTGTCCGTAAAACCGCCCTCGCTGCCGCTGTCACGCAGCTGGCCGTCAACTTGCGTGGGGCCGATGCCGCTGCGGCCGGATCGGCGGCGGCGCCGGTCGCGCCCGATGGCTTGCGTTGGCTCGAGGGCCAGCCGGCGCTTTTGCCGGGCGCGCATTGGGGTATGCCGTGGCCGCGGGGCAAACATGCGGGTGACACGAAGTTTGCCCTGCAAACGGCCGACGGCGCTGCGGTCGCGCTGCAGACCCGCACGCTGGCGACGTGGCCGGATGGTTCGCTGAAGTGGACCGCGCATGCGATTCCCGCCGATGCCCCGCATGCGGAAAGCTACCGCATCGAACCCGGCACTCCGGTCGCGCCAACGAAGCCCGTCAGCGTGTTCGAATCCGCCGAGGCCATTACCGTCGACACCGGGGTGATCCGTGCCGTGATTTCCCGTAAAGGCGCGGCGTTGATCCGTTCCATCACGCGCGACGGCCGCGAGATCGCGCGCGACGGCCATCTGGTTTGCCGGAAGCAGGACGGCCCCGACGCAGCCAGCGCGAAGACCGAGGTTTTCACCGGCGAGATTTCCGCCGTCACGGTCGAGCAATCCGGACCGGTGCGCGCCGTGATCAAGGTGGAGGGCAAACATTCCCATTCGACAGGCTCAGGGTCTGCGACCGGCGGACGTGCGATGATCCCCTTCACCGTGCGCCTCTATTTCCACGCCGGCGGCGACATGGTGCGCGTGATGCACACCATCCTCTTCGACGCCGATGCGACGAAGGATTTTCTCTCGGGCCTCGGCCTGAGCTTCACCGTGCCGCTGGCGGGCGAGCTGTATGACCGCCACGTGCGGTTCAGCGGCCAGCAGGACGGACTCTTCGGCGAGGCCGTGCGCGGGATCACCGGCTTGCGCCGCGATCCGGGCGAGAAAGTGCGCTCGGCGCAGTTCGACGGCCGGGCAACTCCGCCGCTGGCCGAGTGGGGCAAGGCGGTCAGCGACCGCCTGCAGTATATCGCGTCCTACTCCGACTGGACGCTCGCGCAGACGACCTGCGACGGTTTCGAAATCCGCAAGCGCACGCACGAGGGCTGCACCTGGCTGACGCCGGCGCGCGGGCAGCGGGCGGGCGGCCTCGGCTACGTCGGCACGCCGACCGGTGGCGTGGCCTTTGGGTTGCGCAATTTCTGGCAGAGTTATCCGGCCCAGCTCGACATTCGCGGCGCCACGACCGAGGCCGCGACCGTCACGGTCTGGATGTGGTCGCCCGAGGCGCCGGCCATGGACCTGCGGCCCTACCACGACGGCATGGGCATGGATACGTTCGACAAGCAGTACAACGGCGGCCTCGAGATCACCTACGAGGATTACGAGCCGGGCTTCAACTCGCCGGAGGGCGTCGGTCGCACCAGCGAGCTGCATCTCTGGTGTGTCGCGGCCACGCCGGCGCGCGCCGAGCTGGCGAAGATGCAGGCGGTGCTGGCGGCGCCGCCGCAGCTCGTCTGCTCCCCGGAATACCTGCACGGTTGCGCGGTGTTCGGCTCGCTCTGGAGTCCGGTCGATCGCGGCACGCCGGCCAAGGCGGCCGTCGAGGATCGGCTGGCGGCGAACTTCGAATTCTATCTCGGCCAGCGTGAGGAACGCCGCTGGTACGGTTTCTGGAACTACGGCGATGTCATGCACACCTACGACGCCGACCGCCACGAGTGGCGTTACGACGTGGGCGGATTCGCGTGGGACAATTCCGAGCTTTCGACCGACATCTGGTTGTGGCTGTTCTTCCTCAAGAGCGGGCGCGCCGACGTCTTCCGTTTCGCTGAGGCGATGACCCGCCACACCGGCGAGGTCGACGTGCACCACATCGGTCGCTTCGCGCCGCTTGGTTCGCGGCATAATGTCCAGCACTGGGGCTGCAGCGCCAAGCAGCTCCGCATCAGCACGGCGATCAACCGCCGCTATTACTATTACCTGACCGGCGACGAGCGCGTGGGCGACCTCATGCGCGAGCAGGTCGAGGCCGGCCGCGCGCTCCTGCGCTTCCCGCCCGGCCGCAAGCTGGAGTTCGCCGCTTCTAAGGGCGACCAATCGCGCGGCGTGCCGACCGCGCCCAATAGCGTCGGCGCCAGCGTCGGCACCGACTGGGGCTCGCTGGCCGGCGCCTGGCTCACCGAGTGGGAACGCACGGGCGACCCGCGCATCCGCGAGCGCCTCGTCGCCAGCATGAAGACGCTCGGCGCGCAGCCGAAGGGTTTCTTCAGCACCGGCCTCATCCTCAACGTCGAGACCGGCGCTTTCGAAATCTCCCGGAGCCAGGAAATCACGGTTTCCCACCTCAACGCCGTGTTCGGCCTCGTGGAGGTCTGCGCCGAGCTGATCCAGCTATTCGACATTCCCGAGTTCAAGGCTGCCTGGCTCGACTACTGCGAACTCTACAACGCGCCCGCCGAAGAGCAGAAGAAGCGCCTCGGCTCCGCCCCGAAGGGTGTCGCGCTGCAGCAAGGCCACTCGCGCCTCACCGCCTACGCGGCGAAGATGAAGAATGACGCCGCCCTCGCGCACCGCGCGTGGGCCGAGTTCAACCGCGGCGAAGGCGGCGAGCGGAAGGGCAAGGTGGAACCCAGGAAGATCTCCGGCCCGGCCGTCCTGCGGCCCGTGGACGAGGCGCCGTACATTTCCAGCAACGGCACCGCACAGTGGGGACTCGCGGCGATCGAGTGCCTGGCGCTGGTGCCGGCGGAATAGGTGACGAGCGGATGATTGTTCACCGTTCATTGTTCAATGTGCATTGGCTATTTCGATCCAAGGCACCCGTCTTCCGAAATTGCCAATGAACGATGAGCAATGAACTCTGAACAATTATGCCTTCCGTTGCTCTAGTCGGCCCCGGCGCCGTCGGCGGCATCATCGCCGCCACGCTTATTTCCCGCGGACACGCCGTCACGCTTTGTGCGCGGCGTCCGGTCGGGGTACTGTCCGTCGAGCTTTTGTCCGGCGCGGTCAAGGTCGCGCCCACCGTTCTGACCGATCCCGCGCAAGGCCGGGCGGTCGACTGGGTGCTGGTCGCGACCAAGGCCTACGATGCCGCCGGCGCGGCCGCTTGGTTTTCGAAGTTGGTCGGCCCGCAAACCCGCGTCGCGATCCTGCAGAACGGCGTCGAGCATCGCGAACGCTTCGCCGCGTGGCTGAAGCCGGAGCAGATCGTGCCGGTGATGGTGGACATTCCCGCCGAACGTCCGTCACCCGGCCGGATCGTCCAGCGTGGCCCGGGCAAGATGATCGTGCCGGCGGGTGTCGACGGCTCGCGGTTCGTCGACTTGTTCGCGGGCACCGCCCTGGCGGTTTCGACCACGCCGGATTTCAAGACCGCCGTGTGGCGCAAGCTCTGCATCAATTCGCCCGGCGCGATCAACGCGCTGCTCCTCAAGCCGACCGGGATTTTCCGCGACGAGGCCATCGCGCAACTCGCGCGCGGCATGATCCGGGAGACGATGGCCGTCGGCCGCGCCGAAGGCGCCGTGATCGAGGACGGCTACGCCGACACACTGATCGAAAGTTTCCGCCACGCCCCGGTTGACGGCATCAACTCCCTCCACGCCGATCGCGCCGCCGGCCGCCCGATGGAAGCCGACGCCCGCAACGGCGCCGTCGTCCGCTTCGGCAAGAAGCACGGCATCCCGACGCCGTTGAATGAAATGGCGGTCACGCTGCTCAACGCGCCCTGAGGCGGGAGAATTTTTCACCGTTCATTGCTCAATGTTCATTGGCAATTTCGGACCTCCGATGCCGTGGATCGATATGACAAATGAACATTGAGCGATGAACTTTGAACAATCGGCTGAAATTTCTCCTACCCTACATCTCATGAAAACCTCCCTCCCTCGTTTGGTTTTGCTGCCCGCGCTCCTGCTGCTGGCCGCTTCGTCCGGCCGGGCCGATGACGCCGCTTACGCCGCGATTCTCAAAGAACGAGACAGCGTGCTGGTGCAGATTGTCGACGACAGGAAATCCCGGCTTGCCACCGGCATGGTGGACGAGAACGCGGTCATCGCCGCGCAGGTCGCCCTCTACTCGTTCCGCCGGGATACGGCCGCCACCGACGCGGACCGGATTGGAAATCAGGAGAAGATCGTCGCCGTGCACGAGCAGAAGCTCGCCCAGCTGCAGGTCAGGATCCGCACCGGCGTGGCAAGTTCGCAGGAATCGCTGGAAGCCAGGGCGACCCTGCTCGAGGCCAAACAGCGCTTGGAAGAACTCCACCGGGCGGCGAAGAAGAGTTAAGGCGGGCGAATCAAGGATTGAGCGTTCCGCGCTTCTCGCGCTTTCTCTCCTCGGCGGGCCAAGCCACCGGAGGTTCTATCCGGATGTTTGCGTAATACTTTATCCAAATTGGGCCCTGAAGGTTGCCCAATAGAATTTTGAATAGCTGCGATAAATGAAACCCGAGCGCCGCACTCCCTCTCCTCGCTTCAGCCGCAAGCGCCAACCGCGCAGTGGATTCTATATCGCCGAACTGGTGCAAGAGTGTCGGGTTCGGGGATACAAGACGAGTTTGGTGTGGGTGAATATCCACCTCATCAAGGCGAGGTCGGCCGCTGAAGCTTACGCGAAAGCGCTGAAATTGGGCGAAGGGCACAACAAGACTTATCGCGCGGGCGATGATGGCCGTCCCGCCCGCTGGATCTTTCGCGGGCTGCGCCAGTTGCTGCCCATACACGAGCAGATCGCCGACGGCGCGGAGATCATGTTCGAGACGTACGAGAACGCCGCACCCACTGCAGCGAAGAAGATGGTTCGCCCGCGCAGGCGCCTTGTGGCCTTTCGGGATCGATGACCTGAAATTATATAGACCCCATGAAGCCACGCCGCCCGGAGGTGAACTGACGTTCTGATCCATTCTTTGGATAGGGCTTCTAAAAGGGGGGCTGGTCTCACCTTGCACCTGATCGTTTGGATTCTCAGGAAATCTTCATCGCCGAATCGCGCTGCGGATGCGCGGCATTCCCGGTCAGACCGGTGTGGTCGATCCCGGTGACGTCTTCTGCTTCGAGGGCGTGGGTGAAATAGTCTGGTGGATTCGAACCCCAAGCGACGTGGCAGGCTTTGAACGAGACGTGGTCGGTGTGACGAACGTGGATCGCAGGCGTGGCGTGCGGCTCGAGGCCGGGGACTGCGCTGGTGGGGCGGTTGTCCCACTGGGCGCCGGGGTATTTGGTCCAGCGGTCAAGGGTGAGATCGACGTGGTCGAAGCGGATGTCGCGGATGCGGCTTTGTAATGAACCGCTGATGCGCGTGGTGTTCTCGGCGCGGCCGGTGACGTTTACGACACGGACGTTGCTGATCGTGCCGACCTTGGTCTCGGGCGTGCGCGGGATGGCGGTGAACGAGATGCCCTCGCCGCGGCCCCACCATGGGGCGGAGTGATAGCGGGCGGAGAACTGAATGTCGCGGAACTCGATGTCGGACACGTTGCCCTCGTCGCGCAGCTGGATCGTGCAACCGCGGCAGCAGGACTTGATTTCGCAGCGCTCGAACCGGACTTTGCGGATGTCGGCCACGGTCTCGGTACCGATCTTCAAGCCGGAGTCTTGCGTCGCGATCACGCAGTCGTGGACATGGATGTTCTCGGAGCCGCCGTAGGCGAGGCCTTCGCGGGTGGCCTTGATCACGATGGCATCGTCGCCGCAGGCGATGTCGCAGTTTTTGATCTCCACGTTGCGGCAGTGATCGGGATCGATGCCGTCGCAGTTCGGGACATCGAGAATGTTGCGGATCTTCACGCCGTCGACGAGGACGTCGCGGCAGCCGAGCAGGTGGAGCGTCCAGCTCGGGGCCTCGAAGAACGTGATGTGTTCCACCGCGAGGTCGTGACAGCCGGTGAGCGCGGCGAGCCGCGGACGGAAGGGCTTGGGGATCCAGATTTCACGGTCCGGATTGAAATGGGTCATGAACTCTCGCGCACGGCCGTTGATGCGCCCGGTGCCGGTGAGGCGAAGGCCGGTCAGATCATGGCCCCACAGTAGGGCTTCGCCGGGATAGTCCGTGGGATTCGCGCTGGCCAGCAGCTCGGCATCATCCGCGAGGTGCAGTTCAATTCCGGCGCGCAGCTCGAGGGAGCCGGTGAGAAAGCGTTTCCCGCCCGGCACGATCACGCGCGCGCCCGGTCCCGCGGTGCCGGCGGCATCGATTGCGCGTTGCAAGGCTGCGGTGTCAGGCGTGATGCCGTCGCCGACCGCGCCAAATTCGCGAACGTTGAACTCGCGCGGCCCGCGGGTGCCTTGGCCGCGCAAGAAAGGGGCGATCAGCGTGGCACCAGCAAACGTAGTGGTGGTTCGAAGCATCTGGCGGCGCGAGATCATGGGTAGAGGAATGCTTCCGCGGCGGAATGCATGTTTGTAATATAATATGTTACAAGTGGCCGGGAAGGGCGGACGGATTTCAGGGGGTCTTGAGTCCCGTGATCTTGAGCACGTTGGCGAAATCGCTCGGGCGCCAGGGCGGGAGCTGGACGACCAAGCCGGCGGCGGTGCGGGTGAATTTCAGCGGCTGCGAGCTGCCGAGGAGTGCGACAGATTCGATCGCACCGGCGGTGCCAGGAGCGTCCGTGGCCAGCGACGTGATCGTCACGGTCCCGTCGGCGGGCCAGGCGAAGAGCGTGGCGTAGAGGGTGTAGGTGCCGGTGTCGTGGTTGGAGTCCTTGATCGTGAACCGCATGTCCTGCGGTGTGAAGCTGACCAGCATGGCGTCGGTGATGCCGCGGCCGGGGTTCTTCTCGTTCACCTTTTCCTCGGTCGGGCCTTCGCCGAACTTGAACCACGGCTGCGAGCCGTAGATCGCCTCGCCATTCACGCGCAGCCACTCGCCCATCTGGAGCAGGCGCAGCTGCTGGTCCTCGGGAATCGTGCCGTCGGCGCGCGGAGCGAGGTTGAGCAGGTAGGCGCCGTTCTTCGACACGCAGTCGACGAGTTCGCGGATGAGCTCGCCGGCGTTGCGCAGGATGAGTCCGTCGATGTAGCCCCAGCTGTTGTGGGCGATGGAAGTGTCGCACTGCCAGAACTGCTCGCTGATGCCGGTCGGCCGGCCGCGCTCATAGTCCTTCACCGTGCCGGCGAGGTAGGCGTCGGCCTTGGTCGTGACCGTGGCCGCGAGTCCCCACGTCGCGGCGCGGTTGTAGTAGTAGGCGGCGAAACGCAGCTTCACGTCGTCGAACGCGCGCGGGTTCACGCCGTTGTCGAAGAAGACCATCTGCGGGCGATACTTGTCCACGAGCTCCTGGTTGCGGCGCAGCCACTCTTCGAGGAAGGCCGGACTCTGGTGCGCGGCCTTGCCCTCGAAGACCTCGCCAGGCTGCGGCTTCTCGGCGTGGGGCTGCGGCGGGCCGTAGAAATCGGCGTACGCCGGATCGAAGAGATCGGTCTTCAGGCCCGCGGCCGGGTACATGAAATCCCAGTTCTCCATGCGGTGATTCGAGAGGCAGAAAACCAGTCCGGCAACGCGGGTGGCGTCGGCGAGCTCGCCGAGGAGGTCGCGGTGCGGACCCATCTGCTTTGCGTTCCAACGCGTGAGCGCGGAGTCGTACATGGCGAAGCCGTCGTGATGCTCGGCCACGGGCATGACGTACTTCGCGCCGGCACGCTTGAAGAGATCGACCCACGCGGTGGCGTTGAATTTCTCCGCCTTGAAGAGCGGGATGAAATCCTTGTAGCCGAACTGGTCCTGCGGCCCGAACTTCTGGCGATGCCAGTCGATGATGGCCGGTGTCGCGTACATGTGGCGCGGGTACCATTCGCTGCCACGCCCGGGAATCGCGTAGAGGCCCCAGTGCAGAAAGATGCCAAACTTCCCGTCGCGGAGCCACGCTGGCACCTCATAGTGCGTGCGCAGCGAATCCCAGTTCGGCGCATACGGCCCGGCGGGAATCGGCAGCGCCGGTTCGGCAATCGTGACGCGCGGCGGAGTATCGGCAGCTGCAGCCACCAAGGCAGGGATGGCCACGAAAAACACAAAAATCCGGCGGCGGATGAGACTCTCAAGGCGCCTATAGGCGCGCGGAAGACTCACGGCAGGGGACAAAGCTATCTTCGTGTTTTTTGTGGCCATGGATCGAAAGGCTCGGGCTCAGCCCGGGTAGTGAATCACGCGTGGATCATCCGCCGCGCGGCGATAAGCGAAGGCTTCGTCCGCGAGGCGCGCCATGTCGTAGGCGGGTTGCCAGCCGAGCACGCGCCGAGCCTTCTGGTTGTCGAGGTGCGTCGAGTGATACGGGGTCGGCACCGGCACCAGCGGAACGCCGCGTGTGCGGGAGAGGTGGGCACCGAGGACGCCGTAGTCGACGGGTTCGTCGAGGGAGATGTTGAACGTCTCGCGCTTCGCCTGCGGATGATCGAGCGCCAGCAGAATGGCGCTGACGAGATCGTCGACGTGGACGAAGTTGCGTTTCACGGGCACGCCCGCGGGATCGAGCATCACCGGCACGGCGCCGGTGCGGATGTATTCCGCGGCTTTCTCCGCGCCGACGAGTTCGCCCCAGCGCGGGCCGCCGAAAACGTCGGGGCCGAACGAAAGCTGATATTTGAAATCATCCTTTTCCATGATCCACGGCGCCCGCAGGCAGCAGCCGTTCAGGTCGTACTGGATGCCGTACTGCTCGAGCATCACCTCCTCGAGCACCTTCGAAAGCGCGTAGCAGCCGGGATAGGCGGTATGGCGCTGGGCTTCCGTGACCGGCACCGGGTGCGGGTAGAAGAAATGCCCGACGGAGGCGTCGCCGCCGATGAGGATGAACTGCTTCAGCGTTGGGCTGAGCCGCGCTTCCTCGAGCAGCCAGAACATACCTTTGACCGCGACGTCCATGATGGCCTCGGGCGTTTCCTTGCAGGTGGCGAGGTGCAGGACATGCGTGACGTCCTGCATCGCGGCGTGCACCGCGTCGCGGTCGCTGACCGAGCCGCGCGCGATCTCGAGCCCGGGCGCCGGCTCGAGCGAACGATGGTGGCAGAGCGCGCGCACCACTGTGCCGGAGATCGGCTCGGCCTGAACGCGGCGGATGAACGCCTGGCCGACTTTGCCGGTCGCGCCGGTGACAAGGATGCGGCGGGTGGGCATATCAGAGGACAGAAGTCAGAGTACGGAGGGCAGATTGATCCAAGGCAGGATGGCCACGAAAAACACAAAAATCCGACGGCGAGTGAAGCTCTCAAGGCGCCTATAGGCGCTCGGAATGCTCACGGCAGGGGACAAAGCGATCTTCGTGCTTTTTGTGGCCACGGATAGAAAGCCTTGGCACCGTTCAACGCAGGATCGCGCCCTTGGTCGCGTCGCCGGGGACGTCGAGGAGTTGGATCTGGTTCACGGTCTTGAACTGGGCGTGGTCGGCGAAGGACCAGACGACCTTTTTGTCGCGCGTGATTTCGAAGCAATGCGGCTGCTCGCCGAGATGACCGTGGCCGAGATAATTGCAGAAGATCGTGTTGCCGTTGGGCAGGCGCTGGAAGCCGGCCATGAGGCGCAGCGGGTTGCCGGGAATTTCGTTTTCGTCGAGCGACCAGACGATCTTCTCGTGCTCATCCAGTTCGATGATCTTGTGGCCATCGCCGCAGGAGATGAGCAGGTGACCATCGGGAAGGAGCAAGGCTTCGTGCACGTCGCCCGGCGTGGGAATCTTACGGAGGATCTTGCCGTCGCCGTCGAGCTCGAGCACGAGGTGCTCGCCCTTGGCGCAAACAAGGTAATGACCGGCGGCGGTCTTGCGCACCCCGCGGAACTGGTCGTGCACGCTGACCTTGGCGGGCGGGACGGGCAGCTTGATCTCCTTGGCGATCTTCCCGGCACGGTCGATCTCGAGCAGGCGGCAGGTGCCGTTCTCGACGAGCAGCACGTTGCCGTTGGGCAGCGGCTGGGCGGCGTGGATCTGGGTGCCTTCGGGCGCCTTGTATTCCCAGGCGACGGCCTTGGCCGGTGTCAGCTCCAGCGCACCATGGGCGTGGCAGAACAGGTAGTTGCCGTTGGGCAACGCCCAGCAGTCCTGCGGATGTTCGCAGGAGTAGCGCCACGACACCTTCCCGTCGGCCTCGACGACGGAGACAGTGTTGCCGGCGGAGTCGGTGCAGAGGAAGCGGTGGGAGATCGGAGCGGGATCGGCGGCGCAGAGGCGGCCGATGAGCAGACACAGCAGAGCCAAACCGGAGAGGGGTAATTTTTTCACGGCGGCTTAGTTTCAGCCGACGAGAGGGAAAACTGGCGAGCGCACTGCGTTCGGTGCGTCAGAAATGCAGCGGGTGACGATGATGCCTCAAACCCAACGCAGGGTTGGCCACAAAAAGTCACAAAAATCCGATGGCGAGTGAAGCTCTCAAGGCGCCTATAGGCGCGCGGAAGATCAAAGCTGCAGGACAGGCTATTTTTTGTGCTTTTCGTGGCCAATGGATTGAAGGCCTTGGCTCTGTTTGGATCGGCTTACTTGAGCTGCACATCCCAGATTTTCGCGCGGCGGGCGGTGCCGTCGGGACCAGTGACATCGAGAATGATCACGTAGTTGCCGGGCTTGGCGTAGGCGTGTTGCGGATGCTGCTCGGCGGACGTGGCGCCATCGCCGAAGTCCCACTTCCAGGCGGTGATCTTGCCGATCGACAGGTCCTTGAAGGCGGCGAGGCGTCGGTCCATGTCGACCACCTTCCAGCTCCACTGCGCGGCGAGCTTGGGCAGGAGCGACGGTTCGAGCGGCATGAGCTTGAAGGCGCACATCTCCGAGGCGTGGCCGTAGGCGGTACGCTTCGGCGAGAGCATCCAGAAGCCGCGCGGGGTCGGGCCGTCGTAGTCCATGACGATCCACGAGAGGCCGATGATCTTGTTCTCGCTCAGCACCGACTCGACCGCGCGCTGCGGGCCCTCGGGGCCGGCGTAGTCGAAGGGCGTGATCCAGAATTCGAGCACGTACTTGCCGGGCTCGCCCGGCTTGAAGTTGAAGGACTGCGCGGAGTTCGCCCACGGAAACTCCTTGGTCCAGGTGGCCGCGCCCCACGCCATGGCCCAGTCCTTGTTCACGGCCGGCGTCATGATGTGATAGTTCTGGGCGTGTGCGCCGTGGATGGCCCACTTGGCCTCGCTATCGGCAATGCGCGCGTCCGGCGTGGCGGCGGGCTGCCCCACGCGCTCGGGCGACCAGACTTTCCCCTGGTCGCGCGGGACGAACGGTCCGCCCGAGGCGTCGCCGTCGACCATTACCTCGAAGGTGTCGTTGTGCAGGCCGGGCTCGGCGAAGTCCCAGTAGTCGTCCTCGGCTTCGTAGAGGAAGTAGAGCCGGTTGAGCCCCTTCACCCAGCCGACCTTCACCCGTACTGCGAGCGACTTGTCGCCGTTCGCCGGGGGTTTTCCCGAATCGTTGCGCAGCTGATCCTTCCCGATGACGTAGCTCTCCGGGACCATGGCCCAGTCGGACGTGTCGCCATCGATGCGCGGGATCTTGTCCTGCGGAAACTGAAAGATCGGGTAGGTGACGTCGGGCTTCTCGAGCGCGAGGGCAGCTGCCGTGAACGCGCTCAATACAAGACAGGAGGAAAGGAAGCGGTTCATAGACGTGGAATACAGGGAAGGCATTTTACAGGAGGAAACGGAGAGAACGGAGGGTTTTGATTCTAAACTCTGTTTTCTCCGTTACCTCCTGTGAAAGGTTTTGGTTTTAGAAATCACCCGGACCGAATGTGCGGCTCTCGCCGGGCTTCAGCGTGAGCTCGATGGCTTTGCCGGCGTAGCTGAGCTGGCCGCCGTTGCCGTGGACGTTGCGCACGGTGGCCGAGGTGAGTTTGTCGCCCGCCCAGGCGAGATCGATTTCGTAGCCGCCGCGGGCGCGGAGGCCTTCGATCGAGCCCGTCGGCCAAGCCGTCGGCAGCGCCGGGAGGAGGTTGATCTGAAATTTCAAATTTGAGATCTGAGATTCCACCTGACCTGCGGGCAGATGGCTTTGCAGAAGCATTTCAGAAACACCCGCGGTGAAGGCGAAGTTGCCGTCGATCTGGAAGGGTGGGTGGGCGTCGAAGAGATTGGGATACACGCCGCCTCCGCCGCCGTAGTTCGTGGCGGTGGTGCCGCCGACGGGGCGGAGCAGATTCTTCACGAAGACGTACGCGTGGTCGCCGTCGCGGAAGCGGGCCCAGAGGTTGATGCGCCAGCCGAGCGCCCAGCCGGTGCCATCGTCGCCGCGGATTTCGAGCGAGCGCTTCGCGGCGGCGAAGAACTGCGGCGTGGCGGGCGTGATCTCGCGTCCGGGATAGACGCCGAAGAGGTGCGAGGTGTGGCGGTGGTGTTCCTCGACCTCGGTCAGATCGGCCGCCCATTCCTGCAGCTGGCCGCGCGCGCCGACTTGGAAGGGGAGCAGCTTCGCCTGCGCGGCGGCGACGCGGTGCGTGAAGTCGTCGTCGATACCGAGGATTTTCGCGGCTTCGAGGCAGTTGCGGAACAGATCGCGGATGATCGCCATGTCCATCGTCGCGCCGGTGGCGACACTGGCGCGCTGGCCGTCCGCCGTCTTGAAGGAAAGTTCCGGCGACGTGGACGGCGCCGTCAGGAGCCGGCCGTGGCCATCGTCGACCAGCCAGTCGAGGGCGAACTCCGCCGCGCCATGCATGATCGGCCAGGCGCGGTCGCGCAGGAATTTCTCGTCGCGACCGAAGGCGTAGTGTTCCCACAGGTGCTGGGACAGCCAGCCCGAGGCCATCTCCCAGTTCGCCCACTGCGGGTCACCGGTGCCGAAGTTGCCGACCGGGCCGCTCATCGCCCAGATGTCGGAGTTGTGGTGCGCGACCCAGCCGCGTGCGCCGTAGTTGACGGTGGCGGTCTTGGTGCCGTTGACCGCGAGGTTGCCGATGAAATCCAGCAGCGGCTCGTGGCACTCGGCGAGGTTGGCGACCTCGGCGGGCCAGTAGTTCATCTCGGCGTTGATGTTCAGCGTGAAGTTGGAGCTCCAGGGCGGCGTGACGGAGTCGTTCCAGATGCCCTGGAGATTGGCCGGCGTGCCCCCGGCGCGGGAGCTGGCGATCAGCAGGTAGCGGCCATATTGGTAGAGCAGGGTGGAGAGGCCGGGATCGGGCGAACCCGAGGCAAAACGCGCGAGGCGGGCGTCGGTCGTGAGCGCGGACGCTTCCGGCGCGCTGCCGAGGTCGAGTGCGACCCGGTGAAACAGCGCCTGGTGATCGGCGACGTGGCGCGCCAAGAGATCGGCGTAGGATTTCTCGCCGGCGACCTTGAGCGGGGCCGCGACTAGCGGCGCGGGATCGCGGCCTTCGCGGCCGGGGGATTTGAACGGGCCGTTGAAACTGGTGGCGGCGGAAACGAGCAGCGTGACGGAGTTGGCCTTGTCGACGCGGACGGTGGCGCCGCCGGCGACGACCTTGCCACCTTCGGCGATGACGCGCACGCGCAACTCGAAGGCGGTGCCCTCGGGATTCGGGCCGTCGTCGTACTGGATCGGCTTGGGGCCCTGGTGATAGCTCGGGTCGGCGTGCGCCGGGGCGCGGCCGCTGAGGAGCAGCGTGTCGTTGCCGTCGGTCTTCACCGCGTGGCGCAGCTGGCTGTCGGCGCCGAGTGTGAAGCCGATCTTGCCCGGCTGGTCGCACGTGAGGCGCACGACGATCACCTGGTCGGGAAAGCTGCTGAACACCTCGCGCGTGAACGTCGCGCCACCCACCGTGTATCGCGTGGTGGCGACGGCACGGTCGAGATCGAGCGTGCGTGCGTATGCAGAAGCGCTTTCCGAACCCTGGAAGGTGAGACGCAGGTCGCCGAGCGGCATGTAGGCCTCGGTGTAGAGCCCCTGCATCTTTTTGCTCAACGCGGTGGCCTTGACGTAGTCGCCGGCCAGCGCGGCGGCGCGGACCTCGGGCAGGACATCCTTCGCGCCGGGATTATTCCAATCGCGCGGCGCGCCGGACCAGAGCGTCGATTCGTTGAGGGAGAGATGCTCGCTGGCTGGGTCGCCAAAGACCATCGCGCCCAGTCGCCCGTTGCCGACCGGCAGTGCCTCGGTCCAGCGCGTGGCAGGCTGCGTGTAGCGGAGCACGAGCGGCTCGGCGGCGAAAGTAGAGGTGAGGAGGGCGAGACTTAGGGCGAGGTGGCGAAGCATAGGGGTAAGACTCACAAGGCAGTTAACCACAGAGGCACAGAGACACAGAGACACAGAGACACAGAGAGAGGCGTTTTTAACCACGGATTACACGGATTGCGCAGATGATCGATCCAGTACCTATGAATCGAGGTCTTGGTTTTCCATCCGTGGCATCCGTGTAATCCGTGGTTAAAACGGTTCGAGGTATTCTCTGTGCCTCTGTGTCTCCGTGGTGAAAATTCAGGGGAATCGCTCAGCGGAAGATACGCTGGGCGAAGTGGTGAAAGTTGTTGGCCCAAGTTGCGCCGTCGTGGCCGTGGTCGTCGACGTTCCAGAGGTGCGTGAGGTTCTTCTCCTTCAGCAACCCGTGCACGCCTTGCGCGATGTTGATCAGGCCGTCCTTGTTGCCGCAGGAAAGGTAGATGAGGTCGAACTTCACGGCGGCGACGTCGGGGATGAGCTTTTCCGGCGGAAGTGTATTGGGCGCGGGCGAGAAGGCGCCAATCGCGACGAAGGTGTCGGGATGCGCGAAGCCGAAGTTGAGGGTCTGGCCGCCGCCCATCGACAGGCCGGCGAGGGCGCGATGCTTCCGGTCAACGGCGACGGAGTACTTGGCCTCGATCGCGGGTATGAGGTCGTCGAGCAGGTCGCGCTCGAAGTTCGCGAAGGCGGTGACTTTCTCGGGCGTGAACGGGTTGCCCTCGGCGCGGTCATCCTTCATCGCGCGGCCGTTGGGGAGCACGACGATCATCGGCGTGGCTTTGCCGTCGGCGATGAGGTTGTCGAGGATCACGTTGGGCGAGGCGGCGTTGAGCCACTCGCGCTCGTCACCGCCGATGCCGTGAAGGAGGTAGAGCACGGGATATTTTTTGTCCGGGGAGTAGTGCGGCGGGAGATAGACGCGGGCCTTGCGCGTGGCGCCGACGGTTTTCGAATCCCAGGTGAACTCCTCAATCTTGCCCGCCGCCACCCCGGCGCGCGGCTGGTCGAAGCCGGCGGGCGCATCGGGGATGGTGCGGTGATCATCCGGCCCGAGCACAACCGGTCGGGCGAAGTTGGCGCGGGCGCGTTCTTGCGAGGCCTGCTCGGGAGTGTCGGCGAGGAGCGAGACGGTGACTACAAGCGTGAGAGCGGTGAAGAAGAGGCGAAGCATGGGGAAAGGCAGTTTAACCACGGATTACACGGATCACACGGATTGAAGACCAAGGCTCCGATTGCTGGGTGCTAGGTCAGTCATCCGTGGAATCGGTGTAATCCGTGGTTAATTTCCGACGTGGACCCAGTCGAAGTCGGCGTGGCCGGCGCTCTTTGCTTCCGACGGCGCGGTGGCGATCAGGCCGAAGCGGGCGCCGATCCAGCGGTCGACGGCGGCTTGGACCGGCTCGCCGATGGTCTTAAAGGTTTGGTTGTCCGTGCTCCAGGCGAACTGGCAGAGGGCTTTTTCGTTCACGGTGACACGGAGAAAAATGGGTCCGGCCGGGATTTCAACGCGCGCGGCTTCGGCCTGTTCGGCGCCGGGCTTGTCCGCGCCGACGTTCACGAGCAGGACGAGGCGGTTCCTGTCGCCGTCCTTGCGCAGGCCGAGCAGCGCGTAGTTGTAGCCGATCACGGCAAGGCCGGCGGTTTCACCGTCCGCAGCCGGGGCGAATTCGAGCGCGGTCGTGACCGTGAAGGCGGGAGCGCAGAATTTCTGGGCGAGGAAGTTGGGCGCGTCGTAGAGGCTGTGCGGGGCCGGTGAGCCGTCGTTGCGTGTGGCGGGCGCGGGTTGCGCCGTGAGACGCAGCCAGCCGAGGCGGGCGGTGAGCGAGGACCACGCGGCGCGGGGGTTGGCGTTCCACTGCCATTGGCGGCCGAGTTGGTCGTCGTTGAATTCGTCGGAGGTCTGCGGCACGGCGATGGCCTGAGGCGGAACGTTGGGCTTGCGGTGTGTGAGCACCGGCTCGCCCTTGGCGGCGCCGGTTGCGACGCCGGTGCCCATCAGCGGCCAGCCATCGCGCCACGCCATTGGCTCCAAGTGCACGACGCGACCGTAGGCGCCGAGGTCCTGGAAGTGGAGGAACCAATCCTCGCCGGAAACGGTATCGACCCAAGCACCCTGGTGCGGGCCGTTGATGGCGGTCGTACCCTGATCGAGGGCGATGCGTGATTCGTAGGGACCGCGAATATCCCGCGCGCGGAAGACCGCTTGGTAGCCGGTGGCGACGCCGCCGGCGGGGGCGAAGATATAGTACCAGCCGTCGCGCTTGTAGAGCTTGGGGCCTTCGAGCGTGGTCCAGCCGGCGAGTTTGTTGGCGTCGATGATGACCGTGCCGACGTCATTGGCTTTGCCGTCGGTGGTCTGGATGTTTTTCCCGGCATCGAGGATCTTGTGGCCGTCGGCGCTGAGCGTGTGCAACGTGATCTGGTTGGAAATGCCGGCGCGGCTCTTCGCCCAGCCGTGGATGAAGTAGAACGTGCCGTCGTCGTCCCAGAACGGACACGGGTCGATCAGGCCCTTGCCGGCCTTGAGCAGGAACGGCTCCGACCATTTTCCGGCCGGATCGGTCGCGGTCGTGACGTAGATGCCGAAGTCCGGGTCGGGATAGAAAATCCAGAACTTGCCGTCGTGGTGCCGGATCGCCGGCGCCCACACGCCCTGCCCGTGGCGCGGCTTGGAGAAATGCTCGGCCGGCTGTTGGGTCGCGAAGACGTGGTTGATGATCGTCCAGTTGACGAGGTCCTTGGAGTGGAGGATCGGCAGGCCCGGCGCCGCGAGGAAGCTCGAGCTGGTGAGATAATAGTCGTCGCCCACGCGCACGGCGTCGGGGTCGGAGTAGTCCGCGAAGAGCACCGGGTTCTTGTAGGTGCCGTTGCCCAAGTCGGGCACCCACGGCGCGGGCGCGGCGGCGAAGGACGAGGTCGCGGTCAGCACAGACAGCGCGGCGAGGAGGCGAAAGCGGGAGGACATGGACGGATCAGTTTTTCGGCGCCGGGGTGCCGGGTTCGGGCGGCGTGGGTGCGCGGCCTCCGGGGCCGGGCGACTGTTTCAGATATTCCGGCGGCGGTTCGGGATGCGCGGGATCCATGTCGCGGTAGTCGTCGACAATGAATTTCGCGAGGGCCGGCACGTTGGCCTTGATGCCGCGGACGATGTTCTTCGCGAGAAGGTAGCCGCCGTAGCCGTTGAGGTGCGTCTGGTCGGCGAAGGCCGAGCCCACGTTGGCGCCGAGCGCGGTCCACATCTCCTTGCTCATGGCCCACTGGTCGATGAGCGGCACGTGATGCTCGACGGCGAACTCGCGCATCGCGCGCGCCCACGGGCCGACGGTGTCGCCGTTCGCGCGGCGCTCCATCGGCGTCACGAGCACAAGGGTGGCGCCGCGACGCTGCGTCTCGGCGAGGTAGACGCCGAGGTACGCCTTGAAGGTCGTCTGCGGCTCGGTGTAACTCTGCGGCCACTGCGGCTTCGAGTCGTTGTGGGCGAACTGCACGAGGAAGAAGTCGCCGGCCTTCATCTGGCTGAGCACCTTGTCGAGGCGCTGGCCGGTGATGAAGCTCTTGCTTGTCTCGCCGCCCTCGGCGCTGTTGCACACCGCCACCTCGGGCTTGAGGAACTGGCAGAGCTGCGTCGGCCAGTTGCCGCCGGGGCCGCGGCGCGGATCGCCGACGGTGGAGTCGCCGGCCATGAAGATCGTCGGCACGCGGTCGTCCTTCACGATTTCGAGGGCGGTCAGCCGCGGACGCGCGCCGTTGAACTCGAGCGTCAGCTTCTCATCCCACGCGCGCGACTCGGCTTCGCCGGCGAGGAACATGTGGACCATCGTGCCGCCCGGCGCGTTCTTCGCCGGCGGCGGCGTGATCTGCGGACGGCGGACGTTCGCGTAGAAGGTGCGCGTCACGGTTTTCCCCGGCGCGGTGCGCACGTCGACGGCCATGATGTGGCCCGACTCGCTGCGGATGGTGGTGTCGGATTCGCCGGTCGCGTCGCCCAGCGTGGCGGTCACGCGGTAATTGCCCTCGGGCACGGCGACGGAAAAGAAAAACGGCGTGTCGGTGCCGGGCTTGGTTTCGAGGTCGAAGCCGTGGCCCTTCGCGATCGAGTAGGCTTCATCGGCGGCAACGGCGGTATAGCCTGCGGGCGCAGGCGCGGACCCGAAAGCGAAACGGAATTCCGCGGCAACGGTCGCGGGCGGCGGCAACGGCTGGTCCTCGGCGCGCTGGGCGTGAACGGCCGGGGCGGTGAGCAGCACACCGAGACTCATGACAAAGGTAAGCGAGGGATGACGCATAAAAGAAAGCGGGGAGGGAGTGGACGGGGAGCCGAGGCGGGCGGGGTGGCCAGCCGGTTGTTTTTAGCAGAGCGTGCGAACAAAACTAAGCCTCGGCTGCGGTCGGCCAGTCAGATGATGAAAAATTTCCGATCGTTGAGCCCGGCGCGCCGGGAGGCGGATTACGGCTGCGGGCGCGGCGCCGGGGTTACGGGATGCTTGAGGACGAGCGTGTCGCCGACTTCGTCGATCTCGAGGAACTGCTCGCGCTCGTGGGGCGGGTCGTTCGGCTGGTGCAGCGCGAGCATCAGCTGGCCGTCGAACCGGGTGAAAAGCATCGGGTGGCCGCCGTTGGCGGCGAAGAGCGGCGTCGGGCTTTGCTTCCAAGGTCCGGCGAGTTTGCCCGAGTCGGAGGTCGCGATGCCGACCGCGTAGCCGGTTTCGCTGCCGCTGGACCAGAGCATGAGCAGTTTGCCGCCCTTCGTGCGGTAGAGCCACGGGCCGTCGGTGACATGGCAGCCGTACTGTTTGGACTTCTTGCTCCACGGGGCGTCGCTGCCGTGGAAGAGCCGCGCGGGCTGGCCGATCGTGGCGGAGAGATCGTCGGTGAGACGGACCACCTCGACGGTGCCGTCCTTGATCTGCACCCACTCATGGCAGAACACCATGTACGGCACGCCGTCCTCGACCCAGAGCGTGCCGTCGAGCGTCATCATGTCTTCGGGCAGCGTCGGCTTGTTCCCGAATGGCACGAACGGCCCCATCGGGTTGTCCGCGACGAGCACCTGCGAACCGCGCTTCACGCGCGGCAGCCAGTCGCGCCATTGCTCGGCCAGCAGGTGGGTGGAATCGAAGGTGAGGAAGAGGTAGTATTTCCCTTTGTACTCGTGTATCTCCGGCGCCCAGATGCCGCGATCGGCCCACCATTCCTCGGGGCGTTCGAAAACGACGGTCGGGCCGGTCCAGGTTTCGAGATCCTTGCTCGTGTAGGCAACGACGGCCGCACGCTTGTTCGGGCCGCGCGAGGCGAAGTAGAGCGTGTAGGTCTGCGTCGCCGGATCGACGTAGACGCAGCCGTCGCGCGCACGCAGTTCCTTGCGATCGACCGGGCCGTATTTCGGCAGCGGTGCGGCCCACGGCGGATCGTCCTTCTGTGGGACACCGAAATCCGGCGTGCCGTCGGCGCGCCAGACGACCGGCTGCACGCGCGTGTGGCGGTTGGGATCCTTGAGCGGGTCGCCCTGGATGTCGCGGTAACTGCGGGCGTGGTAGAACATCACGTCCGAACCGTCGGCCGCCGTGGTGAAGCTGTTGTGGCCGGGACCGTAGATGCGGTTGCCCTCGCTGGTGGCGAAGACCGGCGCGAGCGACTTCACCCACGATTTCGGATCGAGCAGGTCGGCGCCGTCCGCGGCGGTGAGCAAGCCCAGGCAATACTCGGCGCCGGTGCCGGCGGCGGAGTAGGTGATGAAAACGCGGCCATGGCTCTGCAGGACGGCCGGGCCTTCGTTGACGGCGTAGCGGATTTTTTCCCAGTCGAGCTCGGGCGCGGAGAGGCGCACGGGCGTGCCGGTGATCGACACGGGCGAATCCATCTTCGCGAGATAGAGGTCGGTGTTGTTCTTTTCCGCCGGGTTGTGCTGGGCCCACAGCAGGTAGCGCTGGCCGCGGTTGACGAAGGTGGTGGCGTCGAGGGCGAAGGACTCCCACTGCGTCTTCAGCTGGCCGCGCTCGATCCACTCGCCCTCGAGCGGATTGGCGGCGGCGTTCTCAAGGACGTAGATGCGGATGTCCCAGATCTTCTCCGCGGCGCCGGCGGCGAAGTAGATGTACCACTTGCCGTCGATGAAATGAATTTCCGGCGCCCAGATGTGCGCGCCCATCGGGCCGGTGGCGTGCTTTTTCCAGATCGTCTTCGCCTCGGCGGTAGCGAGCCCGGCCAGCGAATCGGCCCGGCGCAGTTCGAGGCGGTCGTACTCGGGCACCGTGCCCATGAAGTAGTAGTAGCCGTCGGTGTGCCGGTAGACGTGCGGGTCGGCGCGCTGCTTGATCAACGGATTGGGGAGGGCCGGCTCCGCGGCGGACAAGACGGCAGGAATGATTGCGACCAAGAGCGCGAGCAGCGGAAGGAGTGCGAAGCGTCGGAAGGAATTAGTCATTAAGCAGTGGCTAATCGGCATTGGTCATTTCGAGCAGGGTTCGAAATGGCCAATAGCGATAAGCGAATAGGTGATAGCTGATTTTCACCGCACCTGGGCGGTGCTGATCTTGTAGACGACGGTGTGCGCCTCGACCGGCACGTCGCCGGGCTCGAGCGTGAGCGCGTCGGCGGTCTGCGACCACTTCACCGGCGCGGACGAGCCGAGGCGCTCGATCTTCGCGGGCTTCGCGCCGAGGCCTGCGGTCGCGGCGCCGAGATGCTTGAGCTGCAGTGGCTGCACCGGGCGGCCGAGCACGATGACGTAGAGCGCGTCCCCTTTCTGGGTGTAGCGGACATCCTCGGCGGTGAACGGCTTGCCTTTGCCTTCGTTGAAACCCTGGGCGGTGATCGGCGCGCCGTCGGAGGCCGGGCCTTCGCCGAAGACTTTCCACGGGCGGGTGTCGAAGATGCACTCCTTGTTCACGTCCATCCACGCGGCGATGCCCTGGAGGATGGCTTCCTCCTTGTCGTCGATCGTGCCGTCGCCGCGAACGGGAATGTTGAGGAGCAGGTTGCCGTTCTTGCTCACGATGTCGGCGAGCATCCGCACCACGGTCGTCGCGCTCTTGTATTTGTTCCCGTCGTAGAGATCGCGCTGGTAGTGCCAGCCGCCGATGCAGGTGTCGGTCTGCCACGCCTGCGGCAGGCTCACCGCGGGCACGCCGCGCTCGATGTCCCACACCATGGCGCCGCGCTGGTCGTCGGTCAGCACCTTGCCGAAGAGCACGGCGTTCAGCTTTCCGCCGTGATGGGCCATGTTGTTATTGTAGAAGTGCGCGGCGATCTTCAGGCCGGCGTCGCTGACCGGCCACAGCGGGAGGGCAGTGTCGTCGAAGTAAACGAGGTCGGGCTGGTACTTGTTGATCAGGTCCATCGTGCGGTTGTAGTACCGCTGGCAGTAGGCGAGGTCGGGCTGGGTGACGCCGTTCTCCCAGTCCCAGCGATTGCCCCAGAGAAATTTCATGTCGTCGAAACCCGGACTCGGCGCGTGGCGCTGTTCGTAGAGATCCTGCGGGTCGAGTCCGTCCCACCACTGGCCCTTGCCGTCGGCCTTGGTCAGCTTGCCGTCGTAGGGCACGCCGGCGTGCGGGCCTTTTTTGTCCGCGCCCTGGGCGACTTCATACCAGCTCCAGGCATGTGCGGCGTGGACGCTGACGCCGAACGGCAGGCCCTGCGCCTTCGCGGCCTTGGCCCAGCCGCCGATCAGATCCCGGTGCGGGCCCACGCGGGTGGAATTCCACGGCTGATATTTCGAATCCCAGAGGTCGAGGTTGTCGTGATGGTTCGCCAGCGCGAAGAAGTATTGGGCACCGACGCGCTTATAGAGCGCGACGAGGCGGTCGGGATCGAACTTCTCGGCCTTCCACGCGTGGATGACGTCCTTGAAACCGAACTGCGACGGCGGGCCGTAGTGCGCATTGTGCCACACGTTCTGCTTTTCACCCTCGAGATACATGTGCCGCGCGTACCAGTCGCCCTGCTCGGGTTCGCACTGCGGACCCCAGTGCGCCCAGATGCCGAACTTGGCGTTCCGGAACCACTCGGGCGCCTGGTAATGCTCGAGCGATTTCCACGTCGGCTCGAACTTGCCCGGCGCGACGGGTTCGTCGGCGGTGCTGACAATGATCGAAGGCACGGCGTCGGACGGAACGGAGGCGACAAGCGCCGCGGGTACGGCGGCCACGAGGAGCAGCGCGAGGAGGGAGCGGGGTAGCATGGGGTTTGGGGGAAATCAGAACTGCAGGGCGCGCCACTCGTAGCGGCCGAGCTTGCACGGACCGGCGCCGATCGTGGCGCCGGAAAGCGCATCGGTGGCGGCACGCGGCAGATTCACTTCGCCGCCCGTGCCGTCGAGATTGACCACGATCCACAGGGCGGAGCCGTCGGCGCGGATGCGCGGGCAGACCACGGTGCCGGTGGAAGTCACGGCCGGCGGCGTGGCGCCGGCCTGCGTCGCGTAGTGGGCGACGAGCTTCGCGAGCAGCGCGCGGCCGTACGAACCCTCGGGCATGGTGCCGAGCACGACGACGGCGCCGGCGCCGAGCTTGCGCTCGGTCAGCAGGGCGAGTCCGGGCGCGAGGGCGCTCTGCAGCGAGCCGACGACTTTCGTGTCGGGCGAAGCGGGCCGCAGCGCCGAGCACCAGCCCGCGAGCGGGGCGGCGCAGTCGAAGGCTTCGCAGGTCGCGCCGGTGCCGGTGATCGGAAACGAGAAAACAGTTTCGATTCCGGCCAGCGCCTCGATGGCGCCGAGGGCGGTGTCGGTCGGCAGCGTGTGCTCCGCGGTGCGCGTGCCGGTGAGCGGCGCACAAATCCAGATGCCGCCGGCGCGAACGAATTTTTCCACGCGCGCGAGAAACGCCGGGCTCGCGTACGGCATGACGGGCGTGATGAGTAGCTTGAGGCCGTCGAGCGCCGCGCCCTCGAAACGTACGTCGCGCGGTACACCGGCGTCGACCAGCAGGCGGTGCCAGAGGGCGACGGTCTTGTTGTAGTCGACCTCGTGCGTGCGATTCGCGCCGAGCGGCTCGGTCTGCAGCATGGCGCGGCCGAGATCGGACCACGTCACGGCGGCGGCGACCGGCGCCGGCTGGCTCGACGCGAGCAGCGGTTCGAGTTGCTGGCGGGCCTGGTTGACGGCGGTGACGGCGCTGTAGCCGATCGACGGCTTGCCCCACGCGGTCATGATCGCGCTGTGCGGCAGTTCCGCGCCGGTGCGCTGCTGTTTCCAGAGCCAGTAACAGAAAGCGGCGGCGCCGAGTCCGTACGAGGCGACGGCCTCGGCCACGAGGAAGCCGGGCGGGTGCGCGGCCTCATGGTTGCCGAGCCAGCCGTTGTAGCCGACGCTGGTTTCCATGAGCCAGTGCGCCTTGCCCGGCTTGGCGGCGCGGAAGAGATCGTTGTCGAACACGACCGTATCCCAGCTCGAGGCCGACGGGTAATCGTCGAAGGACACGAAATCCAAATCGGACGTCATGCGCTCGAGATTGACGGAGAACGCCGGCGCGAAGTTGTGCGTGATCGGCGCGGCGGAATGTTTCCGCAGAATCGCGCTCTGCTCGTCCATGAAACCCGCGATGCTCTCGCGGCAGAACATCCGGTACGCCGTGCTGAGCGAGGCGCTGTGCAGGAAGGGCGTGCGCACCGGTGCCGGGACTTGGTCAAAGCTTTGATAACGGGCGGCCCAGATGTCGGTGCCCCACGCCTCGTTCAGGCGCTCGATCGTGCCGAAGCGCTTGGCCAGCCAGCGGCGCCAATGTGCGACAGCCGATGGATTGAAGTCCTCGCCGACGTGGCATTTGAACTCGTTGTCGATCTGCCACGCGATCAGCGCCGGGTGTTTGCCCAGGTCGCGGCCGAGCTGCTCGACGATGCGGAAGCACGCGGCGCGGACCGCCGGATCCTCGTAGGAAACATGCTGGCGGGCACCGTGCGACATGACGCGGCTCTCGGCGTCGACGAACATGCGCTCCGGATGCCCGTGCGACAGCCACACCGGCGCCGACGCGGTCGGCGTGCAAAACACGACGCTGATCCCGGCGGCGTGCAGCTTGTCCATCACGCGGACAAAGAGCGCCGTGGAAATCTGCCCTTCGCTCGGCTCGAGATGCGACCAGGCGAAGTCGCCCATGCGGACGACGTTGAGCCCCGCGGCCTTGATGCTCGCGATGTCGCGGTCGACATCGGCTTCCGGCCACAATTCAGGATAATAGCAGGCGCCGTGAAAAAGTTTGGGCATGACGAGCGGGAAAGCGGAAACCCGGGTTCCGGGGCGAGGGTGAGGGACGGAGCAAACAGATCCAAGCTTCCGGTGCAAAGTCCCTTAAATTCGGACGCTTCGGAAGGGGATGCCGGTTAAGCAGGCCATTGGATAGGGGCGCAGAATCTAATCGCATTCATAGCCGCATGGAATCCCGGCGAACCGGGATTGGGCGCAGCAAGTCTGCGCCCCTACGGAAATCCCAAAACAAAAACGCCCGCCGGACGTGAATCCAGCGGGCGTTCTTTTTGGGGTGGCATGGCGCCCCTTGCGCCGCACCACTTGTTACCTAACCAAGTTTCATCAGAAGGTACCGCGGATGCCGAAGGTCCAGTTCGTGCCGTAGTTTTCGTAGCGGAACAGCACGTCCGGGTTGTTCGGGCTCTTCTCCATGATGCGGTGCGACTCCTCGAAGATGTTGCGGCCGGCGAGGAACAGCGCGAGGCGGTCGGTGATCTTGAAGTTGGCGGTGAGGTCGCACTTCACGTTCGACTTCTGGTAGCGGTTCGCGGCCAGGTACTGGTCGGAATCCGACTGCCAGATCGCACTGAAGCTCATGTTGAAGCGGTTGAGGGTGTACCCGAGCGTGCCCTTCACGGTGTTCGGAATGATGCCGAGCACGCGGGGCGTGGGTTGTTCGTCGAGGAACGTGCGGGTGTACGAGAGGTTGACCGAGGTGCCCTGCAGGACGCGGGGCAGGAAAGTCAGGTATTGCTGGTAGGAGTACTCGATCGAGTTGTACGTCACCGGGGTCTGGATGTTCACGTAGGTCGTGAAATCGTAGTCCGCGTAGGTCGGGTCGGTGTTGCCGAACTGCTCCGCGCTCACCGTCAGCTGCGTGAACTTGTTGTTCGTGCGCACGCGGCTGGCGACCAGCTGCATGTTGTTGATGCTGGCGTTGCCGAAGAAGTAGCTGAGCGCCGCGACCACCTTTTGCGAGCGCTCGGGCTGCAGGTTGGTGTTGGGCGTGGTGATGATGTCGTTCGTGTCGTCGATCTGGCGCGTGGCGCTGAGCTTGGACAGGTCGGGACGGAGGATCGTCTTGCCCCAGCCGATATCGAACAGGAGGTTCGGCTTGATCGTGTACTTGGCGGTGAGGCTGGGGAAGAGGTCGTCGTAGGAGCTGCTGCGGTGGACGCGCGGCTTGGAGTACTTGTAGTCGATCGCGGCGATGCTGTTGGGCGCGCCGGCGGCGGTCGGGACATAGCCGGCTGCGACGACCTGCTCGTTGGAGTAGGGATCGAGCTCGGTGGAGCCGACCTCCGTGCGCTCATAGCGGAAACCGCCCTGCAGCGTCAGGGTCTTGATGCGGCTGTTGGCCATGATGTAGCCGGCGGTGACCTTTTCGACGAGGTCGTAGGTCGGCCAGTTCAGGTATTTGCCGGACTCGTAGTTCGCGAGGCTGATGCCGGCGGTGCTGGCGGTCGCGGCGTTGGCCGGAAGCGTCTGGGTGAAGTATTCCGGATGCGAGTGGAAGAGTTCGCCGAGCGTGTCGCGATTCGGGAAGGCCGGCGCGCCGCCGCCGCCGCTCGAGGTGAAGACGACGCCGGGCTGGTTGGAGCCGCGGAAGAGCTGGAAAGGCGAGAGGTACTGGGAGAACGAACCGGTGACGCCGCCGCCGGGACCGACGAAGAGCCACTTGTCGAAATCGTTCGAGTTGCGCGCCCACTGGGCGTTGCGGGTGAACTTGCCGCCGACCTGGATGAAGGTCGGGATCTTGGTCGGCAGGACGTATTTGAGGTTCAGGTCGCCGGCCTTGATATCGATCGTGTTCTGGCGGTTGTCGTCCGAGATGCGCGGGTTGGTCTGGAGGCCGAGATTGGTCCAGTCCGGGCCGGCGGTCTGCTGGATCTTCCAGTCGGCATCCTCGCTGCTCGAGCGCGAGGCGGTGAAGCCGATGCCGGCGACATTGTTCACCGGGGTGTTGGCCGTAGTGCCGTGCGCGAGGTTGTCATAGTCGTTGCGCGAATGCGAATTGCTGTACGAGCCGTCGATGGTGAGGTTGTCCTTCTTGTACTCGAAGCTCGGGATGACCGTCATCGTGTTGGTGAACTTCTGGCCGTTGCCGCCACCGAAGGCGATGCTGCCGCCGGTGCCGACGGAGCCGTAGGTGAGAACGCCGTCGCCCGGGACGGTGGCGCGGGTGCCGCCGGCGGTCATCGTGACCTGGCGGTTGTAGAACTCGGCGTGGTAGCTCGAGAGCAGCGTGGAGAGGGAGAGCGTGAGATGGTCGCTGGCTTTGAAGTCCATCACCGCGGTGGCGCTGCGGCGGTTGGTCCACTTCGGGCCGTCCTTGAGCAGCACGCCGGTCAGCACCTGCGGGCGGGTGTCGGCGGCGGTGGGCACGCGGTTGTACGTGTTGTCGACGCGGTACTGCTCGTTGTAGAGGTTGGACTCCTGGAGGCTGATGATGACGCCGAGCCGGTTGTGGAAGAAGATGTCCGAGTAGTTGAGGTTGTAGTTCGGGCGGAACTTGTAGCCGGTGCCGTCGTTGGGGCCGACCGTCTTCTTGAGCGTGAACTCCTCGCTGTTCATCACCGTGCTGACCGAGGCGCCGATGTAGCGGCCCTTGCGGTCGAAGGCCTTCTTCATCTTGAGGTCGATGTTGCCGGCGGGCGCGTTGGCATCCATCGCGGCGCTGGTGACGCGGTTGAGCTCGATCGATTCGATGCTGTTGATCGAGATGCTGTCGAAGCCGAAGGAGCGGTTGGCCGCGCCGGCGCTGGCGTTCTCGAAGCCGACGTACTGGCCGAAGGAGTCGGCGCTGGCGATGCTCTTGCCGTCGAGCGTGACGCTCGCGTACTGCGAGCCCATGCCGCCGATGCGCGGGCCGCGGGTGTCCGCCTCGACGTACTCGAGCTCGACGCCGGGAAGGAACTTGAGGAATTCGCCGACGTTGCCCTCGGTGACGTTGCCGAACGAGTCGGACGCGACCGAGCGGCTCATGTTCATGGAGTTCTTCTGGCGCTGCAGCGCCTTGGCGTTGCCGTCGACCTCGGTGGTGACCTTGAGCGTCTCGAGCGTGAGGACCTTGTCCTTGTCGGCCACGGCGACCGCGCCGAGTTCGACCTCCTGGTTGACGGTCACGCCGTCGCTGACGGTGACCTTGCTCGTGACGGGCGGGAGGCCGGTGTAGGTGACGCGGATGGTCGCCTCGCCCGCCGGCACGCGCGCCAGGGTGAAGGCGCCGCCGGAGCTGGTGGTGACGACGATGTCGGTGCCATCGACGCGGACTTCGGCGTCGCGGACATATTCCTTGTTGGCGTTATTGTAGACGTGACCGGTGACAGTGCCGGTCTGCGCGAACGCAGCGGGGACAAAAGCGAGCAGGGCGCTCGCGAGCAGGACCAAACGGGGTTGGGTACGGTTCATTGGTGGGGGTGACAGTAGGGAGCGGTTGGGGACCGCCCTCAGGCCAGAGACGTGACGGATAAAAAATCCGTCGAAGGGTAATCTCTATGGGCTGAACAATACCCGAGCGCGGAACGGTTATCCTCCCTCGTTCGAGGGGGGCGTGGCTTTTTCTTCCGCCGCCCCCTCCAAATGGGGGTGTGGGCCCGCGCGGCAACGGGTATGCTCCGGGTCGGTTTCACCCCGCATTTCCCTTCGCGTTGCCCCGACCCCAACCGGGCGCGTGCCTACCCTTTTCGTCATTCATGTCTTCCCGTCGTACCGGCTTCCTTGTCGGACTTGTGCCTGCGTTGCTGCTGTTTTCCGCCTCGGCCTTCCTCGTCGTCGCGGCCGCCGCCTCCGGCACGGGACCGCATCCCGGCGAAACCCGTCCGAGTGACTGGCAGGAGCAGAAGACCCTGACCGGCGGCTGGGAATATTTCCGCGGCGAAGTCGGCGGCGCCTGGGCCACGATGCGCAGCAACGAGCGGGCGCTCGAGCTGCCGGTGTGGACCGCGGTTTCGCTCCCGCACTGCGTCAACGCCACCGATGCCGTCGACCCGGACGTCCCTTATTATGAAGGGCCGGCGTGGTACCGCACCCAACTCGACGTGGCGAATCCCCACACCGACGGGCGCACGCTGCTCCAATTCGAGGGCAGCGGCCAGAAGACGCAGGTGTGGATCGGCAACGAACTCGTCGGCGAGCACACCGGCGGCTACGATGAATTCACCGTCGACATCACCGACGCCGTCGCGCGATTCCGGACGTCGGCCCTGGCGAAGCTCCCTGCGGCCGAATCGCGCGTGACGCCCGGCAAAATTCCGCTCGCCGTACGCTGCGACAACACGCGCGACCCGGAATCGATCCCGTCGGATCTCAGCGATTTCAACCGCTACGGCGGTCTTTATCGGCCGGTGCACCTGGTGTATTTGCCGGCGGGCGGTATCACGCGCGTGTTGGCGACGCCGGCGAAGCAGGCGGATGGCAGCTGGCAGGTCGCGCTGAAAGCGAGGTTCAATGGGACTTATGGGGCCAATAGGACTTATGAAGAAGTCACCGCGCGCGTGATTGCGCCTGACGGTCACGAAGTCACCACCGTCAAACTTGCCGTGTCCGCCAATGCCGAGAGCGTGGATTTTCCGGTCATCGTGATTCCGGCGCCGCAGCTGTGGTCGCCGCAGACACCGGCGCTCTATGGCGTGGAAGTGGTCGCTGGCGAAAGCCGCGTGTGCGAGCGCTTCGGGCTGCGGACGTTTGAGTTTGTCGAAAAGGGCCCCTTCAAACTCAACGGCGAGCGGCTCTTCCTGCGTGGCACGCACCGGCACGAGGACCACGCGGGTCTCGGCGCCGCGATGCCCGAGGACCTGATGGAAAAGGAAATGCGCCTGATGAAGGACATGGGCGTGAATTTCATCCGCCTCGGCCATTACCAACAGTCGCGGCGCATCCTCGAGCTGTGCGATGAACTTGGCCTGCTCGTGTGGGAGGAAATTCCCTGGTGCCGCGGCGGCCTCGGCGGCGAGCGCTACCAGGCGCAGACGAAGGCCATGCTGCGCGCGATGATCGACCAGCACTACAATCACCCGGCCGTGATCCTGTGGGGCCTCGGCAACGAGAATGACTGGCCCGGCGATTTTCCGGTCTTCGACCAGCAGGCGATCCGCAAGTTCATGACCGAGCTCAACACGCTCGCGCACCAGCTGGATGCCGGGCGCAAGACCACGATCCGGCGCTGCGATTTCTGCCGCGACATCGTCGACGTGTATTCGCCGTCGATCTGGGCCGGCTGGTACGGCGGACAATTCACCGAGTACGCCAAGTCGATCCGCAAGGAATTCGACAAGTCGAAGCGCATCTTCCACGCGGAGTGGGGTGGCGACAGCCACGCCGGCCGTCACGCCGAGGATCCGTACGCGCAGCTGCGCTCGATCCCGACCACCGGCGCGACCGAGGAGCGCGGGCTCGATTTCATGGACATCGGCGGCAAGGCCCGCGTCTCGCGCGACGGCGACTGGTCCGAGTCGTACATCTGCGAACTGATCGACTGGCATTTGAAGGAGCAGGAGAAGATGGACTGGTTCACCGGCTCGGCCATGTGGGTGTTCAAGGATTTCTCCACGCCGCTCCGGCCGGAAAATCCCGTGCCCTTTGTGAACCAGAAAGGCGCGGTCGAGCGCGACCTCACGCCCAAGGAATCCTATTACGTCTACCAGTCGTACTGGTCCGAGAAGCCGATGGTGCGCGTGTACGGCCATTCGTGGCCCGTGCGTTGGGGCAAGGCCGGCGAAAAGAGCTGGGTGCATGTTTACTCCAACTGCGACGAGGTGGAGTTGTGGCTCAACGGTGTCTCGCAAGGCACACGCAAACGCGACAGCCAGGATTTCCCCGCGGCCGGCCTGCGCTGGGCGGTGCCGTTCGACGACGGCGTCAATATCGTGCGCGCCGTCGCGAAACGCGGCGGCCAGGTCCTGAGAGACGAAATTTCCTTCCGCTATGAAACCCGCGCCTGGGGCGCGCCCGATCACCTGCGTCTGCAGCAACTGCCCGCGCCCGAGGGCCGCGTGCGCGTGCAGGTTGAGCTTTTGGACAAAGCTGGCGTGGTCTGCCTCGACGCGGCCCAGGCGCTGCGTTTCGGACGCACCGGTGACGGGCGTTTGCGCGACAACCTCGGCACGCCCGGCGGTTCGCGCCTGGTGCAGCTCGCGAACGGCCGCGCGCAGATCGACGCCGAGCTGCCAGCGGGCGGACGCGCGGTGGTGAGCGCCACAGTGGCCGGCGTGCCGGTGAACTGGGTTGAAGTGCGGTCACCCGATGCCGCGGCGCAGGCCGCCGGCGCCGCGCTGCGGGCGAAGACGACGGAACAGATCGCAGCCGACCTCATCCCGCTCGAACGCGCGCGCGTGCTCCAGCTTGCGGCGGAAGCCATGAAGGCGCAGCCGGTGACGATCCGTTCGGCGACGCTGCCCACCTTCTCTGCAAAGTTTGGCGCCCAGCCGGGCGATTTCCTGTCGATGGGCGATTACTGGTGGCCGAATCCCAAGACGCCGGACGGCCTGCCCTACATTAGCGTCGATGGGAAAACCAATCCCGACAATTTCATCGCCCACCGCATGCTCATGCGCGAGATGCGCGACGCGGTCGCGCGCCTGGCGGCGGCTTATGTCGTGTCCGGCGACGCCGCCTACGCCGTGCGCGCGTCCGAGTGGCTGAAGGTTTTCTTCGTCGATCCCACGACGCGCATGAACCCGCACCTGAAGTTCGCCCAAGCCGTGCCGGGCGTCACATCGGGCCGGAGCTATGGTCTCATCGACACGCTGCACCTCGCCGAGGTGGCGCTGGCCGCCGACGCCATTGCCCGCGCTCCTGGCGTGTCCGCGGAAACGATGGCCGCGGTGCGCACCTGGTTCACGGACTACACCGAGTGGCTTCGCACCAGCACGCTCGGAAAAACGGAGGCCACGGCGAAGAACAACCACAGCGTCGCGTACTGGCTGCAGATCGCGGCGTTCGCGCGGTTGACGGGCGACACGGTCCGGCTCGACGAGACGCGGCAGGTGTTTCTCGAGAAGCTCCTGCCCATGCAACTCATGGCCGACGGCAGCTTCCCGCGCGAACTCGCCCGCACCAAGCCGTACGGCTACGCGATCTTCCAGCTCGATAACGTCGCCTTGCTGACCGAGCTCCTTTCGACCCCGGGGAATAATTTGTGGACGCATGCCTTGTCTGACGGCCGGAGTGTGGCGCAGGCGGTCGCGTTTCTCGCGCCCTATCTCGCGGAGCGGGACGCCTGGCCGTTTGCGCCGGACATCGAGCACTTTGAGAGCTGGCCGATCCGCCAGCCTGCGTTGTTGCTCGGCGGTTACCGGGTCGGTCGCGCCGACTGGCTCGCCACCTGGCGGCGCCTGCCGGCTGATTCCGACGACCCGGAAGTCCGCCGCAACATGGCGGTGACGCAGCCGTTGCTGTGGCTGAAATGACTTCGTGAGTACCAAGCCACACACCCCGTCGCTGCGCGCCACCCCTCTTCATAGAGGGGATTCCAATGCATCGCAGCGAGAGTCCCCTCTACCAAGAGAGGTGCCCGGCAGGGCGGGGTGTGTTGCTCGGGCGGGTGACGGCAGCGCTGCGCGGGACGGGTCGTCCCGCCTCCATGGAACTTACTTATCGGGAACAGCGGGAAAGGCGGAAAGAACGCTTGGAAACCGTTCGTGGGAGGGTTTCGCTCGGGCAACCCCACTTATCATGCGTCGCGCTTTCTTTTTTCGGCCGACGGCGGTTGCCCTCGCACTCTTCTTTTCGGCCCAGCTCGGTTTCGGCGAAGAGGTCGTCGCGCCGCCTTCCGTGCTCACTTCGGCCGCGGCCGTGCGCGTCCTGTCCTCCAGCGTTGCCGAGACGAAATTGCCGGTGACCTTGCGCGGCGTCGTCACCGCGGCCGAGCCCGACTGGCAGGGCAAGTTCGTGATCCAGGATGAGAGCGCCGGCATCTTCGTGCAGAACATCGGCGAGCAGCCGCACATCGGCGACTTCATCGAGGTCAGCGGCACGACTGGCGCGGGTTGGTTCGCGCCGGTGATCCAGTCCAATGGCTGGACGAAGCTGGGCACCAAACCGCTGCCCGTCGCCAAGCAGGTTTCCATCGAGCGCCTGATGGCAGGCGTCGAGGCCAGCCAGCGCGTCGAGATCACGGGCCTCGTGCGCTCGGTCTCCTACGTTGCGTCGCAGAAGACCAAGGTGGAGGTTTCCGTCGGCGGCTATCGCGTGCGCGTGTACCCGAAGCTGCGCTCCGACATGAATCCCCGCTCGCTGGTCGCCGCCAAGGTGCGCGTGCGCGGCACCGCCGCCACCGCCTTCAACTATGCGCGCCGCCAGCTCACCGGTGTCACCATCATGGTGCCGAACGCCGAGGACTTTATCGTCGAGGAACCGGAACAGCACCCGCCGTTCGAGCAGCCGTTCGTGGCGCTCGATGACGTCGCGAAATTCCGCACCAGTGCCAATCTCGGCGAGCGCATCCACGTCAAGGGCGTGCTGACCTTCCAGCGCCACGGCCTCGACCTGTACCTGCAGGACGAGACCGGCGGCCTGCACCTCGAGAGCAGCCTGCCGGTCCTGCTGGCGCCGGGCCGCGGCGTGGAGGCAGTGGGCTTCCTCGAAATCGTCAATTACCAGCCGGTCCTGCGCGACGCGGTTTACCGCGAGATCGCCGGGCCGATGCCGGTCATCAAGCCCAAGGCGGTGCCGATGACGGAAATTCGCGACGGCTTGCATTCGGGTGAACTCGTCACCGTGCAGGGCCGCCTGCTCGACCGCAGCACGCGCCACGTGCGGCGCGAGGACGTCGGTTTCGTCGGCGTTCGCACCATCTGCACGATCCGGCACGCCGAGCAGTCCTTCATCGCGGAGTTCGAGGGCCTGCAGGAAAGCCCCGAGCTCGACGCGATCCCGCTCGGCAGCCTGGTCGAGCTGGAGGGCGTCGCATCCCTCGACACGGCGGACGACGGCAAGCTCAAGTCCCTGACTCTTTTGGTGCCCGACGCGGCGAAGGTGCACGTGCTGGCGGCGCCGAGCGCGCTGACGCGCGAGCGCATGGCAATCGGCGCGATCGTCCTCTGCGTGTTGCTCGCCGCGGTCGTGGCCTGGCTGCTCACGGTTTCCCGCAAGAACGTCATGCTCAAGTTCCTCGTCGAGGACCGCGAGAAGGCGCAGAAGGAACTGCAGCACGCGCACGACCAGCTCGAGGCCCGCGTCAAGGAACGCACCGAGCAACTCAAGGTGGAGATGTCCGTGCGCAAGGCGGCCGAGGTCGAGTTCCGCGCCGTGCTCACCGAGCGCACACGCCTCGCGCGCGAGCTACACGACACGCTCGAGCAGGCGCTCACCGGCATCTCGCTGCAGCTCGACACCGCGGTCCGTCTCTTCGCGCGCAATCCCGCCGACGCCGGCCCGCCGCTCGAACTCGCCCGCCGTTTTCTCGGTCAGAGCCGCCTCGAGCTGCGCCGTTCCATCTGGGACCTGCGCTCGCGCGAGCTGGAGCAGTTCGCCCTCGACCAGGCGCTGTCGATCGCCAGCGCGCAGATCCTTACCGGCACGGCGATTCTCGCCGAGGTGACCACCACCGGCACCCCGCGCCGCCTGCCGGAGATCGTGGAAGAGAATTTTCTGCGCATCGCGCAAGAGGCGCTGACCAATGTCGTGAAGCACTCCGGCGCCACCAGCGTCGCGGTGCAGCTGATCTTCGGACCGGACTCGTTTGCGATGGAGATCAAGGACAACGGCAGCGGCCTGGTCGCCGCCCGCATCGCCGCGCGCGACGAACCCCATTACGGCCTGCTCGGCATGAAGGAGCGCGCCAAGCGCATCGGCGGGCGGCTCGACGTGAGCGGCCCGGCCGGCGAGGGCACGACGGTCCGCGTGAGCGTGTCGCTGGGCCAGGTGGAATCCGATCACGTGCAGCCGGCGCCGCAGGAGGTCATATGATCGCGCCGCAGAAGATCCGGATCATGCTCGTCGACGATCACTTTATCGTCCGCACGGGCCTGGTCTCGCTGCTGAGCACCGAACCCGACCTCGTCGTGGTCGGCGAGGCCGCCGACGGCGACGAGGCGATCAAGCAGTTCGAGAGCCTGCGGCCCGACGTCGTCCTGATGGACCTGCGGCTCCCCGGCAAAAACGGCCACGAGGTGACGCGGCACATCTGCGGGCGTTCGCCCGAGGCGCGGATCCTCATGTTGTCGGGTTACGAGGGCGATGCCGACATCCACGCGGCGCTCGAAGCCGGCGTGCGCGGTTATGTTTTCAAGAGCGCGACGGGCGAGGAGCTCATTCCCGCGATCCGGGCGGTGGCCGCAGGCCGGCGCTGGATCACGCAGAACGTCGCCGCGCAGCTGAAGCTCGGCAACAGCTACGAGGCACTGACGACGCGCGAACTCGAAGTGCTGGGCCAGCTCGCACGCGGCCAGGCCAACAAGGAGATCGCCGACACGCTCGGCATCACCGAGTACACCACGAAGGGTCACCTGAAGAGCATCCTCGCAAAACTCCGCGTGGCCGACCGTACGCAGGCGGTGATCGCGGCGGTGCAGCGCGGATTGATCCACTATTAAGGCAGAGGGCTGAGGCCTGAAACCTGAGACCTGAAAATATTTATGCATACCCTCCGTTCATTCTGCCTGGTGCTGGGACTTTCATTGATTGGCGTTGCGGCTGCACACGCCGAGACGACCGACACCAAGGCGGTCATGCGCAAGGTGCTTGACTGGCAGGCGGCGCATCCGACCAGCGCGCAGTACGCCGTGACCGATTCCAAGGGCAACCGCGGCTGGGTGCAGGGCGCGATGCTGACGGGCGTGATGGAGGCTTATCGCGTCACGAACGACGCCGCCTATGTCGACTACGCGCGCCGGATTTCCGAATCGAATGGCTGGAAGCTCGGGCCGCGTCCGGATCACGCGGATGACTACATCGTGGGCCAGACCTATCTGGAATTGCACGCGCTGGATCCGAAGCCCGGCCAGATCGAAGACACCCAGCGCGGCCTGGACGCGCTGCTGGCGAAACCGATCACCGGCCGCGAGCTCTGGTGGTGGTGCGATGCGCTCTACATGTGTCCGCCCACGCTGGCGAAACTGAGCCAGGCCACGGGCGACAAGAAATACCTCGAGGCGATGGATCGCTGGTATTGGGACGCGTACGTCTATCTTTATGATCCGGAAGGCGCCTTGTTCTACCGCGACAAACGCTACCTTTTCCCGAAGGAAGGTCAGAAGGTGTTCTGGAGCCGCGGCAACGGCTGGGTCATCGCCGGCCTCGCGCGGTTGCTCGATGCCCTGCCGAAGGATTATCCGCTGCGGACAAAGTATATCGCGCTCTACCAGGCGATGGCCGCGAAACTCATCGCGGTGCAGCCGGCCGACGGACTGTGGCGCGCCAACCTGCTCAACGAAACCGGCGCGCACGGCGAAGGCAGCGGCAGTGCGTTTTTCTGCTACGCGCTGGCCTGGGGCATCAATCAGGGTTTGTTGCCGGCGGACAAATACCGTCCGGCGGTCGACAAGGCCTGGACGGCGCTGCTCGGTTGCGTCGACGCGGAAGGCCGCTTCGGCTGGGTGCAGCCGATCGGCTTCGCGCCCGATCATTATGACGCGACCACCTACCAGGAATACGGTGCGGGGGCCTTCCTTGCGGCCGGGTCGCAGGTGCTGCAGCTGAAGTGAGTTTGCGAGTTTAGGGTCGGGCCTCGGCCCGACCTTACGGACGGGGTCGCCCAAGGACCGACTCTACAAAATGTGATCTCTGGTCGGTTGAGTTGTTTTTGCTTCGCCTGAGGAGAAGGGCCGGCTTACTGCCTGACCCTTCCCATGGCATCCCTTCGTGAGCAATTTCAGCAGAGCTTCGGCCGGTCCCCGGCGGTCACTACCCGCGCGCCCGGTCGCGTGGAGTTCATCGGCAACCACACCGACTACAACGGCGGCGCCGTGATCGGGGCAGCCATCGACCGCGGGGTGGAAGTGGCGGCGGCGCCGAACTCCGCCGGAGTTTTCCGCGTGCGCAGCACGAGCGGCGCGCCGGCGCTGGAGTTCACCGCCGAACCGCCCGTTCGCCTCACTGGCGCGCAGGCGTGGGGCAATTACGTTTTCGGGGCTTGGCATGCGCTGAAGGATTTCTCGCTGCCGCGTCCGGGCGGTTTCGATGTGCTGGTCGACTCCGACCTGCCGGCCGGCGCGGGCCTCAGCAGCAGCGCGGCGCTCGAACTGGCGACCACCCTGGCGTTGACGGAACTGGCGAAGGCCCCGGCGCTCGCACCCGAAAAGCTCGCAACGGTGGGGCGCCACGCGGAAAACAAATATGTCGGTGTGCCCTGCGGCATCCTCGACCAAGGCACCAGCGCGTTCGGCGCCGCGGGCCAGCTCGTGCACATCGACTGCCGTGGGCCGAATTTCAGCCGCGTGCCGTTCCCGACGTCGGCGCATCTCTGGATTTTCAACACCAAGGAAAAACACGCGCTGGTCGACGGCATGTATGCGACGCGCCACAAGGAGTGCACTGAAGCGGCCAAAGTGCTGGGCGTGCCGTTCCTCACCGATCTCACGCCTGCGCAGCTGGCGGCGCAGTCGGGCAAACTTTCCCCGGTCGTGGCGAAACGTGCGCAGCACATCGTCGAGGAGCACGCCCGCGTGCACCAGACCGTGGCTGCGTTACAGCGCGGTGATCTCGCGGCCACCGGCAAGCTGCTCACCGCCTCGCACCGGAGTTCCCAGCGCCTCTTCGAAAACAGCACGCCGTCGCTCGATCGCCTGGTCGACGCGTTGGAGAAACACCCGGCCGTTTATGGCGCGCGCCTGACCGGCGGCGGTTTCGGCGGCGCGGCGATGGCGTTGACGCGTGACACTTTTACCGCGGCGGATGCCCAGAATATAGCGTCAGTTCTCAGCACGGTCGCTGAAGTGCTGCACCTGCAAAGTGCCGATGGCGCCCGAGTGACCTGGTGCGGGTGATATCGGGTGAGGGCAGGGTCGGTTCCTTGAGGGAACCAGGTTAAGCAACTTGGATAAAGCCCGGGCAGGGCATCTTTGATTGGTGCGTTCCGCCGGTGCGTTTCGTGCGGAATGGGTTCGTTGCTTTCCTCTGTCCCCATAAACCTCGTGAAATCCAATCCGTCTTTGTTCTTTCCGCGTGCCGTCGTGGCGCTGTTGCTTCTGTTTGGACTCAGTGCCCTCCGGGCCGCGTCAACCGAGTTTTCCGCGCGGCGCTACCTTTTCCTGGATCCGGCGCTGCTGGTGTCGACGCAGAACGTCATGGTCGCCATCAATCCGCCGGTTCGCCGCGAGGTTGTTCTCCGGCCCGACCAACCTTGGGAGAGTCTGATGTTCGGATTCTTTTCCGCGACGCTGCAGGAAAGCGACCGCCTGCGAATGTGGTATATGGCCCGGGATCGAAAGGGATCCAGTCGCATTGCCTACGCCGAATCGAAGGACGGCGTGAATTGGACCAAGCCCAATCTCGGTTTGGTCACGTTTGAAGGCAGCAAGGCCAACAATCTCACCACGGCCTCAAGCGGCCTCGCGCCATTTTTGGACCCGAAGGCGCCACCGGCAGAGCGTTATGCCGCCATCTCGAACATCGACTTTCCCAACGGTGGGGTGGGGCGTTACTACTCCGCCGACGGCCTCGATTGGAAGCACGATCCCGCCGGGTTTCTTCGATTTCCCTCCGATACTCTCAATGTTTCGTTTTGGGACGAGCGGTTGGGCAAATACGTAGTCTATCTCCGCGGCTGGTCGCCGAAGTATCGCAATGTGAAGCGCCTTGAGACCGACAGCCTGGTACGCCCGGCGGGCATCGCTCCGATGGGGCGCGGACGCTCTTCGGGCAAGAAGGAGGATCTTCGCTACCTGTTGGACGAGCTGCCCACGGTTTTCGCCAGCGACGAAGGCGATGCCTCGCGCACCGACATTTACGGGATGGCTGCTCAGCCGTATCCCCTCGATCCCACGTGGTATGTGGCGTTCCCGGCTTTCCTGCGCCGGAATCCTGCCAGCGATGGCCCGGGTCGGCACGGACACGACCGCGGGCCCGTGGAAAGCGGCTTCACCGGCAGCCGCGATGGCATCACGTGGCATCGCTATGATCGGACGGCTTACGCGTCTCCGAGCCTTGCCGCACCCGACAAGCGCAACATGGTTTTCATGAGCACGGGCCTCGTGGTCATGGGCGACGAGATCTGGCAATATGCCAACGAGTTTCGGAGCGAACATGGCGATGTCGCCGCGCGCGAGGAGATGTCCGATGCGGGCAAACGTGACGGTGTCATCGTGCGTTATGTGCAGCGCGTCGACGGCTTCACCGCGCTCACCGCCGGCAACACCCCGGGCACCGCCCGCACAGTGCCGGTCCGGGTGACCGGCGATCGGCTGTTGCTCAATCTCGATACGGGGGCGTTGGGCGAGGTGCAGGTCGGCCTGCGCGACGAGAATGGACAACCGCTTCCGGGTTTCGCGCTCGACGATTGTGCACCGCTGCAGAACAACGCGACCGGTCTTGCGGTCGTTTGGGCCAAGGGCGATCTCGCCACGCTCAAGGGCCGCAGCGTCAGCCTCGAGTTTCGGATGCAACGCGCGAAACTTTTCTCGTTCCGTTTCGAGTGAGCGTTTGCACCGGCCTGTGCCGATGAAAGTCGCGTCACATTTCCTGCGAATTGCCGCCGCAACCTTCCTGCTTGGGGGCGCGTTTGCCTCCGGCCTGCGGGGGGCAAACGTCACCTGGATCGACGACAGCTTCGCGGACTTCGCCCAGGGGCGGTTGGATGCATCGGGGCAGAATCTTTACGTCGCGCATGACGGTTCGCTGCGGATCATCCACCGCTTCGACCTGAACCAAGACGGCTGGATTGACCTGCTGTTCAACGGTACGCACGACTACACCTTCGACCGCGCCGCGACCGTCGGGGCGCTCGCGCCCGACGGCCGGCTGGCGGTGCAGCAGCTCGAGGTGAAAGGTTCCACGCGCGTGGCGGTGGCGGATCTCAATCACGATGGATTTCCCGATGCGGTTTTCCTCCCCAACGACTCGTGGGTGGATGCGCGGCGGTTTCTGACGATCGCCTGGGGTGGCCCCGATGGCTGGAGCAACCAGCGGCTCAATGGCGCGCTGCCCGTGCACGATGCGCGCCGCCTCGCGGTCGGCGATCTCGACGGCGATGGCTGGACGGATCTCGCGGTGCTCGGAGGCAAGGCGTGGCTGCCCGGGCAGCCGGCGGGTAACATCATCCGCGTCTATTGGGGTGCGCCCGATGGTTTCCTGCTTTCGCACCGGAGCGATTTCGGCGTGGCCGGAGCCGTGGATCTTAAGGTGGTCGGTAATACCGGCCGGCTGGCGGTGTTGAGCGGCGAGGGTAAGGTGGTCCGGATCTTCGCGGCGCTCAAACCGGGCCTGAAGGAAATCCCGGCGCCGGTCGCCACGCTAACGTTGCCGAAGGCGGATGCCGCGTGCCTGGCGGTCGGTGATCTTGATGGCGACGGACATCCCGACCTCCTCGTCGGCACGCACTCCGCCGCGCTCTATGGTTGCTTGGCTCGCGTCGACGGCGGCTGGTCCGACCCGACGGTGCTGGCGGCGCGCCGGGCGTCGGATCTTTCGGTGGGCGATCTCGATGGCGACGGGCGCGCCGACATCGTCGCGAGTTATTTCGAAGACCGTTTCGCCGGCGATGGGGGGAACTACGTGGCGCAAGCAGACGCACCGGCGGAGGTCGGGATTCTCTGGGGCGGAGCCGGCGGGTTCGTCGCCCAGCCCTTTGACGGACCGGAGTTCACCGCCATCGCGGCTTCGGCCATCGGGGACGTGAACGGCGATGGCCGTCCCGACCTGGCGTTCGCACGCAACCGCGATCCGCACGGCTTTTTCACCGATTCGTGCGTGTTGCTCAACCGTGGCGATCGCCATTTTTCACCGCCGCTGGGTCTGGCGACCGCGGGCGCCGCCGACGTGGCCATCGTGCCCGGCCGGGTACTCGTGGCCAATGCGATCGGGGCGGCGACCCTGGAGGAGAAGGTGGACTCGTACGTTTACTGGGGTGGCCCGAAGGGCTTCGACCCGGCACGGCGATGGACGATCCCGGGCACGAGTGGATTCCAAGCGACGGCCGCGGACCTGAACGCCGACGGCTACGTCGACATTATCGCGCCCTATTTCGGTCACGACAGCGCGCTCGACCCGGCGAATCCATATTGCGGCATCAATATCTTTTGGGGCGGCCCGAAGGGCTTCGACGAGGTGAATGCGCGCACGGTGCTGCACGAGACCGGCATTCTCTGCACGAATGTCGCCGATCTGAACCGCGACGGCTATCTCGACATTGTCGCGGGCCAGCAATTCGAGCCTGCCCCGGGCGTGCCGCAATCGGTAATCATCTACTATGGCAGCGCCAACGGCTTTAGTCCCGCCCAACGGGTTGCGATCCCGTGTCCGGGCCGGTCGGTGCCAATCAAGATCGCGGACATGGACGACGATGGTTGGTTGGACATCATCACCAGCTCGCGGCTGGAGGGTCAGGAGAAAATCCGGATTTTTCACGGATCGGCACACGGCTTCAGCCCCGAAGCCCAGGAGACGATCCCGTTCTTCTCGGCGCTCGACCTGGAGATCGCCGACCTCAACGGCGACGGCGGCCTCGACCTCATCGCCACGGCCCGCGCCGACAAGGAGCCGACGTATACCGACCTCGGCGTCTGGATCTTCTGGAGCAATCCCGACAAACATTTTCGCGCGGCCAACGCCCAGTGGCTGCCGGGCGCGGCGGTGCTCGGTCCGGCGGTGGCGGATTTCGACGGTGACGGTTATCTTGACCTGATGTGTCCCTGCTACCACGGCGGGCCGACGCGCGACGCGGTGCCGAACATCCTCTATTGGGGCAGCGCGCACGGTTTCAGCGCGGACAACAAGACGGAGTTCCTGACGAACGCGGCGGCCGATGCGCTCGCCGCGGACTTCGACCACGACGGCCGGCTCGACCTTGCAATTGTCGTGCACACCGGCAACGGCGGTCATGATCAGAATTCCAAGGTGTACTACAACGATGGCCAGCGCTTCCGGAATCCGCGGGTCGTTGACGTTCCGGCGGTGGGGCCGCACTGGATGTGGGGCGACGACCTCGGTCACATTCGCGACCGACGTCCGCAACAAACCTACGTTTCCCGCGCGTGGAACGGACTCGATCGTGCCGGGCACGGCAGGCTCGCGTTCGAAGCCAAGGTTCCGGCCGGGGCAGCGCTCCGTTTTGAGGTGCGTTCAGCCCCGGCTGAAACGGATTTGCCCACGGCCGCATGGCAGCCGGTGGCGGACGAGAAATTCTCAGTTCGGTTGGAAGATCGCTGGTTGCAGTATCGCGCCACGTTCATCTCTCCCAGCGGGGATGGCTTTCCCGAGCTCGATCGCGTTGAGATCGTGATGGATTAGGGGCGCCGGCACAGACGGTCGTCCAAGACGGCCCGACCACCGGAGCCGAGCGAGATTCACCTTGGAGGTTGAGTGCTCACGGCACGCTTCGCGCACCTCGCGATCGCGACTTCAAATCAGGGCATTGCCCAAAGCCGGGCGGAATCTAACCGTTGAAATTCCGGTCGTGATACGGACGAAGCCGAAGTTGTCTTCGTGCGGGCGAGGCGGCGTCAGCGGGTCGAACCATAAAGCCAGGCGCACGCCGCGCCGCGGGTGAGGGGCCCCCGGGGGGCTTCCGGCCAGGCGCGTCCGGCGAGTTGCGCGAATTCCGCGGCGCTGATTGCGGAATCGCCGGCTTGTTCGGCGTGAGCGACCAGGCGGGCGGTGGCGTTGGCCTCGGCACCAGGGCGGGCCCAGACGGCGGCGACGGCGCGCGTGAGTGGCGCGTCGAGGCGGGCGTTGTAAGACGGGAAGAAGCCCTGCGTGACGAAGTACTGTGCGGCCTTTTGTGCCGGCGACGGTGCGCTCATGTCGAAATCGTTGAACAAACCGAGCAGAACCCGGTGCTCGACCAGCGTGTGTTGCAGGACGCCGGCGGGCAGGTCAGCGGGGGCCACGCCCCGTTGCCGTGCCAGTGCGAGCGCGTAGCCGGCGCTTTCGCCGATCTGCATCCACACGGGCTCGAGGCGGATCGTGCCCCAGCCGATATGGCTGGAGGACACGCACACCGTGACCAGCAGGTTGTCGAGCTCCTTGGGTAGAAGACACTGGTACGGTACCTGGCCGGGGCGCGTTTCCCGTGAGAGCAGCACCTTGCCCTCATGGTCACTGCCGTCGACCGAATCGCCCGTGCACGAATGAGAGTCCAGCGGCCACTCGGTGATCGCGATGCTGTCGGTCTGCAGTGGCGCCCGCGCCAGGCCCGGCGCAGCCATGCCGTCGTGCTGCGTGAAGACCTTGCGGCCAACAAGACGACGCGCCTCACGCACATACATTTCCCACGGGAAGCCCCCGTTGTCGGTGAACTCATCCTTGGGCAGGCCCCACTGCCGTGCTTCCGCGCGAATGTCAGCGGGCACAACGTCGTCATTCTGCAGGAACCAGAGCAGGCCGATGGCGAGATCGCGGTGGCGTTCCGTGATGGCCCGGCGGGTCGTCCAATCCCCGTTGGGATAGTCCCGGTTGCCATCGATCAGGAGCGGGGCGTTCCAGCTGGTCTTGAAATTGGGCACGCGGTTGGTGAACCGCCAGCGGGATTTGAGCTCGAGGTAGATATCGCGTTCATAGCGTGCCGGCTTGGTGACCGGCAGGCGGTTCGCCGGGTCACGCGTCCAACACACCCGGAAGTTGTAGGCCTGGATGGCCCGGTCGGCTTCGCCCGTGCTGCCGGGCAGCGCTTCGCTGGCTTCGAGCGGAAACACCTCGACCGCCAGGTCGCGGGTCAAATTCGCGGCCGGCACCGTCTGCATCCGGGTGAAAATGCGGCCGGCGTGGGGTTCGTCGTATTGGGCGCGGCTTTCGCGGCCAAAGGTCATTGTCGCTCCCGCCACCTGGGCCAGGTCGCCCTCGTAGCTGGCGTCGACGAAGGCGCCGGCGGTCCACGTCCGTTCGGCGGTACCGTCCATCTGGCGGAACGTGACGCTGTGGAGCTGGCGCTGCTGGCGGGTGGCGCGGACCGGATCCCATCCGCGCACGAGCGTGAGGTTCGGTTCCCGCGCCAGCAGTTCCTCGAACAGTTGCTCCGCGACATGGGGTTCATACTTCCGGTACTCCGGCTGGCCCTTCATGACCGTGGGATAGCGGGCGAGCAGGGCGGCCTTGAACTCGTCGAAAATGGGCGCGCGATAACCTGCGTACAGGGTATCGAGGACGCCCAGACCGTTCGCCGGCATGCCGCCCACGTGGGCGTGGTGATGAATCAGGGTGACGTGCAAGCCTTCGCGCGCTGCGCGCAGGGCGGTGGCGATGCCGCCGGGCGTGGCGCCATAGATTACGACATCGGTGGCGGGTGGCGCGACCGGCGGTTTGGGCGCCACGCATGCGGACAACAACAATGCGACAAACAGCGACAGGACGGAGCGCAGCGAGGGTAACTTCATGGCGAAACAACGTTAGGCGGGCGATGGTGGTCGCAAAGGAAATACCCAGGTTCCCTGCGGGGACCAGCACGCGGAATGGGGGACACTATCTGCAGGGAGAAAACCGGAAGCAGGACGGGTCTCCTGGAGGACGCAACGACCGCGGCCGGAACAGCGCGCGTCACGGAGTTGTTCGGCGGTAGCGGTGCGAGCTTGCGCCCTGAATCCAACCCCGTTGGCTTGAGGTTCCCCGAGGTAACCAGAACAAGCGACTTGGGAAAATGCCGGGCCGGCGCGTGATGGGCCGTGCTCTCCTGGACGCCATGAGAGCGTTTCTCTTCCTCCCAAAGTCACCCCCACCCCTGTCATGAAGTTCATTCCTCGTCTCGGACCGGCTATTTTTCTGCTGGCTGGTCTGCCCGCCGTTCTGGCGCAGCAAGCGCCATCCTCCACTCCGGAGGCGCCCGCCAAGGAAAAGGTCGTCGTTCTTTCCCCCTTTGAAGTAAAGGGCGGCGAGGAAGGCTACGGTTCCACCTCGTCCACCACCGCCTCTCGCGTGGCGGTGCCGATCACCGATCTGTCCACCTCCGTGGTCAGCATCAATGAAAAGCTCATCGAAGACACGCTGGCGATCACCGCGGACGACACGCTGAATCTGGTGGGCGGCGTTTCGACCTATGCGGAAACCCAGTCCCAGGAGGCGAACCGCTTCTCCATGCGCGGCTATACGTCGTCCACGGCCCAGCGCGACGGATTCACCGACGTGCTCTATGGCAGTTCGGGTGGTTTCAACTACACCTTCGTCGAGCGCATGGAAGTGCTCAAGGGTCCGAACGGCATCCTTTACGGCGAAAACAATCCCGGGGGCATCCTGAACCTCGTCAGCAAGAAACCGCTGCCAGTGCCGCGCACGAAAGTTTCCCTGATGACCGGATCGTACGGGTTCTATCGCGCGGACGTCGACACGTCGGGCTTTATCGATTCGAAAAACAAGTTCGGCTACCGGCTGGCGACTTCATACATGCAGACCGACGGTCCGTTGGACCACCCGGCCGACACGAACAAGGACAAGGGCTTTTTCGCCATCAATCCCGTGTTGCGCTACAAGACCGACAGCGGGCTTGAGGTCTGGGCTTGGAGTGGATTCGTTCGGGATTACAGCCCTCGCCTGCGTCCCACGGTCAAGGGCTTCCGTTCGCCGGACGGCAAGGGTGCCTACCTGATGGAGTTGGCGGAAGGTGGCGGCGGCAAACCCCATCTGACAAACACCGCACGCGTCGAAACCGACAGCTACGAGTTCGGCGCCAGCAAGAGCTTCGACCTGGGCAACGTCCGCCTCGATGTGCGCGCGCTGGGCCGTTACACGACGCAGCTCAACTCGAGCGTTTTCGTCACCGCAACCGGCGGCATCGACGTCTATGTGGACTACGACGGCAACATCATCGGTCGCGACAGCCGCACGATCGACTACAGCAAAGTGGAAGGCAAAGTGGCGGGCATCTATCGCAGCGTCGGGCTCAATTTGACGGGCAATAACATCTACACGGATTCCCGGACCTATGCGACGGACTTCGGTTTCACGTTCAATACCGGCCCGCTTGCGCACCGCCTGTTGTTTTTCGGGACCTATGATGAGTTCACCCGGGACACGCTGCCCGGCAAGGACGGCCTGATCTATACCATCACGGGTGCGGCCAACCTCGCCCGCGTAGGCGCGGAACTGGTCGGTGGCGAGGCCCGCATCTGGCTCTACCCGATGAGTCGCGAAGCGATGGCCGGTATCACGCCCGAAGCGATCGTGGCCAATGCCACTTCCTCTTCGGCGCAGAGCCTGACCCTGCAGGACAGCCAGCAATATTCCTATGGCGCGCTTGAACGCATGAGTTTCTGGAACAACCGGGCGATCATCTCGGCGGGCACGCGCTTCACGAGCAACGACTCCGTCACGCAGACCGGCACCGCAGCACCGCAGGCGACGACGGACAAGGTTTGGACCAGTTCGCTCGGCGCGGTGGTCAAGGCCTACCAGAGCGAGAAAGGCACGGCCGCACTCTTCTATAACGACAACGCGTCGTTCATTCCTGTTTACACCATCGACCGGCGGCTTGCGACCAACGGGCGGAAATTTCCCAACCGCGACGTCAAGATCAAGGAGTTTGGCGTCAAACTGGATCTGCTCGGCAGCAAGTTGGTGGCCACCGCCTCGGTTTATAAAACGAAGGAGACCAATGTCCTTTTGAGTTTGGTCGACGTCGACGGCAGCATCACGGGCCAGACCGGCCAGTCTTATCAGGTGCCGGCGGGACAGGGCACGACCGATGGCTGGGATCTTGATCTCGCCTATAACATCAAGCGCGGCTTTGACGTAATCGCGTCGTACGGCCGGGCGGACGCGATCCTCTCCAGCGGGCTCCGCACGATTGGCCAGCCTTCCGCCACCGCCTCCGGCTTGGCACGATACGAAATCCAAGGGGGCCGCTTCAAGGGTTTGTCCGCGGCGTGGAATTACACCTGGTGGGGTGACAGCATGCTGGACAGCCGCACCAACTGGACGGTCCCGGCGGGCGACCTGCACACTCTGATTCTGGGCTACAAATGGAAGCGCGTCTCGTTCCGGTTTCGCATCGAGAATGTTTTCGACAAGCTCTCCACGCGTCCGAGCACGCAGGAAACGGCAGTTGGCATAACCAATTTCCGCAACTATCGCTTCTCGGCCGACTATCGCTGGTGATGGCGGTTCACTTCCTTTCCCTATGTTTGTCTCCGTTCGCGCCGGGCTGTTGATCGGACTGCTCGCCGGCATGCTCACGGGAGCACGGTCGGCAGCCGAACCGGCCCGGTCCGAGCGCCCGGCGCCGGGTCTCGACGTCGTGCCGCTGCTCTTCGCCGATGACAGCGGAGTGCAAGAGCGCAGCGGGGTGGTGCGCACCATCCATCCCGCGCGGACGCGGGCCGAACCGGTGCTCCGGCCGGAAAATTCGTGGGAAGGAATGCGCACCTATATCTACGGGTCGGTCTATCGCGACGCAGACACGGGCGACTATCGCATGTGGTATCAGGGCCGTCCCGAGCCGGAGGGGACAAAACCGCAGAATCGCGCTCCGTCGCTGCGCTCCGGCGGCTCCGATCTGATTCTCTACGCCACCTCCCACGATGGAGTGAAGTGGACCCGGCCGGCGCTGGGTCTGCATGCCTTCGACGGTTCAAGCGACAACAACATCGTCTTCAATCTGCACAGCCCCGCGATCCTGATCGATCGTTTCGAGAAGGATCCGGCAAGGCGCTACAAGCTGATGGGTTCGACGCTGCAGGGTTACCGGGTCGCCTATTCGGCCGATGGATTGAATTGGATCGAGTATCCGGAGAATCCCGTGCTCGAGCATTTCGACACGATCACGCTGGCGCAGAATCCGGGCACGGGTGAATTCCTGGCCTATCACAAGCGGCCCGCCGTCGAGCGGGGATTCTACCGCCGCGCCGTCTGGCTGTCGCGCAGCAAGGACTTTCAACATTGGAGCACGCCCGAGCTCGTTTTTGTGCCCGATGCGACCGATGACGAATGGGCCACCCGGGTGGGCGAGCGCACCGAGGTCTATAATATGTCGGTTTATCCCCATGCCACGGGGTTCCTCGGATTTCCGACGATGTTCCGGGTCATGAAAGTGCGCGCCGCCGGCGAGCTTGGACCCGGCCAGAGCCCGCTCGATGGTCCGATCGATGTGCAACTGGTCACGAGCGCGGACGGCCGCAGTTGGCGGCGCACCTGGCCCCGCCAGAACGTGATTCCTCGCGGAGCTCCCGGCGCTTTTGATGCCGGCGCGATTCTGGGGCTCGCCAGCACGGTGGTTGATTCGGACACGGAGACTTGGGTTTACTACACCGCCTTGACCACCGGCCATGGCAGTCCGATGCCGCCCAAGCGCATCAGCATCGGTCGGGCGGAGTGGCGCCTGCATGGATTCGCCTCCCTCGATGCCGGACCCGATGGCGGTCGCGTGGAAACCGTGGCGCTTGCACTGCCTCCGGGCGGGCTCACGATCAATGCCGACGCCAGCCGCGGCGAATTGCGGGTGGCGTTGCTGGAAGCCGACGGCAAGCCGCTCGCTGGTTTCGGCTTTGAGGATTCGCCGACATTGAATGCGGACGACCTGCGTTGGACCGTGCGGTGGAAAAATGGCGCGCCGCCGCGGGACCGTCCGTTGCGGGTGCTGATCGAAATGAAAAACGCGCGGCTTTACAGCCTCGCGGCGGCCAAACCCTGAGGCAGAAACGGTCTGGGCCCTTCAGGACACCTCTCGTGGGTCTTGGCGGTCGACGCCACTCCCGCCATGCTTCCCCCGACATGAGCCATCCCTTCCAGCGTCTCGGTGCTTTCTTAAACCAGCGCCGCCGCTGGGGGATCGTCGCGCTGCTTTTTTTCATCGCAATGGTGAACAATCTGGATCGCCAGGCACTCTCGGTGCTGGCGCCGACCCTGCGTGAGAAATTCGGTTTCGGAGCCGTCGAGTACTCGTATATCGTCTCCTCGTTCCTCGCGGCTTACGCGATCGGCTACGCTTTCTGCGGCACCGTGCTCGACCGGGTTGGGGTTAAGCTCGGCCTGGCCGCGGCGCTCGCGTTTTGGTCCCTGGCCGGCATGGCCCATGCCGCCGTCACCGGCTGGATTTCCCTCGCAGCGTGCCGCTTTCTGCTGGGCTTGGGCGAAAGCTTCAACAGCCCGGCGGGCGTGAAGGCGCTCGCGGAGTGGATTCCGCCGCGTGAGCGCGGGCTCAGCATGGCGGTGTTTTCCAACGGCAACATTTTCGGTGCCATCCTGGCCCCGCCGTTGGTGGCGTTCCTCACGATCCATCTCGGCTGGCGCTGGGGATTCATCCTTACCGGCGGACTTGGATTCCTGCTGCTGGCGATCTGGTGGAAACACTATCACTTGCCTGAACAGCACCCCCGCCTGACTCCCGGCGAACGCGATTTCATCATGCAGGGCCGGACCGTCGTGGCACCGGTGGGAGAGGCCTCTGCCCCGCTTACCATGTGGCAGCTGTTGCGGCTGCCGGCCTGCGCAGGTTTTTTCGTGGCCCGGTTGCTGACCGATCCGATTTCGTATTTCTTCAGTTTCTGGCTGCCCGATTACCTTCAGCATTCGCGCGGCTTCTCGCTCGCGCTGATCGGTCTCGTCGCCTGGCTGCCATTTCTGGCGGCCGATGTCGGCGGTCCGGGAGGCGGGGCGCTGTCCGACTGGCTGGTGCGTCGCGGATGGGAGCCTTCGCGCGCGCGGCGTTCGCTGATGCTGGGCGCGGCACTCGTCATGCCGCTGGCGCTCGTCGCGGTGCGCACCGAGGCGGCGTGGCTGGCGGTGGCGTTGATCGCGCTGCTGCTCGGGGCACAAAGCTGCTGGATGGCGAACCAGCTCACGCTGATTTCCGAAAGCGTCGCCCGACAGAACGTCGGTCGCCTGCTCGCACTCTCCGCCCTCGGCGGCAGCGTGGGCGGGGTGATCTCCACCCTGGTGGCCGGCCGCGCCATCGCCTCCGCGGGTTATGTGGCGGTTTTCACCGGCATCGGATTCCTGCACCTGCTGGCGTTTGCCGCGCTTACCTTCGGACTGAACCGGGCGCGGGTGGCGCGGGTGGACCCCGTCGGAGACCAGCGCCCGTGATTTGAATGTGGCCGCCGGTCCCGCTTTTCTCCGGACCTTTCCATGCCCCCGCTCAAACCGAATCAACTTCTCGCCAACATTCGTGCTGGTCGCATTGAGCACTGCTATGTGCTCGGCAATCACGCCACGCCACGCCTGGTGGACTTCGTCGGCAACAGCGGCCTCTTCGACACGCTGTGGTTCGACCTCGAGCATTTCGACATTCCCACCGACCAGCTCGCGGTGCTGAATCTGGTGGCCCGGGGACATGCGGTCACGACCCTCGCGCGTTTTCATGCGGGCAATTATCAAACCGTGCAGCGGGTGCTGGAAACCGGCGTCGGCGGCATCATGTGCGCGATGGTGGAATCCGGCGAGGAGGCGGCGCAGATCGTGCGCTGGGCTAAATTCAACAACCCCGCGCCCGCCGCCGGCGAGACCACGGGCCAGCGCGGTTGGAACGGCGGCGGCATCGATGCGCGGTATGGCATGATTCCCGCGGCCGACTATGTGGCGCACCAAAACCGCGAGACGGCGATTCTCTGTCAGATCGAGACTGAAGCGGGCCTGTCCCAGGTCGACGCGATCGTTGCCACGCCGGGCGTGGACGGAATCTTCTTCGGTCCGGGCGACTATGCCCACCGCATCGGCCTGTTGGGGCAGATCGGCCATGTGGATGTGCTTGCGGCCATGGGCAAGGTGGCGGAAGCCTGCCAGCGCAAGGGCAAGTTCTGGGGCACTCTTGGCATCGGGCGGGAGCACTATCTCAAGGTGCGGTCGCTGGGCGCGCGGTTGATCTGTCCGGGCGGCGACGTGCGGACGATGAATCTCGGCCTCAAGGAACTGGGAAAGACCTTTCTGGATCAATGATCTGCGATCGCCTCGCAAACGCCGGTCGCTATGTCGGGCTCGGCTCCGCTTTCGTTCAGGCATTGCACTGGCTGGCCGCCTTTGATTCCTCCCGACCCGACGGACGATGTGCGATCGAAGGTGAAAAACTTCACGCCACCGTGATGAGCTACGAGACCAAGCCGGCGGCAGCGCTGACCCACGAGGTGCACCGCCGTTATGCCGACGTGCAACTGCTGCTGAGCGGGCAGGAACGGATGCTTTTCACGCCACCCGAGCGGCTCGGGCCGGGAAGCGGCCACCAGGTGGAAAAGGATTTCGAATTGTTCGATTCGCCGATCGGGTCGTCGACGCTGCTGGTAGGAGCAGGCGATTTTGTCATTTTCTTTCCCGGCGAAGGCCACAAGCCGGGCTTGGCTGTCGGCGAACCGCAGGTGGTGCGAAAAATCGTCGTGAAGGTGCGGATGTGACCGGCGCGAGCGGCCGACTCAGGCCCGGGCCGCGCCGCGCGTGCCCAGCGAGCCGCCCTTGGCGTAGGTGGGAAGCATGCGAGTGGCGCGCGGAACCACGGCTTCGCCAGCCAGGGATTGCATCAGGGGTTTCAGCAGCCGGCGGGCAAATACGTGCGGATTTGCCGCATAATGGGTGGGAGCGGGCACGAGGAAGCGGAGGAAGAGTTCGTCGTCCCGCGACACCACTGAGACGTCCTGCGGCACCCGCAGCTTTCGTTGCGCCAGCGCACTGATGACGGTCAGGTAACTGGCTCCGTTGGAAACAAGCAGCGCGGTGGGCGCCTGGGGCATGCCCAGCAGCCGATCGAGCGCCCGGCTGAGGCTCTCGGACGAATGTTCGTGGTGGATCACGAGCGGCACGGCATCGTTGTGCGGCGATTCGCGCACACCGGCAATGAATCCGGCCTCGCTTTCCACATCGCCCGCCCGCCCGGAGCGCTCGTTGAGCAAGGCAATGCAGCGATGACCGGCGCCGAGCAACATGCCGGCGGCATGTCGGCACAGGGCGTAATGATCGAGATCAGTCTGCGGAAGATCGATGCCTGGATGACAGGAGCCGGCAATGACGCACGGCAGGCCCTGGTCGCTGAACCAGCGCTGGGTCGCCTCGGTGGAATTAGCCAGCAGCCAGCAGCCTGCCGGCTGGCGCGTGGTAAGTTTTTTAAGCACCGCCGCCGGCCGGCGGCTGAAATACTTCCGTCCGTCGATGGTGCGGAGGCGGAGATTGTTCTCGATGAGCAGAGACTGAAGATAGCTGACCCAGAGCGAAGTGTAGGGACGCATGCTGGGGATGGGATCAGGCGTGAGCAGCGTCACCACCGGTTCGGTGGCGGCGATGCGGCGGCCGGTCCTGCCCGTCGCGATGCGGTTGCCGTGGCCCCGGACCGTCTCGATCGCTCCCTCGCGGCGCAGCTGGGCCAGGGCCTTGCGCACGGTTTTCCGGCTGACCTGCAGCGTCTCGGTGAGTGCTCGCTCGCCCGGCAGCCATTCGTGCCAGACGCTGCTCCGGATCTTGTCGCGCAGCGTCTGCGCCACCTGCGCCGGCAGGGAAGTGAACCGATGGACAACCGTGGGCATGCTAGACGATCGCGTTGGGCTGTGCTGCCTCGCCGGTGACCGCGAGCACCTGGCCGGCTTGCTGCAGGCGGGTGCGCAAACCGGCATACGGCAGATCCTGCACGGCGCAGTCTGCGTTGAGCGCAAGAACGGCGGCGGTTGCCGCGGCCTGACCGAGCATCATGAACACGGGTTCCATGCGAATGGAACCGTAGGCGATGTGCGAGGCCGAAACACAAACCGGCACGAGCAGATTGCGACATTCGCCTTGGCGGGGGATGATGGCGCGATAACTGATCGGATAGGGCGGAAACCCCGCCGCTTGGACGTCGCCTTCGTTCCAGACGCGACCGTTCTTCGCCAAGCGACGGCAGTGGTGGGAGTCCATGCCATAGGCACCCAGCGCGACGGGATCGGGACAGCGGCGGCGACCCCGGCAGTCGTGCTCGGTCATGACGTAATCGGACACAAGCCGACGCGCTTCGCGGACGTAGAGCGCGTGTGGCCAACCGCCGGTCTCGAGAAATTCGTCCTTGGGCAACCCCCACTGCGCGTAGGCGGTGCGGATGGCTTCGGGCACGGCGGGATCCTGGGAAAGAAACCACTGCAAACCCTGCTGATAGGTTACGTGCGCTTGGAAAATCTTCTCACGCTCCGCGTAACTGCCCTCGGGCCAGGCGTGGTTGCGACCGATGAAATCGGTCGAGACGGCGCCGTGATTGTTGGTATCGGTTTTATCACCCGGAATGGGATCGAATTTTGCGAAGACTTCGTTCCAGCCGGCCTGCAGGTAACGGATCAGCAACTCATAGGCGGAACGATCATAGCCGGCGGGTTTGGGAAATGGCCGCCGATTGGCGGCTGCACGGGTGAGACACATCCGGAAGTTATAAGCTTGGATGCGCCGGTCGGCGCCGCCGGAGCGGTAGTCGGATCCCTCTTCAATTCCCGGCAGGAGACCGCTCGCGGGCGTTCCCGGAACACGATAGGGATCCACGGGATGGTTGAACTGGTGTTTCTCGTGGATCTGCATGCCGTTGATGACCTCATCATAGGCGGCGTTGCCTTCGCGGCCGACCGTGTAACACACACCGGCAGCGGCGAGCAGGTCGCCTTCGTAAGTGGCGTCGATGAAAGCCCGGGCTCGGATCACGAGGCCGCTTTCCAAGCGCAACGCGGTCAGGCGCAGATCCTCCATGGTCACGCCGGCGAGATATTCGCGCCGGAAAACCGGCACTCCGGCTTCGGCCAGCCATTGTTCGAACACGTTCTCCGCTACATGCGGTTCAAAACACCACGCCTCCTGTCCGCCATAATGTTTGCCCACCCGTCGGTAGAATTCACGGGCGAGGCCACCCACGGTTTCCTTGTTGCCGAAATCGGTCCAGCCCAGCCCGGCGGCTGAGATCCCGCCGAGGTGATTGCTGTTCTCAATCACCACCACCGTGAGCCCGTCCCGCGCGGCTTGCACGGCGGCGGTCACGCCGGCGGAGGTGCCCCCATAAACGCAAAGGTCGGCGGATAATTCGAGACGGTCGTGCGTGCGGCCATGGGGGGCATAGTAGGCGAGAGGCCCGGGGGCGGAGTCCATGGCCGGAAACTGGGCGATCTGGCAGCCTTGGTAATCCCTTAGCAGAGGTTCCCCAAGGAGACCACCGGGACGGATTCGGCACCGACAATCGGGCTTCAAGTCCGGCCTGGCATCCAGGAGGAACCACCAGAGTTGCTTCGCAACCGGGGGTGGACTTGCCTGCGTGGAGTCCAGGTTTCGCTCTCTTACCCATGAAATTCCGATCCGTAGGCTTGGCCGGTGTAGCGTTTGCGTTGCTGGCTTCTTTCTTATCCGCGATTCCCGCGGCGCGCGATACCCTGGCGCCGCTTCCCGCCGGCACCGTTCACTTGGACGGATTCCTCGGGGGCGCAATCGACGCGAGCAGGGTCGGCGGACTCAAAGCGCAGAATGTCGAGGAAGTGCTGCGGCCGTTTCGGGAGCGCAAGGACGTGAACGAATGGCGCAGTGAATTCTGGGGAAAGTGGATCACCGCGGCCATTCCCGCCTGGCGCTATTCCGGTGACCCGCAGCTCCGCACGCTCATCGCGCAGACTGTGACGGGACTGATCGCGACGCAGACCGCTGACGGCTACATCGGCGCCTATCCCGACGGCGGGCATTTGCAGCGATGGGATATCTGGGGGCGCAAATACACCTTGCTCGGTTTGCTCGCGTGGCACGAAGCGACCGGGGACGAGGCGGTCTTGGCCGCGGCCCGCCGGCAGGCGGATTTCCTGCTCAGCGAAGTCGGCCCCGGTAAAGCGAGCCCGTTCACGCGCGATATGTGGAATGGCATGGCGTCGGGTTCCATCCTGGAACCGATGGTGTTGCTCTACCGGCGTACGGGCGATCCGCGTTATCTGGATTTCGCCAATTATCTCGTGCAGTCCTGGGCTCATCCCGACGGCCCCGACCTGTTGAACAAGGCTTTGGCTGGCACGCCGGTCTACGACATGTTTCCCAAGCCCAAGCCGGTGGTGAAGGAATATGGCGACGGGGGAAAATCGAAGGCCTACGAGATGATGTCCAATTATGAGGGGCTGCTGGAACTCTACCGCACGACCGGTGAACCCCGCTACCGAGAAGCCGTGCAAAAGGTCTACGCGGCTATCCGCGATCGGGAGATCACGGTGATCGGGTCCGGTTCCGATTGGGAACGCTGGTGTGACGGCCGTGGCCGCCAAACCGAGCAATGGGCCAAGGGCATGGAGACGTGCGTGACGGCTACCTGGATTAAACTTTCCGCGCAAATGCTGCGCCTGAGCGGCGATCCCGCCTGCGCCGACGAGATCGAGCGCGCGGCCTGCAATGCGCTGCTTGGGGCGGAAGCGCCCGACGGTTCCTGGTGGTGCCATCACTCTCCGCTGGCCGGAGTGAAGGAACGCGCACCGGAGCAGTGCAACCTTCACCAAAATTGCTGCGTGGCCAGCGGTCCGCGCGGGTTGGTGGTGCTGCCTGCGGTGGCCGTAATGAACCGAGCGGATGGCCCGGTGATCAATCTCTACGGGCCATCCCAAGCGACGGTTCCGCTGGCCGATGGCGGCCGGGTGGAACTGGTCCAGGCAACCGATTATCCGGCGAACGGTGTGGTCGAGATCCGGGTGAAGCCGGACCAACCGCGCACTTTTGCGCTTAGCTTGCGTATCCCGGCCTGGAGCACGCGAACCAATGTGACGGTCAACGGGGAGGTGCGGCCGGAAATCACGGCGGGGACCTACGCCTCGTTGTTACGTCGCTGGCAGACCGGCGATCTCGTGCGGATAGATTTCGATTTCACGCCTCGGGTGATGGCGGCGCCCGGCGACCCGCATTATGTGGCTGTTGCGCGCGGGCCGCTCGTGCTGGCCCGCGACCGGCGCCTGGATTCCAGCGATATTGACGAGCCGGTGGGCCTGCGAGCTGGAGAAACCATCGAACTTCTTCCGATGGCAGCACCTTCGGGCATCCGCCAGGCGTTTGTTGTGGCCGGAAAGGGCTTGCGACTCTGTGATTTCTCCTCGGTCGGCAATACTTGGGCGGAAGACTCGCGTTACCGGGTATGGATGCCCATGAGCGGAGAGATCGTTGCCGCTGGTACCGGCCACTGACCTCAAATCCAGAGACCCGGTCTGCGAGCCTCTCGCTGGGGCCTGAGAAACTGGCAATTTCGCTTGGACCGTTCTGGTCCTCTCCATTAAACCCACTCCTAGGTTACCCCATGAAATTGCCCCTTTGGCTCCGTAGTATTGTCTGGTTCTTGGTCAGCGCGCTCGGTGCGGGCGCGATTGCCGTACTCTCCTGGTCGCGAGGCGAACCCATCAGCGCGTTGTGGGTCGTAGTGGCCGCGCTGTGTACGTTCGCCGTTTCTTATCGTTTTCATTCGGCTTGGCTGATGGCCAAGGTGCTCACGCTCGACGACCTGCGCTCGCCGCCGGCGGTGGTGAAGGAGGACGGCAAGGATTTCGTGCAGACGAACAAGTGGATCGTCTTCGGGCATCACTTCGCGGCGATCGCGGGCCCGGGTCCGCTCGTCGGCCCGGTGCTGGCGGCGCAGTTCGGTTTCATGCCCGGCCTGTTGTGGATGCTGATCGGCGCCACGCTCGGCGGCGCGGTGCACGATTGCGTGATCATGTTTTGCTCGGTGCGGCGCGGCGGCAAATCGCTCGGCCAGATGGTGCGCGATGAAGTCGGCCCGTTCGCCGGGCTGGCGGCGCTCGTCAGCATCGTGGCGATCATGATCATCCTGCTGGCGGTGCTCGGGCTCGTGGTGGTCAACGCGCTGGCGGAAAGCCCGTGGGGCCTGTTCACGATCGCGACGACGATGCCGATCGCGCTCATCATGGGGCTCGGTTTGCGCTATGGCGGCAACAGCACGAAGACGCTCGTGGCGGTCAGCACGTTCGGGCTCACGGCGCTGCTTGCCGCCGTATGGGGCGGACAATTCATCCACGGCAGCGCATTCGAGGGCTGGCTCACGCTGCACGGCACGACGCTCGCGTGGTGGATCATGGGCTACGGCGTCGTGGCTTCGATCCTGCCGGTCTGGCTGCTGCTCGCGCCGCGCGATTATCTCAGCACCTTCATGAAGATCGGGACGGTCGGCGCGCTGCTGCTCGCGATCCTGGTGCTCGGCCCGGTGTTGAAGATGCCGGCGCTGACGAAGTTCATCGATGGCACCGGCCCGGTGGTCGCGGGTCCGTGGTTTCCCTTTGTGTTCATCACCATCGCCTGCGCGGCGGTGTCGGGCTTTCACTCGCTCATCGCCTCCGGCACCACGCCGAAGCTGCTGACCCGCGAGAGCCACATCCGCGTGATCGGCTATGGCGCGATGGTGACCGAGATGCTGGTGGGCGTGATGGCCTTGATCGCGGCCTGCGCGATGGAGCCCGGCGAATATTTTGCGATCAACATGAAGGGCGACCCGGTCGCGATCACCGCGAAGGTCAGTGCCATGGGTTATCCGGTCACGGCCGGTCAGATGGCCGATCTCGCCACGAGCGTCGGTGAGAAGACCATGGTCGGCCGCACCGGCGGCGCACCGACGTTCGCCGTCGGCATGGCGCACATGTTTGCCGGCGTGCTCGGGTCCAAGTCCGCGTTGGCGCTCTGGTATCATTTCGCGATCATGTTCGAGGCGCTGTTCATCCTGACGACGATCGACGCCGGCACGCGGGTGGGGCGGTTTCTGGTGCAGGATCTGCTGGGGTTGTTTTCCAAATCCCTCGGTGACACCCGCTCCTTTGCCGCCAACACCCTCGCCACGTTGCTCTTCGTCGGGGCGTGGGGTTGGTTCCTTTATCAAGGCGTCGTCGATCCCCTCGGCGGCATCAATTCGCTGTGGCCAATCTTCGGCGTGGCCAACCAGCTGCTCGCCGTGATTGCGCTGAGCCTCGGCACCACGGTGCTCATCAAGATGGGCCGGACGCGCTACCTGTGGGTGACGCTCGCGCCGCTGGCGTTCCTGCTGGCCGTGACGATGACCGCGGGCTGGCTGAAGATTTTCGGCGCCGCACCGGTCGGCTTCCTCGCGATCGCGCACGGGCTTGAAGCCAAGGTCGCGGCTGGCGGCACGGCGGCCGAGCTGAAGGTCTGGCACGCCCAGATCACCAACAATTACATCGATACCGCGGTGACCGGGATTTTCCTGGTGCTGGTGTTGATCGTGGTCGCGGCCAATGCCCGCGTCTGGTGGCAGCTGCTCGCCGGGCGTCGTCCGGTGGAGCTGCGCGAAGAATCCTATATTCCGCTGGCCAAGGCCACGGTGGTGAAGTGACCCGCATCGCCGTCATCTCCGACACCCATGACCACGTCCCGCCGGGACTGACGGAGCGTCTCGCGGCGGCGGATGAAATCTGGCACCTCGGCGATGTGTGCGAACCGGAAACCCTGGCGCAGTTCAAGGCACTGGGCCGCCCGCTCCACGTCGTGCTGGGCAACAACGAGGAGCACAACCTCTGGCCATACGAGCTGGAGCTGGAGCGGATGGGGCACAAATTTTTCCTCATTCACATCCCGCCGTCCCGGGCGCCGGAGGGTGTGAAGTTCGTGCTGCACGGCCACACACACGTGCCGCGCGACGAGACGGACGCGAATGGTGTGCGCTGGTTGAATCCCGGCTGCATCACGCGACCGAATCGCGGGGCGCCGCCGAGCTTTGTCTGGCTGACGCTGATCGCGGGCGCGCTCCCCGACTGGCAGCTGGTGTTGCTCTGACGCAGGCAGCCGGGCGCAAAAAAGGCGGGATTGGTGATCCCGCCGCGTGTTCTTGATCAGGTTGACGCTTACTGAATCGAGGTCGGCGCCTTCTTGTACTGGAAGCGGCCGACGTTGACCGTGTCCGGCGGCTGGATGCCGGCGATGATGCCGAAGGAAGTGATGACGCAGGCGATGTTGCCGCGACGGCCGGCGCGCGCCTGTTCCTGGATGCGCGGCGGCGTGGGCTTGCCGTCCTTGCCGATCGCGCCGAGCAGCACCTGGCCGTCGGGGCGAATGATCACGAGGCTGTTGCCCGCGGTCTTGCCGGTCGAATAGCTGCCGGCGACGGACGCGAAGACCTGGGCCTTTTCGTCGGCGGACGTGATGATGGTCACATCATCCGGCACATCGCTCAGGCGTTTCTGCGGCAGGCCGTAACGCAGGCCGACGGCGACGAGCACGACGGCGACAGCGAACAGGCCGGCCACTTCGAGAATCGATTTCAGCGGGTTGCCACCCTTGCCGCCGGTGCGGCTGCGCGCGGTGGGCTTGCTGGCCGGCTGGTTCTGGACCTGGAAAGGAGGCTGGTTCGCGAGATCCGCCGGGGAATCCACCGTCCAGTAATCGTCGAAGAGCGAAACGCTCTTGTGCAGGCGCAAGCGGCCCTGGTGCGTGGCGACGCGGTAGCTGCGGTCGCTGCGATGAACGATGATGCCGGGCTCGGTCTTCGGGCTGACCGACGTGTCGACCTTCAGCAGGCGTTCGGCGAGGCGAATGATGTCCTCCAGCGACTGGTTGCCGATCTCGAGGCGTTCCGACGCCGGCGCCACCGCCGAGGCATCGGCGGTCAGGTAAACCAGGGTGGTGCGGTAGGTCGTGCTCATTTCTCGATGATGTACACGAGCGAGTTGGTCGACCCGAGCTGGATGCTGCCGGTCTCGAGGTTGCCGTCGTCCATCTGGCGATCGACCATCTCGAAGAGTTCCTGGTCGTCCGTCACGGTCTCGCCGTTGGCGGTCAGGATGACGATCGCGGCCTTGGCGTTCACGCCGTCGGCCGGGACATCGTAATTCCATTTATACACGCCGCCGATCGGCGTCTTGATGCTGAAGTTGGAAGGCAGGGCGGCGCTGAGTTCCGTCGGAACTTCCTGCGGGTTGCCATCGGCCGGCCAGTGTCCGTTTTGCAGGGTATAGGCCTGGATGGCCGTGGAGAATTGACGCAGGTCGTTTTCCACCGCTGTCACCTTCGAGCGCATGGTCAGGTGGCGATAGCCCGGCAGGCCGGCGGCGGCGAGCAGGCCGATGATCACGACCACCACCATTACTTCGACCAAAGTGAAAGCCTTCAGCCGGCGGCTGAAGATATCATTTGGCTGGGAGTGAGATGACATTGGGACTGAGGAGAGCACACTAGAGGTGCCGTTTGCGTTGCCGCAAGCCTTCTGAGATAAAACAAATTGCGCAAATCGGGCACGTGACGGAGAAATCGGGATTTATGGGAGAAATTCCTGTAAATAATCGGGATAAATTTGACATATGGTGTAGCGAAACGACCCAAAACGTGGCCCCGGATTCTCGCTGGAATCGCGCCGGCCGGGCTGCTAGCCACGGAGGCAGTGAGTGATAAATCACCGGCTACATCACCCTTGATCGTGCAAAACGCATTGGAGCTGGTGTTTGTCCGCAGCGCTCGCGCCCGTTCCTATCGGTTGACGCTGCGCCGGGATGGGGTGGCGGCGGTGACGATTCCAGCGCGCGGTTCGGAGCGCGAAGCCCGGGAATTTGCGACGCAGCACCAAGACTGGCTGGCTCGGGCCCGGGCGCGACAGGCGCGACGGCCCAAGGCGGCGGCCGAATGGATGCTGGGCACGGAGGTGTTGTGGCGCGGCGAAATGACGGAGATCCGGGCCGCCAGCGGCGGCGAGCGCCCGCAGGTTTGCCTCGCGGCCGATGTTTTTCCCGTGCGCACCCTGGAAGGCGATTTGCGCAGCGGGCTCGAGGCGCATTTTCTGCGGCGCGCCAAAATCGAATTGCCGGCCCGGACGTGGGAGCTGGCGGCCGAGACGGGTTCCGACGTGAAACAGGTCAGCGTGCGCAACCAGCGCTCGCGCTGGGGCTCCTGTTCCGCCGGCGGGGTGATCTCGCTCAACTGGCGTTTGGTGCAGACGCCGGAATCCGTGCGCGACTACATCATTTATCACGAGCTGGCGCACCTGCGGGAAATGAACCACTCGGATCGTTTCTGGCGCCGCGTAGCGGAGATGTGCGCCTGGTGGCAGGACGCCGAGCGCTGGCTGAAGCGCAACGGAAGCTTGGTGGGGTTGTGAGGAATTTCCGCTGTAGCCGGGGGCGCTGACCCCGGTTGCGCGTGATGCCGCCTCCGCTCCGGGGTCGGCGCCCCCGGCTACAAGGCTTACCGGATGTCGATCAGCTCGACCTCGAAGCGCAGCATCGCCTTCGGCGGAATCGCGCCCTTGCCCGTGTCGCCATATGCGAGCCAGTAGGGGATGAGCAGCGTGCGCTTCTCGCCTTTCTTCATCGTGAGCAGCGCTTCGTCCCAGCCCGTGATGACCCGACCCGTGCCGACACGGAAGGAGTAGGGCTGCCCGCGCTCGCGCGAGCTGTCGAAGCGCGTCCCGTTCATCAGGAAGCCTTCGTAATGCACGTAGACCAGCGCGCCGACCGCCGGGGTCTGGCCCTCGCCGGGCTGGCGCAGGATGTAGCGCAAGCCGGAGGGATTGAGATGCGCATTGCCGTACTGGTCGCGCAGGATGGCGGCGTCCGCCTCGGAGACCTGCGGGTTTTCCATCACCTGCCGCATGTACTTGTTGGCCGGCTCGCCGGGATGCGCGCGGCGGAAAATGCCGGTGCGAGCCTGCCACGCGATGAACGCGAGCAGCAGGCCGGCGATGAGCAGGATGGTGGTGTTGCTGCGGAAATTCATTTCTGGTTCACGCGTTCGAAGCGGAAGATGAGGTCGTCGAGGATCGCGTCGGTCTGCAGTTTCGCGTGCTGGCCCGGGGGGACCGGCCGCTCGGGTGTCGCGTTCTTTTGCTGGGTCGCGAAGACCGCATCGCCCTTGGCCGTGGCATGGTCGAGCAGCGCCATCTTGGCGTCGTGCAGCGCGCCGCCCTCGGCGAGGTCGGACGGTGCCACCGGGCGGCCGAGAAACACCGGCACGAGGTCGTCACCGATCCAGATGCGCCAGTCCTTTTCGTCGGCGAAGTACGCGACGAAGACGCCATTCTTCGCGACGCCGTTTTTCTTCGCGAGCGCGCGCATGAAGGCGCCGGACACGGCGTCCTCGGCCGCGGACGGCGACTTGGCAAAAATGCGCCCGACCATCTTCACGCCGGTGGTGCGCTGGAAGTTCGCCAGCTTGTAATTGAAATACTGCGCGCGCGGCGGCTCGGTCGGCAGCACTTTGTCCGGATCGTCGAAGAACGCGTCCGGGCCCGGTTCCTTCGGGCCGTTGTATTTCTTGGCCTTGGCGGTGAGTGCCTTGAAGGTCGCTTCGTCGGCCTTGAAGGCCCGGGCGGTCGCGCCAAGTCGGAGGATCTTAATCGTGAAAGCATCGTTCGCCTGGATCTGCGGCAGCACTTCGCGGCCGCGCACGGTGTGGCCGAAGACGCTGTGCAGGTAATTCAGGCGCGTGCAGTCGCCGAGCGTGACAAAGAATTCGCAGCTGTTCGTGTCCGGGCCGGCGTTGGCCATCGAGAGCACGCCCAGGTCGGTGTGACGCAGGCCGGGGACGAACTCATCGGGGAACGTGTAGGGCGTGCCGGGATCGTCCTTCTCCAGGTTCTTCTCGTGTTCGGGATCGCCGCTTTGGATGACGAAGCCCGGCACAACGCGGTACCAGTTAAGGCCGGTGTAGTAGGGATGGCCGTTGCGCGCCGCGAGGCTGCCCTCGGCGAGGCCGACGAACGAGGCGACCGTCATCGGCACCTGGGTGTAGTCGAGCTGCACCGTGAAGACGCCGCGCGGGGTGGTGAACTCGGCGTAGAGGCCGTCGGGGAGCTTTTCCTCGGCCCGGACAATCGCGACGAGCGCCAGCGCGCCCAGCCAGTACAGGGATTTCAGGATACGCATGAACCGACGATAGCGGGAGCGGGCGGCGCCGCCAGTTCTCTTTCGCACCCGAGCGGTTGGAGGCGGGACTATCAGTCCCGCGAGGCATCCTCCAAGCGCAGGACTGATAGTCCTGCCTCCAGGGGAAGGCCGCTTACAGGAAAGAGCAGATGTATTCGCAGATGCCGGACTTCACCTCGATCGTGAAGCCGCTGTTGGCGGCGACGTCGAAATGGGTGCCCGCGGCGTAGTCCTTCACATCGGTCTGGCCGTCGAGCGTCACGCGGCACGCGCCGGCGGTGATCTCCATGCGCTCGGCCGCGCCCGTGCCGAAGTGGTAGCTGCCCGGATAGATGAGCCCGAGCGTCTTCTTCGCGCCTTCGGGCATCAGCACGGTGTGGCTGACGACCTTGCCGTCGAAATAAACATTGGCCTTGGTGTGAACGGTGACGCCGGCGAACTGGGTGGGGAGCGACATGAGGCGGATTGAGGCGGGCGGCTTGCCGGTAGTCAATGCGTCGCACGAGTTGTCGCGGAAACGGGACTTCGCTGTCGCTCGCACGCGACTCGCATCGGCGGTGCGCTATGACACGCAGGAGACCCGGCGCGATTGGATTCCGTTTCATCGCGCTGCGCCACCGGCTGGTCGAATCGCGCCAACTTTGGAGCGGCCGATGCGTTTTCATGGGCATGAAACCTTTCCTGGCTGTGCTCGTGGTCTTCGCGTTGCTCGCGTCGCGAGCGCCGGCGGATTCGCGGGAAGCGGCGTTCCGCGCCCGCGACGCCCTCGGTCCGGAGGTGTCGGCGCGCGTCATCCGGATCACCAACGCGGGATTTGCGGCGAACGGACGTCCGGCGGAATTCTCCGGGCTGGTGATCGCGTTCGCCGACATTCTCTGGCTCTACACCGAGGCCGATGGCACGCAGAACCTGTCGCTGCGCCGCGGGCAGCTGGCGGAGGACGAGGCGAATTTGCTGGGGTTGCTGCAGCAGGCCATCCCCGGGGTCACCGGGTTTGCCGATGACACCGCGGCGCCTCCCATCGTCGCCAATCCCGCCGGACCGCTGCCCAACGACTGCTTCATCACCTGCGTGGCGCGCTGGGAAAAACTCTGGCGGGAACGCGTTCCGCCGGGCCGGGTGCGGTTGCTCGCCTGCTATCCGCCGGGCCGCCGCGCGGGCCACATGTTGCTGGAATTCGAGCGCGGGCGGCGGCGCTACGTTTTCGATCCGGCAGCGCCGCGGGAATTGCAGCGGCTGTTCGGCCCGGACGTCGATCCGCTCACCGTGGCCACGGCGGCGCTGGAGCCGCGCTGGCAGGTGAAGCCGGTCAAGGCGATTGCGGTCGTCGTGCCGGATCGCGCGACCAGTCCGGCGGGCACTCGCGTGGCGGGCGAGCCGCCGCGACCGCCGTCACGCACCTGAGTAGAGCTTGAACAGCGCCTGCGTGCCCTCGTCGTCGCCGCCGCGGCGCGAGACCTCGTCGTAGAGCTTCTTTGCGAGCGTCGTGCCGGGCAGGTCGAGTTTCATTTCCTCCGCCGACTCCAGCGCGAGACGCAGGTCCTTGAGAAAGTGCTTCACGTAGAACCCCGGGGCGAAATCGCCGCGCAGCGCGCGCGGGGCGAGCACGGTCATGCCGACGCTGCCGGCGGCGCCGCCGCTGACGCTTTCCAGCACGCGGGCCGGGTCGAGCCCGGCGCGCTGGCCGAAGGCGAGGGCTTCGCACCACGACATCATCACGGAGGCGATGCCGATCTGGTTGCAAAGCTTGCAGAGCTGGCCGGAGCCGGGCCCGCCATGAAACACGACGATCTTGCCCATGACGTCGAAGAACGGCTTGGCGCGCTGATAGGCGGCTTCGTCACCGCCGACCATGATCGAGAGCCTCGCCTCACGCGCGCCGACATCGCCGCCGGTCACCGGCGCATCGAGCGCGGTGAGGCCCTTGGCGGCGGCCGCAGCGGCGATGCGCTGGGCGAGCTTCGGGCTCGAGGTGGTCATGTCGATCAACACCGCGCCGGGGCGTGCGCGGGCGATCACGCCCTGCGGGTCGAAATAGGTTTCCTCCACGTCCTTCGGAAAACCGACGATGGTGAAAACAAAATCGCCCTGGGCCGCGGCGGCGCCGGCGCTGTCGTGCCACTGCGCGCCCGCATCGAGGAGCGCCTGCGCCTTGGCCTTGGTGCGGTTGTAGACGTGCACCGTGTGGCCGGCCTTGAGCAGGTGACTCGCCATGCTGCGACCCATGACTCCGGTGCCGATGAATGCGATGGAAGACATGGGCGCCATGGAACGGGGTTGCGAACGGGAGGCGAAACAAAAGCGGGGCGAACAGGAGAGCAGGGGTGCGTTTGAGCGATCGGTACTGAGCACATCATCACTCACGCCACCGTCATCCTGAGCCGTGCGAAGGATCCAAGCGTAGGCGTTGCTACGTCCGGTTTCCTTGGATCCTTCGCTGTGCTCAGGATGACGGTAAAGGAGGCGAGGGTTTTGATACGCTTATTTGAGCGGTAGCTGGATTTCATGTCGGTATGAAATCCTGTCTGTTTTGCTTCCCGCATTTTCTTGCTGCGGGAAAGGCGCGGGGCGGCATCGTCGCGGCGATGCAGATCCTCAACACCCTGGCGCCGGTCTTCCTGTTGATCGCGGCTGGCGCGGGATTGCAGAAGCTGAAGTTCGTTTCACCGAACTTCCTCAAGGAGGCCAATCGTGTGACCTACTGGCTGGGCCTGCCGGCGCTGCTGTTCTCGCAGCTGGCGAGTTCGTTTCACAACGGGAGCGGCGCCGGGCGGATGTTCCTCGTCACTCTGCTCGGCACGTTGCTCGTGATTCTCGCGGGCTATGCCGTCGCGTGGCTGATGAAAATCCCGGGGCCCGCGGTCGGCACGTTCGTGCAGGGCGGCTATCGCGGCAACCTGGCCTTTGTCGGCCTGCCGGTGATCTTCTCCCTGCCCGACACCACGATCTTCGGCGGTTTGTCGGCGCGCACGGCGGCGGTGCTGACCGTCGCGCCGATCATGGTCGTCTACAACATCGCCGGCGTGGTCGTGCTGTTGTTGAGCCAGCACAAGCTCGGCTGGGGCATGGTGAAACCTTTTGCGAAGCAGCTCATCACGACGCCGCCGCTGCTGGCGACGCTGGCGGGCATTGCCTATGCCATGTTCGGTTGGACGTTGCCCACGTTCCTCGACAAGGCGCTTACGTCGCTCGGCGACATGGCGCTGCCGCTCGGCCTGCTCGGCGTGGGCGGTTCGCTCATCACGGTGAAACTCGGCGCCAATTGGCGTCCGCCGCTCGCGTCGGCGCTGGTGAAAACGGCGATCTCGCCGGTGCTCGGTTGGCTGGTGGCGCGTGCGTTTGGCGTGGGCGGCATGGAACTGAAGATGATCCTGCTCCTTATGGCGTGCCCGACCGCGATCGTTTCCTACACCATGGCCATGGAACTGAAGGGCGACGAACCGCTCGCCGCCGGCGCGATCGCACTGAGCGTGCTGACCTCGGTCGTGTCGCTGGCGGTGATCGTGGGGATGTTCTGATCGCAACCGACCGCGCCACACACCCCGCCCTTCGGGCACCCCTCTTCATAGAGGGGACTTTGGCTGCGCGGGTTTGATTCCCCTCTATCAAGAGGGGTGGCGCGCAGCGCCGGGGTGTGTTGCCTTACGGAATCCGCAGCTGGCTGCCGACCGTCAGCACGCCGGTGCTGCTGATCTTGTCGGTGTTCGCGTTGTAGATGTCCTGCCAGCGGTTGGGCGCGCCGTAGTAGCGCTGGCTGAGCTTCGTGAGCGAGTCGCCGGCGGCCACGGTGTGGATGCGGGTGCCCGGAGGCGGTGTCGGCGCGGCGAGCGTGCCGGTTGGGACGGTGCCGCCGTTGCGCGAGAGCATCGTCTTCAGCTGGTAATTTTCCTGCGCGAGCACCGCGTTGGCGCCCTGCAGTTGCGTCACGAGCTGGCGATTGGCGGCGGATTCGGTGGCGGCCTGGCCGGTGGAGCGTTGCAGCGAGGTGTAGGCGGCCGCTTGGGTCGCCGCGGCGGCTTTGAGCTGTTCCACCTCGGCGGTGAGGGCGGTGACCTTGTCGTTGAGCGCGGTCTTCTCGGCGCTGGCGGAGTCCGCGACCTGGCCGGAGCTGGTCTTCAGTGCGTCGCGTTCCTTTTCCAGGAGAGCGTAGCCGCGCAGCGCGGTGGCGAGGCGGTCCTCGGTGTCGGCCAGCTTCTTTTCGAGGGCGGAATTGTCCGCGGCCGGGGCGGCGGCGACCGGCTGGGCGCTTTCCGCGGCAGTCTTGGCGGCGGCCAGTTGCGCTTCGAGTTCGCTTACGCGGCCGGACAGGTCCGGATAGGACGGAGCCGCCGGCTGACGGCGGTTGTTCGCCGCGGCGAGCTGGGACTCCAGCTGGGCCACGCGGCCGGAGAGGTCAGGATAAGACGGTGCGGCGGGTTTGGCGGCGACCGCGGACTGGAGTTGCTCGATGCGACCCTGGCTGGCGGCGAGCTGGCTTTCCAGATCGCCGACGCGACCCGAGAGGTCGGGATAGGACGGGGCGGCCGGCTTCGCGGCGACGGCGGCCTGCAGTTCGTTCACACGGCTCTGGCTGGCGCCGAGCGCGTTTTGCTGGGCCTCGACCTGCGTCTCGAGCTGCTTGATGCGGCTGGCGTCAGCCGTGGCATCGCGCATTTGGCGGCCGGCGTCGGAAAGCATCTTCTGCATGCGCTCGCGATCGCCGCGCAATTGGGCGACCTCGGCGGCGAGGTCGGTGACGCGGCCGGTGAGCTCGTCGCGTTCGCGGCGGAGTTGGACATCACCAGCGGCGGGTTTGGCGGCGGACTGGGCCTCGGCGAGGTCGTGTTTCAGGTCGAGCTGCGCGGTTTCGGCGGCGGCAAGCTTGCGGGCGGACTCGCTGACCGAGGCTTCGAGCTCGGCGACGCGGCCGGAAAGATCCGCCTTCGTTTGGGTGAGCGTGGTATTCTCCTGCTTGGCGCGGGCGACTTCGGCGGACAAGTCCGGATAGGAAGGCGCGGCCGGCTTGGCGGCGAGTTGCGCGGTCAGCTCGGTGACCTTGGCGGACAAGTCAGGATAGGCGGGCGCGGCCGATTTCGCGGTGGCCAGCTGGCTTTCGAGCTCGCTGACGCGGCCCGACAGGTCGGGATAGGCCGAAGCGGCGGGCTTGGCCGCGAGGGAGGATTGCAGCTGTTCGATGCGGGCCTGGCCGGCGTTCACCTGGCTTTCCAAGTCGGCCACGCGGCCGGTGAGATTCGGATAAGCCGGCGCCGCGGACTTGGCCGCGGCGAGCTGACCTTCGAGCTCGGTCACGCGATCCGTGAGATTCGGGTAGCTCGGCGCGGCGGGTTTGCTGGCGAGCGACTGCTTCGCGCTGGCGAGATCGGTTTCCAGCGAGGCGACGCGACCGCGCAGATCGGGATAAGTGGGCGCGGCGTTTTTCGCGGCGGCAAGTTGCGCCTGCAGCTCGGAGACCTCGCTGGTGAGATTCGGGTAAGCCGGCTTCGCGGACTTGGCGGTGGCGAGTGCGGTTTCCAGTTCCGTGACGCGGCCCGAGAGGTCGGGATAGGACGGCGCGGCGGGTTTGGCCGCGAGCTGGGCGGTCAGGTCCGCGACCTTGCCGGACAGGTCGGGGTAAGCGGGCGCGGCCGACTTCGCGGCGACCAGTTGGGTTTCGAGCTCGCTGACGCGACCCGACAAATCGGGATAGGAAGGAGCAGCCGGCTTGGCGGCGAGTTGCGCGGTGAGTTCGGCGACTTTCCCGGAAAGGTCGGGGTAGCTCGGGGCGGCGGGCTTGGCGGCCAGCTGTTCCTTCAGCGCGGAGACCTGGGTGCGGAGCTGGCTGGCTTCGTTGCCGACCGACTCGGCCTGGCGGCGGAGCGAGGCTTTGTCGGATTCGAGGAGTTTCAGGTTGGCCTGCAGCGTGGTGCGCTCGCGCGCGGCGGCGGCGGTGCTGCTCTTGTAGTCGTCGAACTGCTGGACGGTCGCGGCGCGGTTCTGTTCGGCGAGCGCGGTCTTTTGGGTGGCGAGGGCGAGTGAAGTTTCGAGTTCGGTGACCTTGCCCGAAAGGTCAGGGAAGCGCGGGGCGTCCGCGGCGGCGCGGGCCTTGGCGAGCTCGCCCTGCAGCGAGGTGCGCCAAGTGCCGGCCTCGGCGACCTGCTGCTTCAGGTCGGCTTGGGCGGTCTCGGCGGCCGCGAGCTTGCGGGAGGAATCGGTGACGGCGGCCTCAAGCTCGGCGACGCGGCCCGAAAGGTCGGGATAAGCCGGTGCATTGGGCTTGGCCGCGAGGGCGGTCTTTGTGGCGGCCAGTTCGCTTTCGAGCGAGCCTACGCGCACGCGCAGGTCGGGATAGGCGGGTGTGGCGTTCTTGGCGGCCGTCAGCTGGCCTTCGAGTTCGGCGACGCGGCCGGACAGGTCGGGGTAGCTCGGAGCGGCGGGTTTTTCGGCGAGCGCCTTTTTCGTGCTGGCGAGATCGGATTCCAGTGACGCAACCTGGCCGCGGAGGTCCGGATACGCCGGGGCGGCTTTGCTGGCCGCGGTGAGCTGGGCGTTTTCCTGAGCGAGCTTGTCGATCGTGGCGGTCAGCTCGGTGACCTTGCCGGAAAGGTTGGGATAGGCGGGGGCGGCGTTCTTGGCGGCGGTCAGCTGGCCTTCAAGTTCGCTGACGCGGCCGCTCAGGTCGGGATAAGCTGGCTTCGCGTTCTTCGCCGCGGCGAGGGCGGCCGCGGATTCGTCCTTCGCTTTCGAGAGGGCGGCGATTTCCTGTTTGGCGGCGCTGGCTTCGGAGGAAGAACGGCTGAGCTGGCTCTCCAGTTCGGAAACCTTGTCCGACAGATTCGGGTAAGCCGGTTTGGCGTTCTTCGCCGCGAGGAGCGAGGCCTCTAGCTCCGCGACTTTGCCCGTGAGATTGGGGTAGCTCGGCGCGTCGGGCTTTGCCGCGAGGGCCTTCTTGGTGCTGGCGAGATCGGACTCGAGCGTGGCGACCTGGCCGCGGAGATCAGGGTAGGCGGGCTTCGCCTTGTTGGCGGCGGTGAGCTGGGCGTTTTCCTGGGTGAGTTTGTCGACCGAGGTGGTCAGCTCGCTGACTTTGCCGGAGAGGTCGGGGTACGCGGGCTTTGCATTCTTCGCGGCGACGAGGGCGGCGGCGGACTCGTCCTTGGCCTTGGTCAGCGCGGCGATCTCCTTCTTGGCGGCGCTGCTTTCGGATGAGGAGCGGGCCAGCTGGCCTTCGAGTTCGGAAACCTTGTCCGTCAAATTGGGGTAGGCCGGCTTGGCGTTTTTCGCGGCGGCCAGCGAGGCCTCGAGTTCCGCGACCTTGCCCGTGAGGTTGGGATAGCCCGGCGCGTCGGGTTTTGCCGCGAGCGCTTTCTTCGTGCTGGCGAGATCGGACTCGAGCGACGCGACCTGGCTGCGCAGATCCGGGTAGGCCGGCTTGGCCGCGAGGGAATCGTTGGCTTTGGCGAGGGCGGACTTCGTGGCGTCCAGTTCGCGCGACAGCGTGCGCTGGCTGGCTTCACTACTCTGCGTGAGTGCGTTCAGTTTCGTTTCGAGCTCGCTGACGTTGCTGCGGAGATCGGGATAGGCGGGTGCGGCAGACTTGGCGGCGGCCAGGGCTTTCTGGGCGTCGTCCTTCGATTTGGTGAGCGCGGCCACTTCCTGCTTGGTCTGGCTGGCTTCGGCCGAAACGGCAGCGAGCTGCTTTTTCAGGTCGCTTTGGGTTGATTCGGCGGCGGCGAGTTTGCGCGTCGCGTCGGCGACAGCGGCTTCGAGTTCGGTGACACGCGCACGCAGGTCCGGATAAGCCGGGGCGGCGTTCTTGGCGGCAGCCAACGCGCTGGCGGCTTCTTCCTTGGCCTTGGTCGCGGCGGCGAGTTCCTGTTTGGCGTGGCTGGTTTCGGTCGAAGCGGTGGCAAGCTGGGCGGTCAGCTCGGCGACCTTGCTGGAAAGATTCGGATAGGCCGGCGGGGCGTTCTTGGCGGCGGTAAGCTGGGCGTTGAGGTCAGCGACTTTGCCGGACAAGTCGGGGTACGCGGGCTTGGCGTTTTTCGCCGCGGCCAGCTGCGTGGTGAGCTCGGCCACTTGGCTACGCACGTCGGGGTAAGCCGGTGCGGCGTTTTTGGCGGCTTCGAGGTCGCGGGTGAGGCCGGTGATTTTTTGGCGGTCCTGCGTGACCGTGTCGGCGAGCTCGGTATTCTGGTCCTGGAGCTGTTTCACCTTGCCGGATAGGTCGGGTTTCGCGGCCGCAGCGGCGATGGCGGTGTCGCGGGCTTGGCTGATCGAGGCGATCTGGCTCTTCAGCTGGTCGATCTGGGCGGAGAGTGAAGCGTTGGCGGACTTCAGGTCGGCGAGCGCCTTGGCGTCGGCGGAGGCGCCGGAGGCCTGGCCTTCGAGCGCCTTGATGCGGGCCTCCGCAGTGCGGAGCGAAGTCTCGAGCGCGGCTTTCTGGTCCTGCACCTTGTTGAGGGTGCCTTCAACCTGCTCACCGAAGCTGCGGGCGGCGGCGAGTTCGGTCGAAGCGGCCTTTTCCGCCTTGGCCTTCTCGTCGTTGACCCGGTTGAGCGTGTTCTCGACCTGCTCGCCAAAACTCCGGGCGGCGGCGAGCTCAGCTTGAGCGGCTTTCTCGGCTTTGGCTTTCTCGTCGTTGACGCGATTGAGCGTGTCTTCGACCTGCTTGCCGAATTTGCGCGCTTCCTCGAGGTCGGCGAGGGCGGTCTGCAGCTCGCGGGTCTTCGCTTCGAGCGCGGCGGTGTCGTTGCCAGCGCGATTGGCGGCGAGGGAGGCGGCCGCGGCGGCCTTGTTCAGTTCGGAAACGCGTTTCTCGGCCACCTTGGCGGCTTTTTCCTGGTCGGCGGCCAGCTTGATGAGCTTCTCGCGCTCAGCGCGGGCGGCGGCGAGTTCATCGGTGGCGGCGGTCAGGCGGTTGGTGAGGGATTCGCGCTCGGCTTGCAGGCGGGCGACGACGTCGTCGACGGAAGGCGTGGCCGGGGCGGTCACCGCGGGCGTCACCGGGGCGGCGGGTTCCTTGGCGGCCGGGGTTTCGGTGCGGGTGGGAGCGACGGGGGTCGCGATGGCGCGGGAGCCGAGTTCCGCTTTGCGCTCGGTCAGACGACGCTGGGCGGCTTCGAGGGAGGCGCGATCGAGCGAACCGGCGACCGTATCGAGGGCGCGGCCACGGGCGCCGTTTTCACGGGCGAGAGAGAGCCACACGAACGCCTCGATCGGATCGGCGGAGACGCCCTTGCCTTCGGAATAGGCGAGGCCGAGGTTGTATTGGGCGATACCGTTGCCGCGGCGGGCCTTGGCGAGCAAGGAGGCGACTTCGCTGTTATCCTGCGCGGGCGCAAGCGGGGTGAGCAAGGCGGCGGCCATCAGGCCGGCGAACAAACGGAAAGTTTTCATACGGCGGGCGATGTGTGCGGCCGGGAGACTTGCCGCCCCCGGCCCGCGCTGCAAGCCCCGCTTCTGTCAATCAAGTGCTTATACGGGACTTTGACCGGGCGACAGTACCTTGCCACGCGGCCTGCAAGCGCTGCATGGACACCCGTCCGGCGCGGGGCCGGAAAGTGCGGTTGGCCGACCATAAGGCCGCGATTTCCGTCCGGTCGTACCAGAAACCCGTGGCCAGGCCGGCGAGGTAGGCGGCGCCCAGCGCGGTGGTCTCGGTGATGCGCGGACGCACGACCGGCACGCGCAGCGGGTCGGCACTCTGGTAGCGATGCTCGCGAGCGCGGCGCGGGCGGTTCTTCGCGTCGTGTCCCGCAAATCGAGCGGCTCATGCTCCATCCAGCCGGGCTTCGGAAAATGCTGCACGAACTCTTGCTGCGCCACGCCGCGCGAACGGCCGCGGCGGTCGAAGACGATCGCGCGGGACGATGCGGTGCATTGTTCGAGGGCGAGGACGTACGGCATGGGGAAGGGGCGCGCCCACCATCGGTCGCGCGTGGCCGGGTGGTAAGTCACGGGGAACGTTAAATGTTCAATTCCCAGAGGAGAAAATTCAATGGGATGACTGGAAGCCGCACTTGCCATGAAAAGTAAGCTAGCTTACCAATGCCCCTCCATGTCCGCGCTGCGCCGCCTCCCCGACCGCCACCTGGGCTTCCTGCTCGCCGATATCAACCGGCTCGCGCGGCGCGAATTCGACCGGCGGGTGCGGCCGCTCGGCCTGACGCGCGCGCAATGGCTTTTCCTGTTTCATCTCGGCCGCCAGCCGGGCTCGACCCAGAGCGAACTCGCGGAGCAGCTGCAGATGGAAAAGATCAGCGTGAGCCGGCAGGCGGATCGTTTGCAGAAGGCAGGCTGGATCGAGCGCCGGGACAGCCGTTCCGACCGCCGCGCCTATCATCTTTACCTCACGCCCCGCGCCACGCGCATGGTCGAGAAACTCGACCAGGCGGCGACGACACTCCGCACTGATTACCTGCGCGGTGTTCCGCTCGCGCGCCGATCCGCGCTCGTCGCCGACCTCGGCCGCATCAAGGCCAACCTGCTCAAGCTGGAGCAGGCCGGCTGATTCCCTTTCTTTAATGAAGACGTCACCCCGATCCCTCGTCCGTTTGTCGATCACCGCGCTGTTGGGCGCGGTCCTGGCCCTGGCCGCCGGTTGTAGTCGCGGAGCCGGCAAGACCCGCGCTGGCGGCGCGGCGCCCGCCGTGCCGGTGCAGGTCGCGGTCGCCATGCAGCAGGACGTCCCGCGTCGCGTCGAGTCGATCGGCACGGTGCAGGCCGTGCGCAGCGTCAGCGTGAAGTCCCAGGTGGATGGCGTCATCGCCGAGGTGCATTTCCAGGAAGGCCAGGAGGTCAAGGCGGGCGACTCGCTCGTCACGCTCGACCGCCGTCCGTTCGACAATGCGCTCCGCCAGGCGCGCGCCGCGCTGGCCACCGCCAAGGCGATGGCCGAGCAGGCTGGCGTCGACGCCGACCGCTACTCGCACCTCGAACAGCAGGCCGCGATTTCCAAGGAGGCGTACGCGCAGTACATGACCAAGGCCGAGACGACGAAGGCCGACGTGCAGGCCCGCGAGGCCGAGGTCGCCGACGCCGAGCTGCGTCTCAGCTACACCGAGATCAAGGCGCCGATCGCCGGCCGCACCGGCCAGCGCCTGCTGCACGAGGGCGCGTTGGTGAAGGCCAACGACAACGCGTTCACCCTCGTCTCCATCAACCAGCTGGCGCCCATCTCCGTCGCCTACTCCGTGCCGGAGGGCACGCTCGACGAGATCCGCAAGGCCATCGCCGAGGACCACGTGTCCGTCTCCGCCACCGACCGCAACACCGGCATGAAGCGCGAGAACGGCAAACTCGAGTTCATCGACAACGCCGTCGACGCGACCACGGGCATGATCACGCTCAAGGCGACGTTCGCCAACACCGACCAGGCGCTCTGGCCGGGACGCTTCGTTTATGTGGTCACGCAGACCGGCCTGGACACCGGCGCCATCGTCGTGCCCTCCACCGCCGTGCAAAACAGCCAGACCGGCTCCACGGTTTTCGTGCTGAAGTCCGACGCCACCGTCGAGCTGCGCAACGTGAAGGTCGCGCGCACCGATCGCGACAACACCCTCCTGGCGAGCGGCATCAAGGCCGGCGAAACCGTCGTCACCGACGGCCAGCTGCGCCTCCTGCCCGGCATGAAGGCCGAGCCGCGCGCCCTGAGCGGGGCACCGGTGGCGGACGGCGCCGCCAAGGAACAGCCCAAGAAGAGCTGAGGATCGCGCGATGAATCTTCCCGAACTTTGCATCCGCCGGCCGGTGATGACGACGCTGATGACGGCGGCGTTGTGCCTCTTCGGCGTCATGGCCTACCGGCTCCTGCCGGTGAGTGATCTCCCGACAGTCGACTTCCCGACCATCCAGGTCAGCGCCTCGCTGCCCGGCGCCACGCCGGAGACGATGGCCAGCGCCGTCGCCAAGGTGCTCGAAGGCCAGTTCTCCACCATCGCCGGCATCGACTCGATGACGTCGACCAGCAGCACCGGCAACACGCAGATCACCATCCAGTTTGCGCTCGAGCGCAACATCGACGCCGCCGCGCAGGACGTGCAGGCCGCCATCTCCGCCGTGCAGCGCCGCCTGCCGCAGGAAATGCCCGCGCCGCCGTCGTATCGCAAAACCAATCCCGCGGATCAGCCGATTCTCTTCATCGGCCTCTCGTCGCCGACGCTGCCGCTGGCCGTCGTCAACGAGTACGCCGATACCATGATGGGCCAGCGCATCTCCACCGTCGACGGCGTGTCCCAGGTGCAGATCTTCGGCGCCCAGAAGTACGCGCTGCGCGTGCGCCTCGACCCGCGCCTGCTCGCCAGCCGCGGCATCACGCTCGACGAAGTGAGCAATGCGCTCGATTCCCACAACGTCAACCAGCCCACCGGCCTGCTCGACGGCGTCCGCCAGTCCATGCAGATCCAGGCGAGCGGCCAGCTGGCCAACGTCGCGGAGTTCAGCAAGGTCGTCGTCGCCTACCGCAACGGCGCCCCGGTGCGCCTCGGCGAACTGGCCGAGGTGATCGACAGCGTGCAGGACAACCGCAATGCCAACTGGTACGGGGAGCGCGACGCCGACGGCAAGCTGGAGCCCGCGCGCGCCATCATGCTGGCGGTGCAGAAGCAGCCCGGCGTCAACACCGTCGAGGTTGCCCAGCGCGTGCGCGACCTCCTGCCGATCTTCGCCAAGCAGCTGCCGGAATCTATCAAGCTCAGCATCCTGCGCGACAATTCCCGTGCGGTGAAGGAATCGGTGCACGACGTGCAGTTCACGCTCACGCTTTCCATCGCCCTGGTCGTGCTGGTGATCTTCGTCTTCCTCCGTTCCGTGCCCGCCACGATCATTCCGAGCGTGGCGATCCCGATGGCGCTGCTCGGCACGTTCGTCGTGATGTATTTCTGCGGCTACTCACTGGACAACCTCTCGCTGCTCGCCCTCACGCTGTCCGTCGGCTTCGTCGTGGACGATGCCATCGTCATGCTCGAGAACATCGTGCGCCACATCGAGACGGGCATGAGCGTGCGCGAGGCCGCCTTCAAGGGCGCGCAGGAAATCGGCTTCACCATCCTGTCGATGACCCTGTCGCTGGTGGCCGTTTTCATCCCGCTGATGTTCATGGGCGGCATCCTTGGCCGCTTGCTGCACGAGTTCGCCGTCACGATCACCGCGTCGATCCTGGTGTCGGGCATCGTGTCGCTGACGCTGACGCCGATGCTCTGCAGCCGCTTCCTCAAGCCGGTGGCCGCGGGCGATCACGGTCACGCCGCGCCGCAGAACGGGCTTTTCCGCTGGAGCGAGCGCATGTTCGACGGCCTGCACGGGTTGTATGAACGCACGCTGCACATCGGCATGCGCCACCGCTTCACCGTGCTGGTGGTCTCCGCGGTAATGGCGGTGCTGACGGTGGTGCTGGTCTGGGTGCTGCCCAAGGGTTTCATCCCGACCGACGACACCGGCATTGTCATGGTCTTCACCGAGGGCGCACAGGACATCTCCTTTGAGGAAATGGTGCGGCACCAGCAGGCGGCCGCCGCCATCGTGGCGCAGCAGCCCTACGTCAACGCCTTCATGTCCGCGATCGGCGGCGGCGGCAGCAGCAGCGGCGTCCTGAACCAGGGCCGCATTTTCATGACGCTGAAGCCGCGCGGCGACCGGCCGAACATCGACAAGATCATGACCGATCTCCGGCAAAAGCTGTCGGTCATCCCCGGTTTGCGGGCGTACCCGCAGGTGCCGCCGGCCATCCGCATCGGCGGCCAGCTGACCAAGGCGCTCTACCAATTGACGCTCACCGGCAGCGACCTGACGGAACTTTATACCTCGGGCAACAAGCTGGAGCAGAAGTTCCGTTCCATTCCCGAACTGGCGGACGTCAACAGCGACATCCAGATCACCAGCCCGCAGCTGGCGGTGGACATCCAGCGGGATCGCGCCGCCACGCTCGGCATCACGCCGGCGCAGATCGAAGACGCGCTCTATAGTGCGTTCGGCACGCGTCAGGTCTCCACCATCTACACGCCGACCAACCAGTATTACGTGATCATGGAGGTCGCGCCGGAATTCGCCCGCGACGCGTCGGCGCTCTCGCTCATCTACCTGCGCAGCCAGGGCGGCAAGCTCGTGTCGCTCGATACCGTCGCCTCCATCCGGCACACCGTCGGCCCGCTCACCGTCGGCCATCTCGGCCAGCTGCCGGCGGTCACGCTGTCGTTCAACCTCAAGCCGGGTGTCTCGCTCGGCGAAGCCACGGCGAAGATCGAACAGGCGATCCGCAGCGAGCTGCCTGCCACGGTCAGTTATAACTTCGTCGGCTCTGCGCAGGCGTTCACCTCGTCGATGCAGGGCATGGGCCTGCTGATCATCACCGCGGTGCTCGTGATCTACATCGTGCTCGGCGTGCTCTACGAGGATTTCATCCACCCGCTGACGATTCTCTCCGGTCTCCCGGCGGCGAGCTTCGGTGCGCTGGTGACGCTCTGGGCGTTCCGCGAGGAGCTGAACATCATGGGCTACGTCGGCGTCATCCTGCTCATCGGCATCGTGAAGAAGAACGCGATCATGATGATCGACTTCGCCATCGCCAAGGAACGCGACCAGGGCGCCAGCTTCGATCCGGAGAAGGCGATCATCGAGGCGTGTCTCGTGCGTTTCCGTCCGATCATGATGACGACCTTTGCCGCGCTCGCGGGCGCGCTTCCGATCGCGCTCGGCCTCGGCGCCGGCGCCGAATCGCGCCGCCCGCTCGGTCTCGCCGTGGTCGGCGGCCTGATGGTGTCGCAGCTGCTGACGCTCTACATTACGCCCGTCATCTACATCTACATGGACCGCTTCATGCACTGGCTGTCGCACAAGCGCCGCACGCCGACGCTGATGGCGGAGGCAGCGCCCGCGCCGATCGCGAAGTGATTCTCTTCAGACGTGGAGGGCCGAGCTCCTGCGAGGCCTAGCGCGTGCGTCGGCCGGCCTCGCGGGAGCTCGGCCCTCCATTCGCGAAGCGGTCAGGGTTCGGCGGGTTCCTATTTCTTCGGCTTCGCCTCGAACGTCACGTCCTTCGTCGCCTCGGCCATTTCCTTGAGCGCGGCGTCGATCACCGCCTTGTCCTCCGGCGAATCCTTCACGACCGGCTTGCCCGAGGAAAAATCGATCGTCTTGTGCTCGGTTTCCTGCGTGCCCAGCGCGACCGGTGGATTGGCTGCAGGCGGTTCGGGTGCCAGTACGTGTGGGGGAGCGGGCGGCGCGGCGCGGTTCTTCGCGCGCCGGTCGATCACGTACCAGAGCACGAAGACCATGGCGCCGACCAGCAGGACGAAAAGGATGACGATTTCCTTGGAGCGACGCATGACCGCAACCTAGCGCGTAAGAAAAACGGGGCCAGAGCAAACTCGGTGCACGCCCGCTTGACCGGCCGGAACGCATCGGGAATAACCGGCGCACGGGCCACCACTACCAAATCGCACACCCTCATGCCCCTCCTCCGTTGTCTGTTGCTCTCCCTCTGCTGCGCGCTGGCCGCGTACGCCGACGATAAACCCGCCGCTCCCGCCAAACCCGAGGCGGAGGCTCCGCCGAAGACCCGCGAAGAGGCCTTCAAGCGCGCCGGCATCAAGCTGGTGTCCGGCCCGACCACAGTGGCGCTGGGCAAGGCGGCCGAGCTCAAGCTGCCGCAGGGCTACCAGTTCGTCGGGCCCGACTCGCTCGACAAGTTTTTCGAGCTCACGCGCAACGAGCGCGGCGGCAAGGAAGTCGGCGTGGTGCTCGCGCCCGGCGACTGGACGATGTTCTTTGACTACGACCCGGTCGGCTACGTGAAGGATGACGACAAGGACAAGCTGAACGCGGACAAGCTGATGAAGTCCATGAGCGAAAATCAGGACGCGGCCAACGAGGAGCGCAAGAATCGCGGTTGGGACGAAATGAAGATCAAGGGCTGGGCCACGCCACCGCACTACGACCCGGTGACGCACAACCTCAAGTGGGCCTTCAACCTTTCGTCGTCGCAGGACAGCTACAAGGAGATCTGGGTCAACGGCAGCATCCGTTTGCTCGGTCGCGGCGGCGTGATGAACGTCACGCTCGTGACCGACGCGCCGCTCTTCAAGCAGGCCGAGGTGGAGGCCGACAAATTCCTCGCCGGCGGATTCAATTACGTTTCGGGCGAAAAGTATTCCGAGTTCAAGGCGGGCGACAAAGTGGCCGAATACGGCCTCGCAGCGCTCGTGCTCGGCGGTGGCGTCGCGGCCGCGGCCAAGATGGGCTGGCTCGCCAAGTTCGGCGTGTTCTTTGCGAAGGCTTGGAAGCTCGTGATCGCAGTCGTCGTGGGCATCGGCGCGGGCATCAAGAAGCTCTTTGCCAAGATTACCGGCGCGCGTCCGCCTGAAGATTCGTCGTCGTCCTGACGTCCGGTTTTTGCGTCGCGGATGAACGAATGGGCCTCACTGCTGCTGGTCTTCTGGCTGCTCTGGCTGGTTGACGGCTGGAGACTGCCGCCGGTTGCGCGCTTTGGCGTCACCGGCTGGAAGCGCGTGCGGCTCCACTTTGCGCGCCTGCTGCCGCCCCCGTGGCTGCCGACCGGCTGGTCCACGGTAGTGGCGGACATTCCCTTCGCGCTGTCGCCGGCGGGCATTGCCAACCGGGCGTGCGGTGCGGCCGGGCGCCCGACCGATGCGCCGGCGGCGGCGACCGGCGTGGCGTGGACGGACATCAAAGAGGTTACCACCAAGGACGGCTGGATTGAAATCAACGGCCGGCGCTTTTGCCGCGACACCGGGCATCTCAGCGCGAAGCAATTGCTCGAGCTCGCGCGCGAGCCGGAGGCGACGCGCCCGGCGCGCATCGTTTGGTGGATGCGCCGCTGGCTGCGTCCCGCGCACCTGCGCCGTCGTGTTCGCGTGCTGCTGGCGCACTCGTCGCTGGCGGCGACCACGAACGTTTTCTTCCTCGCGGTTGCTCTGCTCGTCACTGCCTACCTCGTGGGCCAGATCACGCATCGCCTGACGCCGTATTGGGCGGGCGTTGGCGGACACCTTTGGGGGTTGTTCGTCATCTATCTCGCGCTGCTGCATTTGATCGGGGTCGTCGGGGCGTGGCTGGCCTTGCGTCGGCTGAAAGCCGTCCAGCCCGGCAAGCGCGGCAGTTCGCTCTTCACTGCGCTGCTGTTGCCGCCGCAGGCGCTGCGGTTGCGCGCAGTGCTGGCCGACGGTTATTTTCCGGCGCAGCACCCGCTCGCCTTTGCGTTCGCCTGCGCGAAGCCTGCGCAGGTGCGGACGCTGGCGTTCGACACGCTCTCGGATTTGCGCTGGCCGCTCGGCACCACGGCCGACGCGCCGCTGGCGCAAGAGATCGCGACGTGGTTCCGCGCCGAGCTGACCAAGCAGCTCGCACCGCACATCCGAGCCGCGGGAATCAAGGAAGCGGAGCTCTTCGCCGCACCGGTGGCCGACGGCCCGACGAGCGTGAGTTACTGCCCGCGCTGCCGGTCCCAGTTCACCGCCGGCCGCACGCATTGCCCGGAAGGCATCGCGCTCCTGCCCGTGGCGAAAGAGAAATCCTAGCCGAGTGCGAGGGCGATGATGCCCGCCACCATGCCGGCAGCGGCGATGAGGCGGCGCGCGCCGTCGGCTTCCTTGAGCAGCTTCGCGCCGAAGAACGCGCCGATCACGATGCTGATCTCGCGCGCCGGTGCGATGTAGCTCACCGGGGTGAAACTCATGGCCGTGAGGATGAGCACGTACGCCACCGGACTGAGCAGCCCAACGACCGCCGCCTTGCCGCGGTGCTCGCGCCACATCGCGGCGACCTCGTCCCGCCGCTGCAGGGCAAACGGGGTCAGGATGCTAAAGAGGACGATTTGGGTGCCGCCATCGTACAGGAGCGGCGGCAGGTGCAGGTGCGATACCGCGCGCTGGTCCCATACGGTGTAGAGGCCGACGCAGGTGCCGCAGGCCAGGCCGTAAAGCATGCCGGTTCTCAGGTGCGCGCGGTCCGCCTGCAGGATCGATGATCCGCCCGTCAGATAAAAGACGCACGCGATGATGATGCCGCCACCGGCCAGCGCCAGGGCCGACGGACGCTCGCCAAAGAAGGTGATGGCACCCAGCGTGGCGAGCAGCGGCGCGATGCCGCGAGTCAGCGGATAAACCAGCGAGAAGTCACCCGAACGGTAGGCACGTTGCAGCAGCAGCGAATAAATCGTTTTGAACACGCCGCTGCCGATCACGATCCACCAGATGCCCGCGGGCAGCACGGGCTGGCGCCAGAGCCAGTAAGTGGTTCCGCCGACGAGGTAGAGCCCCAGTGCAAAACAACTCGAGAGCCAAACAAAAGGCAGGCCGCCACCTGAGCGCTTGGCGGCATAGTTCCAGGTCGCGTGGATGAACGCAGCGATGAAGACGAGGGAAAGCGCCAGGGGAGTCATGCAGCAGCCCGTGATTCTCCAAAAACCGGCACCCGGAAATCGAGCCTCTTCCACCGCAGCCGAAAAACTCCCGCTCCCTCGCAAATGTTCGTAATACGAACATTTGTGGTGCCCGAGTGACGGCCTCCCTCGAGGGGAGAGCTGGCCAATGTTCGTATTGCGAACATTGGCGGCGAAGGGAGCGGGAAGAGCGATCGGATCTGTGGCGGGTTGGCGGAGGGAGAACTGCGCGGGGAGGCCGGCGAATAGCCGTGTATTCGGACGGTTTCCTGATGTTCTGCGAGAGCATGTCCGTCGTCTTGACCGAACTCCGTCGCACGCTGGCGCTGGCCCTGCCCATGATCGTGGCGCAGGTCAGCCAGATGCTCATCGGCATCACCGATGCCGCGTTCATCGGGCGTGTCGGCACGGTGGAGCTGGCGGCGTCGGCTTTCACGCACGGCATCTTCGGCCTGCTCTACATCATCGGCGTCGGGTTGCTCATCCCGGTCGGTGTCTACACCGCGCGCGATCATGGCGCGGGCGACGCCGCGGGTTGCGCGGCCTGGCTGCGGCACGGCAAGATCCTTGCGCTGGTCGCCGGCAGCGTGGCATTTCTCTTCCTCGCGGTGGTGTCGACGCAACTGCACCGCTTCGGCCAGCCGCCGGAAGTGATCGCGGTGGTGAAGCCGTTCTTTCTGCTCAACTCGCTGTCGCTGATCCCGGTTTTCTACTTTCAGACGCAGCGCCAGTACCTCGATGCGTTGGGCCGGCCTTGGGTCGGCACGAGCATCATGCTCGCCGATGTGGCACTGAACGCGTTTCTCAACTGGGTTTTCATCTGGGGGCATCTTGGCATGCCGGCGCTGGGCCTGACGGGCTCGGGCGTCGCGACGCTGATCGCGCGCACGATTGCGGTCTCGATCATCGCCCTGTGGCTGCGGCGCGACGCGCACGTGCCGGGCGACATTGAGCGCGGGCGCTTCCGTGAACTGCTCAAGATGGGCGTGCCTGCAGCCGTCAGCCTGCTGTTCGAGTCGGGTGCGTTTGCCGCGGCGATGCTGATGATGGGCTGGCTGGGCGCGGTCCCGCTGGCGGCGCACCAGATCGCGCTCAGTTGCGCGGCGCTGACCTTCATGGTTCCGCTCGGGCTTTCAATGGCCACGGGCATCCGCATCAGCAAGGCACTCGGCGAGGGCCGGCAGGCGGCGTTGCGACCGATCGGGTTCGGTTCGCTCGGGCTGACGGTCGTTCTGATGCTGACGTTCGCCACCATCTTCGCCGTCTTTGGCCGCCATCTGGCTGCGGGTTTCACGCCCGATGCCGAAGTGATCGCGCTGGCGACTCGCCTTCTGCTGGTCGCCTCGATTTTCCAGCTGTTCGACGGTGGCCAGGTGGTGTCTGCCGGCATGTTGCGGGGTTTGACCGATGTGAAGGTGCCGACGGTGATCACATTTATCGCGTATTGGATCATCTCGCTGCCGACGGGCTACGGCCTCGCGTTCCACACGCCGCTCGGCCCGATCGGCGTGTGGACGGGACTGGCCGCGGGCTTGAGCGTCGCGGCGGTTTTGCTCGCGCGACGCTTTCATCGGCTGACGCGCGCGGTCGTTTCCTAAAGTCCGTCATACGGACGCTCCGTCTACAATGAGGCGGTCGCGGCGGTGGCTTTTTCCACGCGGTTAGTTAACACTCGAAACGGATGAAACTCCTTACCCCGTGTTCAGCCGGCTCCTTGTCCGTGCCCAATCGCGTTTGGATGGCCCCGCTCACGCGGGTGCGCGCCGATCATTCGCATGTGGCCAACGACCTGATCGCGGAGCACTACCGCCAGCGCGCCTCGGCCGGCCTGCTGATTGCGGAGGCGACGATGGTGGCGGGGAACGCGCGCGCGTTCGGCTGGGAACCGGGCATCTACAGCCCGGCGCACGTCGAAGGCTGGCGCAAGGTGACCACGGCGGTGCACAGCGCCGGCGGCCGCATCGCGCTGCAGCTCTGGCATCCGGGCCGCGCGACGCACCAGGATTTGAACAACGGCCTGCAGCCGGTCTCGTCGACCAACCGTCCGATTCGCAACGACACGATCGAAACGCCGAACGGCGAGCAACCGTACCCGGCACCGCGCGCGCTGCGCACGGAGGAAATTCCCGGCGTCGTGGAGCTGTTCCGGCAGGGTGCGGAGAACGCGCAGGAAGCCGGCTTCGATGCCGTCGAGATTCACGGTGCGCACGGCTACATCCTCGACCAGTTCCTGCGCGACGGCGCCAACGATCGCACCGACGAGTACGGCGGTTCGATCGCCAACCGAGCCAAGCTGTTGTTCGAGGCGATCGATGCCGCGAGCGATGTCTTCGGCGCGGATCGCGTCGGGGTGCGCATTTCGCCGCTCGTGCCATTCAATGATATGAAGGACAGCGACCCGAAGGCGCTCGTGGCCTACGTCGCCGAGGAACTGCAGCGGCGCAACGCCGCGTACCTGCACCTGCGCCACGCCGACCAGGCGGCGCCGGCCGAGCGCGAACTCGCGCGCATCGCGCGCCGGCACTACCGCGGCACGCTCGTGCTCAACGGCGGCTTTACCCGCGAGTCGGGCGAGGAAGCGGTCCAGACCGGCCTCGCCGACGCCATCGCCTACGGCATGCTCTTCATTCCCAACCCCGACTTGCCGCGCCGCTTCCTCGAGAACGCGCCGCTGAACCCGGTGCGGAAGGACAAGCTCTACGCCGAGGGGCCGGAAGGGTATATCGACTATCCGGCGCTGGTGGTGTGAGTGGTTCGAGGTGGGAGGGCTTTATGCCCCGACGGATTGCGCGCGCAAAGTGTCGGGGCATAAAGCCCCTCCTACACCCGCGCCCTACCTTTAACCCAGCGCTTCGTTCAGCGCGCGGATGATTTCCTCGACGGGCTCGGTGCCGATGCAAAGGCGAAGCAGGTCGGGGTCGAGCTTGCTCGCGGCGAGCTCGGCCAGGCCGGCGGGCGTCGTGACGAGATCGTAGTGCGCGAGGTACATGAACGGGCAGATCAGCGTCGTCTTCATGCCGAAGCTCGGGCCCTTGGGCAGGCGCAGCTTGTCGTAGAAATCCTCGAGCGCGCCGCGTTCGCGCAGCGTGAAGGTGATCATGCCGCCGGTCGCCTCGGGCGTGCGCGCGAGCTTCAGGTAATTGGTGCGGCCGGCAGGATGCAGCGCCCAGTAAACGTCCTGCACCGCGGGATGCTTCTCGAGGAAAGCGACGACCTGCGGGGTGCTGGCTTGGATCTTGTCGAGCACGGCGGGCGTCTGGCTGATCTGCCAGGCGAGGCGCGCGGCATCGCGGGCGTAAAGGGGTTCGACGGCGTTGGTGACACCGGCGCGCAGCGCGGCGTCGTCGGGGCTCGCGGGATTGATTGTCACGAGGCCGGCGGTGAGGTCGCCCTCGCTGGCGGTGTATTTGGTGAGGCTGCTGACGACGAGGTCGGAGTGGGGCAGCACGTTCAGGCTGAAGATCGAGCTCATCGACGGGTCGACGACCAGCAATGCGCCGTGCTGGCGGCAAAGGCGGGCGATGGCCGGCAGGTCAGGCGTTTGGATGAGCGGGTTGGTCGGCACCTCGGCGACGACGCCGGCGATGCGCGTGCCGTGCGCGGCGAAGATCCGGCTGAGGCTGGCGAGGTCCGAGACATCGCGCACGTAGACGTAGTCCTCGGGCTTCGCGGTGAACTTCTTCAGGATCGCGATGGTGTCGAGGTAGAGCCAGCCGAGCTGGAGCCAGACGGTGCGGCCGCGCGGAGCCTGCAGGGCGTTGACGGCGCGGAAGGCGGCGTTGATCGCGCTCATGCCGCAGTTGGCGAGGATCAGGTCGGCGGTCGTGGTGCCGGGCAGCACGGTCTGCAGCTGGCGGCGGATTTCCGCGGGGGCGTCACCCTTGAAGACATCCTCGGGATGCGGTGCGGCGAGCAGGTTCAGGGCGACGAGGTTGTCCTCGGCCTCGCGGGAGGAGATGAAACCACCGATGTTCTGGAGGTAGGTCTTGGCCAGCCCGTAGGTGTCGGCGTTTTCCGGGTGCGACACGCCGGAAACCTGCGCATGCGAGAACAGCGCCGCGCCGCGCGCCGTGCCGAGGTGCTCCGCGAGCCCGCGCGCCATGGCGGCGGATGTGCACAGCCAGAGCGTGCGGCCCTTGAGCGCGGGCGTCGTGGCGGTGAAATGGGCTACGAGCTTCTTCGCGAACGGGTGTACCACGAAGCGCGGGTAGCCGTTGGTGAGGTGGCGGACGATCTCCGGGTTCTTCTCCTCGTAGCCGCGGACCGAGCGCATCGTCGGCAGGCTGCACGACACGGCGTGCGGGCTGGCCGGGATGGATTGCCCGAGGGGCAGCGGAGGAAAATGGGAGGAGCTCACAGGGAGGGCAGGTTCAACGGTGCCACGCGCGATGACAACAGCGGGTTTTGTCACATGACACCCGTGCCGCGCAGGAGTTCGACGCCTCTTGCGGTACAGCCGTTCGAAATGGGTTTGCGGCCCGGCCCGGAATCACGCGGACTGGCCGCATGAAACTGGTTTCCTGGAACGTGAATGGCATCCGCGCGGTGCTGAAGAAGGGCTTTCTCGATTACATGAAGAAGGTCGATGCCGATGTCATCTGCCTCCAAGAAACCAAGGCGCACCCGGGCGACGTCCAGCACGTGGCGTGGGAGGCGGGCTACACGCCGCATTGGTATTCCGCGGTGAAGAAGGGTTACTCCGGCACCGTGATCTTCACCCGCGTGGCGCCGAAGAGCGTCACTTGCGGCATCGGGATGCCCGGCCATGACGACGAAGGTCGTGTAATCACGGCGGAGTTTGCCGATTTTTATCTCGTGAATGTCTACCAGCCGAACTCCCAGCGCGGGCTGACGCGGCTCGATTATCGCACGAAGGAATGGGACCCGGCGTTCCTGAAATTCCTCAAGAAGCTCGAGAAGAAGAAACCGGTCGTGTTCTGCGGCGACTTGAATGTCGCGCACACCGAACTCGACCTGACGAATCCGAAAACCAACAAGCGCAACGCCGGCTTCACCGAGGAGGAGCGCACGAACTTCAGCGCGGTGCTCGACGCCGGCTTCGTCGACACCTTCCGCGAATTCGAGAAAGGCCCCGGCCACTACACGTGGTGGAGCCAGATGATGAACTGCCGCGCCCGGAACATCGGGTGGCGCGTCGATTACTTCGTGGCGTCCGAGAAACTGAAATCGTCGCTGAAGCGCGCGTGGATTTCTCCGGAAGTCATGGGCAGCGACCACTGCCCGGTCGGCTTGGAGCTGAAATGAGTCGCGGTTCAGCGCCCGCGCGGCGCGGAAAAATCCCGCCCGAGGTGCGCCTCGGCCGTTCCGGCCTGCACGGGTATGGGCTCTTCGCGCGGGATTTCATTCCGCAGGACACCGAGATCATCGAATACGTGGGCGAACGGATCACCAAGGCCGAGGCCCAGCGTCGCGAGGATCGGCGCATCGCCCGGTTGGCGGCCGGCGGGGATGGTTGCGTTTATATTTTCGAGCAGACCACGCGCTACGACATCGACGGGCAGGTGTCGTGGAACCCGGCGCGCCGCATCAACCACTCCTGCGCGCCCAACTGCGAATCGCAGCAGGGGCCGCGCGGCATCTGGATCGTGGCCAAGCGCGACATCGCGCCCGGCGAGGAGCTGACCTACGACTACGGGTTTCCGTATTCGGAATGGCGCGATCATCCTTGCCGCTGCGGCGCGGCGGATTGCGTGGGCTTCATCGTCAACCTCGGCCAGCGCTGGCGGGTGCGGCGAATACTCGCGGCCGCCAGTCGCGGGTTGAAGTAAGGCCCGGACTGGCTACCTCTGGTGGCGTCTTCTTTTACCCCATGTTCAAACCCCTCGCTGTTCTCCTGCTGGCCGCTCTCATCCCCATGACTGCCTTGGCGAAATCCCCGCCGCGGTTGCTCCGCATCACGTACCATAGCGCGAAGATGAACGCTGATCGCGATTACTTCGTGTACCTTCCGCGCGGATTTGCGCAGCAGGACAAGTGGCCGGTGATGCTTTTCCTCCACGGCAACGGCGAGCGCGGCGACGGGAAGAAGGAACTCGATTACGTGCTGAAGCACGGACCGCTGTTCGAGGCCTGGGCGCAAAAGAAGGACCTGCCGTTCGTCATCATCTCGCCGCAGCTGCCGATGTATGACCAGGGCGACGTCGACTACATCAAGAACCGCAAGCCCGAGGAAATTCCCGAGCGGATCCCCGGTCCGCCGACACATCCCTATCCGCCGCACTACACCGGCAAGGATGTGATGCAGGGCCAGCTTGCGGAGGTATCGGACCGTGATTTCGAACACGACCCGCGCGGCTGGAACACGATCGACGACGAGCTCATGGCGATGATCGACCGCACGATTGCGACCTACAAGGGCGACCCGAAGCGCGTGTACCTCACCGGCCTGAGCTACGGCGGCTTCGGCACGTGGTACCTCGCCTCCAAGCATCCGGAGAAGTTTGCCGCGATCGTGCCCGTGGTCGGTTACGGCACGGTGGACATGGCGAAGCCGATCGCCGACGCGAAGCTCCCGCTGTGGTGCTTCGCCGGCGGGCGCGACACTTCCGTGCCGGTGCGTTACTTTTATCCGCTGCTGAATGAACTCGAGAAGCGGGGACACCCCGACGTGCGCTTTACGATCGAGTCCGACATGGGCCACGACACCTGGATCCGGGTTTACTCCAGCCAGGATCTCTACACCTGGCTGCTGGCGCATACGAAATGAGCACCGCCACCGAGCTGAAGAAACTGATCCTCGTTCGCCCGGCGCTGACGCTGGCCGTGGCGGAGAGCCTGACGGCCGGACACCTGCAGGCGCAGGTGGCGTCGGTTTCCGGGTCGTCGGCTTATTTTCTCGGCGGCGTCACCACTTACTCCCTCGACCAGAAAGTGAAGCTGCTCGGCGTGAACCGCGCGCATGCGCGCACCGTGAACAGCGTTTCCCAGCGCGTGGCGGTGGAGATGGCTCTGGGCGTCACGAAATTGTTCGGCTCCGACCTCGGCGTCGCAACCACGGGCTACGCCGAGCCGTCGCGGGCGGACAAGATCAAGTCACCGATGGCATGGTGGGCGATCTGCCATCAGTTGAAGGGCGGCAAACTGGCGTTGCATTCCGGCACGGTGGAATTGCCCGGCGCGAACCGTATCGAGGCGCAGGCGCGCATCGCCGACGAAGTGCTCGGCCAGCTGGTGGCTTATCTCGGGACCTGGCGGAAGCTGTGAGACGTCAATGCGGTGGATTTTCGAGTACGGAAAACTTCCACTCGCCCCCACCGTCATCCTGAGCCGTGCGAAGGATCCACCCGGTCCGCGAATGTCCTTCCTTGCCCTTGGATCCTTCGCACGGCTCAGGATGACCGGTAGCGGGGATGGGAATGTATTTGTAGGCAGAGCTTCAGGACACGCGCGGGCGTTTTCAAAGCAGCCAACAAAAAACCCGTCCTGCGGAGCGAGACGGGTTTTGGTTCGAGAGAGATTTCGCGACTACTGCGTGATCGCGGTCACGTAGTTCATCAGGAAGCTCGCTTCCTGCGGGGGCGTGACCCAATCGCTGTAGAGCAGCTCCGGCATGCGGTGCGTGGCGTTGTAGAAGAGCTCGTTGGCCTTCTGGTGCGGCGAGAGGTAGCCGGTCTTGACCGCGGCGCCGAGGTACAGGCCCTCGACGGTGGAGTAGACGAGCACGTTCGGGTCGCCCGGGAGCGTCTTGGTGACGGCTTCGCGCTCGGCGGCGCGGATGCCGGCGGCGACCTTGGCTTCGGCGCCGAGATTCATGCGGTTCTTGAAGAGGAGGCGCGCGGCGTTGTCATCCATCAGGAGGTACACGACGTTGATCGACTTGGCGCCGGCCTGAAGGCCGATGCTGAGCTCGCCGGCCTTGAGGAAGGCGGGGACGGACCACTTGCCGTTCGGGCGACGGACCATGGCGACGCCGTAGCCGTCCTTGATGCCGAGGATGAAGCTGCCCTGGAATTGGTTGACGATGATGATGCCGCGGGCGCGGCGGAGCACGTCGGCCGGGATGGCGGTCTTGTAGTTGCCCTGCAGCTCGCGAATGATGGCCTCGCAGGAATCGAGTTCCTCGAGAACGGTTTTGCGGTCAAAGCTTTCGGCGCGCGCGGCGCCAACCAGCAGGGAAAGGCTGAACAGGGCGATAATGAACTTCTTCATGTGTTGGGAGAGACAGCAATTCTACCCGATGGGTCCAAATTGCTGCCCGGGAATAAACACATTCACGGAATGAATGAAAGCCCTAGTTCAACGCTTCTTCCCTCGGGAAAAGCGGTTTTGGGCGGTTTTTCGCTCTATTCCAGCCCGCGCGCGGCGACCTCGTCCTCGTCCCAGCCGAGGTAATGCCCCAGTTCGTGCAGGTAGGTGAGGCGGACCTCGTCGCGGTAGATCTCTTCGTCGCCCTCCGCGTAGTCCCAGAGGTTGTCGAGAAAGAGGAGGATTTGGGGCGGCAGCGGGATGTCGTCCGACCGCAGTTCGCCGCCGTGTTCGTGGCCCACGAACAGGCCGAGGATGTCGGGTTCCCAGCCCTCGGCGACGATGTCGTCGTTGGGCACCGGCTCATAGCAAACCGGCACCGTCTCCGCGACCTCGCGCACTTCCACCGGCAGGCGGCGCTGGGCGGCGTCCACGACCTGGCGGGCAATGGCGGTGCGGAAGGGGAAATCCACGAGATCCCAAGTCACAAGTATCAGGTAACAAGTTCCAAGTTCAAACCGACGCCGGCGGTACCGCTCCTTGGTACTTGATACCTGATACTTGTTACTTGCTGCGGCCTCAGGGCCGCAGCTCCGCTGAAATATCCAGCGCCTCGAAGCGCAGGCCGACCCAGTGCAGGCCCAGCCACAATTCCACGCCGATGATTGCCAGCACCGGCACGACGGCCAGGAGCACCGCCGCGGCCGATCCGATCAGCCATTGCGTAATGAAATACGTAAACCAGCCGAGGAAGATCGCCGGCAGCAGCACCGCGAGCAGGCAGAGAAACTGGCCGACGAAGAAAATCAGGCGCTGGCCCATCACATCCATGCCGCCGGTCGTGGGCCGGCCGGTTTGCGCCCACGCCGGAAGGAGGAGTGTCGCCGCGTTGGGCACGAGCAGTTGCAGCATGCAGAGCGCGGGCAGGACCACGGTGATCGCAATGACTCCCGCGATGCGCAGCTGTGGCGTCAGCCAGAGCATCTTGCCCGCACCCGGATAGAAGGCGAGGGCGGCGGCGAAGACCAGCAGCCAGGCGATGCTGGCCAGGATCATCGCCGGGGCCAGCAGGCTGCCCAGCACGATGCGCCAGCCGGGCAGGGGCCACGCCTTGAGCATGTCGGCGTTGAGCAAGTCGCCGCGAAGGTCGTTGCGCGCGAGTTGCGGGCCGAAGACCACGAGGTAGCCGAGCAAGACCAGCGAGATGACGCCGAACGCCACTGCGAACTTGGAGGTGGGCGGCGGCAGCGACTGCAGCCAGCGCACGGCGATGTAGATCACGACCGCGGCGCCGACGAACATCTTGCGATTCAGGTAGGGCGGCGCGGCCATGAGGTTTTTCCAGAGCAGCGCGAACTCCGGTGGCAGGCGCGAACCGAGGCGGAACGGTTCGCCCCGCGCCTTCACCTTGCCGGAGCCAAAGCGCACCCCTTTGCCGGCGCGCATGTTGGCGACGGTCTCGGCGGTTTTCTGCGCCCGCGCGATGGACGCCTCCTCGAACGGCGCTTCCATCCGGTGCACATACAAATACTGCAGCACGAGCAACCCGAGTAGCGGTACCAGCGCCAGCGCGTAGCTGAGCAGATCGGGTGCGAGGAACGGGCGCACGAACAGCCGCGCCGGCCACAGCAGGAACTTGAGCTGCGTGACGTCGGAGTAGAACGAGAAGAAGAGCAGGCCGAGGGCGATCACGGCGGCGGCGCCCAGCAGCAATCCGCGACGCAGGCGGCTGCCCAGGCCGAGCGCCGACAGCCGGCTGATGCTGAACGCGGCGGCGGATTGGTGGAGCGAGAGGTTGGCGTTGAGGATCCACCACGCGCCGAAATGCCGCAGCGCGCCGAGCCAGCCGTGGCGCAGGCCGATCGACATCACCGTGAAAAACAGCGCGCTCAGCAGCGACGTGATCAACCCGTCGAGCAGCTTGTAGTGGATGAGCTGCCGGCGGGAGAGCGGGGCGGGGAACAGGAAGGCGACCTCGGCCTCGGTGAAGGGTAGGCCGGGTTGCTCGCTGGGAAACACCCAGATCAGCAGGACGAAAATCGAAAGAATGGCCGCGGCAAAAAATTCCACAGTCGTGTCACCGAACATGCCGCCGAACGGCGCCGCCGGGCCATGGCTGCCGCCGCCGGTGCCGAGGTGCCGGAGAAAGATAAACCAGATGTAGGCCGCGCCCGCGAGGAACCCGAACAGGTACTTCGGCTGCTTCAGCCGGCGCAGGCGGCTGAGCGCGATGTTGCGCACCGTCGTCAGGCGCAAATAGAGCAGGGCACGCAGCAGGGGCATGGGCTCAGTGCTCGGAGTTGCCCGTCGCGCGGATGAACACTTCCTCGAGGCTCACGCCGGTTTCGCCGTTGCTGAATTGCGCGACGACCTCGGGCAGCGTGCCGACGGACACGAGTTCGCCCTTCTTCATGATGAGCACGTGCGTGCAGACCTCCTCAAGCAGGCTGAGCAGGTGCGAACTGAGGATGATCGCCGCGCCCTCGCGCGCGAGGCGGCGGATGGTGTCCTTCATGCGCCGGATGCCAAGCGGGTCGAGGCCGGTGAGCGGTTCGTCGAAGTACATCACCTTCGGGCCGTGCAGCAGGCCGCACGCGATCACGAGCTTCTGCTTCATGCCGCGCGAGAGTTCGCCCGGCAGCTGGTCGGCCTTGTCGGCGATCTCGAGTTCAGTGAGCAACGCCGCAGCGCGCGCCTCGGCGTCGGGCACCTGGTAGATCTTTGCCGCGAAGGCGAGGTGCTGGCGCACGGTGAGGTGGTCGAAGAGGCGCGGTTCGTCCGGAAAGAACGCGAGCTGCCGCTTCGCCGCAACGGCGTCGACGGCGAGATCGATGCCCGCGACCTTGAGCACGCCGGCGGTGGGCGGGATGATGCCGGTGGCGCAGCGCAGCGTGGTGGTTTTGCCCGCGCCGTTGGGGCCGACGAGGCCCATGACCTCGCCCGGCTGCACGGTGAACGACAAATTGTTCACGGCGGTGAAATCGCCGTACCGTTTGGTGAGACCGCTGACTTCGATCATGCGCGCAGCTTGGCGGCGGGCGCCGTGCTGTAAAGCCGCCGTTGGCGCGAGGTTACGGGAGGAAGTCCCGGGAGGTTTCCGGGGAAATTAAAAAAATGAAACCACGCGAAACCAGGCGAATTCCCGCGCGTCTTGGTTAGCAGCTATGAAAACCTCCCCGAAAAGCTTTCTGTCCGGTCTCGCTATTGTTGTCGGTGCCCTCGTCCTCGCGCTCCCCGTGGCGCGTGCGCAAGACGCCGCTGCTCCTTCTCCGGAAGGCCGCCGCGAAAAAATGGAAAAGGCCGGCGACCGCCTCGCCGAGGCCCTGGGCCTCACGGACGACCAGAAGGCCAAGTGGAAAGCCATCAACGAGCAGGAAAAGGCCGAGATGGACACCCTCAAGGGCAACACCGCGCTTTCGAAGGATGACCGTCGCGCCAAGGCGATGGACATCCACAAGAAGTACAAGGACCAGCGCGATGCGGTCCTGACGCCCGAGCAGAAGGCCAAGGCCGACAAGATGCGCGAGCGTGGCGAAAAGCGCCGCGAAGAGCATCACGACGGCGACAAGCCCGCCGCGAATTAATTTATCCAATTGCCACGGTGTTGGGCCGTGGCGTGTGCGAAAGATAGCGCCGCAGCCTAGGGGTAGGTTGCGGCGTTTTCGTTTTTGCGAATCGAACTGTAGCGGTGGTCTATGACTGCCGAATGCGCCCGAATGGCGGTCATAGACCGCCGCTACAGAAAGACCGTCCCCGGCCTTTGGGCTTTCCAGCCGGTGCGAGTCAGGCACGCTGCGCCCCATGGCCAAACGGCAGATCGCAATCATCGGCGGCGGCGCGGCGGGATTTTTTTCCGCCATCACCGCCGCGGAGGCGTCGCCGGATGTTGCCGTGACGATTTTCGAGGCCACCGCGCACCTGCTGGCGAAGGTCAAGGTGTCCGGTGGCGGTCGCTGCAATGTCACGCACGCGTGCTTCGAGCCGCGCGAGCTGGTGAAGCGCTACCCGCGCGGCGGGCGCGAACTGCTCGGCGCCTTTTCCCGTTGGCAACCGCGCGATACCGTCGAGTGGTTCGCCGCGCGCGGTGTCGCGCTCAAGACCGAGGAGGACGGACGCATGTTTCCTGTCACGGACAATTCCCAGACGATCGTCGACTGCCTGATGGGCGCGGCGCAGAAGGCGGGCGTCACGATCCGCACGGGTTGCGGAGTGAAGTCCGTGGAGGGCCGGTCTCCCGACCGGCCGGCTGGTGCGGAGACCAGCCCTCCAGGTTTCCGCCTGCAGCTGGCGTCAGGCGAAACCTTCCCCTGCGACCGCCTGCTCCTCGCCACCGGCGGCAACCGCTCCAGCGCCGGCTTCACGATCGCGGCGCAGGCCGGCCACACGATTGAGTCGCTCGTGCCGTCGCTGTTCACGTTTCACATCAATGATCCGCGCCTGAAGGAATTGTCGGGCGTTTCCGTGCCCGAAGCCGCGACGGCCGTCGTGGGCACGCAGCTCAAGGAGCGCGGTCCGCTGCTCATCACGCATTGGGGGCTGAGCGGTCCGGCGGTTTTGAAATTGTCCGCCTGGGGCGCGCGCGAGCTGGCGGAGCGCGACTACAAGTTTGCCCTGCGCGTGAATTGGGTACCGCAGCTCAACGTCGAGACCGCCCGCACCGCGCTCGAGGCCGCGCGCGCGGCGAACCCGAAGCGCAAGGTCATGAACGGCTGCCCGGTCGCGCTGCCCGCGCGCTTGTGGGAGAAACTCGTGCCGGCCGCGGGCATCGCGGCGGACGCTCTCTGGGCCAACATCGGCAACCCCGCGTTGCGCGCGCTCGCCGGCCAGATCTGCGAAGCGGAATTCGCCGTCGACGGGAAGAGCATGTTCAAGGAGGAGTTCGTCACCTGCGGCGGCGTCCGCCTCGCCGAGGTGGATTTCAAGACGATGGAAAGCCGCCTCACACCCGGCCTGCACTTCGCCGGCGAGATGCTCGACATCGACGGCGTGACCGGCGGTTTCAATTTCCAATCGGCCTGGACGACCGGACGCCTCGCCGGCTTGGCGCTGGCCGATGCGTGATCACTGCTTCGTTTTGCGGAGAGAGGTGTGAAATCCGATTTCCTTGCGCGGCGTCTCCGGAGGTTCAGCGAGCAATGGCATTAATTTTTCCACGATGTCGCGCAGCACGATATCATGTTCGAGAAGCTTGCGGTCGATCTGCTCGAGCCGCTTCAAGATAACGGCATTCGTCATCAGTTCATCACGCATGCGCACGAAGGCGCGCACGACGTACACGCTCATCGCGACGGCGCGCGGACTGCGCAGAATGGTGGCCGCCATGATGGCGCCATGTTCCGTGAAGGCCCAAGGAAGCTTGCGCGTGCCGCCGTGACCAACGCTCTGTGGAGACGCCAAACTTGAAGTCACAATTTGTGACTTCAAGTTTGCAACTTCTTGTTTGGTAATCTGAAAAGAAAAATCCTTTGGAAACTTGAAGCGATTTCTTTGGATCGCCTGATTGAAGACTTTTGTGGAAACGCCGTACAGCTTGGCGAGATCGTGATCGAGCACGACGCGTTGACGACGGATGATATGGATCGGTGGAGCTTCAGGTAATTTTGCCATGGTGGTTTGTGCCACGGCCCTGGCGAGTGGATCGGCCCGATCAGGTGGCGAGCATGTCGCTCGCTACTGCATGGTCAAGATACCGCTCATGAATTGAGCTTGCCGAAAGGCGCCGACCTCGAGCGCGAGGTCGGACCAAGGTCCGACCCTACACCCGATTTGCGAACCTCAATGCGTGACCGCCGGCAGGAAGTAGAACAGCACGCCGATGATCACGTAGAGGGCGAGGAGCTGGACGCCTTCGAGCCAGTTGCTCTCGCCGTCGCCGGCGATCTGATCGGTGACGAACGCGGCGATGACCACGGCGGCGATTTCCGGCAGCGTGAACTCAAGGTTGAGCTGGTGCGGGAAAAGGTAGCTGGCGAACACCAGCACCGGCGCGACGAAGAGCGCGATCTGCAGGCTCGAGCCGACGGCAATGCCGAGCGCGAGGTCCATCTTGTTTTTCAACGCCATGGTGATGGCGGTGGAGTGTTCGGCCGCGTTGCCGACGATCGCGACGATGATCACGCCGACGAATACCTCGGTGACACCGAGCGAGTGCTGCGCGGCCTCGACCGCGCCGACGAGAAATTCGGAAACCCACGCGACCGCGAGCGTCGCGACGAGCAGCACGCCGACGGCCTTGCCGACGGACCAGGGTTTCTCGGCGTGTTCCTCAGCGGCCTGGGCATTGGTGTCCGCGATGTCCGCCTCGCCGCCGACGAAGAGCTGCTTGTGCGTGACGAGGGAGAAAATGAGAATCGCGCCGTAGGTGGCGATCAGGACGATCGCGATCGCCAGCGACAGGCGCTGTTCGGCAAGCGGAGTCCAGCCGCCGGGCGTCTGCGCGGCGGCGTGGTGAAAGATGGTCGGGATGACGAGCGCCGCGGCCGCGAGGATCAGTGCGGTGCAGGAGGAGCGCGCGGCGGTCTTGTTGAACTTCTGCTGCTTGAAACGGATGCCGCCGGCGAAGATTGACGCGCCGAGCACGAGCAGGAGATTGCCGATGATCGAGCCGGTGATGGAGGCCTTGACCACTTCGATATGGCCGGCGCGCAGCGCCATGAGGGCGATGATCAGCTCGGCCGCGTTGCCGAAGGAGGCGTTGAGCAGGCCGCCGACGCCTTCGCCCATGCGGTGGGCGAGCTGTTCCGTGGCGTGGCCCATCCAGCCCGCGATCGGGATGATCGCGAGGGCGGACACGATGAAGAGCGCGGTGCCGTTCGACCACGCCGGGACATAGCGGAGGGCAAAGGCGACGGGCACAAAGACCAGCAGCCAGTCAAGGGACGGACGCAGCCAGGACGATTTCGCGGCAGACATGCCCGCAGGAATGCCAGCCCGTGGTGGCGAGTCGAGCGGAAGTGGATGGGCGCGGATTTCAATCCAACACACCCCGTCGCTGCGCGCCACCCCTCTTCATAGAGGGGAATCAATCTACGCAGCCGAAGTCCCCTCTATGAAGGGGGTGCGCGGTAGGGCGGGGTGTGTGGGGCGCGCGCAGGCGCGCGCCTCACTTCTTCTTGTTCAACGCCTGCGTGAACCAGTCGCCGTTGAGCGATTGGGGCGCAGCGGCGGGGCGCGGGGCAGGAGCGCCACCGCGGTTGCCGCCGGGGCCGCCGGGCGACGTGCGCGGGCCGCCCTGGCCGAGCGGTGCCTTCGGGCCGATCACCGGGTTGCTGCGCAGCGAGAGGGCGATGCGTTTGCGCGGCAGGTCGATCTCGGTGACGGTCACCGTGACCTTCTGCTGCGGCTTCACGACCTCGGCCGGATCCTTCACGAAATTGTCGGCGAGTTGGGAGACGTGCACGAGGCCGTCCTGGTGGACGCCAATGTCGACGAACGCGCCGAAGGCCGTGACGTTCGTCACGATACCCGGCAGCTTCATGCCGGGCTTGAGGTCCTCGGGCTTGTTTACGCCTTCCTGGAAGCTGAACGCTTCGAATTTCTCGCGCGGGTCGCGGCCGGGCTTGGCGAGCTCGGCCATGATGTCCTTGAGCGTCGGCAGGCCGACGTCGGTGGTGACGTAGCTCTCGAGCTTGAGGCGCTTGCGCAGTTTTTCGTCACGCGTCAGATCGGCGACGGTCGCGCCGAGATCGGCGGCCATCTTCTCGACCAGCGGGTAGCGCTCTGGGTGCACCGCGGAACCGTCGAGCGGATGCACGGCGTCGCGGATGCGAAGGAAGCCGGCGGCCTGTTCGTAGGCCTTGGGGCCGAGGCGCGGCACGTCGAGCAGCTCGGCGCGGGCCTTGAACGGGCCTTTCTCGTTGCGGCGGGCGACGATTGCGGCGGCGGTCGTGGCGTTGAGGCCGGAGACGTAGCTGAGCAGCTGCTTCGAAGCAGTGTTGAGTTCGACGCCGACGCCGTTCACGGAACTGACGACGCTGTCGTCGAGTGAGCGCTTGAGCGCGGACTGGTCGACGTCGTGCTGGTACTGGCCGACACCGATGGACTTCGGGTCGAGCTTCACGAGTTCGGCGAGCGGGTCCATCAGGCGGCGGCCGATCGAGACGGCGCCGCGCACGGTGAGATCGTGGTCGGGGAATTCCTCTCGGGCGACGTCGCTGGCGGAGTAGATCGACGCGCCGGACTCGTTGACCATCACGACTGGGATTGACGGCGGCAGGCCGAGGGCGCGGACGAAGGACTCGGTCTCGCGGCCGGCGGTGCCGTTGCCGATGGCCACGGCCTCGACCTTGAAGAACTTCACGAAGCCGAGGAGTTTCTCCTTCGCTTCCTCGGCGTGGCGGTCGGGGTAGATGACGTCGTTGTGCAGGAGCTTGCCCTGGCGGTCGAGCATCACGGTCTTGCAGCCGGTGCGGAAGCCCGGGTCGATTGCCATCACGGCCTTTTGGCCGAGCGGGGCGGAGAGGAGGAGTTCGCGCAGGTTGTCGGTGAAGACCTTGATCGCGGCTTCGTCGGCGCGCTTCTTCGACTCGATGCGCATCTCGGTCTCGATCGCGGGCCCGAGCAGGCGTTTGCAGGCATCGGTGGTCGCGAGGCGCACCTGTTCGCCGCAGGAGGACTTGTTCTTCACGAACAGCGGCTCGACCTCGGCGACGGCCGTGAGTTCGTCCGGTAGCGTGATGCGCATGATGAGGAAGCCCTCGTTCTCACCGCGGCGCATGGCGAGCACGCGGTGCGACGGTGCCTTGGCGAGCGGCTCGGCCCAGTCGAAGTAATCCTTGAACTTAGCCGCCTCGGGATCCGTGTCCTTGCCGAAGAGAACCTTGGAGCCGACCTTGGCCTGGGCGCGGTAGACGATGCGGAGTTTTTCGCGGGCCGGAGCGTGGTCGCTGATGCGTTCGGCGAGGATGTCGCGGGCGCCGGCGAAAGCTTCCTCGGCGTTCTCGATCTTGCCGACGGTGTTCTTGCCGTCGTCGAGCTTGTACTCGCGGCCGACATGCGCCTGCGCGGCGGCGAGGGCGTCGGTGGCCGGGTCTTGCGCCCAAAGGAGCTCAGCGAGCGGCTCGAGGCCCTTTTCCTTGGCGATGGTGGAACGCGTGCGCTTTTTCGGGCGGTAGGGGAGATAGATGTCCTCGAGCTTCGTGAGCGTGTCGGCGTTCGCGATTGCGCCTTCGAGCGCGGGCGTGAGGAGGTTGCGCTCCTTGAGCGAGGCGAGGATGGCGGCGCGGCGCTCGTCGACCTGGGCCATCTGTTCGAGACGGTCGCGGATCGCGGTGACCTGCACCTCGTCGAGCTCGCCCGTCACTTCCTTGCGGTAGCGCGAGATGAACGGGACCGTCGCGCCTTCCTTCAGCAGCTGGGCGGTGGCGGCGACTTGGTGGACCTTGAGTTTGAGCTCCGTGGCGAGGAGCAGGACGTGTTCGGGGTTCGGCAAATCCATGAAATGAACCGTCGAGTGGAACGCACCAAACGCATCGCGCAACCGGGAAATCGCGCGGATGGTCGGTTCTCTTTCGTTCGCGTTCAGCCACGCACCATCGAGCCAGTAAGTAGTCTATTAAACTACTTAAGCCGGGGTATGATCCCGAGCGGTAAGTAGTTTAATAGACTACTTGATGGGACGCGTTGACGGGGTCTTCGGGCGCTGATTCGCTGCGCGGCTTATGGCGAAGAAGCTGGGCTGGGGCATCATTACCACGGGTTGGATCGCGCGGAAGTTTGCGACGGACCTGCCGCAGTCGCGGACGGGGCGGCTCGTGGCCGTGGCGGCGCGGCAGCTGGGAGATGCGCAGAAATTCGCGGCGGATTTCGGCGGGGCGAATGCCCATGGCAGCTATGAGGCGCTGATTGCGGATCCGGCGGTGGATGTCGTCTACATCGGCACGCCGCACCCTTGGCATGCGGAGTGGGCGATCAAGGCGGCGCAGGCGGGCAAGCATGTGCTGTGCGAAAAGCCGCTGACGATGAATTTGGCGGACACTGAGCGTGTGCTCGCGGCGGCGAAACAGAACAACGTCCTGCTGATGGAGGCTTTCATGTACCGCTTCCAGCCGCAGACGCGGAAAGTCGCGGCACTGGTGCGCGACGGCGCGATCGGCCAGCTGCGGCTGATCCGGGCGTCGTTCAATGTGCTGTGTCCGTTCAATCCCGAAAGCCGCATGTTCAAGAAGTCGCTCGGTGGCGGTGCCATCCTCGATCTCGGCTGCTATCCGTTGTCCTATGCGCGGCACATCGCCGGTGCGGCGCACGGGCGGGATTTCGTGGAGCCGGTCAAATTCCAAGCCACGGCCCGGCTGCATCCGCAGGCCGGGACGGATGACTTTGCGACGGCACTCGCGGAGTTTCCAGGTGGCATCGTCGGCGAACTTTCCTGTGGTTCGACGGTGCTGAATGACAATCGTGTCCAGCTGCATGGCACGACCGGCTGGATCGATGTGCCGAATCCCTTCACGCCCGGGCTGCTGGGCGCGCCAGAGAAAGTTTTTCTCCACCGCCGTGACGGTGCATCCGAGGAAATCGCGATCACGAGTCCGGGTGTGGGTCTGTACGCCTACGAGGCCGACGCGGTGGCGGAAGCGCTGGCGCGCGGCGAGCGCGAGGTGCCGCTGGCGACGTGGGCGGACACGCTGGGCAACGCCCGGTTGGCGGACGCGTGGCTGGCGAGCGCGACGTGATTGGATGATTTCTTCTCAAGTGGAGGGCCGAGCTCCTGCGAGGCTTGGCTTCGCAGCGGTCCTAAGCCTCGCAGGAGCTCGGCCCTCCAAAGAGGGATTTGACCGTTCGTCGCAGCGGGCTTGCGGCGGGCGACGCGCGGGCCAAGCTGCGGGCAAATGAACCACCGTTACCTTCTGTTGGGCGCCGTGCTGGGCGCGGCCACCTGTGTTTCGCTTCACGCCTCGTCCGCCATCACGAAAGATGCCGTCACGGCGGAGCGCACGTTTACCGAGTCCGCCAAGGCCAACGCCTTTTTTGACCGCGTCTTCGACGAGGACGTCGACAACAGCCCGCTGAGCCAGGGTTACCTCGGCATCAAGAAGGACCACGACAAGTGGGACGATTTCTCCGAGGCGCACGACCTCGCCGACCTCAACCGCACCGTGCAGCGGCTCGCCGAGCTGAAGAGCACGATCCACTACGAGTGGCTCGATGAACAGACGCAGGTCAGCTACCGCCTGTTCGCCATGCAGGCCGACCAGACCATCGAGGGCTGGAAATGGCGCAATCACGGCTACGTGTTCACGCAGATGTCGGGCATCCACTCGGACGCGCCGGCCTTCCTGATGAACTATCACCAGGTCGACAACGTGGCCGATGCGCAGGCCTACATTACGCGCCTGCACAAACTGGCCGATGTGTTCGACCAGCTCATCGTGCGCACCGAGGCCCAGGCCGCGAAGGGCATCATGCCGCCGAAGTTCGTCTACCCGATCCTCATCTCCGCCAGCCGCGAGGTCATCACCGGCCAGCCGTTCGACTCGTCCGCCAAGCCTTCCGCATTGCTGGAGGATTTCACGACGAAGGTGAACGCGTTGAAGGACGTCGATGCCGCCACGAAGGCGCAGCTGGTGAAGGACGGCACCGCGGCGCTGGTCGGCTCGGTCAAGCCCGCCTACGAGAAGCTCATCGCGATGTTCGAGAAGCAGGAAAAACTCACGACCGATGACGACGGCGTGTGGAAGCTGCCCGATGGCGGCGACTACTATAATTACATGCTGCGCCGGTCCACGACGACGAACCTGTCGGCTGACGAAATCCACGAGCTCGGCCTGCGCGAGGTCGCCCGCATCCACGCGGGCATGCAGGAGATCATGAAGAAGACCGGTTTCAAGGGCGACTTCCCGGCGTTCCTCGCGTTCATGCGCGACGATCCGCAGTTCAGCTACCCGACGACCGACGAGGGCAAGGCCGCCTACACCGTGCGCGCCACCAAGATCATCGACGAGATGCGCGCGCGCCTGCCGGAATTTTTCGGCACGCTGCCGAAGTCGCCGCTCATCGTGAAGAAGGTCGAGCCGTTCCGCGAGCAGGGTGCAGCCGGCGCGTTCTACGAGCCGCCGTCCGCCGACGGCACGCGCCCCGGCATCTATTACATCAACACGATCGATATGCGCGGCCTGCCGATCTACGAGATGGAGACGCTCGCGCACCACGAGGCGATCCCGGGCCACCACATGCAGATCGCGATCGCGCAGGAGCTGAAAAACATGCCGAAATTTCGGATGTATGGCGGCTTCAACGCCTATCAGGAAGGCTGGGCGCTTTACGCGGAATATTTCCCCAAGGAATTCGGCTTCTACTCGGATCCTTACCAGGACTACGGCCGGCTTTACGACGAACTGCTCCGCGCGGTGCGCCTCGTGGTCGACACCGGCATCCACGCCAAGCACTGGACGCGCCAGCAGGTGATGGACTACTTCCGCAAGAACACGTCCAACCCCGAGCGTGACGTCTTCACCGAGACCAACCGCTACATCGTCTGGCCCGGTCAGGCGTGCAGCTACAAGATCGGCATGCTGAAGATTCTCGAGCTGCGCGAGCGGGCGAAGAAGGAGCTTGGGCCGAAGTTCGACCTGCGCGCCTACCACGACCTTGTGCTCAAGAACGGCTCGCTGCCGCTCGACCTGCTCGAGGACAACTTCAACAGCTGGCTGGCGAAGCAGAAGGGGTGAACCAACGCAGCCCGACACACCCCGGCGCTGCGTGCCACCCCTCTTCATAGTGGGGATTCAATCCACGCAACGTTAAGTCCCCTCTATCAAGAGGGATGCCCGAAGGGCGGAGTGTGTGGTTTGATGGGAGCGGCGATCTACTTCAGCTCCAGTTGCCGCTTGAGCCACGCCACGCGATCGGCGGCGACCTCGGCGGTGTGGAGGTCGTGTCCGCCGGCGTAGGTCGCCATGTGTTTCGGCACGGAGGCCGTCGCGTAGAATTCAGCGGCCTGCGTGGCGCTGACGTATTCGTCCTTGTTGGCGAATTGGAAGAAGATCGGCGCGGGGGCGAGCTTCGCCAGCGCGAGCACCGGGTCGATCGTGGCGATGTCGGCGCGGTAGGCCGCCGGATCCTTCGGCTGCTTGGCGAAGAACATCCAGTCGGCGAAGTGCGGCACCGCGGCCATGAACACGTAGGTCTTGGCACGCGGGTTGGCGCCGCAGGCGAGCATGCCGTACATTGCGCCGAAGTCATGGCCGACGAAGGCCACGCGCTGTGCGTCGATGTTGGGCTGCGCGAGCAGCAGGTCCATGGCGCGGCTGATTTCCTTCACCTGATGCGCGGCCTGGGCCTTGTCCTCTTCAGGGATGCGCTTCCCGTACCATTTCGGCTCGGCCCACGTCGTGTCGATGAGCAGTGAGGTGACGCCGTGGCGGGCGAGTGCGATCGCTTCCTCGAGAAACTCCGTGCGGTTGGTCGTTGCCGGTTCACCAAGCCAGTGCACGTAGAGAATCGCGGCCTGCGGGCCGGTGGCGTTGGCGGGGCTGACGAGGTAGGCCTTCACCGGCTGGTCGACCGGAGTGAACGTGATGTCGCGAAGCAGGGCGACGCCGCGCGTTTCGTGGCCGACTTCGGTGATGGGCAGCGGTGCGGACTTGTCGTAGGCGAAGAGGTTGGTGGGGAATTCGGCGGCGGGCAAGACGCCGGTGATTAAAGCCAAGCCCATCCCTGCCGTCATCCTGAGCCGTGCGAAGGATCCAAGCGCCGGTGTTGTCGCGTCCGTTTCCCTTGGATCCTTCGCGCGGCTCAGGATGACGGTTTCAGGAGCGCTAGACTTAAGCTCATTCGGATGGATTTGCATGGTTCGTGCGTAATTCCACCCCGCCGGCCACGCAATCCCGTCGCGGTGAACTCCCTGAAAAACGCGACAGCCGGTCAGGGTGCGAGGCGGCGCAGATTGTCGCAGACAATCGCGGCGGCCACGGCGGCGTTGAGCGATTCCGCACCACCGAACTTCGGGATCGTGATCCGGCCGGTCAGCCGTGCGGCCACCGCCGGCGAGAGGCCGCGGCCCTCGCTGCCGATGACGATCACCGCATCGCGCAGCGGTTTCAGGTCGTGGACGTTGTCACCAGCAAGGTCGCAGCCGAGCACCGGCACCTTGAGTCCGGCGAGCGCTTCGGCGAGCGGGGCGGTGTGGGTCGCGAGCCGCGCAAACGAACCCATGCTAGAGTGAATGACCTTGGCGGAAAAAAGATCGGCGCAGTCGGGCGAAAGCAGCACGCGGTTGAGTCCGTACCAATCGGCGATGCGCAGCAAAGTGCCGACGTTACCCGGATCCTGGATGCCATCGAGCGCGAGAGTGAGGCCGCGGTTGAGCGCGCCGGCCGCAAGGGCGGGGCGGTTGATTTTGCCGACGGCGAGCACGCTCGAGGGCGTGGGAAAATGGCTGATGCGCGCCATTTCTTCGGCGGTGACGCTTTGCGTGCGGGCACCGGTCCATGCGCCGGTGGCGTGAATCTCCGCAAAGGGAAATTTCGCCGCGAGCAGCTCGGCCACGACTTTCTCGCCCTCGACGGCAAACAGCCCGAGCGCTTCGCGGGACTTCTTCTCCTGCAGGGAGCGCAGGCGCGTGATCTCGGCTTTCGTGAGCGGCATCCGGCCAGCAAACATGACGCGGATATGATGGCAATCCGCCTTCGCCAGGCCTACGGCGGACAAGTCGCCGGCGAATTGACCAGGGATTTGTGACGGCCGTGTTTCGCCGGCGTTAAGCTTTCGTGACGCGAGGCGTCGCGCGTTGACCGCATATTTTCCCCGCGTGCAGGTTCGGCCCCGACCTTATGCAAACCTCCCAACCTCGTGTTCTTTTCTCCCTTCGCACCGGCCTGCGCATCCTGGCCGGTGTGACCGCCGCGCTCCTGGCGACCGCCGGATTCAGCGCTGAAAACACCGGCACCCTTTCCGGTCGCGTCACCGACGCTTCCACGCACCTCACGCTGGCGGGTGCCCGCGTTGCCATCGCCGGCACGTCGATCGAGACCTACACCGATGCGACCGGGCTCTACACGCTCGACCGCCTGCCGGTGGGCGACTGCACGGTCGATGTTTCCTATCTCGGCTACGACACGATCCATCGCGAGACCCGCGTGATCACGGGCAGCCGCCTCGACTTCGCGTTTAACGGCAGCGTCGTGCAGCTGGAGAAATTCGTGATCACCGGCGCGGCCGTCGGCACGGCGCGCGCGCTCAACCAGCAGCGCTCGGCGGACACGCTGACGAACTTCGTGGCCTCCGACGCGATCGGCCAGTTTCCCGATCAGAACGCCGCCGAGTCGCTGCAGCGCGTGCCCGGCCTCGCGCTTTACCGCGACCAGGGCGAGGGTCGCTACATCATCATTCGCGGCGTCAACGCCCAGTACAACCACGTCGCCGTCAACGGCGCGAGCATCGCCACGCCGGAAACCGGCCTGCGCAATGCGCCGCTCGACGTGATCGGCTCGGATTCGCTGGGCGCCATCGAGGTGTTCAAGGTCAACACGCCCGACATGGATTCCGACGGCCTCGGCGGCAGCGTGAATCTCCGCACGCGCAGCGCCTTCGATTCCGACGACCGCCAGGTGATGCTCAACGCCGAGACGCTCTACAGCAACCTGCGCGAGACGTGGGGCACCAAGCTGAACGGCACGTATGGCACGATTTCGCAGGACGGAAAATTCGGCGTGCTCGTCTCGGCTTCCTACCAGCGCCGTCCCTATGGTTCGAATAACTTCGAGGAAGGCGGCGGCTGGACACAGGTGACGTCGCCGACCGACGGCCAGCAGCACTACGTCTTCAACGAAATCGCCTTTCGCGAGTACGAGATCGTGCGCACGCGCCAGAGCGTGAATGCGAACTTCGACTACCGCATCACGCCCGACACGCTCTTCTATTTCCGCACCTCGTACGCAGACTTCACCGACAAGGAAAACCGTTGGGTGACCGACATCCCCTTCACCAAGGGCACGATCACGGCGCTGACCGACACCACGGCCAGCTTCACCAATGTGACGGCGGTTTCGAAGAAACTGCGCACCCGTGAAAAGGAACAGCGCCTCGAGTCCGCCGTGCTGGGTCTCGAGACCAAGGGCAAGCCGCTGAAGATCGACTGGCAGGCCTCGGCCTCGCGTGGTCAGGAGTGGAAGCCGAACGAGCTCGAGGGCGTGTTCAACACGAAGGCCGGCTCCGACTGGAGCTACAACTTTGACGATCCCTACCACGTGGTCGTCACCTCGAACGGCGACGCGGTCAACTCGGCCGACCCCGCGAGTTACGTGACGTCCAAGAGCACCTTGAAGAATTCCGTCGGCGCCGAGACCGAGTTTGGCGCGCGCCTCAATGCGCGCTATGATTTCGACCAGGCCGGTCGTCCGACCTACGTGAAGTTCGGCGGCAGCTATCGCGCGAAGAAGAAGCTGCAGGACAAGGATTCGGCTGACATCAAGAGCGGCCCGGCGGGCTACACTTATCCGGCGCTCGCCGAGGACGGCAGTGCCAGCCTTTATCCGTATTTCACGGGCAATCGTTTCAGCGTGGCCGCGCTGCGCGAGCTCTTCTTCGGCAACCGCAGCGCGTTCGTGCTCTCGCCGAAGGAATCGACGCTGTCCGACTTCACCTCGCACGAGGATGTCGCCGCCGGCTACGCCATGGGCGGCACGACGATCGGCAAGCTCAACCTCATTGGCGGCGTGCGTGTCGAGCAGACGCGCTTCGACACCAAGGGCTATGAGCTGCGCGGCACCACGTACGCGGCCCGCACGGCGAACACCAACTACACCAACTGGCAGCCGGGCGTGTCGCTGCGCTACGACCTGACGAAGCAGCTGGTGCTGCGCGCCTCGCTTTCCAACACCCTCTCGCGCCCGGATTTCAACGAGACGGCGATCAGCCGCACGGTGGATGACAGCAAGAATACCGTCAGCCAGGGCAACACGAACCTGAAGCCGCTGGAGTCGGTGAACTGGGACGCCTCGGCGGAGTACTACCTGCCGTCGCTCGGCGTCGTGTCCGCCGCGGTGTTCTACAAAGACATCAAGAACTTCACCTACCAGACGCTGGCCGGCACCGATGCCGACACTGGCTTCCCGCTCACGACCTTCGTGAACGGACCGAAGGGCCACATCGCCGGCCTCGAGCTGGCCTACCAGCAGCAGTTCCGCTCGCTGCCGGCGCCGTTCGACGGTCTCGGCTTCCTCGTCAACGCCACGCTAAGCGACAGCGAGGCCAAGTACCCGAACCGTCCCGGCGAGTCGCTGGATTTCATCGGCCAGTCCAAGACCATCGGCAACATCGCGCTCACCTACGAGAAAAACGGTTTCTTCGCCCGCCTTGCGGCCAACTACCGCACCCCGCGCCTGCGCGAGGACGAGCCGCTCGGCGAATCCGCCGCCGACGACCGCTATGTGGACAAGTTCCTCCAGCTGGATTTCTCGACGAGCTACAAGTTCAACTCGCGCTGGGAAATCTACGCCGAGGCGCTGAACCTCACGAACGAGCCGTTCCGCGTCTACTTCGGCAACACCTCGACCAAGCGCCTGGTGCAGTTCGAGGAGTATGATTGGAGCGCGAATTTCGGCGTGCGCTTCAAGCTGTAAACCTGATTCCGTCCATGACCTTCATTCACACCTGCTCCGTGTTCCTGCTGCGCGGCCTGCTGTTTGTGGCGGGCATGCTGCTCGCCGTGGTCTGCTTCGCCGCGGAAAAGGAAACCTACGTTCCGTTTCGTCCCGACCTGCCGGTCGGGGCCGCCTACACGATCGACGCGCGCCAGCTGCATCCCACGCAGCTGGCGCTCGGCTGGCGTGAAGTGGTGTACAAAAAGAAACTGCTCGAGGGAAAAACGCCGGACGAGCGGGTTGCCTACCTGAAGGACAAGGATGTGCCGCTCATCATCGGACCGGGTGGCACGCCTTACCTGACGGACGGCCATCACACGCTGCGCGCGCTGATCGAGTCGAAGGTCGCGGACAAAACCGCTTACGGCCACATCCTGGCCAACTATGCCGCGCTCACCGCCGAGGCATTCTGGAGCGAGATGGCGGCGAAGCACTACAGCTACCTCAAGGATGGCGCCGGTCGGCCGCAGTCGGCGGCGGCGCTGCCCGCGGATCTGACCGGCCTGCAGCTCGATCCCTATCGCGGCCTCGCGTGGGGCGTGATGAAGGCCGGCGGATTCACCGAGCGGAAGAAGGTGTTCTTCCAGGAATTCCAGTGGGCGGATTATTTTCGCGCCAAGATCCAGTGGGATGACACCGATGACCACGCCTTCAAGGAGGCGGTCATGGCCGCGGAAGTGCTGGCGCAGGTGCCGGCCGCCGCGGCGTTGCCCGGCTATCGCGCCGACGCGCTCCGGCCGCAAGTGATCACCGAACCGACGAAGCATGATACCGATGATCCGGCGATCTGGATCAATCCGGCTGATGCGGCGAAGAGTCTGATTGTCGGCACCGACAAGGATTCCGACGGCGCCCTGTATGTCTACGACTTGGCGGGGAAAATCGTGCAGGTGGTTTCCGGACTCAAACGGCCCAACAACGTGGACATCGGTTACGGCCTGACTCTGGGCGGCAAGCCGGTGGACATCGCGGTCACGACCGAGCGCGAGGAACAGCGGCTGCGCATCTACGCGCTGCCGGACATGAAGTGCGTGGACCGCGGGAATCTCATCGTGTTCGACGGCGACAAAAACCGCGCGCCGATGGGCATCGCGCTTTATCGCCGGCCGAAGGATGGCGCGCTCTTCGCGATCACGGGTGGCAAATCCGGTCCAAAGGAGAACTACCTCGCGCAGTACCGGCTCGAGGATGATGGCGCGGGCATGGTGAAGATGACGCTCGTCCGCCAGTTCGGCGCCTACAGCGGCAAGAAGGAGATCGAGGCCATCGCGGTGGATGCCGAGCTCGGTTACATCTATTACTCCGATGAGACTTTTGGTGTGCGGAAGTACGCCGCCGATCCCGATGCGCCGAACGCCAATCGCGAGCTCGCGCTCTTTGCGACGACGGGTTTCACGTCGGATCACGAAGGCATCTCGATCTACAAGCACGCAGACGGTACCGGGTATATTCTCGTCTCGGACCAGCAGGCGAACCGCTTCCAGATCTTCCCGCGTGAAGGCCGGGCGGGAAATCCGCACGACCATCCGTTGCTCAAGGCCGTGCCGGTGGCGGCGATCGAGAGCGACGGCAGCGACGTGACGGCCGTGCCGCTGGGCGCCAAGTTTCCGCACGGGCTCTTCGTGGCCATGTCGAACGGGAAGACCTTCCACTATTATTCGTGGGACGATCTGGCTGCGGCTGCGGGGCTGAAATAATAAGGCACCACGAGACTACTTTAGCGGCGCTCTATGAGCGCCGTCTCGAAACCGGCGGTCATAGACCGCCGCTACAGTTTCGGATAAACGGATCGCCCATCTGCGGGCTTCCCAAAGCAGGGCGATAAACTAGGCTGCGGCGCATGAAGCGCTTCAGACCGTTGCTCGCCCTGCTGCTTTGCCTCTCATTGCTCGGTCTGCCGCTGCTCGCGGCCACGGCGCCGGCCAAGCCCGCCAAGGCGGAGAAGACGCCGGGCCTGGAGATCGCTGCGTTGTTGACGCAGGTGACGGGCGTCGCGATCTCGCCGCTGCTCGGCGTGGGCACGATCGGGGCGTATCGCTATTTCACGGCGCACACGCCGGAGGAGAAAGCGGCGCTGCCGTGGTTCGCGCATCCAAGCTTCTGGGCGATTGCGTTGCTGCTGGTAGCTGGCGTGGGGGCCAAGGACACGCTCGGTGCGACGCTGCCGCCTGGCTGGAAGAAGCCGTTGGATGTGGCCGAGACCATCGAGAACAAGGTCAGCGGACTGGTCGCGGCGGGCGCGGTGATTCCGTCGCTGGTTACTTTCGGCTCCAAGATGATCATGGATTCGGCAGGAGCTTCACCGGAGCTGCACACGACCGGTTTGGCCATGCTGCCGCTGGCGGCGTTCGACTCGAGTTGGTTGCTGAGCATCCTGATGGTGCCTCTATCGGTCGCGGTGTTCGCCGTCGTCTGGCTGAGTTCGCATGCGATCAACGTGCTCATCCTGCTCAGTCCGTGGGGTGCGATCGATGCGGCGCTGAAGGGACTGCGCACGGCGTTGCTCGGCTTGGTTACGGCCACGGCGTGGATCGACCCGGTGGTCGGCGCGACGCTGTCGGTTGCCATCGTGATCATCGCGTACTTCACCGCGGGCTGGGCGTTTCGCCTGACCACGTTCGGTTCGATTTTCTGCTGGGATTTTTTCACGGTGCGCCGCCGGCGCTTCCAGCTGCTGGCGGACGGCAACAAATTGTTCACCGGTGCGAAACTCGACGGCGTGCCGGTGCGGACTTACGGCCGGCTTTATCAGGCCGCCGATGGCACGCTTACGCTGAAGTATCGTCCGTGGCTGGTGTTGCCCGAGCAGCAGGTCACGGTGCCGCGCGAAGGCCTGGTCGTCGGTTGCGGCGTGTTCTATTCCGAGGTGCTCGGGCACGACCCGAAGTCGGACCGCAACCGCACGCTGCTCCTGCTGCCGCCGCGTTACCTCGGCCACGAGGAACTCTTCGCGCGCACTTACCACATTTCCGGCACCTGCGAAGTCGGCCTCCGCCGCGCGTGGAGCTGGTTGAAGGAAGCGCTCGGCTTCGGCCCGAAGAAAGCGGTGGCGGCTGCCTAAGGCTGCGCCGGCGCGCGGCTCGCGCGGGCGAGCCAGTCACTCAAATTGGCGACCAGCGACTCGCGGTGGCTGAAGATCAGGAAGTGATCGGCGCCGTCGACGACACTCAGTTCGACTTGCGCGCCGGTCCGTTTCAGGCGGCCGACATGGTCGCGTACATAGTCGATCGGGATGCGGTCATCGAGCAGTCCGCTGAGCATCAACACGGGTTGGTTGGGATGGGAAGTGCTGGAAAGGGACGTGAGAACGGAGTCGTCGAAGACCGGGGAAATAAAAGTGAACGACCGCACGCGCGTGGACGACTGGGCGAACACCTCGGAGACGGCCAGGCCGCCGTTCGAGAGGCCGAGCACGTGAATCTGCTGCGCATTGACCGGCAGGATCCGACCGAGTGCGGCCAATGCCACTTCGAACTGGCGGCTGGTTTCCGCGGCTCGCCAGTTGCCCAAGCCGAAGCTGGGCGCGATGAGGACGAAGCCGAGTCGATCTGCGACGCGGGAAAGCACCCAGAGATAGCCCTTCAGATTTCCGCCGCTGCCGTGAAAGAAAACCATTACGGGCGCGGGCTTGGTGCGGTCGAGGTTGGCCGGAATATAGACCAGCGAATGCTGCGCGGCCGACGGCGTGCCACGCAGCTCGGCATAGGCGAGCGGCAGTACGGAGCCGAGGGAGCGAAAGTCGGAGTCCGTCTCGAGCTCGGCATAAACGTCGGCGGTGGCGGCCTTGAGCCGGGAGGCCTGCGCTTGCGTCAGCAGTCGGTCGAGGGCCGGAGCCAAGGTGAACCCGAGCATCAGCTGGTCGGTCTCCGGCAGAAGATTGCCCAGCGCAAAGCGGGAGAAATGCGCCGGCGGATTGGCGTAGAGATGAAAGACACGGGCGGTTGGATCCGTGGTGCCCGCGGGCGCGCTGAGTGCGAGCCCCAGGGCGAGACCGGCCCAACTGGCAAACAGCGCGGCTGCGGTTCGCCACCAAGCCCGGCTCGCATGACGCCACGCGAAGGCGGCGGCCAGCGGGCTCAGCACCAGGGCGAGCGCGGCGAGGGCGAAAATCCGGCCACGCACGGTTTCTCCGACCACGAGCAACAACAGCGGCAGCGGGACCAGCACCACGGCCAGCAATCCGGCCAACAGCAGCGCGGCGATGGCGACGGCGGAGTCGCGCGCTGGCGGGGTGCGCTTCACTTCTCGAGAAACGCGCGCAGGGCCTCGAGCTTGTCGGCCCAGTAGGCCTTCATTTTTTCCGCGGCGTCGGGACTCGGGAGCTTGGCGTGCTGCGGCACGACCTGGCACTTGAGCGATCCCTTCGGCCAGAAATTCACGCTGAGGGTGCTGGCATCGCCCCACAGGATGCGGATGGATTTGTGCGGCGTGGCCTTGCGGACGGTGAGCGGCGTGCGCGGCAGCCATTGCTCGCGCAGGGCGGATTCGCGCCAGGCGGCGAACGCGCGGTCGACGGGCGCGGCGATGGTTTTGGTCACGCTGATTTCAAAGCCATCGGGTTTCTGGTGCTTCAGCCGCAGGCCGCGGGCCTGTTCGTAGCCGACGGTGATCATCTGGCCCCACCAATCCGGGAGGCGGTACGCCTTCTGCAGGCGCTGGACGATGTCCTTGTGCGGCAGCTTCGCGGCTCCGGCCTTGTCCAGCAAACCCAGCCATTCGCGCCAGGTCTTGCCGGTGGCCTTCTTCACGGCCGTGGAAGTGATCCCGCCGTAACTGTCCGCCGCGCGTTTCATGTGACAGCCGACACCTTACCGCGGCGGTCAGGCGCGACAAGAACCGATGCTGTAACTCCAAATCTTTTTGTTTCCGCCCCCGCACTGAACCTGCTAGGCAATGGGGCATGAGCGACGAAAACGCGCCCAAGCTCCGATTGAAGCCCAAGCTGGGCGCTGAGGCTTCCGCCGCTCCCCAAGCCACGCCGGCCGCGGCGGTTCCGCCGGCAGAAACGGCGGCCGCCCCCGAGGCGGCGGCCGAAGCACCGAAACTGGTGCGCCTGCGTCCCAAACTGGCGCCCGCTCCCGCGCAGGAGGCAACGCCCGCCGCCCCCGAGCCGGCTGCGGAGGCACCGGCGCCGGTGGCTGAAGCTCCAGCTCGCACCAAGCCGCGTTTGTCCGCCGCACCGATGGAAACGTCCGCAGTCGCCAAGCCGGTCACGACTCCGCCGATCCCGGTGGCGCCGGCCCCCGCGCCCGAACCGGCACCTGCGGCGGCGCCCGAAGCCGGCAAATCCGTTTTCAAGTTGGGACTCAAACCCAAGGCAGCGGCGGCCGCTCCGGCGCCCGCTCCCGAGGCAGCAGCCGCACCCGCGCCGGAGGCTGGCGCCGTGTTGGATGCTCCGCCGCCGCCGGCTGCGGCCACGGATACCGGTGAGGGCGGCGAACCGGCCGAAGTCACCGCGATGAAGAAGGCCTCTGGTGCCCCATTCCCGCCTCCGGGGAAATTCCCGCCGCCGCCCGGCCTGAAGAAAGCGCTGGCGGAAGCGAGCGAGCATCCGGCCCAGGCTGCGGCCAAAGCCAAGGCGGCCAAGGCGAAGAAGGCCGGCAAGTCGCCGAAGAAATTGATTTTCATGGCCGTGGGCGGCGTGTTGCTGCTGGCGGTGTTGGGTGGCGGTTTCGTCGCCTACCAAAAGTTTACCGAGCCGCCGCCGGAGCCGCCGCGCAAGCCGCGTCCGGTCGCCAAGCCCGCCGAGCCAAAGCCCGTGGAAGCGGCCGCGCCGGCCGAAGCCAAACCGGCGTCGGCGGAAACCGCTGCCGCCAAGCCGGCTGAGACCAAGCCCGCGGAAACCGCGGCTGCCGAGCCGAAGGCTCCGGTTGAAACCAAGCCGGTCGAGCCGCCGCCTCCGCCGCCCCCGAGCGTGGCGTTCCGCAGCTGGGTCGAGAACCTGCAGATCCGCGGCATGCGCGCGGGCTCCAATCCGCGCGTGTTCATCGGCAACTCTTCCTATGGCAAGGGCGACCTCGTGAACCCCACGCTGGGCATCACCTTCGAGGGCGTGAACGAGACGAACAAGTATCTCATGTTCAAGGACAGCAAGACCGGCGCCCGGATGGAACGCCGTCAGTAAGGCGGCTCAGCTGCTGGCGAGCATCGCCTTGATGCTGCGCAGGAGCTCGGGCTCGGTCGCGATCGCGAGCACGCCGTTCACCACGAACTGCACGCCCATGCTCATGAGCAGGAAGCCCATGATCTTGGTCATCGCGCTCACGCCGACGGGACCGATGAAATCCACGAGTTTGCCCGAGAGCCGCAGCACGATGTAGGTGATGATCGCGACGGTCACGATGCCCGCGATGATGGCCACGTAGTCGAGCCAGCCGGTGGCGAGCGAAGTGAAGCCCAGCGTGACCGCGATCGAGCCGGGGCCGCTGAGCATCGGCATGGCGAGCGGTGAAAAGGAAATGTCGACCTTCTTGCGCGCGGCCTCGCGCTCGGCGCCGTCCTCGTCGGCTTCGCTGCGTTTGGCGCGCAACATGTCGAGGCCGATGCCCGTCAGCAGGATGCCGCCTGCGATGCGCAGGCCGGGGATCGAGATGCCGAAAAACTGCATGATGAACGAACCGCCGATCAGGAAGCTCACGAGGATCGCCACCATGTAGAGCGAACCCTTCAGCGCCTGTTCGCGGCGGCGTTCCTCGCTGTCGCCCTCGGTGATCGCGAGAAACGTGGGGCCGGCGGACAACGGGTTGATGATCGGCAGGAGACCGATCAGCGTGCCCAGGTAGATGCCCCAGAGATGGAGGAAGTTCGACATGCGAGCCGACAGTCAGCGTCAGTTTATGACACTTCGCCACCTCCAATTTTTGCCGAGGCGCTGCGTGGCTCTGATGTAGCCGGGGGCGGTGACCCCGGTCCGAAAATGATGCCACGTGCGACCGGGGTCAGCGACCCCGGCTACAACAAAGGCGATCTCACCACGTATCCACCGGTCCCTTCGGCACGGGGATCGCGCTGCGGCGCAGCACGGCCGGGTCGTCGGCATCGAGCATGAAGGTCGGCACCATCGGGTCGGGGCGGTATTTGGGCAGGAGTTCGCCGTCTGCGCCGAGGAAGGGCGCGCGCCATTTCTCGTAGGCGGCGAGCAGCGCCTCGAATTCGGCGCGCGAGGCGAATTGCGTGACGCCTTTCTTGAACTCTTTTGCCGGACCGAAGCGCTTGGCGTACCACGACGCAGGCTTGCGGAACAGGCGGCTGCCGTGGTCCTCGCCGAAGACCTCGATCATCAGGTCGAGGTGGCGGCGCATGACCTGCACGAGCTCGGGATAGCCCGGCTCCTTTTTCAATTCGCCGGTCTGCAGGTAATGCTGCGTGTGCGCGAAGATCCACGGGTTGTAGAAAGCGCCGCGGCCGATGCTCACGCCGGCGCAACCCGTCTCGTTGATCATGTGCTTCGCAGCCTCGGGGGTGGTGACATCGCCGTTGCCGATGACCGGAATATTGCGGGCGGCCTGGACCACGGAGCGAATGCCCGCGAGATTGACCGTGCCGCCGAAACCTTGGGCGCGTGTGCGGCCGTGGATGAAGATGGCGGCGACGCCGGCGTCCTCGAGCACGCGCACGAGATCGGGTGCGGTGAGATTGTTTTCGTCCCAGCCGAGGCGCATCTTGGCGGTGATCGGAATTTTCACGGCGTTGACCATGCCGCGGACGAGGGCGGCGGTCTTGTCGAGTTCGGTCATCATCGCCGAGCCGCCACCGATGCTGACGACCTTTTTCACCGGACAGCCCATGTTGATGTCGACGGAGGCGATGCCCATCGACTCGACCATCACGGCGGCATCGCGCATTTCCTCCGGCACGGCGCCGAAGAGCTGCACCGCCAGCCGCTTCTCGGCGGGACATGTCTTGATCATTTGCAGGCCGCGCGGATTTTTCTCCAACAGCGAGCGGGCGTTGACGAGGTCGGTCGTCGTCCAGTCGACGCCGCCGATTTCCCGCACCACGAGGCGGAAGGGCAGGTTCGTGTAACCCGCCAGCGGCGACAGGAAGAGATTCGACGAAAGCTCGTAGGGTCCGATGCGCATGGTCAGGCGGCGGGAACGCGGGCGAAGCGCATCACCATGGCGATAATTGCGCCGACAATGACAGCGACCAGGCCCGCGGCAAAAACCCAGATGGTCAGGTCGAGCTGCGGCGGGGCGGCGAGATTGGCGCGATAGATGAGTCCGAAGATCGCGAGAAAAAATCCCTGTACGGCGCAGCCCATGAACAAGACCATGGCACCGAGCCAGTCGTGGGTGGCGGCGATGCGTTCCGGTGCGAGCCAGTAGTCGCGATGCGGCAGGTTGATGTATTCCTTCGGCAGGCGGGAGGCTCCGTAGACGATGCCTTGGATCATCGCGGCGACGAACGCCACCGTGGCGAGTTGGAGCACCATGTGTTTGCCGCGGGGCATCCAGCCGTTGGCGCGGCCGCTGGCGTCAAAGTGGGCGGCGACGCGTTCCGGCAGACGCACGTGCTGCCACAAGGCCTGGCCGGCGGCGGCGAGGACCAAGGCGAGAAACGCGAGCTGCAGCCACGTCTTCACGCGATCAGCGGTCAGCGAGGGCGCGCTTCATGCGGACCAGCGCCTCGGTGAGGGTGGCGCGCGGGCAGCCGAAGTTGAGGCGGACGTGCAAGCCGCGCGGTTCGCCGAACATCGTGCCGTCGCTCAAGCCGACGCCGTGTTTTTCGAAATGGGCGATGGGGTCAGGGAGCTTGAGCGCCGAGACGTTAAGCCAGGCGAGGTAAGTTGCCTCGAGGGGAGCCTCGATCGTCACGCCAGGGAGTTCGCGCGCGACGAAATCGACGAGGAAGTCGCGGTTGCCGCGCAGGCAGGCGAGCAAGCCCTGGCGCCAGTCCTCGCTGTCGCGGTAGGCGGCCTCGCAGGCGGTGAAGCCGAGGCACGTCACTTCAGCCATGACGCCGGCGGCGGCGCGGACGAACTGCGCGCGGAGCTTGGCGTCGGGAATGATCGCGAGCGAGGTGCCGAGGCCCGGGACGTTGTACGTCTTGCTCGGAGCCATGAGCGTGATGGTGCGGCGGGCGATCTCCTCACCGAGCGTGGCGCTCGGGATGTGCGGCAGGTTATCGAGGATCAGGTCGCAATGGATCTCGTCCGAGCAGAGCAGCAGGTTGTGCTTCACACAGAACTCGCCGAGACGCACGAGCTCGTCGCGGCGCCAGACGCGGGCGATCGGGTTGTGCGGGTTGCACAGGTAGAACATCCGGGTCTTCGGCGTGACGGCGCGCTCCAATGCGGCCCAGTCGATGTCCCAGCGGCGCGCGGTGGCGTCGAGGTGGAAGGGGACTTGGACGGAAACACGGCCGCTGTTTTTCGGCGCGCTCATGAACGGCGGATAAACCGGTGTGAGCGTCAGCACTTCCTCGCCGGGCTGGGCGAAAGCCTGCGCCGTGAGGTTGAGACCGACGACGAGGCCCGGCAGCCAGACGATCCAGGAAGGATCGACCTTCCAGCCGTAGCGCTGGGCGGCGGCGTTGACGAAGGCATCGACCGTGGACTTCACCGGACGGGCGTAGCCGAAGATGCCCTGGGCAACGCGCTCCTGCAGGGCGGCGATGATGGCGGGCGAGGACTTGAAATCCATGTCCGCCACCCATAGGGGCAGGATGTCGCGGCCGGCGTATTTCTGCCATTTCTGCGAATCAGTGCCGCGGCGCTCAAGGACGGTGTCGAAGTCGAAACTCATGTAAGGAGGAGAAAGTGAAGCCACGCCGCCCCGACTGGCCACGGTAAAATCCCGCGGGACGGAGTTTCCCGCCTTGGCTGGCACACAGTGGGGCGGAAATTCCCACCCACGTTGTGCGGCGCCGAGCCAAGTGTCGGGCATTTCGCGAGTTGCGCCCCGCAGAATGCAGGCACGCGCCGTGCACAAGGGCTGGCACACGAGTTATTCAACCAACCACTCAAACAGAAAAACCAAACATCATGAATCGCTTCATTCGCTACACCTATCCCCGCGGCACTTCCGTGTTCGCCAACCGCAGCCCGTGGTCCGGCCTCGATTCCGAGATCGGCCGCCTCTTTGACAGCGCCCTGTCGGATCTCGCCGCGCCCGCGCCGCGTTTCCCGGTCGACCTTTACGAGGACAAGGAGAACACCTACGTCCGCGCCGAGCTGCCGGGCGTCAACCGCGAGGCCATCAACGTCGAGGTGGTCGATGGCTATCTGACCATCACCGCTTCCCGCCAGGAGAAGGACGAGACCCGCTCCTTCAACCGTTCGGTCGCCATTCCGGAGTCCGTGCAGGCCGACAAGGTCACCGCCGCCTATGAAAACGGCGTCCTGACCGTGACCCTGCCGAAGCAGGAGCAGGCCAAGCCGCGCAAGATCAACATCGCGGTCAACTAATCCACCCACGACAGCACTTAAAAAAACATAATTACCATGAGCATCTTCAACCAACTCATCCCGCGCCTTTCCCGTTCCGTGGACCGCACGCCGGCCAACGGCACCAGCCAGCCGGAATACACCGTCAAGCCCGCCTATCGCATCAGTGAGACGCCGGAAGCGTGGAGCCTCACGGCCCATCTGCCCGGTGTGACCAAGGAAGGTTTGGAAGTCACCGCCGAGGAAGGCGTTGTCACAATCCGTGGCCAGCGCGTCTGGCAGAAGCCGGAAGGCTGGACCTCGCTCTATCGCGAGTCCTACCAGTCGCCTTACGAGCTGAGCCTCGAGCACGACAACACGGTCAACGCGGACAAGATCCAGGCGGAGCTGAAGGACGGCGTGCTGCAGGTCACCCTGCCGAAGGCCGAGGCCATCAAGCCCCGCAAGATCGCGGTCAATTGAACGGATTGTTACGAAATCAAGCAGCCGGCCTTTTCGGCACGGAATAAGCTTTTAGGGTTTTAACATTATTCGGCGGCTTAGGGGTAGGTCGCCGGATAACTCCCGCCGCAAAGCGGGTAAGTCGCCGGGAGCCTGATTACAGGTCCCGGCGATTTCATTTTCAGCGGGTGCGACCTTCAGACGGTTTCGGTTGGATCCTTCGCACGGCTCAGGATGACGGTTCCGGAAATGATATTCTTATTCTGTCATCCTGAGCCGTGCGAAGGATCCAACCGCTGTCGTCACGGGCAACGCCACCTCGAACGAACGTTCGGTTACTTCTTCTCCGGCTGCTTCTGCGCGCCGGGGATCATCACCGAGGCGACGATCGAGCCCGCGAGCACGGTGCCGATGATGCCGAGCGAAAGATGGATCGGGATCGTGAAGTAACCCGAGGTCAGCATCTTCACGCCGACGAAAACCAGGATGACCGCCAGGCCGATGTTGAGGAAGCGGAAGAGCTGCATGATGCCCGACACCGCGAAGTAGAGGGAGCGCAGGCCGAGGATCGCAAAGATGTTCGAGGTGAAAACGATGAATTCGTTGCGCGTGATCGCGATCACGGCCGGGATGGAATCGAGGGCGAACATCACGTCGGTGGTCTCGACGATCAGCAGCACGAGGAACATGGGCGTGGCGCTGAGCTTGCCACCGACATTGGTGAAGAAGTGTCCGCCCTCGAACTGGTTCGTCACCGGGATGAATTTGCGCGCCAGGCGCACCGCGGGGTTTTTCTCCGGCTGGAAGCCATCGTCTTTCTTCGGCAGCGCCAGCTTGATGCCGGTGTAAACGAGGAAGGCGCCGAAGATATAGATGATCCAGTGAAAGCGGTTGATGAGCGTCACGCCGGCGAAGATGAAGATCGCCCGCATGATCACGGCCCCGAGCACGCCCCAGAACAGCACGCGATGCTGGTGCCGCGGCTCCACGCGGAAATACTGGAAGATGACGATAAAGACGAAGACGTTGTCCACGCTCAGGCACAGCTCGACGATGTAGCCGGTGAAAAACTCGAGCGCCGGGTTGCTCGCTGCGGTCGTGGCGGTGGCGGCCACCGCCGGCATCTGGAACGCGATCAGGAGATTGAACGCCATCGCGAGGCCGAACCACACGGCGCACCACGCGAGCGCCTCCTTGAGCGACACCACGTGCGGGCGGCGGTTGAACACCCCGAGGTCGAGCGCCAGCATCGCGGCCACAAAGGAGAGGAATCCGACCCAGGCCCACCAGGGCATCGTGCTGAACATCGCGAGGGGAAGCGTCATGTGCGGCGGAGTGTTGGCCCGCCTGCAGCGGCGGGGCAAGCGGGGAGTGGGTGGAATTCCCCGGCGTTGTTTCCAGAAAAGTGCCCCGCGGGCGGCGAAAAACCTTTGGCTTGCAGGGAACCCGGCTTAAAAAAACGATTCACTGAGATGAGCATGTTCCGCCGATTCCTTTCCCTTGTTTCCCTGTGCGCCTTCACGGTCGCGCTCTCCGCCCAGCAGGCGGCCACGCAGCAGCCGCCGGATGCCGCCACGCAACAGGCCGCCAACACCACGGCGGCGGCCGCCGCCGTGGCCACCAAGGCCCCGGCGCATACGCCTGATTTCCTCGAGCATCTGGTCGATGCGATCCTCGAGCTCTTCGATGTGCGCTCGAGCGAGAACACGGTCACGCATTACGTCATCGCCGCGATCTTTGTCGTGATCGCCGTCCTGCTGCGCCGCGTGGTCGTTACTTTCATCTTCGGTTTCCTGAAGAAGTTCGCGGCCAAGACCGAGACGACGCTCGACGACAAACTGTTCCCCGCGATGGAGGCCCCGGCCGGCGCGTTCGTCATGGTCACGGGTATCTTTGCCGCGCTCAAGGTCCTGAAACTTTCGGAAAGCTCCGACCACTATCTCGACGCCGGCTCGACGGTTGCCTTCTCGCTCGTGATTTTCTGGGGCCTGTTGCGCGCCTTTGATGCGGTGCTGGACCATGCGCAGGAAGTTGCGACGCAGCGCAACATGGGCGTCTCGGCGTTCATGCCGTGGATCAAGAAGACGCTGATTACGCTCTTCGTGATCTTCGGCGTTCTGATGGTGGTGCAGAGCCTCGGCTATGATGTGAAGGCGCTGCTCGCCGGTCTCGGTATCGGCGGTTTGGCCTTCGCTCTCGCCGCGCAGGATACCATCGCGAATCTCTTCGGCTCGATCGTCGTCGCCATCGACCAGCCGTTCAAGCTGGGCGAGGCGGTCAAGATCGGCGCCAACGAAGGCGTGGTCGAGGACATCGGCCTGCGCTCGACCAAGCTGCGCACGCCTGGCCGCAACCTGATCATCATCCCGAACAAGACGGTCGCCGCCGAGGCGGTGATCAATAATTCCCGCTTCATCGGCCGCCGCGTCGAGCAGGTCATCGGCCTCACCTACGACACCACACCCGACCAGATGGAAAAGGTCGTCGCCGAGATCCGCCGCATCATCACCGAACAGACCGAGGTCGATGGCAGCTCGGTGCATGTTTATTTCCGCGACTACAACGCCTCGTCGCTCGACATCTGGCTTGCCTACAACGTCAAGGATCCCGACTTCGCGAAGGGCATGCAGGTCCGCCAGCGGATCAACCTCGCGATGATGCGCACCGTCGAGACGCACGGCCTGGCCTTCGCCTTCCCGACGCAGACGCTGAATCTGCCGCCGGGCGTCCAGGGTTTTGGTGCTGCTGCCGGCGGTCCGGCCGGCGGCCCCGAGGCGACGGGGACAAAAAAGTAAGCGCCGTATCGGCGCGGTTAAGAGTTAGGTGTTCTTGGTTATGGGTCACAGGGAGCGTGTCTCCTAACCCATAACAAATAACCCATAACTGCGGGCCGCGCCGCGGCCCGCATCAATCCAGCGTCTGCCGGTAGCGTTTCACGCCGACCGTCATCGCGATCGCGACAAAGAGCACCAGCGGCCAGATCTCCGGCGCGATTTCCGTGACGCCGTTGCCCTTGAGCAGGATGCCTCGGATGATGCGCAGGAAATGCGTGTTCGGCAGACAGCTGCCGATCCATTGCGCCCACACCGGCATGCCGCGAAACGGGAACATGAAACCCGAGAGCAAGATCGACGGCAGGAAGAAGAAGAACGCCATCTGCACCGCTTGAAGCTGATTCTGCGCGATCGACGAAAATGTGATACCGACTGCGAGATTGGCGGCGATGAAGAGCAGCGCCACGAGGTACACCAAGCCGAGATTTCCGACCATCGGCACATCGAACAGGAAGCGGGCGGCGATCAAGATGATCGTGAGCTGGATGTAGCCGACGGCGATGTACGGCAGGATTTTTCCGACCATCACCTCGACGGGACGCACCGGCGTGGCGAGGAGGTTTTCCATCGTGCCGCGCTCGCGCTCGCGCGTGATAGCGAGGGCGGTGATGATCACCATCGTCATGGTGAGCACGACGCCCATCAGGCCGGGCACGACGTTGTACTGCGTGATGTTCTCCGGGTTGTAGTGCGCATGCACCGACACCGCGATCGGGCCGTCGGTGGCGTGTAGACGGGCGAGGGGGCCGGGGAGATCGCGGTTCAGCACGCTGGCGGCCAGCGATTTCACGGCGGAGAGGGCGGGGCCGGTGGCGGCGGGATCGGTGGCGTCGGCCTCGATCAAGACGGTGGGCTGTTCGCCGCGCAGCAGGCGGCGGGAGAAATCCTCAGGGATGTTGATGACAAACTGGACGTCGCCCAGTTGGAGCAGGCGGTTGGCCTCTTCCTCCGTCGCGGCCTCGCGCACCAGTGTGAAGTAGCCGCTGTTCTTGAGCGTGCTCACCAGCGTGCGCGCGAACGGGCCCTGGTCGGCGGCGCGGATCGCGGTCGGGAGATGTTTCGGGTCGGAGTTGATCGCGAAGCCGAAGAGCGTCAGCTGCATCAGCGGAATGCCGACCATCATCGCGAACGTCACGCGGTCGCGCTTCATCTGGATGAATTCCTTGAGCACGATGGCCCAGAGGCGGCGGAAGGAGAAACCGTTCATGGCGTGGCGAAGTTGTCCTTGGCGGTATCCATCAGGCTGATGAACACGTCCTCGAGGCCGGCGCGGATCTTCTTCCACTCGTGGCGCGGATCGCGCGCCGCGGCGATGGTGGTTTCAAGCACGGCGGCATCGCGGCCGCTGACATGGAGCAGATTGCCGAAGGCGACGACCTGTTCGACGCCGGGTTGTCCGTGCAGTTTATCGGCGAGTGCGCGCAGGTCGGGGCCCGCGACGGTCCAAGTCGTGAGCGGTACGCTGTTGAGCACTTCGGCGAGCGTGCCGTGGGTGAGCAGGTTGCCGTACGCGATGTAGGCGAGGCGGTGGCAGCGCTCGGCCTCGTCCATGTAGTGCGTGGTGATCAGCACCGTGAGTCCCTCGGCGGCGAGCTGGTGGATCTGGTCCCAGAATTCACGACGCGCCTTCGGGTCGACGCCGGCGGTGGGTTCGTCGAGCAGTAGGAGCTGTGGCGAGTGGATCAGACACGCAGCCAGCGCGAGGCGCTGCTTCCAGCCGCCGGAAAGCTGACCGGCGAGTTGTGTGCTGCGATTGGCGAGGCCGAGGCGCTCGAGGCTGCGCTGCACGGCGTTGGCACGGTCCGGCACGTCGTAGATGCGGGCGATGAAATCGAGGTTCTCGCGGATGCTCAGGTCCTCGTAATAACTGAACTTCTGCGTCATGTACCCGACGTGTTTCTTGATCTCAGCCTGCTGCGTGCGGACGTCGTAGCCGAGGCAGGTGCCGCTGCCGGCGTCGGGCGTGAGCAGGCCGCAGAGCATGCGGATGAACGTCGTCTTGCCCGAGCCGTTCGGCCCGAGGAAGCCGTAGATCTCGCCGCGCTTCACCTGCAGCGCGATGGAGTTCACGACGGTCTTGGCGCCGAAGCGCTTCGTGACGCCGGTGACGTCGATGGCGAGTTCCGAGGGCATCGCGGATCAGCGGGCGACTTCGACAGGCTGGCCGGGATGCAGGTCGCGCGCGGCCGCGGGGTCGAAGACGGCTTCGACCATGAACACGAGCTTCGAGCGATTCTCGCGATTGTAGAGGACCGGCGGCGTGTATTCGGGCTGCGGGGAAAGATAGCAGACACGCGCGTCGAGCGGGGCGTCGTGGCCGGCGATGGTCACCTTCATGGTGTCGCCCGCCTTGAGTTTTCCGTATTCCGCCTCGGGTACGAAGAAGCGCACCTTGATGTTCTCCGGCGGCAGCAGCGTGAGCACGGGCGCACCCGCGGTGACGAATTCGCCTTCGCGGTAAAGCGTATCGTAGATCAAGCCCCCGCGCGGAGCGGACTGGCTCTTTTGCGCGACGGACCAGCCGGCTTGGTCGAGCGCAGCCTGCGCGGCGGCGGCATCGGCTTCGCCGGCGGTGATGGCATCGGCGCGTGCGCCCAGTTGCGCGGTGTCGAGCTGTGCGGCGAGTTCGGCCACGAGCTTGGCGGCGGTTTCGTTGTTGAGGCGGGCGCGGTCGAAGTCGTCGTCGCTGGCGACCTTGGTTTCGTGCAGCTGCCGCTGGCGGGCGAATTCCCGGCCGGACAATTCCGCGGCGGATTTGGCCTGGGCGAGGCGCGCCTCGAGGGCGGCGAGTTCAGACGGACGCTGGCCCTTGCGCAGATCGGTGAGCCGGGCCTGCGCCTGGCGCGAGCGCTCCGCGGCCTCGCGCAATTTCGCGCGCTCGGCGTCCTGTTCGAGGGTGAAGAGAGGCGTGCCGGCGGTGACGAACGCGCCCTTCTGCACCGCGAGCTTGTCGAGGCGGCCGGCGAGCGGGGAGGCGAGGTAGACGAACTCGCCCTCGAGGTAGCCCTGGTACGTGCCGGCTTCGCGGCGGTGGCAGCCGGCGAAGGCGAGGACGGCGAGCGCGAGCAGGCCGAGCTTAGTGAGCGAATGATTTTTCATGTTCTTTGCGGCCGACGGGTGTGAGCAGCCCGCCGAAAAAGAGGTCGATGGCGTGGGCCTTGAGGTCGCGCGGCTCCAGCTTCAGCCGCTCGAGCGCGCCCGATTGGAAGACGCCCTGCATCGCCTGCAGGTAGAACTCGACGGCGAAGGCGGCGTTGATGTCGGTGCGGACCCGGCCGGCCAGCTGGCCTTCCTCGATAAAGCGGCCGAAGACATACGGGATGTTGCGCTGGCGCATCTCGACGACCTGCTGGTGCAGCGCCGGCGCGTAGCGCTGGAGGTCGCGGATGGCATGTGGGTTCAGGCGGGCCATGCGTTCGGCCATGCCTTCGGCGAACCCCCGGAGCTTCTCCGCAAAACCCAGCGAGCGGTTGGCGAGGAGCGCGTCGGCTTCCGCCCGGATCTCCTGCCCAAGCTGTTCGATGACGGCGCCGATGAGCTCATCCTTGCTCGTGAAATGGACGTAGAGGGTCTTCTTGCTGATGCCCAGCTCGGTGGCGATGTGGTCCATCGTGCAGGACGAGTAGCCGTGGGCGAAGAGGTGTTCGCGCGCCTGGCGGACAATGCGTTCGACCTGGGGATCGGTGGTGGCGGGAGCGAGGGCAGGCATTGGAATCTATGGAAACTCTAAAAATATTTATGGTTTCCATGGTCAAGCAGGATTTTAACCGAGCCGCTGTTGCCATGCGGGGACTCGCGCCTACGTTGGCCCGATGCCCGTGCAGCCCAGTAACTTCAAGGCGGAGGTCGCGACCCTTCTCGCCAACAAGGATCTTCCCGCCGTGAAGGCGAGACTCGCCAGTTGGCTGCCGGCCGACGTGGCGCCGATTCTCTCGGAGTTGCCGATCGAGCAGCTCGCGCTGCTGTTCCGCGGTTGCTCGAAGGATCTGTCCGCGGCCGTGTTTTCTTATCTCGAACATCCGGCGAAACGGAAACTCCTGAAGACGCTCACGCAGCCGCAAGCCGCCGAGCTGCTCAACGCACTTCCGCCCGACGACCGCACCGCGTTTCTCAACGAGCTGCCGCTCGACCTCGCGATGCAGCTCATCGCGATGCTCAATCCCGTTGAACGCAAGGTCACCCAGGACCTGCTGGCGTATCCGGAGCACAGCGTCGGTCGCATGATGACGCTCGATTTCGTGGCGGTACACCCGGAGTGGACGGTGCGCGAGTCGCTGGATTACATCCGCACGCACGGCTACGACCGCGAGACGCTCAACATGGTTTATGTGACCGATCTCGACGGCCACCTCGTGGATGACATCCGCGTGCGTCGCTTCCTGCTCGCGGAACCGGAAACGAAGGTCAGCGCGCTGATGGACGGCAACTTCGCCACGCTCTCGCCGACCGACGATCGCGAAAAGGCGCTCGCGGTGTTTCGCAAGTATGACCGCGTGGCGCTGCCCGTCACCGGTCCCGACAGCAAGCTGATCGGCATTGTCACCGCGGACGACATGCTCGACGTCGCCGCCGAGGAAGCCACCGAGGACATCCAGAAGCTCGGTGGTAGCGAAGCGCTTGACGAACCCTACACCACGATCGCGCTCACCAAGATGGTGAAGAAGCGCGCCAGCTGGCTGGTCGTGCTGTTCCTTGGCGAGATGCTGACGGCGACGGCGATGAGTTATTTCGAAGACGAGCTGTCGAAGGCCATTGTGCTGTCGCTGTTCATTCCCCTCGTGATCAGCTCCGGCGGCAACGCCGGCTCGCAGGCCGCGACGCTCGTGATCCGCGCGCTCGCGCTCGGTGAATTCAAGCTGCGCGACTGGTGGCGCATCATGCGCCGCGAACTGGCCGCCGGCCTCATGCTCGGCCTGATCCTCGGTGCGATTGGCTTTCTTCGCATCATCATCTGGTCGCGCTTCTCCCACATCTACGATCCGAACCCGTTCCTGGTCGCAACCACCGTGGGTACCGCGCTCGTGGGCATCGTGCTGTGGGGTTCGCTGATGGGCTCGATGCTGCCGCTGATGCTGAAGCGGGTCGGCTTCGATCCGGCGACCTCGAGCGCGCCGTTCGTCGCGACGCTCGTCGACGTCACGGGCCTGATCATCTACTTCACGGTCGCGCTCCTGATCATGCTCTAGGCGATGGCCGCGACGCAGCCGGTTTTGCTCTACGATGGCGAGTGCGGCCTGTGCAACGCGTCCGTGCGGCTGCTGCTCCGCACCGATCGCGCCGCCCGCCTGAAATTCGCGCCGCTGCAGAGCGCGCTGGCGCAGTCTTATTTGAAAAAACAGGGCCTGCCCACGGCGGATTTCGACAGCCTGGTGTTTGTGCCGGATTGGAACACCCAGGAGACCGGCGCCTACCGCTTGCGCACCGACGGCGCGCTGGCTGCAGCGGCGACGGTCGGTGGCGGCTGGAAATTCATCACCTGGCTGCGGATCGTGCCGCGCGGGCTGCGGGACTTTTTCTACAAGCTGGTGGCGAAGTCGCGCTATGCGCTCTTCGGCGAGTATCGTCCGAAACCGCTGCCGCCGGAGTGGCAGGCTCGGTTCTTATAGGTCCCATAGGACCTATACGACTTATAGGACCTATATCTAAAAACAAAAAAGCCGGACAAAACGTCCGGCTTTGAAAGAGATTCTGGCAACTGGCGCTTACTCGCGGCCGTAGCCGCCACTGCCATCGCCGCCATCGCGACCGCCACGGTAGCCACCGCCGCCACCGCGTTCGCCGCGATAGCCGCCACCACCGCCGCCGCCACGACCGCCGCGGTAACCACCGCCGCCGCCGCGACCGCCACGGCCGCCGCCACCGCCACCGAAGCCGCCCCGGCGTTCACCGCCGAAGCCACCGCCGCCACCACCCGGAGGACGCTCCTCACGCGGGCGCGCGATGTTCACCGCGAGGGCCCGGCCTTCCATCTGGTAGCCGTGGAACTTGTCCACGCCTGCCTGGGCCTCTTCGCCGCTGCCCATCGTCACGAAGGCAAAACCGCGCGAACGACCGGTGAATTTGTCGAAGATGATCTCGACGACGCTGACGGTACCGACCTGGCCGAACAGGGCCTCGAGGTCCTGCGCGGTGCTGGCGAAGGGAAGGTTCCCCACGTAGAGCTTGTTGTTTTCTGACATGCGATGATTGAGAGCTGCTGCCGCTGACTCCCGCCCGTCCCCGGCTATCGGATTTCAAATCATCACTGAACAGCTCGCTCACCTGACAATTCTCCGTGGCGGTAGTAACTAACAAACAACGAACCCAACTGGCGCCGAGGCTGTCCGGGAGGCGGTTTGAAGCAAGCGCGGAGTAGCCCCCGTCTGGACCGGTCTCTGTCCCGCAAAAGTAAACCATTGGTTATGCATGCGGGATGACCGGGATTGAAAAATAAATTTCGTGCGCGCCCGGCGCAGTTGTTTACGTTCAATCCCCTCCATGAGCGAAACCCGCGCCGACACTCCGCCTCCGCCGCCCGACAACCGGGTGCTGGTCCGGCGGTTGTTCGGTCTGGCGTGGCGTTATCGCGGGCACTGCCTCCAGGTGCTCGGCATCCAGCTCGTGTTGCTCACGCTCGGCATCGGCGGCCTCGGCCTGACCGGCATCGGCGTGGATTACATCCGGCATCGGATCAGTGGCACGCCGCTGAGCGCGAATCGCCTGCACCTCGCGCTGCCCGAGACGTGGCCACCGCTGCAGGTGCTGGGCCTGCTGGCGGGCGTCATCCTGTTCTTCGCGCTCGTCCGCGCGGTGCTCAACTACGTCTACGCCGTCTCGATCAACAAGCTGGTGCAGCAAAAGATCGTCGTGGATCTGCGCGCCGAGGTTTACGACAAGCTGCAGCGGTTGAGCTTCCGGTTCTTCGACGCCAACAGCACCGGCTCGATCATCACGCGCGTGACCAGCGACGTGCAGTCGGTGCGCATGTTCGTCGACCAGGTGCTGATCCAGAGCGTGATCATGGTGCTCTCGCTCGCGGCCTATGTGACCTTCATGGCGAGCCTGAGTCCGTCGCTCACGATCGCCTGTCTCGCGACCACGCCGCTGCTCTGGTTCATGTCGGCGGCGTTTTCCCGCCGCATCCAGCCCGCGTACGATCGCAACCGCACGCAGGTGGAGCGCATGGTGCAGATCCTGGCCGAGAACATCAGCGGCGCGCAGGTGACCAAGGGCTTCGGCCGCGAGGCCGAGGCGCGCGCGAAGTTCGACGCGGCCAACCAGGCGTGCTTCGACCAGCAGCAGGACATTTTCTGGCGCGTCAGCCTGTTCTCGCCGGCGGTGGGTTTTCTTACGCGCATCAACATGATGGTGCTGCTCGGCTACGGCGGCTGGCTGGTGGTGCACGACCGCCTGCCGCTCGGCCTCGGTTTGCTCACCTTCGCCGGTCTGCTCGAGCAGTTCTCCGGCCAGGTGAACAATGTGGCCACCATTGTGAACAGCGTGCAGCAGTCGCTGATCGGCGCGCGCCGCGTGTTCGAGATCCTCGACGCGCCGGTCGAGGTGAAGAACGCGCCCAACGCCGTCCACTGCGGGCGACTCAAGGGTCTGGTGGAGTTCGACCGGGTTTCGTTCGCCTACGACGGCGCCGAGGCGGTGGTGCGCGACATCCAGCTCAAGGTCCAGCCCGGCCAGTGCGTGGCGATCCTCGGCGCCACCGGCGCGGGCAAGAGCGTGCTGATGAGCCTTATTCCGCGCTTCTTCGACCCGACCGCCGGCCACGTGCGGCTCGACGGCCACGATGCGCGCACGCTCGAGCTCGACAGCCTGCGGCGCAACATCGGCATCGTTTTCCAGGAGAGCTTCCTGTTCTCCAACACCGTCGCCGCGAATATCGCGTTCGGTCATCCCGACGCCACGCGCGAGCAGATCGAGAAGGCGGCGAAGATCGCCGCTGCCCACGACTTCATCATGGCCCTGCCGCAGGGCTACGACACGCTGCTCGGCGAGGGCGCGCAAACGCTCTCGGGCGGCCAGCGCCAGCGCCTCGCGATTGCGCGCGCGGTGTTGCTCGAGCCGGCGATCATGCTGCTCGACGACCCGACCGCGGCGATCGACAGCGAGACGGAACACGAGATCTTCGAGGCGCTCGACCGGGCCATCGCGGGTCGCACGACGTTCATCGTGGCGCATCGCCTGAGCACGCTGCGCCGGGCGGATTTCATCATCGTGCTCGAGAACGGCCGCATCGTGCAGCGCGGCACGCACGAGGAATTGATCAAGGTGCCCGGTCCCTACCTGCGCGTGGCGGATTTGCAACTGGTGGACGCGCGGGAGCTGACGAAGATTTTTCCGGCGGGAGGTGGGGCGTGAAAATCGGAAACGATATCGCGTGTGTGCGTAAACACACCCCGGCGCTGCGCGCCACCCCTCTTGATAGAGGGGACTTCAAACATCTGAAGCCGGAGCTCCCCTCTATGAAGAGGGGTGCCCGCAGAGCGGGGTGTGTGGCGATGGAGGCATGCGCATGAACGACCCGCGTCCAGTTCGTGATCTCGGCTTGGTCAAGCGCGTGCGCGAAGAAGAAGAGCAGCTGCGCGCGCCGCTCGAGTGGGGCCTGATCCGGCGGTTGTTGGGCTACGCGCGGCCGGTGGCGCGGAAACGCAACCTGCTCTTCCTCCTGACCGTGGCCCGCTCCGCGCAGCTGCCGGCGCTGGTGTGGGGCAGCGCGGCGATCATCTCGGGCCCGATTGCGCATCGCCAGATCGACGCGCTCTCCTGGTCGATCTTCGCCTACGGCGTCCTCGCGATCATCACGGACGGCATGTTCCATTTCCGCCAGCGTTACGCGCTGGAGGTGGGCGAGACGGTCGTGAACGGCCTGCGCGCCGAGCTGTTTGCCAAGACCATCCGCCAGCCGATGAGTTTCTTCCATCGCGTGAAGATCGGCCGCGTCATCGGTCGCGTGACCAGCGACATCGAGTCGGTGCGCACCGGCATCCAGGATGTGCTCTTCGTCTCCCTGGTGCAGGGCGGGCAGATCCTGTTCACCGCCGTGGCGATGGCGTATTGCGACTGGGTGCTGTTCCTCGTGGTGCTGGCGATAGCCCCGATCCTCTGGGTGGTGAACAATCATTTCCGGGTGAAGCTGAGCGATCACACCCGCGCGTCGCAGGAAAGCTTCAGCCGGGTCACGGCCACGCTCGCCGAGTCGGTCGGCGGCATCCGCGTGACGCAGGGCTTCGTGCGCCAGGAGACCAACGCCGGGCTCTTCCGCCGCCTGCTCGACGACCACGCCAACTACAACATCGCGCTCGCGCGCACGTCGGCGATCCTGCAGCCGCTGCTCGAGCTCAACAGCCAGTTCTTCGTCGCGACACTGCTGTTCTTCGGCGGCTGGCGGGTGCTGCAGGGCGCCATTCCGCCGGAGGCGCTGATCCAGTTCTTCTTCCTCGCGAACTTCTTTTTCGCCCCGATCGCCATCATCGGTAACCAATATAACCAGGGCTTGGTGGCCATGGCCGGGGCCGAGCGAGTTTTCCGCCTGATCGACCTGAAGCCGGATTGGGAAGATCTCCCGACCGCCACGCCGCTGGCGGTGGTTCCGGGGAAGGGTGTCCGGGTCGAGTTCAAGTCCGTCACCTTCGGCTACGACCCGGCCAAGCCGGTGTTGCATGATGTCAGCTTCGAGGCCAAACCCGGGCAGACCGTGGCGCTGGTCGGCCACACCGGCAGCGGCAAAAGTTCGATCATCAATCTGGTGTCAAAATTCTACCTGCCGACCGCCGGCGAGGTGTTGGTGGACGGCCGGGATATCCATGCGATCACCAGCCATTCGCTCCACCGGCAGATGGGCATGGTGCAGCAGACCAACCTGCTTTTCACCGGCACGGTGCTCGAAAACATCCGCCTGGCGAAGCCCGAGGCGACCGAGGCCGAGGTGCGCGAGGCCGCGCGCCAGCTCGACTGCCTGGATTTGCTTGAAGCGCTGCCGCAAGGGCTTGCTACGGAAGTGGGCGAGCGCGGCGGTGGCCTTTCCCTCGGCCAGCGCCAGCTGGTTTGCTTCACGCGGGCGCTCATTGCCGACCCGCGCCTGGTGATCCTCGATGAGGCGACGAGTTCGATCGATGCGGTTACCGAAGCGCGATTACAAAAGGCCTTGGTGGAGCTCTTGCGCGGCCGCACGAGCTTCGTGGTCGCGCACCGGTTGAGCACGATCCGGCATGCCGACCTGGTGCTGGTGTTGGATCAGGGTCGCGTCATCGAACGCGGCACGCACGCGAGTTTGCTGGCACAAGGCGGACACTACGCGGCGCTTTACCGGCAGTTCGTGCAGATGGACGACGCGCCGGAGCGCGCGTGAAGTGCGCGCAGTTTTGGCGGCAAGACTATTTTCGCCGGGATCCCCGACCGATTTCTCCTCTGAAAAAATCGATTTTCCCTCTAGAAAATCATTGCTTTGGATGAAGCGGTTTCTTTGATGACTAGCACTATGGCTAAATCCTCCCGTAAACCCAACGCCGCTTTCATGAAGCCGGTTACTCCCGACGCCGCTCTCGCCCCCATCGTGGGTTCGAAGCCGCTTCCCCGCACTGAGCTCACCAAGAAGCTCTGGGCGTACATCAAGAAGAACGGTCTCCAGGACACGAAGAACAAGCGCAACATCAACGCGGACGCCGCGCTGAAGGTTGTGTTCGGTGGCAAGTCCACCGTCAGCATGTTCGACATGACCAAGCTGGTCTCGAAGCACGTTTCCTGATTTCGTTTTAGACGAATCAACTTTGAACGCCGCGGAGCAATCCGCGGCGTTTTTGTTTTTGGCGGATGCGACGCGGCGTGCCTTTGTCTGGTGTAGGGTCGTCGCTTGCGACGGACCTCGCTCGCAAACCGGCCCGGCGACGAGCGCCGGCCCTACATAATCCACCGAACCCAAACACGCACCTTCGCCATGTCCGCCTCCGCTCCCAATCCGCTTCACCGACGCGCCCTCACCGGGCTCGTGCTGGCGACGGTGTTCTGGGCGGTGAGTTTTCCGGTGGTGAAGGGCATGGCGCTCACGCTCACGCCGCTGCTGCCGGGTGCGAGCAACTGGTTTCTCACCGCGATGATGGTCGGGCCGCGTTTCCTGCTCGCGGCGATCCTGCTGTTCCTGGCGATGCCGCGGCTGATCCTGAGTCTGACGCGCGCGGAGTTACGCCAAGGTCTGCTGCTCGGGTTGTTCAACGCGGGCGGCATGGTCCTGCAGGTCGACGGCTTGCAGTTCACCTCGGCGTCGACGTCGGCCTTCCTTACCCAGTTTTCGGTCATCACGATTCCGCTCGTCGTCGCGGTGCGCACGCGTCGGCTGCCCTCGACGGTGATCGGGCTGTGCGCGGTCATGGTGCTGGCGGGCGTGGCCATCCTGGGGCGCTTTGATTTTCACGCGCTGCGCTTCGGGCGCGGCGAGATCGAGACGCTGTTGAGCTCGGTCTTCTTCATGACGCAGATCTTCGTGCTCGAGGACTCGCGCTACGCCGGTAATCGCGTGCAGCCGGTCAGCGCGGTGATGTTCGGGCTGGAGGGATTGCTGTTCCTCACGCTGGCCTTGGTGGCCGCGCCGCATGTGGGCGATTACCTCGTGCCGTGGACTTCGCTGCCGTGGCTTTTGTCCACGGCTGTGCTCACGTTCTGCTGCACGCTCGGTGCCTTCATGCTGATGAACCGCTGGCAGCCGCATGTGACGGCGACTGAGGCCGGTCTTATCTACTGCCTGGAGTCGGTCTTCGCTTCCGCGCTGGCGCTGGTTCTGCCGGCGGTGCTCTCGCGCTGGATCGGGTTTGATTATCCGAACGAACTGCTCACCTGGCAGCTGCTGGTCGGCGGCGGGTTGATCACGCTGGCGAATGTGCTGGTGCAGCTCAGGCCGCCGGCGAAGGCCTGACTCGGGTTGGAGAGTTTATTGCCTTGTGTAGGGTCGTCGCTTGCGACGGACCTCGCGCGCATACCGGCCCCGGCGACAAGCGCCGGCCCTACACAATTCCCCAAGCCGATCATTTGGCTTCTGGTGCTGCGGTCTCGGCGTGCTTGAACTTCCCCTCGCGCAGGTAAGTCAGCGCCTGCTGCACCACCTCGTCGCGCCAGAGCATCATGGTGTGGGAGTAGGGCACGACGAGGAAGTCGTGCATGCCCTCGAGGCGCGCTGATTCGACGGTGACGGCGCCGTCGTTCTGGCCGGAGAGCGCGCGACCGAAAATCGTCACGCTCGTGATATTGCCCGCGATGATGCCGACGTCGAAGTTCGCCGGCCCGAGGGTGCTCACGATGTTGTTCTCGTGCGTGCCGAGCCGGACGAGGTTTTCGCCCATGTACTCGCGCAGGATCGCATTCTCGCCGGCCTCGTCCGCCGCGGTACTGCCGTGGTTCGGCGGCCCGACCATGACGACACGACCGAGATTGGCGGGGCGCGCGTCCTGGATCAGCTTGCGCACGATCAGGCTGCCCATCGAGTGCGTGATGAAGTTCAGGCGCGGGGCGCGGGCGACGTCCGCCGCCTGCAGTTGCGCCGGCAGGTATTCGCCGGCGAGTTTCTCGAACGACATCTCGCGTGACGGGTAGGAGATATTGACCACGCGGTAGCCGTATTCGACCAGGGCGGACTCGAGGCGCTTCATCACGTAGCCCTGCGTTCCGATGCCGTGCAGCAGCACGACGCAGTCCGGCTCCGGCGTGGCGGCCTGGGCGGCGCGGGTGAAGAAAAGGGAGAACAGCAGGAGGAGGCGGCGCATGGAAATCAGGAGACGGCCGGACGCGGATGCCGGATCGAGATGATGGCTCGGGCCAGGACCGCGCCCAGTACAATGGCGCCGCCCAGCAAGGCGCGGGCGCTGGGGCGTTCGTTGAATGCGAGCATCACCCAGAGCGGATTGAGCACGGGCTCGAGCACGGGGATCAACACCGCTTCCAGCGCGGTCACATGGCGGATGGCGCGGGCGTAAAACAAGTAGGCGAGGCCGAGCTGCACCACGCCGAGCGCCAGCAGCGCGCCCCAGCCGCAGGCCGGCAACGCCGGGGCGGAGAGCAAGGCGGGGAGTCCGACCAACGCGCCGAGCAGGTTGCCGAGAATGATGGGCTCGACCCCGGAGCCGCTCGTTTGCTTGCGCAACATGATCGGCACTCCGGCGAAACCGATGCCGCTTGCGATGGCCACGAGGATGCCGGCGGTTTGGTTCAGTTGCAGGCCGTCGTAGAGAAAAAGGCCGAGGCCGCCGAAGACGACGGCGATGGTCAGCCAGTCGCTTTTGGCCGGACGCTCGTGCAGGAACCACGCCCCGAGCAGCGCCGCCCATACCGGCGCGGTGTACTGGAGCAGGATGGCGTTGGCCGCCGTGGTCATCTTGTTGGCCAGGGCGAAGAGCAGCGTGCACGCCGCGTAGACGGCGGCGGCGGCGAGTTGCAGCGGCGACCAGGTGAAGCGCAGCGAGCGCCAGCAGACGGCCAGCAGGAAGACGCCGGCGATCAATCCCCGGCCCGCAGCGGCGGCCAGGCCCGGCCATTCCACGTACTTGAAGAGCACGCCCGCGAGGCTCCAGCAGAGCGAAGCTCCAACGAGCAGGCCGATGGAACGGGTGTGGGCGGGATCGCGCATGAAGCCGCCACGCATGACGGAAACCCCGCGGAAGGAGAATCCGAAAAATTCCGGGGCACCGTGTTACGGCGGCGGGTGTCGAAATCCCGAAGTTGTTTGCAGCGAACGATTCCGGTGGGGCCGCTGCGTTGGTGTTTAAACACCAATCCTCCCCTTTGACTCACCTTGCGCCGCCGGGCTTACCAGACGGTGCGTACAAAGGCGGCAAGCACACCGACAGACACCTGATCCACCCCATGAAAATCGCGGAATCCACCCGGCGCGGCAAACGGTCCAAGGTCAAGGCAACCCACAACGGCCACGTCAGTGGCGAGTTTATTTCCGACGACGCATTTTTGCGCCAGCTCGTGACGACGCTCGATGCGGTCGAGCGCGGCGATTTCTCCGCGCGCCTGCCGGTGACGTGGGCCAACCTCGAGGGGCGCGCGGCCGAGAAATTCAATTCCATCATCTCGCGCATGGAGCGCTTCAACGGCAGTCTGACGCGTCTGCGCCGCCAAGCCGGTGAAGAAGGCAAGATTCACGCGCGCCTCCCGGTGGGTGACGCGGTCGGCGACTGGAGCGAACGCATCGACGCGGTCAACTCGCTCGTCGACGAGCTTTCCCGCCCGACCATCGAGGTCGGTCGCGTGATCGGCGCGGTGGCCAAGGGCGACTTGGCGCAGGCGATGCCGCTCGAACTCGCCGGCCGTCCGCTCCAAGGCGAGTATCTGCGCACGGCGAAACTGGTGAACGGCATGGTCGGCCAGCTCGGTGCGTTCTCCGTCGAGGTGATCCGCGTGGCGCGCGAGGTCGGCACCGAGGGCAAGCTCGGCGGCCAGGCCAAGGTCAAGGGCGTGTCCGGCGTGTGGAAGGAACTCACCGAGTCCGTCAACCAGATGGCCGGCAATCTCACGGCGCAGGTGCGCAACATCGCCGACGTGACCATCGCGGTCGCGCAGGGTGACTTGTCGCGCAAGATCACGGTCGATGTCCGCGGCGAAATTCTCCAACTCAAGGAGGCCATCAACACGATGGTCGACCAGCTGCGCTCCTTCGCGGCCGAGGTGACGCGCGTGGCGCGCGAAGTCGGTACCGACGGAAAACTCGGCGGCCAGGCCGTCGTGCCGGGTGTGGCCGGCACGTGGAAGGATCTCACCGACTCTGTCAACGCCATGGCGTCCAACCTCACGGCGCAGGTGCGCAACATCGCCGGCGTGACCACGGCCGTGGCGCGCGGCGACTTGTCGCGCAAGATCACGGTCGACGTGAAGGGTGAAATTCTCGAGCTGAAGGAAACCATCAACACGATGGTCGACCGTCTCAACGCCTTCGCCTCCGAAGTATCGCGCGTGGCGCGCGAAGTCGGTACGGAAGGCAAGCTCGGCGGCCAGGCCGAGGTGCCCGGCGTGGCCGGCACGTGGAAGGATCTCACCGACAACACCAACCTGATGGCGGCGAATCTCACCGGCCAGGTGCGCAACATCGCCGAAGTGACGACGGCCGTGGCGCGCGGTGACTTGTCGCGCAAGATCACGGTGGACGTGAAGGGCGAAATTCTCGAGCTGAAGGAAACCATCAACACGATGGTCGACCAGCTGAACGGCTTCGCCTCGGAAGTGACGCGCGTGGCGCGCGAAGTCGGTACCGAGGGCAAACTCGGCGGCCAAGCCGAGGTGCGCGGCGTGGGTGGCACGTGGAAGGATCTTACGGACAACGTGAATTCGATGGCGAACAACCTGACGACGCAGGTGCGCAACATCGCCGACGTGACGACTGCCGTGGCGCGCGGCGACTTGTCGCGCAAGATCACGGTCGACGTGCGCGGCGAAATTCTCGAGCTGAAGAACACCATCAACACGATGGTGGACCAGCTGAACGGCTTCGCTTCCGAAGTGACGCGCGTGGCGCGCGAGGTCGGTACCGACGGCAAGCTCGGTGGCCAGGCCATGGTGCCGGGCGTGGCCGGTACGTGGAAGGATTTGACCGACTCGGTGAACGCCATGGGCACCAACCTCACGGCGCAGGTGCGCAATATCGCCGAGGTGACGACCGCGGTGGCGCGCGGCGATTTGTCGCGCAAGATCACGGTGGACGTGAAGGGCGAAATTCTGGAGCTGAAGAACACGATCAACACGATGGTCGACCAGCTGAACGCCTTCGCCTCCGAAGTGTCGCGCGTGGCGCGCGAGGTCGGTACGGAAGGCAAGCTCGGTGGTCAGGCCGAGGTGCCGGGCGTCGCCGGCACGTGGGAAGATTTGACCGACAACGTGAATTCGATGGCGAACAACCTGACGACGCAGGTGCGCAACATCGCGGACGTGACGACGGCCGTGGCGAAGGGCGACTTGTCGCGCAAGATCACGGTCGACGTGCGCGGCGAAATTCTGGAGCTGAAGAACACGATCAACACGATGGTCGACCAGCTGAACGGTTTTGCCTCCGAGGTGACGCGCGTGGCGCGCGAAGTCGGTACCGAGGGCAAGCTCGGCGGTCAGGCCGCCGTGCCCGGCGTGGCCGGCACGTGGAAGGATCTCACGGACAACGTGAATTCGATGGCGAACAACCTGACGACGCAGGTGCGCAACATCGCGGACGTGACGACGGCGGTGGCGAAGGGCGACTTGTCGCGCAAGATCACGGTCGACGTGCGCGGCGAGATTCTCGAGCTGAAGAACACGATCAACACCATGACCGACCAGCTCAACGGTTTCGCGGCCGAGGTGACGCGCGTGGCCCGCGAGGTCGGCACGGAAGGCAAGCTCGGCGGCCAGGCGGCGGTGCCGGGCGTGGCCGGCACGTGGAAGGATTTGACCGACTCCGTGAACGTCATGGCGGCCAACCTGACCGACCAGGTGTCGGGCATCGTGAAGGTCGTGACCGCGGTGGCCAACGGCAACCTGCGCCAGAAGCTCACCGTGGAAGCTAAGGGCGAGGTCGCGGCGCTTGCCGAGACGATCAACAACATGACGGATACGCTCGCGACCTTCGCCGACCAGGTGACGAACGTGGCGCGCGAGGTCGGTGTCGAAGGCCGTCTTGGCGGCCAGGCGCACGTACCCGGCGCGGCCGGCACGTGGAAGGATCTTACCGGCAACGTGAATCTTCTCGCCGCCAACCTGACGACGCAGGTGCGCGCCATCGCCGAGGTGGCGACCGCGGTGACGAAGGGCGATCTCACGCGCTCCATCCAGGTCGACGCGCGCGGCGAGGTGGCGGAGCTGAAGGACAACATCAACACGATGATCTACAATCTCCGCGTCACGACGGAGACCAACCAGGAGCAGGACTGGCTGAAGACCAACCTCGCGAAATTCACCCGCATGCTCCAAGGCCAGCGCGACCTTTCGACCGTCGGCAAGATGCTGCTCTCCGAGCTGTCGCCGTTGGTCAACGCGCAGCAGGGCACAATCTACCAGATGGACGCGAGCAGCCCGCGCCGCCCGGTGCTGCGCCTGCTCGCGGCGTACGCGCAGCACGCTGGCCTGCCTGAAACCATTCCCGCCGGCCAAGGCCTCGTCGGCCAGTGCGCGGTGGAAAAGCAGCGCATTCTCCTCAGTGAGGTGCCGGCCAGCTATGCCCGCGTGAACTCCAGCCTCGGGGACGCGCCGCCGGTCAGCATCATGGTGCTGCCGGTGTTGTTTGAAGGCCAGGCCAAGGCCGTGATCGAACTCGCCTCGCTCCGTCCGTTTAGCGTCACCCACATCGCCTTCCTCGAGCAGCTCACGCAGTCCATCGGCGTCGTGCTCAACACCATCGAGGCGACGATGCGCACCGAAGGCCTGCTGCAGCAGTCGCAACAGCTCACAGTCGAACTGCAGTCGCAGCAGAAGGAACTTCAGCAGACCAACGAAGAACTCGCGCAAAAGGCGCGCCAGCTGGCCGAGCAGAACGCCGAGGTGGAACGCAAGAACCGCGAGGTGGAACAGGCGCGCGTGGCGCTCGAGGAACAGGCGGCCGAACTCGCGCTCACGTCGAAGTACAAGTCGGAGTTCCTCGCGAACATGTCGCACGAGCTCCGCACGCCGCTCAACTCCATCCTCATCCTCGGCCAGCAGCTGGCCCAGAACAGCGGCGGCAACCTCCTGCCCAAGCAGGTGGAGTTCGCCCGCAACATCCACTCGTCCGGCTCCGATTTGCTCAACCTCATCACGGATATCCTCGACCTGTCCAAGATCGAGTCGGGCACGGTCACCGTCGACGCCGAGGAAATCAGCGTCGCGTCGCTGCGCGATTCCGTGGAGCGCAACTTCCGCCACATCGCCGACACCAAGAACCTGCCGTTCGAGGTGGATTTCCAGTCGAACCTGCCGCGCGCAGTCATCAGCGATCCGAAGCGCCTCCAGCAGATCCTGAAAAACCTCCTGTCGAACGCCTTCAAGTTCACCGCGCAGGGCCGCGTCAGCGTGAAGGTGGGTGTGGTCACGGAAGGCTGGACCCCCGGCCATTCGGGCCTGTCCCGCGCGACGCAGGTGGTGGCGTTCGCCATCAGCGACACCGGCATCGGCATCGCGGCGGAGAAGCAGAAGCTGATCTTCGAGGCATTCCAACAGGCCGACGCGGGCACCAGCCGCAAGTACGGCGGCACGGGCCTCGGCCTCTCGATCTCGCGCGAACTGGCCACCCTGCTCGGCGGCGAAATCCGCCTGCAGAGCGTCGCCGGCCAGGGCAGTACCTTCACGCTCTACCTGCCGGTCATGTACACGCACCTGCCGGAAAAGAATTTCACCAGCCAGCCAATGCCCATGCCGGCGCTGACGCTGCCGGTGCGCGACGAGCGCGTGCCCGACGATCGCGAGCAGATCCTGCCCGGCGACCAGAGCCTGCTCATCGTGGAGGACGATCCGCACTATGCGCGCGTCCTGCTCGGGCTGGCGCGCAACAAGGGCTTCAAGGGCATCGTTGCCAATCGCGGCGCCGAGGCGATCTCGCTCTCGCGCCAATTCCAGCCCACCGCCATCACGCTCGATGTCTTCCTGCCCGACATGCTCGGCTGGACGGTGCTGAACAATCTCAAGCTCTCGCCGCTGACGCGCCACATCCCGGTGCAGATCATCTCGGTGGAAGAGGAACGCTCCCACGCGCTGACCCACGGCGCCTTCGCCTACACGGTCAAGCCGACCACCACGGAAGGCCTCGAGGAATGCCTCGACCGCATCCGCCGGTTCGTGACGCCGCACGTGAAGCGCCTGCTCATCGTCGAGGACAACGACATCGAGCGGCAGAGCATCGTGGAGCTGCTGAACCACGGTGACATCGAGATCGCCACCGCCAGCACGGGCGCCGAGGCGCTGCAGGCGTTGCTCGACAAGCCGTTCGACTGCTGTGTGCTCGACCTGCGCCTGCCCGACATGACCGGCTTCACGCTGCTGAGCCGGATCCAGGAGGAGCCGAACCTGCGCGAGATTCCCATTGTGGTCTTCACCGGCAAGGATCTCAGCCGCGAGGAAGAGCAGCAGCTGCGCACGGTGGCGAAGAGTGTCCTGGTGAAGGATGTGCAGTCGCCCGAGCGTCTCTTCGACGAGACCGCGCTGTTCCTGCACCGCGTGATCGCCGACCTGCCCGAGGCCAAGCAGAAGATGCTCGACCGCCTCCACGCCTCCAACGAGGTGCTGCGCGGCCGCAAGGTGCTCGTGGTGGACGACGACGCGCGCAACATCTTTGCGCTGACGACCATGTTGGAAGAGCACGAGATGGAAGTCATCAGCGCCACCAACGGCCGCCAGGCCATCAGCCTGATCGAGGCGCAGGCCGACATCGGCGTGGTGCTCATGGACATCATGATGCCCGAGATGGACGGCTACCAGACGATGCAGGAAATTCGCAAGGATCCGAAGTTCGGCACGCTGCCCATCCTCGCCCTGACCGCCAAGGCGATGAAGGGCGACCGCGAGAAGTGCCTCGCGGCCGGCGCCTCCGACTACATCGCGAAGCCGGTCAACACCAACGAACTCCTCTCGCTGCTCCGCATCTGGCTCTACCGCTGAACTCCGTCATGGCTTCCGCTCCTCCGCCCCCTGCGGCGATTCCCCCGGTGAACATCCTCCTCGTCGACGACGAGGTCAGGAACCTCGAGGCGTTGGAGAGTTTCCTCGTGTCGCCGGACTACCGGCTGGTGCGCGCGCTCAGCGCGCAGACCGCGCTGCTGCTGCTGCTCGAGCGGGATTTCGCCGTCATCGTGCTCGACGTCCAGATGCCCGGCATGAGCGGCATCGAGCTGGCCAACCTGATCAAGCAGCGCAAGCGCACCCAGCACATCCCGATCATCTTCCTCACGGCGTTCTTCCAGGAGGACAAGGATGTGCTCGAAGGCTACAGCCTCGGTGCGGTCGACTACCTGACCAAGCCGATCAACCCGCAGATCCTCAAGTCCAAGATCGGGGTGTTCGTGGAACTCTTCCGCAAGACCCATGCGCTCGCGGCGTCGAATGCCGAACTCGAGTTGCAAATGATCCAGCGCCAGAGCGCCGAGGAGGCGCTGCGCGTGGCGAACAACGAACTCGAGATCCGCGTCAACCTGCGCACCGCCGAGCTCAGCGGACTCAACGCCGAGCTGCGCGTGCGCGAGGCGGCGTTGCGCGCCAGCGAGGCGCAGGCGATGGCGGCTTCCCAGGCCAAGGACCGTTTCCTGGCGATGCTCTCGCACGAGCTGCGTACGCCGCTGAACCCGGTGCTGTTGCTGGCGACCGAGGCGGCCGAGGATCCCCAGCTGCCGCCGAAGGTGCGCGAGGATTTTCAGACCATCGCCCAGAACGTCGCGCTGGAGGCCCGCCTGATCGACGACCTGCTCGACCTGACCGGCATCGAGCAGGGCAAGCTGGTGCTCAAGTACCAGGACTGCGACGTCCACGACATCGTGCACGACGCGCTGGCGCTGAGCGGTCCCGATTTGGAGCGAAAGAAACAGCGGATGACGGTGAACCTGAATGCCCGGCACAGCCTGGTGAAGGGCGACGTCGTGCGCCTGCAGCAGGTCTTGTGGAATGTGCTCCGCAACGCCGTGAAGTTCACGCCCGAAGGCGGTGAGATCAAGGTGGAGAGCATGCTTTTCGACGACCCGCCGGAACTCGGCGTCCGGATCACCGACAGCGGCATGGGCATGACCTCGGACGAGATTGGCCGCGTCTTCCAGGCGTTCGCGCAAGGCGATCATGCGCGCTCATCCGAAACCCGTCACTACGGCGGTCTCGGCCTGGGCCTCGCAATTTCACGCCGGATGATGGACCTGCACTCCGGTTCGATCGTGGCGAGCAGCCCGGGACGTGGACAGGGCACGAGTTTTCTCATCCGTCTGCCGCTGCTGCGCGCGGCCGGGTCGGCCGCGCCGAAGACCAAGGGTTCCGCGCCCGCGAACCCGCAGACGGAGCTGCCGGCGACGGGATACCAGCCCTGCCGCGTTCTGATGGTCGAGGATCATGAGCCGACCGCCAAGGTCCTGGAAAAGCTGCTCCTCACGCGCAGTTTCACGGTGTTTGTCGCCAAGTCAGTGGCCGAGGCGCGCAAGGTTGCCGCCGCGGAGCAGTTCGATGCGGTGATCTCAGACATCGGCCTGCCTGATGGCGATGGCTGCGAACTGATGATCGAACTGCGCAAGCAGCGTCCCGATTTGCCCGGCATCGCCCTGACCGGTTACGGCATGGGCGAGGACGTCGAGCGCAGCAAGTCAGCTGGCTTCCAGGCGCACCTGACCAAGCCGATCAACGTGCGCGATCTCGAGCGCGCGCTGCAGCATCTCAGTGGTCGGACTACGGTGTGAGGCGGGGCGGCGAGTCCCTTCGCCGCCGCAGCGCGGAGCGGAGTCCACGCCCTACCGACGATCGACACACCCCGTCGCTGCGCGCCACCCCTCTTGATAGAGAGGAGTTAATTCATCCGCAGCCGAAGTCCCCTCTATCAAGAGGGGTGCCCAACGGGCGGGGTGTGTAGCGCGGCGGCGAAGGACTCGCCGCTCTACCTTTGGTTACTTCGTCTGCGCCAACGGCGCGCCATTCCCCCGCAGCGCATCGAAGCGCTGCTTGCCGAGCAAATTCTCCAACCCCTCGTCGAGTGTCCGCTGCGCCTTGGCCTGCAGTTTGCCGATATCCGTCGCGTCGGCGGCGCCGTCTTCCATCGCTTCCTGCAGTTCGCGGTTTTCGTCGTCGAAGGCTTTCTGCAGCCGGTATGCCTGTTCCTCCTCCGCGGCATTCATCGGCAGCGCGTCGCCGGGCGGACGGGCACGGTTCAGGGTGAGCAGCGCCTGTTCCTTGTCCCACGTGTGGTAGCCTTCCGCGCCGAGCGCGGCCTGCAATTCGCGCGCCTGCTCCGCCACGCTTTGGCGGGATAGCGCGCGCAGTTCGCGCTCGGGCACCGGTTCGGGCGCGTACTTTTTTTGCAGCGCGACACCCTGTGCGGTCCAGCGGCGGTTGAGGTCGGCGAGCAGGACGCTCACGAGAATGTCGCGGGGAATGCCCGTCTGTTCGAGTTCAGCCACGGCGGCCGGAGTGAGTCCGGTCGGGGTGGGGGTTGCGGGTACGGGAGTGAAGGATGGCGGCGCAGCGGGCGCGACGGCAGGTGTTGCGGTCGCCGTCGCCGGGGTCGCCAAGACTTTCGTCGGTCCGGAGAAGGTCGGGCTTACGGGACGCTCGCGGCAGAGCAGCAGGCCGACGACTCCGAGCAGAAGAAAATTGGCGCCGAGCGAGAGCAGCAGGGCGAAGGATTTGGCTGGAGCGTTCATTTGTTGCGACAGACCCGCAGGCCTTGGTCGGGTCCTTTGCCATTGGCTTCCATGCCCGCGCGGAAAGCCGGGGCGCAGCAGAAATCGCCGCCGATCCAGCCGCCGCCTTTCCACACGCGGCCGGATTCGCTGGTGCTGCCCTGGGCCACGGTGCCGTCGTCCGACAGTTCGCCGTACCAATCCCAGCACCATTCGCGGACGTTGCCGGACATGTCGAAAAGCCCGAGTTCGTTGGGCGCCTTGCCACCGATCGCATGCGGCTGGGTATGGTTGGCGTCGATCGTCGGCCAGCGCCACTCGCCGGTCAGAGGTTTGTCGCCGGCGTTCTGCCAAAACCAAGCCACCTGGCCGATGTCATCGCCGCCGCTGTAAACGTGGCTTTGGCTCTGCTGGCCGCCGGTGGCGGCGTATTCCCATTCGGCCTCGGTGGGCAGACGGTAGCCGTTCGCGCCGGCGTTGATCATCACGGTCCATTTGACGTCATCGATCGCCGTCTGGTTGTTCGCATCCTTATGGACCTCATCGATGATGTAGTAGGGCTGCAGTCCCTCGCGTTCGCTGCGACGGTTGCAATAATCCACGCAGTCGTACCAGCTCACGCTCTCCACCGGCAGGTTGTCGCCGGGGAATTTTGCGGGATTCTTGCCCATGACGTCGGTCCACTCCTTTTGCGTCACCTCGTATTTTCCGAGGTAGAAATCAGGCAGCGTGAGGTTTTTCCCGGTGTAGTTGGACCGGGTGCTTTTGAAGGCTCCGCCGGGAATGAGCACGAGGGAGTCGGCGGGCGACTCCGCCCGAGCGCTGGCGGCGAGGAGGAGGGCAACGAAGAGCAGCGGAAATTTTCGCATGGGTTGGGACCGGATGACTAAGAAAAGGGGAAAGCCGGCCGCGCTTCGCGGGGAAGTGCGGCCGGCGAGGATCAAATCCGGCGTGGGGCCGGAGAGGGAAATGTCATCACCACACCGTGGCGTTGATGGAGCCGCTCTTGTTGCTGTAGGCCTCGATCGCGAAGATTTGGAGGTTGTTGCTGCCCATCGCGCCCATCTTGCTCTTCCAGGCGTTCATGTGGTTGGCGATCGTGATGGAATGATTCGAGCCGGTCGACGATCCGCCCCACTGGCTCATGTACTGCCAGAACGTGGCGGTGCCGATGATGGACGGCTGGTTCACCTGCTGGTGCTTCCACAGGCCATAGCTGTGGCCGTCGCTGGTGACCGAGCCCACGTTCGTGGCGGCGTACGTGATCGAGCCGAGCTCGCACACGTAGTATTCGATGAGCGGGTTGGTCGTCCAACCGTAGACGCCGACAAAGTTGTAGCTGCCGCTGAGCGAGCCGATGTTGTAGCCGATCGTGCGCGTGGAGGAGCCGGGGTTCCAGCCCTTGCCGGCGACGACGTCACCGACGTTGGAGTAGTTCACCTGGAAATTGCCCGGGTACGTGCCCGCGCTCGGGAAGGAAATGTTGGAGGTGCCGCTGCTGACGTAGTTCTGCCAGAAGAAGCCGTGGTCGGTGCCGGTGGCGGCGCCGGCGGGGAGGGCGGCGACGAGGAGGCCGGCGAGCAGGAAGGCCGACGGGCAAACGCGCCGAAGCGCGGACGTAACAGATGTGTAGTGTTTCATAACTGACCTATTCTTGGGGTTTGCGGCTGGCGGAATGCCGGCCGAAAGGGATCGCCGCCGCCGGGCGGCGGATACGGGCGCAAAGAAAGCGGGCACGGAAAGCGTGCATCGACAAAGCGTGGGGACGGAGGAGGGTAACGATTCGCCAGCAACGCCGCGGGGGTGCGCGGTGGGGGTGTCGCCAGTTGCCAGGAGTAGATCAGGCGAACGTTCCGCGCGTTCGGCCCCGCCGCGTTCTAACAATGGATTTTCCCGGACGCGCGCGGCCTTTCCAATTTTTTGACGCACGCGCCGCCGCCACGCGTTGGCCGACGGACAAACTCAGAGCGACCAATCGATGGGCGCGAGCCCCTTGGCTTGCAGCAGCCGGTTGGCCTCGGCGAAGTGATTGTTGCCCACGAATTTTTTCCCGGCGGGCAGCCGGTTTTGCGCCAGCGGCGAAGGATGGCTGTCGCGCAGGACGAAATGCTTCTGTGTATCGAGGATGGGATCGACGATCGCCGCCGCCTTGCTGCCCCAGAGCAGGAAGACGATGCAGTCGGATTCGTGCTGCGCGTGCTGCAGGATCGCGCGGGTCAAAGCCTCCCAGCCCAGCTTCGCATGACTCAGCGGTGCATCCTCGCGCACGGTCAGAACCGAATTGAGCATCAGCACGCCTTGCTCCGTCCATTTGGAAAGATCGCCCGAGGCGGGCGCCTTCCAGCCCGGCGTCGAACGCGCAAGCTCGGCAAAGATATTGCGGAGGGAGGCCGGAATTTTGACTCCGCTGGCCACGGAGAAGGAAAGGCCGTGGGCGTTGCCCCGCGTCGGGTACGGGTCCTGGCCCAGGATCACCACCCGGGTCGCACGCGGCGGCACGGAGGCCAGCGCGCGGAAAATTTGCTCCCGCTTCGGAAAAACGGATTCGGTCGAGAACCGGCGCTCCATCTCGGCGGAGAGCGCGGCGAAATCGTCCTTCGCGTAAAGGCGGTCGAAGACGCCGGCCCAGGATTCGGGCAGCGTCAGAAAATTGCCAGTCGCGGGACTCACGGCGACGTCTTCGCCAGCGCGTCGAGCACGATGCCGGGCGTCAGCAGCTCGGGCAACACGGTGGGCTCGGCGGCGCCGGGAGCGTAGATCAAATTGAAAGGCACGGCGGAGCGGTTCCACTTCGCAAGTTCCTCGGTGATGGCCGGATCGCGGCTGGTCCAGTCGGCCTTCAGGAGCAGGACGTTTTTCTTCTGGAGCGTTGCGAGCACGTCGGAAGACGAGAACACCGCCGCCTTGTTGGTCTGGCACGTGGCGCACCAGCGGGCGGTGAAGTCGATGTAGACCGTGCGGCCGGCGGCGCGCGCGGCGGTGACGGCCTCGGGGCTCCAGTGTTCCCACTTCAGCACATAGCCGCCGGCGGTGACCGGAGCGGTTTCCGTCTTCGGCCAGCCGAGCCACAGTCCGCCCGCGGCGAGCGTGAAGGCAACGAGGCGACCCAGGCGGCCTTGGAATTTTCCGTAGACCCAGCCGGCCATTGCCACGATCACACCGCCAAGGATGATGAAAAGGAGCGCGTAGTCGTTGTCCTTGGTCTGGCCCGCGAGCACCCAGAGCAGCCAGCCGACGGTCGCGTAGAGCGGGAAGGCCATCAGCTGCTTGAAGGTTTCCATCCACGCGCCGGGCTTGGGCAGGAGCTTGATCGCCTGCGGGAACGCGGAGAGCAGCAGGTACGGCAGCGAGAGGCCGACGGCGATCGCGGTGAAGACGAGGAAGGATTCCACCGGCGACAGCGCCAGGGCGGCACCGAGCGCGGGCGCGAGGAACGGCGCGCTGCACGGCGTGGCAACGAGCGTCGCGAGGATGCCGGTGAAGAACGAGCCCGCGTAGCCGGACTGCATCTGCAGCTTGCCGCCGACGCTGGTGGCGGAGAGGCCGACTTCGAACAGGCCGCTGAGGTTGAGCGCGAAGACCAGCAGAAACGCGCTCATGCCAAAGACAAAGGCCGGCGACTGCAGTTGGAAGCCCCAGCCGAGTTGCGCGCCGCCCGCGCGCAACGCGAGCAGCAGTCCGGCAAGTGTCCAGAAGGACAGCAACACGCCGAGCGAGAAGGTGAGGCCGTGGGCGACGATCTTCTTGCGGTCGTTGCCCGACTGGTTGACGAAGCCGAGGATCTTGATGCCGAGCACCGGGAAGACGCAGGGCATGAGGTTGAGGATCAGGCCGCCGACCAGCGCCAGCAGGAGCGTGCCGGCCAGACCGGCGGCCGGCGGCGTTGCCGCCGCGCCAGAGGACGGAGGACGGAGGGCAGAGGACGGATCGGACTTGGGTTGAGTGCTGACCGCTGACCCGCCTTCGCCGGGCTTCGGCGCGGCAAGCTGCTGCGCGCTGCTGAAGGCCACGTCGAACGTCGCGCCGTGGGCCGTCGTGCCGCCCCAGCTGTTGCTGGAGACGAGCACGCCGGAGAGGCGCGTGGCATCGGCGGGGCCGTCCTTGGCGAGCGGGACGGTGAGCACGAGTGTGCCCTTTTCGTCGGCGACGGTTTGTGCGGCCGCGTAGTCGACGAGGCCGGCGGTGTCGAAGAGGTGAAGATCCTGCGGGCGGTGGGTGGTGCCGGCGGCGGATTGCAGGCGGACCGTGATGGCCGTGTCCGTGCGCGCGGCGGTGAACTGCCAGCCGGTGAGCGGTTGGGGCAGCTCGGCCACGGCGTTGTTGAACAGCCGCGCGACATTCATGTTGGGCGCGGGTTTTTCCGTGCTCACCGGGAGGGTGAGCTCGAGGTCGGCCATGCCGGGCATGCAGACTTCGCGGCACATGAGCCAGTCGGCTTTGGCCCGCAGCGTCACGGGCTGGCCGACGGGAAGATTGGCGGGCGCGGTGATGTCGACGAACAGAAAGGTGGTGCCCTCGTAGCCGTTGCCGGTGATATTGTCGCGGGTGTCCTTCACCACGTGCGGCGTGGGCCAGATGATCGGGCCGGCCTTGAAGCCTTCCGGCAGTTTCCATTTCAGCGATGTCGGATAACCGGTGCCGGGATTGATCCAGTAGCTGTGCCAGTGTTCGTCGTGGTCGAGCCGCAGCGCCACGCGAAAGGTCTGACCCGGTTGGATCGAAGCGACGGCACTGACCAGGTCGGCTTGCACCGCGCCCTTGCGCACCGGGCCGGGAGCGGCCGTGGAGGCAGCGGACAGCACATTCGACAGGCTCAGGGCGAGTAGACAGGAGACAGCAAAGAGGGCGAGGCGGACGAACTTCATCGAGAGGTGAGAGTAGGAGCATCAGCGTTTATTTCAAACGCCGATACGGAAACCTGAAACTTGAGACCTGAGACCTGAAATTTGATCCAACACAAGACCTCGCTGTGTCGGTTGGCCGCAATCGTTCGACATCTAGCGTGGGCCTGGGAATGGCGGCTGGAATTTCGCTCCCGACGGGTTTGGACGTTGAGCGTTCGATGTTGAATGTTCGACGTTCAGTCCGGCTGTCTGTTGTCCGCTGGACTCTTTCCGGTCGTGACCTACGTTTTGCCCTTATGAAAATCCGCGTCCTGCTCACCGGTCTTTTCCTCACGGCTTCTGCCAGCCTCCTGCGCGCCGAGACGATCGAGGCCTTTGTGGTTCCAATCACGACCACCGCCTCCGGTTTGAAATATGTGGTCACCGAGCCCGGTACCGGGCCGCAGCCGCAGGCGGGGCAGGTGGTCCTCGTGCGCTACGTGGGCACGCTGGCCGATGGCACGCTGTTCGACCGCACCGAGGAAAAGGACGGGCCCTTTGCGTTCACGCTGGGTCGGAAGCAGGTGATCAAGGGTTGGGATGAAGGCTTCGCGCTGTTGCACGTGGGCGACCACGCGACCTTCATCATCCCGGCCAACCTCGCCTACGGCGACAAGGCGCGCGGCAAGATCCCGGCCAACTCCGAGCTGCACTTCGACGTGGAGCTGGTGGAACTGAAGGATCGCGCGCTGGCGGACATGCTGCAGGACACGATCGACCAGGCGGGCTTCGAAGCCGCGCAGGCCAAATTTGCCGAGGCCAAGGCGGCGAATTTCGCCGGACTCTACGTGAGCGAGGCGCAGCTGAACGGCCTGGGTTATCATTATCTCAACAAGGCGGACAAGCTGCCGGTGGCGCTCGCCGTCCTGCACTGGAACGTCGAGCTGTTCCCGGCCTCGGGCAATGTCTACGACAGCTACGGCGAGGCCCTCGTCAAAAAGGGCGACCGGGCCGGCGCGCTGGCCGCCTACGCCAAGGCCGTCGAACTCGATCCCAAGAACAAGAACGCGGCGAAGTTCCTCGCCGAGATCAAGGCGACGCCGGACGCCCCCGGTGCGCTCGAGCAGATGCAGGCGCGCATGCAGCTGAACGATTTCATGGACGCCGCCGACGAGTCCGCCGACACCAAGGGCTACGACGTGCCGGCGGTGAAGGCGCAGCTGACGGCGTTCCTCGACAAGTATCCCCAGGACCCGGGTGCGGCGGGACTGGTCAGCAATTTCTTCTATTACGCGGAGTCGGCCGACCTGAAGCTGGGCATGGCCGAGTGGCAGGCATTCGCCACGCACCCGAACGCGCAGGTGCGTGAGGTCGCGGCGGAGAAGCTCGCGCTCGGCGAGCTGCTCAAATCGCCGCTCGACCTGAAGTTCACCGCGGCGGACGGCCGTGCGGTCGATGTCGCCGCCCTGCGCGGCAAGGTCGTGCTGGTGGATTTCTGGGCCACGTGGTGCCCGCCCTGTCGCGAGGAAATTCCGAATGTCGTGGCCACCTACGAGCAGTACCACGCACAGGGTTTTGAGATCGTCGGCATCTCCTTCGACCAGGCTCCCGATGCGGCCAAGCCCGCGAAGCGCCAGAAGACTGCGGAGCAGGTGCTGGCTTTCACTCGCGAGAACCACATGCCCTGGCCGCAGTACTACGACGGCACCTGGTGGGAAAATCCCTTCGGCAAGAAGTACAACATCCGCGGCATCCCCGCGATGTTCCTGCTCGATAAGCACGGCATGGTCGTGAGCACCAACGCGCGCGGCAAGAAGCTGGCCGTGGAAGTGAAGCGGTTGCTCGCGGAGTGACGAACGGGGGATTGTTTACCGTTCATCGGTCAATGTTCATTGGTCATTTCGAACCCGATCCGCGGGTCTCGAAATTGAAAATGAACAGTGAACTCTGAACGATGAACAATCGACCGGGTGGTCGAAAATTTCAGGTTTCAGGTCTCAAGTCTCAGGTTTCCCCGACGCGGCGTGCCGCGTCGTGATGTGCCCGAAGAGCATCGCCCAGAAGCAGAGCACGACGTTGAAGAGCGGCATCTGCAGCGGTTGGGGCAGGGCGTACACGCAGGCGACGACCGGCAGCCACACGGACCACAGCGGCAGCAGCACGGGCAGCACGCGCCGGTAGTACCAGCGGCCGGCCCGCAGGTCGGCGGACACGGGCGCCCAGCGAAAGCCGGCGTCCTTCCAGGCAAAAAGCACCAGGCTGACGGGTGTGGCGTAGAGCGGGTTGAAGCCGAATTGGTCGCTTAGTACCTTGCGCGTGATGGTGACAGCGTCGTGCCCGCCACCGTGCCACCAGGACAGCACACGATACCACAGGTCCACCTCGGCGCCTTTCCACACCCAGTACAAAACGAAGAAAGGCAGGTGCGCCCAAGGGTGGGCGGCGCGGGTGTCGGGATGCAGACGAAGGAAAAGAAACGGCAGCAACGCGCCGCAGAGCACCGCGGCGCCGGAGGAAAACCAGTAACCGCCGTCCCGTTGCCACTCGCCGACCCGCGTGAAAACGGCATGAGTGGCCGGCACGAAGTAGTAGGCGAGCACGAGCGCGAGGGCGATGCTCTGCAGCAACAGCCCCGGCCCGAGCAGGGCGCGCGCGCTGTGCACGCCGGCGCGCCAAGGCGGAGAGGATTTGTTGGCCATGGATGCGCCAACGAATCAGGGAAACCTGAAACTTGAAACCTGAAATCTGAAGTCGGATCGGGCGGCTTTGCCGTATCGAACGGCTACTTGGTGCCGAAACCTTCAGGTCTCAGGTTTCAAGTTTCAGGTCTCAAGCGCGTCTGCGCCTGCTGTCACTTCCGGATCGCGATCGTCAGGCTGGCGTCGTTCAGCTTGAGCGTGAAATCCGTCGGCGTGATCGCGTCGATACGCAGGAAGATCGGATGATCCTTGCTGCCGACGGTGATGACATCGCCGACCTTGCAGATGATCGAATTGAGCGCGACGTGCGGCGAGCCGCCCAAGGTGAGGTAACCGCCGATCTTCAGCGTGGCGGCGTATTTGAACAGGGTGTCGATGTCGGTCGCGTCCGGGGCATCGGGCACCACCACCGTTTCCGTTTTATCCGGCTGCGGTCCGGTCGGCACCGAGGGATCGGGTACGTAGAAGGGATTGGGCAGAGTCGTGGTCGGCAGGGGAACCAGGTGCTGTCGCGGGCCCAGGAGGGATTCGATCCGGGTTTTGGTCAGGGCATACCGGGCTGCGAGCTTCTTGGCATCGCCCGTGGGCATGACCGGCTTGGAATCCGCCGCCTGCAGGACGGAAAAGGAAGCCAGCGGCAGAAGCACCGAAACAACCCGGAATGAAAGTGAATGCAGTTTCATGATCAGGGGCGGCCGAGCATTTCGAGGGAGAGATCCAGTTGGATGCGGTCATCGGCTCCGCCGCTGAAGCCGTAAGTTTGTATCCGGCAGAGCCGCGGTCCGGTCTCTAGTTCGCGAATGAAGCGCATGACTTGGCGATAAGAGCCGTTGGCGCGAATAGTAAACGGAATGGAGACGAAGGCGTTGTCACCGGAGACCGGCTGTGAGCTGAGTTGGCTGACCTGGCTTAGCTTCACTTTGCTCACGGTTTCCAGTTGATAGAAGTAGCCAAGGTTTTCCGCGAGATCACCTTCCTTGACCAAGTTAGAGTCGATGAACTCCACAGCTTCCTTGACGGTGGCGAGCTCGGAGGAGACGCGCGGCAGGCTGGAAAGCGAAAGGAGGACATCCTCGCCGTTGCGGCGAACGCTGTCATGGCCGGTAGCGAGCACCTGCTGTTCCTGCCAGAGGTAATAGCTGGTGATTCCAAGGCCCAGGGTCAGCACCGAGCAAACGACGACCAAAGGATAGCGCCGGACGAAAGCGAGGACTACGGCGAAGTTCATGGCTTCCCCTCCTTGAGTTTGCAGGCGATTTCGAAGTCAATGACGTCCGTCTCCCCGGTCCGCTCCATGTTGACGAGTGCGATCACACTGAATTTCGGCCCAATTTCTGGATCTTTGCGCAGGGTGTTGACATAGCTACGCAAAGTTTGGGCGCCTTGTTCGGCAGGTTCGCGGAGCGAACCGCGCAAGGAGACGCCACCCGCAAAACCACGAATGGTTTCGATGGACATCTTATCCAGGCGGGTGCGACCGAAGCTCATGATCAGGTCGGAAAGCACATACGGGCCGGACATCAGTGCATTGGCCTGGTCGATGCGCGCGGTCTGCTCACCGAGCTTCTTGGTGAGCTGGTTCAGCTCCTCGACCTGCTGCTGGTTGTCCTTGATACGCTGCTTCCAGAAGGCGATGTCGGCGCTGAGGGTGTTGCTGACGTAGAGCTGCCAGCTAGTGATGATGATCGCTCCGGCGGCCAGCGTGCCGGCGACGGCGTTGGTAAGGAAGCGGCGGCGGACGAGATCGCCGCTCGGGAGCGCGGCGGAAAGACGACAGTCAACGCGCCACGGACCTTGGTAGGTGGCGTCGGCCTTGGTGACCTTTTCCGCCGCTGCACCGGGCAACTGGGCGACAAGGCTGAGAGCGCCGAGCCAGTGCTGGCCCAGGGAGGGAACGCTGGGGGTCAGGGTGATGCCGACGGTCGACTGCCAGGCGGTGCAATCGAGCGTGAATGGCGTGCGGCCGATGACGTGCGCCAGCGGCTCGGAAATCCACGAGAGCGACGGCGGCAGGTAGGCGCAGAAGATTTCGCCGACCGGCTGGCCGGTCGTCATTTCATAGGAATCGACCAGCGGCTTGAGATCGCGGCCGATGGCACGGACAAACTTGGAAGCGCGCAGCAGCAGCTCGTCGTCGGAGTGATGCAGGCGCTCGCGCACTTCGCCGGCGTGCGTGAGATCGAACTCGCGGCGTGCGGCCTGGACGATCGAAGAGAAACCGTGGCGCACCGGCGCCGGTGTGTGCACGCCTTCCTTGCCGATGATGTAGGCGGTGGTGTGTTCCTGCTCGATGACCACCACGACTATGGCGCGCTTCTCGTTCTGGCGCTCGCGATATTCCGAAACGGTGCCGAGTAGCGGCAGGATGCCCATTTCCAAGCGATAGGGCAGCAGGCGCTGGTCGAGCAGGCGCTGCTGCATCATCTGCACCTCGGTGTGCGAGACACCGCAGACGAGCGCGGGGCGCTGCGTGCCCTCGCTGGGCATCGCTTCACCCTCGAGCGGCGTCAGGACTTGGAATTTCCAGTTCTCCGGATGATCGATCTTGTACTGGTCCTTGATCAGGTCCGGCAGGTACTCGGCATCGGTGAGCCGGCGCGGCACCAGGCTCTCGCGCTGCAGCAGTGCTTCCGGCGGGACGAAACTCGCGAGGGCCGGCACCCAGGTGTTGGGCTTTTCGAAATTGGCGGCCAGCCACTGACGCAGGCCAGCTTCGTCGTTGGCCTCGAATTCCGCGGCGCAATCGATGGTCGCTCCACCCCCATCCGTCCGGTCAACGCCGGCGGCCAGAATCTGGTAGGGATTCATCTCTATCAGCAGGCTGCGTCGGGAGTTGCGACTGTTGAAAAGCAAGGGGAGGAGGGCCGGGGATGACTATTCAGGCTCCGTGCCCGGCGTCAAGGTGTCCGCCGCCAGAGGTAGAGTTAAGCGTTAGAGCAAGGGTTAGGCGTAATCTCCACCTAGCTTTCGAGGATATTCAGGGCATTGTCGCTTGTTCTGATTGAGGCAACATCTGCCAAACGGAGGCACTCCAAGGCTGGTCGGCTCCCGGTATCTGCGCTGAACGCAGGGTGGTATCGTAATGCACGGTTGCCTCTGAGCTGAAGGTGATATTGCGGGCCGAAAGTGCTCCGAAGATCGAGGCACCTGTATCTACGGTAAGGTCGGCGTCCGGCATGTAGATCACTCCATAGAATGGCTGGGTTGTAGAGAGGTTTTGGCTGCCTGTGGTGGCAGTGCTGAGAATGACGCACTTTTGGGCATCGTTGGTGTTATTCACTATACCGCCCCCAGAAGCGTCGATTCGCAGCCGTCCACTTACGTGAATTTCGAGCGAGCCGGTGGGCGCGATTGTTATTTTGCAGGAACTGGAGGTGCGAATACGAAGGGCGCCCTGAACATCGAGAACCACCGGGCCGATCACCGTAAGATTTTCGTTGGTGCTGCTATTGAGATCTAAAGTACCCGAGTAGTAGTAGACCGCCGGGGCGGGGGAGCCGATCGTACCGAGGGTTAACCCTCCAGTTGGGAATGCCGGTAAGACTGTGGATTGTGTCACATCGAGAATATCGAAACGAGGGACGTTGGGGCTGCGGCTTACTCGGGATTTGTCTGTGCTGTAGGAGACATTGTTGATGGTCGTGCCGCTGCTGATGCCCGATGGAGGCGAAGGCCAAGCAAGATAGCCTTTGATTGCCGTCGTGCCATTGATTGCGAGTGTCGCGCCTGCTGCCAAGACAGCGCTGGAGCTGACATTCGTGATTGAATTGTAGGCGCGACCACCTGCTCCGTTGTAGCTATCCACAGTGCCTGTGCCGGTACTGATAGTAAGATTGGCGGTTGCTCCCACGGCGTTGGGAAAAAGTATTGCCGGAGTTAGAGCCGTTCGAAGTCGCGTCGTGATGGTGGAATTATCCCCCAGCAAAATGGTTGCCTCGGCGTAAGCAACCGGCGCTCCGGTCTTGGTTCCAAAAGAATTGGTCCAAGTCGGAGTCCAGTAAGTTGTCTCGTTGGGCGAGTGCCCGGTGTTGGCAACAACGCATTTGTACCAGACACCACCGTATACTCGAAAATCGTTGGCTGCATATGCCGTCGTGGAATTCCAATCATAGGTAGCGTCTGCCGCGCTAACCCAATAGCTCGTATCGGTTGGAAGGTTTCCATAGGTGCTGGTGGCATTGCTGTAGCGATACCAAACACCATTGAAAAACACGACGTCGGTTGGGCCGTATTGAGTATTCGCATTCCAGCAGAGAGAAAAACGTGGGGTATTTGACCAATAGTCGGAGGTTGTGGATGGCGTCTGTCCGGATTTTGCCCGGATGCAGCGATACCAACTGCCTGAATAGGCGACAACGTCGCCTATCTTGTAATTATTACCGCTCTGCCAATACAACGGCGTGTTGGTCCATACTGTGCTCGGCGAGACAGCTTGCCAGCGGCTCGTGCTGGAATAGGTGTTCGGATACCAGTCACTCGTATGAGCTGAAATGCACCTCAACCACACAATATTCGACTGAGTGGGATCCGTTACTAGGTCGCCAATGGCATAGCTCACCCCTGAGGCCCATCGCCAAGCAGAGGGCGTCGTTGAATTATCCCAGGTCCAAGCCGGCGAGTTACTCAATCGCACCCAACTGCCTGAGTTGAAGAGCAAGCCCTCGCTGGGGTAGGTCGATGGGGTCGAGTGATAAATCTGATCAATTTGCACCCAGTAGCTTGTATTCGGCGGCGTGCGGTTGGTGTGACCAACTTTGCAGCGATACCATGTGTTGGAAACATTGACGTAGTCACCCGCGGTGTAGGTTGCTGATGCACTCCAATTCCAAGTGTTGTCTTGGCCGATATTGCTCCAGTAATTAAGGTTTGGCGGCTGAGTCGCAGAGCCCGCAGATGGCGGCGTAACGAAGCAACGATACCAACTGCCATTTAGTCCGACTAGATCGTTTGCCCGATAAGATTTGGACGCACTCCAGGTTGAACCAACGACGTTCGCATCGTAGTTGTCGATGCGGAGTTTGATTGTCGCAGTGAGCCCCTGTCCGAGTTTCCCTGAAGTGAAATTAATTGTGCGGGTGGCGCGCTTTTCGGTCGTGTCCCGGGACCATGCACCTGATGTCACACCGGTCGGGGCGGTCGACCAATTGCTCCAATTGCTATTGTTGAAGCTGCGTAGGGCCTCCTCCAGTCCGAACTCTGCCAACTGCTGGCTTAGAGCTGTCTGATAAGAACGATTGCTCAGATTCATCGCCCGTGAGCAAACCGCCAGATAGCTTGCGAGGACTATACCAAGAACGGCAACGAAGCAGAGTGCGACCAGGCTGACGGTACCGCGGAAGCTGTCGATTTTTCTGCGCACTAGGGGAGAAAGCCGCGGTTGCGAAGGGTAATGCGGCTGGATGCGATCGCGTACTCTTGGGTTTGGGTACCACTCTTGGCATTCCCCAATTGCGTGGAGAAAGCTAGCGACGCCTGCTTCACGCTCAGCAAGCTATAGGTCGTGGTGGTGGTATATGGTGCAGTGTTGTTGTCGAACGAAGCACCCGAGGCGTCGTAAAGCCGGATGTAGCAGCTGTCATTGTCGGTCTCGATGTTACGCAAGATCACTTGCGCGGGTTGGGAGATGGCACTGGCCGTGCCTACGACTCGCACCAACGTGTGGGCCGGCACTGATATGGTATTGCCGCTGATCGAGGTCGAAGCTCCATCCCGACTGTAGTAGTAGGTCACCTGACTCGTTCCGCTGCCTTTCTTGGCCAGTGCGAAGGTTACGCTAAAGTCCGGTGCGGTTACAGAAGTTACGGAAACGCCCGTTGCCGACTCCACGTCTTGAGTGAAGAAGGAGAGAGTGCGACGACCTTCGGTTTCCAAGATTTGTTGATTCGCCAGCCGAGCCAGATTCCGGCCCAGGTAGATGTAACTGGAGAGCACCGCGGCCATCAGCGCAGCAGAGAGAGTGGCGCCAATCATTAGCTCCACCAAAGTAAACGCCGCTCTGGACTGGAGGGATGCTTTGGTCACGAACGCTGGCTGCTCAGGTTTAATCCGTAGCGACTAAAATAAGCAGTCATCGAGCGCGTGTAGGTGCGACGGATTGTTGAGGGTCCAGAAAATGTCAGTTTGTCCAGCCAACTGCCAGTAGGTGTGGAGGCTGCAGTTTGGGTGCCGTTTTTCTCCCACGTAACGGTGAAGGTAACCTCAGCAATGTCGATAGTGCCATCGGAGTCGAAATCGATGTTGGACACGGTTCGAGTAAGAATGAAGGTCGTTCCGAAAGCTGCGCTCGCGGTGCTCAGTGCGTTGGCAAACGGCGGGGTGTCGACATTCCAATAAGTTGAAGAGGCGCTAGGCGTGTGGTTCGTGCCTGAAAGCTGAGCGCGGTACCACACTCCGCTGTAGGTGACGGTGTCTCCGATCGCGTAGTTCGTAGCAGAACTCCACGCCGCTCCCAAAGTGGTGGTGGTGGTGGTCGGAAGTGCGCTGATTACCTTGGTCCAGTCCTCCAAGCGTAGCTGCTCGATCTCATGTGTGATCATTTGGTTCGCTAAGGTCTGCCGGCGCGCGGTTGCCAACATTTCCGAGCCGATTGTCACGGCTTGGATCATCCCGAAGAATGCTACGACCAGGATCACGGTCGCCATCATCACCTCGACGATGGTAAAGCCGGCGGACGAGCAAGTGCGGAAGGATGCTGGGCGGTGACTCAAGCGGAGCCCAAGGGTGCAGGGTGTTTACCCGGGCGCAAGTGTGGGGTGGTAGGCTTTCGCCTCTAGCCACTTGAGGTACGGGATTTACGCTTACCGCTTACCGCCTGCCTCTTACCGGCGAGCTGCGCCCGCTCAGTACGAACGCGTGACCATCGCCCCGGTCTTATCGCGGAAATAGATCAGCTTCGCCGTCGCATCGAGGCGGTCGAAGGTGACGGCGAGCGTCTTGTTTACCTCGTCGCCTTCGCGGACGAGCTTGTTGTTCATCAGGAAGCGCGGGGGCGTGCTGTTGGAGACGCCGCTGACGCTCAGGCTCGCGACCCAGTACATGAAGGGCGCGCTGGCGGGCGTGGCGTTGGGGGCCGGGACGTTGGTGATCGTGACGCCGCCGCCGAGTTTCATCTCGGGCGGGCCGGGCGGCGGGGGCGGCGTGACGGCGACCGGCCGGGGCGCGGCGGGCTTGTTGGCTTCCTCCACGGCGGCGTTCGCATTTTTTTCCGCCAGCGCGAGCAGGCGTTCGCGGGAAACGCTGTTGTCGTTCGGATCCTTGTCGTCGCTCGCGGCGGCCGCTTTGCCGGGTTCGGCGGGCTTGGAGGAAAAAATATCCGTGAGCGGTTTCGAGGAACTGCCGCTGCCGCCGCGGCCGCCCTTGGCGTTCGCTTCTTCCTCCGCCACGACGTTGTTGACCATGCCGGTGCGCTTGTCGCTCGCGGCGACGACGTCCTTGGTCTTGCCGACGGCTTGCGCGGGAATTGCCAGGACCTGGTTGACGGCCTTGAACGGCGTCGGTCCGCCGCTGCCGTCCTTGCCGCCCTGCGTCGCCCACTGCCGGGCCTTCGGGTTCAACGCCACGAGCGCGAAGTAGCCCATGAAGAGCACGACCGTCAGGCCGACCATCATCTTGATGTAGAGAAAAGTGTAGCGCGGGAGCGTGAACGGCTTCTTCGGCGCGCCGATCGCGTAATCGATCGGCGTCGGGACCGGCGGCTTTGCTCCAGACGACGGAGGGCTGACGGCGGAGGGCGGATTCGATCCAGACGACGGATCAGAGGCGGGCGCGCTCTCGCTGGCAGGAGAAGGCGGAGGCGTGGCGGGCGCAGTTGTCGGCGTCGGCTCTTCAGGCTTTTGCTCGTCGCTCATGGATCGGAGCCGAGGACATATCGTTCACCGCGCATTGTCCATTGTTCATTGGGCGCATCGCTTGTTCCCAAGCAGTTTTCACAGGAGGTAACGGAGGAAAATGAGTTCTGAGCAAACGCTCCGTTTCCTCCGTTACCTCCTGTGAAAGGCCTTGGTCCGTGGTTTGGATCCGCGCGATCCGCGTAATCCGCGGTTAAAAACCGGCCTTACAACCCAAGCGACTGGCGGATCGCGGCGACCAGCTCGGCGGGTGCTTGCTGGATGTCCAACTTCAGCGCATCGGCCGGTGGCTCGAGCGCGGCGAGCTGGCTGTCGAGCATGGCGGGCTTCATGTAGTGGCCGCTGCGGCCGGCGATGCGCTGCAGGAGCAGGTCGCGATCGCCGGAAAGGTAAAACAGCCGCAAGCCGGGCAGGCCGGTCGCGAGCACCTGGCGGTATTTCTCCTTCAGGGCCGAGCAGCTGAACACGGCGTTCCGGCCCTGCGCAGCGCACTCGTCCATCGCGGTGCGAATCGCGGCGAGCCACGGGGCGCGGTCATTGTCGTCGAGCGGAGTGCCGCTGCCCATCTTGGCCTTGTTGGCCGCGCTGTGAAAATCGTCCGCCTCGTAATACGGCCAGTTCAGTTCCGTGGCGAGCTGGCGGCCGACCGTGGTCTTGCCCGAGCCGGCGACGCCCATGAGGAGAATGATCATAGCGGGGAAGTAACAGGTATCAGGCAACAAGTATCAAGAGCGGGCGCAGGCCGTGACGCGGTCGGGTCCTACCACCTGCCGCTTGTTACTTGGAACTTGCGCCGGGAGCGCGCTCACGGCGCCACGCGCTTGTACAGCTGGCCGTAGAGCAGGACGGAATCGTTGTCCTTGATCAGCATCAGATAGGGGTCGCTGGTGGCGAGGCCGGGCTTGCCGTTCTGCGAGGCGCCGCGCGCGGTGCGGATGACTTCCTCCGCGATCGCCTGGCCGGGGCCGAACTTGGCGATGCGCAGCGTGCCGTCGGCGCCGATGATCAGGCGGCGGTCGCCCTCCTGCACGCCGGTGCGGTACTCGCCGGAAGCCTTGTTGAGCAGGGCGGAAGATTCGCTCGAAGACAGGTAGGTGAATTTCGGCGCGATGCCGTTCTTCGGTTTCACCAGCATCCACACGCCGCCGCCGATGCAGGCGAGGCTGAGCACGAGCAGCACCGCGGCCTTGGCCCAGTCGGGGAAACCGCCGCCGCGCGTGGCGACCGGATGTGCGCTCGAAGGACGCTCGAGCGGACGCAAAGCCGCGGCCGCGATCTCGGGTTCGGCCTGGCCGGACACCGTCGCCATGATATAGGCGACCGAGTGCGCCTCGCCGCGCAGCACGGACTCGCGGCCGACAAAGCACAGCCGGCGGTAGCGCGTGCGCACGATGTGCACCTCGCGTTCCGTCTTGATGCGAATCTCGGGATTGGACGGTTCGTAGATCGTGAGCTTCGCGGCCACGTCTTCGAGCGCATGCAACAGCTCGACGAGTTGGATTGGCGTGACCGTGGGCAGCTGTTCGTCCGCATAGCCCAGCCCCGCCGCCTTCGCGCCGGGCGCGAGGTGGTGCAGGGTGACACTGTAGGTGGAAGGGGCCATTACGGTTCGATGATCAGGAGCGGGCAGTCGCCAAAGCCCTTGCGGAAATTGCCGTTCTCGAGGTCGCCGTCATCGAGGTCGTCGTCGATCTCCTGCATGAGATCGCTGTCGATGATCAACGGGGCGTCAGAGGTGCCGGTGATGGCGAGCGCCGCATGCCAGCGGCCGCCGGGGCTGGTCCCGCCTGGATGAACCTGGTTGTACTCCCAGTCGAATTTGCCGCCCATCGGCGTGGGGTTCATCCATTTGTCGACTTGGAAATCCTGGGAGGAGAGACCAGCCGGCACGACACCGGCGGCGGCTTCGGCCGGCCACGTGCCTTTTTCATGGGCGTAGGCTTGGAACACGGCACCGAACACCCGGAAATCGTTCACGATGGTGGCCGCGCGTGCCTTGCGCTGGATGCGCTGGTAGGCGGGCACCGCCGCGAGAAAAAGCATGCTGATGATCAGCACCACGACCATGAGCTCGACCATGCTCATCACGCCGGCCCTCGAGCGCGGGATGCGCTGCGGGCCGATCATGCGGCTGGTTCCTTGCACCGGGGTCATGGGCCGCTATTGGGGTGAACACCCGGTCGGGAGGCAAGGGGGAATCCGTCGCGATGGGGCGGAAGCGAGGTTTTCTGTAGCGGCGCTCTATGAGCGTCGGGTTCGGAACGGCAGTCATAGACCGCCGCTACAGGCCCGAAACCCAATTCGTGAAAGTTAAGTGAGGATGGGCAAAACGCGTTCCAGCGACTCGACAGCCCCGGCCGCTCCCGGCACCTTGCGTGGGCATGAACGATGGCGAGTTGGCGCAATGCTACGCGGCGTTGGGAGTCGCACCGGGAGTGACGCTGGAGGAATTGGAGAAGGTTTACATGAAGCGGAACTTCGCGCTCCTGCAGGGGCGCTCCGGCTCCGCCGCCGAGGCGAACCCGCAGCTGGACCAGCAGCGCCAAGTCCTGCGGGGCGCCTTCGATCAGATTGCCGAGCACCTGCGCGAGAAGCAGCGGCAGGCTGAGACCGCCGCGCCCCGCAAGCGTCCGCAGCTGGCGGACCTGAATCCGCCGCGTCCGCCCGCGCCGCCCGCGACGTTGCTTGCGCCGCCGCCGGTGCCCGTGCGTCGCGAGGAGGAGGGATTTGCGCTTTTCGCCTACGACAACTGGAAGGTGAACACCTTCGTGCCGCCGCTGCTGCTGGGCCTGGTGTTTCTGGCCAACCTCAGCCCGCTGAAATATCTGCTCATCGGCTTCCAAGTTTGGATGCACGAGTTTGGCCATGCGGTGTCGGCCTGGTTCTCCGGCTGGCGGGCCACGCCGCTGCCGATCGGCTGGACTCCGGTCGAACCCGTGCACTCGAACTTCGTGTACTTCGGCCTCCTGTTGATGCTCGTGCTCCTCTTCCTCGCGGGGCTGAAGGAGCGCAAGGTGTGGCCAATGCTGGCGGCCGTCGTGCTCGCGCTCGCGCAGGCTTACATCACCTGGAGATTGCCGCAGGATCGGAAGGAATTCCTCATGGTCGCCGGCGGCGTCGGCGGCGAGTTCTACCTCAGCACGCTCTGCATGATGGCGTTCTGGGTGGAGCTGCCGGAGAAATTCAAATGGGGCTACTGCCGTTACGTCGTGTTTCTGCTCGGCGCGACGGCCTTCCTCGCGATCTGGGTCCGGTGGGTCGCCATCCATCGCGGACTCGAGGAGATCCCGTTCGGTTCGATGATCAACGGCGAGGAGGATGCCGGTGGTGACATGAACCGGCTGATGGACGATTTCGGCTGGAAGAAGGTCAACATCCGCAACAATTACTATCGTCTCGGCGTAGGCTGCTGGATCGCGCTCGGCGCGATGTGGCTGCTCTTCGTGCTCCGCCTGAACCGCGCGGCGGACTGGGTGGTGGGGAAGTTCGCGCCGGCGCCGGAGGCTGCGGGGGAGTAAACGTGCTCGGAAGAACACACCCCGTCGCTTCGCGCCACCCGTTCGGCTGAGCTCACGGCCGAAGCCCTCTTGATAGAGGGGGGTTTCGCCAGCGCAGGTTTGGGTCCCCTCTATGAAGAGGGGTGGCGCGAAGCGACGGGGTGTGTGGGGAGGCTCGACGCCCGCCTCCGCTTCTGTTGCCGTCCTCGCATGATTTCACGTCACCTGCTGAGCGGTCTGATCGCGTTGGGCATGACGGTTTCGCTCGCGGCCGCGCTCTCCCCCGATGAACAGAAAATCACCGCCTGGGTCGACGCCCACGCCGCGACCTTCGCCACCGATCTCGAGGCGGCGGTGCAGATCGACAGCGCCACCGAGAATCTCGCGGGCGTGAAACAGATGGGCGAACACTTCGCGCGGCAGCTGGCGGAGATCGGGTTCGACACGCGCTTCGTGCCGATGCCGGCGGCGATGGGGCGCGCGGGTCACCTGGTGGCCGAGCGCAAAGGCACGAAGGGCAAACGCGTGCTGCTGATCGGCCACCTCGACACGGTTTTCCCCGGTGGAAATTTCCGCCGCGAAGGCGACACGGTGCACGGCGCGGGCGTGGCCGACATGAAGGGCGGCGACGTGGTGCTGATCCACGCGCTGAGAGCCTTGCACGCGGCCGGCGCGCTAGCGGACACGCAAATCACGGTGGTAATGACCGGCGACGAAGAGGCCGCCGGCAATCCGCAGGAAGTTTCCCGCAAGGACCTGCGCGAGGCGGTGGCGCACAGCGATGTCGCCCTGGCTTTCGAGTCGGCCATCGGCAACACCGGCACGGTGGCGCGGCGCGGCAGCATTTCGTGGGAATTGGAAGTTCAGGGCGCCACCGGCCACTCGTCAGGCATTTTTTCCGCCGCGATGGGCGATGGCGCAGCCTATGAGATGGCGCGCATCCTCACGGGCTTCCGCGAAGTGGCGCGCCAGCTCGACGGCGTGACACTCAACACCGCGCTCATCGCCGCGGGCACCGAGGCGGAACTCTCGCGCACCGGTGGCAAGGTCGCGGGCAAGGCCAACATCGTGCCGCAGCGCGCGCTCGTGCGCGGCGACCTGCGCACGATCAGCGCGGAGCAGCTGGCCGACGCGCAGGCGCGGATGCAGGCGGTCGTGAAGCAGAACCTGCCGCGCACCTCGGCGGTGCTGGTTTTCAACGAAGGCTATCCTGCAATGTCGCCGTCGCCGGCGAACTACGCGCTGCTCGCGCAGCTGGACGCGGCGAGTCGTGACCTGGGCTACGCGGCGATCACGGCCTTCGATCCACGCGGTCGCGGCGCGGGCGACATCGCCTTCGTGTCACCGTCGCTGCCGGCGATCGACGGTCTGGGCACGGACGGCCCGGGCCAGCACACGCCGAACGAATCGAGCGACCTGCGGCGCGCCCCGGAATTGGTGAAGCGCGCGGCGGTGCTGATTTATCGGCTCACGCGGTGAGCCGATAAGCACGGAGCTAAGGGCAAAGAGCCAAGAGCCAATCCGAGGTTTGGACTCTTTGCTCCAAGCGCTTAGCTCTTAGCTGGCTGCTACGGCAGCTCCATGATCCGGATGCGGCGGTATTCCATCTGGCCGCGGTCGCCTTCCAAACCGATCGGGCCGGTGGCGGGCAGCTTCATGGCTTCCTCGAGCACCTCGCCGTTGCAGGTCGCGCGGGCGACCTGGCCGGTCACGGTGACTTCGAGATCGTTCCACTCCTGCGGCTTGTAGTTCTGCAGCTTGGTGTACGGGCCGGCGAGGAGGTAGTCGCGGCACTGCAGCTGCGGGCCGCGGAGATAGACGCCGCTGTCGGCGTTGGCCGTGGCGCGGAATTGCAGGCGGAGCACAAAGTTCTTCGGGAATTCCTGCGTCGTCCACAGCTGCTGGATGCGGCGGCCGCCGGGTGCGGAGGTGACGATGAGCCGGCCGGCCTTGGCGACGTAGCGGCCGTCGGGCGTGGCCTTGAGGCCGTCGAACTTCACCGCTTCTTTCACCACCGGCCAGGCAGCGGACTCGAAGCTGGTCTGCCATTTCGCGGCGCTTTCGATTTCCTCCGGCGTCGTGGCCCGATAGCCCCAACCGGTGAGGTCGTGGCCGTTGAAGAGCGGCACAAAGTCGTTCTCGATCGTGAACTCGTCGTTCTCGCGGTCGAGGAAGCCGAGCGTGGCGAACACCGGGCGCAGCGCCTTGGCCCACTTCACGTAGCCGGCGTTGTTCGGGTGGAGCAGGTCGGGGAATTCCTCGGGCTTGGCGTCGTTCTGCGGGGTGGCGAAAAGTTTCCACGTGTCGATCACCGTCACGTTCGGCAGGTCGGCGGTGGCGTCGAAGATCATCTGGTTGATGCGGCGGATCATGAACGCCGGGCGGTTCTTTTTGCCCGAGCTCGGCATCACCTGGCACACCACGACCGGCATGGTCGGGTTGGCTTTCTTCAGTTCGTCGAGGATGAGACGGATGTTGGTGACGGCCTCCCACGGATTGCCGCCAGCTTCGTCGAGATCGTTGGTGCCGATGAGCAGCACGACCGCCTTCGGGTGGAGCGAGATGACATCCTCCTGCAGGCGGACGAGCACGCCGCGCGTCGTGTCGCCGCTGATGCCGCGGTTGGCGACCTTCAGTTCGGGGAACAGGCCGTCCATGTCGTCGTGCCAGCCCTGCGTGATCGAGTCGCCGAGGAAAACGATCGCACCTTGGTCCTTCTGCACTTCACCGGCCCACTTGTTGCGGCGCTCAAGCCAGAGCTTTTTGAACCAGTCGTAACGGCGGATCGGACCGGTGCCGGGCAAGCCGTCGTTGGTGTCGGGCACGGCAAAGTGCGGATCGAGCGCCGGCGCGGTCGTCACCGGCGTCGCGGCGGTGGCCGTCGTGGCGGGAGCGACGGGCGCGGTTTTCGGTTCGGTGGCGCAGCTGGCGAGCAGCAGCGGGGCAAGAGCAAGGGGTAAGAAGCGCATGGGAGAAAGCAGGTGACAGGGGACGGGAGGCAGGGGGCAGACGCGGACCTAGGAGAAGCTTGGGCTAAGGGGTAGCCGGTTTCTTCCTGAAGGCAAAACGGTGGTAGAGGATTTTGCGCGCCCGGAAACCTTCATACATTTGACCGCCGACGAGGCCGGCGAACTCGCCGAACAGCGGTTGCAGGCGCGGCGGGATGAATTCGCCGATCAGGCGCCGCTTGCGTTCGTCGTCGGCGAGCATGGCGTTCGCCACCGCGGTGGTGATGTCTTCGTGCGCGACCTGCTCCCAACCGGCCTGCGCCGCCAGCGCGGCATGCCAGCCGGGCACGTCTTCCGCGGCGCGGAAATCCGTATAGACGAACCAGCCGCCCGGCCGCAGCACGCGCACCGCCTCGGCGAAGAACTGGTCGATGTGGCCGTAGCAATGGCTGCTCTCCACGTTCACCACGACGTCGAAGCTCGCGTCGGGAAAGGGCAGGTGCTCGGCGTCACCCACCGCAAACGTCAGGTTGGCCACCGCCGCGTGCCGCTTCCGACAGAGCGCCACCGCGTCGGCGGAAAAATCCGCGCCGGTCATCCGCGCCGGACGATGATAACGCGCCAGAAAGCTCGCCCCGCCGCCGCGTCCCGAGCCGACCTCAAGCACCTCGCGGCCCGCGAGCTCCGTGGCGGAAGCGACGCGATGATAAAGCTGGATGCACAGCCGGTCGGCCTCATCCGCGGCTTCGAGGGCGAGCGACGTGCCGTCCGGCGGGACGAACCCGTAGTTCATGAACGTCCAATCGCCCGCCGTGTAGCGTTTCGCCAGCCGCCCGTACCACCAGCGCCAGAGCAGCCGGCGCAACAGCGGCGAATGCTCGAGCACGAAAACCGCGACACGCAAAAACATCGGCGCACCCTGACAGCTCCCTTCGCGCGGCGAAAGCGCGAAACACCCGCCGCCAACAAGCAGTCCGTTGGGCTGCTTCCCGGTTTGGGTGCCGGGGCGAGTGGCGGAAGGTGGAATAAAAAACCCGGTCTGGCCGGCCCCGGGTTGGCGGAGAAAAACCCGTGGAGGCGGGTTACGGGGTGGTCGGCTTGGTTTCGCCGGAGCCCTGGCCGAGAATCTTGACGTCGTCCATCTGCACTTTGCCGCGCGGGATGTCACGGCGCTGCAGGCCGTCGGATTTTTTGCCGAAATACGCCGACGCGAATTGTGCCATGGAAGCGAGCTGCTCGTCGAAGCGGTTGCCGCGCTCGCGGATGCTGAAGCGCGTTTCCCAGACCAGCTTCGCCTTCTTTTCCTTCCACAGCATCTGGAAGTCGTAGGCCATCAGGACGACAAAGTAGCGGTTGTCCTCGAGTTCATCGATGACGCGATCGCGCAGAAAGTGCGTGGGTGAATAGACCGCGCCGCCGGTCTTGTCCAACTCGTCCTCATAGCCGAGGATGCCGGCCTTCTTCTGGTTATCATGGTCGCGAAGATTGTTCATCATGGTGATCTGCGTCATGGCCTGAACCTGCGTGCCGAGCGTGCCGCGTTGCACCGGATCCAGGTCTTTGCCCCGGGCGCCGGACGAATCCGAGGGTCCCGGAGGAGGGGCCTTTGAGGCCAAGGCGATGATCGGTTGGGTGCTTTGCAGCGCATTATAGGGAGCCGAGGTCGACACGCCGCCCGGACCCTCGGTCATGCCCCAGTAAACCATGATCAGGAACTTGGCCTGCTTGGGGTCTTTGGCCGGCACGTAGCCCTGCTCCGCGAGCGGCAACGCGATGGTGTGCGCGACGTCGGTGAATTTCATTTTGTCCAGCGAGTCGTCCTCCAGGGTGGCGCTCCACGATTTGCCGTCGCCGAAGGCGTAGGCTTCCGGTGCGAGGGTGCCGTCGGGAAGTTTGGTGCGGACATACTCGTCGCTCGCGCGCGAGAAGATGGTGACCACTTCGCTGTCGTCATTCCGACGGGCAGCCGACGAGACGAGGGGAAGTCCGGCGAGAAGCAACACGGTGGCGAAGCGCAAGCGGGCGAGGCGGCGCTCGGACCGGTGGAGGGCGAGACCGGGGATGTTTTTCATGAGGATCAGGGTTAGGGAAAGGAAAGCGAAGAACGGTCACACGGACTCGAGCGGCAGCGTGATGTGGAACACGGTGCCGTCGGTGCCGGTGGCCATCAGGGCGAGGTCGGCGCCGATCTGCCGCGCGAGCAGACGGCTGATCGCCAGGCCGAGGCCCGAGCCGCCGGCGCGGCCGGATTTTCCGGGCACGAAGAGGTCGGCTTGGATTTCCGGCGGAATGCCGGGGCCTTCGTCGGTCACCGTGACGACAATGGAATTTTCCACCAAGCCGAGGTCCACCTGCACGTGACCTCCTGCGGGCGTCGCGGACACGGCGTTTTGGATCAGGTTACCCGTGATGAGGCAGAGCAGGCCGCCGCGATGATTGTCGACGGTCTGGTCGAAACCGCCGGTCACCCGGAATTCAATATGCCGCGGCTCCGCGAGACGGGCGTTGTGACGGCGGATCAGGCCGGCGAGTTCATGGCCTGTAAGGTCGTAATGCGTGTGCGTGGCCGTGTCGCCGAGCAGCGCGAGTGCGTCCTGCAGCAGGATCTGCATCTGGTCCGCATAGCTGTTCGCCGCCGCCCAGTCGGGTGCACCGGCGTCGCGCCCGGCGACGGCGCTGCGCAGGCCGGTGACCGAACCCTGCAGCCCGTGCACGAGGTGCGAGGTGATCTGGCCTACCGCGGAAACCTTGGCCGCGAGCGTCAGCTCGAAATTGGCCCGCACGAGGCTGGCGTTGCGCTCGGCGATGAGATGCTGGGCGCGGCGCAGGCGGATATACGCGACCGCGACGATGACGAGGATGAGCGCGCCGCCGATGCCCAGTGTGGCGGCGGTCTGACGGTTGATGCGTTCGTCGATGGCCGCGAGCTCGCGCGCGAGCGGGCGCGCGTCGATGTAGTACTGGACGAAACCGAGCGGTTGGCCGGTCTGGCGGTCGGGCAGAGGCAACAGCACCTCCAGCACCGGGGTGCGTTCGGCGGGCGTGGCGCCCGAAACGCCCGAGAAAAAACGCGTGAGGGGAAAATCCTCGTGATACCGGCTGATCGAATCGGAACGCAGCAGCGTCAGGTAGTCGTTGAGTGGCAGCTCGGCGAAAAGCAGCGATGCCGGGGCGAATTTCAGCGGCTGGCCGCGGGCATCGAAGGTCACCACCGCGAGCATGTTTTCCTGCTGCGAGCTTTCGAGCACCGTGGCGAAGAGGTCGTCGGCCGGGACGGCATGGGCCAGCTGGCGCGAGACGATCGGCCGGAGTACGCTGGCGTCGCGGTTGATGATCGTCTCGTGGATCTGGCCGCGGAGCTTGTCCCGAAAACCAATGACGAGCACCGCGAAGCCGCCGGCGAGCAGGCCGGCGATCAGCAGGGCGGGCAGGGCGAGCCGCCCGGGGTTGTGGTGCGGGGCGGTCACTGCGCGGGTCAGTGGGGCTGGGTGGCGGCTGCGGCGTCGGCCGCGAATTCGCGCGCCAGGGCGTCGAGCAGCTGGTTGCCGCTGGCGCCGGCGGGTTTCCGTTCCGCGGCAAGGCGGGCAAGTTCGCTGCGGATGGCTTCCCGGGTTTCGTTGAGCGCGGCGATGCGCACGCGGTTTTCCCGCTCGAAGGCTTCGACCGCCTCGCGCGTCGGTGCGCCCGGAGCCGGGGCTTTCACCCGCTCGGCGAGGGATTCCTGCAGCGCGAGTTTCTCCTTTTGGTAGGCGGCGATGCGTTCGACGAGTGCGTGGGGCAGCGAGGTGGTTTGCGTGACGGCCGGCAGCGGGCGTTTGGCGGGACGCTCACCGGTGAATTCGTAATGTTCCCGGTCCACGATCGCGCGGAGCAGGTTCAGGTCAATTTGGGCGGAGAGTTGTTCGGGCACGGCGAAACGGGACCTAGCATCGGTTTCGACGGTGAGGTTGGGCACGCTCACCGCGGCCTCGGCGTTCCGGGAGTTCTCCAGGTTCTCCCCGAAAAACGGCGCTCCGCCCGTGACGAGGGTGGGGAGCGCCTCCTTCAGCGACGAGCGCGCGGCCGGCGTGCTGAGCCGCACGCGCCAGAGCAGGGACTGCTGCCCGCGGGTGAAGTCGGCGTAGTCGTAGGCGGACACGATCACGAAGTAGCGGTCGTCGCTGGCGTTGCTGATCGCGTCCCGCTGGCGGGGCGTCCAGGGCCCGATGGGCTCATGGACGGTGAAATCCACCATTTGCCCGGCAAGGTCGGGCGGGGCGACGAGGTTCAGGCGCGCGTGATAGAGAGGACTGTTGGCGCCCAGAGGAGCGCTGCCGAGGAAGCCCCAATGATACACCAGCAACAGCGATGGCGGCCGGGTGGTGGTCGCCGGCTCGTATCCGCGGCTGTGAAGCGCGGTGCGCAACACCAGTCCGATCACGACGGGGCTTGGCGGCTTTTCACCCGCGAGGCGGGCGCCGCCTTCGGTGAAACCGGCGTCGGTCGCGACGTAGTAAGCGGGTTTTTCGGGCGAGGGCCGGGGAAATTTTTTTCCCAAGTCGGTCTGCGTCGCCACGGCAAGGTATTCGACCTTGTCGCGACCGGCCGCCGCCAGGTTGGCGGCCGGGCGGGCCTTTTCCCGCTGCACCAGCACCGCGTTGAACAGCAGCCGGCGCTGCGCGGACGAAAGGCCGGGCGCAAGAAGGGCGTCGGCCAGCAACGGGTCGGACTCCGCCGGTTCGGGCAGCAGCGCGGCGAGCGTGGCGCGGATCTTTTCGGTTAGCGTGTCGAGTTGCGCGAATTTTCCATCCTCTTCCCGCGCCAGTTTCTCATAGGCCTGCGTGCGCTGGCTGGTCACCAGGAACTGCTGATGGCGCACGATTGCTTCGCGAAGCTCGGCCTTCAGGCCGGTCTTGAGCTGCTGGTATTCGGTGAGCAGGCCGACGAGGACCGGAGGCAGGTCGTCGGGCAGGCGCAGGCGCGCGGCGGCGGGGCCCAGAAAAACGACCGAACCCGCAGGCGCGGCTGGCAGCTGCAGCTCGATGGAAATTTCCTGAAGCAGGAGGCGCTGGTTCAGGGAGAGGCCGTCCTGAAATTGTGCCGCCTTGATGGTCGTCTGCACTTCGTCATCGAGTTTGCGCAGTTCGGTCGGCGGGCCCGTCACTTCCCAGACATGGATGGCGGGTTCGTTCGCGTAGTCCTTGAACAGTTTCGGCGTCGTCAGATCCTGGCGGATCGCCTCCTCCTCCAGCGCGAGCGCTTGCAACGGCTCGGCCTGGGCGGCGGCGAGTTCGGTGAGGGCCGCCTGGCGTTGGGCGGGTTCCGCGGTGCGCAGCTCCGTCAAGCGGGTCTGCATCGCGGACACCAGGTGTTCCCGGGTGGCGCGGTAGGTGGCAATGCGCTGCGTGCGCTTGGTCGAAAGCGCCGGGTTCTGGCTCAGGATGTAATACGGCAGATAAAAGGTCTCGCCGGCGAAATCGGCGATCGCGGCCGGATAATAGGGTGGCAGCGGCGGCTCGTCCGGCGGTTTGACGCCCCACACCGGCGGCAGGGCGGGAAGATAGGCCCGATACAAGTCAACCCTGCCGATGCCGTCGCCTATGGCCGCCCATTGGGTGGGGTTGTCATACCGAATGGGGTTGGGCAAATCGGACGGGGTGATCACCGTCGTGAGCGGCCCGGTGGGCACGATGTCGTAGGCGGTGCCGTTGGCGGAACGTATGCCGCTGGTTTCCTGGGCTCGGGCGGCTGGAACGGCGAGGGCCAAGGCGAGGCCCAGCCGGAAGAATACGCGCCTGACTGACGGGGAAATTTTCATGGGGCCGCGAAGGGGTTTTCGCCGGTGGCCCTCCGGGAATAAACCCAAAAGGCGCGGCGGATGTGATTAGGCAAGAGCCTTTGCCGGGAATGTGCCAGCGGAGAGGGCGGCAATGCTAAGTGCGGTGCCCGGAAGGAAATGAAAATTTTTGCACGCCCGGTGGGATTTCGCCGCAGACGATCCGTTGGGTGCCAGGCACAAATTCCGGCTGGGCGGGGCGAGAGATTTGGGTGCAGGTCCCCGGAACCGGCGGATTATTCAGCCGGTTTTCCGGGGCCGCGGGTTTGCTCAAGGCGATAACGCAGAAAATCACGCGACACCCCGAGACGCCGGGCGGCGGCGGAAACATTGTTGCCGGTTTCGCGGAGCGCTTCGGCGATCAGTTCATCCAGCGTGGCGTCGAGCGAGAAACCGGTTTCGGGCAAACGCCACGCGGGGTTGCGCCAGGAGCCGGCGGCCGGGGCGGGTGCGGCGCCGAGTGCGGCGAAATCGAGCGGACCCTCGGTGTGGAAAATCACGGCGCGTTCGAGCTCATGTGCGAGCTCGCGGATGTTGCCGCGCCACGGCTGCGCGAGCAGGCGCGCTTCGCCGGCGGGGGAGATCGCAAGGCCCTTCAGGCGATGCCGCGCCGCGATGCCCGTCAGGAGATGGCGCGCCAGCGGGATCAGGTCCGTGCCGCGCTCGCGCAGCGGAGGGAGCACCAGGCGCAGGAGATTGAGCCGGTGATAAAGATCCTCGCGGAAGCCGCCCGACTGCACGAGGTCGGCGAGCGGACGGTTGCTGGCGGTGATGAGCCGCACGTCGACGGGAATCTCACGCGTGTGGCCGAGCCGGCGGACCGTATGGCTTTCGAGGGTGGTGAGGATTTTCGCCTGCGTCGCCAGCGAAAGGCTGCCGATTTCGTCGAGGAAGAGCGTGCCGCCGTCGGCGGCCTCGAACAGGCCGAGGCGCGCGCGCTTGGCGTCGGTGAACGCGCCGCGCTCGTGGCCGAAGAGCTCGGCCTCGGCGAGCGCGTCGGGCAGCGCCGCGCAGTTGAGGCTGACAAACGGCCAGCCGGCGCGAGGTCCGCGGGCGTGCAGCCAGCGCGCGAGCACGCTCTTGCCGGTGCCGGTCTCGCCCTCGATGAGCACGGGCGGGAGATGGCGCTCGAGCCGGCGCTCGGCGGTGAGGATGGTGTCGAGCTGCGAGCGCAGCGCCTCGAGGCTCCGGCCGAAAAACAATTCGCCGGCCGGTGCGGCACTGCGGTGCTCCTCGCGGCGCGCGGCCTGGTGGATCTGGCGGCAGCGGATGAACGCCAGCGGCAGCTCTTCCAGGTCGAAAGGCTTGGTGAGGTAGTCGCCCGCGCCGTGGCGCATGGCTTCCACCGCTTCCTTCACGCCGCCGAACGCGGTCATGACGATGATGCCGGTGTTCTCGGAAAAAATTCCCTCGCGCAGCAGCGCGAGCACCTCGCCGTCGGGCAGGTGCAGGTCGAGCAGCGCGTAGTCGAAGCGCATGCCCTGCAGAAGCCGGCGCGCCGCGGCGAGATCGCCCGCCTCGGTCACCTCGGCGCCGAGCTGGCGCAGGTACGCGCCGAGCCGCTTGCGCAGCAACGCGTCGTCCTCGAGCAACAGGATTTCGCAGTGGGGCGGAAGTGCGGTCGCGTCGGGCATCTCCGTGGGGTCGGTTTTGGCAGCGTGCGCGGGATGAAGATGATTTCAATTCCGAACGCCGCGCGCGAGTATGCGTTCCTCTTGGCGCGTCATTGTGATCACGCCGCGGCGTGCAAGAAGCTCCCGGCAATCAAGTCATCTATTAGATGACTTGTTGCGGGAATTTCCCTCGGGAAACGCGGTATTTCGCTGCGCACACTAAGTAGTTTAATAGACTACTTGATGGCTCGGTGAGTGGGGAATGTTGCTGGCAGAGAAAAGAAAAACCCGGGCTGGGTCGCCCGGGCTTGAGGAGGTGGCTGCCGATTTTCAGATCGGCGATGAGCGACGCGGTCAGCGCACGACGCGGGCGCCGCCGCCGGCGATGGTCTTTTCGACTTCCTTGCGGGTGGCCATGGAGGTGTCGCCGGGCGTGGTCGAGGCGAGGGCGCCGTGGGCCGCGCCGTAGTCGACGGCCTTCTGGGCGTCGTTGAACTCGAGGAAGCCGAACTGCAGGCCGGAAGCAAAAGAGTCGCCGCCGCCGACGCGGTCGAGGATCTCGAGCTCCGGGTACTTCTTGCTCTCATGGAACTTGCCGTCGTGCCAGAGGATGGCGGACCAGTCGTTCTTGGTCGCGGTGTGGACGTGGCGCAGCGTGGTGGCGGCGACCTTGAAGTTCGGAAACTCCTTCACTGCGGTCTCGATCATCGCCTTGAAGGCAGCGGTCTCGATGTGGTCGAGCTTCTCGGCGCCCTTGACGGCGAAACCGAGCGAGGCGGTGAAGTCCTCCTCGTTGCCGATCATGACGTCGACATTCTTGGCGATCTCGCGGTTGACCTCCTGGGCCTTCTTGAGGCCACCGATCGTCTTCCAGAGCGAGGGACGGTAGTTCAGGTCGTAGCTGACGATCGTGCCGTGCTTCTTGGCGGCCTTCACGGCTTCGATCGTGAGGTCGGCCGTGGAAGCGGAGAGGGCGGCGAAGATGCCGCCGGTGTGGAACCAGCGCACGCCGAGCTTGCCGAAGATGTGCTCCCAGTCGAAGTCACCCGGCTTGAGCTGCGAGGCGGCGGTGTTGCCACGGTCGGGATTGCCGACGGCGCCGCGGATGCCGAAGCCGCGCTCGGTGAAGTTGAGGCCGTTGCGCACGGTGCGGCCGATGCCGTCGTCCTCACGCCACTTCAGGAAGTCGGTGGCGACGCCGCCCTGCATGATGAAGTCCTCGATCAGGTGGCCGACCTCGTTGTCGACGAAGGCCGAGCAGACCGCGGTTTTCAGGCCGAAGCATTTGCGCAGGCCGCGCGAGGTGTTGTACTCGCCGCCGCCTTCCCACGCGGCGAATTGCCGCGCGGTGCGGATGCGGCCCTCGCCCGGATCCAGGCGGAGCATGATCTCGCCGAGCGAGAGTTGGTCGAAGGTGCAGGTGTTGGCAGGACGGAGGGTCAGGGACATAGGGGAAATGAGAACGAAGGGTAAGGACGGGCCCGGGGCAAGCGTCGGGCAGGGCATATATTTCGCCGCGGAAAATCGTCTTGCCGCAAGCTTTGAATAATTCATTTATGAACTGAAAGTTCATCAATGAACTGAGTTAATTTACCCCTCTACCCCGGCCCATGCGTTTCGAACACTTTGCCCTGAACGTTCCCGACACCCGCGCCGCCGCATCCTGGTATGTCCAGCACCTCGGGCTGACGATCGCCCGCAACCGCATCCAGGCGCCCTACACGACGTTTCTGGCGGACGACAGCGGGCGGGTTTTTATCGAGCTCTACACGAATCCCACGGATGCGGTGCCGGACTATGCGAAGCAGCACCAGCTCCGCGTGCACTTTGCTTTCGCGGTGAAAGATGCGGTGGCCGAGCGCACGCGGCTGTTGCAGGCGGGGGCGACACTCATCGTCGAGGAACCGCAGGCCGACGGTTCGATCCTCATCATGCTGCGCGATCCGTGGGGCGTGCCCATGCAGCTCTGCCAGCGGGTGCAGCCGTTTTGATCACGGATTGATCGGATCGGTACGGATTGGGGGTGTAGGGCCGGCGCTCGTCGCCGGGCCGCGAACGTCGGCATCATCCCCGGCCTGCCGGCGAGCGGCAGCCCTACAATTCAAACCCGCGTACGCCTTACTCGCGGCGCGAACCGTGATAACCGAGCGAGCGGGAGAGTTCGGCCGCGGCCTGCGTGACGATGGCGCTCATCTCGGGAATGCGCTCGCGGGTGAAGCGCACGGTCGAGGCCGTGATGCCGATGGCGCCGACCGGGGAGCCGTCGGAGGAAAAAACCGGCGCGGCGAGGCAGCGCACGCCGAGTGCGAACTCCTCGTCGTCGAGGCTGTAACCGCGCTTGGCCGTGAGCTCGGCTTCGCGGCGGATATCGGCGAGCGTGCTGAGCGTGTGCGGCGTGCGCTTCGTGGGCTTGGCTTTGCCAAACAGCGCCTCGATGCGCGCGCGGTGCATGAAACCGAGGAAGCATTTGCCGGTGGACGAGCAGTGCAGCTCCGCGAGAAAACCCGGGCGCGAGGCGGCGCGGAGCGGGTGCGAGCTGTCTTGCACGGCCACGATGAGGGCGCGGTCATCGCACGGCACGGCGAGGTGCGATGTCTCATCGGTGCGGGCGGTCAGATCCTGCAGCACGGGCAGCGCGGCGGTGCGGATCTCGGTGCCGGCAAGCGAGGCGTTGCCGAGGTGGATGAGCACGGGGCCGAGTTCAAAGCGACTGTCCTCCTTGCGGACCAGGCCCTCGAGTTGGAGCGTGGCCATGATGCGCAGCGTGGTCGTGACCGGGATGCGCAGGGTGCGAGCGATTTCCGCGGCCTTCTGTCCGTCGGGATTCTGCGCCAGCAGCTTCATGATGCGGCAGGCGTTGCGCAGGTTGGGAATCACGTAGCGCTCGAGGCCGGCGGTATCGGAGGCGGTGCTGCTGCGGGAGGACGGGCGGGTCATGGAAAAGAAAGGGCGGGGATGAAGCGGGCAGGATGTCTTAGCCAGCGGCCTCATGGCAAATTCATTAGTGAAACCAAAGTTCAGCGTTGGCGGCCCAAGGCGGGGTTGAGCCGCAGGGCCTCGGTGTAGTGCCGGCCGGCCTCATCGAGGCGGCCCAGCTCGCGGAGGGTCAGGGCGAGGTTCATGTGCGCGCCGGCCTGGTCGGGATCGAAGGGGAAGGCAGCCTCGAACTGGATCAGGGCGTCGTTGAAGCGGCGGTGTTCCAACAGCGCGCGGCCGTAGGTGTTTCGGATGTCGACCGAGTCCGGGTCGAGGTCCACCGCGCGGGCGAAATGCGGTTCGGCCTCGGCAAAATTCCTCGTGACCATCAGGCCGACCGCCCAGTTGAGTTCGGCGTCGGCGTAGTTGGGATCGATGCGGACCGCTTCCGCGAAATGGGTGATGGCTTCGGGGATGCGCTCGCTCATCGCGAGCACGATGCCGAGATTGCGGTGGGCGAGCGCGTAGCGCGGGTCGAGCTGGGTCGCCTTTTCGAACTGGGCCAGGCTCTCCGGCAGGCGATCGAGCGCGAGCAGCGCGCTGCCCAGGTTGTTATGGGCGGCCGGGTAGTTCGGTTGCAGCTGGAGCGCCTTTTCCAAGTGGGGCAGGGCTTCGGCGGCACGGCCGCGGCGCACCAGGTTGTTGCCGAGGTTGTTTTCCGCCGGCGCATAATTCGGGTGCAGCCGCAGCGCGGCCTCCAAATGCGGCAAGGACTCGTCCAACCGCCCGGCATCCATGAGCGCCAGCGCCAGGTTCTGGTGGGCCATCCAGACGTCGGGATTGCGCGCCAACGTGGTCTCGTAGAGCACGAACACGTCGCGATACATGGCGCTCTGCCGCCAGCTGAGCGTGCCGAGCGTCGCCAGCAGGAGCGCTGCGCCCAGCATCCGGACGCGGGCGGACCAGCGGGTCGTGAGCGAGACCAGGCCGGCGGCCAGCAGCGCGAAGCACGCCAAGCTGGCGAGGTATTGGAAATGGTCCGCGACGTACGAAAAGATAAACGGATAGACGTTCACGAACCCAAGCGCCGGGAAAAGCGTGCCGCCAAAGAGCAGGGCGACCGCCAGCGGGGCGCGCGAGCGTCGTGACCACGCCAGCAATCCGCCGAGCAGGACGAGCCCAGCTACCGGGAAGAGCCACTGCCACCACACGCCGGCGTCGACGGTCCAGCGCGGGTAGATGAAGAGCAGCTCCGCGGGCCAGGCCAGGTGGCCGAGGTAGAACCAGAAGACGCGGCCGGCGAGCACGACGCGATCGAGCGCGCTGAGCGTGAAATCCGCGCCACTCGCGCCGATGATGGTTTTTTCGAAATGTGCTGTGAAGAGGCCGGTGGCGATACCGAGCGCAAACCACGGCAACAACGGCAGCACGTCGCGCCGCCAGTCGAGGCGGCCGCGTTGCCACCAGCCCACCACCAGCAGGGCGGCGGGCAGCGTGGCGGTCACGGTCTTGGTGAGCAGCGCGAGGAGGAAAAGCCCGGTTGCGAGCGCGTAGACCTTCGCGGTGCGTTCCCGCTCGAAGCGCAGCCACGCCAGCGCGGCGCCGAGGTAGAAGACGGCTGAGAGCGTGTTCTTCTGTTCGGAAATCCAGGCGACGGATTCGACGCAGACCGGATGGAGCAGGAACAGCCAGGCCGCCAACCATTCGACTCCGGCGTACCTCCGCTCATGGCCTTCGGCCGGCTTGAAAAACTGCCGCAACAGCAGGCCGAACAAACCGGCGGTGAGGGCGTGCAGCGCGACGTTGATGAGGTGATAACCGAGGACGGCGTCGCCCCACAGGTGATGCTCGAGCCAGAACGCGCTGTGGAGGATCGGATAATACTGCTGCGTCGCGCCGATCTCGAACCAGATGCGGCCCAAGCCGGCGAGGGAACGCAGATCGGGCCGCGTGACGTGGCCGGCATCGTCCCAGAGCAGCGTGCCGTGCAGGGCGGGAGAGTAAGCGAGGAGCGCGGCGATCAGGAGAGCCGCGAGGTGCCAGCCGAAAGGCCACTCGCGCTGCTGGATCGCAGCCGGGATGGCGGATGATTTCGCGGCGCGGGGCATGGGGTAGCGGAATGAAAGCGGGGTCGCGGTGAAGGGTCGAGCCCCTTGCGGAATGAAGCGGCTGGATCGGGTCGGAATTGTGTAGGGCCGGCGCTCGCCGCCGGGCCGCGAATGTCAGCATCATCCCGGCCCGGCGGCGAG
>JBEHWZ010000007.1:0-215314 GCA_048498955.1 Verrucomicrobiota bacterium | reverse complement strand
GGGGTGGGAAAATGAACGGAGCCCCGCCCTCCCCCCCCCCCCCCCCCCCCCCCCCCCGCGGCGGCGAGCGGAGTCGCCGCCCTACCCTGTTACAGCAAGTCCGCCGCGAGTTCGGCCAGCTTCGAGCGCTCGCCCTTCGACAGCTTCACGTGCGCATGGATGGCCTGGCCCTTCATGCGGTTGTGGCAGTAGACGAGTCCGTTGCTGCGCGCGTCCACGAAGGGATTGTCGATCTGCGCCGGGTCGCCGATGAGCACGATCTTCGAGCCCTCGGAGATGCGGGTGATGACGGTCTTCACTTCGTGCGGCGTGAGCTGCTGGGCCTCGTCGAGGATGAAGAACCGGCGCGCAATCGAGCGGCCACGGATGAACGCGAGCGCCTCGATCTCGACCATGCCGTTCTTGAGCAGGCGCTCGTAGGGCTTGATCGGCGGCATCGCGCCGCCGCCACCGCCGCCGTGTTGCGGCTGCGGGGAGGACATCATCGCGACGACGTCGTCGTGCTTCTTCTTTTTCTTGGAAGTCTTCTTGCTCGCGAACTGCGGCTCTTTCTGCGGCTTCGAGGGCACGAGCACCTCGAGCGCGTCATGGTAGGGCTGCAGCCACGGGCGCATCTTTTCCTCGAGAGAACCCGGCAGGAAGCCGATGTCCTTGCCGAGCGCGATGACCGGGCGCGAGATCGAGAGACCGTCATAACGCGACGACTCGCCCGCGACCTGGTGCAGTGCGGCGGCGGTCGAGAGGAGCGTCTTGCCGGTGCCGGCCTTGCCGAAGCAGGTGATGAGGTTGATGGAATCATCCATCAGCGCATCGAGGAAGAACTGCTGCTCGAGATTGCGCGGGCGAATCGGAATGCCACCCGGAGCCTTGACGAACTCCGGATAATGCAGGCGGCGCACGACGCCGTTCAGCGCCACGCGGCCCGGCATCGTCTTGCCCTCGGGCGTCATGAGCAGGACATACTCATTAAGATAGAGCGCCTTCGATTGCTCGGGAGAGAGTTCGAACTGACCCTCGGAGCAGAAGCGCTGCATCTCGTACATGTCGAGCGTCAGCGTCGGGTACGAATCGTTGTCCGGCGCCTCGGGCACCTTGTCGTTCAGGTAATCCTCGGCCTCGAGCCCGACGGCGCGCGCCTTGAGCTGCACGTTGACGTCCTTGGTGACGAGGATCGTCGGAGGCGGAAAGGTTTCCTGCACGAAGAGCGCGGACGCGATGATGCGGTTGTCCTTCTTCGTGAAGTCGGAGAGCACGGCGCGCAGCCGCTGCATCGCGGGCGACGACCAGTTGTTCTCGACCAGGTAGCGGTTGATGATGACCGAAAGCGTGCCGCCGTTCTCGAGCTTCACGCCCTCGTGCATCGAGCGCGAGTCGGGCAGGAGCTCCTGCAGGATGCGGTGGACGCGCCGGGCGTTGCGCCCTCGCTCCGTGGACTGTTCGCCCTTGATGGCGTCCAGTTCTTCCAACACCTCGACGGGGATCGCCAGGTTGTTGTCTTCAAACTTGAAGATCGATTGCGGGTCGTGCAGCAGGACGTTCGTATCGAGAACGTAGGTCTTTGCCCTAACCCTTACCTCTACGTACTGCTGCGGTGAATTTTGGACCGAGCTGGTGGTGTTTTCCATCGAGTGGATAACTTGTGAATAATGAGTGTATCCCTTTGGTCGTTTTGTAAATGCAGTAATTGCAAAATTGTGAAAACTTCTCGTAACACACGACCATCATAAGGACGGACCCGCAGGCTTGCGCGGCTTCGGTATCGGACCCCAAAGGCGAATGATGTGTTCCGAAAGGTTGAGCAGGCTCACCTTCACCGGGCCTTGCGGACTCAAGCTGCGCAGCGCCGGCACGTGCGGCGTGCGTTCGACCAAATACGCCCACAGCTCGCGTTCGAGCGCGCGGGCGAGATCGGCGTTCACGCCGTTGCGCGTGAGCTCAACCACTTTCGTTTGCCAGTGGCGGCGCTCGTCCGGCTGCTTTTCCCAATAATCGAAGATCGTTTGCTCGTAGCGGTTTAGACTCATTTGGAGGAAGAAATCGCGGCCAAGGCGGCATTGCTTTTGAACATTCGCCTGCTATGCATGTCAGCGCACACCCAACCCCGAACACACTATGTGGCAAAAACTAAAAGAACAAATCCCCACGATTATCGTGACTGCCCTCCTGATCGTCGGCGTCATGTTTTGGTTTAATCAGAAGTCCGCCGCTGAAGCCGCGGCGAAGCAGCAGGCCGAAATGACCGCACTCCGCGAGCAAACAGCCGCCGAGATGAAGGCCAACGCCGAGGAAACCCGCCGGCACATCGAATCGGTCAACCAGCTGCTGAAGGATGCCATTTCCAAGCGCGCCGCGGACGTCTTCATGACGGACGAGGAAGTCGCCAAGCTGAACGCCGAGAAGGTCGACGCCCTCGCCGAGGCCATCGCCAAGAAGGTCCAGCCGTACAACCCGCTGCCGAAGACTCCGGAGGAAGCGGAGAAGATGCAGAACGAGCAGGTCGACAAGGTCTCGAGCCGCATGGCCGAGAAGATCTCGCCGATTCTCGCCGAGATGTCGAAGGACCAGAATCTCACCCGCGAGTCCATCAACGGTTACAGCCAGCGCATCTCGGACCAGATCTCCGGCGTGCTGACGTCCGAGATGGCCCGCAACCAGGAGCTCAACGCCCAGCTGCTCGCCTCGCAGGGCGTGGCGCAGGACTCGATGAAGCTCTCGCACGAGATCACCGCGCTCTACCTCGCCAGCTTCAAGGATCAGGGCCTCATCACCCGCATCCTCACCCTGCCGGCCAATGTCGTGCGTGACGCCGCCAACCTCAGCATCGTCAGCAGCAGCGACAAAAAGAAGATGGAGGAGCGCCTCGTCACCGAGATGAACGCCCTCGACAAGCGCATCGCCGAGATCCAAGCGAACTCGGTCGCGAAGAAGTAAGTTTCGGGAAAAACATTTTGCCACCAAGGCCGCGCTGCAAAGCGCGGCCTTATTTTTTTCCCCTCTGGAGGGCCGGTCTCCCGACCGGCCGATGATAACCGCAGCGTGCGCCCTTGGCCGGTCGGGAGACCGGCCCTCCAACGCAGAAAACTCCGTCCACAGGAGTCGGCTTGCCTGTACACCGAATGTGCAAAGCTTACGCCCAACCGCATGACTCCCCTCCGCCTCGACCCCGCCATCGCCCGCCGCTTCATGCGCCGCGCGCTGCTGCTCGATGCGCCGGCGCCCGACGTCGCCACCGCCCTCGCCCACCACGGCTACATCCAGATCGACCCGATCAACGTCTGCGGCCGGATGCACGACCTCATCCTGCGCAACCGCGTGCTCAACTACCGCGAAGGCGACCTCATGCGCCACCTGCACGGCGAATCCGCGTCGCTCGCGGCACACCAGCGCCTCGCCTTCGAGCACCACCTTCCCACCGACCACACCCTCGTCGCTCTCCCGCTCGACGCCTGGCCGCACTTGCTCGCCGCGATGCGGCGCCGCACCCACCGCTCGGGCGCGTGGTCCGGCCGGCTGTCGCCGAAACAGAAGCAACTCTCCACCCGCTTGCTCGCCGAGATCGCCGAACGCGGTCCCTCCAGTTCGGAAGACTTCGCCGACACCGGCCGCGCCCGCGCCGTGTGGGGCGCCGCCACGCTCGCCAAAGCTACGCTGCAAAAACTCTTCTTCCACGGCGAGCTGCTCATCGCCCGCCGCAGTGACAGCAACCGCCGCTACTACGACCTGCCCGAACGCGTGCTGCCCAAGCGCATCCTGAACCTCGCCGAGCCCACCAAAAAGGAAACCGCCCGCTGGGAAGTCCTGCTCAAGCTCCGCCAGCGCCGCCTCACCCCGCTCAAGCGCACCGAGCTCCCCCTCGTTGCCGACTTGGTCCAGCCCGTCACCGTCGACGGCTGCCCCACCCTCTACCTCTTAAAATCCGACCTGCCACTCCTGACTGAAATCCAAGATCCCCAATCTGAAATCTCAAATTTGAGATCTGAGATCGCAGCTCCGCTGCTCCTCGCCCCGCTCGACCCGCTGATCTACTCCCGCCCGGTCACCTCCGCCCTCTGGGAATTCGACTACACCTGGGAGGTCTACACCCCGCCGGCCAAGCGTAAACGGGGCTACTACGCCCTGCCTGTGCTCTCCGGCCACGCCATCGTCGGCCACGTCGACCCAAAGGCCGACCGACTTGCGAAAAAATTACGGATTCAGTCTCGCACCGTGCGCCGCGGCCATGTCATCACCGGCCCCCTGCAAGACTTCGCCCGCTGGCTCGGCCTCCGTTAGGCCGCTCCATTTCTCCGGCGGAGCGCAGTTTCTCCGCCGCTTTTCATGTCCGATCTCCTGCTCACGCTCCAAACGACCTTTGGCTACAATGAATTCCGCCCGCTCCAGCGTGAGATCATCGATGCGCACCTCGACAACCGCGATGTCTTCGCCCTGCTGCCGACCGGCGGCGGCAAGTCGCTCTGTTTCCAGCTGCCCGCGCTCGTCCGCCCGGGCCTGACCATCGTCGTTTCGCCGCTGATCGCCCTGATGAAGGACCAGGTCGACCAGCTCCAGGCCGCCGGCGTCGCCGCGACCTACCTCAATTCCACGCTCTCCGCCGACGAATCCCGCTCGCGCCTCAAGGGCCTGCACCGCCACGAGTGGCGCCTGCTCTACGTCGCGCCCGAGCGCCTGATGCTCGATAACTGGCAGGAGAACCTGAAGAACTGGAACGTCTCCTCGATCGCCATCGACGAGGCGCACTGCGTCTCCGAATGGTGCCATGATTTCCGCCCGGAGTACCGTCAGCTCTCCAAGTTGCGCGCCGCACTGCCGGACGTACCGGTCATGGCGCTCACCGCCACGGCGACCGACCGCGTGCGCGAGGACATCATCAAGCAGCTCCAGCTGCGCGACCCGGCCGTCTTCGTCGCCAGCTTCAACCGCCCCAATCTCACCTACCGCGTCATCCCCAAGGACCAGCCGCTGAAGCAGGTCATCGACTTCGTCCGCAAGCGCGAGCACGAGAGCGGCATCATCTACTGCGCCAGCCGCGCCACCGCCGAGCGCGTGGCCGAGTCGCTGGCCGGCCGCGGCTTCTCCGCCCGCGCCTATCACGCCGGACTCGACGCCGCCGAACGTGCGCGTAACCAGGAGCAATTTCTCCGCGACGACACCCGCATAATCTGCGCGACCATCGCCTTCGGCATGGGCATCAACAAGCCCAACGTCCGCTGGGTCATCCACCACGACCTGCCGAAGAACATCGAGGGCTACTACCAGGAAACCGGCCGCGGCGGCCGCGACGGGCTGCCGGGCGACTGCCTGCTGCTCTTCAGCGCCGGCGACATCGCGAAGCAGAACCACTTTCTCGATGAGATCACCGATCCGCACGAACAGTCCGTCGCCCGCAGCCAACTCCGCCAGATCGTGCACTACGCCGAGAGCGCCGGCTGCCGCCGCTCCGAGCTGCTCGACTACTTCGGCGAAAAATTCCCGCTCGATAACTGCGGCGCCTGCGACAACTGCCTCGAGCCGCGCGAGACCTACGACGGCACGCTGCTGGCGCAAAAATTTCTCTCCTGCCTCTACCGCATCGCGCAGAACAGCAGCTTCAACGTCGGTCAGAACCACATCATCGACATCCTCACCGGCGTCGACACCGACAAGATGACGCGCTGGGGCCACGACCGGCTCACCACCTACGGCATCGGTAAGGACGTGTCGCGCGCCCAGTGGTCCGCCGTCGCCCGCGAGCTGATGCGTCTCGGTTACGTCGGCGTCGCCGAAGGGGAATTTGCCACCCTCGAGCTCACGCCCGAAGGCCGCAGCGTGCTTACCGCCCGCACGCCGATCACGCTCACCAAGACCATGGACCTGCCCAAGGCGAAGCGTGTCACGCGCCGCGAGGGCGACGTCGCCTGCGACGAGATCCTGTTCGAGCGCCTGCGCGAGCTGCGCAAGAAAATCGCCGACGAGCGCGGCGTGCCCGCCTACGTCGTCTTCGGCGACACCACCCTGCGCGCCCTGGCCCGCGCCTACCCGACGCGCTTGTCCGAACTCGGCGGCATCACCGGCATCGGCGAAAAGAAGCGCGCGGAGTTCGGCGAAGCTTTCACGGAAGCGATCGCGGCGTATTTGCAGGACAATGCCCGGATGACGTTCGCGGACTGAGAGCCGGTTGCGCGCCTCATCCACACACCCCGCCCTTCGGGCACCCCTCTTCCTGGAGGGGACTTCGGCATCGGTTGATTCCCCTCTATCAAGAGGGGTGGCGCTCAGCGCCGGGGTGTGTTGCCTTGGCATCCGGCCTAGCCAACGACGCGAACTGCAGAAGAATTTATGCGTTTGCGCCCTCTCCCCTGCATACGCGTAGTGGCTTCGTGGACGCCGCCCCAAAAACTTTGCCGGAAAACGCCGGGTTGGCCTTTGTCGGCGAGACGGTGTGGCCCGCGGCGGTGCTCAACGGCCGGCAGGCGCAGCGACTCATGGCCGCGGACAATCGCTGCGGCCGGCCCAACACGGATGTCCTGCGCCGGCGCGTCGCCGTCGCCGACGGTAACCGCACCGAGGCGTGGCAGGTGGATTTTCCCGGACATTTCACCCTCCAGGAAGCCGCCCTCTACGAAGAGCCCTTCGATCACCTGCAGCGCTCGGCGCCCGATTGGAAAAATCCGTTCGCGAATCCCGACCTGCGCCGGGCGCTGGCGCGAGTGTCGCGCTATCTGGCGATGCCTGCCCACGCCGACATGCCCGACTGGCTCTGGATCGAGGACGAGCTCATTCCCGACGCCAGCCTCGTGGTCGTCGCGCGCGACGATGATTTTTTGCACGGCGTACTGTCATCCGATGCCTTCGCCGCCTGGCACCGCGCCTACTACGCGACGCTCACACCAGTCCAGCTCGTCGAATCGTTCCCCTTTCCCTGGAATCCCAGCACCGGCCTCAGCGGGCTGACGAAGACCCAGGAGGATTTCCGTCATGCCATCGCCCGCGCGATCCGCGCCGATAACTTGGATTCACTGCACGAAGCCGTGTGCCGTGCCTATGAGTGGCCGGTGGATCTGGATTCAGCCGAAATCACCGGGCGGCTGAAGGCGCTGCACCGGTTGCGGGCAGGCTCGTAATCGTGGGAGGGGCTTTATGCCCCGACGTTGGTGCTTAGTCGGGGCATAAAGCCCCTCCCACCTTCAAGCCAAGTTCGCTCAGTTTCCCACCGGCACCCAGACCTCCATCGGTGCGAGACCCCGGTTGTTCCAGGCAAAGTACGGGATGGCGGTCAGACCACCCACGTCGAGCACGGTGATTCCGCCCAGCATGTCCGGACGCGCCATCGCAGTGACCTTAGCTCCCGCGGCTACTTTCTCCGGCAGCGGTTGGTCGGGCTTTTCGAAGCAGTAAACCACTGGGCCGCGTTCGAACGCCTCGCGACCCTGCGTGGCGGCGATCTTCTCGTTACCGCGCACTTTTTCCGGCGTCATCGGGAAATCCAGTTCGACCGTATCGCCGGCGTGCCACTCGCGTGTGATCGCAACGTAGCCGTTTTCCGGCTTCGCGGTCACGTCCTTGCCTGTCACCCGCACCGACCAAGCCGAAGCCGCGGGCGATTCGTAGCGATAGAGATCCGACGGCACCGGCTCGCCCTGCACCCAGCCCGGAATGCGCACTTTCACCGTGAACGTGGACGCCTTCTCCGGTGAGACCGCCAGCTTCACGTTGCCCGACCACGGATAATCCGTCGTCTGCGTGAGCTTCACGTTCGTGCCGCCAATCTTCGTTTCACCTTCGCTTTGGGCGTAGACGTTCACGTACAGCACTTCGCCACGCACCGCGTAGAAATACCCCGTCAGCGACGCCAGCGTGCGCATCAAATTAGGCGGGCAGCACGCGCAGCCAAACCAGGGCGCACGGCCGGCGAAGCCGTGATTGTTCTTCGCCACGCCGTCGTAGACCAGCGGGTTCGGGTAGAAAAACCGGTCGCCCGATTCCGAAACGCCGCTGAGAAATCCGTTGTACGCCGTGCGCTCGAACACGTCCATGTACTTGGCCTCGCCCGTGAGCAGGAACATGCGGTGATTCCACATCATGAGCGCCAGCGCCGCGCAGGTTTCGTTGTAAGCGTCGTTGCGCAGGTCGTAATCCGGGCCGTACGCCTCGCCGTCCGCGAGCGCGCCGACACCACCGGTGATATAAAGTTTTTTGGAGACGACATTGCCCCAGATTTTCGTGATGGCCGCCACGTAGCGCGCATCGCCCGTCAGCGCCGCGACGTCGGCCATGCCGGAGTAGAGATAATTGGCGCGCACGGCGTGACCAACCGCCTCGTCTTGGTCGACAACCAGCTTGTGCTGCTGGAAGTAGGCTTTGCCGCCCGGCCCGCGCGCGTCGATGAACTCCTTGGCGAGTTCGAGCCAGCGCTTGTCATCCGTCACGCGGTAAAGCTTCACCAGGCCCATCTCGACGATCTCATGGCCGGGCGCGAGGCGGCGGCGATTTTCGCCGAAGGTTTTCCAAAGCAACTCGGCATTCTTCAAACAGACATCGAGAAACACGCGCTTGCCCGTCGCCTGATAGTACGCGACGCCCGCCTCGTACATGTGGCCGGCGTTGTAGAGTTCGTGACTCAGCTCCGGATCCTGGTCCCAGCGGTTTTGCCCTACCCACTTATGGCCGGGCGAATCCGGGTGCATCGTGCGGAACGTGTAGAGGTAGCCGTCCGGCTCCTGCGCCGCCGCGATGCGCGCGACCCACGCATCGAGCGTCGCCTCAAGCGCGGGATCGCGCTGCATGCTCAGGATGTAGGCCGCACCCTCGATCGCCTTGTAGGCGTCGGTGTCGTCGAACGGATAGACCGTCGGCGGCTTGATCTGGAAATCCTTCTCACCCGCCGCACGCCGGCGCATGACCTCGGCCGCAAGGTCGAAGTTCTTCAGGCGCCCCGACTCTTCGCACTGCTTCATCGCGAAGGGCATCGTCACCTGGCGGTTGACCTCCTGCTTTTGCTGCCAGAACCCGCCGGTGAGCCGGACGGCCGTGAACGGCACGGGCTGATAGGGATAATCGGCGGCGGTCAACGCGACCGCGGACAGGACGAAACCGAGCACCAAGCGGGGTAAGGATCGGGTCATGGCCCACCCTCCCCCGGGCATAAAAAAGCCGCAAGCGCGGAGGGCTTGCGGCTTTGGCCAGACTGTTCGACTCGCGGCTTAGAACTTCATTTCCACGCCGGCATAAACGCCGACGCCCGGCTGCGGGTAGCCGTTCACCTGCTCGTACTTCTCGTCGAGCAGGTTTTCCACGCGGGCCTTGAGCGTCACGCGCGAGCTCGCCTGCCAGGCAGCGTAAACGCGGGCCACGGTGTAGTCTTCGCCCTGCACGTTCGCGAAGGTGGCGGCATCGACGTCCATGCGGTCGCTCACAAACGCGACGCCGGCGCCGACGTTGAAGCGGCCGAAATCATGCCAGACGTCGACCGAGCCGCTGTTGCGCGGACGGCGCAGCAGGCGGGTGTTCTGCGAGAGGTTGTCCGCCTCGAGGTAGGTATAGGACAGGCGCACGTCGGCGATGCCCTTGAGCGAGAACTTGCCCGAGAGTTCGAGGCCCTGCGTGCGGGCGCGTTCGACGTTGGCCGTTGTGCCCGGGAATACGCCGAAATCGAACACGATCAGGTTGGTCAGGCGCGTGTCGAACCACGTCGCGCTGAGTACGCCCTTTTTGTCGGGCAAGAAGTAATCCACGCCGGCATCCCAGCCCCTGGCCTTTTCCGGGCGCAGGTTCGGGTTGCCCACGTAGTACGGACTCTGGCCGTAGAGATCGAGGAAGCCCGGCGCGCGGAACCCCGTGCCGTAACTGGCGCGAACCTTCCAGCTCGAGTCGGCCGACAGCCAGGCCGCCGTGGCGCGACCGGTCGTGGCGCGGCCGAAGGTGTCGAAGTCATCGCTGCGCAGACCGGCGGTGAGATAGACGTGCTCCACCGGCGAAAACTCATCCTGCACGAAGACCGCGAAGAGCTGCTGGCTCTCGTCGATGTTGCCGAACCCCGTGTTGCGGGTGTGGTTCGCCTCGGCGGTCAGACCGGCGGTGATGCGGTTCTCCGGACCGGCCTGCAGCGTGTTCTGCCAGTCGAGGACACCGCGGCGGTTCTTCACCAGCGTGGTCGTCACGACCGTGCCGGCCGCATTCGGGTTGATCGACTCGTAGCGCCGATCCTGGCCGCCGAGCACGACGCGGCTGCTGAACTTGGAGTTCGGCGTGAAGTCGGCGAACACCGTCGCGAGCTGGTTGTTTTCCTTTTCGGTGTTGTTCAGGTCGTTCGTGAAACGATCGCCCGGCGAACCGTAGCGGCCGATGAAGCCACGGTAGGTCGCGCCGACCGCGATGCGCTGGTTAAATGAATGATCCAGACGCAGCGCGTAGGTGTAGCTGTCGAATTCGTTGTTCGGGCGATCGTTGTCCGTATGCCCACCGACAATCGAGAAGTTGTACGACGTGCCATCCACCGAACCCTGCGCGCGGGCCGCGCCCTGGTAGGTGCCGAACGAACCGGCCTCGGCCGAGATCGTGCCGGAAGGCGCGCCCACCCCGCGCTGCGACTGCAGCGCGACCACGCCGCCAACCGCCTCGCCGCCGTACAGCGTACTCTGCGGGCCGTGCGAAACCTCGAGGTTGTCGCAGCCCGACACGCACATGCCGCCAAGCGCGACCGCGTAGTCGGTGTTGGGATCGTTGAAGCGGATGCCGTCGACGAGGAACAGCGTCTGGTTGGAATTCGTGCCGCGCAGGAAGAGCGACGTCACGCCGCCCGCCGCGCCCGACTGGAACGCCGGCGCGCCCGGAATGCCGCCCAGCGCCGAGCTGAGGCTGGTGAGCTGCATGCGGTTGAGATCGGCCGCGCTGATCGTGTCGATCGCGGTGCCGCTGGTCGTCAGCGCAATCGGCGTGCGCGTGGCGGTGGTCACGTAATCGGGAAGGATCACGGTGGCATTGTCCTGGGCGGCGAGCCGGCCGAAGGCCCCGATCGCGCTGAGGACGAAGAAAAACCGTCGGAAGGACGGCAGATGGGAACGAATCATGGTCTGCTGGTGGTGTAGGCAAGAGCAGGCCGGTTGGATTTTGTAGCCGGGGTCGCTGACCCCGGTTCCGGCCTCAACGAGGCCGGCTACAGTTCCGCCGTTTCCACTCTCACGCTTCATTGGGTGCGATGAAGGTTTGTCGCCGGAGCACGCACATGCCCCGGCGCGGTGAGTTTCAGCAGACAGATATTCGGACTCCGCACTTGGGCGCGTGCCGCGCAAGGACCAAGTATCAAGTTTCAAGTACCAAGAGAATCCGGAGGCTTCGCCTCCAAAGTCTTGTTACTTGCTACCTGTCACTTGTCACTTGCGCGCCATCGGCGCGTCCTCGCCCCCGCCTTCACCTCCGGAAACCGGAAATTGGCTTTGCTCCCGCCCTGCGCGGAATGGGGGTCTGTGGTGCGTTACCGCAGCGCAACTGTGGCCGGATTGCACGGCCTTCCCTGTGTAGCTGAATTGACTGAAAAGAACCTCAGGAAGAGGGCTGGAAAGAACCCGACTCGCCGGCCAACCTGCAAGCCCAATCCCTGCTCGCCTGTTGACTACGATAGGGTTGGAAAGGCGACCCATACACTCCCAAGTGTTTGACTAACAAACATCTTGATTTATATCATTACATCCCGATATATAGATTCTGAATTCCGTGTCATCATCCGCCCTTCCCATTTCCTCTGCTGAGTCCGCTCTCCGCCAAACGCTGAAAGAGCGCATTGCCGTGATCGACGGCGCCATGGGCACGACCATTCGCGGCTATAACATTACCGAAGAGCAGGCGCGCGGCGAACGCTTCAAGGACGCCCCCAAGGATCTCAAGAACAACGGTGACATCTACTCGCTCACCCGCCCCACCGAGATCGGCGACATCCACCGCCGCTTCCTCGAGGCCGGCGCGGACATCATCGAGACCAACACCTTTTCCGCGACCGCGATCGGCCAGAGCGAGTTCTTCATCGAGGACCCGCGCGAGCACGGCGGTCGCAAGGACCCGGCGTTCTATGCCGGCGTGGTGGAGAACAAATTCCTCCAGGAGCTGGCCCACGACATCAACTTCCAGTCCGCCCGCCAGTGCCGCGAATGGGCCGACCGCATCGCCAACGCCACCGGCCGCCGCCGCTACGTCGCCGGCGCCATCGGGCCGCTGACGGTTTCGCTGTCGAATTCGCCTGACGCCGACGACGCCGGCTTCCGCGTCATCACCTTCGACCAGGTGAAGGCCGACTACCGCCGCCAGATCCGCTCGCTCATCGCCGGTGGCGTGGACCTGCTGCTCGTCGAGACGATCTTCGACTCCCTCAACGCCAAGGGCGCGCTCGTCGCCATCGAGGAGGTTTTCGCCGAGGACAAGATCAAGCTCCCGATCATGATCTCGGCCGCCGTCGGCCGCGGCGGCGAGACGATGATCTCCGCGCAGACCGTCGCCGCCCTCTGGAACGCCGTCCGCAACCACCAGCCGTTCTCCGTCGGCCTCAACTGCTCGATCGGCCCCGACCTGATGCGTCCGTTCCTCGCGGAGCTCAGCGCAAAGTCCGACACGTTCATCTCCTGCTACCCGAACGCCGGCCTGCCGAATCCGCTTTCGCCGACCGGCTTTGACCTGCTGCCCGCGGACATGGGCCGCTACATGGGCGAGTTTACCGACAGCGGCCTCGCCAACATCGTCGGTGGCTGCTGCGGCAACACGCCCGAGCACATCGCCGCGATCGCCCAGGCCGTCGCACCGAAGCCCGCGCGCTCGCTCACGATCATCAAGCCCGAGCTTGCGCTCTCCGGCTCCCTTCCCTTCACGCCGGTGGCCGGCACCTACCTCATGGTCGGCGAGCGCACCAACGTCGCCGGCTCGCCGAAGTTCGCCAAGCTCGTCAAGGCGGGCAACTACGAGGAAGCCGTGTCCGTCGCCCGCCAACAGGTCGACAACGGCGCCAACGTCATCGACGTGTGCATGGACGACGGCCTGATCGACGGCGTCGCGGCCATGACACGTTTCCTGCAGCTCATTGGCTCCGAGCCCGAGATCGCCAAGGTGCCGGTGATGGTCGACTCCTCCAAGTGGGAGGTCATCGAAGCCGGCCTGAAATGTCTTCAGGGCAAGGGCATCGTGAACTCGATCTCGCTCAAGGAAGGCGAAGCGAAATTCCTCGAGCAGGCGCGCACCATCCTGCGCTACGGCGCCGCCGTGGTCGTGATGGCTTTCGACGAAAACGGCCAGGCCGCTTCCTACGCCGAGAAGATCCGCATCTGCGAGCGCGCCTACAAGCTGCTCACGGAGAAAGTCGGCTTCCCGCCCGAGGACATCATCTTCGACCCGAACATCCTCACCGTCGGCACGGGCATCGAGGAGCACAACAACTACGCCGTCGATTTCATCGAGGCCACGCGCTGGATCAAAGCCAACCTGCCGCACGCCAAGGTCAGCGGCGGCGTATCCAACGTCTCGTTCTCCTTCCGCGGCAACAATCCCGTGCGCGAGGCGATGCACGCCGCGTTCCTCTACCACGCGATCAAAGCCGGCATGGACATGGGCATCGTCAACCCGTCGATGCTCGAGGTCTACGAGGAGGTCGAAAAGGAACTGCTCGTCCTCGTCGAGGACGTCCTCCTGAACCGCCGCCCCGACGCCACCGAGCGCCTGGTCGACTTCGGCGAGAAGCTGAAAGCCTCTGCCTCGGACAAGCCCTCAGCCCTCAGCTCTCAGCCCTCAGCTGACCAAGCATGGCGCAAAGGCTCCATCGAGGAGCGTTTGAGCTATGCGCTGGTCAAAGGCATCGACACCTTCATCGACGCCGACACCGAGGAAGCTCGCCAGAAATACGGCAAGCCGCTCACGATCATCGAGGGTCCGCTGATGGACGGCATGCGCGTCGTCGGCGATCTCTTCGGTGCGGGCAAGATGTTCCTCCCGCAGGTGGTGAAGTCCGCCCGCGTGATGAAGAAGGCCGTCGCCTATCTCCAGCCCTACATGGAAGCCGAGAAGGCCGCACTCGTCGCCGCCGGCGGCACCGCCAAGGCCCAGGGCCGCATCGTCATGGCGACCGTGAAGGGCGACGTCCACGACATCGGCAAGAACATCGTCGGCGTCGTGCTCGCTTGTAACAATTACGAGGTGATCGACCTCGGTGTGATGGTGTCGTGCGAGAAGATCCTCACCGCCGCCAAGGAAAAGGGCGCCGACATCATCGGCCTCTCCGGCCTGATCACGCCGTCGCTCGACGAGATGGTGCACAACGCCAAGGAAATGGAGCGTCAGGGCTTCAAGATCCCGTTGCTCGTCGGCGGCGCCACCACCTCCGCCGCGCACAACGCGGTCAAGATCGCTCCGCACTACTCCGAGCCCGTCATCCACGTCCTCGACGCCTCGCGCGTCATCGGCGTCGTGTCGCAGCTGCTCAACCCGGACAACAAGCCGAAGTTCGTCGCCGAGACCCGCGCCAAGCAGGAGAAGCAGCGCATCGAATTCGCCGACCGCAAGGGCGCGCGCAAACTTCTTGCCCTGACCGAAGCCCGCAACCGCGCCCCGAAGTTCGACTGGGCCACTGTCGACATCCCGAAGCCCGAGTTCACCGGCACGCGCGTCTTCAGCAGCAACCCACTCGATGGCAGCATCGAATCCGACAAGGGCCTGAAGCCCTTCGCCGAGTCGCTGACGCTCGAGGAAATCGCCGCCTACATCGACTGGGGCCCGTTCTTCTCCACGTGGGAACTGCACGGTCGTTTCCCGGATATCCTCAAAGACGAGGTCGTCGGCGCTGAAGCCACCAAGCTCTACGCCGAAGCGCAGGCGATGTTGAAGGACATCATCGCCAAGAAGCTCTACACCGCGAAAGCTGTCATCGGCTTCTGGCCCGCAAACAGCGTGGGCGATTCAGTGGAGGTCTATTCGGACGAATCCCGCACCACGGTCCTCAAGACCTTCCACTTCCTGCGCCAGCAAAACGAAAAGCCGGCCGACCAGCACAACCACTGTCTCGCCGACTACATCGCGCCGATGGACTCGGGCCGCATCGACTACCTCGGCGGCTTTGCCGTCACGGCCGGCCACGGCGTCGAGGAATACGCCGCGCACTTCCGCGCCAAGACCGACGACTTCAACGCCATCCTCGCCCAGGCTCTTGGCGACCGCCTCGCCGAAGCCCTCGCCGAGCTGATGCACAAGAAGGCCCGCGAATTCTCTGGCTACGGCCGCACCGAAAATCTGGAGATGAAGGACATCATCCGAGAGAAGTACCGCGGCGTCCGCCCGGCGCCCGGCTACCCCGCTTGCCCGGATCACACGGAGAAGCCGCCGCTCTTCGACCTGCTCAACGCCACGGCACTCACCGGCATCACGCTGACCGAGAGCAACGCCATGTATCCGCCGAGTAGCGTCAGCGGCCACTACTTCAATCATCCCGAGTCGAAATACTTTGCCACCGGCAAACTGGCGAAGGACCAGATCGAGGATTATTCGACGCGGAAGGCGCAGTCCGTCGCCGAGTCTGAAAAGTGGCTCGCGCCGTATTTGGACTATTAAACCGAGAAGACCTGTCAGCCGTAGGCTCGGCGAAGGCTGATGGCTCGCGCCTTATCTCGATTATTAAATCGAGATAGTCCCGACCTTACCGCCGGTTCTTCTTCAGCAACTCCTCGCGCGCGGCCTGCAGCCGCGCCTTCTCCTTGGCCGTCAGGCTGTGCAGGCCCGACTTGGCGATCTTGTCGAGCAAGTCGTCCACGCCGCCCGTTGCGACCGGCTCGCGCCGGGCCTTGCGGGGTTCCTCCTCGAGCGGTGGCAGCACGCGAAGCTTGGGTTTGCGCTGAAAGAGCGTCCGCAGGGAGAAACCGGAAAACCACCCGGCGCGCATGCCGCGAATGTAGCCGAACGAAACGGCGCACGTGGCGAGGGTGCTGGCCAATCCGATCTCATCATGCCGGCTCAGGTGCCCCACGGCAGCGAGGAACACGCAGGCGATCGCGACAAATTTCATCGGGATCTCCGCCCACCAGGAAACGTTGGGATAGATCGTGGCAAAGGCGATCACCAGGCCCATCGAGAGATGGACCGAGCCGCCGACCATGCCGCGAAATCCGACGAGCCAGAGGAGCGTTGCCATCAAGACCGGGGTAAGGACCAGCAACGCCATGAACATGGAATAGCGCCCGCGCCCCATCTCCAGCTCACAATCCCGGCCAAAACTATACAGGAACAGGATATTAAAAATCGTGAAGAAACTGATCTGATCCACCGCGAGGTAGCTGACCAGCCGCCACACCTGCCCTTGGTGCCACACCCATTCCGGATCGAAAATAAACAACATGAACGCTCCGGGAGAGAGCGCGGAAACCACCAATCCCACCACGACAATGGCGACAATGATCGTCGTCAGGAAAATGGGCACGCCGTTGATGCGGGTGATCGGTTGGTTGTCGCGGTACTGGTTCTCGTAAAACATGCGCGGTCAGTTCCTCACTGCGGCAAACCAACTTACGCCCTGCCCCCAGTCAACCGGCGATTCTGCCGCGGCGCATCCGCGAGAGCCCCAACACCGACAGCGCCGTCAGGAAATACCAGCTGGGCGCGCCACCCCCGCCGCCTCCGCCGCCACCCGAAGGAGTCGACGGCGCGGTAGGCGTCACCACCGCGGTAACCGTCAAAGTCGCCGCCGTGCTGGTCGCGCTGCCCTGCGAATTGGTCGCGACCGCGCGATAATTCCCGGCGTCCGCCGCCGCGGTCTTCGCGATTTGGAAACTCGTGCCCGTCGCTCCCGCGATATCCACGCCGTCCTTCTGCCACTGGATCGCCGGCGCGGGATTGCCGCTGGCCGCCACCGTGAACGTGGCGGAGCCGCCGGCCGTGACCGAGAGGCTCGCGGGCTGGGTCGTGAACGCCGGCGCGAGGTTGGTCGCCGCGCTCGAGTACACGCGCACCCAATCCACCGCGAGGGTCTGCGGAAACACCGTGCTGGCGTTGGGCGAACCCGGCCAGTCGCCGCCCACCGCGAGGTTGAGCACGATGAAGAAGGGCCGGTGAAATTCTTCCATCTGCGGCCAAAGCGCGAGGTCCACGCTGGAGCGCCCGGTTTCCACGCCGTCGATTTTCCAGATGATGTTCGCCGGCGTCCATTCCACTTCGAACACATGGTAATCGTCGTGGAAAATCTCGGGATCCTTCAGCTCGATGCGGCTGGTCCCCGTCGATGCGTGGCCATTCGCATCCCAGTGCAGCGTGCCGTAAACCGAGTCGTCGCGATCCTCGCCACCGCCGATCATTTCCATGATGTCGATCTCGCCGCACTTCGGCCAGCTGACGGTGGTGACATTGCTGCCGAGCATCCAGAACGCCGGCCAGATGCCCTGCCCCTGCGGCAACCGCATCCGCGCGGCGATCTTGCCGTAGGTCCATGACTGCAGGCCCTGGGTCTTGAGTCGCGACGAGCTGTAGGTGCCGTCGGCGTTCTTGCTCGCCGTGATGCGCAGCTCGCCATCCTGCACCACCGCGTTCGTCGTGTTATAGTTCTCGAGCTCGTTGTTGCCCCAACCACCGCCGCCCAGGTCGTAGGTCCAGTTTTGCGCGTTCACGGTGTTGCCGCCGAATTCATCGGCCCAGACCAGCGTCCAGCCGGCGCCCGGCGCATAGTTGTCCGCCGTGATCTGCGCCGCCAGTTTGGGCGCCAGCACGAGGCTCGACGTGAGAAAAAGAATGGCCGCGGCCGGCCAGCGGGAGGGGTAAGGGCGCTGCACATGAAGAATATCCGGTTCATGACGTGCCGCAGCAATCGGCTTCAACGCAACAAGCGCATTTTCCTATGCAATTTCCCGCGCGCTTCCCGGCCGCAGCTGACGGGGAAAGGATTGCGGACCGCCCCGGTTCCCGTTTCAGTCTCGCTCACAAAACGCGCTGCGGACGACTGAACCCGGCACGTTTTGCGATCAGGACAACGGGCCACGTTATTTCGTTCGATCCTCCGTAACGCACACACCCACATCCCATGTCCGATTCCATCCCCAACAAATTCACCCGGAGCTGGCAGCTCTTCCGCGCCTCCCTCGAAGTTATCCGCCAGAACAAGGGCCTCCTGCTCTTCCCGCTGGTCAGCTCGATCTGCACCGTGGTGATCCTGCTGTTCTTCCTCGCCCCCGCCCTGCTCTACCCGAGTGGACACGCGCTGCGCGAGGCCGCGCACTGGGATGCGCTCGGCCGCCAGTTCGGTTTCAACTTCGCGGGCGATCACCCTCAGATCATTCCCAACGGCTATTTCTACAGCTACCTCGCCGTGATGTATCTCGCGTCGATGTTCCTCGCGACGTTCTTCAACACCGCTTTCTACAGCCAGATCATGACCGCGCTTACGGGCGGTCCGGTCTCCGTCGGTGAGGGCCTTCGCTCGGCCTGGTCGCGCGTGCTTTCCATCCTCATGTGGAGCCTCCTCGCGGGCACCGTGGGCTTGCTCATCAAGGCGGCGGAAGAACGCCTCGGCTGGCTCGGCCGGCTCGCCATGAAATTCGTCGGCGTGGTCTGGAGCGTGGCCTCGACCTTCGCCATCCCGGTGATCGTGCGCGAGGGCTCGACCAACCCGTTTTCCCTGCTGCGCAGTTCCGCCTCCACGCTGAAGAAAACCTGGGGCGAGTCCCTGATCGGCTACGTCGGCATCACCATCGCCTCGTGGATCATGCTGGGCCTCTTTATCTTTTTCGGCGGCTGCACCATCGCCATAGCCATCATGACGCACTCGGGCCCGCTCATGGCGACCACGGTGCTGGCCTGGGTGGCGGGCATGATCTTCTTCGCCTACCTGACCTCGGTGGCCGGACACGTCTACCGCTGCGCGCTCTATCTCTACGCCGCGGACGGTGTCGTGCCGGCTCCGTACACGACCGAGCTGATGAACGCCGCCTGGAAGACCAAGAAGGCGTAAGCGGTTTCCGGTGGGAGGGACTTTACGCCCCGACAAGGACTCGCGACATCGAACGTCGGGGCATAAAGCCCCTCCCACGTCGGTCACCCGGCCCCGTCAGTTCCCCGCACTCGCGGCGATGAACTCGTCGCGAAAGCGCATGAGCTCGTCGGCGGGAATCTCCGACACCGCCAGCAACGCCAGCCCGCCCTGCGTCCAGCGCAGGGTGTGATAGCCGTTGCGCTCCGCCGTTTCGGGCGGGAGCGCGTCATCGCCCGCCGGCCAGACGAGCAGGTTGATCGTGTGCTGCCTCCGGTGAAAAACCAGCGCCGCCGCGGTGTGACCGCTGACGCGCTCCAATCTTCCGCCGATCAGCGGAAAACCCTCGCTCGCGAGATCCACCACCGGCGGAGAAAAATCCAGCCGACCGGCAAACCACGGTTTGACGGTGTGGCGATCGGTCGACGCGACATCCGTAAGGTGCGCCGCCTGCAGCGAACGCACGTGATTGTTCACCGCCTCGTCCAACAGCGAATCCGCCGCCGCCCGGCGACCGGCCCAGTGCGCACCGGCGAACAAACCCAGCGCGAGGCACGCCGCCATGCCCAGCGCCGGCCACAGCTGGCGGCGAAATTCCACCACGCGTGCAGCGGCGGACGCGGGCGCCGCGGTTTCAGCGCGCAATCGCGCCACCAGTTCCGCCGGAGCGCGATACCGGCCGAGCGCGGCCTTCAGCGCGGTCTTGCGCTCGCGCGCGGCGGCGACCGCCGCCGTGCAGCTCGCACACGACCGGACATGGGCCTCGATCTCGCGCTGGAGCGAGGGCTCGAGTTCCCCATCGCAGTAGGCGTCGAGCGTAGCCGGCTGGTACTTACAGTTCATGGGCGTGTTCCTCCTTCACGGCGATTAATTCGTTTTGCAGCCGGGCGCGCGCGCGGGCCAGCCGCGACATCACGGTGCCGAGCGGGATCCCGGCCACGGTCGCGATGTCGCGATACGGCAGTTCCTCGAGCTCATGCAGCACGAGCACTTCGCGAAATTCCTCCGGCAATCTTTCCAGCGCGCGGTGCAGCAGCTCGCGTCGCGTTTCCCGCCACTGGATGCCGCGCCCGGTCGCGAGCGCATCACCCGCGCCGTGCGCCTCGTCGTCAAATTCCTCCCGCAGCGGCTCGCGGCGGAGCTTCCGGAAATGGGTGTAACAGACATTGCGTACGATCGTCAGCAGCCACGCCCGGCCGTCGCCATCGCGCCGGGTGTCCGCCGCCCGGCAGGCCCGCAGACAAGCTTCCTGCACGGCGTCCTCGGCGTCCTGCTCGTTGCGCAGGAGCCAGCGCGCCAGGTTGTAGGCGGCGTCGAGGTGCGGGAGCACGGTCTGTTCGAAGGGTGAGGACAAGCGGAAGCGGTGATTCGCTAAGGGGGAAAGACGCCTAAGACGCCCCATTTATTCCCCGGCGGACGAAAAATCGCAAAAATCTTTCGCCGGGGAATTCCCGCGCCCCCGCCGGCGTTCTTCTGGGTGAACCAACCGATCTCCCCATGAACGATCATATCACCCACAACCACAGCCACGACGGCGTCGACCGCCGCGGCTTCCTCAAATGCATGGCCTGGGCCGGCACCGGCGTGCTCTGGACCCTCAACGCCGGCGTGCTCACGTCGCGCGCCCTCGCGCAAAGCAACGCGCCCGCGATTCCCGGCTCGCTGCCGGCAGGTAGCCTCAACTTCGTCCAGATCAGCGACAGCCACATCGGCTTCCACAAGCCGGCCAACACCGACGTCGCCGCCACCTTCCGTGAAACCATCGCCCGCATCAACGCGTTGCCGGAAGCGCCGGAATTTCTGCTGCACACCGGCGACCTGACCCACCTCTCGGCCGCCGAGGAATTCGACGCGCTCGAGCAGATGCTCAAGGACTGCCGCACGAAGCAGACGTTCTACGTTCCCGGCGAACACGACATTCTCAACGACAACGGAGCCCAGTACCGCGAGCGCTTCGGCAAGGGTACGCTCGGCCAGGGTTGGTACAGTTTCAACCAGAAGGGCGTCCACTTCATCGGCCTCGTCAATGTCCAGGGTATCACCGAGGGCGGCCTCGGCGTGCTTGGCGCGGAGCAGCTCGATTGGCTCGCCAAGGATCTCGCGCCGCTCTCCGCGGAAACTCCCCTGGTCGTCTTCGCCCACGTGCCGCTCTGGATGGTTTACCCGCAGTGGGGCTGGGGCACCGACGACGGCATCCGCGCGCTGGCCATGATGAAACGCTTCGGCTCCGTCACCGTGCTCAACGGCCACATCCACCAGGCTGTGCAGAAAATCGAAGGCAACATGACCTTCCACACCGCGCGCTCCACCGCGTTTCCCCAGCCCGCGCCCGGCGCCGCGCCGAAACCCGGCCCGATGGTCGTCGACGCCCCGCTGCTGCGCTCGCACCTCGGGCTCACGCGCGTCGCCTACGTCGAGAGTCATCCGACGCTCGCCATCGTCGACTCCACCCTCGCCGACCAGTGAACGCCCATGGAAGCAACTTTTTGGGCACACGCCCATGGGGCCGCGGTGCACTTTCCTTTGGCGGCGACGGCCATCGCCGCGCTGGCGGATGGCTGGGCGCTGAGAACGAACCACCCGCGAACCACGGAACTGCGCGCGGTGGCGAAATGGACGCTGCTCGTGGCGGCGCTGGGCGGACTGGCGGCGGCGATCTCGGGTTTGCTCCTGACGCGCGGCAGCCTGCTGGGCCACGGAGCGATGCGCTCGCATCACCTGCTGGCATGGCCGGGCCTGGTCCTGTTGGTGATGTTGGCCGTGTTTCGCTGGAGCCTCGACCCGGCCGCTGCGCGGCCTGTCCGCATTGCGTGCGTTGTGCTCACCGCCGCTGACCTCGCCCTGCTCCTCGGCGCCGGATTTTTCGGCGGACAACTGATCCTCGCCGGCTGAACGACCCATGAAACCGACTTCACCCTTCAAACCCATCATCACCGCCCTCGCCGCCGGCGCCGTCACCGTGCTCGCCGGCACCGGCTTCGCCGCCGCGCTACGCGCCAACGCCACGCGTACGTCGCACCAGTTGCCCGAAGCGGAAACTCTTTTTGTGCCCACGACGCCCACGTCACCTGCCCTCGTCGTCACCGGACGCAAACTCTACCTCGACAGCTGCGCCCGCTGCCACGCTGCCGACGTTCGCGGCGACGAAGGCCCCGACCTGCACGGCCTCGCCATGAGCGATCGCTACATCGCCACCGTGATCAAGCGCGGCATTCCGCACGAGATGCCCTCCTTCGCCAAGAAGCACGGCACCGACGACATTCTCGCACTCACGGCCTATCTCCGCTCGCTCGACCACGAACCCGGCCAGCCGGCGGAGTGAGCGTCACCAGCCCAAGTGTAACATAATACGTTACACTTGGGTTGGTGTGAAATTCCGTTGTCTGCCCGGGGCGTTGTCCCACTTTGCGAGTGTGAGTTCAGTGCCGCCCTCCCGCCTGCCGTGGATCGATCACCTGCGCACGGCGTCGATCCTGCTCGTCGTCAACATGCACGCGTGCGTGACGTACAGCCACGTGGGCGACTGGTACATGATGGCCGACCCCCGAGCCTACGCTGGCGGCCAAGGTGCCGTTCATCGTCTGGCAGAGCATGCTGCAATCGTTCTTCATGGGGTTGCTGTTTTTCGTGTCCGCCTACTTCGCCGCCGGTTCGCTCGCTCGTCGTGGAGCGGGCAGCTTTCTTCGCGAACGCCTCGTCCGCCTCGGCCTGCCCGCCCTGCTCTACATGCTGGTGATCCATCCGTTCATCCTGCTCGCGCTCAATCCGTGGCATCATGACTTCGGCCCGAAGGCCGCGTGGTACGGGCGCTATGTCATCTCCGGAAAATTCCTCGGCTCGAGCGGTCCGCTCTGGTTCGCGGTCGCGTTGCTCCTGTTCTGCCTCGCTCTGGTCGGTTGGCAGCAACTGAAAACTGCGACGCCATCATCGGACGCACCGGCCACTCCGCCGCCAAGCGGCAACCTGCTCCTGGGTTTTGCCGTGCTCGTCGGTTTGGGATCCTTCGCCGTCCGTCTGGTGCAGCCGATCGGGACCAACGTGCTGAATCTCCAGCTCTGCTTCTTCGCCCAATACATCGCGTGGTTTCTCGCCGGCCTTCATGCCGCGCGCCATCGCTGGCTCGCGTCGCTGGCCGCCTCGCCCCAGGCGCGCCGCGCCGGCTGGCTGGCGTTGATCGGCGGACCGGTTGTGCTGCTGGTCCTGCTTTTCCTCGGCGGAAAAAGCGCGCCACTCAACGCCTTCTTCGGCGGCCTGCACTGGCAGGCCTTTGGCCTAGCCGTGTGGGAACAGTTGACCGGCCTCGGTCTCGCCGCCGGCGCCCTCGCCCTTTTCTCGCGCCGTTTCCCCACCGACTCACCCGCGCTGCGCTGGTTGGCCGACCGCTCGTTCGGCGTGTACGTGCTGCACGCGCCCGTGCTGGTGGCGCTCGCGATTGTCTTCCGCGCCCTGCCGTATCACCTCTACGGGCTGGTCGTGCTGCTTACGCTCACCGGCTTGCTGGTGAGCTACGTCCTGGCCGATCGCGCGCGCCGCATTCCCGGACTGAAGGCGATCCTGTAGCCCCTGAATCCCGGTGGAATTCCGACTAAGAACCGGCTCCGTCATCCGTCAGATAAGGGTGATGCTGCGATTGCTCGCCCTGCTTTCGGCTGCCGTGCTCGCCTCGCCGCTGCATGCCATCTTCGACCAGCCGGGGGAAAACGAACGCATCCGCGCGATCGGCAACCTGTACGAACTGCCGGAAAACATCCGGCCGCTTTTCCAACCCGACGACGACTTCGTGACCATCCGGCCGCCGGGCAAGAGCGACTGGCTCACCCTGCACACCGAGCGCGCCCAGCCGTTCGAGGAGTATCGTGATTTCTCCATCCGTGCCGCCGATGCCACGCGCCACGTCATCTACCTGCTGCCCATCGGCGAATTCCCCGAGGAAACCGCACCGTCATTCGCCGAGCTGCGCGCCTACACCGCGGCGTTCTATCAATTGGAAGTGCGCCTGCTGCCAGCCTACTACCCGCACGACCTTGAGTTCTCGCCCCGCAAGAATCCCCGCAGCGGTCAGCGGCAGATCTTGACCACCGATATCCGGACCTGGCTCGAGCCGCAATTGCCCGCCGATGGCTGCTGCCTGCTGGCAGTCACGATGGCGGATCTCTACCCGCGTCCCTCCTGGAACTACGTCTTCGGCGAAGCCTCGATCGACGCCCGCGTCGGCGTCTTCAGCCTCGCTCGCTACGACCCGGCGTTCTGGGGTGACGAGCGCGGAAAGGATTTCCAAACCGTCATCCTCCAGCGCAGCTGCAAGGTGCTCGTCCACGAGATTGCCCACATGTTCGGCCTGCACCACTGCGTCTACTTCGCCTGCGTGGCGAACGGCAGCAACCATATGGTCGAGACCGACCGCCAGCCGCAAAGCCTGTGTCCTGTCTGCCTCCGCAAGCTGCAACTCGCCACCGGCTTCGACCCCATCAAGCGCTACCAAGCGCTCGGCCGCTTCTATCGCAAACGAAAATGGTACGAGGACCTCGACTTCGTGAACCGGCAGCTGGCGCGGGTGCAGAAGCCCTGAACGCTTCGACCGCATTTACCTTGGACGAGCGAGGCGCTTCCGGCAACGTGCGTGCTCCATGAAAAAACGCCCCGCCCAAGTTTGCATCCTCGGCAGCGCCGAACCCGGTTCGCGGGCTTATGAACTCGCCGGCGCCGCCGGCGAAATGCTCGCGAAGCGCGGCGTGACCGTCGTCAGCGGCTGCGGCAGCCCGGCCACGCGCGTGGCGGCGGAGCGAGCGCTGGCGGCGGGCGGGACGGTCGTGAGCATCGTGCCGCACGACGACATCGGCGTGCAGGACTGGCCGTGCTCCGTGCTCATTCCCTGCGGCATGGGCGATGCGCGCAACCTGCTCATGGCGCTCGCCGGCGATGCCTGCATCGTCATCGGCGGACGCGCCGGCACGAAATCGGAAGTCTGCCTGGCCTGGCTGCACAAGCGTCCGCTGCTCCCGCTCACCGGCTGCGGCGGCTGGTCGGACAATCTCGAACGCGACCCGCCGGACGAACGCGGCAACTCTCCGATCCTGCCCTGGGGCTCGACCGCAGAGCTCGAGGTTCAGATTGCGAAACTGAATTTGTCCGGCGCGAGTGCCTGAACATTTTAATTAACCACAGAGACACAGAGGCACAGAGAAAACCGGAAGCGTTCGATTCGGTAATCCGTGGTTTTCTCTGTGCCTCTGTGTCTCCGTGGTTAAAAGTATTTCTCTTCATGCCTCAGAAACCCCTCCTCGCTACCGCACTAGCCTTGGCGCTTTTGGTCTCTCTGCCCGCCCAGGACACTCCCTCCATCCCACCCATCGCCTCCGGCCCGTTTCAGCCGAACTGGGAATCGCTTGAGCGCTACGAGTGCCCGGAATGGTTTCGTGACGCGAAGTTTGGCATTTGGGCGCACTGGGGCAGCCAGTCCGTGCCGGAGATCGGCGATTGGTACGCGCACCAGATGTACCTGCAGGGCGACAAGGCCTACGACTATCAGGTCGCGCACTTCGGCCATCCGTCGGTCGCGGGCTTCAAGGATGTGATTCCGCACTGGAAAGCCGAGCACTTCGACCCGGATCGCCTGTTGGCATTTTATCAGGCCAACGGCGCGAAGTACTTCATGGCGCTCGCGACGCACTGCGACAATTTCGACAACTTTGCCTCGAAGTACCAGCCGTGGAACTCCGTCGCCCTCGGACCGAAGCGCGACCTCATCGGCGCGTGGGCCGCGGCCGCGAAAAAACTCGGCCTGCGCTTCGGAGTCAGCGTGCACAACGGCGGCTGGAGCTGGCAGTGGTACGAGGTCGCGCGCGGCGCCGACAAAACCGGCCCCAAGCAGGGCGTGCCCTACGACGGCAACCTGACCAAGGCCGACGGCAAGGGCCAGTGGTGGGACGGACTCGATCCGCAGGATCTCTACGCGCAGAACCACGCCATCGGCGCGCCGCCCGACGCCGCTTATTGTGAGAAGTATTTCCGCCGCACGAAGCAACTGATGGACGACTACGCGCCCGATCTCGTCTATTTCGACGAAGGCGCGACGCCGATGAGCTACGATCACGCGAAGGCCAGCCCGCTCTACGGCCTCAACCTCTACGCCCACTTCTACAACTCGAGCCTCGCGAAGCACGGCCGCAACGAAGCCGTCATCACCGCCAAGCTCCTCGACCCCGCCCAGCGCCGCGCACTCGTCTACGACATCGAGCGCGGCAAGGCGTCGGGCATCCTGCCGGAGCCGTGGCAAACCGACACCTGCCTCGGCGACTGGCACTACAACCGCGCGCGCTTCCTCGAGCATCGCTACAAGCCGGCCGCGCAAGTCATCCCGCTGCTCGCCGACATCGTCAGCAAGAACGGCAACCTCATGCTCAGCGTACCGGTGCGCGCCGACGGCACGATCGACGAGGACGAAACCAAAATCGTCTCCGAGATCGGCGCCTGGTTGAAGGTGAACGGCGAAGCCATCTACGCCACGCGCCCGTGGCAGATCTTCGGCGAAGGTCCTTCCACTCTCGCCACCCAGGAAAAAGGCCAGTTCGACGGCGTGCAGGAAACCGCCGCGCATCCCTTTACCGCCGCTGACTTCCGCTTCACCCGCGCGAAGGATGGCCAGGCCCTCTACGCCCTTGCGCTCGCCTGGCCGCAGGACGGCAAACTACTTATCCACTCACTCGCCACCGGTTCAGGTGCGATCACTGAGGTCAGCCTCCTCGGCCACGCCGGCAAACTCCAGTGGCAGCAAACCAGCCACGGCCTCGCCATCACCCTGCCCGCGCAGCGGCCTTGCGATTACGTTTTCGCGCTGAAGGTCACGGGCACCAATCTCGTGGCGGCCGAAACGCACTGAAGCCCAGAAAAATTAACCACAGAGACACAGAGGCACAGAGAAAACCGGCCCTGAGTGGATCGATCTCTGTGTCTCTGTGCCTCTGTGGTTAATTCCCCAACAGCGCCCGCCCATGCGGCGCCGCGAAGTCCAGTTCCGGCCCGAGCGGCACGATGCGCGTCGGGTTGATGTCGTCGTGCGTGAAATAGTAATGCCGCTTGATGTGATCGATCCGCACCGTCTCCGCCACGCCGGGCTGCTGGTAGAGATCGCGCAGATAACCGCTGAGCGCCGGGTAATCCACGATGCGCCGCAGGTTGCATTTGAAATGCCCGTGATAGACCGCGTCGAAGCGCACCAGCGTGCAAAACAAACGCCAGTCCGCTTCCACCGGCTTTGCGCCGAATAGAAAACGCTGCTTTGCCAGCCGGGCCTCGCAGCGGTCCAGCGCCGCGAACACGTTCCGACAGGCGCGCTCGTACGCCGCCTGCTTTGTGGCGAAACCGGCGAGATAGACGCCGTTGTTGATGTGCTTGTAGATGTCGGCCGCCCACTGCGTGTGTTCGGCCTCGATCTCCCGTGGAAACAGCGTCGGCGTCGGTGACACCAGCGTCGCGAAGGCGCCATCGAACATCCGGCAGATGTCGTCCTCGGAATTGTTGACGATCCGCTTCGTCTGCTTGTCCCACAGCACGGGCACGGTGTAGCGGCCGCGACAGCCCGGCTGCGACGCTTGGTAGGCCTCGCCCAGGAATTTGAAACCGTTGACCGGATCGTGGCTGAAGCCATCGCCCTCGCGGAACGCCCAGCCGCGCTCGTCGCGCACCGGATCGAGCACGGTCAGACCGATCACGGACTCGAGGCCTTTCAATTTCCGCACGATCACCGTGCGATGCGCCCACGGACACGCCAGTGACACGTAGAGATGATACCGGCCGGACTCGGCCGCATAAGGCGAGGAGCCATCCGTCGTCACGAAGGCGCGAAACGCGTCCTCCTGGCGCTCGAATTCACCGTCACCACTGATCTCGTCGGGAAATTGTCCGGCTGCACTCATGCCGCCACCCTAGTCCGGCCGGGCTCCGGCGCAAGGCGCCGCCGCTTTCCCCTTCGCTTTGTCATCGCGAGGTGCGCGCAGCGCACCGTGGCGAACCATGAATCGCCTCACCACGCGCGCAGCTGGCGCCACCACGAATGCCCCGAGTTGTTGCGCGGGTTGTCGAGCGTGGTGAACACCAGCGCGACCCAGCCATCCTTCCCCGGCACTTCCACTTCGAATTTCTGGGCGACGCGATCCGCCGTGCGTTCCTTCGGCCGCAACTCGCGCTCGACCAGAACCTGCAGCTGCCCCGGACGGTAGAAAATCACCTGGGCGCGCACGCCATTCAGCGCGTCGCGGTCGGTCCAGGTCGCCGCCCCGAGCCCGAACTCGCCGGCCAGATGGCGGAATTTCGCATCGAGCTTGAACCAGACCACGCCCGGCGTGTGGGCAAAGAGCTGCGGTCCGTCCGCATCCTGGTTGGGCGAGATGCCGAAGCCTTCGCCGTGGCGCGGCGTGGCGCGCAACGAATCATCGGCAAACAGGGCCTGCGACCACGTCTCCGGATTCGGCTGCGCGGACATTTTTTCGTCGAGCAGTTGCGGCAGCTCGTCCGTCACCGTGCCGGCGTACTCCGCCTGCAGCCGGCGAAACCCGGCCTCGACGCGCTCATCGGGCGGCAGGAAAAGCTCGAGTGCCGCCGGACGTCCGCCGGTATCCACCTGGATGGACACGATCCGTTCGAGCTCGTCGGGAGCGAGGACGATCCGCTCATCACGCAGCACCTGGTCCGTGCCATCGGACTGCCTGGCCACCACGCGCCAGACCAGGTCGAGCGGCGACTGTCCGGCGGCGGGCGCGCGGCGCGCGACGAGTTCGCCCGACAACGAGTTCACCGGCGCGCGAAAAACCAGCCGGCCCGTGCGCGGTGCGCCCAGATACGCCGGCCCGGCGTTGGCGCGGGCAAGGGTGAACGGACCGCCCTGCAGGTCGATGTCCGCGAGATAAGCCCCCGACTCCGTCGCCACGGCAAACACGGCGGGACGATGCCAGTTGCGCCGCGGATCGCTGCTATCCCGGTAAATGTGCAGCATCGGTCCCACGCGATCGTAGTGAAAGCGGTTCTGCAGGTACCAATCCGTGCCATGCCGCCACTCGTTCCAGTTGCCGTGCGACACCACGAGGCGCGTGCCCGGCTCCGTCAGCTTCGCCTGGATCAGCCGCGCGCCTTTCGCGCCGTAGGTCGTGCCTTCGTGCAACCACAGCGGGATGCCGCGAAAGCGCTTCCCCGGAAACGCGCGCAGCATGAACTCCGTGCCGTTGGTGAAGTAGGCGTCGTTCGCATCGGGTTGCCGTGCGTAGGCGACCAGCGATTCGTGCAGCGGCGCCGGGATGCGCATGCCGCGAAAGTACGCGTAGTTTTCCGGCAGGTCGTCGGTGGACACGAGTTGCTCACGTCCCTCCTCGCCATGTCCCCACAAGGCCCGCGTGCCCTGCCACGCCGAGATCCACGCGGGCACGAGCAGCGTAACCGCCGCCACGCCCAGCACCACACGCCCCACCCGGCCGACGGCGTCCCCGTTCTCCGCCGCCAGCGCCAGCACGATGCCCGTGCCGAGGGCCAGCCACATCGCGCCGCCCAGGTAGACGATGTCGAGATTGGTTGCCTGCAGCACGCCCGCGCAAATCCACGCGCCGGCGAACAGCACGCCGAGGAACAGCCGCCCGGACCAGCGGGTGGCGCCGGCCCGCAGGGAAATCCCCGCCGCCAGCGCCAGCACGACCACGCCCCACGCGCCCGCGAAGGGCAGGTACAGCGGACGATAGTAATCGTGCGCCGTCTTGAAATAGAAGCCCGGCTGCGTGAGCCACCAAACCATGTCGAGGCGGCGCTCCGGCGTGAGCACTACGTTCTGCCACCAGCGCGACGGGCCGGCGCCGGTGTAGAGCAGTTCCGTCGCAAACGGCACGACGAGGCCAAAGAGCAGGTAGGCCCCCAGCGCCAGCGCCACGCGCCGTCCTGACCACGTTTTCATCCAGCCATCGCGCAGCGCAAAGAGCGTGGCAAAAGCCAGCGCCGTGATCTGGTACGTGATCTTGGTCATGCCGCCCAACCACAGGAGCGCGCAAACCAGGAGCAACCGGCCCGCCGACGCCGGGCGACTGCGCGCCGTAAGCCAGACGATCAACGAAGCCCAGGTGACACCCATCGCGTTGTGCCAGACGATCGTGTGCTGGCCCGATGAGGCCGTCACGACCGCCGCCGCCACCAAAACCGCGGCCAGCCAGCCGAGCGGACGGCGCAACACCGCCACCATGCCCCAAAACGCCGCCGCGATGAAGATCAGGTTCGCATACGTCAGGCTGAGGTAGTGCGGACCGAAAATCATTTCCGCGCCACGCGCCTGCAGGAAATGCAAGGTCTGGATCGGGGTCGTGAAGTCGACATACGGCATCTCGCCCAGCGCCATCCGGCAGGAAGCGGCGATCACCAGCCCGTAATCATAAAAGTCCCGCAGGAAGGCGTGATTCCGCCACCACGGCAGCGCCACGATCCCCGTGGTCACGAGAACGACACCCAGCCACACCGGCGTGCTGCGCCCGAAGCGCGAACGGGCGGTGGAATCGGTGGCGGACATCGAAAAATCCAACGAACGCCCCAACTTCCACGCAAACCAATAGCTGCGGATGACGCGGCCCCGATTTCAACATCGTCACCGCGCCGCCGATGCGCCCACCCTGTCCGTGCCCATGCCTGATCTCATTCCGCCGCCCGCTCACCCGTGCATCAAGGTCGTCCGCAGTTTCGACGAACTGGTGGCAACGCCCTTCGCGGCTGGAGTCAACGCGCTCTGCTGGCCGCGCGAATTGCGCGGCGATTTTGCGGAAGTCGTGCGAACCCTCGGTCCAAGCGAGGAGGCCATCGTCAACCTCGACGCGACCAAACTCGACGCCCTCGTCTTGAGCGCCGAAGGCAGCCGGGCCCGCGAGATGATGATCGCCGACCTGCAGCTGCTGCACAACCAGGGCCTCGCACCCGTGCTCAACTGCATCCACGCCTACCCGCGCGACGAGTCCGCCACGGCCGTGCCCACCGACGTCTATTCCTTTCATGCCGACAGCGCGCCGGTCGAAGCGGCCACGTGGCTCTGCACTTATTTCGGGCCGGCTTCCGAGGGCTTGCGCAACGAGGACGCGCAACGTCGCGTCGATGTTCCCATCACGCGTGCCGCGCTCCTTAAGGAATATGGCGGCGCCGACGACGCGGATTTCCGCGAGTACCTCCGCGACAATTGCTACGACCTCCATTATGCGCCGGCGCCGGGCGTGCAGCCCTACTCCTTCGGCCTCGGTCATCTCTGGCGCATCGCGATCGACTGGCCCGGCAGTCCCGTGCCGCCGTGCGTGCATCGCGCACCCGCCACGCGGCCGGGCGAATCGCGCCTGTTGCTGATCAGCTGACCGGCGCGGCCTGGGCGGAGCGGTGCAGCTCCGCGAGCGCCTTGTCGAGCGCCTGCGTCACGATCGGCTTGGTGAGATGGACCTGGAAACCTGCTTCGCGGCTCCGCTCCACGTCGTCCTCCATCCCGTAGCCGGTCAGTGCGATGCCGCGAATGTCCCCGCGCCGCTTCAGCTCGCGCATGATCTCGAAACCGGTGCCATCGGGCAGGCCGATGTCGGAGATCAGGAAATCGAAGGGCTGCTGCGTCGACACGCTCCGCGCCTCGGCGACAGTGCCCGCGGTGACTACCTCGTACTTCCGCGCGCGCAACAGCGTCGCGAGCGTCACGCGGCTCGGCTCGTGGTCTTCGACCAGCAGGATCCGGCGCGGGCCCGCGGCGGCAGACAGCGCCGGCGGCACCACGCCGCTTTCCGCAGCGGGAGCTTGCGTCGCGGCGGGCTGGCCGGACGCGAGCGGCAGCTCGACCGTGAAGCTCGCGCCCTTGCCCGGACCGTCGCTTTGGGCGGACAGGCGACCACCATGCAGCTCCACCAGGTTTTTCGAAATCGTCAGGCCCAAACCCAGTCCGCCGAAGCGATGCGCGCCGGCCGTGGCGTGATCGCCTTGGGAAAAGGCGTCGTAGATACGCCCGATCTCCTCGGGCGTGAGGCCGATGCCGGTGTCGGTGATCCGCACCGCGACTTTCCGCGCGGCTTCATCGGTCGACAGCACCACCGAGATGGTGCCGCCCACGGGCGTGAACTTCACCGCATTCTTGAGGATGTTCCAGAACACCTGCTGCAGGCGCACCGGGTCGGCGTCGACGCAACGGCGTCCGTCCGGCAGATCGGCGACGAACGCCTGCTGCTTCTGCTCCATCTCCGCGCGCACCGTGGCCAGCGCATCGTCGAGCACGCGGCGGAAGTCCACCCGCTGCCGGTCGAGCGTGAGCTTGCCGTGCGTGATGCGCGTGAGGTCGAGCAGGTCGTCGATCAAACGCGCTTCGAGTTCGACGTTCTTGCGGATGGAAAGGAAATGCGCGCGGGCTTCGGCGGGAAACCCGGCGTTAGCCGCGGCCTCGCTCGCCAGCAGCAGCACGGGATTCAGCGGCGTGCGCAGCTCGTGGGAAAGCGCGGCGATGAAACTGTCCTTGGCGCGGGCCGCGCGCTCGGCGGCATCGCGGGCCTCGCGCAGTGCGGCGGTGCGCGCTTCGACGCGCGACTCGAGTTCGTCGTGGCTCTCGCGCAACGCGCGCTCGGCGGCGGCGCGCTGGGCCACCTCGGTGGCGAGCGCGGCATTGGTCTGGCGCAGCGCGGCGCTCTTGCGATGCAGGTCGACAAACACCGCGACCTTCGAGCGCAGCACGTGCGGGTTGGCCGGCTTCGTCAGGTAGTCGACCGCGCCAACATTGTAGCTCTCGAGCATGCGGCGCTCGTCGTCGTAGAAGGCGGTGAGGAAAATGATCGGGATGTGCTGGGTCTTCTCGCGCTGCTTGATCAGGTGGGCCAGCTCGATGCCGCCGGTGCCGGGCATCTGGACGTCGAGCACGATGACGGCGAAGTCGTCGTGCAGCAGCGCCAGCAGCGCCTCCTCCGCCTTCGTGGCGCGCACCAGCCGGTAGTCGGGCGATTGCAGCACGCCCTCCAGCACCTCGAGGTTCCTCACTTCGTCGTCGACCAGGAGGATGTTGATGCGAGGAGGGGTGGTCACGGCGAAGGGTTGAAAAAGCGAGTGGGCGCGCGGAAACGCAAGGTATGAATTGCCGTACGATTTCGCCCGGAATAGTTCCGGTTTTTCTGCAAAAGATCACTTTTCACGTGGTGGGCTTGCCTCTCCCTGTCGCGACGGGCAAACAGGCGCGTGCTTTCTAAAAAATTCCTGATCGGGCAGCGGATCGGCCTCGGCTTCGCCGTTTCGATCGTCGCCCTCATTGCCATCGGTTTTTTCAGCCTCCGCAACCTGGAGGAAATGCAGCGCGAGTCGGCCCTCGTCACCCACACCATGGAGGTCATGGCCGAGCTGCGGCAGCTCAACGACTCCCTCAGCCGCCTCGAATCCGCCGGCCGCGGCTACCTGCTCACCGGCGAGGCCTCGTTAAAAACCGAGATTTCGGTCCAGCAGACCGCAGCGGAAGCTTCCCTGCGCCGCCTGCGCAACCTGACCGCCGACAATCCCGCCCAGGAGCCGCGCCTGGCGGAGTACGACTCGCTCTTCAAGCAGCGCGCCGACATGGCCCACGATCTGATCGACCTGCGTGACGCCAATCCGGGCGGAGTCGACAAGCGGGTCGCCACCCTCGTGCTCGGCGGCCAGAAAATCTCGGAGCAACTGCGTACCGTCTCCTCGGAACTCACCGACGAGGAAAACCGCCTGCTCGCCCTGCGCCAGGAAGTTTCCGCCCGGGCCACCCAGCTGACCCGCAACACCGTCATCTTCGGTTCGATCTCCGCCCTCCTCATCGTCGTCATCAGCGGCCTGCTGCTGGCCCGCAGCATCACCGTTCCGGTCGCCAACCTGAGCACGGGCGCCAACCGCATCGGCGACGGCGATTACGCCCACCGCGTCGAGGTGAAGGCGGAGGACGAGATCGGCCACCTCGCCACGCTCTTCAACCGCATGGCGGCGCAGATCCAGAAGCGCCAGCTGGAGCTGGCCGACCAGGACTGGCTCAAGGGCTCGCTCGCCGGCTTCTCCGCCCTCTTCCAATCCGAGCACGATCCGGTCGCGCTCGGCCGCGCCATGCTCGGCGAACTGGCCAAGCTCATCCACGCCCAGCACTCGACGCTCTACCGCGTGATCCAGAAACCCGAGGGCGAAGTCCTCGAACTCTGCGCCAGCTACGCCGCCACCAATCCGCCGGCTCAGCTCGCCCGTGGCGAAGGCCTCGCCGGCCAATGCCTCGTCGAGAAGCGGCGCATCCTCCTCTCCCCCGCTCCCGCGGGTTACCTGCGCATCGGCTCGTCCCTCGGTGAGGCCGCGCCCGCGACCATCATCGTGGAACCCGTGCGCTTCGAGAAGGACGTCAAGGCCGTGCTCGAGTTCGCCTCGCTCCAGCCGTTCACCGCGCTGGAACTCGAGCTCATCGACCGCCTCGCCGCCACGCTCGGCATCGTCTTCCAGAACATGGAATCCGTCCTGCGCACCGAGGAACTGCTGCGCGAATCGCAGACCCTCAGCCGCCAGCTCGAAGCCCAGCAGAAGACGCTCGCCGACAAGAACGCCGCCCTCGAGGAACAGACCGACCGCCTGCGCAAATCCGAGCTGCAGCTGCAGGAGCAACAGGTCGAACTCCAGCAATCCAATGAGGAGATGGAGCAAACCAACGAGGAGCTCCAGCAATCGAACGAGGAAATGGAGGAAAAGACCCACCTGCTCGCCAACCAGAAGCGCGAGCTGGAAAACTCCAACCGCGTCATCGAGCTCGCCCGCGCCGAGCTGCAGGAAAAGGCGCGTCAGCTCAGCCTCAGCTCGACCTACAAGTCCAACTTCCTTGCGACGATGTCGCACGAGCTGCGCACACCGCTCAACAGCCTGCTCATTCTCGCCCGCCTCCTCGCCGAGAACCGCGACGAGAACCTCACGGCCAAGCAGGTCCAGTTCGCCCGCACGATCGAGTCGTCGGGCGGCGACCTGCTCACGATGATCAACCAGATCCTCGACCTCGCAAAGATCGAGTCCGGCACGGTCGAGCTCCAGCTGAGCGACGTCCCGCCCGCCGAGCTGCAGCGCTCGGTGGAGCAGCAGTTCCGCCACGTGGCCGACACCAAGAAGCTCGGTTTCGAGATCAAGCTGGAGCCGGGCCTGCCGGAGTTCATCCACACCGATCTCGGCCGCCTCAACCAGGTGCTGAAGAACCTGCTCGCGAACGCCTTCAAGTTCACCGAACGCGGCGCGGTCAAGGTCAGCATCCGCCCGGCCACCGGCGGCTGGTCCCGCGCGGTCTCCTCGCTCAACAACGCCGGCCCAGTCGTGGCCATCGCGGTCACCGACACCGGCATCGGCATCCCGAAGGACAAACAGGAAATCATCTTCGAGTCCTTCCAGCAGGCCGACGCCGGCACCGCGCGGCGCTTCGGCGGCACCGGCCTTGGCCTCTCGATCAGCCGCGAGATTGCCTCGCTCCTCGGCGGCTCGCTGCAACTCGAAAGCGACGCCGGCAAGGGCAGCACCTTCACCCTCTTTCTGCCGGTCAAGGGCAAGGCGCTCACCGCCCCGCCGCTGCCGGCGATCGAAGCGCCCAAGACCACCAGCGATGAACTGATTCCCGAGTCCGCGGAATTCGCCGAGGCGCCGATCGACGACGATCGCGACAACCTCAAAGCATCCGACCGCATCATCCTCATCATCGAGGACGACCTCGCCTTCGCTGCGATCCTCGTCGATTTCGTGCGCGAAAAGAAATTCAAGGCGCTCGTCGCCCAAAGCGCCCGTCGCGGCCTCGCGCTGGCGCAGCGGCACCTGCCGGTCGCGATCACGCTCGACCTGCACCTCGCCGGCGAGGACGGCTGGCTCGTGCTCGACCGCCTCAAGCACGATCACCGCACCCGCCACATCCCGGTGCACGTCATCTCCGTCGAGACCGGCCGCACCCGCGGCCTGCGCCAGGGCGCCGTGTCGTATCTTCAGAAACCCGTCAGCAAGGAGGCCATCACCGGCCTGCTGCAGCAGACGATGGAGTTCATCGATCGCCCGGTGAAAAATCTGCTCGTAGTCGAGGACGACGCCGCGCAACGCGAGTCTATCCGCGAGCTCATCGGCAACAACGACGTCCACACCACCACCGTCGGCTCCGCCGCCGAGGCCCTCGCCGCGATGGAGAAAGAGCGCTTCGACTGCATCGTGATGGACCTGATGCTCCCGGACAAACCCGGCGCCGATCTGATCCGCGAGATCAACCAGCGCCACGGCCTGCAGTCCCCGCCGGTGATCGTCTACACCGGCAAGGAACTCTCGCCGAAGGAAGAGACCGAGCTCCGCTCGCTCTCCGAGTCGATCATCGTCAAGGACGCCCGATCGCCCGAACGCCTGCTCGACGAGACCGCGCTCTTCCTCCACCGCGTGCAGGCCAAGCTGCCCGAGGCCAAGCGCCGCATGCTCGACCAGGTGCGCCGGCAGGACGCCGTGCTCACCGGCCGCCGCGTGCTGATCGTCGATGACGACGTCCGCAACATCTTCGCCCTCACCGCCGCCCTCGAAGGCTACGGCATGGCCGTGCGTTTCGCCGAGAGCGGCAAGGCCGCGCTCGACGCGCTCAACGACAACCCGGCATGCGACGTCGTCCTCATGGACGTGATGATGCCGGAGATGGATGGCAACGAGGCCACCAGGCGCCTCCGCCAGGACAGCCGGTTCGCCAAACTGCCCATCATCGCCGTGACCGCCAAGGCCATGCAGGGCGACCGCGAGCGCTCGATCGAGGCCGGCGCGTCGGATTACATCACGAAACCGGTCGATACCGAAAAACTTATCTCCCTGCTGCGGGTCTGGCTATATCGGTGACCACACCGCTCGCCTGAACTGCATGTCCGTCCAGCCGCCACCGCCCAACACTCCCGAAGCCGCCGAGTTTGAAGACATCCGGCTGCTGCTGGATCTTGTGCACCTGCGTTCCGGACTCGATTTCCGCGGCTACGCCTACTCGTCGATCCGCCGCCGCGTCGCGCGCGCGGTCGCCGACAGCGGCACCGGCAGCGTCGCGGGCCTGCACCAGCAACTGAAGATCGACGACAAGCACCTGCCGGGCTTGCTGCGCGTGCTGACGGTCCATACGACGGCGATGTTCCGCGATCCGGGTTTCTTCCGGCTCTTCCGCGAAAAGGTCGTGCCGGTGCTGCGCACCTACCCGTTCATCCGCCTCTGGATCGCGGGCTGCTCGACGGGCGAGGAAGTTTATTCCGTGGCCATCCTGCTCCGCGAGGAAGGCCTCGCCGACCGCTGCCGCATTTACGCCACCGATGTCAGCGAACGCGTGCTCGAGGACGCCCGCGCCGGCGTATTCCCGCTCGCGCCGATGCAGGAATACTCGCGCAACTACCAGCTCGCGGGCGGCAAGCAGCCGTTCTCCGACTACTTCACCGCCGACAGCCAGTCGGTGATCTTCCGCCCCTACCTGCGCGAGCAGGTCGTGTTCGGCACGCACAACCTCGTCTCGGACGCGTCATTCAACGAATTCCACGTCATCCTCTGCCGGAACGTCATGATTTATTTCCGGCGCGAGCTGCAGGACCGCGTTCACCGCCTCTTCCACGAAAGCCTCGTCACCTACGGCCACCTCGGGCTCGGCCGCAGCGAATCCATCCGCTTCACCGAGCAGGCCGGCTCGTACGAAGCCGTCGACGCCAAGCAGCGGCTTTTTCGGAAGCTCAAATGATCGTCATCGGCGGATCCCTCGGTGGCTGCGACGCGCTCAAGGAAATCCTCGGGCGCCTGCCGGCGGATTTTCCCCACCCGATCGCCGTGGCGCTGCACCGGCACAAGGACAGCGGCGGCATGCTCCTACCCATGCTCCAGCGCGGCTGCGCGCTGCCGGTGTCCGAGGTCGAGGACAAGGACCCGATCCAGCCGGCGCACGTGTACCTCTGTCCGGCCGACTATCACCTGATGATCGAAGGCGACAGCTTCGCGCTGTCGACTGACGACCTCGTCAATTTCGCCCGTCCGTCGGTCGATGTCCTCTTCGAATCCGCCGCCGAGTGGCAGGGCCCGCGCGCCGTCGCCGTGATCCTCACCGGCGCCGGCACCGACGGCTCCCGCGGCGCGCTGCGCGTGGCGAACGCCGGCGGCACCGTGCTCGTGCAGAACCCGCAGGGCGCTGAGGGCCCATGGATGCCCGGCGCCACCATCGCCTCGACGCCGGGCGCAACCGTGTTGTCGCTCGCGGACATCGCCACGCGCCTGCTGCAGCTTCCCTCAACAAAGTAGAAAAAAGTAGCAGCGCTCGTGAGAGCGCTGGCTCGTCCGTCGGCGATCTGACGATCGCCGCTACTTCAAGGCTAAGCCGCAATCCGAGCACACCGGACATAAAAAAGGCGCCGTCGCGAAACGGCGCCCGAAAGCAATCGCGAGCCGGCGACTCAGGCCACCGCGGCCGCGAGCGGCTTGGCGCGCGGGAAGTCGACCACGGTCTGCGCCACGTTGTTCATGTAGTTGGTCAGGACGTTCAGCGCGACCTGCCCAACGATCTCGACCAGCTCGGCGTCGGTGACACCGGCCGCGCGGGCCGCCGCGACCTGTTCGTCGGAGACCTTGCCGCGAGTGGCGACGACCTCGTTGGCGAAGGCCAGGATCGCCGCGGCCTTCGGGTCGGCGGCCTCACCCTGACGGGCCGCGATGACCGCCTCGGGCGTCAGGCCCGCGCCCTTGCTCGAGAGTGAGTGCGCCGACACGCAGTATTCGCAACCGTTGGTCTCGCCAATCGCGAGCGCCAGCTGCTCGCGCGTACGGAGCGGCAGGGAGCCCTTGGCCAGTGTGCCGCTGAAGCCGAGGTAGGCCTCGAGCACCGAGGGCGACTGCGCGAAGGTGCGCATCAGGTTCGGCACGATGCCGAGCTTGGCCTTTACGGCGGCGAAGAGCGGCACGCTCGCGCCGGTGGCGTTCGCGGGATCAATGGCAGGGATGCGGGGGGAATTTTGGTTATTCATGGTGATATTCGTTGGATTGGTTTCTTTGAACACCACCACTAGACAGATCTGTCTATTGGTTTGCAAGCATAAAATAGACAGGTCTGTCTATTTTTCTTGCCCAGAGCGTAAAACCCGCTTGGTTAACGGCATGCCCGCCACCGCCCAATCCGCCTCCACTCCTTCCTCGCCCAAGCGCGAGCTCCTGCTGGAGACCGCCTGGAACCTTTTCTGCAAAAACGGCTATCGCGCGGTCGGCATCGACACCGTGCTCGCCGAGGCCGGGGTCGCGAAAATGACCCTCTACAACCACTTCGATTCGAAGGAGGACCTGATCGCCGCCGCCATGGACCGGAAGGGTGCGGAGATCCTGGCCGCGATCGACGGGATCGTCGCCGCCGCCGGCCGCAATCCCGAGAAGCGCCTGCTGGCCGTGTTCGACTGGCTCGCCGGCTGGTTCGAATCGAAGGACTTCACCGGCTGCGCCTTCATCAAGGCCGTCGGCGAATACACCCTCGCCGGCGACAAACCGCGCCGCTCCGCCGCCGCCTACAAGCAGGCGCTGCAGGACCGCATCCAAGCCCTCGCGGCGGAAGCGGGGCTGAAATCCCCCGCCCTGCTCGCACGGCAGCTCATGTTCCTCATCGACGGTGCCACGGTGCACGCCGACATGGTGGCGAACGCCGCGCTCGCCGCCGATGCGCGGGCCGCCGCCAAGGCGCTGATCGAGGCGGCCAAGCCGTAGGCGGGCTGTTCTGCCCTTGAGCACTCGCCTTCCCTTGCGCAGGGTGGGCGCATGAAAATTACCCGTACCCTGTTCGCATTCGCGCTCGCCCTGGTCCTCGGCTCCGTCGCGCGCGCCAAGACCGCCGCCGACACCGCCTTCGAGACCGCGGCCAAGGCCTGCATCGACGACTACCTGCGCTTCAATCCCGAGACGGCGACCGGCCTCGGCGACCACCGCTTCGATGGCCAGCTCACCGACTACAGCCCGGCGGGCATGAAAGCGCAGGCGGACGCCGCGCAGCATCACCTCGACGTCCTCGCCAAGATCGACGCGAAGGCGCTCACGGGCCCGAACAAGGTCGATGCCGAGATCCTCAAGCTGAACCTCGAGGCGCAGCTCTTCTTCATCAACGACCTCAAGTCGCAGAACTGGGATCCGCTCTCCTACAACACCAGCCTCGCCAACTCGATTTACCTGCTCACTGCGCGTGACTTCGCGCCCGCCGCCGAACGCCTGCACAGCGCCGCGCAGCGCCTCGCCGGCATCCCGACGGTCATCGCCCAAGCCAAGGCCAACCTCGTCAACCCGCCGGAGATCTACACGCAGACCGCGATCAAGCAGGTCAACGGCGCCATCGACCTCGCGCAAAACGGACTCGACGAACTCTTCGCCGCCGCGCCCGCGATGAAGGCCGAACTTGCCCCGCTCCAGCAGAAGGCCGTCGCCGCGCTCACCGAGTACAAGACCTGGCTCGAGAAGGACCTGCTCCCGCGCTCGAAGGGCGACTTCCGCATCGGCGCCGACCTCTACCGCAAGAACCTGCGCTACACGCTGAATTCAGATCTCTCTCCCGAGGATATTCTCGCCCGCGCCGAGCACGAACTCGATACCGTCACCGCCCAGCTCTACGCCACGGCGCTGCCGCTGCATCAAAAGTATTTCCCCGGCGCCGCGACGTCCGACCAGCACGCCGTCATCAAGGCCGTCCTCGATCACCTCGCGCAGGAGCACCAGAACAACGACACCATCGTCGACTACGGCCGCAAGACGCTCGCGCTCTGCACGGAGTTCGTGAAGGAGCACAACCTCGTCACCGTGCCGACCACGCCGATCGAGCTGATCGTCACGCCGGAGTTCAAGCGCGGCCGCGGCATCGCCTACTGCGATTCGCCCGGCGCCCTCGAGCCGAACGGCAAGACCTTCGTCGCCATCGAGCCCACGCCGTCCGACTGGCCCGCGTCGCGCCGCGACTCGTTCTTCCGCGAGTACAACAACTACATGATGCGCGACCTCATGGTGCACGAGGCGATGCCCGGCCACTTCCTGCAGCTCGCCCACTCCAACCAGTTCCAAGCGCCGACGCTCGTCCGCGCCATCTTCCAGAGCGGCTCCTACATCGAAGGCTGGGCCGTCTACACCGAACGCGTAATGGCCGAGGCGGGCTTCGGCGGACCCGAGACGCGCATGCAGCAGCTCAAGATGCGCCTCCGCGTGCTCTGCAACGCGATTCTCGACCAAGGCATCCACATGCACGGCATGACCAAGGAGCAGGGCCTCGAGCTGATGATGAAGCGCGGCTTCCAGGAGGAAGGCGAAGCCGTTGCCAAGTGGCAGCGTGCCCAGCTCTCGTACACGCAACTCGCCACGTACTTCGTCGGCGCCGCCGAACACGACGACATGCGCGCCGCCGCCGAGAAGAAGCTCGGCGCCAAGTTTAACCTGAAGGAATACCACGACCGCGTCCTCTCCGTCGGCAGCCCCGCGGTAAAGTTCGTCCGCCAGGAAGTCGGGTTCTAATCTGCGGGATTCCCTCCCACCCGGCGACATCCGCGCCGATGTTCGTATTACGAACATCGGTGCGCGCTCGAAATCGAGCAGGCTGATTCCCTGAATCGCCTGCGCTTGGCTGCAAGCCTGTCATACCACCGTATCGCCGCGTTTCGGTTGGTCTTTGTCGATCCTTCGCGTCGTAATCGCCGGGCATGACATCCCCACGGCTGGTGCGGTCTTGGATCGGTGTAATTTTGGCGATGACGATGGCTGCCGGCCTGGTCCGCGGTGACGAGACCAAGCTCGCGCCCAATAACACCATCAGCTTCTCCGCGAAGCTGGTTCATCCGGTGGTCAGCCCGGCCGGCGATTACCTCTACTGGCTCAACCCCTCCGAAGGAAAGCTGCAGCGCGTCGCGCTCGCGAACAACCGGCTCGACGACCGGGCGGCGGGCGTCGCCGCCGGCGCCCGCGATTTCTGTCTCTCGCCCGACGGCACGACCGCCTATGTCGCGGCCACCACCAATCAATATAACCGCGCCCATGACCGCGCCCAGCAACACGGCACCATCCAGTCGATCAACCTCGCGAACCTGACCGCAACCGCGAGTTTCGACGTGGCGATCGATCCTCTCGACATGGTCGCCAACGGCCACGGCTTTCTCTACGTCACCTCGGGCAGCGGCCAGTCGGAGAAAATCCACCAGATCGACCCCCAGCAGAAAAAGGTCCTGTCCGAATTCGGAGAGATCCCCGGCGGCAGCAACCTGCGCATCACGCCCGACCGGCAGCGGCTCTATCTGGCCACCAATGGCGTCAGTCCCGGCAACCTGAGCGCGATCCCCGTCCCGACCGACAGCACGAGCGCCAAGCCGGCCGTGGTCTTGCGCTATCATGGCGAATATCCGCTCGGCGGCGCCTTCGATCTCACTCCCGACGGCAAATTCGCGATCAACCGCGCCGGCATTGTCCTGCGCCTCGACCCCGCGCAGGAAAAGGATCTGCTCTTTGTGACCATGATGACGCCGAACCTCGGCATCGCATGTGATCCGACCGCCGGAAAATTATGGGCGCTTCAAGCCGGCGGCCACCTGCTCACCTATACCTATCCCGGGTTCGCCCTGGAAAAATCCGAACAGCTCCTGAACTACGGTGCGGCCCTAACCTACGATGCGTCGCGCAAAACCCTGTGGGTGGTGTGGGAAGGCGGCACCGGCGGGAGCGGCGGCCTGGATGCTTACAACCTGGCCAGTCCCGCCCCGTATCCGAACGACATCACCAAGGCGCGGACACCGGCGGCGCCGGCGCCCGTGCGACGCGAGTACAAGACGACGGCGACCACCGACCCGATCGTGCTGGGCCTGATCGGACTCTGTGTCGTTCTTTTGCTCGCGAGCATTATCTTTGGCCGGCGCGACTGGCCGGTGCCGGGCGGCATCAAGCTCGTGGGCTGGCTCAACTGGTTCCAGGTGACGCTGACCCTCAGCGTCCTGGTGATCGTCGGCCTGCGTGGCACCACGCCGGCCTCGCTGATGTTTGGCCGCGTTATCGCCGGCATCGCCGTGCTCCTCGGCGTCTTCGCGTTCGGCATTTTGCGCGGCAACAAAATCTGCTTCGTGGCCAATGCGGTCCTGCAGATCGGCGTCCTGGTCCTGAGTATTTTCGGGGGCGCCAAGCCGGGGTTGCTCGGGGTGATCGTGGTTTTCGCCATCATCCACTACGGCCGCAAGGAATGGGACAGCCTCACCTAAAGCGAACGCCGGAGGAATTGCTGAAATCTTCGGCGCCTTTATTTTAGTTATTGCTTAATTAAGTTTATTCTTAATTACTGGAGGCATGCAAAGCCTCCTGGCCATCGCTGATCCGACCCGCCGCCGCATCGTGGAGCTGCTCGCCGAGCGCGACCGCACCTCCGGGGAACTCGTGAAGGAGTTCGATATGAGCGCGCCCGCGATTTCGCAGCACCTGAACGTGCTCCGCGACGCGGGCTTCGTCACCACCCGCGCCGAAGGGCAGACCCGCATCCAGGCGCTCAACCCCGCCGGTTTCGATGAACTCGATGCCTGGCTGCATCGCACGCGCGCGTTCTGGAGCCAGCGGCTCGATGCCCTCGAGCGCGAGTTGAAGGCGGAGGACGAAGCCAACGCCAAAGCCGCCCGCGGCAAAAAGAAGTCTTCATGAAAACCAACGACGACTACGCCCAATTCCCCGCCCCGGGCGAGATCCGCATCCTACGCACGCTCCCGGGTCCGGTCGAGCGGCTCTGGCAATACCTCACCGATCCCGAGAAGCGCGCCCGCTGGTTTGCTGGCGGCCCGATGGAACCCAAGACCGGCGGTAAGATGGAGCTGTTCTTCCGCCACAAGGACATCGCGCCCAGCGAAACTCCCCCCGCCGAGTATGCGCATGTGCAGGACCCGGGCTTCACCATGCCGGGCACCATCCTGCGCTGGGATCCGCCGCGCGTGCTGAGCTATACGTTCAGCGACGACTCGGACGTCACCTTCGAACTCATTCCCCAAGGCGACACCGGCAAAACCGTCCTACTCATCCTCACCCATCGCAGCCGCGGCACCGACCTGCCGGAAGTCGGCAACTACGCCGGCGGCTGGCACACGCATCTCGCGATCCTTATCGCCCTCCTCGAAGGCAAGACCCCGCCGGGTTTCTGGGCAACGCACGCCCGCCTGAAGGCCCACTACGAAAAACAACTCCCACCCTCCGCCTGATGAAAGCCAACGACCAACCCGGCCAGTCCACCGGCCCCGGCGAAGTCCGCATCATGCGTACGCTCCCCGGCCCCATCGACCGCCTCTGGCAATACCTCACCGATCCCGAAAAGCGCGCGCGCTGGTTTGCCGGCGGCCCGATGGAGCAGAAGGTCGGCGGCAAAGTGGAGCTCCACTTCCGCCACAAGGAACTCGTGCCGAACGAAGTACCGCCCGCCCAATACCTGGAAATGCACGAGTGCGGAAAAACCAAGGCGTGTACCGTCCTGCGCTGGGAGCCGCCGCGCGTGCTCAGCTATACCTTCGACGACGAGTCCGAGGTCACCTTCGAGCTCATCCCGCAGGACAAGGCGGACAAGTCCGTCCTGCTCATCCTCACGCACCGCAGCCGGGGCGGCGACCTGCCCTACCTCAGCGGCTTTGCCAGCGGCTGGCATTCCCATCTCACGCTCCTCGTCGCGCTGCTCGAGGGGAAACCCTTTCCGCCGTTTTGGGACATGCACCTGCGCCTGAAGGACGAATACGAAAAACTGCTCAAACCATGAACCTTCCCGTCACTGTCACCGTCACGAAGAAATTCTCCGTTTCCGCCGAGCGCGTGTACGACGCCTGGCTTTCGCCGGATTGGCTGGGCCGCTGGATGTACGGTCCGGCGATCCGCGACGAGCGCGTGGTGCGGCTCGGACTCGAGCCGCGCGTCGGCGGCAGGTTCTCCTTCGTCGTCAACCGCCAGGGCGTGGAAGTCGAACACAGCGGCGAGTACCTCGAACTCGATCGCCCGCGCCTGCTCGTCTTCACCTGGGCCGCGCGCGACGCCCTGCCCGAGGGCAGCCGGGTGATCGTGGAGATCGCCCCGTGCGACGGCGGCTGCGAGCTCACGCTCACCCAGGTGCTCGGCGCCAACCGCACCGACTTCGCCATCCGCGCCGAGGGCGCGTGGCGCAAGATGTTCGAAGCCCTCGCCCTCACCCTTCCCACCCGCCTGCAGTCCGTTGCCTGATTCTACCCGCCATGAAAACCAAGCCCGCCCGTCCCTCGAAAGTCGTCACGCCCGCGCAATGGCTCGTCGCCCGCAAGAAGCTCCTCGCGGCGGAAAAGAAATTCACCCGCGTGCAGGACGAGTTGAACGAACGCCGCCGCTCGCTGCCGTGGGTGAAGATGCCGGACTACACCTTCACCACCGCCAAAGGAAAGGCTTCCCTCGGCGACCTCTTCGGGCCGCACAGCCAGCTCGTCGTCCAGCACTTCATGCTCGGGCCGGGCTGGGAGCAGGGCTGCAAGAGCTGCTCGTTCATGATGGATCACTTTGCGCCGTGCGTGCCGCACCTCGCGGCCCGCGACGTGGCCTTCGTCGCGATCTCGCAGGCGCCGATCAAGGAGATCCTGCCCTTCCGCAAGCGCATGGGCTGGGACGTCAACTGGGCGTCGGCCTTCGGCAGCGACTTCAACTTCGACTTCCACGTGTCGTTCACTGACGCGGAAATGAAGGCCGGCAGGATGGAGTACAATTACCGGGTGATGGATTTCCCGCAGCAGGAAGCACCCGGCATCAGCGTCTTCGTCAAGGATGCCGCCGGTGACGTCTATCACACCTACTCCACCTTCGGCCGCGGCGTCGAAACCATCATGGGCACCTATCGCATGCTCGACCTGGTCCCGAAAGGTCGCGACGAGGCCAATGACGAGTACGGCATGCAGTGGCTGCGCCACCACGACCGCTATGGACGCTCCGCTGCCGCCCGCTAAGCGCGCCCGCCGCTGGCTCATCCCGGCGGCGCTGCTGGCGCTGACGCCGAAATGTGTCCTCTGCCTGCTCGCCTACACCGGCTTGGGCGTCGCGCTCGGGTTCGGTGGACCGGAGCTCTGCGGCGCACCCGACAGCTCAGCCGCCAAAGTCGAAACCCGTTTGCTGCACAGTTTCCTCGGCCGGTTTTGATTTCTTCGTCGGCGGCGTGAAATTGAAGGTGCCTGCGCGCTGCGCGAGGATGGCGCGAGCCACGGCCGGCGAGCTGACCTGCTCGATCTCTGCCGTACTGGCCTCCGTCAGCAGGTAACGCTCCGAGCCCGTGGCCAGCATGCGTTCGTGCAGCTGTTTGACCTGCACGCCGTCACGGGGATGGCCCGACAGCTCCGCCAGCAGGTAGTGCAGCGGCAGAAATTCCGTGAACGGCGGCGCGTTGTCCGGGTACTGCGGCTGCGGCCGCGTGGCGACGGCTTCCAGGCGATCGCGCGCACCCATGACCAGCGGACGCCCGCATTGCGGACATACCGTGCCCTCGAACGATTCCGCACACGGCCCGCAGCGGTTCAGGTAATAGCGCGTGCGCACCAGCGGGAATTTCAAGGTGCGGATCACCTGTGAGGAAGAACCGCTCCACAGCGCCGCGAACAGGGCGGCGTAACTGGGGTCGATCTGCAGCACGGTGCACTCGCGTCCGAGGTTCTCGAGCGAGTGCGCGTCGGAGCAGGAAAAGAGCGCGTGCCGGTCCAGCGAGCCCACGCGGCGGCACATCGCCGGCGTGGACGTGAGTCCCGTCTCCACCGCCAGCATGCGCGGGGCGAGATCGCCGAACACTTCGTCCATGGTGCGACCGCCGCTGACCGTGCCCAGCGCGGAGAACCAGGGATTGAAAACATGCGCCGGCGCGAAATGGCAGGCCGGATCGTGCGCGAGCACCAGCTCCAGCAGCTGGCGCGGCGTCAGTGCGAGTTCCGGACGGCCTTCCGCGAGGTCGCCGTACGGCTGCACTTTCTCGCGAAACCGCCGCACGCTCTCGAGCGAAGGAAAGAAAATCAGGCAATGCACGCCACCCAGCCGGGGCGTGCCCGCGGGCGCACAGGACACCTCGGTCCCCAGCACGAAACGAATATCGCGGCGCAACGCAGCCGGCAGCGCACCCGAAATTTTTTGCGCGATGTCGGATTTCAGCCTGAACCAGCCCGGTCCGGCTTCTTCCAACTTCGTCTCGATCTCGTTGAGCCAGCTTTCCTGCAGGCAATCGCCCGTGCTGAGCAGGTCGACACCCTTCCGCTGCGCCCAGCGCGCGATGTTCTCCAGCGTCATGGCGGGCGAAACCGCCTTGGCGTAGCGAGAGTGGAGGTGAAGGTCGGCGGCAAAGCGCATCGCCACCACGTTCACATCCTTTTGGGGAAATTCAAACTCTTGTCGGAGGATTGATCGCTCGCTCGCGCCAAGCCTCCACACACCCCGCCCTTCGGGCCCCCCTCTTCATAGAGGGGACTTCGGCTGCGTGGGTTTGATTCCCCTCTATGAAGAGGGGTGGCGCGCAGCGACGGGGTGTGTAAGAATTCGAGAAACCCCTTCAAATTTCCAGCACCACCACCGACTTCGCCGGCAGCTTCACCGTCAGCTTGCCGTCGGCCAGCGTCGCGCCGGTGAAGGCGGCGGGCTTGACCGCGTCAGGCGCGGTGAAGGTGTTGTGCGTGTTCATCGCGGGGGCGGTGAGGATGCGGCCGGTGACGGCACTGGCCGTCGCACCGTCGAGCGTGCAGGTGACCGTGACCGGCTGGTTCGGGTCGATGTTCACGAGCGACACGTGGATCTTGCCGGCCTTGTCCTTGGAGGCGGACGCGCTGATCGCCGGCAGCTTGTTTTCGCCGAGCACGTAGTCGGGCGACACGAGATCCAGCGGCAGGTTCGTGGCGTCCTGGTGGACCTTGTACATCTCGAAGATGTGGTAGGTCGGCGTGAGCACCATCTTCTCCTTGTCAGTCAGGATCATCGCCTGGAGCACGTTCACCATCTGCGCAATGTTGGTCATCGCAACGCGGTCGGCGTGCTGGTGGAAGATGTTGAAGTTAACCGCGGCCACGAGCGCATCGCGCAGCGAGTTCTGCTGGTAGAGGAAGCCGGGGTTGGTGCCGGGCTCGACGTCGTACCACGTGCCCCACTCGTCCACGATCAGGCCGACCTTCTTCTGCGGGTCGTACTTGTCCATGATCGCGCTGTGCTTGGAGACGAGCGTCTCCATCTTCATCGTGTTCTGGAAGGTGCTGAACCACTTGGACTCGTCGAAGTTCGTAGCCGAGCCCTTCGTCGCCCAGTTGCCGGTTGGCAGCGTGTACCAGTGGAGCGAGAGGCCGTTCATCTGCTTGGCCGACGTGGCCATCAACTCCTCGGTCCACTTGTAGTCCTGGCCGTTCGAGCCGCAGGCGATGCGGTAGATCTTGTAGTCGGGACTGTAGTTTTTGACGAACGTGTTGTAGCGCTTGAAATTGTCGGAATAAAACTCGGGCGTCATGTTGCCGCCACAGCCCCAGCTCTCGTTGCCGACGCCGAAGTATTTCACGCGCCAGGCTTTTTCGTGGCCGTTGGCGCGGCGGAGATTGGCCATCGGCGACTGCGCGTCGCTGGTCAGGTACTCCACCCACTCCATCATTTCCTGGACGCTGCCGCTGCCGACGTTGCCGCAGATGTAGGCCTCGCAGCCGATCTGCTCGACGAGGTCCATGAACTCGTGCGTGCCGAAGGCGTTGTTCTCCACGACACCACCCCAATGGGAATTGTACATCGACGGACGCTTCTCCCGCGGACCGATGCCGTCCTTCCAGTGGTATTCGTCGGCAAAGCAGCCGCCCGGCCAGCGGAGCACGGGCAGGTTGAGATTCTTCAACGCGGCGACGACGTCGTTGCGGATGCCGCGTGTGTTGGGGATCGGCGAATCGGGTCCGACCCAGATGCCTTCATAAATGCAATGGCCGAGGTGCTCGGCGAACTGGCCGTAGATGTTGCGGTTGATCACGGCGCCGGGCTGGCCGGCGTGGAGCGTGAGCGTGGCGGTTTCCTCGGCACGCAGGTACGGGGAAACAAGGGCGAGCAGGCCGAACAACAGAGTGACACGTTTCATAAGGGGATGGGGTCAGGTAGCGTGTCCCGCTTCGCCGGCCGCGACCAGCCGGAGGTCATCTGGACTGTCGGATAGCCGGCAGCGCGTAACATGGCGCGTCCGTTTGTTCCCGGTTTTACGCGGCTAAAATGTTGTCCGGCCGCGTAACCGCCGCGGGCGGGGTCGGTCGGTAGTAACGTACCAATAAAAAAACCGCGCGGGGAAAGCCTCCGGTCTTCGCCGCGCCCCAAACCTCAAAAACGCTCAAAGGAGATCACGTCATGTTACGCTGGGTTCTTACCTTCCTCATCGTGTCCCTCATCGCCGGCTTGCTCGGCTTTACGGGGATTGCCGGCGCTGCCGCGAGCATCGCCAAGATCATCTTCATGATCTTCCTCGCCCTGCTGGTCATCTCGCTGCTCGCCCTCGCCCTCGGCGGCAAACCGCCGTCCGCGACCTGACGAACCGACCACTCCGACCCGCCCTGTCCACCCAACTACCTCTGTTAATCTTATGAAAAACCAAACCATCCGCTCCACCGTCCTCCTCGCCACCGGCCTCGCGGCCCTCGCCCTCGGCGCGTGCTCCAAGCACGACCGCGACGAGATCGCCGACAAGACCAAGGACGCCTACCAGGACACGAAGACCGCGACCAAGGATGCCTATCAGGACACCAAGGCCGCCGTCTCCAAGGGCTGGGGCAACGTGAAGGACTACACCTTCGACAAGCGCTCCGACTTCTCGAAGCAGGTCAACGCCTACGAGAAGGAGTTCGAGGCCGACTACAGCAAGGCCAAGGCGAACTACTCCGAGGCCGAAGCCAGCGCCGCCCGCAAGGCCGCGTGGGCCGAGGTCAAGGATGACGAGGCGAGCTTCAAGGAAAAGTCGAAGGCCCTCGGCAACGCCACCGCCGAAACCTGGGATGCCGCGCGCGACAACGTCGCCGCCGCTTGGGACAAACTCCAGGCTTCCTACGCCCGGGCCCGCGCGAACTGAGTTCGCCGGTTTCCTCTCCCACCCTCTGCCGTCAGGCCGCGTTCGCGCGGCCTGACTTTTTTATGCGGTTCTCGAACCACACACCCCGTCGCTACGCGCCACCCCTCTTGATAGAGGGGATTTCAAACCTACGTAGCCGAAGTCCCCTCTATGAAGAGGGGTGCCCGAAGGGCGGGGTGTGTAGGGATGCCCATTCTGCGCGTCGCGCAGAATCCAAGGATGTTCGTAGCCGGTTAGGAATCCCGGGCAGATTTGTTCGCGACGATCGACGGCAAATGCGGCCGCCGCACGTGCAGCTGTTCGAGCAATTCTGGGAACGCCTCGCGGATCGGCGACGTCGCGAGAAATTCATCCGCCAGTTCCTTCGCCCCGCGTGTGCGGAGGCCGGCGTAGACGTGCAGCTCGAACTGCAGGCGCAAGCGCGCCGCGGCTTCCCTGAGCCCGAGCGCATCGTACAGGAAGAGCAGCGATTCGACCGTGGAGTAATTCCCATCGAGTTCCTGCCGGCGCAGCGCGTTGCGGCTCGGACCTGCCATCGGCAACCGCACGAGCCGGCCCCACGCGCCGACGGTCTGGGTCATGGCCGCAGCCTCGCGCCAGCTGCCATCGAGCAACAGCACCTGCATTTTCTCCGGCGCCGCGTCCGCGGGCAGTGGTTCGCCACGCGGGTGCAGGATCCACAGCTCGCGATCCGGTTGCACGATCGCGGCGCGGTCCGGAATTTTCCCGCCTTCGAAATGATGCCGGCGCGAACCCGTTACCACGCGGTTGATCAGGTGTCCGGTGCTGGTCGGCCGCCAAAACTCGCGCCGGTGCATGAGCACATCCACCTGCAGCGGCGTTTCCACCGCCTGAAACCCCGCGCAAATGCACCAGCGCGGCGTGAGCCGGCAGCGCTCGCAGCGCACGGTGGATTGCAGGATGACACTTCTGGCCATGCCGCAGGAGGGCGGCCGGCCGCACTGGCGTCAATCCCTGCGCACGCCTGTACCCAAGGCCGCCGTTACCGGGAAACGTGTAACATATTATATTACACGTTTCCCGGGTCGGTTCGTATGCCGGCTTCGGGGCAGGTGCTGCCGCATGAATTCATTCCTGGACCACTTGGAACATAAATTTTCGATTTCCTGTAACCGCAGCGGATCGACAGAGTTTCCTCACCTTAGCGCGGGGCGTTCTTCGCCCGGCGCGTCGCACCCACCCATGAATTCGTTCCTGTCGGATCTCCGATACGGCCTGCGCACGCTGTGCAAGAGCCCCGGCTACACCCTCGTCGCCGTCGCGACCCTCGCCCTCAGTCTCGGCGCCAACACCGCCATCTTCAGTTTCGTCAACGCCGTCCTGCTGAAACCCCTGCCCTATCCGGACGCCAATCGCCTCGTGCGGGTCCTCGAGGCGCCGCCGGGTGGCGGCCGCAACGGCATCTCCACGCTCAATTTCCTCGACTGGCAAAAGCAGAACAGCGTCTTCGAATTCCTCGCCGCGCAGACCGGCGGCTCGGTCTCGCTCACGGGCATCGACGAACCGATCCAGATCCCGGGCGCGCGCGTCGGGGTGCAGTATTTCGACATCTATGGCGTGAAACCCTTTCTCGGCCGGACCTTTGCCGCGGGCGAGGATGAATCCGGCAAAAACAAGGTCGCCGTGATCAGTTACTCGCTCTGGCAGGGCCAGTTCGCCGGCGATCCCGCCGTGGTGGGCCGTTCCGTGCTGCTCGACAACGAACCCCACACCATCATCGGCATCCTGCCCCGCGGTTCGCCGTTTGAACGGCGCTACGCCAAGGTCTGGCGTCCGCTGACGTTCCTGCCGGCGAACATGACCCGCAATTTCCACTGGTTCGGCGCCGTCGGCAAACTGAAGGCGGGCGTCACGCTCGAACAGGCGCGCGCGCAGATGGACACCATCGGCAAACGCATCTCCCAAGATTACCCGGATTCCAACAAGGACTGGGGCGTGGGCCTCGACTTGCTCTCGGAAATCAACGTCCAGGGCGACCTGCGTCGCTCGCTCTACGTGCTGCTCGCGGCAGTTGGTATGGTCCTGCTCATCGCCTGCGCGAACCTCGCCAATCTCTCGTTGATGCGGGTCATCGGCCGCGAGCGCGAGATTGCGGTGCGGCTCGCGCTCGGCGCCGGACGCTGGGCCCTGGCCCGTCAGTTTCTGGCGGAGACCCTCGTCGTCGCGGGCCTCGGCGGCGTGTTCGGCGTCCTGCTCGGCCAGCTGGCGCTGGTGGGCTTGAAGACGGCGATGCCGCCGTTCTCGCTGCCGGCCGAAGCCAACGTGGTCCTCGACGGCCGCGTGCTGCTGTTCTCGTTCGTCCTGACCTTGCTCACCGGTCTCCTCGTCGGGCTCATGCCCGCGCTGCAGGCCGCCCGCGCCAATCTCTCCCATTCACTCAAGCAAGGCGGACACGGCGGGACCGCGGGCGCGCACGCCCGGGTTCGCCGCGGTCTGGTCATCGCCGAAGTCGCGCTCGCGTTCGTGCTGTTGTCCGGCGCCGGCCTCTTGATTCGCAGCCTGAACAACATCGGCGCGGTCGACCCGGGTTTCGACCCGACCAATGTCCTGACTTTCCGCCTGCCGATGTCCGACAAACAATTTCCCGACGCGACCGCGCTCAACACCCACCTCCGGGAGGTGACGGCCCGGCTGGCCGCACTGCCCGGGGTGACCGGCGTGGCACTGACGTCGAGCCTGCCGATGAACGGCTGGGGCTATGGCATGCCTTTCCAAATCGCGGGCCAGACGGTGGTCGACCACGCGAACCGCAAAGCCTGTTTCTTCAAAATGGTCAGCCCGTCGTATTTCTCCACGCTGCGCATGCACTTGGTGAAGGGCCGGCTGCTCGCCGAGACCGACCGGGCCGGCTCGCCGCCCTCGGCGGTGATCAACGAGACGATGGCGCGCCGGTATCTTCCCGGCGTGGACCCGATCGGCCAGCGCGTCCTCATCCAGGAAATCGTGCCCGGGAAAACCCAGCTCGGTGCCGAGATCCCGTGGGAAGTGGTGGGCGTCGTCGCCGACGAAGCGGTCGGCGGACTCGATGACGACCGCGACAACAACCCCGGCCTGTATGTTTCGAACGCGCAAAGCGCAGAGTACGGCCAGGCGGTGGTGCTGCGCGCGGCCGGCGACACCGCGCTGTTGCGCGAAGCGGTCAAGAAATCGATCCACGCGATCAGTCCGGATCAAACCCTGCCCGACATGAAAACGCTCGAGACCATCGTGGCGGAATCGATGGGCGAAAACCGCCTGCGCGTGCTCCTGCTGGGTACGTTTGCCGGCGTCTCGCTGCTGCTCTCCGCGATCGGAATCTACGGCGTGATTTCCTACTCGGTCACCCAACGGCAGCGCGAGATTGGCATCCGGTCGGCGCTCGGGGCCAGCCGCGGCAATGTGCTCCGGCTGATCCTGCGCGATGGCATGGGCCTGGCCATCCTCGGGCTGCTGGTCGGCGTCGCCGGCTCGTTCGGCCTGATGCACTTGCTCGGGTCGATGCTCTTTGGCGTCGGCAACCGCGACCCGATTACGCTTTTCACCGTCGCGGGAATCCTGGGCGCAGTGGCCTTTATCGCCTGCTTTCTGCCCGCGCGGCGCGCCACGCGCGTCGATCCGCTCATCGCCCTGCGCTCGGAGTAATCCGGTGGGGCGTTTTTGCCGGCAAGCGCCTGGAACCAGCCCACATCCAATCTCGCCTCGGGGCCGGAACCCTCGCAATTTCCGGGGGTCACAGCGTTCATGGCATCACCCCGGATCCATCGTTTTATCGCCGCCCTGGCGCTTCTCGCCGCCAGCCAGCTGACTGTGCGCGCGCAGGACAATACGACGGCCACGGCGGCCACGGACGACAAGCTGACCACCGCCGGTGACGGCGTTCGTCCGGCCGACACCGCCGAACCCGTGACCCCGCGCGAGCGCCCGCGCCTGCAGGACAACGAGGTCGTCAGCCTGAAGCGCCGCCTCGAAGTGCACGGCGGCATGTCGCTCACCATGGGTTGGGCCAGCGGCGGACGGAACTTCCGCGAAGTCGGCGCTTGGACGAGTTTCTTCGACCCGCAGTCGGGTTTCGGCATGGGCTTCGGTATCTCGCGTCTTTCCGGCGACGTGCCCTACGATTACGGGTACGGCTTTTATCCGGGCGGTTATTACGGCGGTCGCGGCGGCCTGCTCTACGGCGCCGCTCCCGGCACCACCTACGACGTCGACCTGTTCTGGGTCCGCCCGAATTTCTCGCTCAGCGTCGGTTTCTCCCAGACCGAATACTCCGGCCGGCCGCTCTTCGACGGCACTGGTTACGGGCTGCGCCGGCATTACTGATGTTCTGTAGCGGCGGTCTATGACCGCCGTTCACGCCGAGTCGGCGGTCATAGACCGCCGCTACAGATAGAGCCGGCCGGAATTGCATAGAAGTTTATGCACACGCGGGTTGCCGGCTTGATCCAGCATCAGTCCGGGCGATGGTGACAGTGTGAAGCTACCCCACGTCTCCGCCCTCTTTCTCCTCGGCATTGCGCTGACCGGCCTGGCCCGGGCGGCAAACGAACCCGGACAACCTTACCATGATGCCGCCTATGCCGGCGGACCGCAGAAAATCCCCGGCGCGGTGTTCTGCGCCTACTACGATCTCGGCGGCGAAGGCGTGGCATTTCACGACTCCGACGACGTCAACCAGGGCAGCGGCAAACTCAATCCGGCCGACGGCTCGTACCTGAACGAATTCCGCCGGCACGAGGCGCTCGACATCTCGTACACCAAGCAGGTGCCGGACATGGAATCGCCCTGCAACAAGGTCACTCCGCCGCTCGGCCTGCTCTACGTCGGCTGGAACGATCCCGGTGACTGGTTCAACGTCACCGTCGAAACCGCCGCGGCCGGCGAGTATGTGGCCGACCTGCTCTACACCGCGAACCGCAACGCCAGTTTTTCGGTGCGCGTGAACGGCGGTACGCCGGTGACCGTGCCGATCGTTTCAACCTTCGATCCGGCCGAGACCATCGACTGGCGCCAGTGGCATCACTGGAACGTCGCGCGCGACACGATCACGCTTTCGCTGCCGAAGGGCCGGAACGTGCTGACCTTCAAGGTGGAGAGCGGCGGCAACTTCAACCTCGCCACCCTGCTCTTCCGTCCGGCCGGCGCGCCGCGCAGCGGCCCGGACATCACCGCTTACAAGACCGCGATGCCTTAAGGGCGGACGGTCAGCTGCGAGAACACGCTTTTCACGCCGCTCGTGTCCTTCGCCGTTTTCACGGCCCGGGCGATCAGCGCGTCGGAGGGCGCCGTGCCGGTGAGCGTGACCTTGCCGTCCGTGCAGGAGACGGAGATCGCGAAAGCCGAGAGTTCCTTGTCGATGACGTACTTGCCCTTGATCGCGGTGATGATGCGCGCGTCGTCGATGTGCTCACCGACGCTCTTGGATTTTTCGACGACCGTATCCTTGATATCGACCGCCTTCTCCTTCGTCGCCTCCACGACATCGCCCGCGCGCTGCGACACGGTGGGGTGCTGCGTGCGTTGGTAGTACAGGTAGCCGCCGATACCAAGGGCGGCGCCCACGAGCAGAATGAGAAATGTTTTCATAGGAATGCGTGTTTACCCTCCCGACCCGTAAAATCCCCACTAAGTTCAGAAAATTCGTATCCGAGGTGGCACCCTGCGGCGTCATGATTGTCAGCATCATTGCCACGTCAGCCTGTTTTTTCCTTTTACATGAACGAAATCGCCTCCGCCCAGGTTTCCAATCCCACGGCCACCAAGCCCCTGCGGATTTTGTACGCCGATGATATGCGGCAATTGCGGGAATTCATGACCATTATGCTGGGCCGCGAGGGACATCAGGTTGCCACCGTGCAAGACGGCGCCGAGGCCCTCGACTGGATCGAGCGCTCGCCCGACGACTTCGACCTGCTGATCACCGACCACCACATGCCGCGCCTCAACGGGCTGGAACTGGTGCGTGCCGTGCGCCAGCTGCCTTTCGCCGGCAAGGTCATCGTTTTCAGTTCCGAGCTCAGCGAACAGGTTCACGACCGCTATCGCCGCCTGACCGTCGACCTCATCCTGCCGAAGCCGATTTTTCCCGTCACGTTCCGGCAGCTGCTCAACCAGCTTTACGCTCAACCTGCCGCTCCGGCCGCTTAAAGGGCGGCTACGGCGTCACGGCCAGCAGCTCGACTTCGAAGATCAGCCCCGAAACCGGCGGGATCTTGCCCGAGCGCGAGCTGCCGTAGCCCAGACTCGGCGGAACATACAGGATGGCGCGGCCACCGGGCTTGAGCGCCGCGATGCCGGTCGTCATGCCGGGAATCATGTCGCCCAGCTTGAACTCGATCGGTTTACCCGGCGCGGTTTCGCTGAAGACCGTGCCGTCCTTCAACAACCCGCGGTAGTTCACCTTGATCGTGTCGGAAGGTTGCGGCGCGAGCCCTTCGCCCGGCGCGAGCAGCTTGATGCCCAGGCCGCTCGGCTTCCACGTCACCGCCGGATCCGCCGCCACCGCGTCGCCGAAAAATTCCACGCGCTGCAGCTCGGCCTTGCTCTTCTCCGGCACCGGCGCGGGCTTCGGCTCCTCGGGCGCACAACCGGACAGGAGGAGCAAACCTGCGAGCGCAAATGCGGGGAGCATGGACTTCATTGCGCAAATTTGAAACGCCGGCCCGCGAATGGCCATTGGTTATTTCCGAAATCGCCCGAGGGTTCGGAATCGTGGGAGGGGCTTTACGCCCCGACGTTCCGGCAGCGAACGCGTTTTGTCGGGGCGTAGAGCCCCTCCCACCGTCGCGACCCAAAACCGGGCCCACTGTGCGGGTACCGGCGGATTTCCGCGTCGTCACGGCGGCCCCACGGTGCTTTCCTCGGTCATGCTCGAACTGCGTCCCACCTGCGAAAACTGCAACAAGCTGCTGCCGCCGGACTCCACCGAGGCGCGCATCTGTTCCTACGAATGCACCTTCTGCGCGCCCTGCGTGGAGCACGTGCTGGGCAACGTCTGCCCGAACTGCGGCGGAGGCTTCACCCCGCGGCCCGTGCGCCCGGCGACGAACTGGAAGGGCGACAATTTCCTCGGGCACGACCCCGCGGGCAAAACCGTGAAGCACCGGCCGGTCGACGAGGTCGCGCACGCGCGTTTCGCGGAACGCATCCGCCCCATCCCGCCGGAAAAACGCTGAGCGGAAAATTCCGCCGCGATTCCATTCGCGATAAACTCGCTTGCCGCGGCGCGGGCCGGCGACTCGTCTAGCGGCGCACGACCGCCACGTGGCGGTGTGTTCAACGTATCAACCCCTGCCATCCATGAAGAAGTTCATCCTCACCCTCCTCGCCGCCACCTTCCTCACGCTGGGCGTGGCGACCGCCAGCGACACCGCCCCGAAGTCCGTCATCCACGTCGTCTCCGTCAAGTGGAAGGCCGACGCCACCAAGGAGCAGATCAAGGCCGCCCTCGACGGCGCCCAGGCCCTGCCCGCCGCCTACAAGGGCATCACCCACGTGTGGACGAACGCCATCAAGGTGCAGGGCGAATGGTCGCACGTGATCGTGATGGAATTCGCCGACGAGGCCGCGCTCAAGGCCTACGCCGACAGCGACGCCCAGAAAAACTGGTACAAGGTCTACCTGCCGGTCCGCGAGCGCAGCAACACGCACGACGTCACGAACTGACGCCCTTCGCCCGCTTCCCACTCCAAGCCGCCTTCCCGGGCGGCTTTTTTATTGCCCGGCAGAAACCCGTCGGACGCCCCGCCGTCTCTGCTGCCGTGCACCTTTCCTTCCCGCGTTTTATCGCCGCCGGGCTTCTCCTGCTCGCGCTGGCCCTCAGCGGCTGCGGCATGTTCCGCGCCGACGCCGCCGTCGGTCCCGACCTGAAACCGCGTCTCGGCACCTCGATCAGCATGCCGCTGGGCAAGTAGCTCAGCGCGCCGCCGCTTTCAACCAACCGCCGGTCTTCAGCCAATCGGCAACGCGATCAGGCCACGTGGTGACATCATCGCTCGTGCGCCGCAGGCCGTAACCGTGACCGCCGGTCGGATAGAGATGCATCTCGGCCGGCACGCCGGCGTTCTTCAACGCGAGGTAATATTGCACGGCGTTCTCCACGTGCACGGGATCGTCTTCGGCCATCGCGATGAACGACGGCGGCGTGTCGCCCTTGGCCACAATGAACTCCGGCAACAACGCGTCGCCCGCCTTGTTCACCAAGCCGCCGGGATAAATCAGCACCGTGAAATCAGGCCGGCAGCTCACCGCATCGGCGGCATCGACCGGCGTGTAGTTGCGCGTCGCATGATGACCGGCGAGCAAGGCGGACAAACTCCCGCCCGCGGAAAAACCCAGGATGCCAATGCGGTTGGGATCGAGCTGAAGCGACTTCGCCTGCGCCCGCACCATGCCGACGGCGCGTTGGGCGTCCTGCAGCGCGGCGGCGTACCGCTCCCGGCCCTCGCGACCCGGCACGCGGTACTTGAGCAGCACGCCCGTGACGCCGATCGAGTTGAGCCATTCGCATACTTCCGTGCCCTCGAGATCCATCGCGAGGATGTAATAACCGCCGCCCGGACACACGACGACCGTCGCGCCGGTGTCCTTCGCCGGATCGGGCCGGTAGATCGTGATCGTCGGCGTGGAAACATTGCCGAGTTTGATGATCCGCCGGCCGGCGATCAGCTTGTCGGTCGGCTTGGTCGTGTCCGCCTCGGGCGGCAACGGCTTCGTCTCGTCCGGCGCCGTGCCGGGCCAGAGCGGTATCGGCGCGGACGGCGCGGCGAAACCGGACACCAGGGACGCACTCAAGCACAACACGGAAAGCAAACGACGGGGTAATTTCATAAACGCGGGGATGAAACAGACGCTCCACTCAAACCCACGCCGCGCCAAATGCACATCGGAAATGTAGCCGGGGGCGCTGCCCCCGGTTGGGTGCGATGCCGCGTTCGGACCGGGGTCAGCGCCCCGGCTACAACCGATCACCCGTGAAAGAAACTTAAAGAAAGCCGGCCATGTGCCGATAGAGCCGAGTCATGATAGCTGTGGTCATCACCCTCGCCGCCCTGTGTATCCTCGTCGCCAGCGAAAAGCCGGCAGAGCGTGCGCCTGTGCCGGTGCGCAAGAAGCCGCGTTCGTGAGCACCGCCCGGGCGGTTGCCATTTTCCTGAAGTAGGCCGACGGTTTGCGGGGTTAAGCCCGTTACCATGAAAGCCAAGATCCTCGCCTCGCTCGCTTTTTTCACCGCTTCCGTCGCGGCGCTCGCCGCCGACCACTCCGGTGCGGCCCAACCGGTCCTCGAAAAGGGCATGGATGGCTCCGCGATCCAGCAGCTGGTCGGCCAGCCCGCCGAAATCCAGCCGATCGGCGGTTCCGACGTGAAGGCGGAGAAATGGATTTATCGCCGCAAGGTCAACGAAGGCACTTACCAGACCGCCAACACGCAGGCCTACATCCCGGCGCTGGTCGGCGTGCAGGCCAGCGGTGACGTCATCGGCAAAGCGCTGGTGCCCGAATATCGCCTGAAGTACGTGAAGGTTTACCAGGTGACGGCGCTGCTGATCATCGACGGCAAACTCGAGCGCGGCCGCCAGTGGACCGAGCGCGAGGAAAGCTTCGCCGACTGAGTGGATTTTATTTCGGCAGCGCGAAGGCCACGTAGGCGTCGCCGCTCTTCGTGCCGAGCTTGCCGCCGCCGCAGGCGATGACGACATACTGCCGGCCGTCGACCTCATAGGTCGCTGGCGAGGCATAACCCGCCGCCGGGAGTTTCACGCGCCAGAGCTCACGGCCGGTTTTCTGGTCGAAGGCGCGGAAATACTCGTCGCGTGTCGCGCCGATGAACACGAGCCCGCCCGCAGTCACGAGCGGTCCGCCGTAATTTTCCGTGCCGGTCGGCGGCAGGCCCTGCGCGATCAGCTCGGGATACACGCCGAGCGGGGTGCGCCAGAGATACTCGCCGGTGTTAAGGTCGATCGCGTTGAGCGTGCCCCACGGCGGACGGATCGCGGGATAGCCATCGGGATCCAGAAAGCGATTGTAGCCCGAGTGCGTGTAGGGCGGCGGCGTGACGCTCACGCGCTTGTCGGAGAGATAGGTCTGCCAGCCGGGCGTCTTGGACTTTTCCTTGTCCGCCTCGCTCGGCACATGCGGCGCCGCCTCGGCCTCGCCGAGCAGATAACCCACCACGGCCTGGCGCTGCTCCTCGGTGAGGAAACCCCACGGTGGCATGACGGCGCGGCCCTTCGTGACCACTTCCATCGCCTGCTCGCGGTTGAGTCGCGTGCCTAGGTCGAGCAGCGAGGGAATGTTCGCCACCGGGTTGCCCTTCCGATCGGCGCCGTGGCAGCCGATACAATTCTGCTGGTAAACCTGCTGGCCCAGCGACGCGGCCTTGCCGGCCTCGATCATGGTGAGAACAAACGCCGTGTCGTTGGCGTTGACGTAAAGTACGCCGGAAGGATCGACCGCCGCGCCGCCCCACTCCGCGCCGCCGTCGAAGCCCGGCATGATGATCGTGCCTTCGCGACTCGGCGGCGCGAACGGCACGTGCGGGCGCAGCCGCGCGAACTGGTTGAGCACGGCGCGGTGCGCTTCGGGCGTGCGGGTCGTGATTTCGTCGGCGGAAAAAACTTGCCGCGCAAACGGCGCGGGCTTGAGCGGCAGCGGCTCGCTCGCCGCCAGCACCTCACCGGCCAGGTCGGACGGCGGCACCAGCGTTTCGCCAACGGGGAACAGAGACTCGCCCGTCTCGCGGTTGAACACCCACACATGGGCGGACTTCGTCGTCTGCGCGACCGCGGGGATTTTCTTCCCATCGTGCGTGACCGTCAGCAGCACCGGCGGCGACGGCGGATCGCGGTCCCACACGTCGTGGCGGGTGTATTGGTAATGCCATTTCTTTTTGCCCGTCGCCGCATCGAGCGCGAGCAGGCAGTCCGCGTAGAGATTGTCGCCCACGCGATCGCCGCCCCAGAAATCGAAGGCCGCGGAACCGACCGGGCAGAACACGATGCCGCGCTCCTCGTCGACCGTCATGCCCGTCCAGACGTTCACCCCGCCCACGCGCTGCCAGGCGTCCGCCGGCCAGGTCTCGTAACCCGGTTCACCCGGCCACGGGATGGTGTGGAAGGTCCACGCGATCTGGCCGGTGCGGATGTTGTAGGCGCGGATGTGTCCCGGTGCCGCCGGCGCCGGGCCCTCGCCGAGGCGCATGCCCATGATGATGAGATCGTGATATACCGCACCCGGCGTGTTGGCCTGGATGGCGAGGCCCGTGACATCGCGACCGAGGCCGACGGAAAGATCCACGCGACCGTGATCACCGAAGCTGTCGATGAGTTTGCCGGTGCGCGCGTCGAGCGCGTGCAGCCAGTGACCGGTGCCAAAGAGGATGCGCTTGTCGTCGCCGTCAGCCCACCACGAGAGGCCGCGATTGACGCCGTTCGGCTCCGCCGGCGCGAAGCGCCAGAGCTCGCGGCCGGTCGCCGCCTCGATCGCCACGACCTTCAGCGCCGCAGTGGTGGCGTAGATCACGCCATCGATCACGAGCGGGTTGCACTGGATCTGCGAAGTATCGGGTCGGGCCTCGCCGCCGTGATAGGTCCACGCGAGCTCGAGGCGGCCGACATTCTCCGGCGTGATTTGCCCGAGCGTCGAGTAGTGGCTCGCGGCCTTGTCGCCGAGATAGGCGGGCCAGTTGCGGTTACCGGCGGAAAGTTGCGCAACACAGCAGACGGCCAGGACAGCGAGGGGTAAACGCATGACCGGAACAAAGCACCTGCCCCTTCGCTTGCAAGCGGAGAGCCCGACTCAAGTAGTCTAATAGACTACTTGCCGCTCGGGGACTCGCCCGGAAACAAGTCATCTATTGGATGACTTGATGGCTGCGGATGGAGGCGCGAAAGCGGATGCGGGGATGCACTATTGAATGAACTTAACGCCAATTTACTTTCCTGGCGGCGTGGCTAGGGTCGCGGCATGGAAAAGCGCCAACTCGGGAAAAACGGACCCCTCGTTCCCGCCCTCGGTCTGGGTTGCATGGGCATGTCGGATTTCTACGGCCCCCGCGACGAAGCGGAGTCCCTCGCCACGCTGAACCACGCGCTCGACCGCGGCGTCACCCACCTCGACACCGCCGACATGTACGGTTACGGCGACAACGAGGTGCTGCTCGGCAAATTGCTCAAGGCGCGCCGCAGCGACGTTTTCCTCGCCACCAAATTCGGCTTCATCCGCGACCGCGCCGATCCCGGCAAGCGCGCCGTCAGCGGCAAGGCCGACTACGTGCGCGCCGCGTGCGAGGCCAGCCTCAAGCGCCTCGGCACCGACGTCATCGACCTTTACTACGCCCACCGCATCGACGCGACCATCCCCGTCGAGGAAACGATCGGCGCCATGGCCGAGCTCGTTAAGGCCGGCAAGGTCCGCCACCTCGGCCTCTCCGAAGCCGGTCCCACCAGCCTCCGCCGCGCCAGCGCCGTGCATCCGATCGCCGCGTTGCAGAGCGAATACTCGCTCTGGTCGCGCGACATCGAGGGCAAGGTGCTCGAGACCTGCCGCGAACTCGGCATCGCGTTTGTCCCGTACAGCCCGCTCGGCCGCGGTTTCCTCACCGGCCAGTTCAAGAGCATCAACGACCTCGCGCCCGACGACCAACGCCGCACGCAGCCCCGCTTCCAAGGAGATAACTTCGCCCGCAACCTCGTGCTCGTCGACCGCGTGAAGGCCATGGCCGCCCAAAAAGGCTGCACCGCCGCGCAGCTCGCGCTCGCGTGGGTGCTCGCGCAGGGCCGCGACATCATTCCCATCCCCGGCACGCGACGGATCAAAAATCTCGAGGAAAACCTGGGCGCGCTGGACGTGAAGCTCACGGCCGCCGACCTCGCCGAGATTGAAAAAGTTTTCCCGGCCGACGCCGTCGCCGGCACGCGTTATCCGGAACAGATGATGGCGCTGCTCGATACGCGGAAGTGACCGAAACCACAGAGCGTATGCATCCCGTGTCTTTCGTAGGAGGGGCTTTATGCCCCGACGTTCGTGTCTCGTCGGGGCATAAAGCCCCTCCTACTTTCCAAGCCGGACCGCTGCGCAGCGTTGCCGTTTTGCTCGGGCTGCTTTTGGTTTCGTCCGTGAGCGCTGCCGTCAAACGCGACCTGGTCTTTGCCAAGGCTGGCGACCAGGAGCTGAAGCTCGACCTCTACCTGCCCGACGCCGGCAAACCGACGGGCCTGATCATCTGGGTGCATGGCGGCGCGTGGCGTGCCGGCTCGCGCGAGAGCGTCGATGTGAAAGGACTCACCGCCTTCGGCTGGGCCATCGCCAGCGTGGATTACCGGCTGTCGACGGTGGCGCGCTTCCCGGCACAGATTCACGACATCAAGGCCGCGATCCGCTACCTGCGCGCAAACGCCGCAGATTTCGGTTACCCGGCGGATCGTTTCGTCGTGGGCGGCTCCTCAGCCGGCGCGCATCTCGCGGCCCTCATCGGAGTCACGAACGGCCACCCGACGCTCGAAGGCAATCTCGGCAACAACCCCGGCACATCATCCAACGTGCAGGCGATCCTCGATCTCTATGGCGCGAGCGATCTCACGACGATCCTGAGCCAGTCCACGCCGCACGGTCTCGAGGTGCGCGTGCCCGCGCTCGACCTGCTGCTCGGCGGCCAGCCCGACGCCGTGCCCGAACTCGCGCGGCTCGCGAGTCCGATCTTCCAGCTGGATAAAAACGATCCGCCGCTGTTCCTGCTCCACGGCGACCAGGACAACCAGATGCCGCCCGAGCAATCGCGCCGGCTCGCGGTCGAGTACGAAAAATTCGGGTTACCGCTGCACTACGAGGTGGTGAAAGGTGCGGGCCACGGTGGTCCCGCGTTCACGACCGAAGCGCGACTGCGAGAGATGGATAGCTGGCTGCGCACGCATTTGAGGTAAGGCGCGGAGCGGCTTGTGGGCCATAGGCTCGGCGACGGCCCAAGTCGCCGCCCTACCCCACACCTGCTTTCGCCACAGGGGTGAAAGCGGGTGTATGACACTTGCCAAGCAGCGGCCAAAGCTGTCTTTTTTTGGAAAAAATCCCATGCGTTCTTCCTCATTGCTTCGGATCGTTCTGCCTTCTCTTGCCTTCACCGCTCTGCTGAGCGCCGCTGACTCCGCTGCCTCCTCCGTGACCAACCCGCTTCTCACCGAAAGCCCGCTGCCGTACCACCTGCCGCCGTTCGCGGCGATCAAGGACGAGCATTTCGCGCCCGCCTTCGAGCAGGGCATGGCGGAGAATCTCCAGGAAATCGCGGTCATCACGAACAACCCCGCGGTGCCGACCTTCGACAACACGATCGTCGCCCTCGAGCGCAGCGGCGACCTGCTCGAGCGCGTGAGCACCGCCTTCGGCATCCTGACCGGTTCGTACACGAACCCCACCCTCGACAAGCTCGATGCCGTCATGTCGCCGCGCCTGGCCGCGCACAGCGACGCCATCTACCTCAATCGTGCGCTCTTCGCCCGCGTTCATGCGCTCTATGAAAAGCGCGCCACGCTCGGCCTCGACGCCGAATCGCTGCGTCTGCTCGAGCGCTACCACACGGAGTTCGTCCGCGCTGGCGCGCAGCTCTCCGAGGCCGACCAGACCGCGCTCAAGGCCAAGAACGCCGAACTCGCCACGCTCTCCACCCAGTTCAAACAGAACCTCCTCAAGGAAACCAACGCCTCCGCCGTTCTCGTCGACACCAAGGCGGAGCTCGCTGGCCTGAGCGACACGATCATCGCCTCCGCCGCCACGGCCGCCAAAGCCGCCGGCCACGAGGGCAAATACCTGCTGCGCCTCACCAACACCACCGGTCAGCCCGCCTACTCTTCCCTCGAAAGCCACGCGGTCCGCGAACGCATCATGGCCGCCTCGCTCGCCCGCAGCAACCACGGCGGCGACTTCGACAACCGCGCGGTCGTGGCGCGCATCGCGAAGATCCGCGCCGAACGCGCCCAGCTGCTCGGTTACCCGAGTCATGCCGCCTACCAGGTCGAGCTCCAGACCGCCCGCTCGGTCGACACCATCAACAAGCTGCTCTCCCAGCTCGCGCCGCCCGCCGTGGCCAACGCCCGCCGCGAGGCCGCCGACATGCAGGCGATCATCGATGCGGACAAGGGCGGCTTCACCCTCGGCGCCGGCGACTGGGATTATTATTCCGAGAAGGTCCGCCAGGCCAAGTACGCCTTCAACGAGGACGAGCTGAAGCCCTACTACGAATCCATGCGCGTGCTCGAGGACGGCGTGTTCTACGCCGCGACCCGTCTCTACGGCATCACGTTCAAGCGCCGCACCGACCTGCAGGGCTACAGCCCCGACATGACGGTTTATGAGGTCTTCAACGAGGACGGCTCGCCGCTCGCGCTTTTCCTGTGCGACCTCTACGCCCGCCCGAACAAGCGCGGTGGCGCCTGGATGAACGCCTACGTCGGGCAAAACAGCCTGACCGGCGCCAAGCCCGTCGTCGCCATCCACCTCAATGTCGCCAAGCCGGAATCCGGCCCGACGCTCATGACGCATGACGAGGTGAACACCTTCTTCCACGAGTTCGGCCACGCCCTGCACGGCATGTTCTCAAATGTGAAATACCCGAAGTTCTCCGGCACCCGCGTGCCGCGCGATTTCGTGGAGTTCCCCTCGCAGGTGAACGAGATGTGGGCCACCTGGCCCGAGGTGCTGAAGCACTACGCCAAGCACTACCAGACCGGTGCGCCGATCCCGCAGGCCCTGCTCGACAAGGTCGCAGCCGCCAAGAAATTCAACCAAGGCTACAAGACCACCGAGCTCGTCGCCGCCAACGTCATCGACCAAGCCTGGCACCAGCTGAAGGCGTCCGAAGTGCCCGACGCCGCGGGCGTCAACGACTTCGAAGCCACGACCTTGCGCAAGGCCGGCCTCGATTTCGGCCCGGTGCCGCCGCGCTACCGCAGCACGTATTTCTCGCACATCTTCGCCGGCGGCTACTCGGCCGGATACTATTCGTATTTCTGGAGCGAAGTGCTCGACGCCGACACCGTGGAGTGGATCAAAAACCACGGCGGACTCACGCGCGCCAACGGCGACCGCTTCCGCAACACCCTGCTCTCCCGCGGCGGCAGTCGCGAGGCGCTGGATTTGTTCCGCGATTTCACCGGCGGCGATCCGGATATTCATCCGCTGCTCGTCCGTCGCGGTCTGGACGGCGGAAAAGAGTAATCCGGTCTTTTCTACGTTTTTGACAGAACCAAACGCGACATTTGCCGTCCCATTTGCTAGTTCCATAGTCCAACCCGACAGGATGACGACGACTTCCACAGTGCAAAACACCTCCGCGGCTCCCCGTAAATCGCTCCGTGTCCTGTATGCGGACGATATGCGCGAGCTGCGCCAGCTGTTGGAAATCGTGCTCGGTCGCGACGGTCACAAGGTGGATTCCGTGGCGGACGGCCACCTCGCGCTGGAACTGGTCGAGAAGGATCTCAACGCGTACGACGTCGTGATCACCGATCACCACATGCCGACGATCAGCGGCCTCGAACTCGTCGCCAAGCTGCGCGAGATCAAATTTCCCGGAAAGATCATCGTGTTCAGTTCCGAATTGAGCACGGCGGTGGACGCGAGCTATCGCAGCCACAAGGTCGACCACATCCTGCCGAAGCCGATCTTTCCGTCCGACCTGCGCGCGATTTTCGCGACGCTGTGATTTTGTCCATCTGTAGCGGTGGTCTATGACCGCCGCTACAGACAATTCCATCCCGGCAGGTGTCCCGAAAAGCGGTTGAAACTTCGCCCGCCTTGGCGAACCGTACCGGCCAATGAAGCGTGCGTTTTCCGTTTGGTCCGCCGGGCTGCTTTTCGCCAGCCTTCTGTTGCTGTCCGGTTGCGTCTCCTACGACAGCCATGTGGTCCCGGGCAAGGGCCTCGACGGCGTGAAGCATTTCTTTGTCCTCAGCAACCTGAACGACAACCACGGCATCGCCCAGAACATCGAGGCCGCGCTGAAAATCCGCGGCAACGAAGCCGAGTCCGGCCCGATGACCATGATTCCCGACGAGGCGCAGGCCATCGTGAGCTACGAGGACCGCTGGGAATGGGACTTCGGCGACCATCTGATTTTCCTGCAACTCACCGCGCGCAACCGGAAGACGGGAGACCTGCTGGGCTCGGTGCGCTACGGCGCCAAGATCCCCAAGGGCAAGACCACGGCGGTCGTGATCGGCGAGCTGATGGACCGCCTGCTGGCGGACCGAAAGCCGTGATTGCGACGAAGCGCTAATCTTTAGCGCCAGAATCCCCAAATCCTCGCGTTGTGACACACAAACGGTGTGCCGATTGACGCTTAGCCGGGTTCTCATGGCATACACCCCTGCACCATGTCGCGCTCCCGCCCCCTGGCCCTGATTTTCCTGCTCGCCGCCCTCCTGGCGGCCCGGGTCTCCGCCGCGCCGGCGGCCGATGCGCTGGAAGGAATCTGGACGGGGAAAGTCACCGCGCCGCAAGGCGAGGCGGCCGACATCGGTTTCGAGTTCCTGCGCGAGCGCGACGGTTCGCTCGGCTTCAAATTGTATTTTCCCGCGATGTTCACGCATGGGGCCTCGCTCGGCATTCCGGTTGAGAAAAGTGGCGACAACGACTACGCCATCACGCCCGCCTTCGCGATCAAGCTGCGCCGCGACGGCGACACGCTGCGCGGAACTTTCTCGGAAGGAAAACTCCCGCTCGAACTGCATCGTGGTGGATCCCTCCCCGCCCCTCTCCCCGACCGGCCTGCCCTGAGCCCGTCGAATGGGCCCGCTCCACTCTGGCGTTACGCCCTCGGCACCGGCACTTGGGCACCACCGGTCGTGGCAGATGCCGTGGTTTACATCGGCGGCGGCGACGGACGCTTTCATGCAGTGAATTCCACCGACGGCACCGCGCTCTGGACGTGGACCGGCGCGCAGGCGATCGACGGCTGCGCCGCGCTCGATACCACCGCAGTTTATTTCCTCGATGTGAAGTTCAACCTCGTCGCCTTGGACCGGCGCAACGGCGCGCTGCGCTGGCGCGTGCCGCTGCACAACGAATTTCTGGCCGGCGGCTCCGCGCCCGACAATCCGACCTTCAATCACCGCGCCGCGACCCCGCTGCTACTCGACGGCGTGCTGTATGTGGGCTCAAGCGACGGCGGCGTTTATGCGCTCGACCCGGCCACCGGCAGCAAGCTGTGGCGGCACGATGCCAAGGCGCCGGTCTATTCCGGCATCGGCTGGCACGCGCCGGACACGCTGACGTTCGGCACCATGGACGGCTCGATCGTCTTGCTCGATCGCCGGACGCGCCAGGAAACGCTGCGGGTGAAAACCGGCGGCGGCGTGGTCACGACTCCGCTCATCGTCGGTGACCGCGTGATCGCCGGCGGCCGCGATTACCAACTCTACGCCTTCAACGTGCGCGACGGTTCGGTCGCATGGAAATTCTCGTACTGGTTTTCGTGGATCGAATCCACGCCGGTCTTGCGCGACGGGTTGCTCTACGTCGGTGGATCCGACTACGCCCGCATCACCGCAATCGACCCGGCCACCGGCCGCGCCCGCTGGGGCACGATCGTCCACGGCATGGACTGGGGCACACCACTGGTGACAGACCGCGCCGTCTTCATCGGCACGGTAAATCAGAATGTGCCGGGCACGCTGATCAATCACACCGCCGGGCTGGTCAAACTCGACCGCGCCACCGGAGCCGTGATCTGGCAGCTCGTGCTGCCCAAAGCCGCCGAGGGAAAATTCGCCGGTTATGCCGGCAGCCTCGCACAAGCGGGTGACAAGGTTGTCGCCGCGGGCTTCGACGGGTTTCTTGCGGCGTATCCGCTGGAGTGAGGCCGGAAGCAATCCCGACACACCCCGCCCTGACAGGCACCCCTCTTCATAGAGGGGATTCAAGGCAGGACGGATCGGGTCCCCTCTATGAAGAGGGGTGGCGCGAAGCGACGGGGTGTGTTGGTTCGAACCTCAAGCCCACGCCCGCAGCCTGAAAGACACGAAGTGTGGGAGGGCACCTGACCCTGGCGGGAATTGCACCTCCCGCCGCGACCGAAGTCGCTCCCACACCGTTTACGATGTCCTGAAATTACTGACGAACCGGACGCTTACTTCTTGTCCGCCTTCCACGGCGCCTCGACGACCTTGTAGCCGTCCTGCGTCTTGCGGAAGTATACATCCTCGACTTCAAAGTATTCCACGTCCTGGTACCACACGCTGCGCGCATCGTTGGGCAGGCTCTTGGTGAGCGCACCCAGCGGGGCCGGAGCCCACACGAGGCCGTCCGCGTTCTTGGTGAAGAACTGGCCGTCCTTGAAGGTGTACTCCTTGTCGCCGACCCAGAGCGTCTGCGTGTCATCCTGCGGCGGCGCCGCGACCACCGCCGGCGCGGCCGACGTGCTCACCACGGTAACCGGCGGCGGGGCGTCCACGACGACATAGCCGCCGTTGTAGTCCTGATAATAGACGTCGCCGTAGCGGTAGTACACCGAGCTGCCGATGTAGACGCGGGAATAGTGCGGCGGCAGCGTGCGGATGATCGCACCGCGCGGGGCGCGGACGACATAGTAGCCGCGCGGGCCGGGGCGATAGAACACGCCGCGGTGATAATAGTAATTGTCGCGGCCCACATGCACCGAGGCATAGCCGTTCGGGACCGGAACTCCGATGCCGATGCCGACATCGACGTGCGTCGCGGCTTGCGCGGAATTGGGAAGGGCCATCCCGGCGGCGCCAAGCGCCAGCACGAGCAGGCCAGTTGCGGAAAGCGATGAGGTTTTCATAGGATTAAGAGCGATACCCATTGGACGCTTAACCATTCCGAAAGTTTCATTTTCCGCAAACCCACCGGAGCACTTCCCTATCGGAACGTAAGTTACACAAATACTGCCGCCCGTTCGCCCGGGGAAAGTTCGCGCCACTGACCGGCGGGCAAGTCGCCCAGCGCAAATTTTCCGATGCGGGCGCGCAACAAGCGCAGTGTCGGGTGTCCCACCGCCGCCGTCATGCGCCGCACCTGGCGGTTGCGGCCCTCGGTCAGCTCGAGCGCGAGCCAGGAATCGGGAATCGATTTGCGCACGCGGATCGGCGGCACGCGTGGCGCCAGCGCCGGCGCCGGATCGAGCCGGCGCGCAACACACGGCAGCGTCCGCCGGCCTTCGATCTCCACGCCACGCGCGAGCTGCGCGAGTGCAGCGTCGGTCGGCACACCTTCCACTTGCACCCAGTATTCGCGCCGGTGCCCCGCGGCGGGATCGAGCAGCTTGGAATTCAAGCCGGCTTCATCGGACAACAGCAACAGCCCCTCCGAATCCGCATCGAGCCGGCCGAGCGCATAAACCTTAGGCGGCAGTTTGAAATCCGCCAGCGTCCGCCACTTCGAACCCGGCTCCGGCGTGAACTGCGAGAGGACGCCGTAGGGTTTGTGGAGAGCGAGGAGCACGGTGAGTTAAGAGTTAGGTGTTAAGGGTTAGGAGTTGCAATCCATCGCTCTAAACGAGCGAAGCAAAACCCACCTAACAAATAACTCCTAACATCTAACCGAGGCGCGGAGCGCCTCACCGCTTCATCATTCCCCACACGAAATTCGGATTGCGGCCACGACGCACGGCCTGACGGATCCAGAGGAGCGCGAGCGGCTCGAGGCTGCGCGCCATGCCGAGGCCGCCGGTGTCCACCGGCTCGAAGCCGAGGTCTTTCGCGAGCGTGTCCACCACTTCCTTGGCGTCATCATCGTCGCTGCAATAAAACATCACCGGCTTCAGTTCGCCGTAGCCAGGATAGCTGGAGTCGGCGAAGTTCTCCCAGCCGTAGGTGTTGAACGCCTTGGCGACGCGCGCGCCGGTGGCGAGCCGCTGGATTTCCTCGGCACCCGACGTCGATGAACCGAGCGACAGGCTCAGGCTGCCTTCGGCGTTCAGGAAAAGCGGATTGGTGCAGTCGATGATGATCTTGCCGCGCACATCGCCCATGGCGTTGATCACGTCAGCGGCGGCATCCCACGGCGTGCACAGCACGATCACGTCGCCGCTACGCACGGCATCGGGCACGACGACCGAGGAGGCGGCGGTGCCGATCTCGGCGATCGGCGGCTTGGTCTTGCCGCCAGCCGGGTTGCGCACCCCGAAAATAATCGTGTGCCCGGCCTTGGCCCAACTGCGACCCAACGCCCCGCCGAGGTTACCCGCGCCGATGATCGCAATTTTCATGGCCCCGCAGATTGACGTCCGCCCGGCTTTTGGCAACCACTCCGGCGCCAATCTGCCGATATAAGGTAACATGCCGACGCCCGACGCCATCTCCAGCCTGCCCAAGCGCGCCTCTGAGCTGCGCGACCTGCTTATCAAATGGTGCAACCAGAACTCCGGCAGCGACAACCTGCCGGGCCTCGCCGCGATGCTGCAACTGTTGCAGGCCGAGTTCGACCGTCTGGGCCGCACGGAAGCCGTCATCTTGCCCGGCACCACCGCACAGGCCCTGCGCCTGCGGGTCCGTCCCGACGCGCCGCTCCAACTCCTGTTCAGCGGCCACTATGATACCGTCTACGAGGCCACCCACCCTTTCCAACAGTGCACGCTGGTGACCCCGGAAAAGCTCCGCGGCCCCGGCACCGCGGACATGAAAGGCGGACTCGTCGTCATGCTGGCCGCGCTGCAAGCCTTCGAGAAAACCCCGCACGCGAGCCGCATCGGTTATGAGGTGCTGATCGGGCCCGACGAGGAAACGGGTTCGCAGAGTTACGCACCGCTGCTCGAGGCTGCCGCGAAAAAATACCGGCTGGGTCTCGTCTTCGAGCCCGCGCGCGGCAACGGCGATATCGTCAAGTCGCGCAAGGGCACCGGCATCTTCACGATCACGTGCCACGGCCGCGCCGCGCATGCCGGTCGTGCTCCGGCCGAAGGCCGCAATGCCATCCTCGCGCTCTGCGACATCCTGCCGCGCGCCGAGGCGCTCACGCGCGAACTCGCCGGCGTGATGGTCAACGTCGGCAGCATCACCGGCGGCGGCGCCGCCAACATCGTGCCCGATCGCGCCGAGGCCGTGATCAACGTCCGCGTGACCAACGTCGGCGACGACCTGACTTTTCTCGGACGCCTCCACGAGATCTGCGCGCCCTGGCACGCCCGCGAAGGTTACCGGCTGGAGATCGGCGGCGGTTTCAACCGCGGCCCAAAGGTCGAGACCGCACAAGAGACGGCGTTGTTCGAGGAATGGCGCCGCGGGGCCCGCGAATTCGGCCTCGCGTTCGACTGGCAGCACGTAGGCGGCGGCTCGGACGGCAACCTGCTCTCAGCGGCCGGCCTGCCGAACCTCGACGGCCTCGGCTGCATCGGCGACCAGCTGCACAGCCCGGAGGAATATTGTCACCTGCCCAGCTTGGTGTCGCGAGCCCAGGTCGCGGCGCTGTTTCTTCATCGTCTCGCGACCGGGGAAATTCGTTTTTCGTAAGCGTCTGCTCGACGACGTGAGCCAGCCGACTGGCTGTTTGCCCGCCGCGAAAATTGCCCGGAGCAACATCGCGGGACAGCTGCTCGCGATCGCACCGGGACACGCGAAGAATCAGGCCAATGGTGCGCGGCGAAAAAATTCCAGAACTGGAGCGACACTCACCGCGTGTTTCTGTAAAAAAAATTTCCAAAAATTGGCGTCACACCGCTATAAATATCGCACGAGTTGCTTGGACAATTCGATGTGCGTGTCTGGCCTGAAATGAGACTGCAGAAGTCTCTTGGATAGGCCCTCAAATCTGGCAACGTTACAGCCACGCAAAATTTGCGTTCCGAGGGCAACAAGCCGGGGCTGATAGCTTGACCGCGATCCAGATACGGTCGAGTTCTTCGCCGCAGCTTGCCGAGTTCCTCGGGTACGTACCTGAAACACACCAACTGCATAGCACCATGCAAAAATCGTTCATTAAATCGCTCGTTATCGCAGCACTCACGGTCCTGACCGCGATGCTTTTGCCCAACGCCGCCGCCCAAGGCGTGGTTTCCGGTGGTATCACCGGCGCCGTTCTAGACGCCTCAGGGAAACCTGTCGTCGGCGCTTCTGTGACCGTCGTTCACGTTCCGACCAACACGACCAACACGGCCATCACCGGCCCGAACGGCCGTTTCCGCGTCACCGGCCTGCGTCCTGGCGGTCCCTACACCGTTTCCGCCACGGCCGAAAATTACACGATCCAGGGCCTCTCGGATGTAACCGCCCCGCTGGGTGAAGAGTCCGATGTCACTCTCACCGCCAAAAGCGAGGTTCTGCAGCTGGAGAAGCTTTCCGTTTCCGGCTCCCAGACCGATCTCGATTCTGCCGCCACCGGCGCCGGCAGCATGATGAATTCCCGCGCCATCCTGAACCAGCCGACGACCAATCGTTCCTTCGCCGACCTGATGAAGACCAACCCCTTCGTCTCGATCCGCAACGGCGCCCAAGTGCAGGCCCTCGGTTCCAACTACCGCTATAACTCCATTTCGATCGACGGCGCCCGCCAGAACGACCAGTTCGGCCTTTCCAGCTCCGGTCTCTTCTCCCTCAAGAATCCGTTCGCCCTCGACGCGCTCGAGAGCTTCAGCGTCGACCTGACACCCTACGACGTGACGCAAAGCGGCTTTGCCGGCGCCTCGATCAACGCCGTCAGCAAGAGCGGCACCAACGAATTCCACGGTTCCGCCTACTATATCTATACCTCCTACAAGTGGCAGGGTTCGGATATCTTCGGTTCCACCAAGGACACGCGCCCCACCCAGTTCTACGAACGCACCACCGGCTTCACCTTCGGTGGCCCGATCATCAAGAACAAGCTGTTCTTCTTCGTGAACTATGAGAAGTACAGCAATCCCTCCGGCGGCACCGCGATCCCCGGCTTCAAGCCCGACTCTGGCGCGCTGAGCAATCTCACCAACCAGTTCGCCGGCCTGCCGGGCGCCCCGGCTTTCGGTTCCTACACGGCTTCGGCCAACGGCCTGCTGGAGGACACGAAGAAGCTCATCAAGCTCGACTGGAACATCACCAAGGACCACCGCCTGAGCGTCCGCTACAGCCAGACGCAGGGCAACCAGCCCAGCTATCCTGACTTCCGCAGCACGGGCTCGCCCTCCGGCTTCCCCTCGGTCGCGCCCGTCGCCACCCCGAGCTTTGCCAACGGTGTGACCACCTTCGACTCCAAGTACTACTCCTTGTCCGTGCAGGAAAAAGTCTGGGCCGCTCAGCTCTTCAGCAATTGGACGCCTGACCTCAAGACCGAGTTCGCGTTCTCCAAGAACAACACCACCTCCCTGCGCACGACCCCGGTCAACCTGCCTGAAATCGTCGTCCTCGGCGTCCCCGGCACGTCCGTCGCCACGGGCGCCGCGGTCACCTCCAACACCGCCGTGCTCTTCGGTACGGACTACAGCAGCATGGGCAACGGCGTCATCGCCGACGAAATCGCCTTCAGCGGCAACGGCATCTACACGTGGAAGAACTTCACCTTCCGCGCCGGCTTCGACCACGAAAAGACCGACTTCGAGAATCTGTTCCGCAGCGGCTCCTACGGCCGTTTCGTCTACAACTACAGCCCGACGCTCAACCTCGCCAACGACACGCCGCTCGCCTTCGTGCGCAACGTCTCGACCGACGGCTTCCCGCCGACCGATGTCAGCTCGTTCGACCAGACCGGCTTCTTCGTGCAGGCGAAGTGGGAACCGAATCAGCGCTTCAACGCCACGATCGGCGCTCGCTACGACGTGCTCGGCCAGCCCACCGCTCCGACTTACAACCCGGCCATTCAGACCGCGTTCGGCGTCCGCAACGACGGCACCATGGACGGCGTGACCCAGTTCGCGCCGCGCTTCGCCTTCAACTACTCGATCGATCGCGACCGCAAGCTTCAGCTGCGTGGTGGCTTGGGTGTGTTCCTGGGCCGCAGCCCGTGGGTCTGGCTCTCCAACTCCTACGGTAACGTCGGCCTGGGTCGCGGCACGACCACGATCAACGGCGCTTCCGGCACCCCGATCCCGACCCTGGGTCAGTACCTCGGCGGCTCGTTCTCGAACAGCAATCCGCTCTACAAGTTCGATCCCGCGAATCCGCTCGGCGTCACCAGCGCCGCGTTCGCCGGCGGCGGCGTCGCCTTCGCCAAGCCGGGCATCAAGCCGCCGACCAACCTCCGCGGCAACCTCGCCCTGGACTATAAGGTTCCTCACTTCCTCGATTCCGTCCTCACGCTGGAATACATCCACACCGATGTCATGCAGGCGTTCTTCTACCAGAACATCAACCTGGTAGCGGGCGGTCAGGGTGCTGACGGACGCACCTACTTCCGCCGCTACACCAGCGCCACCAATACGACCCTGGTTCCCCTCGGCACCGCGGGCGGCATCTCCAACACCGCCAGCACGGCCTTCACCACGGCGATGGCCCTGAGCAACACGGGCGTCGGTTCCTCCGACTACGTCGCGATCTCCCTCGCCCGTCCGCTGAAGAACGACTGGTCGTACAACCTGACCTACACCCGCGGTCGCGCCACCGAGGCGCAGCCCGCCGGCAGCTCCACCGCCACCTCCCAGTGGCAGTTCAACGTCGTCTTCAACCAAAACACGGTCGAGAAGACCCGCTCGGACTACGAGCTCAAGGATCGCGTGAACTTCACCCTCACCAAGGATTTTCACTTCTTCAAGCGACTCACGAGCAGCGTGTCCCTGTTTTATGAAGGCCGCAGCGGTCTGCCCTACAGCTACGTTTACTCGACCGACTTGAACCTCGATGGCTTCACCCAGAACGACACCCTCGCCGTTCCGACCGGGGCCAACGACGCTCGCTTCGACTTCTCGGGCATGAACACGGCGACCCAGACCGCCTACTTCGCCTACCTGAAGTCGAGCGGCCTGGACAAGTACGCCGGCGGCTATGCCCCGCGCAACGCCTTCATCGGCTCGTGGCAGAACCGCTTGGATCTCCACTTCTCCCAGGACGTCAAGGTCACGGGTCGCGTGCATGTCGAAGCCTTCATGGACTTCATCAACTTCGGCAGCTGGATCAGCAAGAGCACGTTCAACTACATCGAAGAGCTCGGCAATCCGGGTAACAGCAACCAGATCGTCGTGCTGGGCGGTGCCACCTACGGCGCCGACGGTCGCATCAAGCCGACCGCCTCGCTCAACCCCGACGGTACGCTCGTTATCCCGACCGCCTCTCAGTTCCTGCCCAACAACGGCGACTCCCGCTGGCGCATCCAGGCCGGCGTCCGCCTGAAGTTCTAAGGCATCCGGACTTCCTGTCTCTCCCAAGGCGCCCCTTTATCGGGGCGCCTTTTTTGTCGCTATCCCCCGGCGCCGCTGAACGCGGTTCTTATCATACAAGATTTCCACGATCATCTGCCTTATTCAGCGGATCAGGGCACTGCGATCCAAGGCAGATGGCTTGACTATGACACAGCCAAGGCCTTCGCTCCGCCCACCTAGTTTCTCAGGTCACCTGCCTGGAAATCACACCAACTGCATAGCACCATGCAAAAATCGTTCATTAAATCGCTAGTTATCGCAGCAGTCGCGGCCCTCACCGTGATGCTTTCGCCCAACGCGGTCGCCCAAGTGGTGACTTCCGGCATCACTGGCGTCGTCAAAGCCGACGACGGCAAGCCCTCCGCCAACGCGACGGTTGTCGCCGTCCACACGCCGACCAACGCGACGTTCAAGACGACGACCAATAGCGACGGCCGCTACTCGTTCCGTAACCTGCCCGTGGGCGGTCCTTACTCGGTTTCCGTGACCGCTGAAGGCCTCAACACCCAGACCCAGGAAAACCTCACCACCGAGCTCGGTGCTGACATCCCGGTCGACTTCGTCCTCAAATCCGAGGTCCTGAAACTCGAAAAGTTCACGGTTTCCGGTGAAACCGGCGCCCTGGACTCGTCCGCCACCGGCCCGACGACCCTCATGACCCGCGCCGACGTCGAGCTCAAGCCGACCACCCAGCGCTCCTTCGCCGACATCGTCAGCGCCACCCCGACGATCACCCTCCGCTCGCTCTCCGGCGACCGTGAAGAAGCCCAGATCACGGCTCTCGGCCAGAACAACCGTTACAACTCGGTCATGATCGACGGCAACCGCCTGAACGACCAGTTCGGCCTGAACGCCACCGGCCTCGCCTCCTTCTTCAATCCCATCGCCCTCGATACCGTCGAGCAGGTGAGCATTCTGACCAACACCCCGGACGTCCGCTACAGCGGCTTCACCGGCGCGACGGTCAACTTCGTCACCAAGGGCGCGACCAACGATTTCCACGGCACCGCCTACTACATCTTCTCCGGCGATCACCTCGCCGGCCAGCAGCTGCAGGGTCCTGACGCCCGCACCCTGGCCGCTTCCGGCCAGAAGGTTGTCCCCCACCTCGAGAAGCCCACCTACGGCTTCGTCTTCCGCGGCCCGATCATCAAGGATCGCCTGTGGTTCTTCGTTAACTACGAAAAGCTCAAGCGCACCGGCGCACCGAACTCCGCGGGTCTCCCAACCGTCGATGCGACGGATCTCGCCGCCATCACCGCGCGCGTCGCCCAGATCACCAAGGTCAACTACGGCACGCTCGGCGGTAACGCCAACTCGATCGCCGACGAAGAAAAGAAGCTCGTGAAGATCGAGTGGGAAATCGTCCCCGGCCACCGCCTCTCCGCCCGTTACAGCACGGCTGAGGGCCAGGTTCCGCAGTTCGGCTCCTTCACCACGACCTCCACCGGCACCGGTCTCGATGTCAGCCCGAACGCCATCGTGGGCGGCGCGGTCACCGCGTTCGACTCCCACTTCTACGCCCAGACCCGCAAGGAAAAGTCTCTCTCGGCCGAACTCGTCTCCCACTGGAGCCCGAACCTCACCAGCGACATCAAGTGGTCGAATGTGAAGCAGGACCAGTACACCCCGACCGCCTCCACCGCCCCGGAAATCGACATCTACGGCGTGAAGGGCGTCAACCAGGCCGGCGTCGCCGTCTCGAACGGCGTGGTCGTCCTCGGTACCGAGCGCTTCCGCCACGGCAACCAGATCAACGTCGATACGAAGAACTACGCCGCCAGCGTCGACTACGCCAAGGGCGACTTCGTCTACACCGTCGGCATGGACATGGAAGACAACAGCTACTACAACCTCTTCCGCCAGTTCTCCTACGGCGTGTTCAACTACGCCTCCCCGGCCGACTTCCTCGCTGACAACCCGAACGGCTTCCAGCGCAACTTCACGGATCTCTCCCTGAAGGGCAGCTACGCCGACATCAGCCAGTACACGCAGACCGGCGCCTTCGGCCAGGTCAAGTGGACCGCCAGCAACCGCCTCAATGCGCAGGCCGGCCTCCGCTACGACTGGTCGTCCAGCAACACCGTCCCGGCCTTCAACCAGCAGTTCCTGACCGACACCGGCATGCGCAACGATGGCACCATCGATGGCGCCAAGGACATCTCGCCGCGCTTCGGCTTCAACCTGGCCCTCGATGACGCCCGCACCACGCAGCTGCACGGCGCCCTCGGTTACTACCTCGGCCGCGCTCCCTGGGTGTTCTGGTCGAACTCCTACGGCAACACCGGCGTCGGCACCTACAGCCAGCTCGGCGTCGCCGCCGCCGGTGGCAGCCTGACCAACTACCTCGCCAGCAGCTTTGATCCGGCCAACCCGTATGGCACCGCACCGCAGGTCGGCGCCGTCCGCGCCGAAGTCGATCTCGCCGATGCCGGCATGCACATGCCGTCCCTCTGGCGCGGCAGCCTGACGCTCGACCACAAGCTCAAGTTCCTGAACTCGAAGCTCACGATCGATGTCTCGCACTCGATCAACGACAACCAGCTGTTCATCACCAACGACAATCTGAAGGTCCGCGGCTTCGCGGCTGACGGTCGTATCTACTTCTTCGGCAACCCGAGCACGACGGTGAGCGGTGTCGCGGTCAACGCCCTCTACCCGAACTACACGAACATCTTCCACCTCCGCAACAAGTCGGGTGGCAAGGCGACGTACGCGACGGTCTCGTGGGATCGTGAGATGAAGAACAACTGGTCCTTCGGCCTCGCTTACACCCGCGGTGATTCCACCGAGGCGCAGGCCTCCGGCCAGACGACCGCCTCCGGCATGTGGCAGCGCAACGCTGTCTTCAACCAGGGCGCCGTCGAAGTCGGCACCTCCGACTTCGAGATCAAGGACCGCATCCAGGCCCGCTTCGCCTACCAGTTCAAGTTCTGGCGCGACTTCAAGACGACCGCCGCCCTCTACTACGAAGGCCGCAGCGGCACGCCGTTCTCCTACGCGTACAGCAACGACATGAACAACGACGGTATGTCCGGCAACGACCTTGTCGCCATCCCGACGGACGTGAACGACGCCCGCTTCGACTTCAGCAGCCTGCCGGCCGCCCAGCGTGACGCCATGTTCGCCTACATCCAGGCGAGCGGCCTCTCGAAGTACGCCGGCAGCTACGCTCCGAAGAACATCCTCTATCAGCCGTGGGTGAACCGCCTCGACCTCCACCTCGAGCAGGACGTCCCGTTCCACTTCAAGAACAGCAAGCTGAACCTGTTCCTCGACTTCACGAACTTCGGCAACTTCCTCTCGAAGAGCCTGTTTAACTACGTCGAGCGCGCCCCGAGCACCGTCAACGACGTGTTCGACCGCAAGCTGGTCGGCAACGCCACGATCAACACCACCACCGGCAAGATCACGCCGACGACCTGGGCTCCCACGGACTTCCTGATCGACAACGTGATGTCCCGCTGGCGCATCCAGGTCGGTGCCAAGATCGTGTTCTAAGGCATCCGAACCTCCCGCTTCTCTCGAGGCGCCCCTTCACCGGGGCGCCTTTTTTTGTTTCCGCCCCGACGGAAACAAACCCGGCGGAGCCCAAAGGGCGAAGCCGGGTGCCTCACACCCGAAAAACAACCGCGCCAACTTGCCAACCATAGACTCGGCGACGGCGGGTAAGCGCCAAACAACACAGCCGTCTCCTGTAACCGGGGTCGCCCCCCCGGTGATCGAACGCTCGCCAATCCCCATCCCCGCCCCACGCCGACACGAAACCCACCACCCACCTTCCGGGGTCACCGCCCCCCGGGCTACAACCGCCTTGTGTAGGGCTGCCGCTCGCCGGCAGGCCTCGCCCGCGGCACGGCGGCAAGCGCCGGCCCTACATTCCCCCAGAGGAATCATTCGCACCCATTGATCTAAAATCTCCGCCACTCCTCCGTCCCCTGTCCTCTGTCTTCTGTCCTCCGTCGTCCGCCCTCTGTGTCTTCGCGGTGAATTCTTGCGCGAGCCCCGCATCCCCACGCCGGAAAACCCAAATCTTCCTCTGAAAAACCATCTTCTCCTCCCGTGCGCCAAACCGATTCCCGCTCCGCCCCTCTCTCAAATCTGAAATTCCAAATCCGGAATCCGCCGCGCGCCGCGCTTCCGCGCGAAATTTTCCCGCCGCATTTTTTATTTTTCGGGAATTATTTTTCGAAAATTTCCGCGCGGGTTTTTTCGCGGCGCGAAAATTTTCCCGTCAAGAAAATATTTGTGCGCATCGCGTAAGCGCGCCGGCACGCCGTTTTCAGAGGAGAAATCGCTTCGCGTGCGAGATTTCTGAAGTTCGAGAACAAACGCGCCGCGACAAAACGCGTGTCGACAAAAAAAGTGACGGAAAATTTGCCGAGCTGCATAGATTTCTATTTGACGGTGATTTGCACGATTCCCATAGGTTGTGGTCAAGGTTCCGGGCATCCACATCCTGTGGTGGTCGACAACGTGTTAGAAAGTTTTGGCAACTTCACCTCGCCAGGGCTTTTTGCGCGTCGCTAGACCACGGGACACATCTCGTTTTCCCCAAAAACACCGTCTCTTTTTCCAAGGCTACCGCCATGCATAAATCATTTTCCGTCGGCACCAAGACCTTCGTCCTCGACCAGGACAAGGCGGAGGCAGCGTTCGCAGCCAAGAAGGTCATCAACGGCCGCCAGGTTCCCTACTTCAACATTCTCCCGCTCAAGTTCCAGTGGGCCTACGATCTCTACAAGACGATGAAGGCGAACCACTGGGAGCCCGAGGACATCCCGATGGGCAAGGACATCGAGCAGTGGCGCGACCCGAAGACCGTGTCGGACATCGAGCGCTGGATCATCCGCATGGGCATCGGCTATTTCTCCGCCGCCGAGGGCATCGTCGGCGACAACATCCAGCACGTCGTCCGCGAGATCGTCACCGCCCCCGAACTGAAGCTCGTCCTCGGCCGCCACGCCCACGAGGAGAACATCCACGCCGACTCCCTGCTCTACATGATTTCCTCGCTCGGCATCAACCCGCATGACTGCGAGGCGATGTTCGAGGACGTGAAGTCCATCACCGCCAAGAACGAGTTCGTGAACAAGGTCTCGCAGGACCTCCGCCGCGACCTCGACATGACCCAGCTGAAGAACAAGCAGCTCCTCGCGAAGAACATCTTCGTCTTCGGCCAGTGCATGGAAGGCACGCAGTTCTACGGCCTGTTCGGCATGATCCTGTCGCTCTACCGCCAGAACAAGTTCCCGGGCATCGGCCAGATGTTCCGCTACACCCTGCGCGACGAGTCCAACCACATCGAGCTGTTCCGGAATCTCTTCATGGACCTCATCCAGGAGAATCCCGACATCTGGACCACCGACTTCAAGGAAGAGCTCCGCCGCACGATGGCCGAGGGCATCCAGCTCGAGAAGGATTTCATCAAGGACTGCCTGCCCGTGAACGCGGTGGGCCTCTCGATCGAGGAATTTCTGACGTACATCGACTTCATCGCAGACCGCCGCCTCGAAGGCGTTGGCCTGACCCCGTTGAACCCCGGCGTGAAAAACCCCCTGCCGTGGCTCGCGGAGATGATGGACATCAAGAAGGAGCAAAACTTCTTCGAGGGCCGTGTCACCGAGTACCAGAAATCCTCCGCGCTCGCCGTCGCCGCCGACGACGAGCTCTAAGCGAACCGCCAGCACACCACCACCAGCTACGGCTTTCCGTCGTCCGTTCCTGTTACTGTCCCCTGTCACCTGACTCCTGTCTCCTGACAGTCTTTCCCTCACTTTACTCTTCCCGCTTCCCTCTTCCCGACTCCCATCATGTCCTCCCCCGTCGCCCAAGATCTCGCCCTCAAGAAGCTGACCTCCGCTCCGCAGGACCAGAAACCGAACTACAACTGGCGTGACATCCTCCGCGACGAGGAAGTCACCGTCCCCGAGGTCCAGGTCCTTTGCCCGCACGGCGAAGAGCGCTTCGACCTTTCCGAGGTCGCCGACACCGTCGGCCGCTCCCTCGCCAACCTCATGCTCGCCAAGGGCGAGAAGGATATTTTCTCCGATAAGAACCAGCGCTTCGTCGCCGGCGTGACCCGCGAAGTCGCCTCCCACCTCACCAAGAAAGCCCTCGAGCGCGGCCCCCTCCGCGTCTCGCTCCACGATCTGTACGTGCTCATCGAAAAGACCCTCGTCGACAACAACGCCCACGACGTCGCCAAAAGCCTCCTCGTCAAGCGTGCCTCCAAGCTCAACGCCTCCCGCGACACGCACGGCGTGACCGTCCGCCTCATCCGCCGCAACCACCAGGTCGTGCCGTGGAACGAGGCCAAGATCGAGATCGCGATCCGCAAGGCCTTCCTCTCCCTCCAGAAGGATCCCGCCCCCGCCTCCGCCATCTGCCGCGCCGTCTCCGAGCGCGCCCGTCAGGTCAAGCAGGCCTTCCTCCACATCGAGGAAGTCCAGGACATGGTCCAGGAAGAGCTCATGAAGTCCGGCCACTACAAGGTCGCCGAGGACTACATCCTTTACCGCGCCCACCGCGCCACCGCCCGCCTCGCCACCGAGGGCCTCGAGGAGCTGCCGTCGGTCGCCCCGCAGCAGCAGAACACCATGGTCGTCGTCACCAAGGCCGACGGCTCCACCTTCCTCTGGAACGGCGCCGACCTGAAGAAGCGCATCGAGTTCGCCTCCATCGGCCTCGACCTGTGCCTCAACTCCGACGAGATCGAGGCCGAGCTCCGCCGCGCGCTGTTCGACAACATCGCCCTCGGCGACCTCAACAACACGATCGTCCTCAACGCCAAGACCCTGATCGAAAAGGACGCCGACTTCGCCAAGTTCGCCGGCCGCATCCAGCTCACCTACATCTACGAAGAGGTGCTCGGCTGGGACATCGTGAAGGACGGCATCGGCGCCCTGAAGAAGTTCCACCAGCAGGCCTTCGCCGCCTACATCGACCGCGGCATCGACATCAAGCGCCTCTCCCCGCGCCTCAAGGAATACGACCTCGCCAAGGTGGCCGCCGCCCTCGACCCGTCGGCCGACCTCGAGTTCGACTTCCTCGGCATCCAGACCCTCTACGACCGCTACCTCATCATCGACAAGACCGGCAAGCGCTCCAAGCGCCTCGAGACGCCGCAGTTCTTCTGGATGCGCGTCGCCATGGGCCTCTTCCTCGACGAGAAGAAGAAGACCCGCGAGGACTGGGCCATCCGCCTCTACGACCTCTACAAGAGCCGCCGCTTCTGCTCGTCCACCCCGACGCTCTTCAACGCCGGCACGCTCCACAGCCAGCTGTCGTCCTGCTACCTCTACTACGTCGACGACACCATCGAGGGCATCTTCCAGCGCGGCATCGCCGACAACGCCTACCTCTCCAAGTGGGCCGGCGGCCTCGGCGGCTCCTGGACCTCCGTCCGCGGCACCGGCGCGCACATCGCCGGCACCAACGGCGAGTCGCAGGGCGTCATCCCCTTCCTGAAGCTTCACAACGACCAGCTCGTCGCCGTCAACCAGGGCGGCAAGCGCAAGGGCTCCGGCTGCGCCTACCTCGAGTCCTGGCACAACGACATCTTCGAGTTCCTCGAGCTCCGTCGCAACACGGGTGACGACCGCCGTCGCACCCACGACATGAACACGGCGAACTGGATCCCCGACCTCTTCATGAAGCGCATGGAGGCCCGCGGCACCTGGACGCTCTTCCGCGCCAACGAGACGCCCGACCTGCACCACCTCTACGGCAAGAAGTTCGAGGAAGCCTACCTCAAGTACGAGAAGCTCGGCGAGGAAGGCAAAATCCAGGCCCACAAGATCGAGGCCCTCGAGCTCTGGAAGAAGATGCTCTCGATGCTCTTCGAGACCGGCCACCCGTGGATCACCTTCAAGGATCCGTGCAACGTCCGCTCCCCGCAGGACCACGCCGGCGTCATCCACTCGTCCAATCTCTGCACCGAGATCACGCTCAACACGAGCAACGACGAGACCGCCGTGTGCAACCTCGGCTCCGTCATCCTCGACTCGCACCTCAAGGCCGACGGTTCGCTCGACCTCGAGAAACTCCGCGAGACGATCCGCGTCGCCGTCCGCGCCCTGGATAACGTCATCGACATCAATTATTATCCGACCGAGGCCGCCAAGCGCTCCAACCTCCGCCACCGCCCGATCGGCATGGGCGTGATGGGCCTGGCCAACGCACTCTACCTCAAGGGCGTCGCCTTCGCCTCGCAGGAAGCCGTCGAGTTCAACGACGAGTTCATGGAGGCCATCGCCTACTTCGCGTACGAGACCTCCTCCGACCTCGCCGCCGAGCGCGGCTCCTACTCGACCTACAAGGGTTCGAAGTGGGACCGCGGCCTCCTCCCGCCGGACACCGTCGACCTCCTCGAGCAGGAGCGCGGCCTCCCCATCCAGGTGCCGCGCGGCGGCCGCATGGACTGGACGCCCCTCCGCAAGAAAATCGCCAAGCAGGGCATGCGTAACAGCAACGTCCTCGCCATCGCCCCGACCGCCACGATCTCCAACATCACCAACACGTCGCCCTGCATCGAGCCCACGTACAAGAACCTCTACGTGAAGAGCAACCTGTCCGGCGAGTTCGTGGTCCTGAATCCCTTCCTCGTGAAGGACCTCAAGTCCCGCGGCCTCTGGAACCAGGAGATGATCGACGCCCTGAAGTACTTCGACGGCGAGTTGAAGGACATCGAGGCCATCCCGGCCGACCTGAAGGCCCGCTACCTCACCGCCTTCGACGTCGAGTTCAAGTGGGTCATCGATGCCGCCGCCCGTCGCCAGAAGTGGATCGACCAGGCGCAGTCGGTGAACCTGTGGCTCAAGACGCCCGACCTGAAGACGCTGTCCCACATGTATCGCTCCGCCTGGCACGGCGGCCTCAAGACGACCTACTACCTCCGCACCCTCGGCGCCTCGAACATCGAGAAGGCCACGGTCAGCGTGAAGAAGGAAGTGCGAGGCGTCGCCGGCCAAGCCGCCACCGACACCGTCGCTCCGATGCCCGTCGCCTCGGCTTCAGCCCCGACGACGGTCACCGCCGCCCCGGTCGCATCTGCCAACTCCGATCTCCCATCTGCTACACCTGCGAAGAAGGTGTATTCCGCCGAAGAAAAGCGCGTCTGCTCCATCGAAGCCATGAAGAACGGCGAGGAGTGCGAAGCCTGCCAGTAAGAAATTATCGAGCCCCGGCCTGAAAACCGGGGCTTTTTATTTCTGTGGACGCAAACGGAGACAAAACAGCTGAGGTTAGCACATTTCGTCAGCTTGCGGACTTGCCAGATAGTCTGCTGCCTATTCAAGAGGAGTCTGAAAAATCCGACAGGCCAATAGAGGAAATGATCGCGAGGGAGTGTTTTGAGCTGATGCTTTCCCATGACTGGCTTACGAAGCACCACAAAGGATTAGTAGCGTTATGGTATGAATGCAAAAATCCTCACCAGCGAGCGCTGATCAAAACGCTACTAAAGCGATTTAATTACATCGATTACCAGACGTACTTAAAGGACTGCGAAGCAATCACCGAGGTGATCTGCAAGAAGTGGAAAGCAGACGCCAAAAAACCTGGATCGTCGCAGCAGCAGAAAACACTGAGTCCGACGGATCTCATGATTTCTTATTAAAATTAAGAAACTCGTTTGAGGCTCCATGGGAAGATTCGAACTTTGTTAGCAGGATGACGAACATACATACCAAGGTTAGAGATGGAGACCTCGTTATCCTAATCGACGATTTCACAGGCAGCGGAGTTACTGCCAGCAGAAAGCTCAAGCAAATGGCTCAGTCCATTTCAACTGAACGGAAAGGCGTCTCGTTCAGCGTTAAATTCGTCTCCTTCGCAGGAATGGAAACAGGCATGGAAGCCATCGGGGACACCGAACATTACATTCATCGCTGCTACAAAAAAGGAATCTCCGGTTCGAGCGCATCTCTAGATGTAGCGAATGAGATAAAAACCATGTTCGAATTAGAAAGCGGGCTTAGTGAGTCATGGCTCGGGAAAAAATTAAAAGACTACAGCCTCGGCTTCGGCACAGCCGAAGCGCTTTTCCTCAATGAGGGCCTGAGAATCCCTAACAACGTATTCCCAATTTTCTGGTGGCCTGAATCGCGAACACAAAGGAAACGGCTCCCGCTCTTCAAGAGATCTCGCCCAGATTAAATGGAAAAGATCAGCACAGTTGATCGTCAGATCTTAAAGATACTCTTTTCCGAGAGGACAATGAGCCTCGATCTCTACTCCCTTCACAAAGAGCACCTATTCAGTCCTGCTCAAATCGTGCGATCAATCAACCGACTCACTTGGCTTCGGGTCGTTTCCATTGATCGAGACCAACGCATCTCCATAACTATTGATGGGCAAAATTGGATTTTGAAAAATCGATTGATGCTGTTCACCCCGACTGAGGAATTACCCTGGAAGAAAATTCCAGAAGAATTTCTGGCGCAGAGAAAACGTCTAACAATACGGGATATAAATATTGAACCGTCATTCTTCGGAGCCAATCACCCGTGAAACCAATTTCGAGAAGAGGGACGCCAAAGATGTTAGTACGAAGAGGTGTATTCGCCTCGATGATTAAGGCTAGCGTTAGCTCGTATGCAGGGGAGACCCAACATACGCTGCGATCCCTAGCTGCCTCCAACATCCTGAGGGCGTATGTTGGGTCTCCCCTGCATACGTGCCTTCGGCACGATCCATGATCACGATCATGGATTGAAGTGAAGTGACGGTAGCATCCAAACGTTCCTCTTCTCGTTACTTTTGACCAAAGAAATCGAACAACTGAACGCTATTGCTAAGGTTGCAGTAGAGCGATCAAAGCTAAGCGATAAAAGACGATCTGCACTAATCGCCTACCATGATCGTCTCTCCCAAGTTGGCCTCCCTGTGATTTTCAGTTTTAGGCACCTGCGCTCGCTAGTTGGTTTAAAGTCGGAGATTTTTCGGTCCGCCGTCTTTTGCACGGAAAAATTCTATAGAACTTTTTCGATCCCAAAGCGCCGAGGCGGATATAGAGAAATTGATGCGCCTACACCAATTCTGCTGCACTGCCAGCAATGGATCGCCAAAAACATTCTAAGCACCATTCCAGTGCATGACTGCGTGCATGGATTTCGTCTCGGCCGCTCAATCAAAAGCAATGCCTCACCCCATATCGGGTTTCATCGGATGCTTCACATGGACATCCAAGATTTTTTTCCGAGTATTGAAATTTCGCGCGTCGTATTTTTCTTCAAAGGATTGGGATATTCCCCTGCCGTTAGTTCTTACCTCGCTCGATTGTGCTGCAAAAACGGCAACCTGGTTCAAGGGTCAGCTGCAAGCCCCGCCTTAAGTAATCTGATCTTCAAGTGGGCCGATATTCGACTAGCAGGTCTCGCGAAAGCATCCGGACTCAACTACACGCGTTACGCGGACGACATTACTTTCTCGGGAGATCATATGAATCATCGTATAATCGACCATGTTTCTCAAATTCTGGAAGAAAATGGATTCGCCATTAACAGTCAGAAAACCCGGCTCGTTGGCCTCTATGGAAGAAAGATCGTAACTGGGCTATCTATTACATCCGGAAAAATCACCTTGCCCAGGGAAACGCGTCGACGCTTGAGAGCCGAGGTTCATCTCATACGAAAAATCGGAATTTGGGCATACTTGGAAAAAGATTATGCGAGAGATCCTTTGAAAATAGAACGCCTGTCAGGAAAATTAGGATTTTGGCACCATATAGAGCCAGATAACAATTTTCCCCTTAGAGCCCTCAATATGCTATCTGCTGCGACTGAGATTCGCAATTGAATCGACCCGGGCCGGCCGAGCCGATGGGCCGGCCGGAAGGGGTCATGCTTGGAATAGTTGGGTCCGTCGTTTCGCTCACGTTTTAATTACGCCGCGCCCCTCGCCATCGCCCCGTCGACACCGCTGGCTGCGGTCATGGCACGCAAACTACGTCTGGAATTCCCCGGAGCCTGTTATCACGTCATCAACCGCGGCAACTATCGCGCCAATGTTTTTCAATCGGAAAAAACCAAGGCGGCATTTGTCTCCTGTCTCTTCGAGGCCTGCGTCAAATCCCACTGGCTGTTGCATGCCTTTACGGTCATGCGCAATCACTACCACCTCGCGCTCGAGACCCCGGAGGGCAACCTGGTCGCCGGTATGCAGTGGTTGCAATCCACGTTCGCTAATCGGTTCAACCGGTTGCGCGATGAACGCGGTCACCTCTTCCAGGGACGCTACAAGGCGCTGTTGGTCGAGGAAGGGGCCGGCCGGAAGGGGTCATGCTTGGAATAGTTGGGTCCGTCGTTTCGCTCACGTTTTAATTACGCCGCGCCCCTCGCCATCGCCCCGTCGACACCGCTGGCTGCGGTCATGGCACGCAAACTACGTCTGGAATTCCCCGGGGCTTGTTATCACGTCATCAACCGCGGCAACTATCGCGCCAACGTTTTCCAATCGGAAAAAACCAAGGCGGCATTTGTCTCCTGTCTCTTCGAGGCCTGCGTCAAATCCCACTGGCTGTTGCATGCCTTTACGATCATGCGCAATCACTACCACCTCGCGCTCGAGACCCCGGAGGGCAACCTGGTCGCCGGCATGCAGTGGTTGCAATCCACGTTCGCTAATCGGTTCAACCGGCTGCGCAATGAACGCGGTCACCTCTTCCAAGGCCGCTACAAGGCGCTATTGGTCGAGGAAGGCGACCCTCTCGCACTGGTCTGTGACTACATCCACCTCAACCCGGTACGGGCCGGGATAGTACCGGTCGCGCGCCTGCGCCAGTATCAGGCCTCTAGCTATCGGTACCTCTGGCTTCCACAAAGCCGGCCGCCCTTCCTCCAGCTACAATGGACCCTGCTCGCAGCGGGCGGCCTGACCGACACTCCATCCGGTTGGGCGGCATACGCCGATCACTTGAACTGGCAGGCCGCGGAAGGCCCCACCGGAAAATCCCAGGCTTACGTCAATCTCAGCCGGGGTTGGGCACTGGGAAGCCGTGAATTCAAAGCCGACTTGTTGCTCGATCACGCGGTCGCCCGAGACGCGCGGGCTTGGGAAGCAAAAGGCGTGCGAGAGGTTCGCGAACTGCAATGGCAGCGGGCCCTGCATCGCGCACTGACTGTCGCAGGAAAAAACGAGCACGACCTAACCACATCGCCAAAATCGGCCGCCTGGAAACTCGCCATCGCCTGTTGCTTGAAAGCCAGCACGCAGGCACCGAACCACTGGCTCAGCCAACAACTAGGCCTCGGCAACCGGTCCTCCACCAGCAGCAACCTCGCTCGCTATCGCCGGCACATCCAACCCTCGGACCCGCTCTGGTCCAAGCTGACCCAACTATTCCAAGCATGACCCCTTCCCATGGAGCCGCTCTGAGATTGCACCGATCTGCTGATTCCGGCTTTCTCCGGCGGGCCGCGCCCTTCGATACCCTTCACTCCGAGCATGACCACCTCCGCTACCGCGACGCCTCCTGCCCGCCCGGTGTTCTTCGCCCGCACCGCGCTCATCATGCTCGTCATGGTCGTGAGCGCTTTCCCCCTCTCCTACTTCGGCCCGACCCTGACGGGTTCGCGCCCGTTCCAGCTCACCCACCACATCCACGGCCTGCTCTACTTCGCCTGGATCGGGCTCTACTGGTGGCAATGCCACCTCGTCGTCACCGGTCGCACTGGACTCCACCGCGAGCTGGGCTTGGCTGGCATCGCCATCACCGCCCTTATGATCCCGCTGGGCGTCGATACGATCCTCATCGCCATCCAGCGCCGGATGCAGGCAGGCAACCCCCACCCCTACGACAACGCGCTCTTCAACGTTTGTGACCTCACCAGTTTCGCCGTCCTGATGATCGCCAGCATCGCGGCCGTCACCCGCAACCTCCCCTGGCACCGCCGTTGGACCTATGGTGCCGCCATCTGCCTCGTCGGCCCGGCCATCTCCCGCTGGTTCTTCGGCCCTTGGTTCGTCAGCGTCCCAGATAAGCCGCCCTTCACCGATATGGCCCCCAACCTCGTGGCGGACATCTTCCTCATCGCCTTGGTGCGATTCGACCGACGCACCCTGGGCCATGTCCACTCCGCCACGTGGTGGCTGATCTGCACTCTCGTCCCACTCACCATCGCGGTCCCCTTCTTCGCCCATAGCGAGTGGTGGCGCACGCTCGCCCCGGCGATATTCAGGCTCCGGTAAACCGAACAGGCCGAGTCGACGGGGTCAGATCAGCCGAAGCTGGGCCGAGCCGAACATGTGATTCGGAACCAAACCCAAAAGTGAAAACCACTCGCAGGTCAGAACATTTTCTCGAGTGTCTGGCCGGGACTGAGGGCACGCCATTCGGCGGCGAAGGTCTCCAGGGCAGTTCTCACTCGGGCAAGGTCGCCCGGGTTTATCTCGGGTGCGGCCACGTGCCGGCGGGTGCAGGTGACGGCAAGCGTTTCCCGGAACGTCTCGGCATCGGCGGCGCCGCCCCATTGCTCAGCCTGCAGGCACTCGACGAGCGACTCGCTTTGAAGAGCCTGCTCGTTCTTGGACCAATCGACTTTGATCCCATGCAGCTTGCTGGTGATGTGGTCGAGAGAAACACCACCCGCGACCTGACCGAAGAACGCGTCACGCCACCCCAGCGTGGTCTCGACGACGAAGTGGAAGGCGTCGTGCGGCAGGATGCCTTGCCGCGGCATGTCGCACCCGGTGGAAGTGCGGTCGGTGCGCGCACAAGCAAGTCGGTCGAATTTTGCCGACGGTTGATTCTTGGTGAAGCGAACGACCATGGGTCGACAAATGGGAGATTGGTCGGACGGGGTCACGCCGCTTTTGGTTCGAACCGGGTCGACCGCCGAGTCCGAGCCGAACCCGCCAGGTCTGGACATGAGGCAAAATTCCGAAAATTAAGCACAGCGTCCTGATTCCAGACGTGACGCCTTCGATCTTCCCGTTGGGCCCAACCTGCCCTGACGCTGCCCCTCAAAACGGCACGTCTTCGTCGGCGACCGTTTCGCCGGGCTCTTCGGGCAGCGGCGCACCGGCGTCGCCAGCCGGGGCGGCCGGACCTTCCGGGGTGATCTTCCAAGCGTTGAGATTCACGTAGTAATTCTCCTTCCACTCCCGTCCACGGAGGTCGAAGGAGACCTTCACCTTGTCCCCGGGCTTCAGGCTGGCGACGAGCCCGACCTTGTCCTTCACGCACTCGAACTTGATGTCCTGCGGGAAGCGTCCCGATTCGATCGTGAGCACAAACTCGCGCTTGTTGAATCCCTTTCCGAAGGTTTGCTCCTCGAAAACTTTTTTGATGGTGCCGGCAATTTCAAACATGGCGCCCAGCGTGAGCATCGTTCGTCCGCACGCCAGCTCGGAACGCAGTATCTGGCAATTCGCGAAACGACTCGCGACGTTGGCCCGATGGGGCCGAGCCAGCTAGGCCGCCATCGATTCGCACATTCCACATACCACAGAAGCCGGCCCTTCTAGGTCGCTCTGGCCCCTTTTTCGTTCCCGGGCAGGCTGTCATGCTGACACTCTTTATTCAGAATTTCGGTTCGGTTTCGCTTTGGCGTGGGATTTATTGGTGAAGCCATGATTGATGATGCGGAACTCTTGCGACGATACTCAGGTGCTGGTTCGGAAGCGGCGTTTACCGAATGGGTCGGACGCCACATCAACCTGGTTTACTTCACCGCCCTGCGCCGGACCGGCGAAAGCGCCTTGGCCCATGATGTCACCCAAGCCGTCTTCTCCACGGCAGCCCGCAAATCAGCGAGCCTGGCGGGGCATCCCTCGCTCACTGGCTGGCTCTACATGACAACGCGCCACCTGGCCGACAAAGCGGCGCGGAAGGAGCAGACGCGGCGGCGCTACGAACAGGATGCGGCGCTCCATCAACTGACAACCGCGGAGCCTGCCCGTGAATGGGAACGGTTGCGGCCCGTTATCGACGAGGTTCTCGACGGACTGGATGAACGCGATCGCGAGGCCATTCTCATTCGATTTTTCGAAGGCCGGCCGTTTGCTGAGATCGGCGCGACCTTGCGAATCTCGCAGGACGCCGCCCGCATGCGGGTCGACCGGGCGCTCGAAAAACTGCGCACCAAGTTGGAGAAGCGCGGCATTCAATCGGCCTCAACAGCCCTGGCGTTCGCTCTCTCAACCCAAGCCGGGTTGGCGGCCCCGGCGGGCATGGTCACCGCGGTCAGTGGCGTGGCGACGGCATCAGCCGCGGCAACCGGCGGCGCGGCCGCTCTCCTGGGATTTATGAGCACAACGAAAACCACCGTCGTGGCGGCAACGCTCGCCACGATTCTCGCGGGCGGCTACGGCCTCGCGGAAAGAAACCAGGCCCAAGGTGCGGAAACCCGGCTCGACGCGATAAGGCAGGAGCAACTCTCGCTGCGTACCCAACTCGCCCAGGCCGAGAAGCAAGCAGCCCAGGCCGAAACCCGCGCGGCAGAGGCGGACCGGGACAGAGATACCCTGCTCGCGGCCGTGGAGGCAGCACGCGCCGCACAGGCATCGTCGGCGCAAAACGCGGCGAAGGCTGCCGCCCGTCGGCCCTCGACGGCGAACGATCCCTTCACCCAAAACCTTCGCGCGATGTTTCCGAACGGCATCGTCGCAACGATGGACGAAAAAACGATCACGGTGGACGATGTTGGCCGGGAACTCGCGCCCCTCATTGCCAGACTTCATCAGGAGGTGCCCGACCCGAAGGAGTTCAACCAGCGCCTGAACGAACTCCAAAATGATATCGTGAAGACGCTCGTCGAACGAAATCTCCTCATCAAGCAGTTCGGCATTCCCAACGAAGGCGAAGCGCCGAGGCAGGTACCCGCCGCCGTTGTCGACCAGACGCTGGCCGAGACCTTGCGGGAGCGATTCTCCAACGACACCGCCAAGTTCGCCGCCTACCTGGATTCGCGGGGGATGACCCCGGACCAATATCGCAAGGAGATCGAAGACGACATCACCTACAGCTACATGATCCAGCAGCAGCGCAAATGGGATGCCGCCACCCGGAAAAAGACGGGCAAGTAGCACTCAGCCGTCGTCTGTCCAATCGCCCGCGATCAACCCTCGGCTTGGATCACCTGCAGCTTCACGTCCGGGGCGATCGTGCGCAGGATCGCTGCGGTGGTTTCCCGCTGGCTGATCACCGCGTCCTTGGTCTCGACGAGACACGCGCGCGTGATCGCTGAAAAATCCCCGCCCGCCAGAACCAGGCCCACCAGCGCCACCTGCAGCGGCGGCATTCCCGGATTGAACGCGGCGTTCTCCAAGTAGGATCCCGCATGGACGCGACCGGCGCGCGTCGCGAGCGCGACCCCGGCGCGGGCCTTCGTGTAAGGCGCGTAGGATTTTCGCGCCGCGGCCAGCGCGGACGCCACCAGCGGCTCCGAGGTTTCTTCCGCCAGCTTCAGCGCGGTCTCCCGGACCGGGAACGCCCCGTCCTTGAATCCCAGATCCTTCGGTCCGAACGCCTCCGGCAGCAGGACGGAAAGCTTGCGCACACCCGCTCCCGCCACGACGACCTGCAAATCCCCCGTCGGCGCCATCTCATACATGAACTGTCGGCAATGCCCGCATGGCGCATCGCTGCCCGCCAGCGACACCACCGCCGCCTCGTCGTGCATGTAGGCGTTCGCCAGTGCGGCCTGCTCGCCATGCACCGTAAAGCCCAGCGGATGCCCGGCAAACTCAAGGTTGGCGCCGAGATAGACCGCGCCGCTCGCCCCGCGCGCAACCGCACCCGCATAAAAATTCGAGATCGGCGGACGCGCATAAGTCTGCGCCAGCGGCAGCAGCGCCAGCATGATCTCGTCAACGCCGTTACCTTCGATCGCCGCCAAACTCCGAACGTGTTCCGCCGTCAGGCTCCCGCTGAAATCCGCCGCCGCCACACACCGCACCAGCAACTCGCGGGCTTCCGGTTTAAAACCCGCCAACGCTTTCTCCGCCGCCGGTTCCGCCGCGACCAACGGGTTCGGACGTGCCAGCCACAAGCCCAGCCCCGCCGCACTCAACATCCCCAGTGCCGTCCGGCGATCGATCGCGCTCCTCATGGTCGCCAGCCTGCCGCAACCCCGTCCCGCCGCAAGCGAACTCCCCGTTCGAGCCGATGGGGTCAGGCTGAAAACGCCTCCCGTGCCGCGGCGATGAAACGGGCGACTTTGTCCGGGTCCTTGCGTCCGGGCACCCGCTCCACTCCGGATGTCACGTCCACCCCGCGGGGACGCGCCACGCGGATGGCATCCGTCACATTTTCCGGCGTGAGTCCGCCCGCCAGGATGAAGGGCCGCGTCAGCCCGAGCGCGAGTCTCCAATCGAAGGTCACTCCCCGACCTTCGCTGCCATCGATCAAAATCCATTCCGCGGCCGGCACCGCCGGAGACTCGGTCAGCCCGGCCGGCCGCAGCGCCCGCAGGATCGGCACATCGACCTCCACGCGGCCCGGGACATGAATCTGCACCCGATCGAGTCCGCCCACGGCTTCGTGCACGGCACGCACGGACTGCAGCTCCTTGAAAACACCCACGACCTCGACCCGGCCACGCGCCAGTCGCACGAGATCGCGACCCAACTCCGGCCGGACCTCGCGGGCAGAAGGAGCAAAAATAAGCCCAATCGCCGAGGCGCCCAACCCGATGGCGAGTTCGGCATCCTCCAAGGAAGTAATGCCGCAAATCTTGATCCAAGGAAACCGTGGCGTGGGAACCGACTCCATGCGCCGACTCTCCGCTCCCAACGCTGCTTTTAAAGCCAAAACCTCCCGCCGTGCCAACGCAGTCGGGCCAAGTCTCACGACAAGCCACGAAGCCAATCGGAAGCCGCGTCGAACACGTCAGGTGTTGGCTCAGTTCACGGCGCGCAGCCGCCGTCAAATGCCGAGGCCCGCCGTCTTCCGCTTTCCGCCGGCTCATTCGCCGAATCGGGACTCGCGTTGCGCGCGATCCACCTCCTGAATGCGCGCAATTCAACGGGCCGCGGGTGACTCACGTCGCCGGTGGCCCGTTTTTGTTTTTAACGCCGCGTTCGGGCACCGCGGCCATCCCCCTCCGGACCAACGTCCGGGAATATTCGTCCACATCCTCCAGCCCCAATGAAAAAGCTCGTTGCCCTCCTGCTCGCCGGCTTCGCCGCCACCCTGGCCCGCGCCGAATACATCGAACCCAGCCTGACTCTCATCTCCATTTATCAACAGAACGTGGCTCCGGTGACGGTTTCCACGCAAATGAACGTAATCGCCTACGGCGACGAGGTCCCGTACGATTCCGTCGGCATGACGGGCCCCGGCGGCCGGGTGCTGGGCGTCCCTCCGACTGGACTCCGATACGATCTCTGGGATCCCTCGCATCTCTTTGTCCAATCCTTCGCGTACGACTACTACCCGACTCTGGCCGATGTCCCCACCGGCCGGTACCGCTTCGATTTCGACGGCGGTGCCTATGACGGATTGGTCCTGGACTACCGCCTGAACACGGCCTTCCTGCCGGCCAAGCCACCGCTCTTCACCGACGGCAGCATTCATCGCCTCCAGTTCGCGCGCAGCGACAAAGACATCAAGGTGCGCTTCCCCGCCCAGAAGACGAAGAACAACGCCGTCAGCGAGAGCCTGACCGTCACCGTCTATCTCACCGCCACCCGCGCCGTGATCTACAATTCAGGGCCGCTGCCGCTCGAGACCAAACTCTGCGTCATTCCCGCCAACACCCTCGGCAACGACGACTACACTATCACCCTCGACTACGAAATCGAAGGCCGGGAATCGCACGACGACGTGTCCACGACTTATACCCTGTTGAGCAACTACCAGTTCACGCGCACCGCCGCCACCGCCCGAGAAATCCCCGGCGACGACTGAGTCCGGGCCAAGCGAGAGACCGTGACGAAGGGGGCGACCGTGCCAAGGTGGTCAGGCTGCCCTGACCAGAAAAGATGCGACAGGATGCGCGGCGCTTTCTCTCGGTTCACAATCTTCGCAAGGCATTCGAATCTCGCCATCCATCAACATTTCATGCCAAATTCCGGGGATTCAACGGGCCGTTGGCGACATATCTCGCTGGCGGCCTTTTTCTTTTTTCACCGCGAAATGAAACCTCGGCTCATCTTAATCACCGCTACCCGCATTCAGACACTCAATCACAGCCATGAGTAATGCCGCCCGCACAATTGCCTCAGTTCTTGTCGTCGGCTTCGTCTTGGTGGCGTGTTATTATTGGTGGCCGGGAGCAAAACATCAAAGCGATCTCAACGATGACGCCACGCAGATCAATGAAATGGTCGATACCTATCTCAAGTTGCCGCCGTCGCAAAAGACCTCAGAAAAAAAATCCGAAATCCTTCGCGCGATCGATGGGTTCGAGCGAAAGAATCAATCCCAAGTAGGGAAAGGAAGATACGGCACGAATCCCGCTCTGTGGCGCGCAAAGCTAGATAATATTCAGTAGTTTTCCGCCGCTCGGCCAAGCCGAGCCAGAGGCCGTGCCGAGGTGGTCAGGCTGCCCTTTCCCTATTGGCGATGGGGAAAACTCACAGGGGAATGGTCAGCCTGACTTCTTACGACTCCTCTCGATCTCGTCATCCAGGACCTGGCCCTTTGTGCGCTTTCAGATTCGAACGAGGCAGACGTCTTTTGACTTTATCGTGCGCGCCGCTTGAAATGTCGCCGTGAATTTCAAACACCCGGTTCGCGTCGCGCTGGCCCGGCAATTTACGCGTTCCTACTGGGACTCCGGTCCCTGTCGGTTCACCAAGGATCGCTTGCTGCAAGTGGCGGATGATGACGCGGCACGGCTCCTGGCCGAGCTGCAGGAATTCGAACGAACCGGATGCATCGAGATGGTCGGTGATTTTCATTCCGCCAAACTCGCTGACTCCGTCGTCCGTTTGATCGCCCTCCCTGCCATGGACGATAACGAGCAGCTTCACCCCTATGTACCGCTCCCACTTGGCGCCACCAAGAGCTAGTTGCCCTAGGGCCGACGACGAAACCGGTCTTGCGGCTCCGGGCGGATTCGCAGTGGCTCAAGTCCAAGCATGAGCTCCACCTCATCGACTTCTCGCCCGCCGCCGCGCGGTGGCTGGCGGTTTCTGACGGCCGCTTTCGTCTTTCTTGGCTTCATCGGACTCTGGGCCGCACTTCCAAGTTTTTCGTTCTCCGACGGCGCTGGAGGCCCGACTCACCAAATCGACAACGCCCTGCTGGCTTTCGCGTTTTGCTCGGCACCGCTCGTGTTGAGCGGGATGGCTTTTCGCCGCCGGACCGGATTCCTCCTGACAATGCTCAGCGGGACCGCGCTCCTGGTTTCAGGTGTGCTCGCTTTCTCGACCGGTCGCGGTCTCTTCGAGGCCATCGCGATCAAGGTCCGCGTGCATCGCGCCGAGGCTCAACGCGACCTCGACCGAGAATGGGCCATTCAGACCGCCGCCATTGCACCGGAGGTCGCCCGTTATGTCATGCTCTTCCCGGAACGCGTGCATCCTACCGGCCGCGATGAATTCGTTCGCATCGATGGGCTCGCCAGTCTGCTCAAAAGCAAGTGGCCCGGTTTCAAGGTGGAACAGGATTCCGTCCTCGATCCCTGGGGCGAGCCGATCCAGTTCGGGATGGATTTGAACCGCGATAGCCTGATCAGCCACGGCAGGGATGCCATCGGCGCCGGCCCGCCGAACGACCACACCATCATCGTCGGTTTCTACGCCGCCAGCGCCAGCGATGGCCAGCGCTGGTCAAATCGCGTGGGCTCGATCGAACGCAAATAAGACCGAGCCGACAGGGGTTGCAGCAAACCAGTGGCGTGAAGAGAGCGACCTTGCGGTGACCGGGCAGTTCAGGCTTTCTTCTGGCACGGGCCGCCGGTGACAGCATGTCGCCGCGGCCTTTTTTTATTAACCCCCAACGCCCGTCGCCGGCACGACTCTTTTCCCGCCATGGCTTTTCTTCTTCTCGGCTTGTTGATCGGTCTCCTCATCGGGATGAGCGCGAATGGCGCCGTCGCCATCGTCATCCCGCTGCTCTTCACGTTCGCCGGCGGTTCGGCCATCGCCTACTTCTCCCGGCAATCGGCCGAGGTCATCCGGCAAGCCAACCGTTCGATCACCGCGCTTTCCCTCGGATGCCTGGTCGGCGTCTTCAGCGGAATCATCATCACCGAAAACCAATTGCTCACCTTCAATTCCGCCGCGCCGCGCCGTGCTGCGCGCGAAAGCGTCGAGGCCACCAAATACCTGCGGGCGGGCGAAATCGAGCGGGCCAAAGCGATCGATGCGCTCGTGCGCACGGGACGCCTGACCAAGGAAGCGGCCTACGATGAATTGAAACCCCTGCTGCTCGCTCCCCCGGCCGAGCCATGAGATTTCTTCCCTGCCTTTTTCTCTTCCTGACGGTCGCCGCCGCCGCGATCGAGAAGAAGTCGATTCTGGGCATCTATGCCGAACAGGGGGATACCGTGCGGCAGGGAACCGGCTTCTGGTTGGATAACCAAGGGACTTTCGTCACCGCCTACCACGTCGTGGCCCAGGCCCGTTCCATCCGGGTCTTTTCAGATTCCAACACCTTGGAACCGGCCGCGGTCCGGGTGGTGCGACTCGATCCGGCTCATGACCTGGCGGTCCTGCACGTGACGGGCGCCAGCGGGGCGCGTGCGGTCAGCCTGGCCGAAAGCGCGCCGGCCGCGGGCGACGAAATCCGCGTCCTCGCGCATCCGCGCGGATTTCCCAACCAGCTTTTCATCGGCCACACCACCGGCGAAGCCGACGATTCAACCAAGCTAAGCTCGGCCAACGGGTCCGCTATTTTCCAAACCGCGTTCAGGATCATCCCGGTGGATCTGACCGTTTATGGCGGCATGAGCGGCGCGCCGGTTTTCAACCAGGATGAAAAAGTGGTCGGTGTGATCCAGGGCAGCCTGCGCGAGGGTGGTGGCTTGGCGTGGATTCTCCCGACCGCCTATCTCCGCAATCTCCCCACCCTGCCCGCGGTCAATCGCGCTCCGGCCGACATCACCGATTGGCCGCCCTTGCTGGGCAATGTGGCCGAACTTCGCTCCCTTTCCGCCCGCTACGCAACCGATTCGAACCGCGTGAAAGAAGTCGCGGATTTTCTGGCCAATGTCCGCCGCTTCACCGTCGCCAGTGACGAGCTGCGGCCCGCAGCCATCAATCTGCGCTCCGCCCTCAGTTTCTACGGAAACCTTTTCACCCCGGCGCAGTGGGAACAGCTGGGGCAGGAAAATCCGGTGCATGCCGCTTCGGCCCGCTTTGCCCGCGCCCTGCGCGACAAACAAACCCTGCGCGAGACGCTCCTCAGCGGAGTCGCACGATTTGAACCGCGATTGACCGGCGGAAATCTTCCCGAAAACAAAGCCCAGGCGCTGGCCCGGGTCCTGGAGCAATTGCAACTCAAGCTGGGCGAGTACCGCACCGAATCGGCTGAAGCCGTCATGGGCATCGATACGGCCGCCCTGCTGGGCGATTTGGATTCCGGTAACAACCGGCCCGAGATCGATGAGGCCATCCGGCGCCTCGACGAGGACTTCTTCGCGGGCCTGTCCCCGGGACCGCAGCGCTTGAACGCCGAAAAAGGCTATTTCGCGGTTTGGGCCGGACTCGCCACGCAATTGCGCGAGTTCCTCTACTACACGGGCGACAATTGAATTCACGCCAGCGCCGACCCGACAGACAGGTCACGTCACGGCTCCGCTACTGCACGGTTAGTTCACCAGACTCAGCGTAGTCGTCGGAACGCCGTCCGCCCGGATTTCCATGGTGTTTTCGTCGATGATGCGAACGACCAGGTTGCGCAGATCCTGCTCGAGCTTTTGGAGCGGCGCGGTCGCCATGCGATTGGCCGTTTCGGTTTTCTGAGCTTCGCTGGGGTTGCCGGCGTTGAAGAGGAAACTCTCGTTGGGGAAAGGAGCGTCATTCCGCGCGTCGACCTTTCCGGAAAGAAACTTGGAGTACGGTTTGGCCTGCAAAATCTTGAATTCGCAGAAGACCGACGACTCCAGGAACTTCTTGGGGTCGAGGAACGGGGGGAAGGTGATTTTGACCTGCACCTGGATGTTCGTCGCCGGATAAGCGGCCGTGCCCCGCCAAGTCGTGCCTTTGTCGCCCCTGGCCCGGAGCGGGTAAAGTTTCTGGCGGAATGACTCCAAGGCTGCCGCGGGATCCAGTTTTCCGGCAGGCGGCACCGGGGCGCTTTCCGTCGACGCGACTGGCGCTACTGCGGATTGGGTCGCCGGGGCCGGGGAATTTTTTTCGGGCGCGGATGGGCGAGCTCCGGACGCGCCGGTCCTTGTCAGTACCGTGGGAGGAATCCCGTCGGCCCGGATTTCAATCTGATCCCGGTCGACGATCCGCAGAACCATATTGTTCAGGTCGCGGTCACTGTTGGTGAGGGGATTTGTTTCCATCCTCTGCCGGGTCGCTTCCACCGACTCGGGCGTCAGGTTGCCGGTGTTAAGCCAGTAACTGGACAACCAGAATTCGCTTTTCTCGTTCGAGTTGATTCCGCCGTTGAAGCTGGGCGGGAAAAGCTGGGGCGATCCCTTCCAGGTGATCGTTCCATGCAGGCTCGTGGCCCAGGGTTCCTTCGGATTGGGCGCGACATAGTCCATCGTCAATACGATCGGAATAGCCTGCTTGGGGAAAGCGACCACACCCTGCCATTCGCGTTTCCCCGCCACCATTTGCTGGGTTCTGGCCCCCAGCTCGGTCGCGCGGGCCAACCCTTCGGCGCGCTTTTCAGCGCTCACCTGCCGGACGATCCAAGGGAGTTTGGCCACGTCGAGCTCCGCCTGCTTGGCCGCGATGATCGCCTTGAGCTTCGGCTCAAAGTCCGGTGCCGCCACGTCGACGATTTCATCGCTGGTGGAGAAGTGCTCATCCATGCTCAGCGTGGAGAGGCGGCGTCCGATTTTCCGCCCGTCATCGGGGAAATTTTCCACAAACTTTCCCACCACCTGAAACGACGACTTGCCGTTGGCGGGCTCGAGATGAATCACCCCGCCGTTGGAACGGAACAGGACCTCCGGCGGGGTCTGCTTGTAGTATTCGGCCAGAAAATATCCCGTCTGCCAGCCGGCGCTTCCCGTCGGTCTCACCAGGCGCACAAATTGCACCGGCAGGTTAAAAAATGTGTCGCGATCGACCCAGGAGCTGGCCGGGGTGTCCTGCCAAACGCGAGCGGGCGTGACGGGTTCATACTCGGGCTCGGTCAGGGTGTAGTGAATCCGGAAGCCAAGATACTCCTTGGTCTCCGTCGGGTTGGTCAGAAGATATTCGAGCCTTTGGCCCGCCGCCGGCCCGTATTCCACCGGCTGCGCTTGGACGGTTTTGTCCGATTGGGCAGCGGGACCGGAAGTCTTTTTCCCGCAACCAGCCAAAAACACCGCCGTGATCGCCGCAACCGCGGCCCAGGATGAACGCATGGGAATTGTCGGCATGGGAATCAGGGCACCAGGTGAAAGAGCGTGGCCGGGATACCCACGGACGACAGCCGCACGGTCCGGGCATCGATGATCTTGAGCCGGAAATTGACGAACATCACGTCGGGGACAGTGCGCCGATCCGCAGGGCGGAACGGATTCGGATGATCCCGGATATAATCCCGCAACCAAATCTCTCCTTTTTCGTCCGTTTGGAGATTCCGGCTGCCGATGATTCGGACCAGGGCGTAGTCGTCGCCGGTTATTTCCAAATCATACTCCAGCTCGGGCCGCATCGTGATTTGGGCGGGAATGGGGTTTCCCTTTTCATCGCACAAATCAACGCTCCCAAAGTGAAGCTGGAGCTGAAGCGCAACCGGTCCCTGGGGAAATTGAATGACACCAGACCATTTCGTGAGTTTCCGGTCGCCCAACAGGGCCACGTATTGCTGGTGCTGTTGGATCCACTTGGGGTAGTACTCCGTGAAGACGGCACCGCCCACGTCGATCACGCGATTCTTTGAGGCCAGCGTGCTCAGGGATGATCCGACGCTGGCTTTGGCATCATCCGGAGTGTCCACGGCATCGACCAGGGTAAACTTGCCACGATTGTTATCGTAGCCGTACCGTTCCGATCCCGGGTAGGCCAGCCAGGACACACTCGCGGCCTTGAGTCGTCCGTGATCCCCGGCCGGACGGCACTGACTCACAAATACCACGGGCGTGGCATAGAACGGCGAAAGATCCCGTCCGTCTGGAGTCTTCTTTTCCTTAATCTGCACGAACTCCGGTTCCTTGAGCACATAGGCCACACTGAGGCCCAGCTTGTCGCTGCCCATCTCCAGCCCTGACCACTCTCGCCACGGGTAAAGTTGGGTCAGCGCTTCCAGGACCCACGCGTTCCGATCGACCGCCTGGGTGAACGGAGGCGGCGGGGCGGAAATGCCCGGAGGCAGGTTTGCCTCGGCACCGGCGCTGTTCGCGAGCAGGGCGAACAAATGAAAAACAAGGCAAGGCACCCAAAGGCGAGCCGCCGGCTTGGAAACGGTAGTAGGACCCATTGAAAACAGATTGGTAATCTGTCGTGTGGCCCCACGACGCGGACGAGAAAGCACGCACGCTTACACTAAAGCAAAACTATAGTCACTTGGAGCGAGTCATGCGAAGGCAGAGCCGAATGCATCAGGCCTCACCCAAAGCCACAGAGAACTACAACTGGCTGGCTGATCCTGTCACCTGTCCTCTGCCTACTGTCACCTGTCTTCAGCCCTCCGTCCTCTGTCCATTCGCGCCTTCGCGTGACACCGGTTTTAAGTTTGCCCGCCTGCAACGCGCGCTCCTCAATCGCGGCCTCGTTTCGGGCCGGACGGGAAATGCTCCATGAATATCCGAATCCTTGCCCTGTTCCTGAGTCTGGTCCTCGCCTGCGGCGCGGCCGAAGCGCCCGCGCCCGCCGTGAAGGCCCGCACGATAAGAGGCGACCCGCGACTGCCCGCCGGCGAACTCGAAGCGGCCTTCACCGCCGAGCAGTGGAAAGCGCTCGCCGACATGCCCTACCGCGCAGTCGTCATCCTCAACACGCAGATCAACACCAACAACAACATGGTGACCGCCGGCACGGTGCGGCTGAGCGAACCCGACGCGACCTGGGTCGAGCCGGCGCGGCTCCTCGCGAAAACCATCCGGCTGAAGGCGGCCTCCATCGGCACAAACATCTCACCCACCGCCGAAGTTTTCGTGATTTTCTATGGCACAGGCGAAGGCCGGCGCGCCTTCATCTATGCCCGGCAGACCGGCGACACGACCGTTGGCGGCTGGAGCTCCGGCGGCAGTCGCGAAGTCAATCATGGCTCGCCGAAATATTTCGGGATCGAGAAATTTTGAGAAACTGAGGAGTAGATTTCCAGTGCGTGGATTCGTATGGGCCAGACAGCCACAAAATACGAATAGATGACCCAACCGTCTGAAAACACCTTGGAATCCATCCGTTTAATGAAACCCCTCATTCGTTCTCTCATATTTCCTACCTTGTTGTTTCTCCTGAGCAGCTCCTCCACCATCGCCTCCGTTTGGGCACGGGAGACTGTCAGAAGCGACGCCTTCTACGCATCGAGCGAAAGGGAGGCGTTGAACGCGAAAAGAACCTGGAATCAACGTCACCCGAACAGTTATCTTTTTCTAATCGGATCGAGCAATCCACGGGACTACGTCGCGCCCGCCGTCCGCAAAAGAGTTCTCCCCAAATATCCGCCTGCACTGGCAGCGTCACACTTGGGCGGTAGAGTGGATGTCGAGGGCGTGGTGGATAGTGCGGGCAATGTCATCGAAGTTTTTGTCGTCCGCAGCACCGACGGGCGGTTTGAGGCCCCAGCAATCGAAGCGCTGAAGGAATGGAAGTTTAAACCGAGATTATTCAGGGGGACACCCGTCATGGTAGTCGTCTCCATACCAATGGAGTTCGACCCTTCCAGGTAAACCTCCGCGCGATCCAAAGGGTGTCAGGCCGAGAAGGTTTGGGTCTTCCGTCCCTCGCATCGGCCCCCTTTTCGCATCCTCCAACGCAGCCGCCATTGCGAATCCGGCCGGGCCATCTACGTTCCTCCCCATGCAAGTCACCCGCGGTCAGATCGTGCAACGTGGACTCACTCATCGCTGCCCCAATTGCGGCGAGCGGACCCTGTTCCGGCCCGACAAGCATTTCGAACTCAACCCGAGCTGTTCCCGTTGCGGCTTCCATTTCGACCTGGATGACGGCGCCTTCCTCGGCGCGCTGGCCCTCAACTATGGCGTCACGGCCTTCGGCGTCGTCCTGCCCATCGTTGTCGTCTGCTACTGGTCCGGAAAATCCACCGCCTTGACCGCCGCCCTGGCGATTTCTGCCGCGGTGATCATACCCATTCTCCTCTACCGCGCCTCGCGCAGCTGGTGGCTTATGTGCGACGCGCTGTTCTCACCCGAGGAATTGCCCAACAATGCCGAGGCTGAGCCGCTCGACCGCTAGAGCCGAACCAAAGACAGGTCGCACGCCAAGCCGCAGAGCCGCCAAGGGAATACAGCGATCCGTTTTTTAACCGCAGGTTACGCAGATCACGCGGATAAAGGCCAATGCCGCGGTTGCTGGATCGAGCATCCGCGCAATCCGCGTAATCCGCGGTTAAAAAGCCGGCTTTAGGGTCGCGGTCCACCAGGCGCCTTGATTTTTTGCAGCATGACCCATGACGTTCGTTTGCGCGCAGTGGAGGATGGCGACCTGCCGGTATTTTTCACGCAACAGCTGGATCCGGAGGCCACGCGCATGGCGGCATTTCCCTCACGTGAGCGCGACGCTTTCATGGCCCACTGGGCGAAGATCCGGGCCAAGCCGCAGGAAAACATCACCCGCACCATCGTCTGCCAAGGACAAGTGGCGGGAAACATCGGCTGCTGGGGACCGGCCGAGGAACGCCAGGTCAGCTACTGGATCGGTCGGGAGCACTGGGGCAAGGGTATCGCCAGTGCGGCCCTGGCCCTCCTACTCGAGGAGGTGAAAACGCGCCCGCTCCACGCCCATGTCGTGAAGCACAACGTCGCCTCGATCCGCGTCCTGCAGAAATGCGGCTTCGTGATTACCGGCAGCGAAAAATTTCCCGACAACGCCGGCGGCGAAATCGAGGAAATCATCCTCACCCAGCCCGGCCCGAGCTGACGATCGCCGCGGGTAGCGAAGAACAGGAACAAACGTCTTCGCGTGAACCCAAACCCGACTTGAGTCGGACTCCGGCTTGGGATTTTCTCCACGTATGCCTCCCCCTTTAACCCTGCGGAAAATCCTTCCCCTGCTCTCGTTCGTTTTCCTGGCCGTTTTCGCGCGCGCGGAAACGCCCGCTCCCGCCGTGAAAATCGCGTACGTCGGCGCGATCTCCATCAATCCCTGCCAGGACGCCAAGGTTCTCGCCGACTGGTACGCGAAGTTCGGACTCGAAACGAAGGAGATGTACGGCGGCTACTACGGTTCCCTCGACACGCCCGCCGGCCAGTTCGTGTTCGGTATCCATCCCAAGAAGAAGGACGCTCCGGCCAAATCCTCCGCCAGCGTGGCGATCGTCCTGCGCGTCGAGAATTTCGATGACGCCCTGGCCGCGCTGAAAGCCAAGGGCCTCGAACCCGAGAAAACGGAGGAAGACAAGATGGGCCGCTTCGCCCACTTCCACGATCCCGACGGGAACAAGGTCAGTCTTTGGGGAAAGTGAACAGGAGACAGGGGTCAGGAGACAGGGGACAGATTCATAGCAAGCAGCTAAGAAATCCAGCCTCTGCCGCTTGTCCTCCTCCTCTCTGTCACCTGTCTCCTGTCATCTGCCCTCTGCGGCCAGTCCTCTGGCCGGGATCAGCTCACCATCCGCAGGAAGCGACGGATATCCGGCGGGATCGTCTTGGGCAGGTTGGACGCGGCGAGGGAGAACTCCCAGCGCGCTTCCTTTTCCTGATCGTACGACAGCGCGCCCGAGGCGGCGCCGTCGCCCGGCGCTGCGCGGAAGCCGACCTGTTCCTTGTTCTTGAACATGTCCGCACCCGCATTCGTCAGCGCCGCCGCGTACCGCGCGATGATATATTCGAAACTGACCAGCGCCCGCTCGGGCTTGTTGTCGCGATAGACCGTCAGCTTCGTGCTGCCCGGCCCGCGATACTCCTCCTTGTAGCGCGTCGGCACATCGCTGTCGACCGGCCCGCCCTTCAGCGCCGAACTGGCCATGATGGCCTTGTAGAACGGCTGGAACGCCTTGTCGGCGCCGGCAAAGGAGAAATCGAATTTCACGCCGCACACCGAGGTGCGCGCCGAGCAGACATAGTGCGCCAGGCTACCGCGCAGTTCCGCCTTCACCGCCCCGAGCGACAAGGTGAGCACGCAGCCGTCGTTCACGTAGGCCACCGCGCCCATGCTGATCTGGATGTGCGCGCCCTCGGCCGAGACATCCACCAGCGTGCCCGACCAATCCTTGGCCGCCGTGGCCTTGTCGGCGCTGCGCAGCTTGATCGACGCCTTCACGCGGCAATCGTCGCTGACCGCATAGCGCACCTGCTTGCGTTTGGATTCCTTGGTCTTGGCCTCGTCTGAACTCATGTGGCCCCGGACTATGAGTCTTTTGAGTCAAAGCACAACCGGGGTTTAAGGCGGGACGAAGGCTTTACCATTTCGCGACCAACTGCCTGCTTCACACTGGGAAGCGAAAAATCCAGCGATCCGCCAAGGCCGAATCCCTCCGACAGGTGAAGACCACCATTCCAGCCTGCGACACCCCAGTCCGCCGTCCGCTAGAACTGCATGTAACGCCGCTGCGACCACATGTGTCGCGCCGCATAGCGCATCCGGGTCGCGAGCATGAAGACAAGCACCTCGCTTTCCAACAGAGGGCCGATGAGGCGGATGTGCTCCCGGAAATCCCGGAGGATGCTTTGCAAAGGCTCGATGTCGCGCAGCCGGCCATGATGGCCGAACGGAAAGCCCAGATAGCTGAATTGAAAGTCCGCACATTGCTCGACCAAGTTGGCGGCTTCCACCAGATGCTGTTCGCGCAAACGTCGGCCCAATGCACCGATTTGCCGCCGGGCTTGGCTCTCGTCCGCGAGTTCGCGCAGCCCCGCAAACGCGCCCATCAGGAAATGAACCTGTGAGACGGGCACCTTGGCCAGGGCCGCAGCCTCCAATTCCTCAAGGCAACCCTGGTATTGCGCCGCGGGAAAATATCGCATCACGGCCGCAGCCAGCGTGGGTTCGTTTTCGCCAACGAAGAGTTTTGTCCCGCGCAAACCCCGCCGCTTCAACTCAGCCAACAAGGCACCCCACCCGGTCTCTTCGGAGGGCACTACCACCGCGGCCAATCCCTCGCGCATGCCGATGGAATTGACGCCGATAACCGCAATCAACCGGGTGACCAATGTTTCAGCGCGAACCTTCTGTTTGACCGTGATGGACTGGAAATAAACGTACACCTGCGGCTCGGTAATCTCCCGCTGCAACCAAGTCCTGATTGCCCCGACCGCTTGGTCCCGCCCCGTCGCCACGGTCGCAACTCCGGTGTTTTCACCCCACAACAAGCGCGCGATCGCACTGGCGGCCGAGATGGAAATATTGGCGTGATAGAGTTCCAGCATCACTTCTTCCCGGCTGTTCCGGCCCTTCCAGTGGCGCGCCAAAATCGCGTGGGGCGCGGTCGGCCGTGGCGTGGTGCTTCGCGCCAGCTCCTCTTTGATCGCACCGTCACGCTCGGAAGTCCGGGCATACCCTTCCAAGCCGTCCGACAGTTCTCCCGCGAACGAGACCCCGAATCGCTCCGGTTGCCTCCACGGCATTGTCGTATCGTTTTCCGGCGGGCCCGATCGGCCGCGCCCGCTTGCCGGCATCCCGCCGTTGCGCGTCACGCCGGCCAGCACGTCCAGTGGAACCGGCCGCGCCGCATCCATGCTCGCAGTCACCGCCACGGTTGAATTCCGAGGGAGTGAGCTTGCGCGATTTCTCTGCCGTTCAGCCAGGGCTGATGCTGCCATGCGGCATCCATGACGCTTTCGCGATCCGCGGCCGATCAACCGCGCAATGGTACTACCCCCACTATGACCAAAGATATACCCCGGAAATCAGGCCTCATCTTTGAAACAACTTGCCCCGTTGAATCCCGTGCGACCAGCTTCCCCCATGCGCCGGTTTTTCCCCACCGCCATTGCCAGTCACCCCCATCCGCTGAGGCGCGCCATCGGAAGTTTTTCGGGAATTGTTTTCGGCGGTACCGCACTGCTTCTCTGCAGCGGAAACCTGGCCGCGGCCCCGGCGGGCAACCTGCTCGGGTTGCCGTTCACCCGCGCCTACTCGTACGAAGAAATCGGCAACGCGGTCCGGGGCGCCCGCCTGGGATTTGACGATCTGGGCCGGGTTGCGGTCATGAGCAGCGGTTCCTACTCGGTGCTCAATGACACCACCTGGATGGATCTCACGGATCGGGAATCCGACGGACCTGCGCTGCAATCGATCGTGTATGACCGCGACGGCCAGGCTTACTACGGATCATTTGGCGCGTGGGGGCCGGTGCAGGTCAACGCCCACGGCCTGCTGCGGGCCAAAGCCCCACCTTCGTCCGATTTTCCCAAATGGGTGCTGTCCGCCAATTTTTCGGAAATCATTCCCACGGCTTCCGGTATTTATTTCGGCGGAGTCAGCGGGGTGGTTTATCGGGAGCGGGCCACCGGCCGGCAGCAGTTTTTCGAAATCCCGGAAAGCACCCACACTTTTGCCGTGGGCGACCAGGTGTATGTGGCCACCCATGGCCAAGGCATCCTCCGCATCGACCTTGAGCAGGGAACCCTGCAGCCCGCCTCGAACCTGGGGCATGACGACACTTGGGTGGACCAGGTGGCCGCCTTCGATTCCGGACGAGTACTGCTGACGGACAGCCGCGGGCACCTGATGCTTTTCGACGGACACACGTTGGCACCCTGGCCCGGCATCCTCGGAGAGCGCGCGGTCGGTCGCGCGACGGCCTTGAGCAACCTGCCCGAGGGCGGCGCAGCGATCGCGATTGCCGGACACGGTCTTTACCTGACGTCCGCCACCGGCGAAATCCTGGCCGCTTATACCACGCAAGAATACCAGCGCATCACCGACCTGGCGGCACGCGAGCCCGGTGTCCTGTGGGTGGCAACCGAAAGCGGCATCGAAAAATTGCTCTATCGAAATCCGCTGACGGTTTTCGGCCAGAAAGCAGGCCTGCCCGTCAGCTGGGCCCAGGTGGTGCAGTGGCGAAACCGGATCGTCGTGGCTTCCGCCGGGCGCCTTTACGAGACGACCCCCGACGACGCTTCGCCGCCGGGGACGTTGCCCGAAACCCAATTGTTTCATCCGGTGCCCGGGCAGCCGTCCACCGAAGTCTGGGCCATTGCCGCCCAAGGCGACCAATTGCTGGTGGGCGCTGCTGCCACCGTGCTGGCCCGCGAGCCGGATGGTGCGCTGACGCCCGTGCTGGAGAATTTCAACCCGGCCCGTCTCGTAATGGTGAGCGATGAACTTTGCTACGTGATCGGTGTGAAGGAAATCACGGTGCTGCGCCGCCGCGGCAGCCGGTGGGAGGAATGTGCGCCGCGCGTGCCCGGGCTCGGCTATCCATCGGTCGTGCACAGCGCCGGGCAATCGGCCTGGGTGGAATTGGGCGCCGATCGAGCCGCGCGCATCACGCTCGCCGACGGCCGCATCCAGGTGAGGTTGTTCGAACATTTCCCGTGGCGAACCCCGCGCTGGGTCAACATCGGCGCGGTGGGCGACACGGTGGTCATGATCGGCGAGCCCGATCATCATCTTTTCTTCGACGAAAAAAGCGGTGCCTTTGTCGAGGCGCCCGCGCTGAAGAAATTATTCGCCGAATCGCCTCAACCCCTCCGACGCCTGCAACAGGACAGGAATGGCATCGTCTGGGGCGTCCACGACCACGGCCTGTTGCGCTTCGATCGCCAGGGCGATGGCTATCAGGCCAGCCCCGCCTATTACGGAAAAATCAAAGAGCGCTTCCCGAACATCCATCTTCTGCCCGACGGAGACGTCTGGCTCTCCGCCGCCCAATCGCTCTATCACGTGAACCGCGGTCTCGCCCTCGGCCCGCCGGCTCCGGTCACACCCCGGGTGGTCTCCGTGGTCGCCAGCCGGACCAATCGCGACTTGCTGGGCGGCCGGCACGGAAACACCACCCTGCCTCCGCTGGCTTACGCGGAGAACAGCCTGACCCTGAAGTTTTTCACCGGCGGCTACACGCTGCGCCAGCCACCGGAATATGATTTTCACCTGCACCGGGGTGGCCAGAGCTGGCCCGTGGCGGGCAACGGTTCACTGCTCACCCTGGCCGATTTGCGCGAAGGAACCTACCGGCTGGAAGTGCGCGTCATGGAAGTCCGCGCTCCGGCCGGGCCTCCTCTCTTCCTCGAATTCACCATCGCTCCGCCGTGGTATCGCACCTGGACGGCGTACACGCTTTACGTTTCGACTTCGATCGCCCTGGTCTTCGGCCTGATCCGTTGGTTCAACCAGCGCGCCCGCGCGCGCTATCTCGCACTGGAAAAAATCGTCGACGTCCGCACGGAGCAGCTGCGGGCGGCCATGCACCAGCTCAACCTTGAGACGCGCCATGCCGCCACGGTCGCGGAACGCGACCGCCTCGCCGGCGAGATCCACGACAGCCTGCAGCAGGGCCTGAGCGGGCTGATGCTGCACCTGGATGCGACGCTCAAGCTGCCGAAACTTTCGGAAGACGTCCGAGCGCGCCTCGGCCTCGCGCGCAACATGGTTTCGTTCACGCGCCACGAGGTCCAGCACGCGGTGTGGGACATGGAGACTCCGCTGCTCGAGGGCACGGAGCTCGGTGACGCCCTTCGAAAAATCACCCGCTTGATCGGGCCGGGCGAGACCCAGGTGGAAATCACGGTCAACGGCTTGCCGTGCGACCTCTCGCCCTCGACGAAACACCACCTGCTGCGCATCGCGCAGGAGGCGATCACCAACGCCGTGCGCCACTCCGCGGCCCGAACCATTGTCATCACCCTCGATTACGAGGCCGGGGCCGTCACGCTGAGCGTCACCGACGACGGCAACGGCTTCGTCCCGCACGACGTCCTGAACAAGGGCTTGGGCCACTTCGGCCTGCGCGGTCTGCGCGGTCGCGCGGCCAAGATCGGCGGCGACCTGAAGATCGACAGTGCACCCGGTCGCGGCACGACGGTGCGCGTCCGCGTGCAGCTGCTCAACCAACCGCTCGCCCATGCAGACCGCGCCTAACCCCGACAAGATCCGGATCCTGCTGGTCGACGACCACATCGTGCTGCGCATGGGCCTGGTGACCGCCACCGGCGGCGAACCGGACATGGAAGTCGTCGCCGAGGCGGACAACGGCCTCGACGCACTGGCCGCCTACCGGACGCACCAGCCGGATGTCGTGGTGCTCGACCTGCGCATGCCGGGAAAGAACGGCATCGAAACGATGCGCGCCCTGCACGCGGAATTCAGCAACGCGCGGATCCTCGTCTTCAGCAACTACGCAAGCGGCGAGGAAGTGCTGCAGGCCTTCAAGGCTGGCGCCGCAGGTTTCGTCGTGAAGGAGATGGCGCTCGAACGCCTGCTCGAAGCCATCCGCAAGGTGCACCGCGGGGAAAAATATATCCCGGCCGAAATTTCCACCCGGATGAACAGCCGGGTACTGTCGCAGCTTTCCACCCGGGAAGTCGAGGTGTTGAGCCTGATTGCGCGGGGCCTCAGCAACAAGGAAATCGCCGGCCGTCTGAATTTGGTGGAAGGCACGGTGAAGGTCCATGTCACCAACATCCTCAGCAAGCTGCGGGTGGCGGACCGCACCCAGGCGATCCTCGCCGGAGTCAAACAGGGCATCATCCAGTTGGAGTGAGATAAAATGTAGCCGGGGGCGCTGACCCCGGAACGAATGCCTCATCAGCTCGACCGGGGTCAGCGCCCCCGGCTACAGGCAACCAGGCAGCCGATTGGTCGGGGCGTAAAGCCCCCTCCACCACCGAACTCAATCCCGTCACTATAACCTAGGTTATAGGACGGTCATTACCATCGCACGATTGAATCGTCTCCGCGAAAGCGGACGCTCCGGGCCACGCACTCCCCATGCGTCCACCCCTGCCAGCAGCCAATCCACCGGCGATTTTCCCAGCCGGCTTCCTCGCATTCCCCCGGCGATGAAAAACCGCGTCACCCAAAGCGACATCGGCCGGGCCGCCGGCGTGCACAACACGACGGTGTCGCTGGCCTTGCGCAACTCTCCGCTCATTCCCGACGCGACCCGTGAACGCATCCAAGCCCTGGCGGCCCGGATGGGCTACTGTCCGGATCCCGCGCTAAGCGCGCTTGTCGCCTACCGCAATGCCTGTCGCGAGAAACGCCAGACGCTTACGATCGGTTACGTGACCAACTGGACCACGCGGTGGGGCTGGAAGGAACTCGCCTTCCAGGAAAAATGTTACGCCGGCGCGAAGAAGCGCGCGGCCGACCACGGCTACAACCTCGAGCACTTCTGGCTCGGCGAAGCCGGCATGAGCATGGTGCGGCTGAACCAGATGCTGGTGCACCGCGGGATTCGCGGCGTCGTGCTTTCCGCCCATGATCGCGGCGACCAGCTGTCGGGCATGGATTGGTCGCGCCTGAGCGCGGTGAAGATCGGCTCCTTCCCGCAAGCGGCCGCGCTGCATCAGGTGACCCTCGACTACGCCGGCATCGCCGCAGTGGCGGTGCAGCGCATCTTGCAGACGGGACGCCGGCGCATCGGTCTCGTGATCCCGGCGAACTGGGACCAAGCCTGCGGCCAGGCCTGGTCGCGCGCCTTCACCGCCGAGCAAGCCCAGCTGCCGAGCCGCGAACGCCTGCCCATTCTCCGCCTGCCCACCGTGCCATCGGGAAACCCTCTCCCGCCCGAACACACGCAGCAGCTCGCCCAATGGCATGACCAAAACGAACCCGACGCCATCGTCAGCTTCACTCCGTTGGTGCTCGAGCATCTGGCGCGGCTTCGCCTCACGGCCCCGCGCGACTTCGCTTACGTGGACCTTTGCCTGCCCGACAACCCGGCCACCGCCGGCATCCGGCAGAATTGCGAGCGCGTCGGCGAGATCGCCATCGAGCTGCTCGCCACGCAACTGGAGCAAAATGTCTGCGGCCTGCCGGACGTGCCCACGATCACCACGGTGACGGGCACCTGGGTGGAGGGTTCGTCGCTCGTCGCACGCGAGTTCGCACCGCCGCTACCGGCCGCCGGCGACGGGCATCTGGTCGCCTGAGCGGCAAGCATCATGGCGGGAAGGTTTCCGCAATCAGCGGATCCTCCCTTCCGTCATCCTGAGCCGTGCGAAGGACCCAAGCGCGGAACGCTATTCGCATTTCCCCTTGGGTCCTTCGCGCGGCTCAGGATGACCACCGGATATTTTTGTCGGGGATATCCATAATTTTTCCAATCACGCGGAAACGGACCACCCCGAAGAAAAAATCCCCGGCCGCCGCGAGGCGAACCGGGGATTGAGAGCAAACGCCCGTTGTCGTTCTTAGAACGAGAAGGTGTTCGTCAGGAACCATTCCTGCGTCGGCTTGATGCGGACTGCCGCCCAGGAGCCATCGGGCTGGACGGTGATCGGAATCAGCCCGTCCTTGGCGAGAACATTGCGCACGTTGAGCTGGGTCTTCCAATTGATCCGCTTGGAAAGCTTGTGCTCGTAGCTGACCCACAGATCGAGACCATCCTCCGAAGGACCGTAGTAGGGATGGTCCATGTCAAACGTGCCATCGGTCTTGATCGGGTAGCCGATGCCGACCTTGTCCTGCCAGCGATAAGCTCCGCCGATGCCGACGTTCTTGAACACGCCCTGTTTGATGGTGTAGTTCGTGACGATGTTGTAGCGCCATTTGCGGATTTCGGGGACGTTGGATCCCTGTTGCGCCTTGAGCAGCGTGTAGGTGCTGAAGAGGCCCTGCCAGTTGTTGTAGTAGATGCCATTGGCGCCGCCGTAATTCGGCAGCTGCGCACCCGGGGCCGGCGTGCCGTCCGCGTTCAACAGCTGGGACTTCATGTAGGTCATGAACTCGTCGATTCCGGGGCCGCCGAAGTTGGTGCGCACCGCCGTGGCCTCCGAGGCATTGAAGGCAATGCGCCAGTTCGGCAAGGGATTGTAGGTGAACTCGAACTCATAACCACGCGAGACCGTGTCGGCCGTGACCGTGAAGCCCTGGGGTGCGGTCGCGACATAGGAGTAGATCGTCGCGTCCGGATTCGCCGGCGTGCTGGCGCTGGGATTAGCCAAATAGGCCGAGCGGGTGACCAGGTATTGGTCAGCCTGCGGAGTGAAGCCCCAGACATTGAAGAATCCCTTGGCTTCGAGCCATTTTTGGATGGTGTTCCAGGAGGAGATGGCCGCATCCGTCTGCGCCGCGGGGTTGGCCTCGTTGGGGAAGGCGTTGGTCCAGTTGTTGCGGTAGCTGTCGCCCACACCACCCGTGATCTGGTAGTTGTTGTTCAGCTGATAGAGAAACACGTTGCGCCACTTGAGACCCTGCGCAATGAGGCCGCCGATCTGGCCGCCGATGCCGCTCAGGCCGGAATCGTTGCTGGTCAGCGTGGTCGTGTACTTGACGGCGCGGAGGGAGAACTTTCCGTCCTTCGTGGAAATCCAGGCGCCGTATTCCCGCGTCGTGCCGGTCGGATCGGGCAGCGGATTGCCATACATGTCGCGGCGGACGCTCGTAACCTGGAAGTTGCTCGAATCGTTGAAGGTGAGGCCCACGTTCACCGGGAGCGGGTCGTGCTTCACGTAATTATCCAGCACCTTGTTCAGGTGGAGCACCAAGCTCTTGCTGGTGGAGTGGCCCTTCTTGATCTGCGCGGTCGGGAAATCCACCGGCAGGTGGTAGTTCTGCGCGGTCAGGTCGAGCGTGGAGCGGCTGAGCGACACGGTCTTGGCGCTGACGTCCTTGGTTTTGACCTCATCGAAACGCCAACCGAAGGTCGCGACGAGCGCGTCTCCCAGGAAATAACCCTGATAGGAGCCGGCGTAGGACTTGGTCTCGCGCAATGCCTGCTGCGCCCGGGTCAGGAGGCTGAGGTCATTGCCATTGCCGTAGCTCATCAGGTTCATCTGAAAGTTATTGTTCCAGCCGACGTAATTGGCGGGATTCGAACCCTGGGTGTAACCCGAATAAGGAACCGGGTTGGCGGCGGAATAGTTGGCGCCGCCCGTGGGATTGAACATCGCCTGCAAGCTGGCCGGCACGGTCCACGGATCGCTATAGACGACCCCGGGCGTGTTCTTCCAAGTCGGAGCAAAGGTGTAGACCGAGCCGCTGGTGAGCGCGATCGGAGTGGTAATGCCCGGGATACCCGCGCCCGAGGGCGTCGTGGAATTCTTCAGCGTCGAGCCCAGGTAGATGATGGCGTTCGGCGCGCGATCGGTGATCGCACTGTTGTTACCCAAGCCGGCGTAAGCGCCCCACGCCTGGCTGGCGGCATACATCTGCCATGACTGGGTCTGGTTGTAGAACTTCTCCTGGCTGGCCACGGCATTGAGCCGCTGCTTTCCGATCAGTTTCAAAAGAACGTCGTTGTGCAGAAAGTCGGCCGGACGCAGCTCACCGAAAAGCGAAGCGCGGTAGAATTTGCGGTCGCTCTGATAGGAACCGCCATAACCGGGTCCACCCATGACGTAAGGCCGGCCGTAGTTCATGTTGGCGGCAAGGTCCGCCTGGTTCTGCAGAATATCGATCGTCAGCGTGGGCGCGCCACCGAGGAGCGCCTGGCTGCCGTTCCGGTATTTCTGATGATCGTACGTCACATCGATGCCGAGCCGGTCGTCCAAGAACGTCTGCGAGACGTCGACGTTGACCGCGTTCCACCGCTCCCATTCGGATTTGGTCGGACCGTCGATCAGCGTGTTGTAGAAGTCGAACACGGAGGCGTCGGTCAGGGACTTGTTGCGGTAGTTGCCGGCGTTCGGCAGGCCCGCATTGGCGGCGTACTGGGCGACGTTGTTCAGGCCGAATTGCTCGAAGTTGTAGTACTTGCCGATGAGGTCGGCATTGTACACCGGAACGCCGCTCGCATTCAAAGCCCCGGTATTCACCTGGCCGCCGTAGATCTGGTAGGTCTGGTTCGTGTTGCCGTCGAGGATCCAGAGCGGCTGCTGAACGTTGCCGGGATACTGGGTGATCCACGAATTAACTCCGCGGGGATTGGAACCCGCGACATACGGATTGGCGAGGCTGGACCGGCCCATGAACGTCCACCACGGCGTGATGCTGTCGTAGACCGGCAGGCTGCGCGGGCGATCGGCATCGATTTTGCCATTCTCCGCCTTGATCTTGATACTGGTGTGGGCGGTGGGGCTCTTGAACAGATGCGGGTCGTAGCGGCCGGCGATGTAACCGCGGCGCTGGTTTTGGAAAGCGCCGGACTGCTCGTATTTCTGATCGTCCAGCATGCCCGCCACCCGGACGGCGAGCACTCCCGGAATGATCTGCTGGTTCAGGTCCACCGTCGTGCGAACGCTGTTGTAGGAACCGTAGCGCGCCTCGACCTGGCCGGTGTTCCGGAAATCCGCGTCCCGCAGCGAGACGTTGACGATACCGGACGGACTGCCGAGACCGAAGAGGAACGAGTTCGGTCCGCGCAGGATGTCGACGCGATTGATGTTGTAACCGTCCCACGGAATGTCGGTGACGAAATAATCGCGGGTATTGTCCGCGGAAGAAAGGCCGCGAACGCGCTGGGCGCCTTGGGGCGAGCGCAGGTTGGCGGACTCATCGAGCGTCGTGCCGTTGCCGAGGCCCGTGTAGGTGCCGCGAGTGCCGGCCACTTCGGTGTTGGTCGTGTACTGCAGGAGAGTGCCGGCATCCACCGCACCGATATCGTTCATCATGTCTTTCGTGATAACCGAAATCGCGGAACCGATATCCTTGAGGCTGGTGCGGATGCGCGTGCCCGCCAAAGTCTCGGTGGCCGCATAGCCGGTATCTTCGTTCGCATTCACTTCGAACGGCGAGAGCACGAGGGTCTCTTCCTGCTTCGAGTTGCTGCTCGGAGCCGTGGTCTGGGCGACCAACGGCCAAGCGCCAGCCAGCATGGCAAGCGCGGTCGTGTATTTTCTTACGTTGTTCATGGGGTTAGGGTGTGGTGAGGACCGCGCAATCCGGGGAGGAGCGCGTACCGGCGGAGGTGGAGAACAATACCTTCCGCCTGCACACCCTTTCCAAAGGCCGTCACCGTTGCCCGCAAACGGCCCGCAATTCTGATTTCTGAATCAGAGTGCAAACATTAGACCAAATCGATCGAACCTTGCCCAATTCGTCTACCCGCGAAGGTCGCGAAGAGCGCGAAGGTCAACTCGCGCCCCGCGGGCCGCACGGCCGCCGCGCTTACTCAAGCGTCACGTGCCAATGCGCGGCGATGGCCTTGAGTTCATCCGCGGTCAGGTAGGAAACCGCGCCGTGCTTGGGGCGCTCGAAGTTGGTTCCGCGCATCACACCTTCGTTGAAGTGACCGAGATTTTCGTAGGTGGTGAAATCTTTCGTTTCGCTGAAGCCCATGTTGTGTGGCTTCGCGCCATAGACATCGTACATCAGCACGTAGGTGTCGGTGCCGAGCCGGCGGAAAACGTTCGGCGCCTCGGTCGACTTGGTTTCGGGATCGATGCGGCGGGTCTCGGCCACGAAGCCGTCATTGATCCGGTCGGAAACGGCATGAAAAATTTTGCCGCCACCCACGTAGTACAGGTGCCACTGGCCGCCGACGTGCGTCAGATCGCCGTCGATGCCGCCGATGTTCGGGATCATCCGCGGCACGGTCTCGAGCTTGGTGAAGGCCTCGTCCGCATACGCCCAGTAGATATTGGCGTTCTTGTTATGATAGCGGATCGTGAAGTACACCATCATGCGCTTGGCCACGGGATCGTAAGTCGTCTCCGGTGCCCAGCTGCAGTCGATGTCACCGAGTTCGGGAAAGGCGCGATCCACCCGAAAGTCGGAATGCGTCCAGTGGATGAGATCCCACGACTTCATGAGGATGAGCGCGCGATTGTTACCCCAGCCGTATTTCTCCTCGGGCCGCTCCCAGCGCGTCGTGCGGAATCCCGCCTTGTCGCCGTAGATGTGCAGGTCGGTCATCGCGAGGTAGAAGGCGCCATCGGGCCCGCGCGTGAGGTGCGGATCGCGCACACCCTTCTGCTCGGCGAGGAGCGCGCCGTCGAAGACCGGCTCGCCGCCGTTGACGTCGGTGAACGTGCGGCCGTCCCGGCTGATGGCGAGATAAGCGGAGTGCGTCTCGTCCTTGAAATAAACCATCACGTACCCCGCGAGATCCGCTTCCGAAAACGGATGGGCCCGCGCGGGCGGCGTCAGCTGGGTCACGATCTCGATGCCCGTCGGTTTTTTCGGCGCGGGCTGAACCGCAGGTTCGGCCGCACCGCGAGCGGCGGCGACAAGTGCTCCGAAAACTGCGACCACCAGTCCAAGGCGTAGCATTTTCATCGGGAAATCGCGTTGGTTTACTTGCTGGCTGCCGCTTCCACCACCGGCTTGTTCTGGTCGGCGACCGATTCCTCGATGAGAGTCGCGACGCCGCGCGGATCTTCCATCTGCGCGACGTGGTGGCCGGGGAAAGTGCGGATGGTCCAGCCGCGCGCGACGGCGCGCTGCCAGCTCTTGTCCGTCTTGGCGCGTTCGTCAACCGACTTGTCCTTCGGCACAAAGGCGACGTACGTCACCGGCAGCGCCTTGGCTGCGGGATTTTTGTACGAAACCGGCTGGTCGAAACAGTGGATCGACTGCTTCACGTTGTACGGCGGCTTGGCGCCGGCCTTGACCCACGGCACCTGCATGAAGCCTTCGGAGAACCGCGCGGGATCACGCGGGTTGCCGCCGAACAGATCCCAGAGCGACATGCCGTCATCCGGCACCGCCGCGTCGAGGAAGACGACGTGCTTGATGCGGTCCGGCACGCGATCCATCACGCCGGTGATTACCATGCCGCCATAGCTGTGTCCGGTGAGGACGACATCGTGCAGGTCCTCGAACAGGATTGTGTTCACCACATCGTTGATGTGCGTCTGCAGGCTGACGTCCGTGCTGTTGAGATGCTCGCGCTCGCCGAGGCCGGTGAGCGTGACGCGATAAACCGTATGGCCGTCATCGGTGAGAAATTTCCCCGCCTGCTTCCATTCCCAACCGCCAGCCGTGGCGCCATGGACCACGACGAAGGTGTACTTTTCCTTGGCGTCAGCCGCGCGCGCGCCGACGAAAGCAAACAGACCGCAAAACAGCAGAACCAACAGGGAAGATTTTTTCATGAGGGTAAGAGTAAAGCCACCCCACTCTAGGCCCGGGGCAGCTCCGGTCCATGCCGTCGGCCATCCGAACGTCCGATCCATTCCCGCGGAAAGCCGGCCTCGTTCCGCGAAAAGCGCGCTCTCTCCGGTGCGGGCTTGATTCGCCAACTGAAATACTGTTCTAACCTGTCCGGGCCAAAGGCGGAGCAGCACTCCGCCCTTGGCTTTTTTTATTTCGCACACCCCCATGAAATCACCCCTCGTTCCCTTCCTTGCGGTCGCCCTGCTCGGCCTTGCCGGCTGTGCCACCGAAAGCAGCCAGGCCATCGTCACCCCGCAGGTCCAGGCCGCCAGCCGCACCTACAGCGGCCCGAAAAGCACCGTGGTCGTCGGCAAGTTCGACAATCGCTCGGCCTACATGCGCGGCCTCTTTTCCGACGGCGTCGACCGGCTCGGCGGCCAGGCCAAGACGATCCTCATCACCCATCTCCAGCAGACGGGGCGTTTCTCGGTAATGGACCGCGAGAACCTCGAGGAAATCAAACGCGAGAGCGACCTCAAGGGCGGCGGCCAGCAACTCAAGGGCGCCGACTACGCCATCACCGGCGACATCACGGAATTCGGCCGCAAGGAAGTCGGCGACGAACAGCTCTTCGGCATCGTCGGCGCCGGCAAGCAGCAGGTGGCTTATGCCAAGATCAGCCTCTACGTGGTGAACGTGACCACCTCCGAGGTCATGTTCTCCGTCCAAGGCGCCGGGGAATACAAGCTGAGCAGCCGCGAGGTGCTCGGCTTCGGCGGCACTTCCAGCTACGATTCGACGCTCAATGGCAAGGTCCTCGACCTGGCGATCCGCCAGGCAGTGGACGCGCTCGCGAACGGCATCGACCAGGGCAAACTCAACGCCAATCGCTGACCCATGAAGCCACAATTCTGGGTCGCCGGCGCCGTCCTGGCGCTGGCCGCCGGCTGCCAGGCCCCGCATCCGCTCTACTACTGGGGTAACTACGAAAAAATCATGTACCTCGGGTACGCCAAACCCGACAAGGCGACGCTGGAGATCCAGCGCGACAAGCTGGAGGAGGACATTCATCAGGCCAAGGGGCGCGGTCTCGCGGTGCCTCCCGGCCTGCATGCGCAACTCGGTTACGTCTACTTCCAGATGAGCCAGGTCGACCAGGCCGTCGCGGAATTCGAAACCGAGAAGGCCTCCTTCCCGGAGTCCGCGGAATTTATGAACCGGATGATCGCCAAAGCGCGGGGAGAAAAATTACCATGAGTCCTTTCCTTCGCTGTCTGCTCCTGCTGGGCGCCGCCTTGCTCGGAGGCTGTGCCACTGTTCCGCCCAAGGACTACACGCTGTTCCACCAGAGCAACCCGCGCTCGATCCTGGTGCTCCCGCCGGTCAACGAATCGACCGAAGTCATTGCGCCTTACAGCATGCTCACCACCACGGTGCAGCCGCTCAGCGAGCTGGGCTACTACGTGATCCCGGTCGTGCTCGCGGATCATTTCCTCAAGGAAAACGGCCTGGGCCTGCCCGCGGAAATGCACCAGGCGCCGCTGGAGAAGCTGCGCTCCGTATTTGGCGCCGACACCGTGCTCTACATCACCATCGAGCAGTACGGCTCCAAGTACCAAGTGTTCGCCAGCAACGCCATTGTGAATGCCCGCGCGCGCCTCGTCGATGCCCGCACCGGCACCGAAATCTGGCAGAGTCGGGTCAACTTTGTCGCGCAGGGACAATCCGGCCTCATCGAGGCGCTGGTGACCCAGGTCCTGAACAAGCTCGTGGATCAGGCCCACATGGCCGCGGGCGCCGCCTCGGTTCAGCTCCTCACCTTCCCCGGCCAGGGCTTGCCCAAAGGGCCGAGACACCCGGAGTACGGCAAACCCTCGGGCTGATTATCGCGCACGCACGGCGAGGCTGAATCGCCGGAAAATTCCGCTTCATGAACTCGCGGCTGGATTCGGCAGGGCCGCGCCGGGAAGCGCGGGAGCGGCGCGCTCTGCGATTGCCCTGGCGTAGCGTTTGGGACTTTCTTCGCTCGCTTTCCCATGGTCACCCTCGCCCGGCTTCTGCTCCTGTTCAGCGTCCTGACTTCCTTCCTGCGCGCCGCCGACGCACCGGCTGCGACGCCCGCCCCGCGCAAGGCCGAGGTCGGCGTGTACATTCTCGACATCACCGACATCGACGAACCGGGCGGCAAGTTCACGCTCCACGTGCTGCTCGGCTCCTATTGGCAGGATCCGGCGCGCGCGTTCGAGGGCACGGACTACAAGGTGTTCCGCGAGGACGCCGCCGTTTCGGAAGTGAACACCGGCTGGCGTCCGATGATCGAGATCAACCGCACCACCGCGCCGGCCGACCTGCACCACGCCCTGATGAAGGTATACCCCGACGGCCGCGTTGAGTGGGAGCGCCAGCTCACCGTTCAGATCGCCACCAACCTCGATCTCCGCAAACTGCCCTTCGACATCCAGACGCTGCAGATCGAGCTCGAGTCGTTCCAGCACCTGGCCGGCGCGGTGGAACTCGTCCTGCCGCCGGACAACCTGCGCATCACCTCGCGCATCTCGCTCCCGCAATGGGAGCCGGGCCGGCTGACCGCCGAGGTGAAGCCGGTCTTCCGCGAGGTTTACGGCGAGACCTACAGCCGCGCGACCGTAAGCCTCGAGTTGAAGCGCCACACCCAATTCTACATCTGGCAGATGATGGTGCCGCTCGGCATCGTGCTCGGCATGGCCTTCGCGGTGTTCTTCCTCCCGCCCAACGACCTCTCCGACCGCATGAGCGTGATTATCGCCAGCTTGCTGACGGTCGTCGCACTGAGTTACTCGCTGCACTCCGGCCTGCCCAAGATTTCCTACCTCACCGTCATCGACTGGTTCTTTGTGCTGGCCTACGTCTTCCTCGGACTGGCGATGGCTGGCATGGTGTGGATCACCACCGTCTACGCCCGCGACGAAGCCCGCGCCATCCGCTACGACCGCATGCTGCGTTGGGCCTACCCCGCCGCCTACCTCCTCGCCGCCGGCATCGTGATCGTCCGCGCGCTGTGACCGCGATGCGCGTTTGAGCGCCGTTGTCTGTCCTCTGTCTCCTGCCACCTGTCCTCTGGCAATTTCCCTCTGGCCACGCTCCATCACTCCCGCAAACGTGCGGACCTTATGAGTCGCGTGATGTGCTACAAATGTTTCTGGCCTCAGCAGCACTGCTGGTGCGGCTCGATCACGCCCATGCCGACGCGGACGAAGTTCGTGATCCTGATGCACTCGTACGAGTTCAAACGCATCAAGGCGAACACCGGCCGGCTCACCCACATCTGCCTTCCCGACAGCGAACTCTTCGTCGGCGAAAGCTTCGACCAGCACGAGGCCGTCCAAGCCCTGATCAAGGACCCGAAGAACTATCCCGTTCTCCTCTACCCGGGAAAAAACGCGATCGATCTGAGCAAAGCTGCGAACGAAGAGCTGGGAGCTGAGATCTCCGCGCTGTCGGCCCATAGCTCTTCGCTCCATGCTCTTCGCTCCACGCTCGAGTCGCGGCGACTCGTCATCTTCCTCCTCGACGCCACGTGGCGCCTCGCCCGGCCGATGTTCCGCGACAGCCTCACGCTGCAAGCGTTGCCGCAGATCATGTTCTCCAACGCCGCACCCAGCCGCTACCGCATCAAGCTCCAGCCGGAGCCCGGCTGTCTCTCGACGCTCGAGGCGGTGCACGAGATGCTGCTCGCGCTCGACCGCACCGGACTCGACGCCTACACGCTGCCCAACCAGCTCCTCGACCTGTTCGAGCGCATGCAGGACTTCCAGATCAAGCGCACCGCCGAAACGCGCGCCCTCGGCATCCGCCGCCACAAGCTCAAGCCGAAGCGCGAGGTGAAGTCCGTGATGCCGCCCCGCTCCTCGCGCCGGAGGAAAATCTTTCCGGTCGCGCCCAAGTCCTGAAATCCAAGATCTCAGATTTGAGATCCCAGGTGGTCGACCGGCGGCTTGCACTCAGGCCGCCATTCCCGTCTGCTCTGTACCGGGCCGCCGGCGACTCATGTCTCCGCGGTCCTTTTTATGCGCCCCCTGTTTCTCGCCGCCCCTTTTGCTCTCTTGGGATTCGCCGTGGGCTGGTTCGCCCGCCCCGCGGCCCCACAGGCCGCTCCGGCCACAGCTCCAGCCTCGCCAAAACCAGCGGCCTCAATTCCAGCCGTCCCACCGACGGCGCTTCCGACGCAACTCCCTGCCCGCCCCGACACCCCGAAGAGCCGAACCGAGAGCGTTCGTTGGTTGCGGCAGTCGGGAGTTTCTTTGCAGCTGCCGCTGTTTACCGGAAATCACATCACGGATGGCGTCAGCAAGATCCTGAACCTGACGGAGGCAGAGAAGACGCGGATCATCAGTGCCGCCTACGAATCCAAGGCGCAGCTGGATCGCGCCCGCGCCGCCAGCGCCAAGGCGCACCTTAGCCCGGACGGCGCCTCGCTGCTGGTCGACTTGCCCGCGCTTGATCCCGGCACCAGCGGGGCGATCTATGACCAATTCGTGGGGACACTGGGAGCCACCCTCGGCCCCGATCGATTGGAGCTCTTCAACGAAGTGGCCGGAGAAAACTTTGAGCAAAGTTTCGACCGCTTCGGACTCAACCCGATCCGCTACGAGCTCACGCTCCAGCCGATTTATCCCGAAGGCTCGCAGCAGCCCATCGTGGAATTCAAGCGACACTACGTGGATGCCACCGGCAATTCGACCGGCTGGACAACGAGCCAGCTGTCCCTCGCCGATCTGGACCGCAGCGACCCCATCCTCGCGCAGCATCTCCCCGCCCAGCTCAAACGGCTCAAGGGCGCGCCGTAAGGTTTGGCAATTGAAACCAAGCCGGCCCGATAACCCAGGCACCGAATCCCCATCGCGCCCATGCCCTGAGAATCTTAAATCTCAAATTTCAGATCTGAGATTCCATGGCTAAGGGGGTCGCCATGCCGCAGCAATAGACGGCCACCCCGGAGCATCCGACCCGCGCGGGCTTGCGCTACCGGGTCAACATACGCTGTGTCACGCCATGCCCCTGCGACGCTTCCTCATACTGTTTGCCGGTTTGATTCCGACTCTCGCGCTGTTCGCCGCCGATACCCCCGCTCCCGCCACGCGCCTGATCAATCCGCTGCCGCTGCCCGATTATCCCGTCGGCCGGCTCGTGCGCGATCTGCCGCGCGGACCGTTGAACCAGCCGGCCTCGCTCTGGCTGGTCGATCGCGCCGAACAATACCGCGAACTCGCCGATCCGACCGGGCTTTGGTTCGAGGGCAAGTGGTACCTTTATCCGTCATGCGACATGGCGTGGGTCAGTGCGGACGAAGGGCGCACGTGGGAACATCATCCGCTGAACGTCCGTGACATCGGCTACGCGCCGACGGTCGTGCACCACGGCGGACGCTTCCTGCTACTGGCGTCGGATTCGCAGGTGTACGCGGGCCCGTCCCCGCTCGGGCCGTTCGCGCCGCTGGGCAAATTGCAGATGCCGGCGGTCGCCGGGCTGCCCGGCCAGACCGACCCGATGCTGTTCTCCGACGATGATGGACGCCTCTTCTATTACTGGGGCTGCACGCCGCACTCCGGCATCTGGGGCGTCGAACTCGACGCGGAAAATCCCACGCGCGTGCTGGGCACGCCGAAGGAATTGATTCCCTTCAAACCCGATGTCTTCCCGTGGGAACGCGTGGGCGCCAACAACCAAAGCCCCGACACCGGCTGGATGGAAGGCGCGTGGATGGTGAAGCGCAACGGCCGCTACTACCTCACCTACTCTTCGGGCGGCACGCAGTACCGCACCTACGCGATGGGCGCGTACACGAGCGACTCACCGCTCGGGCCGTTCACGCCGCAGCAGCACAATCCGATCTTCCGCACGACCGAGGGCCTGATTACCGGCACCGGCCATGGCTCCATCATCAAGGGACCTCGCGACCGCTACTGGGTTTTCTACACGGTCTTCGCGTGTGTCGTCCACGGCTTCGAACGCCGCGTCGGCTTGGATCTCGTGGACTTCGACGAACACGGCGAGATCTTCGTGCCGCACGCAACCTCTACCCCGCAACCGCTGCCACGCAGCGGCCCTGAGCCTGTCGAAGGGACCGACACGCCCGCTGTCGCCTGGCTCCCGCTCAACGAATACGAGCCGACCCTCGGCAGCTCCAACGCGGAAAATTCCGCCGGCCGCTTCGCCGCCGACAATTCGATCACGACGTGGTGGCTGCCCGCCGCGAACGATGCAACGCCCACGCTCACGACGCAGTTCACCGGCAAGGCAATGGTGCAGGCCGTCCGGGTGATCTGGCGCGATGTCGGCCTCGACACCACCACCGGCCACAATCCGGGACCTTTCCGCTATCGCATCGAAGCCGAGACCGCGCCCGGTACGTGGACCACGCTCATCGACCGCAGCCAGAGCACCGAGGATTTCCTCGTCGACTACCGCGAGTGCGCACCCACCGCCGCAACGCGCGCCCGCCTCGTGATCCTTGGGCATCCGCCCGGCATACAACCCGCGGTTGCGGAGTTCACGGTCTTCGGGACCGCAAAGTAATCCGGATAAAATCACACCAAGCAGCGAAGAAGCTAAATCGAAGCCTGCCTCTCTTCGTTTCTTCGCTGCTTCGTGTTCAATCGCTCGCGCGAAATAGCGGCATGGATTTCCAAGACCTTGCCTGCTAGGCCTTGGCCCATGAGCAAGCCGGCTTCGCTCCCCTTTTCGCTGCGCGCGTTCCTGCTCGCACCGTGGCCCGTGCCGCTGGTGTGCAGCGCGCTCTTCGCGTTCCAAACGCCGGGCGGGAAACCGCTCATGTTCTTCTTCCTGTGCCTGGGCGTTTCGCTGGTGATCAGTTATCTCGGCACGGCCACGCTCGTGATCTGCCTCTGGTTTGTGGGGAAGGTCCGACCGATCAGCCGCCTGCTCACACTCGGCACCGGAGTCGCCCTCGCCGCCGCGAGCTACCTGCCGTTCATCTATCTGAGTTGGAGCAGCAGCGGGCCCGACTCGGGTCCGCCTGACCGCTCGCTTTGGAGCTATCTCGCCGAAAGCTTCTCGAGCCCGATCCTGATCATCTTTCTCGCCGGCGGGCTCGTCGCCGCCCTCGTCTACGATCTGCTGGCCCGTCGTCGCGCGAACGCGGCGGAATAAGCGCGGCGCCGGAAAAGTTCCCGGGGAAAATTTCGGGCGAAACCGATCCGCCGTGAACCGGAAGCGCGTCCGGCCGGTCCCAAGGGTCATGAAACCCAAATCCCTGCTGCTTTGCGCGCTCGTGACGGGCGCCCTGCTCCCGGCCGCCCGTGCGGTCGATCTCGACCTTGATATCCACCTCGGCCGCGCCGCTCCGCCGCCACCGCCGGAAATCGTCGTGGTCGACCCGGTCGGTCCCGCCGAGCCGCCGCCGTGGGCCCACCCGCGGGCCAGCGCGTACAACTATTACTATTATCCGGAGGCCGACGTCTATTATCGCGCCGACACCCACACGTGGTTCTACCTCGAAGGGCGCAACTGGCGCACCGCCCGCCAGCTGCCTCCGGGCATCCGCGTGGACTTCGGCCGTTCCGTGGCGCTCCGCCTCGATACCGACCGGCCCTACATCTACCATGAGCGCGTCGTCGCCTACTACCCGCACACTTACTTCACGCGCGTGCGCTACCGCGACCACGACAACCACTGGCACGAGGCGCCGGGTCACGACCGTCATGACGACCATGATCACCACGACGACCGTCACGATCACGACCGTCATTGAGCATCCGTAGCGTTCTCATCCGGCCCGGTGCGTTCGAGCGCAACCGGGCCTTTTTGTTTATGCAACCGGACGGAAAAGCCTTCCGCGCGCCCGGGCGGACACCCATCATGGCCGCTCCTCATGAAAAATCCTCTGCTGCGCCTCGCGCTCCTTACCCTCGGCCTCGTGCTGTTTTCGTCGGCCTCCGCCGGCACCGTGCAACTCGGCCTGCAAACCTGGACCTGCAACCGGATGAGCTTTGACGAGGTCGTCGACTTCGCGGTGAAGCACCACATCACGCAGCTGCAGTTCATCAGCGGCCAGTTCGATCCCGCGGCCCCGCGCGAAGAAACGCTGCGCAAAAAGGCGATCCTCGAGGCGAAGGGACTCACCTGCTACACCTTCGGCGTCAACAACACCTCCCTCGACAAGGAGCAGAACCGCAAACTGTTCGAGTTCGCCAAGCTGATCGGCGCGAAGGTCATCATCGTCGAGCCACAGAACCTCGCCGAGTGGGACAACCTCGAGCAGCTGGTGAAGGAGTACGACATCAAGCTCGCCATCCACAACCATGGCAAGGGCTCCATGTACGGCGACCCCGCGACGGTGCAGGCCGTGCTCGCGAAGCGCGACCATCGCATCGGCGTGTGCCTCGACATCGGCTGGATCACGGCGGCCGGCTTCGACGCCGCCAAGATTTTCACGGCGTACGGCGACCGCGTGTACGACATCCATTTCAAGGACAAGAAGGTCGCGAAGGGCGCGGACGGCAAAGACGCGATCATCGACGTCGAGCTCGGCACCGGCTCCGCCAACTACCCCGGCCTCTTCGCCGCGATCAAGGCGTCCGGTTGGTCCGGCGTGATGGCGATCGAAACCGACAGCCGCGCGTTCCAGACCGATCCCAACCAGCTGGTGAGCGAAGGTGCGAAGTTCTTCGCGGCCAACCTCGGCGCCGGCAAGTAAGCCGGATGGGGGAACACACCCCGTCGCTTCGCGACACCCCTCTTGATAGAGGGGACCTCAAACCCGCGCTGCCGAAGTCCCCTCTATGAAGAGGGGTGCCCGACAGGGCGGGGTGTGTCGGATCGAAGCGCTGAAAACAAAAAAGCAGCGAAGCAGCCAAGCCGGGCTTAGCTCCTTCGCTGCTTCGTGTTTTTCCAATTATCTACTGGCCGTCTTGAGCCGGGTCTCGATCGACAGCCGCGTGATGCCGGCCTGGCGGACTTGGTCGAACACCGCCACCACCGCGCCCAGGCTGGCGCGTTCGTCCCCGCTCACAAAGATGCGCGGTTCGGTGTTCTGCTTCTTGAGCATTTCCAGCCGGGCGGGAATTTCGGCGACATCGAGCTTCTCCGTATTCCAGTAAACCACGCCGCCGCTGGAAACCGAGAGACTGACCAACTCGGGCCCGGGCTCGGCCGAACCTCTCGCTTCCGGCAGCACGACCGGCACGGATCTGACCTTGTTCAGCGACAGCGTGAAGAGCACGAAGGTCGCGAGGAGGAAGAACACAACGTCAATGAGTGGGATGATTTCCACTCGCGCCTTGCGGCGCGCTGACAAAACGATGCCATGAGGAGCATACATATTGTGGTGGGGTTGCACCTGTCATGATGTTCACGAAGCGCGTGGGATAAAGCCGATACTCCGTTGGCGCGCGCGGAGTTTGTAATTGGGTCGCGTCGAGTTCGCGGTTGCCTGAAACGAAGCGATTCGCATCCTTGCCGACATGAGAACCCCGCGGCTCAAGGATCTGATCCGGATGCCGGAGCGAAACTCGGCCTTCGCGAGTTTTCTCAGCGCCGTGATCGTGTTGCTCGCCTTCGTCTCCGTCTGGAAAACGCTCAAGGAACAAGGCCTCATCGACGGCCAGGCGGCCGTCCTGCCCGCCAGCAAGCAGCCCGAAACCCTCACGCTCACCGCCACCGACGACCATCGTTTCTATTGGAACGAACAGGGACCGTATCCGCTCGCCGAGTCCAACTACCGGCTGAGCGTCTGGAGCAAGGCCGCGCACCAACCGCGGGTCGTGATCACCGGTGACCGCAACGCGCGCCTCGTCGACGCCATGCAGTTGCTGAGCGAAGTGCGCGCCCAAGGCATCACCCGCTACTCCGTGGAAATGCGCACCAGCGCCCAGCCCTGAGCATGCTGCGCCGGTTCGCCGCCCTTCTCCTGCTGGCCCTCCTCGGCGGCTGCGCCAAGCCGGACCTGCCGGAGGTCGTCGTGCAGTCCGCCTCAGTCGCGGAGTTGAGAAATTTCCGCTTGGACCTGGGCGAGCGATTCAGCAACGAGCAGCTGCAGACCTTCGACACCGCGCTGCAGGAATTGCGGCTCGACGCCATGAATCGCGGCGTCGCCACCGTCGAGGCGCGCGAAGCAGCCATGCGTGCCGCCGTGAATGGCAAGACCGTCCACCAGGTCGAGATCCTCGGCTGGCAGGCGCGCCAAGCGCGCTTCGAAAATGAAATCGCCGTCATGAACCAGTTCCTCGAGCACACGCTCGCCACCGCCAAGGGGAACAACCCGAACGTCCAGAGCAACCAGGACGTGCTCGACCGCCTGCACCGCCAGCTCGCTGAAACCAAGCAGCGCCTCGCGGAGTGGGCCGTTGGGAAGAAATGAACCGGCCGGCTCGGCTTAGCTTCTTGGCTCCTTGGTGTTTACCGAGCCACGCATACAGACTGTTGGAATAAACCACGCCCACTGCAGGCCCTCTGCACGAGAAACGATTGCCGGCCGGGCGTTCGCCACGAGATTGGAGCGCATGTCCGCAGCCACCCTGCCTTTTCGCCGCATGTTGCTCGCCGTCCTCACGGTCTCGATCTGGGGCTCGAACTTCGTGGCCTTGAAGCTGGCGCTGCACGACCTGCCGCCGCTGCTGCTGGTGACGCTGCGCTTCATCTTCGTGGCGATTCCCGCGGTGTTCTTCCTGAAGCGGCCGCCGGTGCCGGTCGGACAGCTGCTCGTGTACGGCTTCAGCATGTTCGCGTTTCAATTCAGCTTCATGTTCCTCGGCATGAAGCTCGGCGTCTCGGCCGGACTCGCGTCGCTCATCCTGCAATTTCAGGTCTTCGTCACGCTCAGCCTCGCCGTCGTCTTCCTCAAGGAGAAGGTCACGTTCCCGCAAATCGCCGGCGCACTCGTCGCCGCCGTCGGCTTCGTGGTGGTCGGGATGCATACCGGCGGCGACGTGACGCTGATCGGGTTCGCATGTCTTTTGCTCGCGGCGATTTCCTGGGGCATTGGCAACCTCACGTCCAAGCGCCTCGGCAAGGTCAACCCGCTCGCCCTCGTGGTCTGGGGCAGCCTGCCGGTGTCCGCCGCGATGGCCGTCGCGTCGCTGGTGTTCGAAGGCCCCACGCTGATCATGCAAAGCCTGACGCATGTCAGCCTGACCGCGATCCTGTGCACCGCCTACACAGTCTACTTCTCCACGCTCGTCGCCTACTCGCTCTGGAGCTGGCTGCTCGCGCGGCACCCGGCGACGACCATCACGCCGTTCGCGCTGCTCGTGCCGATCTCCGGCATGCTCTCGTCCGCCCTCTTCCTCGGCGAACCGCTCCCCGGCTGGAAGCTGGTCGCCGCCGCGCTCGTGATCTCCGGCCTCAGCCTGACGATCTTCGGCCCGGCCCTGCAGCGCAGGCTATCCGCGCTCCCCCTCAAGTCACCCGCCTCCCCCTAATAAGCAGCGCCGCGATCCCGCTGATGTTCGTAATACGAACATCAGACACGTGACTTCTCCTGCGTGCGACAACCGCTCCGCTCAACGAATGTTCGTATTACGAACATTCGGACGGGAAACGAAAGTACGTTGCTGGCGATCGCTGGCCAGCCGCCAGGCGTACCATTCAAGCAGGCGCAGCAGGCGTTCCGCGTCCGGCATCGCCGAGCGCTTGACGAAAAATTCGCTGATCCGTCCGCGATTGAGCCCGAGCTCGCGCGCGAGCAACGCCTTGGCGCCGCGGCGGCGGAGCAAGGGCGCGATCTTGTCCGCAAACTCATTCCAGCATCGGGTATCTGGCCCCGGTCGCAGGGTCTTGCCTCGGGAAATTTTCGGCCGGTGACTGAGCCGACTGCGCCGCAATCGGGCAAAGTCCTCTGCCATCAGCCAGACCAGGTTACCGATCAGATCAAAAAGCGGCGGTGGGTTGTATTCGTACATATCCACATAACCGCCCGGACCTTTCCTCCTGACAAGCCACGGGCCGTGACAAATCCGTATGCGAACCAACAAATGTTCGTATTACGAACAATTGAGCCCGCAGCCGCCCTCTACGGTAAGACTGCCGGGGGCCGCAAATGTTCGTAATACGAACATTTGCGAGCGGGCGGAATTTCCCAAATTACGATTCGCGATAGTCCTCGCCTGTGAGCTGGCGGCTTTCGGGCGTGTATTCCTGCAGCTCGATCTGGTTGCCGTCGGGATCCTTGATCCACGCCTGGCGGGAGCGGTCGTTGCCGGTTTTGCGGCCGGTCACCGTGACGCCGCGCGATTCGAGCAAGCTCACGTAGGCGTCGAGGCCTTCCACCTGCAGGCAGAAATGATTGTAGCGCGCGAGCCACGGGTCGCGGTGCTCCTCAAGTGCTTCCAGCGGCTTGGGCGATTTGCTCCGCCGGTGCGCGTCCGCGTGGTCGAAGATCTCGATGAACGTGCCGCCACCGAGATCGAAATAGCCGCCCACCATCTGCCCGGCGGGATTGAGGTACCGGAACCGCACGCTCGCGCCGAGCGCGTCGCAATAGAAGGCGGTCATCCGGTCGAGCTGGCTGGTCTTGAGGCAGAGATGCGCGAGTTGCTTGATCATGGGGTGACGTCGACTAAATCCATGAAGCGCACTCGCGCAATCGGTCAGGATTCTTACAGTGGGATTTCAGATCGTCGAACCGGTCCAGTCCGGCGCGGTCTATCCAAGACACATGACCCGCAAACAACAGATCCTCGGCTTGGTGGGCTGGCTCGCGCTCGCTTTTGTCGCAGGCGCCTTGGGCGCCATCGCCTCGATCCACGCCGCCGATTTCTATGGCTCCTTGGTTCGGCCCGCGTGGGCGCCGCCCGCCGGCGTGTTCGGGCCGGTCTGGAGCCTGCTCTATCTGCTGATGGGCATCGCCGCGTGGCTGGTGTGGCGCGAGCGGGGTTTTGCCGGCGCTCGCAGCGCGCTCTGGCTTTTCATCGTCCAGCTGGCGGTGAACGCCCTGTGGTCCTGGCTCTTCTTCGCATGGCACCGCGGCCAGTGGGCCTTCGTCGAAATCGTGGTGCTGTGGCTGCTGATCGCCGCGACCATTGCCGCCTTCCGGCGCATCCGTCCGCTCGCCGCCGCTCTATTGCTGCCTTACCTCGCGTGGGTCTCGTTCGCCACGGCGCTGGCCTACCGCACGTGGCAGCTGAATCCGGCACCGCTGGGTTGAAAGTGCGGTGCCGCTTGCGACCGTCGGCGCCGCCGCTTTAGTTCCGCCATGCCCGTTCACCAAGCCAGCCTGAAGCTTCGCACCCGCGGCCAAGGCCACGTGGAAATCACCGATCAGGTCGCGCACGAGCTCGCCCGGAGCGGACTGAAGACGGGCGTGGCCACGGTTTTCTGCCGCCATACGAGCTGCAGCCTCGTGCTGATGGAAAACGCCGATCCGTCGGCTTGGCGCGATTTGCAGGGCTGGCTCGAGCGGCTGGTGCCGGAAAACGATCCGCACTTTGTCCACACGCTCGAGGGCCCGGACGACATGCCGAGCCACATCAAGATGGCGCTGACGCGTTCCTCGGAAACAATTCCTTTCGGCGACGGCCGGCTGCTGCTCGGCACGTGGCAGGGCATTTTCCTGTGGGAACACCGCCGCGAGCCGCATCAGCGCGAGATCGTACTCACGCTGATCGGCGAATGACGCCGGCGCGGCTTACGCCGTCTCCGCATCGCGGCCGGGTTCTTCCGTCGAGGACGCGGGCTCCTCGGGGAAAACCTCCGACTCCTCCAACTCACGCCGGAGCGCCGGCAGGAAACGCGCGGCGACTTCCTCGATCCGGAACTTGAGTTCCACGATCAGACTGCCGTTGTGCGCGAAGGCCAGCACATCGCTCAGCTCCGCGATCTCCTCGTCGAGGAAATGCTCCTGCACCACCGACTGATTAAAATCGACGGCATGCAGGCGCGGCTTGCGCGGGTTGCCCTCCGCGTCGGCGGCGCGCAGCATGACTTCGCCCCGCAGGCCGGACTGCGCGACGCGCGCGCTGAAGTCGGTCAGCCATTGATAGGCATAAGCCACATTCGCCAGCCGGGCGTGCCGGACCAGCTCATCACGGTAGTTGAGTAAGTCGTCGAATTTCATGTTGGTAAATGGATTGGTCCGCCCCCGCACGCCACAGATCTGAGATCTCAAATTTCAAATCTGAGATGCGCATCGCTGCGATGCGCCAAGCTCAGTCACGCTCTTCCTTGTCGTGTCACTGGCCTGGCGGCGAACAAGGTTAAGGAGGCCAGATTTCGCGATTTCGCAAGTGGCGCCATTGTTGTCGTACTCCGGCGCAAACCGTGCGTCCTAGGAGCCGTCCCATGTCCGCTCCCCTCTCCGACCAACGCCGTTTCGAGCTCTTTGACCGCACCGTGCGCGGCATGGAGCGGCGCCTGGCGAAGGTCAGCCGGCCGCCCGAGATGATGAAGGCACTCGGCTGGGGCATGGCGGAGCTCGAGCAAACGCTCGCCGACACGCCCGCGCGCGTGCGCGCCACCATCGCGTGCCACGCCGGCTGCGCGCACTGCTGCCACGTGCCGGTGGAGGTGCAGGCGCACGAGGTGTTCTTCGCGGCGGATCACATCCAGGTGAATTTCTCGCCCGCGAAACTCACCGCCACGATCAAAGAGCTCAAGGCGCACCGCCGGCGCGTCGCCGCTTTTCCCGAGGGCGGCCGCGAGGCGAGCCGCCAGCCGTGCGTGCTCCTCGCCAACGGCTCCTGCTCGATCTACGCCGGCCGGCCGGAGGCGTGTCGCTCGCATCACTCCAGCGATGCCGCCGTGTGTGAGGCGAATCTCGCCGATCCGTCCGTCGACCTCACGCCCGCGTACATCCCGGCGCTGCGCGCGCGGATGTTCGCCGTGATGCTCGGGATGGACGAGGCGATCGAGGCTTCAGGGTACGACGACCGCTCCTACGATTTCGGCTCCGCGCTACACGAGGCGCTGACGAACAGCCTGTGTCTCGTCCGCTGGATGCGACATGCGCCGGCATTTCCCGATTCGTGTCTCGCCTACCCCGAGGAAGCCTGAGCATGGATCCGCTGCCGGAAAATTTTCCCGCCTGCGCCGGTTGCGGGCTGTGCTGTCATCTCGCCGTTGAGCTGCGCCCGGATGACGTCGTGCCGGAGGAACTGGTCGCCGTGCACGGCGGCCTGCGCTTCATGGACCAGCACGGCAACGGCGCCTGCGTCGCGCTCGATCCGGTCACGCGTCTCTGCACGATCTACGCAACGCGACCGCAGACGTGCCGTGATTTCCAGCGCGGCGAAACGCTTTGCCGGCAGACGGTGGCGCGCTTGCAGGGCAAGGTCGGAAGCGCGCGCACATAGTCGCGCGTGCTCGCGCGCGGGTTGGAAATTCCCGAATTTTCGTGCGCACGCTCAACCGTTGAGCCGTGGGTTGGTTGTTTTGCACGAGTGCGGCGCTATCCCGTCTCTTCGTCAGTTAGGTCCGCTATCCCCAACCCCCGAGCGCAAACTGTCTTTCTTCCCTGTTCCCGACAGCGGCATCCGCCTTCGCGCGGAGCCATGCGTTCACCCCGTTCGTTCCCCAAGCATGAAAACCGTCAACCGACACCTCGCCGCGCTCGCGTTCCTCGCGACCGCGTGGCCGCTCGCAGCCCAAACTGCGCCGGCCGCCACCCCCGCCACCGCCACCACCCCGGCCAAGGATGAAGTCATCGTACTCTCGCCTTTCCAGGTGACGTCGTCCGATTCCTCCGTCGGCCGCTACAGCTCGCTGGAGTCCACCTCCGCCGGTCGCGTCCGCATGAATCTCATGGACTCGTCGCAAAACGTGTCCGTCATCACCAGCGAACTGATCCAGGACGTCGGCGCGGGCCGCCTGCTCGACGCCACGAAGTACATCGCCGGCATCAGCGAGTCCACGCTGCCCAACGCCAACGAGCGCACGAACGTCCGCGGCTTCCAGGCAGACGGCCACACCGTCGACGGCTTCACCTACGGCGGCTTCATGAATCTCGACCCGGCCATCGTCGACCGCATCGACGTGGTGAAGGGTCCGAACTCCATCCTCGCCCCGCTGCCCACCTCACCCGGCGGCACCGTCAACAACACGCTCAAGAAGCCGCAATTCCGCGACTTCGGTTCGATCAGTGTCCAAGTCGGCCAGTTCGACGCCAATTCCGGCTACTTCGACGTGAACCGCGTGGCCAGCGACAAGGTCGCCATGCGCGTGATCGGCTCGATGCGCCACTGGGATAACTGGTGGAAGAGCTCCTACGTGCAGTCCACGACGCTGATGCCCGAGTTCACCTACAAGCTCTCCGAGAAAGCCCAGGTCACCGTTTCGTATATCTACACGAACTGGCGGTCGTCGCTCTACCTCGGCCTGCCGGTCGACCCGTCCGCCGGCACCAAAACCAAGGCCCACATTCTCTCCGGCGTGCCGCTCGACCTCGATGTCTTCGCCGACGACATCTACCGCACGGACAAGCAGCATGACTTCAAGGTCGAGGCGACCGCCGAGCTGATCAAGGGCCTCTCCGCCCGTTTTGCCGCCCTGTACCACAAGTCCTCACAGTACGCCCCGCAGCTGAACACCGGCAACAGCACCGGCGGCACGGGCGGCAACCGCGACCCGCTCACCGGCGACTACGTCCCGGGCATGCAGTACCTCGGCACCGCGCCCTACACCGGCTCGCCCATCACCACGCAGCCAACCCGCATCTTCGCGCGTTCGGGCACCGACCCGCGCGACGACCCGCGCACGCTGTCGATCCAGAACGACTACGCGTATATCTTCGAGAACAACTCGCTCAAGTCCACCACCCTCGTGGGCTTCGCCTACAGCGGATCGAAAAACTACTTCAACTGGGCATCCAACATCTCGGCGCCCAACTTCGACATCGACCACTATGTCGACACGAACTGGACGCGCAGCACCGTCAACTTCTACAACCAGACGAGCAGCCGCTTCCTCCAGGGTTACGTCTCGCAGAACGTGGCGCTCTTCAACAACCGCCTGATCCTGAACGCGGCCGAGTCCAAGCAGTACTACCGCCAGCGCGTGCACAACATGCTCACCGGCGTGATCAAGACCAGCTCCCCGGACACCTCGCTCCCGTCGTACGGCGTCGTGGTGAAGCCATGGAAGGACAACGTCTCGCTCTACTACTCCTACTCGGAGCAGTCCTCCGCCAACAGCCCGTCGACCACCGGCGCCTTCGTGCCCGCCCTGACGAGTTCGAAGCAGAACGAGTTCGGCGCGCGCTTCAAGGTGATGGACGACAAGATCTACTTCACGGTCTCCCATTTCGACATCAAGCAGGACAACTTCTCGGTGCCGAACCCGGGCAATCTCACGACGCCGGCTCCGGTTCCGCTCCTGCCCGCGCTCTTCTCCGATCGCAAAGCCAAGGGCTGGGAATATGAGATTCGCGCCAATCCCACCAAGAATATCTCGATCATCGGCAACTACACCGCCTTCAAGAACCGCGACCCGTACGGGGTCGAATTCCGCGGCGTGGCCGAGAAATCGGGTGGCGTTCTGGCCAGCTACGCGTTCGACAAGGACGCCGGCATGCTGGATGGCTTCCGGGTTGGCGTTGGCATCGACTACGTCGGCAATCGCCCGGGCGATGCCGCACCCGCTGGCTCCACCGCCGCCGGCACGCCGACCAATCCGATTCCCCAGCAGCCGTCGTTCTATCTCGGCGAGCGCACGCTGGTGAACCTCATCTTCACCTACAATTCCAAGCACAATTGGACCGCCCAGGTGAACGTCGACAACGTGTTCGATAAGGATTACCTGATGGCCAGCATCAACCGCTCGCTGGTGTACGTCGGCACCCCGACGAACATCCGCGGCACCTTCACGTACAAATTCTAAGCAGCAAGTTTGGTTTGCAGCACAAGCCGGCGGCCTGGGGGTCGCCGGCTTTTTCTTTGGATCCTCTTCTGCTGTCATCCTGAGCCGTGCGAAGGATCCAACCGAATCAGTTGCTACGTCCGTCCTCGATTGGATCCTTCGCGCGGCTCAGGATGACAATCCGGGAAAACACCACCTACCCCCAAGCTTGCCCCGCCCGCATTTCAAGCCAACCGTCTCCCCATCCGCTTTCCGCCCGTCCCCCGTTTTCTGTCCCCTGTCTCCTCTCACCTGTTTCTCCCCGCCCTTTCCCCATGAAACGCCTCGCCGTCTTCCTGCTGCTTTCCTCCCTCCTGCTTGTTCGCGGCCACGCCGAGATGCTCGGCCATGCCGTGGCCGTTACGCCGGTCGCCGGCTGGGTCAGAGTCGATGCGCTGCCGCCCGGCACGCCGGCGCCGCCTTATCCGGTGCTGAAGTTCGCGCCGAAGGACGGACGCAATGCCGCCGTGCTGCTCAGCCTGCTCCCGGCCGATGTCCCCGGTTATGAAGTCACCGACCTCGTTTCCCTCAAGGGTTTCAACCTCGTCGCCTCCGAACCCTTCCTGCCCAGCCGCGACGCACGTCCGCCGGTCACCGAGCTGAACGTCCCCGGCGGTCTCGGCGTCGCCATTACCAACGAGGATCCCGCCCTAATCGGCAAGGCGCCGCCGCCGGGCGAATACAAGATCGCGACCACCGCTTCGCTTCTGCTCGGCGGCAAGACGCTCGTGCACTGCACCATCTTCTACGACGAGCGCGACTCCGCCGACTACAAGGAAGCCCTGAAGATCGTCCTCTCCGCCGCCCTCACGGGCAGGGACACCAAGATCTGAGCGGTATATATCTGTCCTCCGTCCTCTGATCGCTGTCCTCTGATTCATGCTGCCTACGAAAGAAGCCGCCCACGCCCTGCTGCGGGAACACGTGCGCGATGAATACCAGTTGCTCCACGCCGAGATGGTCGCAACCGCGATGGCCGGCTACGCACAGAATTTTCCCGGCGAGGATTCCCACCTGTGGTACCTCAGCGGCCTGCTGCATGACATCGATTTCCAGGAGCACCCCGACACCCATCCGGCGCCGTCGCTGCAGTGGTTCAAGAACTGGGGCTATCCCGACGCGCTGATTCACGCCGTCGAGGCGCACGCCTACAGTTACCACGGTTTCACCACGCTGCCGCAAACGAAACTCGCCGCCGCGCTCGTGGCCTGCGACGAGATGACCGGCATCTTCTACGCCTACCGGAAAATGAATCCCGTCCGCTACGGCGAGATGAAGGCCAGCTCGATCCGGAAGAAATTCAAGGACCCCGGCTTCGCCGCCAAGATCGACCGCAGCACGATCGAGCTGGGTTGCCAGCACCTCGGGGTGACGGTCGATGACCATATCGCGAATCTCATCCGGTTTCTGGCGTCACTGCCCTAGGGCCAACACAAAGAAGCGAAGCAGCAAAGCCAGACCTTGGTTTCTTCGCTGCTTCGTGTTTTCCCGGGTTCCGATTGAACATTCGCCGCCGGCTGCAGTCTCTCAAAGGAAGCGGGCCGCCCAACGTTCAACGCACACTCCCATGCCTTCCCCGAAACCTGCCGTGTCCGCGGCCGTGGCGGCCCTCGCATTCCTCGGCTTTGCGGCCAGCGCCCTCGCCAGTCCGGAATCCGATCGGGCGCTGAAGGACAGCCTGCCCGCCTACGACTCCAAGGCCCAGAGTGCCGATCCGGCCCAGCAAACGCCTGCCAAAGCCACACCCCGGCCGATCAAACGCGTCAGCGATCCCGCCCTGCGCCTGCCGGAGGTGAAGATCGTCCCCGGCGCCGCGCCGGCCGCTCCCGCCGCGACTCCTGAAAACAAGGAAGTGCTCGTCCTGCCCAAGATGACGGTGAACAGCGCGCGGGACAAAACCATCAGCCTTCCCCGACTCTTCGTGGCGCCGCCGCTGAAGAAAGTCGAGGAACCGCTCGATCCCAATTACGAAACGCCCGCCGGTCGCTCCGCGCGCCTCGTCAAGAAACACGTTTCGCCGCTGTTTGAGTCCCTCAATGGCAACAAAGCATCCGCCGCCAAGGCCGCCGAAGCCGAAGCCCGCGAGCAATCGGCCAAGCAACTCAACAGCATCGCCGACCTGCTCGAGCTGAGCGCCGCGCTCGGCCTCGACGAACCCGCGGAACAGAAGAAGCTCAAAGCCGAGTACGACAACCTCATGGCAGACCGGCCGCGGTGAGGACAACCGTCTGGGAATATTTTCCGCGGGCTATCCTGGAGGGCCGGTCTCCTGACCGGCCGAGCATGCTCGCAACGGACATCATTGGCCGGTCAGGAGACCGGCCCTCCAATTCCGTCCCTCACTTCAGCGCCTGATAAATCGTCACCTTGAACCGCTGGGTCAGGTTGCTGTTCCCGGCGGGCTTCAGCTGGCACATCAGAATGCCCACCAGTTTTTCCTTCGGGTCGATAAAGTACTGCGGGAAATACGCGCTGCCCCAGCCATAGGCGCCGGGTCCAACCAGCTCGCCATAGGCGCCGGGCTGCTCGTTCACCCAAAAGCCGAGTCCGAATGCACGTCCCTCGCCTTTGAAAAGGTCGCCGGTATGATTCATGTGCATCAGTGCGACCGTACGCGGGCTGAGCAGGCGCACGCCTTCGAGTTCGCCATCGTTGAGCAGCATCTGCAGGAGCCGGCCGTAGTCCGACGCCGTCGAGAGCAAGCCCGCGCCGCCCGAAAACAATTTCCGCGGCCCTTGGATAAAATCGCTCTTCTCCGAGTCTTCCTTCCGCACGAGCTGGCCGTGCTCAAGGCCGTAAACCACCGCGAGACGCGACGCCTTCTCCGGCGGCAGGTAGTAACTCGTGTCCACCATCTTCAGCGGCTTCGTGATACGTTCCTCGACGAACTTGTCGAGCGGCTGGCCGGAGACGACCTCGACGAGATAGCCGAGGAGATCCGAGCTGTAACCGTAGTTGAAAGCCTCACCCGGCTGCGCGGACAGCGGCAGCGAGCCGAGGCGCTTCATTGCGTCGCCGATCGTCTCGTCATGGTCGATGAGGTACCAGCCGTAGAGCTTCGCCTTCTTGTAGTCCTCGATCGCCAGCATGTCGCCGTAGGTCAGGCCGGCGGTGTGGGTCATGAGATCGTGGATCGTGATCGCGCGCTTGGCTGGCACGGTGACGTATTTCACGTCGGACGGCGAACCGGGCGGCGGCGGCACGGCCACGACGGACTTCGAAAACTCCGGGATGAACTTGCTCACCGGGTCGTTCAGCATGAACCGGCCTTCCTCGTAGAGCATGAGCGCGGCGATGGTTGTCACGGCCTTGCTCATCGAGGCAATGCGGAAAATCGTGTCGGTCTTCATCGCCACCTTGCCCTCGACATCCTGGTAGCCGTAGCCCTTGAGCACAGCGTCCTGACCGTCGCGCTTCACGATCATCACCGCGCCCGCGAGCTTGCCGCCTTGGATCTCGGTCTCAATCACGCGATCGAGGCGTTGAAGGCGCACCGGATCGAAACCGAGCACAGCGGGATCCACGGCAAAACCGGCAGCCAGCAGGACGAGTGAAGCGGCACAGGCCGCGAGGGAGCGAATCAGGGGGAATGACATAGGGTGACGAGGTAAAGTGCGGGGAGGCTGCCGGTTTTAATCCGGCTTTGGCGAGTGCGAAGCCGGCGGCGGCAGGCGCACGGCGACGAAGCGAAAAACGCCGGTGGCCACGACCGTGAGCACGGCGACGGTGTAGGCGAGGTTCTCTCCTTCCCACAGTCCGCCAAACCAGTCGATGAAATCGGCCGAGAGTTCATTCGCCTTGCCGCCGATCACCTGCAGCTGGCGCCGGGTGCGCTTGTCATTCAGCGGATCGTTGCCGAACGCATCGGTCTCCGGCGGCGGGGCGAAGCAATAGATCAGCACGGCGCCGGTCAGGCCGATCGCCAGCAAGGCGAGCGAGAAGCGGTTCATTTTCCGGGGAGGCACGCCCCCACGTTGGTGGGAGACCGGCCGGTCTCAAATTATTTTCGTTCCCGCCGACGGCACACCGCGCTTGCCGTCGACGTCGATTTCCCCTGTCGTCGGCCCACGCGGGCCAAATCGTTGCCGGACGATGCGCATTTCCCTCCCGGTACCTTCCCTCCCATGAAACTGTCGGGCCCAAACGAAACCCGCTACCAGGCGATCATCGGCCACCAAGTGGCCGGTCCTTTCACGATCGAGGGGCTCGAATCGCTGGCCTACCTCGGCAAGATCAGTCCCGAGACGTTGATCAGCCTCGAGGGGAAATTTGAATTCACGGCGATCAAATCGTCCGCCTTCGCGAAGCGGCTTTTTCCGCGCGACGGGGATTCGTCTTCCCCGCACCAGCTGACCGAGGCCAAGTTCGAGCGCGTGGCCGACGCCCTCCCGCCTCAGGAGAAAGTCGACGTCCACAATATCCTCAACGAGCTCCGCCAAGCGGAGATCGACTCCGGACGCGACCTGATGGTGCGCGATGATCGTTTCAAAATCTCCAAGCGCAGCCGCGACTTCTGGATCATGGTGATCGGGGGCAACATCGTCCTGATCGGCAGCGGCATCGCGATGCAGAACACCGCCAGCATCGTCTTCGGCTTCGCGGCCTCCGGGCTGTACACGTTCGGCCTGCTCTGGTCGATGTACGGCGTGATGGATCGGTACTAAGGCAGCGACGCGGGGCAGCAACCGCTGCACGCGGTGCTGCATCTCAGATTTGAAATTTGAGATTTCAGATGGCCGGACTTTCGGACGGCAAACTGAAATCCGAATCAGTGATCTGAAATCTCAAATCTGAGATCTCAAATTCCGCTGCTTGGAGCGGACTACACCAGCGAAGCGTCGAGCGTGATCTCGGCCTTCAGCAAGCGCGAGATCGGGCAACCGGCCTTGGCCTTCGCGGCGAGGTCGTTGAACTTCGCGGCGTCGATGCCGGGGATCTTGGCCTTCAGCACGAGGTGCGACTTCGTGACGGTCCAGCCGGCCGGCGGGACGTTGTCGAGGCTGACCTCGGCCGTGACATCGAGCTGGTCGGGCGTGATGCCCGCTTCGCCCAGCGTCGCGGAGAACGCCATCGCAAAGCAACCCGCGTGCGCGGCGGCGATGAGTTCCTCGGGGTTGGTGCCGACGCCCGACTCGAAGCGGGAACCGAAGGAGTATTCCGTATTCTTGAGCGCTCCGCCGGGGACGGAGAGCGCGCCTTTGCCCGCCTTGAGCGAGCCCTTCCAGACAGCGGATGCGGTACGTTTCATGGGACGGCCAAGAAATCTCCTTCCCGCGCGAAACGCAAACGCCGAGTCCGGCCTATTTGTCCTTCACGAACTCGAGGATGTCGCCCGGCTGGCATTTCAGTTCCCGGCACAGTGCCTCGAGGGTGCTGAAGCGCACGGCCTTGGCCTTGTTGGTTTTCAGGATCGAGAGATTGGCGAGCGTGATGTCCACGCGGGCGGCCAGCTCGGTCAGGCTGATGCCCCGTTCCGCCATTACGCGATCGAGATTAAGTTGGATGGGCATGGCTCAGACGGTGAGATCGTTCTCGGCCTTGAGGGTCAAACCCTGACGGAACGCCGCCGCCAGCATCAGCACGAGGCAACCGATGACCAGTCCTGCGGGAATCGACAGCACGCCGGCCGGCGGATCGAATGCGGTGCGCCCGGCGAATTCGAGCGGCTTCAGGCCACCGCCGATGGTGACCTGGGTGCTCAGGAACACGCCGACCACCGCCGCGTTCCAGATCGCGAGCACGGCCTTGATCAGGCTGGAAACGATCAGCGTGAGGCCGATCCGCCGCACCAGCTTGAGATTTTCCTCATTGAACATGTCGCCCGTTTCCCAGTTGCCGCACAGTTTCCGGAGCGCGGTGCAGAGCACATAGGCGGTCACGATCATGACCAGCAGATAAGGCACCACGCTCTGGAGCAACACCGCCCGTAACGCGGCATCCTGGCTGCCGGGTTTGGCCACCAAGGTCGCGCGCACGGATTTCAGCATCAGGGCACCCGGCTTCGCGCCCGGCGTGTGCAGTTCGCTGGCGACGGGATCGGCGCGCAACGCCACTTCACCCATCGTCATGCCCACGCTGCTGTCGGCGCCCAGGCGCGGCAAAATCGTGAAATCAAAGATCACACTCAGGACGGCAAAAAAGCCCCCCGCGATCGTGATGACGCGCAGGAAGCCGAAGAGAGCCCGCAAATTCGCAGGCAGGTTGGTGAATCGTTTCATGGGGTTTTGAGAAAAGTGGGTCGAGTTCGAGGCCAGGATCAGCGCCAAATTGATTTATCGATGATCGATAAATAGGATTTCCGGCGCGTCAATCTCTATTTATTGTTTTTCGATAAATCCGAAATTTTGCATTCCCGGCAAACAAAGGGTCGCTACGTCGGGCCGGCCCCGCCCAAATGGCTGAGATGAAGATCAAATCCGCCGTGTTCGAGAAGAGCGCGCCCAACCTCGCCTCCGCGCCCAAGCTGCCGCTGCCGGAATTTGCCTTCATCGGCCGCTCCAACGTCGGCAAGTCATCCCTGCTCAACCTGCTCGCCGAAAAGCGCGACCTCGCGCGCGTGTCCGACCTGCCGGGCAAGACGCAGCTGATGAATTTCTACACGATGAATCTCAACTGGCGCCTCGTCGACCTGCCGGGCTACGGCTACGCCCACGTCGCCAAGACCCAGCGCGCCGATTTCAATGAGGCCGCGGCCGACTTCATCGAACACCGCGAGAACCTCAAGGCGGTCTTCGTCCTGATCGACCCGCGCCACGAGCCGCACGCCATCGACCTCGCGTTCGTGGAGTGGATTATCGAAACCGGCGTGCCGTTCGCCGTCGTCTTCACCAAGATCGACAAGCAGTCCGCCAACCAGACGCAGGTCGGCATCGACCGCTTCCTCGCCGCCTCCGGGCTCAACGAGCTCGATCCCGCGCCCGATCTCTTCGCCACCTCGGCGAAGACCAAGGACGGGCGGATGGATATTTTGAAGTATATTGCGGAGCGGCTGTAACCCGAACCACACACCCCGCCCTTCGGGCATCAGCCGTCGCCAAGGCTATGGCCGACAGGCCCCTCGTGATAGAGGGGACTTCGCTATGTGGATTGAAATCCCCTCTATCAAGAGGGGTGGCGCGCAGCGCCGGGGTGTGTTTCTCCACTCACTGGCAAAATTCCCCATTCTGACCATGGTCCCCTGATGGTTCCGTTTTCCGTCCTCGATCTCTCGAACATTGTCCAAGGCGGCACCGTCGCGGACGCCCTGAATCGCTCGCGCGAACTGGCGCGCCACGCCGAGCAACTCGGGTTCAAGCGCTTCTGGCTCGCGGAACACCATAACATGCCCGGCATCGCCAGCGCCGCGACGGCGGTCGTGATCGGCCACGTCGCCGCGGGCACGAGCAAGATTCGCCTCGGCTCCGGCGGCATCATGCTGCCCAACCACTCTCCCCTCGTGATCGCCGAGCAGTTCGGCACGCTCGCCGCCCTTTTCCCCAACCGCGTCGATCTCGGACTCGGCCGCGCGCCCGGTACCGACCAACCCACCGCCCGCGCGCTGCGGCGCGGCGCGAAGGATGTCTCCGATCATTTCCCCGAGGACGTCGCCGAACTCCAGGCCTACTTCCAACCCGCCGTGCCCGGCCAAGTCGTGCAAGCCGTCCCCGGCGCCGGCTTCAACGTGCCGATCTGGATCCTCGGCTCGAGCGTGTTCGGCGCGCAGCTCGCCGCCGCATTCGGCCTGCCCTTCGCCTTCGCTTCGCATTTCGCGCCCGATCATCTCGACGAAGCGCTCGCCCTCTATCGCAGCGGCTTCCGTCCATCGCGCCAGCTGGACAAACCCTACGCCATGGCCGCCATCGGCGTCGTGGCCGCGGACACCGATGCCGCCGCCGCGCGCCTCGCGACGTCGCTGCAGCAAAGCTTCGTGCTCCTCCGCCGCGGCGCCCCCGCGCCGCTGCCACCGCCGATCGACAGCATGGACGGCTTCTGGAACCCGATGGAACGCGCCGGCGTCCAGCACGCCTTCAGCGAAGCCGTGATCGGCTCGCCCGAGACGGTGAAGCGCGGTCTCACCGCCTTCCTCCAGCGCACGCGCGTCGACGAACTCATGGTCACCGCCGCCATTTACGACCAAGCCGCCCGCCACCGCTCCTTCGAAATCGTCGCCCAGGTGCGGGAGCAGCTCGCTTCCGACGAACTTTAACCGACCCGCGCGGTCCAACCTGTATGGCCCAAGAACTTCCCCTCCTCTACGTCAAGACCGGCTGCCCGTGGTGCCTCGAGGCCGCCCAGTTCCTCAAGGAGCACGGCATCGGCTACCGCGAGAAAAACGTCACGCAGGACGCTGCCGCGTTCGATGAGATGCGCCGGATCTCCCACCAGACCAAGGCGCCGGTGCTCGACTGGCACGGCAAGATCCTGGCCGACTTCGGCGTGGCCGAGCTCGTGCCGTTCCTCCAGCAGCAGAACGTCAAGCTCGAGGACAGCTGAGTCCGGTGAAAACGGCTCGCGGGCTGGCACCGGGCGTGCTCAACTCGGCGCATGGCCAACCTCACCCGTTTTAGCGTCGCCCCCCTGCACAAAGTCACCCGCTCGCTGGCCGCCGTGGCCATGGGCCGCGAAGCACCCGACCTCGTCATCACCGGCGCGCGCGTGCTCTCCACCTACACCGAGCGCCTGCACGCGGATAAGGAAATCTGGATCAAGCACGGTCGCATCGCCGTGGTGAAACCGGCCGGTTCCTTTCGTCCGGCTCCCGGCAGCAAGACGAAGATCTACGACGCCAACGGCGGCATCCTCGCCCCCGGCCTCGTCGACCCGCACATCCACATCGAGAGTTCGATGATGACCGCCTGCGCCTACGCCGAGGGCGCGCTGCTCAACGGCACGACCACGATCTTCTGCGACAGCCATGAAATCGGCAACGTATGCGACGCCGCCGGCATCGAGTGGATGCTGCGCGACGCCCGCCAGGCGCCGCTTTCCATTTTCCTCACCGTGCCGAGCACCGTGCCGGCCACATCGCCGAAGTTCGAGACCGCCGGCGGCGACCTGACGCCCGCCAAGATCGGCCGGATCTTCGACAAATGGCCCGAAGCCGCGGCGCTCGGCGAGAAGATGGATTTCGTCCAGGTCGCGATGGGCGACCCGCGCAGCCACGGCGTGCTCGCCGAGGCGATCAAGCGCGGCAAGCCGGTCTCCGGCCACATCTACGGCCGCGAATTCGTCGCCGCCGGCGCCGCGAGCGGCATCAACGACACGCACGAGTCGATCGACCGCGACATCGCCGACGACTTCCTCGAGAACGGCGTGTGGATCTTCCTCCGCGGCGGCCCGCCGACCACGCCGTGGCACTCGCTGCCGCAGGCAATCAAGACCGTCACCGAACTCGGCGCGAATCCGAAGCGCGTGTGCGTGTGCACCGACGACCGCGACGCCGACGATCTTTTCCTCTTCGGCATGGACTGGGTCGTGCGCGAGGCCGTGAAGCACGGCATGAAACCCGTCACCGCCTGGAGCATGGGTTCGCTGCACGGCTCCACCCGCTTCGGCAAGGACGGCGATATCGGCGGCCTCGCCCCCGCGCGCCGCGCCGACATCGTGTTGCTCAACGACGATCTCGTCCCGCAGAACACCTGGTACGGTGGCGAACTCGTGGTCGAGAACCGCAAGGTCACGCCGCTGCTCGATAAGGCGCTCTCGAAGCGGTACAAGTACCCGAAGGCTGCGTACGAGACCGTGAAGATTCCCGCCAAGGTGAAGCTCACGCCGGAAATTCCCACCGGCCCGGTCGTCGCCAACACGATCCGCACCGCGCTGCCCGGCATCATCCTCTTCCACGAAAAGGTCGCGCTCAACCCGGCGCCCGGCGCCACGTGGCCCGATCTCTTCAAGCAACACGGCCTCTGCTTCGTCACCGTCGTCGAGCGCCACGGCAAGTCCAAGGGCCGCGTTGCCTACGGCCTCCTCAAGGATTTCAACCTGCAGGATGGCGCCGTCGGCAGTTCCGTCGGCCACGACGCGCACAACATCATCCTCGCCGGCACCAACGAGGCCGACATGCAGCTCGCGCTCAAGACCATCAAGGCCATGCGCGGCGGCGTGTGCGTCGTCCGCGGCGGCAAGGTCGTCGCCAAGGTCGCGCTGCCGATCGCCGGCCTGCTCTCCGACAAGCGCGCGACGGTCGTCGCCGCCGAGTCCACCGCGCTCAAGGCCGCGTGGAGCGCCTCCGGCTGCACGCTGCCCTACATGGGCTTCAATCTTATCCCGCTGTCGGTCATTCCCGAAATCCGCATCACGGACAAGGGCCTCGTGACCGTGCCGGGGATGCAGATCCTGCCGTTGTTCGAGCCGGCGTGATGCCGGCTCAAACAGCGAACGTCGAACGTTCAACATCGAACGCTGAACGTCCAGAGTTCACCAAACCCCTGCTACCGTCATCCTGAGCCGTGCGAAGGATCCAATCGGATTCCTTGCTATGTCCGCGCTCGATTGGATCCTTCGCACGGCTCAGGATGACACTGCGCGAATGATCCGAAGATTTGGACGTTCAAAGTTGAACGTTCGATGTTCGCAGTTCCCGCGCGCTACTGCGCGCGGGCCTTGCCGCCATCCTTGATCGGCTTCACGAACTGGTAGTCGATGTCCCAGGGGAAGAAGATCCACTTGTCCTGTTTGAATTCCTTCACACACACGTCGACGAACGGCCGCCCCGCGGGCTTGGCGTAAAGCGTGGCGAAATACGCCTTGGGCAGCAGCTGGCGAACGTACTGCGCGGTCTTGCCGGTGTCGACGAGGTCGTCGATCAGCAGGAAACCATCGCCGTCGCCGGTCACGCCCTTGAGCAGCTGCAGCCCGCTCTGCTGCTGCGCGGCGCCACCGCCGGCGCCCGCGCCGTAACTCGACACGCAGATCGTGTCGATCAGCCGGATCTCCAGCTCGCGCGCCACGAGCGCCGCGGGCACGAGGCCGCCGCGCGTGATCGCGATGATGCCCTTCCAGGCGCCGCGATCGTGCAGTTGCTGCGAGAGGAAGCGCGCGTCCCGGTGCAGCTCCGGCCACGACACGACAATTTCATCCGAATAACGAGAGGGGTCGCCCATGGCGCGAAAGTTGGCAGGCGTTTATTCCCGCAGCCAGCTTTTCATTTTGATCCGTTGAAATCGTTCATTGTTCAACGTTCATCTTTCATTGGCCATTTCGACCCGGGGATCGAAATTTCAAATGAACCTTGAACAACGAACGATGAACAATGTTCGAAGGATCACCCTTACCGGCTCACCGGCGTCGCCGGCGACGAGTCCGGCTTCCGCACGGCCTTCTGCTCGTCGAGACAGTCGCTGCAGATGCCGTGGGTAAACTGGATGTGGTCGCGACGCGCAAAGTAAACTTCCACCTGGCGCCAGTAACCGTCGTCATCGCGCACCTTCTTGCACCACGCGCAAATCGGCAGCAGGCCCGAGAGGGTCTGCACCTCGGCGCGGGCGCTGATCAGCTCCTCGTGGCGCAGCTGAAGGGTGGCAATGAGTAGCGCGACGAACAGCGCCACCATGAAGAAGCTCACCTCGAGATCGCCGACGATCTGCAGCGCGGCCGAACCCTCCGCCCAACCCGGCAGCGCAAAGAGCAGCGCGAGGCCGACGCGAGCGCAGTGAAAGATACCGTGGCAAAGGAAGGCGTTGGCCGGCGAAACCAGCGGCTGCCAGAAAACCGCCGGGGCGCGGCGCAGGCTGTGCAGCGCGGCGAAGGAGAGGCTGGCCCAGATGATGCCGTTCACGATCATGCGCCAGCTGCTCGGCTGGTTCGCATAGAGAAAGCCCGCCAGCGCAACCGTGTGCAGCAAGAAGACGCCGCCGAGCAGGCGCCACGAGCGCGGGAGGTGCGCGGTGCGCTGCGCGCCGAGACAGAGCGTGATCTGGCCGAGAGTCACGAGCAGCGTCGGCGCCATGCGGCCGACCACGTACGGAAGTTCCGGACGCGCGGCGAAGAGAATGTCCGCCGCCGTCATCACCCACGCCGACAACATCCAGTAGCGCAGGGACGCCGGACGATCCTGCCGCACCCAATAGTGGGTCATGAGGCCGGCGAGAATGACACCAATGACGATATTGGTGAGATAGGTGATCGTTTCCTGTCCCATGGGGGTGCTTGCCCGGCAGAATGAATTAAGCGCCCCGCTTGAAAAGCGCTTTTTTATCCGCCGAACGCTTTGTCACACATCCCGCAAGTCGCTTTCCACCCATACACGCGGGGTGAAAGCCCCCAGTTCCGGGGCGAAATAGCATTATCGCGTCCTGAGGTGAATGCCGACCGACCGGAAATCCGAATCGCAGGTGGTCGCCTTCACGCCGCCACCGAAGCGTGCGCGCGCAAGTGCGCCAGGATCATCTCGGCCGCCTCCTCCAGCGGTACGTGCGCGGTGTTGATCACGAGATCGTAGGCCGAGGGATCGGCGACATCCTTGCTGAAATGCGTGGCCACATAACGCCGGCGCGCGGCATCGCACTTCGCGTTGTGCGCCGTCGCCTGCTCGAGCGTCACGCCGAAGCGATGGGCGTAATACTTCGCGCGGTAGCCCACCGGCGCCACGAGCCGAACGTGCACGCCGCCGGAAATGTCGGCGGTGACGAAGTTCGCGCCGCGGCCGACGAAGATCACCTGGCCGTCGCGCGCGAGCTGGCGCATGGTGTGGTTCGCCTTCTGCACGAGATCCCACAGGCTGGGATGCCGGCCGACGATTTCGCCGATGGTCGCACTGACTTCCGGCACGCGATCCTCGGGCAGGAAGCGCGCGAGGTCCGTCGGCAGATGATGCTCCTGCAACATCTGGTTGATGAGGTTGCCGCCAAAGGTGGTCCACGCCGCACCCACGGTCGCGCCGCTCAGTTTGCGCGCGAGGATCTGCGCGAGCGTCGAGCCGCCCGAGCAGCATTCGCGCGACAGCGTGATGAACGGCGCCGGCGGCTTCACCCACGGCGGACGCGAATCTTTCCATTCCGTTTGCGGGCCATCGTTGCTGCCGAAGGATTGCGGTGTGTTCATGGGGGAGATGACTGTGCCGGCCGGGCCGGCGGTGGATGAGAAATGCCTCGGGCCTCGCAGCATATCCAATGCCCCCGCGCCGCGGCCGAAATGACTTAAGCGGACGTTATGCTGGCCCAACCCAGCCGCTGTTCTTTTTGCCGCCCGCCGGCCGGACGCGCCGCATCCAACCGCCCGCGCATCAGGCCTTAGCTTTTCGTTGTAACGCCCGAACAGTGCGACGCGTCCCAAGAGGAAACCGGCTCCCGGTGGTTGCATATCACCCGGCGCCTGACCTATCTTTTACCCCGAATGAGGCCCAAGATCCTGCTCGTGTTCCTGATGCGCTTTGAGGAATCCGCGCGCATGCTCCAAGGCATCGTGCAGCACGAGCGCTCCCACCGGCAGTGGACGACGTTTCTGGACGACGAGGCGCTGGCGGCGAACGACCCGGCTTTCCTGCGCGGCGAGAAGTGGCACGGCGTCATCAGCCGCCACACCACCCCGGAACTCGTCAAGAACTGCGCGCAACTGGGCATCCCGCTGGTCGACCTCAACGACCGGCCGCCCTACGCCGGCGTGCCCAAGATCCGTCCGAACAACACCGCCATCGGCCATCTCGGCGCCGAGCATTTCCTCGAGCGCGGCTTCCGGCACTTTGCTTACTGCGGTTTCGGCAACGAGGGCTGGTCCTGCGAACGCCGCGACGGCTTCATGGAGGCGCTCCGTCTCGCCGGTCACAGCTGCGACGTGCTCGACCTCGATTATCCGGGCGTCATCACGCCGGATTGGAACGCCCAACAGACCACGCTGCTCGGCGCCTGGCTCCGCCACCTGCCCAAGCCGTGCGGCATCATGGCGTGCGTGGACGTGCGCGCCTTCCAGGTCATCGCCGCCGCGCAACAGGTCGGCCTGCTCGTGCCCGAGGAAATCGCGCTGCTCGGCGTGAACAACGACCTGATCCGCTGCGAACTTTCCTACCCGTCCCTTTCCAGCATCGCGCTCAACGCCCACCAGTCCGGCTACCACGCCGCCGAGGTCATGGACCGCCTGCTGCGCGGCGAGGGCCCGGTGCCGACCGAGACGCGCATCGACCCGCTCGGCGTCGTCACGCGCATGTCCACCGATATCCTTGCCGTCGGCGACCGCAACGTCGCCGCCGCGTTGAGCGTGATCCGCGAGCACGCGTGCAAGGGCATCAGCGTCGACGAGGTCGTGACCCGCGCCGCCGCCTCGCGCAGCCAGCTCGAGAAAAAATTCCGCCGCTACATCGGCCGTTCCCCGCAGGCCGAGATCCGCCGCGTGCAGCTCGCGCGCGTGAAGGAGTTGCTCAGCGAAACCGACCTGCCGCTCAAGACGATCGCCGGCATGACCGGCTTCGAGCACATCGAATACCTGTCCGTCGTCTTCAAGCGCCTCACCGGCCAGTCGCCCGGCCAGTTCCGCAAACAGACGCGCACCACGGCGCACTGAGTCGGCGCCCGGACCTTTCGCCATGGATCACCCGCCTTCCTTCTCGCTCGCCGGCCAGGTCGCGCTGGTCACGGGTGCCAGCCGCGGCATCGGCCACGGACTTGCCCTCGCCCTCGCCGCCGCCGGTGCGCGCGTCGCCGTCACCGCCCGGGACGAAGCCGAATTGCAGTCGCTGGTCGCCGTGATCGGCGCGGCGGGCGGCGAGGCCGCCGCTTTCGGCGCCGACCTGCGCTCGGTATCCAGCATCGAAACCATGGTCGCCGCCGTGCACCGCCGCTTCGGCCGCCTCGACATCCTCGTCAACAACGCCGGGCTTGGCTTCAACCACGACGCGGTAGACGTCACCGAGGCCGACTGGGACGAGATGATGGACGTGAACCTCAAGGGCCTGTTCTTCGCCAGCCAGGCCGCCGCGAAGCTCATGCTCGCGCAGGGCCAAGGTCGCATCATCAACCTGAGTTCGCAGGCCAGCGTTGTCGGCATCCCGCGTCATGCGGTTTATTGCGCGAGCAAGGGTGGCGTGAACCAGCTCACCAAGGTGCTCGCGCTCGAATGGTCCGCGCGCGGCGTCACCGTCAACGCCGTCGGCCCCACTTTCATCCGCACGCCTGGCACTGCGGAACGGCTCGATGACCCCGCATTCAGCCAGGGCGTGCTCAACCGCCTGCCGATCGGGAGGGTCGGCACGATTGCCGATGTGGCCGGTGCCGTGATCTACCTCGCCTCACCCGCCGCCGCGATGGTCACCGGCACGCTGCTCCTCGTCGACGGCGGCTGGACCGCGCAGTAGCCCGACGGCGCGCCGCGCATTTGAGATCTCAGATCGGGACTGTGACAGTCGGCCCGCAGTCTATTGTCAGGACCCGACTCGCGCTTGCCCTGCCTGCGCGCACCGGTATCACTCCCCACACCCCGCCATGGCCGCTGCTCCCCTCGGCAAAGACTATCTTCCCCGGCTCGGCCTGCAGGTCTGGACCGTCCGCAACGAGCTCGAGAAAGACCTCCCCGGTACGCTGCGCGCCATCAAGCAGGCGGGCTACGCGCAGATCGAACTGATGCGCACGCTCAACGCCCACGACTTCGCTCCGCACGCGCGCGAGCTCGGCCTCGGCATCACCTCAGCGTTCATCGACTGGGAACCGCTCGCCAAGCCCGACGCCGACAGCGGCCGCGTGCTCAACGAGCACCTCAAGATCGCCCGCACGCTGGGCCTGAAATACCTCGTCTTCGGCTACATCGGCAAAGGCCTGCGCGAGACGATCGCCCAGATGAAAGCCCACGCCGCCGCGACCAACGCCTTCGGCCGCCAGTGCCGCGATGCGGGCATCCAGCTTTGCTATCATCACCACTCGTTCGAGTTCGCCCCGCTCGAGGACGGCAAAACCACCGGCTGGGAAATCTTCGTCCATGAATTCGAGCCCGCGCTGGTAAAGTTCGAGCTCGACGTTTTCTGGACCGCCATCGGCGGACTCGATCCGGTCAAGGCGTTGACCGACCTGCGCGGCCGCGTCGCCCAGGTGCACCTCAAGGACCTGCAAACCGGCACCGCGCGCAACTGGGACGAAACCATCGTGCCGGTCACCGCCTTCAAGGAACTCGGCGGCGGCTGTCTCAATCTGAAGAAGATCATCGAAACCTGCGCAGCGACCGGCGTCGACCAATGCCACGTCGAACAGGACCAGTCGCCCGACGTCTTCGGCAACATTGCGACCAGCGTAAACTTTCTCCGTCAGTCCTGGTTTTAACCCCAACCCTAACCTACCCCATGAAATCATCCCGCTCCCTCCTCCTCGCTTTCGCCGCCGCCCTCGCGCTCGGCTCCACCGCGCTCGCCAGCGCCGCCGATGCCATCCGCATCCGCATGGGCACCTCGGCCAACACCACCGACGAAGCCGGCGTGACCTGGCTTGCCGACACCGGCTTCACCGACGGCGAAACCATCGACCGCACCGGCATCAAGGTCGGCAACACCAACACGCCCTCCATCTACAGCGCCGAGCGCTACAGCATGTCGGCCTTCGCCTACGCCGTCCCGAACGGCAAATACACGGTGAAACTCCACTTCGCCGAAACCTACGAGGGCATCAGCGGCGCCGGCGAACGCGTGTTCTCCTTCAACGTCGAGGGTCATGACTTCAAGGACTTCGACGTCACCGCCAAAGCCGGCGGCGTGCTCAAGGCCTACGTCGAGACCGTCCCGGTCGAGATCAAGGACGGCAAACTGAACATCACCTTCACCAGCCAGGTCGAGAACCCCGAGATCAACGCGATCGAGATCATCCCGGCCGGCTGAGGCCGGCCCTACCACACACCCCGCCCTCCGGGCACCCCTCTTCATAGAGGGGACCCGATCCGAACTCCCCTCTATGAAGAGGGGTGGCGCGCCGCGCCGGGGTGTGTCGGGAATTCCCGCCGTCCAAAACGATATCGCCCGCCCGGCACATTCACTGCTACTTGTTTTGCGCACACCCCAACCCCACCCCAATGAAACCCCGCCTGATCCCCACGCTGGTCCTCACCCTGATCCTCACTCCCATCCTGGCGCACGCCGACGGCGTCGCCGATTTCGCCCGCGCGCAACTCATGTTCGCGCAGGCCATGAATGCCGTTCAGCAATACAAGCAGGTCGCCGCCACGGTTGATACCGCCGCGGGTGCCGACGCCAACGCGACCGCTCCGGCTCCGGTCGCCGGTCCCGTGATTCCCACGCCGCTCACCGACAAGTCCGGCAAGTTTTGCTGCCCCTACGACAGCGAAGGCCACCTCGTCGACTGGGCCAACAAGGCCATCGGCGCGCAGGTCGGCGCCGCCGTGGGCGCCAAGGTCGGCGAGAAAGCCGGCGGCATGGTCCTGTCGAAGGTCCCGTTCGGTGGATTCCTCAGCGGCGCCGCCAAGAAGAAGGGCAAGGAACTCGGCGCGCTCGCAGCCGTCGGCGGCGCTGACTTCGTCAAGAGCAGCTCGACCATCTCCTTCAACAGCCTCGAGGACCTGTGCGTTTACCTGCACATGAACTTCGCCGCGAACCCCGAGTACGTGAAAGGCCTCGCCGCCGCGCTCGCGATTTATCCCGACCTCGAGAAAACGTACACGGAAAGCCTGAAGAAGGCATACGCCGGGAAGTAACAAGTTTCAGGTAACAAGTATCAAGGGGCGCTTCGGCGCCCTTTTTCATGTCCGGAAACCTCTTGTTACTTGATACCTGCTACTTGTCACTTGCCGCGCCGCGCGGCGGCTCGGCGACCAGCCAGCACGTCCCCGCCAGCGCGAGCGCCTCGAACACGCCCGCGAACTCTGGCGTGGCTTTGAGCGCCAGCGGCAGGTGGACGAGGAAAACCCACGAGAAAATCATCCCGCCCGACCACAGCCCGGCGATACGCCGTGTGCGGGGCAGGATCACACCCACGCCGCCCGCCAGCAGCGCGACCGCGGCGAACAAAGTCCAAAAACGCTGACTCGGCGGAATCCACGCCGGCACGAGTCCGTCGACAAATCCGGCGTACACAAAATGCTGCGCGCCGCAGATCAGGAGAAAAATCCCCAGCAACGCCGGCGCGAGCCATGGCCATTTTTCACCGCGCTCGCCGAGCAGCATCGCGCCGCCGAACAGCGCCAGCATCTTAGCCGGGTTGGTCCACAGGTAGCCGGCACCCGGATTCGACAGGATGTCCGGAAGCCCCTTCACGAGAAACGCCCCTAGGATCAGCGCACCGAAAAGCAGCGCCGCAGTCTTCGCGCGGTAGCCGCTGAGAATGGCGGCGCCGATCAGCAGCATGAGGATGCCGGTGGTCGACGACAAAGCCCCCGAAGGCCCGAGCCACGACGGCATCTTATCCACCAGCCGCACCAGGCTGCCAGTGAGCAGCTGCATCAAACCCGAAGCCGCCACCGCGGCGCCAAAACAATACCGACCCGCCTGAGAAGGAGAGATCATGGCGGGCTTAACGCCACTGAGCGCTCAATCCCTTCACTTTCTTTTCCGGTCATCCTGAGCCGTGCGAAGGATCCAATCGAACGCGGACGTAGCAACGAACTCGGTTGGATCCTTCGCGCGGCTCAGGATGACAAACAGCGAAGTCGCTGAACCGGCAATCTCTTCAACCGCGACTTGCCGCCTTCGACTTCCTCCCCACCACAAACACCGAGCTTCCCGCCGGCAGCGGCAGGCCGCACTTCATCCACACAAACTCCAGCCAAGCGGCGAGCGACAGCAACGCCTCGACCGGCGCGGACGACAGCTCCACGTCGCTCGTCGGCTGTTTCGGCGGGAAGACTTTCCGGCGCAACACGACCAGCGGAAGAATCAGGCAGTTGGCGTAGCTCGCGAACTTCACCTCAAGCCCGGCTTGCCGGAAAAGCGCCTTCAACTCGGGTCGCGTGAAGCGGTGCTTCGATTCGACCGCGTCGTCATGATACGACCACAGCCAGCGGTAAGCCGGCTCGTTCACGATCACAGCCCCGCCGGGCTTCACGCAGCGCGCGAATTCGCGGAGCGCGAGCGCGACGTCCTCGACATGATAGATGACGTCGCCGGTGACCACCGCATCAAATTCCCCGTCGGCAAATGGCAGTGCCGTGATCGAACCCTCGCGCACCTCCGCGCCCGAGCGCTCACGCGCCAGCTGCACCGCCAGCGGCGACAGGTCCACACCGGTCATCCGCCAGCCACACGCTTTCACGGCCGCCGATTTCAAAAATCCACCCGTGCCGCAACCGGCGTCGAGCACTTTGACCGGACCTGCCGGCGTCATCCGCCCCACCCAATGCGCCAATCGCCGGTGCAGCGCGCGGAAATACCACATGCGGTCCTCGGTCTCCGCCAGCTTGCGATATTCGTCGGCCTGCATGGTCCGCGGAGTGTCCGCATCGCCCGCCACGAGGCGACGCCAAAGTGCAGTCGCTTCGTCCAAAAACCGTAGCGGCGGTCTATGACCGCCGACGCCGACGAAACGGCGCTCATAGAGCGCCGCTACAGAAATCGGATCACAACGCCAACGTTAGCGCACGTGATCAACGGGACCAGCTTGCCAATCCTGCCTCCTCCCGCCCTCCTCTCGTCACCCCATGGAGATGAACACCCCGTCATCGCCAGCTCCCGCCGCGCCACCCACGCGCGTGCGTTATAAGGTCGTCGGCGTCGTGATCCTGCTCGGCATGATCACCTACATCGACCGGGCGTGCATCTCGAACTTCACGGCGCAGATCATGGCCGACCTGCACCTGACCCAGGTGCAGATGGGCTGGGTGTTCAGCGCCTTCGCCATTTCCTACGCCTTCCTTGAGATTCCCACCGGCTGCATGGCCGACCGCATCGGCACGCGCCGGGTATTCACGCGCATCGTGCTGTGGTGGTCGGGCTTCACCCTCGCGACCGCCGCGGCCGTGAACTACGGCATGCTGCTCGCCATCCGCTTCCTCTTCGGCGCCGGCGAAGCCGGCGCGTGGCCGTGCATGGCGCGCACTTTCTCCCGCTGGATCCCGCGCCGCGAGCGCGATGCGGTGCAGGGCGTGTTTTTCTCCGGTGCCCACCTCGGCGCGGCGCTGACGCCCTTCCTCGTCAGCTGGCTGCTCGGCTACATGTCGTGGCGCATGATCTTCATCTGCTTCGGCCTGATGGGCCTCGTCTGGGCCTTTCTCTGGCACCGCTGGTTCCGCGACGAACCGGCCGACCATCCGGAGGTCAATGCCGCCGAGCGCGAGCTGATCGAGTCCGGCCGCGAACCGGTGCAACGCCACGAGTTCAACGCCGGCTACTGGCGCAAGCTCGCCACCAACCGGAACGTCATCGCGCTCTGCCTGATGTACGTGCCGAACAGCATGGTGTTTTATTTCTGCATCACCTGGCTGCCGACCTACCTGAAGCAGGTCCACCACTTCGAGCGCAGCGAGGCCGATTTCTACGCGGGCCTGCCGTTCTTCATGGCGGTGGTCGCCGACCTTACCGGCGGCATGCTCACCAACGCCATCGTCGGCCGCTTCGGCGCGCGCGCCGCCCGCACCGGCGTCGGCATCATCGCCTATCTCCTGGTCGCGGCCGCGCTCATCGCCGTGCCGCTTTGCGCCAACCCGCACGTGGCCGCAATCCTCATCGCGGTCGCGGTGGCGATCACGATGCTCACCCTCGCCGCCGCGTGGAGCAATTGCATCGAGGTCGCCGGCACCCAGCCGGGTGTCGTCGGCGCCGCCATGAACTCCGCAGGTTCGACGGCCGCGATGCTCTGCCCGCTGCTGGTGAGTTATTCCCGCGAGTGGTTCGGCAGCTGGAACATCCCGCTCTACGTCATGGGCGGACTCTTCCTGATCGGCGCCGCCTGCTGGGGCCTGATCGATCCGCAGAGGAAGATTTTTGCGGAGTGAATTTGCGCGACACGCAATTCGCCACACACCCCGCCCTTCGGGCATCAGCCGTCGCCAAGGCTACGGCCGACAGGCCCCTCTTCATAGAGGGGACTTCGGCTGCCCTGGCTTGAATCCCTCTATCAAGAGGGCCACGGCCGTGAGCTCAGTCGAACGGGTGGCGCGCAGCGCCGGGGTGTGTAGGGCCGTCGTTCATCGACGGGCCGGCTTGGAAACGCGCGCAGGCCCGTCGACGAGCCGTTTCGACAGGCTCAAGGCCCCGAGCAGGTCGAGGGGCGACGGCCCTAAATTCAAACCTTCGCCGGCGCCGCGATCCCCAACCGCCGGTCGAGCGAGTATTTTCCCGGCCCGGCCAGCAGGATCAGCAAATAGACGAACGCCCACGAAAACGGCAGCTCACCGGAACCAGGTCCCGCCAGCAGCAGGTGATGATGAAAAATCCACGCCACCGTCATCGTGATCAGCAGACCGGCCGCATGAAAACGCGTGAAGAGGCCGGCGATGATGAACATCGAGCCGAAGGTCTCGCACCACACCACCAGCAGGTAGCTCAGCTCCGAACTGATCCCGATGTAGTTGGGGAACGTGTGGAATTCCTTCTCGAATCCAGCCAGCGAGAAAAGATTCGGCTGGTGGATTTTCTCATCCGCCCAGCCGGCGAGTTTACCCCAGCCGTGATAACGGATCATCAGGACGGACACCGCCACGCGCAGTGCGAGCAGGCCGAGGTCGGGTTTGAGCGGCAGCCAGGACAGGCTGAAAAACTTTTTCATGGGGTAGGATGAAAGCGCCGGACCCGCCGGCGGGCCTATCGGTATCACTTCGCCGCTCAGCCGCCACCACCCCGCCGCGCGATCAATAGCGCTCGCGGCCGGCCCAGCCCCAATCGGCGAGCGGACCCGACAGCGGGCTCGCCGCATTGCCGGACGGCGTCAGATAAGGCGAGCCGTGCGGGGTCTCGTAAGGCGAGCCATGCGGCGTCTCATATGGTGAGCCATGCGGCGTCTCGTAGGGCGAACCGTGGGGCGTCTCATACGGCACGCCGACCGGCGTGTTGAAATCGTAACGCACATCGCGAAAGAGGTTAAACGGCTGGTAGGAGCGCCCGTAGTAACCCGCATAACGCGGATAATATCCCGCCCGGCTCCGTTCCTCGGCCAGCTGGGCCTCGAGCGCGGCGACGCGCGCGGCTTCCTCATCCTTGCGCCGGCGTTCCTCGAGCTGCTCGGCGTAGCGCATCCGGGCGATGGTGAAAGGTTCGCTGATCGAGACGCCCGGATAACTCCGCGCGAAATTTTGCCAGAACGAAACCTGGTAACCCAGCGGCGAGGACTTGAAGGTGTCATCGGCCAGCTTCCGGTCACGCAACGCCACGCCGGCGGCGATCAGCTCGTTCATCCGCGCCTCGCGCGCGCCGCGTTGCCGTTCTTCGAGAGCAACCAGGGCCTCCTGCTCCTCGGGAGTGCGCAGGGCCACACGGGTCACACGCTCGCCGGTCAGCTCGACTTCGCCCCGCTCGTAATAAAGCACCTGCCGGCCGGCGAGATTCACCTGCCCGCGCGGAACGCCGAGGGCATCGCGCACCGTGGCCCGGTTGTCCCCGACGTTGACTTCGGCCGCCCGCAAGATCGTCGCGGCAGACAGAAACAAACCGAGAAGCCAGCGGGTGGTTTTCATGGGGATTGGGACACCGGGAACCTACGCGGGTTCGGCCCACTTGCAACCGGTTCCTTGTACCGGAATCCGGATTGAACCGCAGGCCCCGCCGCGGCATCCCTTGGCCATGCGAATCCGAGTCATCGCCACCGGCGGCACCATCGACAAGGTGTATTTCGACGCCGCCAGCTCTTATGATGTGGGCGATCCCCAGGTGGGACCGCTCTTCAAGGAAGCCAACGTCACGTTCGAGTACGTCGTCGAGTCCGTCCTCCAAAAGGACAGCCTGCAGATGACCGACGAGGACCGCGCGCTCATCCGCCAGCGGGTCGAGGCCTCGCCGGAAAACCTCATCCTCATCACGCACGGCACCGACACCATGACCGCCACCGCCGCCAAACTCACCGGCCTGCCGGACAAGGTGATCGTCTTCACCGGCTCGATGGTCCCCGCGCGTTTCCGCCAGAGCGACGCGCTCTTCAACATCGGCTGCGCCGTCGGCGCGCTGCAGGTGCTGCAACCCGGCGTCTACATCGCGATGAACGGCCAGGTCTTCCCCGCCGACCAGGTGAAGAAGAACCGCGCCCAAAGCCGCTTCGAGCCCAAGGCCTGAAGCCTTCAAACGACCTTACAGGAGGAAACAGAGAGCACGGAGAGCGATTCGACAAAATTCCCTGCATGCATCCCTCTGTTTTCTCCGTTACCTCCTGTGAGGTTGAGTCATGAAGAAACCCACCCGCGACACGCAAAAACGCATGTGCACCGGCAAACGCCGCTATCGCACGCAGGGCGACGCGCTCGATGCGGCCATGGTGGCGGGAGTCGAGCGCCAGCGCTCGGCCTATCACTGCCAGCTCTGCGGGTCGTGGCATCTCACTTCGCGCTGATGTCGCAGTATTTTTCATTGTTCACTGTTCATTGTTCATTGGTCATATCGAACGAGACCATGAGCGACGAAGCCGGGCCCGAAATGGCCAATGAACAGTGAACTCTGAACGATGAACAATTGGTCGCGGTTCCGTCTTCTCTCATGCTGGGCGCTGCTCTCCCTCGCGCCCGCCACGTGGGCCCAGGCACCGGCGAAGCCGCTGCGGCCCGAGGACACGCCCGCACTTCCGGCAGATGACACGGCCGACGTCTACGACACGCCGGCGGCACCCGCCGACGCGCCCGACGCGCCCGCTTTCGAACCGCAACCCATTGGACCGACCGACTGGCTCTCCGCGCAAGTCGAGCTGTCGCGCCGCGGATTTTCCTCCGGCTCCATCGACGGCGTGCGCGGCTTGCAGACCGTCACGTCGCTGAAGGCCTGGCAGAAAAACGAGGGTCTCAAGGAAACCGGCGATCTCGACAAGGCCACGCGCGAGGTGCTCAAGCTCACCGCGCCGGCCACGCAGGAATATGTCTTCACCGCCGAGGACCTCGCGTCCGCCCGTCCCGTGCCCGACACCTGGCTCGGCAAATCCCAGGTCGACGCGCTCCGCCACAACACCGTGCTCGAGCTCATCGCCGAGCGCTTCCGCGCGAACCCGAAGCTCATCGTGAAGCTCAACCCGCACGTCCCCAAGTGGGAGGAAATGCTGCCGGGCGTGAAACTCACCGTGCCTGCCGCCGAGCCCGTGATCCCAAAGGTGAAGGTGTCGCGCATCCACGTCTATCTCGCCGAACACGTGCTCGAGGTCGTCGACGAAACCGGCCGCGTGCTGCTTCACTGCCCTGTGAGCATCGCGCGCAACGTCGAGAAGCGCCCGGTCGGCGAACTGCACATTATCGTCGTCGCCCCGGATCCCAACTACACCTTCGATCCCGCCGTTTTTCCCGAGGTGCCAGAAGCCGCCGAACTCGGCCGCAAGCTGATTATCCCGCCCGGCCCCAACAATCCCGTCGGCGTCGCCTGGATCGGACTCGACCGCACCGGCTACGGCATTCACGGCACGCCCGACCCGGAAAAAGTCGGCCGCACCGAATCACACGGCTGCTTCCGCCTCGCCAACTGGGACGCCCGCACGCTGCTGAAGCTGGTGTGGGTCGGACTGCCGGTGACGGTGGATGAGTAAGCCGGCCGGTGGCCGGCCATGGTCAATAGTTATCAACCAATAGGTTTTGGTCATTTCGATCCGCCGTTCGAAATGACCATTGCCTAATCGCAAATGCCGACCGACCAATAATCACCCCTATGCGCGTCCTTACCCTCGTTTGCTCTCTCTTCCTCGTCGGCTGTGCCAGCACCACCGCGCCCGTCGCCACCACGGCCGCAGCCCCCGTTGCTCCCGGTGTCGTCTCCGCCCACGGCCGCCTGCAGGCCGACCACGGTCATGTCGTCGGCGCCGACGGCAAACCTGTTGCCCTCGCCGGCGTCAGTTACGGTTGGAGCCAGTGGGAGGCCAAACGCTTCTTCAATGCCGGCGTCGTCAACTGGCTGAAGCAGGACTGGCATGCCGACATCATCCGCGCGCCACTCGGCATCCACGAGGAAGACGGCTACTTCCAGAATCCCACGGTGAACTTCAACCGCGTCATCGCCGCCATCGACGCCGCGATCGCCGCCGACGTCTACGTCATCGTCGACTGGCACGACCACAACGCCCATCTCCACACCGCGCGTGCCATCGGTTTCTTCCAGGAAATCGCGAAGCGCTACGGCAACCGGCCCAACCTCATCTACGAAATCTACAACGAGCCCAAGACCGGCTACACGTGGAAGATCGATGTGAAGCCCTACGCGGAACAGGTCATCGCCGCGATTCGCGCGATCGATCCCGACAATCTCATCGTCGTCGGCACGCCAAACTGGTCGCAGGACGTCGAAGTCGCCGCCGACGACCCGATCAAGGATCCGAACGTCGCCTACACGCTCCACTTCTACGCCGGCACGCACAAACAGAAGCTCCGCGACAAGGCCGCCCACGCGATCAAGCTCGGCGCCACGCTCTTCGTCACCGAATGGGGCACCTGCGAAGCCTCCGGTGACGGTCCCATCGACAAGGAGTCCGTCGAGGCCTGGATGACGTTCCTGCGCGAGCACCAGATCAGCCACTGCAACTGGGCGATCTACGACAAGCACGAGACCGCCGCCATCGTCCGCAAAACCGCGTCCTCCACCGGCGGCTGGGCCGAGGCCGATCTCACGACTTCCGGCCAGTACGTCCGCGAACTCGTCCGCAACTGGTCCGCCGGAGGCAAGTGATGAACCCGTCGACCGACCGCCGCCGCTTCCCGCAACAGGCCGCGTTGCTGCCGGTCGCGGCCGCGCTGGGCCAGACGGCATCCGCAGCCACGACGCCCGCTGCCCCCGCATCTTCGCCGGACGCACTTCGGCTCAGCCTCAACGGTTATTCGTTCAACGGTCTGCTCATGGACGGCCTCGCCGGCAAACCCGGCGGCATCTCGTTGGCCGACGTGTTCACGTTCTGCGCGCAGCACGGTTTCGCGGCCGTTGACCCCACGGGCTATTATTTTCCGGGCTACCCCGAGGTCCCGACGCGGGACTACATTCATCAGTTCAAGCGCCATGCGCACCGGCTCGGGCTCGCGATCAGCGGCACGGGCATCCGCAACGACTTCGCGCAACCCGACGCCGCCAAACGCGCCGCCGATGTCCAGCGCGCGAAGGCCTGGATCGAAGCCGCGGTCGAACTCGGCGCACCCGTCGTGCGCGTTTTCTCCGGCGCGGTGCCGAAGGGTTACGAGCAGCGCTGGGACGAAGCCGCCGCGTGGATGATCGAAGCGATCGGCGAATGCGCCGAGCACGGACGCAAGCACGGCATCATCGTCGGCGTGCAGAACCACGGCGACATGCTCCAGTCGGCCGACGAATGTCTCAAGGTCATGGCCGCCGTGAATTCCGAATGGTGCGGGATGATCGTCGACACCGGCAACATGCTGGTCGCCGATCCCTACGCCGACCTCGCGCGCGTCGCGCCACATGCCGTCAACTGGCAGGTGAAGGAAAGCATCCGCGGCAACGACCCGGCGTACCCCGCCGACGTCCCGCGCCTCTGCCGGATCATCCGCGACAGCGGCTACCGCGGCTACGTGCCGATCGAGACGCTCGTCTACAAGGACCAGCCTTACGATCCGTACGTGAAGATTCCGGCGTTCGCGCAGCAGGTGAAGGCGGCCCTCGCGTCCGTTTGAGTCCGACGAGAAAAGTTCCGTCCGGGCCGGCCTGATTTTTTCCGGACACGAAAGGCGGGGAAAGGGGTCAAATGAAACATGGCCCATTCCCGCACTCCCGTTCCGCCCGCTGATGCCTTCGCCCGCTTGGGCGAACTCATCAAGGACATCAATTTCGCCATGCTCTCGACCATCGGACCCGATGGCAGCCTGCGCAGCCGCCCGATGGGCACGCAGGAGATCGATCTCGAGCATGGGCTGCTCTGGTTTTTCACCGCGGTGGATTCGCCAAAGGTGAACGAGATCGCGAGCGACCATGAGGTCGGGCTCACCTATGCCGAACCGGCGAAGCAGAAATACGTCTCCGTTTCCGGCCGCGCGCACCTCGTCCGCGACCCGGCCAAGGCGCGCAAGCTCTGGACTCCGCTGGCGAAAGCCTGGTTTCCGGGCGGCGTCGACGATCCGCGCCTCGCGCTGCTGCGCGTGCACGCCACGGCGGCGGAGTACTGGGATTCTCCTTCCAGCAAGATGGTGCAGCTCTTCGGCCTCGCGCAGGCCGCCATCACCGGCCACCCGTCCCACGCCCTCGGCGAAAACGTCAAGGTGCCGCTGGCCCGCTAATTTTTAAACCAACCCAACACCATGAACGAAGAAACTTCCGTCCAGAATCCGGAATCCCCGGAATCGCCTATTCTCTACGTCCGCCCGAGCTGCCCGGAATGCGACGACGCGCTCGGCTTCTTTGCCAAGCACGGCATCACGTTTCACAAGAAAGACGTCAGCCGCGACCCGATCGCGCTGCTCGAGATGCAACACAAGTCCCGCCAGGCCGCGGCGCCCGTTCTCGACTGGCACGGCCGCCTGCTCGCGAAGTTCGGACTCGATCAGCTGAAGGCGTTCCTGCACGAGCAGAACGTCGCCCTCGCCACCGACAGCCAGCCCGCGGGTTAAGAACCCGGCGGATGGTTCGCGTAGAGCCAGATGGCGACGGCGCCGGCGATAAAGAATACCACCACCCCCACGACCATCCAGAGATTCACCTGGGTGGTCTTTTTGTGCGGGTTCATGATCGGACGCGGATCGTTTTGGTCGAAGCCCATGTTGGGAATGGGTTGAGGGTTGCCGGATGCGACGCGAGGGGGGCGCGTCATTCGCTGATCTTCGGATTGTCGATGCCGAGCGCGTCGGCGAGGTCGGTCAGGTGCTCTTGCTCCTGCGCGATGATCTTGCGCAGCACCTCGCTCAGGCCGAATTCGCCCATGGCGTCCGCCTGGCGGATGCGCTCGCGGTAGGCCTTGATCGTGTCCTCCTCGTTCTTGAGGTCGAAGCGCAGCATGTCTTCCGGCTTGTCGGAGAGCTTCACCGGCTTCGGCACCGTCACGGGCGTGCCGTTGAAATAATCGATCTGTTTTGCGATCTGGATCGCATGGTCCAGCTCCTCGCTCGCGTGCTTCTTGAGCTCCGCGGCGATGGATTGGAATTTCGCGCCCTTCATCGTCTGGCTGTAGACGACATAGGCGATGACCGCCTGGAACTCGCGGGCGAGATCCTCGTTGAGGAGGGCGATCATTTCTTTGCGGCTGATTTTGGCGTTTTTCATGGGGAAAAGGGAGGGGTTGATGGGTCCGGTTGTAGACAGCCAAAACGCTCCCCTGGTTCGCCACTTCCGCCGCCGTGCGGTCCGGAAGTTGGACGTTGAACGTTGAATGTTGAGCGTTGAACGTTCTGCCCCTCTCCATGCTCCGCCTCTTGCTCCCGCCCAACCTCGAAGCCGCGATCCCGCGCAACGCCGTGGCCGTGCAGGTGGAACTCGACCTCAGCGGGGCACCGCCGGCGGCGCTGCTGCCCGGGCTCGCCGTGTTGCAGCGGATCGGCGTGAAGCCGGACAAAGTCTCGCTCATTCAGCTCAACCGCGAGCAACTGCGCGACCTGGTCGGCGCCCTCGCCGGCCAGCCGGTGTTCTTCTACGGCAGCATGCCCGAGGTGCCGCTGGCCTGGCACGGCAAAGAGCTGTCGGGCGTGAGCGAGTTGCTGGCAAAGGCGGCCAAGCCTGCTGGAGGGTCGGGCTCCCGTCCGACCGCGGCTGGGCGGGAGCCCAGCCCTCCAGCCTCAATCCTCGACCACCCCACCCCGCTCCTGATCGACGGCTCCGAGCATTTCCTCGCGATGACGCTGCCCTCGCGCGAGTCGGCGAACTACGAAGCAATCCTCGAATTCCTGCGCCATCACCGCTTCGTGCTCGATCCGCTCAGCCGCAAGTGGTGGCTGCGCGACCGCCACCGCGTGCTCAACATCCTCGCGACCGAGGGTGGCACGCTGCGCGACGACTTCGGCGCGGAGTTCACCGAGAACTTCGAGAAGAACACCGCCAACCTGAAGACCGCCGAGGCCACCGCCGAGGTGGTCGAGGCTCCCGACGGCTACGACGTCCAGCTCGGCATCGACGCCGGCAGCGCGACGGAAGCGCAGGTGCGCGAGGCGATTTCCACCGGCCGCGGTTACGTCGAGGACGGAAAGAACATCTATCTCATCGATGCCGAGCGCTTGGAAAAAATCGGCGCCGCCCACCGCAAGCTCGCCGGCGACCCCACCGACAGCGGCGGGGCCAACCGCAAGCACCGCGTGAGCAAGGCGCGCGCCGCCGAGGTCAACGACCTGCTCGAGGAAATCGCGCCGCATTTCCAAGCCCCTGAAACCTGGCGCCAGCGCAGTGCGGCGTTGCACCAGCTCACGAGCCTCCCGCCCGCGCCGATGCCTGCGGCACTCGAGAAGATCCTGCGTCCGTACCAGAAACTCGGCGCCGCCTGGCTCTGGCATCTCTACCGACAGGAACTCGGCGGCATCCTCGCCGACGAAATGGGCCTCGGCAAAACGCTGCAGGCCCTCGCGCTGATCGCGGCCGCCCGGGCGTCCCGCCAGCGTCGCGCCGTCTTGCGTCCGCCCAATCTCGTCGTATGCCCCGCCTCCCTCGTCGAGAACTGGCGGCGTGAGGCCGCCAAGTTTGCGCCGGAGCTGAAGGTCTTCGTGCACCACGGCGTGCACCGCCTCGCGGAAAAGGATTTCACCGCCTACGACCTGATCCTCACGTCCTATGGCACGCTCAGCCGTGACGCGGTGCTGTTCGAATCGGTGGAGTTCGACCTCATCCTCGCTGACGAGGCCCAGCACCTGAAAAACCGCCGCACCCAGGCAGCCCAATCGTTGCGCGCCCTGCGCGGCCACGGCCGCTTCCTGCTCACGGGCACGCCGCTGGAAAACTCGCTCGACGACCTGCGCTCGCTCTTCGAATTCCTGATGCCGGGTTTCCTCAGCAAGGTGCCGTCCGGCCTGAAGCGCGAGGAGCGCACGTGGCACGACGACCAGCTGCGTACGCAGACCGCGCCGTACATTCTGCGCCGCACGAAGTCGGTCGTCGCGCCCGAGCTGCCGGAGAAAATCGAGCAGGTCATCTGGTGCGAGCCGACGTCCGTCCAGGACACGCTCTACCGCCGCCTGCAGGAAGACAGCGAGCGCGAGCTCATCGACCTCGCCGCCAAGGGCTCGTCGGAAAACAACCTGCGCTTCGCCGCCCTCACCCAGCTGCTGCGCCTGCGCCAGATCTGCTGCGACCCGCGGCTCGTGCCCACCGGCCGCGCCACCACCGCCGCCGACTCCGCCAAGCTCGACGCCTTCCGCGAACTGCTGGCTGAGAGCATCGACGAGGGCCATCGCATGCTGGTGTTCTCGCAGTTCACCGCGCTGCTCGGCCTGCTGCGCGAGGAACTCGAGGCCGAGGGCGTGGCCTTCTGTTATCTCGATGGCTCGATGACGCCCAAGGCGCGCCAGGCGCAGGTCGACAAATTCCAGAACGAAGAGTCGATCCCGGTGTTCCTGATTTCACTGAAGGCCGGCGGCACCGGTTTGAACCTCACAGGCGCCGACGTCGTCGTGCATTTCGACCCGTGGTGGAATCCGGCCGCGGAAGCGCAGGCGACGGATCGCGCGCACCGCATCGGCCAGACGAAAGTCGTCACGAGCTACAAACTCATCTGCGCCGGCACCGTCGAGGAGAAGGTCATGGCGCTGCAGGAAACCAAGCGCGCCCTGCTGGCCGACGTCTTCGAAGCCAGCGACGCCGCCGCGGCCAAGCTCAGCCTCGGCGACCTGCGCGCGTTGCTCAAATGAGCGACTGACAGGCTTCTTGAGCCTGCGGGATCGCACTGGGTTCATGCCGACGGGCCGCGGCCAGCTTTTGCTGGCCCGGCCTTTTGCGCACCTCCACCCCCCGCTGCTTGATGAACACCCCACCGGTCCGCACTTCGCGGCTGCATCGCCTTGCCCTCGTCCTCGTCCTCGCTGCCGCCACAGCCCTGCCCGGCGCCGAAACCCTCGATCTCGACCGCGTCACGCCGGTACCCGCCACACAGCCGATTCCGGTCCAGGATTTCTTCCGGCCGCCGCTATTTTCCAGCCCGATCCTCAACGCCGCCGGCAGCCACTTCGTCGCCAAGGTCGATGTCGGCGGCGACCGGACCTCGCTGTTGATCTGCAATCTCGAGAAACTGCAGTTGAGCGTGATCAACGGCTACAAGAACGAGGACGTCAACTGGGTCGCCTGGTTGGACGACACCCACATCCTCTCGAGCCTGATCACGGACAAGCACTACGCGAAGGGCCTCTTCGTCACCGATGCCGTGAACGTGCGCGGCGCCCACCCGGTTGAATATCTCAGCGCCACATCGCTGGTCGGCGTGCCGGCCAAGACGCCGATGAAGCCGCTCGTCTGGATCTACCGCAACGCCTACGACGAGGGCCGAAACCTCGGCGTGGTGCAGATCGACGCGAACAAGCGGCTGGACGACAACGACCACGCCATCCCCGGCAGCGTTCAGGATTCCCGCGCCAACGAGGACGAGAGCCTGAACGGCGCGCGCGCCAAGATCGTCCGCAACTTCCCCAACCCGCCGGGCAACGACCTGGTCGTCGACTACCTTTCCGACAAGGACGGCGAACTCGCCTTCGCCATCACCGCCGACAAGGGTGTCTACAAGCTGTTTCGCTTCACTGGAAAAAAGTGGGAGCTGAGCCCGGTGGATCTCGACGAATACTACCCGGTCGACGTCGGCGACCGCCCGGATGAACTGATCGTGATGGCACCGAGACAGGATGGCAAACCCCGCGCCCTGCATCGCCTCGATGCGGCGACCGGCAAGCTCGGCGACTTGCTCGTGCAGGACCGGGGCTACGACATCACGAGCGCCAGTTTCTACCGCCATCCGGTGAGCCACACCATTCTCGGCGTGAAATACGAGCGCAGCGCGCTGCAGACCGCGTGGCTGAATGAGAGCTACGCCGCGGTGCAAAAGATGGTCGCGGCCAACTATCCGGGCATGGTGGTCGGGATCATGGGGAGCAACCGGACCGAGGACCGCTTCTTTTTCTACACCTACTCCGACCGCCAGCCGGTGATCTACTACACGCTGGATTTGAAGGCCAAGACCATCGGCCTGATCAAGAACAGCGCGCCTTGGATCGACCCGGCGCGCATGCAGCCCATGAGCGTGATCAAGGTGAAGACCCGCGACGAAAAATCGATCGAGGCGTACCTGACGCAGCCCGCGGGAGCCACGAAGGAAAATCCGCCGCCGCTGGTGGTGCTGCCCCACGGCGGACCGCACGCCCGGGATTCCTGGGGCTACGATGGCGAGGTCCAGTTCCTCGCCAGCCGAGGCTACGCGGTGCTCCAGGTCAATTACCGCGGGTCGACCGGCTACAACTGGCAGTTTCCGGCCGGCGATGACTGGGAATTCCGGAAGATGCACGACGATGTGACCGACGCCGTAAAGATGCTCGGCCGCTCCGGCCGCATCGATCCGGCGCGTGTCGCGATTATGGGCACGTCATTCGGCGGTTACCTCGCCCTGTGCGGCGCCGCCTTCGAGCCCGACACCTACCGCTGCGCCATCACGATTTCCGGCGTGTTCGACTGGACGCAGGTCATCAACGAAAAGAAGTCGGTCCAATACGACAGCGCCGCCTACGGAATCTTCCTCCGCAACCTCGGCGACCCGAAGACCGACCCCGAGCGCTTCGACCGCATCTCCCCGCTGCGGCACATCGACCAGGTCAAAATCCCCGTCTTCGTGGCGCACGGCCGCGAGGATGAGGTGGCTGATGTCGCGGAATCGCGCGCCCTGATCGCGCAGCTGGAAAAATTCCACGTCGAGCACGAGTCGATGCTCGTGAGCGCGGAAGGCCATGGCATGAGCTTCGCCAAAAACCAAGTCGAACTCTACAGCCGCATCGAAGCCTTCCTCGACAAAAACCTAAAAGGGGCGCGCTAAACGGCGCACTTGGGCGGCCAGCGGTTTCCCCAAGGACACCGGCGCACGATGCGCTGGAGGTGTCCTTGCGGAAAGCCCGGTTATTTTCCGAACGCCTTGAGGACGACGAAAATCACGACGGCGCCAACGAAACCACCGCCACAGAGCATGTAGAGGAGGGACCAGCCGGCGGCCGCCACGGGAAGAATAAGGGCGAGCGTAGTCATTTTTAGGGAGGGTTTCGCGGCCGCGGAAGCGCGGCCACACCGTTGTAGTACCCCACCCGCCGTTTCAGTTCCGGAAATACGAAACCGCGCGACCCATCCGCTCGCTCAGGCCGCCAGCCGGAGGCTGATGCGACACACGAGCGCAAGCATGGCGCGGATCGATTTCACGCACTCAGGCGGCAAGACGATCTGGCGCGTCTCGGCCCAACCCGCGACCACGACGCCCGCCACCTTCGTGCCGTCGCTCAGCGGCAGCAGCACGAACGCGCGCAGCGAGGTCTGTTCCTTGAGCCAGTTCGGCAGGTACGGCTGGATGCGCGCCTCGTGCGCGTGGTGGATGATAATGTTTTCGTTTCGCGCGAGGCAGACGCCGAGCACGGTGCGCTCGCCGTTGACCACCTCGAGGTTCGGCCGCGCTTTCAAATGCGTGTGGATGTCGCCCAAGCCGTCGATCAACGGAAAGGCTTTGCTGCCCGCATCGGCGCTGAACATGAGGCAACCCTGCGCGCCCAAGCCTGTGCGCACGATGTCGAGCAGGGCCGCGTACATCTTTCCGCGCGACATGCCCGGCTGGCGCAACAGGTCGGTCAGCTTGTTGAGGCTGCCATCCCAATCGTGCGCGGGCAGGCCCGGCACTTCCTTGGGCGGAGTCATGTCGATCGTCCTGATCGGCTCGTCCTTGATGTTGACCAAGGGCGCTTGCGACCCGGTCGAGGCCGGCGAAGCCGAAGACGTCACGCCGCTCGGCGTGGCGATGGAAATGGAAGGGGTCGGCGTCACCACCACGGGCGGCGTCGCCGCGGGCCGGTTCGGGTCGACGGCGTTCCGGCACTTGGCCATGCGGGTCATCATGCGTGGCGGCAGGCTCTTGATCCGGAAAGTGCGCACGATCGAGTCGAGCTGCGTCGTGGCGCTCTCCATCAGATGATGAATCTCCTCGTTCAGGTGCGGCAGCACGTGTTCGTAGCGGTGCGCGAGGTCGCCGGACTTCGCGGCGAAGTCGGCCGGATCGGTTTTCGAATCGAAGGTCAGGGTCGCCAGCTCGCCGGCGAAGGCCGTGAGCGCCAGCATCTGGTCCTCGGGCTTGCGCTCGAGGACGGAAAACGCTTCCACCGGGATGGCCTTCAGCGTCGCGAGGATTTCGGAAGGCAGGTTGGCGGCATCGAGCAGCTGGTGGCCGAGCTCCAGCGGGGTCAGGCCGAAGACCCGGCGGTAGGACGCGTCATCGGGCTCGCCGCCACATTCCTTGCGCAGCTGTTGGAATTCCTCCGCCATGCACGAGGTCAGCACGATCTGGCCGAAATTCCGGAGCGAGGCGCAGATGAACGCCTGTTCCTTGTCGAGCGTCATGCGGTTGGCCGCGAGCGTCTGCGCGATGCAGCCGGCCATGAGCGACTGCGCCGCGTACTCGCGCTGGGCGTCGGGCGAGTGCGTGCGCGAAACCTGCTCGGCGAGCATGAGCGACATCGCCAGCGTGCGGATGCGCTCGTAGCCGATGACATGGATGGCCTGGCTGACCGCGGTCACTTCCACGCCATTGGGATTGTAGGCAAACATGTTGGCCGCCCCGATCACCTTCGCCATGATCATGGGGTCGCTCTGGATCACCTCCGCCAGCTCCAGCACCGAGACGCTCTGCGAGTCGCCGGACAGCGCGCGGAGCAATTTCACGACTTCCGGCAACGACGCGATCTTGGTCGATTGCATGGCGGACCGAGCCCGGTCCATGGTTTGGGCAGCGAGGGTTGATGCTTCCATCACGCTCCCATCGGCACATTCCCAAATTGCTTTAGTCACACTTGACTCACTTGTCGCCGATCGGAGGCGTTTCATCCGGGAAAAATGGCGTCATAACACCGGGCAAAGAATCAGCCGAACCAGACAAAGCATCTCAAGACGCCGCGCTCGACGGACCGCACCGGAGACCTAGTTTGATGCCGCCTTTACCCCTAACTGGCATCCCCCATGACCCTGCGCTTCCCCCTCCGCCTGGCCGCCGCTTTGGCGCTGACCGTATCCTCCACGCTCCTCGCCGCCGAGAAGCTGGATCTGAGCCGCAACACGCCGGTCCCCGCCGACCAGCAAATCCCGATCCAGGATTTCTTCCGGCCGCGCATCCTCGAAGAACCGAGGCTCAATCCTTCCGGCACGCACATCGCCGCCATCATCACCGCGGGCGAGGACCGGCACCAGCTGCTGGTCTATGAACTCAAGACGCAGAAAACCGAGTTCGCTTCCGCCTCGGGCGACAAGGACATCTACGACGCGCAGTGGCTGAACGACACGCGCCTGACCTTCAATCTCGCCGCGCGCAAAATGTACGGCCTCGGCCTCATGGCCGCCGACGTCGGCCAGCTGAACGACGCGTACCCGCTGCTGCAATACTACGGCAGCCGCATCGTCGCCGTGCCGCCGAAGAACCGCCTGCGGCCGCTCGTCTGGAACAGCTACGATTTCGAGGCCGGCAAGGATGTCGGCGTCGCGGTCATCAACACCGACCTGAAAGGCGGCAAAGTCGTGAACGCCCTGGCCGCGGGCACCGACAACTCCCAGATGATGGATGTCCGCGACAACAACGACCGGCACATCCTGACCAACTATCCCGTGCCCAGCCTCAGCTGGGGCATCACCAGCGCCTACTACGCCGACCGCGAAGGCCAGCTGGCCTATGCCGTACTCGCCGAGGAGGGCGTCCTCAGCCTGTACCGCCTCAGCGGCAAGGAATGGATCAAGTGCCCGGTCGACCTCGACCAGATTGAGATCGTCGGACCGGGCGACCAGCCCGGACAGCTCGTCGTCATCGGGCCCTACCAGCCCGACAAGCCGCGCGCCCTGCAGCTGCTCGATCCCGCCACCGGCCAGCTCGGTGAAGTACTCATCCAGGACAAGAATTACGACTTCAACGGCTGGCTCTACCGCCATCCCGGCACGCAGGAAATCCTGGGCGCGATGTTCGATCGCAACGGACCGCGCTCGGTGTGGTTCAGCGAGGACTACAAGAAGCTCCAGAAGATCCTCGACGGCTTCTTCCCCGGCCTCGTGGTCCGCATCATCGGCAACAACGAGGCCCAGACTGTCTTCCTCGTCGCCACCTACTCCGACCGTCAGCCCGTGATCTACAACTGGGTCGACCTGCAGCAGCGCACCGCCGGCCTGATCAAGAACTCCGCGCCGTGGATCGACGCGAAGCGGATGCAGCCGGTCAATATCATCAAGTTCAAGACGAAGGACGGCCGCCAGCTCGACGCCTACCTCACGATGCCCGCCGGCGCCACCAAGGCCAGCCCGCCCCCGCTCATCGTCCTGCCGCACGGCGGCCCTTGGGCGCGCGACTACTGGGGTTTTGACAGCGAGGCCCAGTTCCTCGCGAGCCGCGGCTACGCAGTGCTGAAACCCAACTACCGCGGCTCGACCGGCAGCGTCGGCCTGTTCCCGGAATCCGACAGCTGGGATTTCTGGAAAATGCACGAGGACGTCACCGAAGCCACGAAGACCATGATCGCATCCGGCCTGATCGATCCCAAACGCGTCGGCATCATGGGCGGGTCCTTCGGCGGCTACCTCGCCATCTCCGGCGTGGTCAACGAACCCGATCTCTATCGTTGCGCCGTCACCATCGCCGGCGTGTTCGACTGGGCCGAACAGGTGAACCAGCACAAATATTTCAAGAACGAGTCGGGCGTCTTCGGGCGCCTCGTCCGGAAACTCGGCGACCCGAAGGCCGAAGCCGCCAAGTTCGAGCAGATCTCCCCGGGCCGGCACACCGAGCGCATCCGCGTGCCGGTGTTCGTCTCCGGCGGAAAGGACGACCAAACCGTCGAAATCACCCAGTCGCGCAACCTGCTCTCCGCGCTCGAACGCAACCACGTGCCGCACGAATCCCTCATCGTCAGCGAAGAGGGTCACGGCATGGGCCACCTCGACAACCGGCTCGAACTCTACAGCCGCATCGAGGCGTTCCTCGACAAGAACCTGAAGAACGCGAAGTGAGTTCGAATACCTCAAGGCATTTGAACCACAGAGGCACAGAGACACTGAGAAAACAAAAACCGATGGTCGGGTGATTTCTCTGTGCCTCTGTGTCTCTGTGGTTAACGGATCGGGATCGAAAATCGGACGCGCGCCCGCTCTTCCCTCGGTAATTTTGACGGCTAGCCGCGGCTGGACGCACCGCGGATTTCGCTCCACGCTGCGGAACCCCTCCCCGCCATGCCCCTCCCCGATCTCTCCCGCCGTTCGTTTCTCAAGAGCGCCTCGCTCGCTTCCGCCGCCCTCGCCTTCCCGCATATCCTGCGCGGCCAGGCCGGCTCGCCCAACAACCGCCTCAATGTCGCATCCGTCGGCGTGGGCGGCCGCGGCTACGACGCCATCCAGGGCCTGAAGGGCGAGAACTTCGTGGCGTTCTGCGATGTCGACGACGAGCGCGCCGCGAAAACCTACTCCGAATTCCCCGGCGTACCGCATTTCCGGGACTACCGCGTGATGCTCGACAAGCTCGGCAATAAGATCGACGCCGTCTCGATCTCGACGCCCGACCACATGCATTTCCCGATCGCCGTCGCGGCGCTCTCGCTCGGCAAGCATGTCTTCATTGAGAAGCCGCTCACACACACCGTCGCCGAGGCGCGCTTGCTGGCGAAGCTGGCCCGCGAAAAGAAGGTCGCGACCCAAATGGGCAACCAGGGCCACGCCAACGACGGCATGCGCGTGCTCAAGGAATGGCTGCAGGCCGGCGTGCTCGGCGAAGTGCGCGAGGTGCACAGCTGGACCAACCGCCCGATCTGGCCGCAGGGCGTCGGCGCACCGGATCACAGCAAGGCCATGCCGGTCGTGCCGGCCACGCTCGACTGGGATCTGTGGCTCGGCGTGGCGGCGCAGCGTGAATACGATCCGGCCTACGCGCCGTTCAAGTGGCGCGGGTATTGGGATTTTGGCACCGGTGCGCTCGGCGACATGGGCTGCCACATCATGGACGGCACCTACTGGGCGCTCGAACTCACCCAGCCCACCAGCGTCGAGGCGGTCAGCGCCAACCTCACCGAGATCAGTCCGCCCACGGGCTCGATGGTCAGGTACAATTTTCCCGCGCGCGGCGCGCTGCCGGCCGTGAAATGGAACTGGTACGACGGCGGCATGATGCCGCCCCTGCCCGCCGGCCTCGAACTGGACGCGCCACTGCCGAACAACGGCACGCTGCTCGTCGGCAGCAAGGCGATCGTCTTCGCCGACACCTATTACGCCAACGTGAAGATCCTCCCGAAAGCGCGAATGGCCGAGCTAACCTCCTCGCTGCCGGGCGCCACGCTCCCGCGCATCGAGGGCGGACATTTCGCCGAGTGGATCCGTGCCTGCAAGGGCGGCGCGCCGGCCGGCTCAAACTTCGAGTACTCCTCGCGCCTCACCGAAACCGTGCTCCTGAGCAACGTCGCCGTCCGCGCCCGCCGCCGCATCGAATGGGACGCCTCGGCGATGAAGGTCACCAATGTCGCCGACGCCAACCAGTACGTGACGAAGAAGTACCGGGCGGGCTTCGGGGTGTAAGGCCACGCCTCCGGGTCATCTGAATTGTGTAGGGTCGCCGCTCGTCGGCGGACCTTGGACTGGCGAGCGCGGCCCGGCGACGAGCGCCGGCCCTACACAAGGCAAGATGAGGGCCAAAAAAAGGGCGCCGCATTTGGCGCCCTTGGGAGGAGGTGACTTGATTGCCTACTTCGCCTTCGCGCCGACGCCGGTCTGCGGGTCGTACACCTTGTCGCGGTTCATCCATGGCGTGACGCGGTCGAGCGCCGGCACGATCGCGCGGCGGATCTTGATGAAGTCGATCGAGCCGCTCTCGCGGTAGAGAATGTTGCCTTTCTCGTCGATGAGCACGGTGTACGGCAGTTCGCCGTTCCATTCCTTGTCGAAGGCCTCGATGTAGGCGTACTTGTCGCTCTCGCTGTAGATCAGGTTGCGCGTGGAAGCGTGGTGGTCCTGGAGGAACTTCAGCACCTTGGCCTCCTCGTCGGGAAACTGGGCGGCGACCGTTACCAGCTCGAAGCCGCGCTGACGGAAACGCAGATTCTGTTCGATGACCTCATCAAACTCCGAGACACACGGGCCGCACCAGGTGGCCCAGAAATTGATCATGCGCACCTTGCCGGAGTCGGCGTTGGCGCGCAGCGCCTGGATGTCCTTCACGCTCGCGTACTCGAGCTTCACCGGTTCCTTGGCGACCTTCGCCATCCAGCGCTGGTTGTCCGGGATCTTGTCCTTCCACTTGATCGAGCAGCCGAAGACCTTGGTCGTCGTCACCGCCGGATCCTTGCCCGCCAGCACCGCGTCGAGCGCGTCGCGCGTCTCGTGGGTCTTGGCCAGGTCCTCACGCTCGGAGCTGTCGATGCGGCCCACGAAGCGCAGCTTGCGCGCCTCGTCGAAGATGAAGACGTGCGGCGTCACCAGCGCGCCGAACTTCTCCACCACCACCTGGTCGTCGCCGTCATCGAGGTACGGGAAATTGAACTGCTTGTGCTCGGCGCGGACCTTCATCTCCTCGAAAGTGTCGCCGAGGTCGCCGTAGCCCATCTCGTCGAAGCGCACGGCGGCGGCGCTGTTGGGATTGATCGCGACGACCTGCACGCCCTTCGCCTTGTAGTCGGCCTGGATGGATTTGATCCGCTCTTCGTAAGCCTGCGCCGTCGGGCAATGGTTGCATGTGAAGACGACCATGAGGATCTTCGCCGAGGCGTATTCCGCCGGCGTGTGCATCTTGTCATCCACGCCCTTCAGGTTGAAATCCGGCAGCGGCGAACCGATGGCCAGCGGTTGATGATGGGTATCGGCCGACGCCGTGAGCGCGGCGCACAGGAGCAGGCAGGAGGCGAGCAGGGTACGCATGGGAATGAGGGGTGAGATCCCGGCACGGGCCGGAGGTGACTGAAGCTCCAGCAAAGTCATCCGCAGATGCGTCGCAAGCGGAGGTTATGGCGGTGTTTGTCTCCCTATTGAACGCGAGATCACCACTCCTGATAAATTTTTCAAAAGGTGCGGCTCTCACGAACTCCAAATAGCGCACATCACCCGTTACCGTCATCCTGAGCGCAGCGAAGGATCCAAGCCGTAACGCTGATACGTCCGCCTCCGTGGATCCTTCGCACGGCTCAGGATGACGGTAAGGCAAGTTTGAGTCTATTCGAATAGCGGAACTCAGGCGGGGTTCATTTCTCTCATCCCCCGAAAAACCATTCTCATCTCCGTGCGATTGCACCCCGGCAAAACCTTCCCACGCTCTCCGCATGCTTTCACGTCTTCCCCGCGTACTGCTCGTCCTGTCCACTGTCTTCTGTCTCCTGTCCTCTGAAGCCGCGGCCGCCGCGGCGGCGCCCGCGGATCCGGCGCTCGATGCGAAGGGGCGCGCGATCCTCGCCTATTTCCAGCAATTGCAGGCGAGTCCGGAGTTGAAACTCGTGTCCGGCCAGTTCGCCGGCTGGAGCGGCAGCACGGCCCGGATGGAAGTGCTGGCCAAGATCGAGCGCGCGACCGGCCAGTGGCCGGCGATGATCGGGCTCGATTACTGCGGGTGGGACAACGGCGAGGCCGCGATCCACACCGGTCCGGCCAACGAACTCGCCCTCGCCTACTGGCGTGACGGCGGGCTTGTGACGATTTCCTGGCACGCGCCGAATCCCGCGAACCCGAAGGGCGGCGGGTTGAATGACAAGGACGTCGCGCTCGCCGACCTCCTCAAACCCAGCGCCACGCACGACCGCTGGATGCATTCGCTCGACGCCATCGCGTCCGGCCTGCAGGAGCTGCAGAAGGCCGGTGTGGTCGTGATCTGGCGCCCGCTGCACGAGATGAACGGCGGCTGGTTCTGGTGGGGCGCGAAGGACCCGGCCGAGTTCACCGCGGTGTGGCGGCACATGTTCAACTACTTCACGCACGAGAAAAACCTGCACAACCTGATTTGGGCTTACGGCCCGAACCACGGCCAGAAGGGCACAGCGACTTATTATCCGGGCGATGCCTTCGTCGATCTCGCCGGACTCGACGCCTACACCGACGATGTCGATCCAGAGCACATCGCCGACTGGGCCGGGGTCGCCGCGCTGCCGAAGCCGGTTGGCTTCACGGAATTCGGTCCGCATGGCGCCTCCAATCCGCCGGGCGATTACGACTACCGCCGCTTCCTCGACGGCATCGCGAAGAATTTTCCGACCGCCCGCCATTTTCTCTGCTGGGACATGAAGTGGAATCCCGCGGAAAATCGTTTCGCGAAGGAATTCTACAACGATCCGCGCGTCATCGCCCGCGATGCGTTGCCGGCGGGATTGGCGGGGAAATAAGCGAGACGGAGAATTGTTCAGCGTTCATTGCTCATTGTTCATTTTCCATTTCGGACCACCCTGGCTCGAAATTGCCAATGAACAATGAGCGCTGAACATTGAAAAATCCGCCGGTGCTCCGATTGCACATTGCACGCTATCCCGGGCGAAATCTTGCAATTTTCAGGCGCGTTTCTGGTGCGCTCCCGGGGCGTCCACGCAACGTCATTGCCCGCAAGCGATTCGGCGGACACGCCGCACTGGCACCGTGCCTGCAATGAAAAGGGCACCATGAAAAAAATTACCCTGCCCCTTCTGATCCTTCCTGGCGTCGTCGCCCTCGCGACTCTTCCCGGCTGCAACTCGGGTGAGAACACCCAGCGCGGTGCCGCAGGCGGCGCGGTGGCGGGTGCACTGATCGGCGGCATCATCGGCCACCAATCCGGCGAAACCGGCGCCGGTGCGGCGCTCGGCGCCGCGGCGGGCGGCGTCGCGGGTGGCGCATACGGCAAGTCCAAGGACAATGCCGTCAACGCCTCCCAAGGCCGCGATTCCTACGGCTACACTTCCGGCGACTACCTCGCCCTGCTCACGCCGGGTGAGCGCGACCAACTCGAACGCCGCGCCGCCGGCTCCAATGGCAGCCTCGCTGACTTCCTCTCTTCCGAAGAGAAGTCCAATTTGCGCAAGCGCGCTAAAAACCAGAACGTGATCGGCCGCTAAACTGGCCGGCACGTTCTGCCCTCTCGAACACCCGCTCCGACACGAGGGCGGGTTTTTATTTTGGCTTTTTCTCCGTCATCCTGAGCCGTGCGAAGGATCCAAGCGGATTAGCTGCTACGTCCGCGCTCGGTTGGGTCCTTCGCACGGCTCAGGATGACGGGTAAATAGCAGGCGCACAAAAAAAGCGGCGGTCATAGACCGCCGCTACAGGATGGATCGGATCGCGTGCCGCTCAAATCGCCCGCTTGCGCTGGCGGCGGGCGGCGAGCATCTGGTCGTGGTCGGCTTCGTCGACGCCATCGGCTACGAGGCGCTCGATCGTGCTCTGGCCGCTTTCCTCCTCCTGGTCGGGAATCTGCCGGCCGGGAATGGAGCGCGGCTCGCTGGGGTCGCGCGAGAGCGAGCCCACACTCTCGTCATCGTCATCCGTCGTGGGCGGCAGCGTGTCGCCGGCCAGTTCCTGCTCCGCCCGCACGCGATCTTCGCGCGAGGAGGCATGGCCCTCAATGCTGGCCAGCTCATCAGCGCGCTTTTGCACGTCATCGCGATCCGGCAGGCCGAGGCCGTCGCCGTGGTTGGTGATCTTGCCGGCTTTGCCGTCGGAGGATTTTTTCTTGGTATTCATGGTAAGTTCAAAGGAGGCCGCACAGGCTGGCGGCGGTGAAGACGACGAGCGCGCCCATGAGGCTGTCGCGGATGAAATAAAAAATCATCCCGGCGCGGTCCGCGAAGGCTTGCGGGAAGGAAAACAGGGCAAGCGAGGTGAGCATGGGAGAAAAGGACGCCGCGACCTGCGCGGCTCTTGTCCTATGATAGTCAGGACGGATGCGGTCGGAGTTCCGCAAATTATCCTCCCGCGGCTCAGGCCAGCGGGATTTTTTCCAGCGGTTCCTCGGCCGGGCCTGAGATCACTTCCCCGGTCGGCTTGAAGCGGGCGCCATGACACGGGCAATCCCACGTCTGCTCGGCGCCGTTCCAGCCCACGATGCAGCGCAGGTGGGTGCAAACCGGCGAACAAAGCGTGACCTTGCCGTGCGCATCGCGATACGCGGCGACTTTTTTGCCGTTCAGGCTCAGGATCTTTCCGGTGTTCCGTTCGACGGCGTTCAGGCCCTCGGTCGAAGCCGGCGTGAGCGCGTTGCGCGCCATGTAATACGGGTAATCGATGTTCTCCTTCAGGTAATGCCACGCGCTGCCGGAGATCTTCTTCCGATGCACATCGAACAATTCCTGCCAGGGGTTCTTCCGCTTCAGCACGGCATCCACCGCCATCATCGCGCCCAGCGTGCCAAAGGTCATGCCGTTGCCGCCGAAGCCCGTCGCGACGAACTGGCGGTCCACGATGTCGCCGATGTACGGCAGGCCGTCACCGGTCTCGAGTACCTGTCCCGACCAGCGGTGGGTCACGCGGGCCTCGGGTACCAGTGCTTTGAAGCGCTCCTCCAGCCGCCGGTAAGCGGCGGCGGTGTCTGCCTCCTGCCCGGTCTTATGATCCTCGCCGCCAAAGATCGCGAGGTCGTGGCCGTCGCTGCGGTTCACCCGCAGATAGTAATAGGGATTTCCGGTGTCCCAAAAACTCGCCTCGGGCAGGAACCCCAGCGGCACCTTCGCCGCCACCGCATAGCTGGTGTAGAGCGCGAGCTTGGTTTGGAAAAACGTCGCGGGCACGAGCGGCGTGTGTCCCATCACCGGGTTGTGCGTGGCCACCACCAGGTAGCCGCACTCGATGCGATGCCCGCCGGCCTTCACCGCCAGCGGATTCTCCGTCACTTCGCCCGCGGCGGTGTGCTCGTACACGTGACTGCCGCCGCCGGGAATGCGGCGCAGCAATTCTCCGACATAATGCCGGGGATGAAACACCGCCTGGTTGGGAAACTTCAGGCCGGGCCGGCCGGCGAAGGGCACGAGCGGCTCGCGCGTCACCGGAATGCCCAGTTGCTCCGCCGTGAGCGCCTCGCGCTCGAGTTCCTGCTGCGCCGGGCCGTCGCCGCTGGGTTTCGTCAGCGGTGCATGCAGGTAGCCCGGCACCCAGCGAAAACCGCAGCCGATGTCGCGCTCCCGGATCAGCCGCACGATCTCGTCGATGGCGGCAGCGCCGCCGTCCCACACCGCGCGCGCCGCGCTCGCGTCGAATTTCTCCACCAGTTCATGCAGGCGTCGGTCGATGACCGACGTCAGGTGCGCCGTCGTCAGGCCGGTGTCCACCCCGGCGCAACGCTCGCGCTCGAGCAGCGCCACGGTCAGGCCGGCGCGCTTCAACAGGTAGGCGGCGGTGATCCCGGTGATGCCGCCGCCGATGACCACCACATCGACCTTCGGGTCGCGATCCAAAGCCGGCCAGGCCGGCAACGGGGCCGAGTCGATCCACAGGGATGTGGTATCCAGGGAACGCATGACGCGGCGACCGGCCCCGTGGAGCCGTACTCAGGTGCTCATGATCCGCTTGCCGGCGGGACGGTTCCGGATGCGGCCCTTGCCGCCCGGGGATTTCGCTGCACGACGCTTGGCTGCGGCCATCCGCGTACCTCTGGTTGCTTTCATGGTTTTGTTGTTTTGGGGGTTGTCGGTTGCTGACGGGAAACGGGTCACTTCCGGAACTTCTTCCAGCTCTTGTAGTCCGAGACGAAAACACTGATCACAAGCCAGAACCCGCCGATCGCGGCGGCGATGAAGCACAGGATGGCCAGGCCGGGATAGCCGAAGAGCTGGAACGAGGTGTTCACGCGCATCAGCAGCGACGCGCCGATCAGCAGGCCGGCGAGCACAATGCCCATGGTGATGCGGTTCGCGATCTTCTGCATGCCGTCGAGCATGACCTTCGTCTCGGGCGACTTGATCTTCACCTCCACCTCGGAGTTGGTGACCATGTCCATGATCTTGTTCAGGCGCGACGGCAGGCCCGACGTGAAATCCTTCAGCTCAAGCAGCGTGCTGTAGACGTTGCCCTGCGTGAGATCCTTCTTGATGCGCTTCGACATCAGGTCCGACACGTTGCGGCGAATCGAGGCGTTGGTGTCGAACTTCGGATCGAGCACGCGGCCGACTTCGTCGAGCTGCAGCATGGTCTTGCCCAGCAGCACGAGTTCGCTCGGAACGATGAGCCCGTTCTCCTGCGCGATGCCGCTGACCTCGAGCAGGGAGCGACCGACGTTCAATTCCTCGAGACCCTGGCCGCGGCGCATGGCAACGAGCTTCGCGATGCGGCGGCGGAATTCCGCCTGGTTGAATTCCTCGAGCCGCTCGCTCATGCGGATGGCGATCTCCGCCGCCAGCTCGCCGTTGCCCTCGCCAATGGCCATGAGGATCTTCAAAAGATTCTCCTGCATGGCCGGCGCGGTGTTGCCCACCATGCCGAGGTCGATGAGCGCGATGCGGCCTTCGGCCGTGACAAAAACATTGCCCGGATGCGGGTCGGCATGGAACAGGCCATCGACCAGCACTTGCTTGAGGTAGGCCTTGAACAATTCCTCGGCGAGCGGCGCGCCCTCGAGCTCCATCTGCCCGAGCGGGCCGAGGTCGGTGACCTTCTTGCCGGACACCTCCTCCATCGTGAGGACGGAGCGGGTGTAGTAGTTCGGGATCGGCTGCGGCACCTGGATCAACTTAAACTCCGCCAGATTCTTCCCGAGCGCGATGAGGTTGTGGGCCTCGCGCTCGTAATTCAGCTCCAGCTGGATCGCCTGGCGGAACTCTTCGAGGATGACGAGGAAGCGGTGGCGCTTCCCCATTTCCGTGTGGCTGTCCATGAAGCGCGCGATCTGCTCCAGCACCTCGAAGTCGCCGGCGATCTGCTCGCGGATGTTCGGGCGCTGCACTTTCACCACGACGGCGCGGCCGTCGCGCAGGATGGCGCGGTGCACCTGGCCAAGCGAGGCGGCGGCGATCGGTTCGGTGCCGAACGCGGAGAACGCCTTGGAAATACGGACGCCGAGCTCGGTCTCGACGATCTTCTCGACCTCCTCGTAGGGGAAGGGCTTCACGTTGTCCTGCAGCCGCGCGAGCGCGTTGCGGTAATTTTCCGGCATCAAATCGGGCCGGCCCGCGAGCACCTGGCCCAGCTTGACGTAGCTCGGGCCCATGTCCTCGAGATCGTTGGCGAGATTCTCCGGCGAGGCGTCGCCCGCCGCGGCCGCGCCGCCCGACTCGAGCGCGATGGCCTCCGGCACCGGCTGGCCGGTCTCGTCCAGCACCGGCTCCTCGTCGCCACCAAAGCCTTCCTCGGCGGACATCTGCTGGGCCAGGTCCGAACGACCGTATTTCCACAACAGCGAGACGATCTGCCGGTAGCGTTTGAGATGGGAGGCGGAGGATTTCATGGGTGGCTGCGCCCGCAAAAGTGAGGGCGGTTCAATCACTGACATCTTTGCGCGCATGCAGTTCGCCACTTACCGCAGGGAACCGTTGCCGCCCCCGGCCTACTAATAAGGAAGGCAGCCTGCGCGGCCTGATGTCGCGTGCCTGCCCTCCCCCTTCCCATGTTCAAAGCCGCCAAAGATGCCATGACCAGCAAGGCCGCGCTGCACTTCGTCAACAAGGAGATCGCGCGCTATGGCCGGCTGACCGACCTGAGCATCGACTCGCGCAACAAGACCGTGGAAGTCACCTGCGAACTGATCGGCGAGAGTTCCCCGATCACGATCCGCATCGACAACTACACCATCGTGCCCGACGGCGGAAAAAATTACCTGCAGGCATCCGGCTTCACGTGCACGCGGCCGTGGTTGGAAAGTTTTCTCACCGACTTCGCGCAGAATCGCCGCATCGAGCTGCCGTCGTGGGCGAGTAGTTTTCTCTGACGAGAAAACTCAGGGGACAGTGGACAAGCGACAGGGGACAGCGCTCGATCCTCCCCCCGCGGCTTGTCCTTCGAAATCTCTATCCGTCCGCCTGTCCACTGTCTCTTGTCCACTGTCACCCGATCATCCCATCAATGCCCCCTAGGAGGAAACATGCTGTCACAACCAAGACGCCCGGCCCTGCCGCGCGGGTGCTGCGCATCATCGGGCGCACCTTCAAAGCCTTCTTCGATGACAACACCGCGCGGCTCGGCGCCGCGCTGGCGTTCTACACGACGATCGCCGTTGCGCCGCTGCTCGTGCTCGCGATCACCGTCGCCGGCTGGTTCTTCGACGAGGAAACCGCCCGCGAGCGGGTGCTCGGCGAGATCGGGCACTTGGCGGGCTCGCAAGCCGGCGAGGCGCTGAAATCGGTGCAAGCCTCGGCCGCCACGACCACCGGCCTCGCTCCCACCCTGCTCGGGCTGGCCACGCTCACGTTCGGCGCGCTTGGCGTCTTCCATCACCTGCAGGGCGCGCTCAATTCCATCTGGCGGGTCGAGCCGCCGGAAAACAAGGGCTGGCAGTGGTTCCTGCGCACCCGGTTGTTCTCGCTGGCGACCGTGCTTGTCACCGGCTTCCTGATGCTGGTTTCGCTCATCGCCAGCGCGACGCTAAGCTGGATGAGCGGGCAGTTCATGGGGCGTTTCCAGCTGCCGGTATTCTGGCTGCAGTCGATCAACCTCCTCCTGTCGGTCGCGGTCATCACCTTCTTTTTCGCCCTGATCTTCCGCTTGCTGCCGGACCGCCGGATTCCATGGCGCCATGTCTGGTTCGGCGCAGCCGTGACCGGCGGCCTGTTCACCCTGGGCAAGACCGGCCTCGGTTTCTACCTCGGCCACACCCAGCTCACATCGGCCTACGGGGCCGCGGGCTCACTCATCGTGCTGCTGCTGTGGTCGTATTACGCCGCGCAGATCGTTTTCCTCGGCGTGCAATTCACGCGCATCGCCACCCTGAGCCACGGAGGCCGGGATTTCTCGCCCTTCAGCTCGCCGGCCGAACAGGAGCGAAAATCCTGAGGCGGCCTCAAGCCATCCAACGGGCAACCGCGGAGCCGGCCAGCGGCGCCGGACGGGACTTCCGGTCGGAGCGCAGCGCCGACCGCGACGCGCGCCGCGAAGGGGTCCGCTTGTAGCCGGCCAGTTCGTAGTTGTAGCTGTCGCCTTCCTCGAGCCAGGCCAAGGCGTCGGTCAACGCCTCGCCGAGATCGTTCAAGGCGTCCCCGAGGCGGTTCTGAATTTGGGAGAATGAGATCATGAGAGATGAGTGGGTTTAAATAAAAGTACCCCTGCCCCGGGTGCGGTTCCCCACAAACTATGTAATGGCCGCCGTGGGCGAATGCGGCCGGCGCGGCCCGACTTGCGCCGCCGGACGTTCTTCGCATCGTGTCCGCCATGAAACGCCTGCTCGCCCTGTTCTCCGTCGCCTGCCTTCTGTCCTCTGCCTCCCTGGTCTCCGCCGCGGAGCACACCAAAAAGACCGAGCCGCTGCACATCGCCCAGGGCGAAACGGTCGCACTCACCGACTTCCTCGTCCCGGGCAAGACGGTCGTCTTCGACTTCACCAGCAAGTACTGCGGCCCCTGCCAGGCCTACAACGAGCCGCTGAAGCTGCTGCACGCCAAGCGCGACGACATCGTCGTCGTCAAAGTCGACATCAACCGCCCCGACATCCGCGGCATCGACTGGCAGTCGCCCGTGGCGCAGCAGTACGACCTGCACTCCATCCCCCACTTCAAGGTTTACTCCCCCGCCGGCAAGCTGATCGCCGAGGACAAGATCGTCTTCGGCGCCGATGGCCGGCCCGATCGCGCGCTGAGCAGCAACGCCGGGCGCCAGATGGTGGACAAGTGGATCAACACCTTGGGCAACTAACATGTCCCGCCTACGCCTCTCCGCTTTTGTCCTGGGTTCGCTCCTGCTGTCGGCCTTCGCCTCCGCCGCCGGCGACGAATACGCCGCCTCCATCGAGCAATGGCGCGCCGGACGCGTCGAGCGCCTCACCGGCCCGACCGGCTGGCTCACCCTGATCGGGCGCCATCCGCTCGAGCATGGCACTTGGAGCGTCGGTTCCGCCGCGGGCAATGTCATCCGCCTCGCCGCCGGACCGGAGAAATTCGGCACGATCACCTACACGGAAGACGGCAAGGTGAGCTTCGCGCTCGCCGACGGTGTCGAGGGCACCATCGACGGCACGACGGAACGCCACGCCGAGCTGTCTCCCAATGAGGAAAAGCCCACCTACGTCCGCGCCGGCACCGTCAACTTCTACGTCATGAATCGCAGCGGGAAACTTTTCCTGCGCGTCCGCGACAGCGAAGCCGCCCGCCGCAAGCACTTCGCCGGCATCGAGTCCTTCCCGATCAACCCGGCCTGGCGCGTCGAAGCCGACTGGGTGCCGTTCGACCCGCCGCACGTGGTGAAGATCACCAACATCATCGGTCTGACCGAGCCCGCCAACGTGCCGGGCAAGGCGGTCTTCCAGCACGGCGGCAAGACGTACGAGCTCATCCCGATCGACGAAGGTCCGGACGAGGACCTGTTCTTCGTGCTCACCGACACCACCGCCGGCAAGGAAACCTACGAGGCCTGCCGCTTCCTCTACGCCAAGCGCGCCGTGAACGGAAAGATTACACTCGATTTCAACAAGGTCTACAACCCGCCCTGCGCCTTCTCGCCCTTCGCCACCTGCCCGCTGCCGCCGAAGGAGAATGTGCTGACGTTCCCGCTGACGGCGGGAGAGAAGAAATATGCGGGCCCGGGCGGGCATTGAGCGGCCTTTGCCCTGCTGGATCTTCTTAAAATAGAGGACCGCAGCTGCAGGCTGGGAAGGTCTCATCATCCCCACCTGCCCTTACCGTCATCCTGAGCCGCGCGAAGGATCCAAGCGAACGCGGCGATACGTCCATCTGCGATTGGATCCTTCGCACGGCTCAGGATGACCGATAAACGGGACGAGAACGTGCCTGGCTTTTCGTTCGCCTTAGCGGTTCATCGTCAATTCCCACGAGGCGTTTCCCTTTGCTCCGCGCTCCTCGCTCCGTTCTTCTCGCTGGACCCCCATGCCCGATCTTCCCTCCCAGCCTTCGCGTCGTGACTTCATCCGGGGCGCCGGCGGCCTCGCCCTCGGTTCCGCCCTCGCGGCCCGCGCGCTGGGCGCAACCACACCCGCCACGCTGAGCGCGGCGTCACCCGCGCCGCTGGTGGACCTGCCGGTGCGCGTGCTGATCGACCATGATGGCTCGGGCTTCGTCACCGCCACGCGCCAGAGCCCGAAGCTGCGCTTCACCTCCGCGCAGGCCGCCGTCGAGTTCAAGCCCGGCAAGGGCGAAACCGCCGTGCGCGTTTCCTGCCCGAAAGGACCGCTCAGCCGCATCGTGCTGCGCTGGGAAACGACTTTCCCCGAAGACACGCTCTATCTCGGCGATCACTGGGAACGCGGTTACGGCGACCTGCAGTGGCGCTTCCTCCAGCCCGAGCGCGTCATGCCCTGGTATTTCGCCGCGCATCACGCCGCCTCCGGCCGCACGGTCCTGGCCGGCGTGAAGACGCAACCCTCCGCCATGTGCTTCTGGACGGTCGACGCGTCCGGCGTCTCGCTCTGGCTCGATTTCCGCAACGGCGGCAGCCCGTCGCTGCCCGGCGACCGCGTGATTCCCGCGGCCTCGATCGTCTCCTTTGCCTCCGAGCCCGGCGAAACCCCGATGGCTGCGCTCACCCGCTTCTGCCGCGCGCTCTGCCCGGCGCCACGCCTCGCGCCCACGCCGATTTGCGGTAACAACAACTGGTACTATGCGTACGGCCACAACTTCGACGCCGACGCCATGCGCCGCGACGCCGCGTTCCTCGCCGAACTGGCGGGTAATCATGGCAACCGCCCGTTCTGCGTGATCGACGCTGGCTGGACGCCCGGCACGTCCTGCCCCGGCGGCCCGTGGACCGCGGGCGACCCGAAAATTTTCCCCGACATGCCCGAGCTGGCCGAAGACATCAAGAAACTCGGCGTGCGTCCCGGCATCTGGATGCGCCCGACCGCGCTCATGACGGTCGACAACCCCAAACGCCTGCGCGCGGGTCCGTGCACCGCGCAGGAGAAGCCGCTCGATCTCACGTTGCCGGAAAACCTGAAACTCATCCGCGACGACGTCGCCCGCGTGCGCGGCTGGGGTTACGATCTCATCAAACACGACTTCTCGACCTACGATATCTTCGCCCGCTGGGGCTTCGAGCTCGGCGCCGAGCTGACCGACCCGGGCTGGTCGTTCGCCGACCGCTCACTGACCAACGCCGAGATCATCCTCCGCCTGTACCGCACGCTCCGCGAAGGCGCGGGCAGCGCCATTCTGCTCGGCTGCAACACCGTCGGCCATCTCGGCGCCGGCATTTTCGAAATCCAGCGCACCGGCGACGACACCTCCGGCCACGTTTGGGAGCGCACGCGCCGCATGGGCGTCAACACGCTCGCCTTCCGCACGCCGCAGAATGGCACCTTCTTCTCCGCCGATCCCGACTGCGCCGCGCACACGGAGAAAACACCGTGGGAATTCGACCGCCAGTTTCTCGACCTCGTCGCCCGCAGTGGCCAGGCGCTGTTCGTTTCCGTCGACCCGCGCACGGTCACGCCGGAACAGAAATCCGCTTTCGCGTCCGCCATGCAGCTCGCCCTCTCCGGCGGCACGCCCGGCGGCTGCGAACCGCTCGACTGGCTGCACACCACCGCCCCGCGCCGCTGGCGCATCGGCAGCGAGACCGTGACGTACAACTGGGACGAATCCGCCGGCGCGCTGCCGCTGCGGGTGTGAGCCGGAGCTGATTATGTAGGGGCGCAGACTTGCTGCGCCCAAGATTCGCGCTGCGAATCTTCCGGTCGGTATTTCGAACGCCCTGGGAATCCGGCTTCGCCGGATTGGGCGCAGCAAGCCTGCGCCCCTACAGGGCTAGCCCTTTGCGGCTTTGCTTCTTGGTGTTTTCCCGGCTGAATCCCCGCATGTCTTCGTCGCAGCGCACGCCGGCCGTCGGGTTCATCTTCGTCAATCTCGCGCTGGCGATCATGGGCTTCGGCTTGCTGATCCCGGTCCTGCCCAACCTCATCATCGAGTTCCAGAAGGGCGACCTCAGCAACGGCTCGCACGCCACGGGCTGGGTCATGAGCATCTACGCGCTGATGCAGTTCATCGGCTCGCCGATCCTCGGCTCGCTCTCGGACCGCTTCGGCCGCCGCCGCATCATCCTGATCGCCACCGCGGGCTCGGCCCTCGACTACGTGATCATGGCGTGCGCGCCCAACCTCGCGTGGCTGTTCGTGGCGCGCACGATCGCGGGCTTCACCGCCGGCGTTTTCGCCACGGCCAACGCCTACATCGTGGACGTCACACCGCCGGAAAAACGCGCCGGCGCCTTCGGCCTGCTCGGCGCGGCTTTCGGCATCGGCTTCGTCATCGGTCCGGTCATCGGCGGCCTGCTCGCCACCTATAGCTTGCGACTGCCTTTCTGGGTGGCAGCCGGCTGCTCCGCGGCCAACTGCCTGTGGGGCGCTTTCGTGCTGCCGGAATCGCTGAAGCCGGAAAACCGGCGTCCGTTTTCCTGGTCCCGCGCCAATCCGATCGGCGCGTTGCTGGCCCTCCGCCGCTTTCCCGCGGTGCTCGGCCTCGTCGAGAGTTATTTCATCCTGATGCTCGGCAACAGCATGATGTACTCCATCTGGGCGCTCTACACCGGCCACCGCTTTCAATGGGACACCTTCCATGTCGGCCTGTCGCTCGCCTTCGTCGGTGTCATGATGGGTCTCGTCCAGGGCGGCTTGGTGAAACGCATCGTGCCGAAACTCGGCGACACGCGCGCGGCCGCGACCGGGCTGGTGATCTCGGTGTTGGGTTACATCGGCTATGGCTTCTGCAATCGCGCGTGGGAATTTTATACGGTCATGGGGCTGAGCTCACTCGCGGGCATCACGGGGCCCGCGCTCCAGTCCTACATCACCAAGCATGTCCCCCCCGATGAGCAGGGCGCCGTGCAGGGCGTGTTCGGCGGACTGCAAAGCTTTGCCAGCATTCCCGGGCCGTTCATCGGCACCTACATCTTCGGTTGGTCGGTGCTCGAGGGCCGGGCGCCCTGGATGTCGGGCCTCACGTTCTTCGCCATCGCAGCACTCATCTTCATCGCCTTGCTGCTCGCGCAACGCGCCTTCCGCCTCCACGCCCCGGAACAACGCGCCCAAGCGGCGTAGTCCGGCTTGCCGGTGGCTTTTTCGCGCGACGGTCTTGCATAATATCGGCGCGGCGGCGCGGGTTCAGGCATTTTGCAGGCATTTGGCGAGCGCTGGAACAGGGCGTTTCAGGCGTACATATTTTCAATCCGAAGAGAACCAGCAGCTTGCAGCCCCGCTCCGCGCGTTGGCCCGGATATTGCAGGATAAAAAGCTCTGGCAGGAAGCTACCGGGGTGGTGGCCCCTGTGCAGGAAAGCCAGCCATGGCGCATCTTGTGTGCTCGCGCCGTGGCTGGCTTTTTCGTGCGCCTAAAAAATCAACACGAAGGAGCGAAGAACCCAAGGCCCTATCCTAAATCCTGCCTCGCTTCGTTTCTTCGCTGCTTCGTGTTTGCCCGCTCAGCTCTTCGGCATGTCGCCGTGGTGCGTCTTGTGCGCGGCGTACGCGGCCGTGTCCTTGAGCATGGCGTCGATCGTCGCCACCAGCGGTTCGAGGCGCACGAGGCCGGAGAACACCGCCTTGTCGCCGATGGCGTCGGTCAGCACGAACGCCGGGCGCTGGTTGATCTGGTGCGAGAAAAAGTCCGCGGTGCTCTCGGCCACGCGGTCCTTGACCTTCGTCGACTCCGCGGCCGCGCGCAGTTTCTTCGGGTCGATCTTGCCGGCCTTGGCCGCGACCTTCACCGCGGTGGCTAGGTCGCCGATCTTCTGGCCGTCGCGCAGCGCGGCGTCGGCGAGCGCGAGGCGGATCTCGTCGTTGGTGAAACCAAAATCCTTCGCCGCGTCGGCCACGAGGTTCGGCGCTTCGTAGTGACCCTTGAGCGCGGAATCGAACCAGCCGGAATTCAGCATGTACGGCGAGTTCATCACCGTGCCGCCGCTGCGGCGGTAGAACCAGTCGCACTGGCTCTGTGACACCGGGAAATCCTCCGGCTTCATCAGCGCGATCTTCCACTCGAACTGCGCTCGCTTGGCATAGCGAGTTTTCAGCTCGGCCCAAGTGGGCTCGGCCCAGTGACACCAGGAGGAAAGGATCTCGACGTAGTAGGTGATTTTCACGCGACGAGATTCATGGCCTCCCGCCGCCACGTCAACCACCCCGCCGGGCAAGTGAGTCACAACAAGCGGCTTTCGCCATCGACACACCGCCGGATTTCCGAAGGGAAAATTCCTGTTCCGACAATTGTGATCTCTTTGTGACCGCGCCTTCGGAAACGAGGGGCGATCTCCCTTACGACTCTTCGCTTCACATTCCTTTCACCAACGTCTTCCCGCCCGTCATGAAAAACTGGAACATCGGCCGCCGCCTCACCATCGGGTTTGCGCTCATCCTCGCACTCAACGCCATCGCCGCCATCGTGTCCATGCGCACGCTGCACACGATCCGCACGGACATCGGCAACATCTCGCGCGACGCCCTGCCGACGCTGGAGATCGTCACCCATCTCCAGCGCGATGCCCTGAACTACCGGATCATGGTCAACCGCCACATCCTTTCCGACGACGAGGGCGAGATGCTGCAGTTGGACCAGCGCTGCGACGAGATCGCGCAATCCGTTCTCAAGCAGCTCAAGCAATACGGCGAATTCGTGAATGCCGGCGAAGAAGCGATTCTCTTCCAGCGCATCGAACCCGCACTCAACGCATACCGCGACGTCGCCAAGCGGATCCGCAAGCTCGGCCACGAGGGCAAGGACGCCGAGGCGATCGCCCTGCTCAAGGGCGAGGGCGCCGAACGCTTCAGCGCCTTCGAGAAAACCGTCAACGAGGTGGTCACGTTCAACGACACCGCCGCCACCAACGAGGCGAACGGCATCGAGTCCGACGCCAAACGCAGCTTTTTCTCCACGCTCATCCTGAGCGTTGCCTCGTTCGCCGCCGCGATCCTCACCGGCTGGCTCATCACCCGCGGCATCAACCGCGCGCTGCGCCAGGTCACCGCCGTCCTCGACGAAGCCTCCGTGCAGGTCGCCGCCGCCGCCGGCCAGGTGTCGTCCAGCAGCCAGGCCCTGGCCAACGGCGCGAGCGAACAGGCCGCCTCACTTGAGGAAACCAGCTCGTCGCTGGAGGAACTCTCCTCGATGACCAAGCGCAACGCCGACAGCGCCAAGTCCGCCAAGTCCATCTCCAGCGAAACGCGCAATGCCGCCGAGACCGGCAACACCGACATGAGCGAGATGCGCGCCGCCATGGCCGCGATCAAGACTTCCTCCGACGACATCGCGAAGATCATCAAGACCATCGACGAAATCGCCTTCCAGACGAACATCCTCGCCCTCAACGCCGCGGTCGAAGCCGCCCGCGCGGGCGAGGCCGGCGCCGGCTTTGCCGTCGTCGCCGAGGAAGTCCGCGCGCTCGCCCAGCGCTCCGCCACTGCGGCGAAGGAAACGGCCGCCAAGATCGAGGACTCGATCGCGAAGAGCGAATACGGCGGCACCGTCTCCACCAAGGTCGCCGCCTCGCTCGACGTCATCGTCGACAAGGCGCGCAAAGTCGACGACCTCGTCGCCGAGATCGCCAGCGCGTCGAACGAACAGAGCCAGGGCATCGGCCAGATCAATTCCGCCGTCGGCGAAATGGACAAGGTCACCCAGTCCAACGCCGGCAACGCCGAGGAAACCGCCGCGGCCGCCGAGGAACTCAGCGCCCAGTCCATCGCGCTCAAGGATTCCGTCGAGCAACTCAGCCGCCTGGTTGGTGGCAGCAAGGCCGGCATCGAGCGCGTCATTGTCCGCCCGGTGATCCAGCCCAAGCTTTCGTCCGCATCCAAAGCGGACGCCACCGCCCCGGGCCGCACGCTGCAGGGCGCCCAGGTCGCCGCGCTCGCTGGAGAGAACGATGAGTTCTTCAAGTAACACCTGGGTTCGGTCCGATTGGCGACACCCGCGCGGAGCAAAGCGGTCCGTCGCGAAATGAAATTTCACTGACTGGATTTTTGTTCGTCCGGGGCCAACACCTCGGACCGAGCAGGGAGTTTATCCTAATGGATCTGACGACGAAATGCTGTTGCAGATAAAGCAGCCAAACCCCGCTTGACTTCAGATTTGATCTGCCGGACGAAACGGCCGGTCACACTTTTTCGAGGAATCCAGTGCGCCACGACACTGCGGATTCCTTCCTCTGCATCATGCATGTCGGCACACCTTTCGTGGACAGCCATTCTTTCACCCGTCCTTTACCGGCGGATGAACGGAGCGGTTTGTCCGCACCCGCTTTTCGCGCTTTCCCCGCGCGAGACTTCACTGCGCTCTTGATTAACCTTCCGGCGCACATCAATAAAAACGCGTTCGTTGCGGTGCACTCCTCGGGTGCGACCGCCTCTTTCGGGTCGGCAGCGGCTGACAAGAAAGGGAGCAACGTCCGACCGGGCTCTGCCAGACCCCGGTGACTCCTGCTCCTCCAATGTCTGAATCCGCCGCACTCCCGTCCTCTTTTCTTCACGCCCACACCGAAGAGCCGCCCACGGCTCTTCGCCTGTTGAACAACATCTCGGTGTTGGTCGCCTATTGGGGCGCGGATGAACGCTGTCGATTTTCCAATCCCGCCTACTGTGAATGGTTCGGCAAGACCGCGGCGCAAATGCAGGGCATCTCGCTGGCCGAGTTGCTCGGCCCGCAGCTGTACGAAAAAAAACCGGCCCTACATCCGCGGCGTCATGGCGGGAGAGCGCCAGATCTTCGAGCGGAAGATCCCCGTGGCCAACGGCGAAAGCCGGGACACGGTGGCGACCTACACGCCGGACATCGTCGACGGAATCGTCGTCGGCTTTTCCGTGCATGCCGTCGACATCACCCGCCTGCGGGAAAGGGAAATGGCGCTGGCCCAGACCATCCGCGATGTGATCTTCACCCTGGTGAAAACCAAGGGCAGCTTCCGTTCCAAGGATCTCGGCGATCTGCGCCAGCGACTGGAACACATGTTGGTCCAGCTCGAAGGCGCCTGAGGCGGCCGCGGCCGCCCGCCGCCAGATTTCTTTCAAGCCGCCGCGGCTTCGCGCCGATAGAGGCCGCACCGTTGCGGTGCATCACCCGATGCGACCGCCTCTTTCGGGCCGAACTGATCGGCAAGGAAAGGAGCAACGTTTGGCCGGACCACCGTCCGGCAAACCGTCCTTTCCCGTGAAACCTCCCTCCCCGCCTGTCCCTGTTCCGTCTTCACCCGAGACGGCCCCCGCAGCCGCTGCTCCCGCGACGGTCCGCTCCTTTTCCGAAGTCCCGACTGTGATCTGCCCGGCCGGTATCGCCATGGATACATCGGTCAACGCCGACGCACTCCGCATCGTGTCCGACTACCTGGCCGGTCACTCCGACTGATTTTCCTTTTTCTCCCCCATGAAAATCCACCGCCTCCTCCGCATTCCCGTCCTGTTCGGCAGCGCCCTGATCGGCGTCGCCGCGATCGCGTCCGATCCCGCCGCCAATCCCGTCGCCGCCGCTTCGGCCGCCACTCCGGTTGAAGCCGCACCCCTGGCCACCAGCGTCGGTTGGCCCGCGCTCATCGCGGGCTTCCTCGCTTTGGCCGCATTTGTCGCCGCCGCGCACCGCTTTTTCCCGGGGCGGCATGCAGCGCTGGACGGTCGCGCGCCGGCTCGGCGCCGGTTTCGCGTGCCTCGTGCTGGTGATCATCGGCATCGTCGGCCTGAGCTACCGGGCCTTCAACGACAACTACACCGGGTTCACCAGCTATCGCTCCGCGGCGCGCCAGAGCGTGCTGGCCGGACGCATCCAGGCGAACTTCCTCGAGATGCGCATCGCCGCCAAGGATCTCGTGATCTTCCAGACGCAGGCCCCGATCGAGCAGTATCACGCGCGCAAGGAAAAGCTCCTGGGCTTCATCACGGAAGCCGAAGCGATGGTGAAGGACCCCGACCGGCTCGCGGTGCTGCAACAAATCAACCAGCAGGTGGCCCAGCACGTCGAACTGCACGGCACCCTCGCCGCCGCCATCCAGCACCAGCAATCCGCCCAAGCTGCCGAGATCAACAAGCAGATGGGCGCGCTGGGCGGCGCCATCGACCACGAGGTCGAGGAGCTGAAACTGGATTTCATCAATGATCAGAATGCGCTGGGCCCGGTCATCCAAGCCGACCTGCAGTACACCAAATCGTTGATGCTCTGGCTGGGCGTCGCCGCCATCGCGCTGGGCGTCGCCATCGCCACCGTGATTGCCCGCAGCATCACGGGCCCGCTCCGCCAGTTCGCCGAGTCGCTCGGCGCGGGCGCCGAGCAAACCGCAGCCGCCGCCAGCCAGGTTTCGTCCGCCAGCCAGTCCCTCGCCGAGGGCGCCAGCGAGCAGGCCGCCTCGCTCGAAGAAACGTCCGCTTCGCTCGAGGAGCTGTCGTCGATGACCCGGCGCAACGCCGAAAATTCCCAACAGGTGAAATCCGCCGCCACGGCCGCCCGCGATTCCGCCGCGACCGGCGCGGATCGCATGCAGGCGATGCAAAACGCCATGCAGGCCATCCGGTCCGCTTCCGATGACATCACCAAGATCCTGAAGACGATCGATGAAATCGCCTTTCAGACCAACATCCTCGCGCTCAACGCCGCGGTCGAAGCCGCCCGCGCCGGCGAGGCCGGCGCCGGTTTCGCCGTCGTTGCCGAGGAAGTACGCGCGCTCGCCCAGCGCTCCGCCACCGCCGCAAAGGAAACGGCCGTCAAGATCGAGCACTCGGTCAACCAGAGCCAGCACGGCGTGCAGCTCAGCGCCGAGGTCGCGAAGAGCTTCGGCGAGATCCAGACCCGCATCCAGCAGCTCGACCAGCTCGTCGTCGAAATCGCGACGGCCTCCAGCGAGCAGAGCCAGGGCATCGGGCAGGTCACCACCGCCGTTTCGCAAATGGACAAGGTCACGCAAGCCACCGCCGGCAACGCCGAGGAAACCGCCGCCGCCGCCGAGGAACTCAACGGCCAGGCCGACGCGCTCCAGGAAACCGTCGTGCAGCTGCAGATCCTCGCGGGTGGCCGCGTCATCGCCGCCCCGGCCAAAAAATCCCCGGCGACCAAGGCGCGCCTTGCGCCGACACCGACGACCATCACCGGCTCTTCTGCCCACTGGCCGTCCGCCCAACCTATTCCCGTCGCCGCCGGCGCAGGCGAAGAGGATATCTTCTTCAAAAGCTCCTGAACCGGAAAATAACCCGCCCGCTCCGATCCAAATGTTCGTAATACGAACATTTGGCGGAGACGCGCTCCCGGCACATGGAGTTAACCGACATCGACCGACGCTTTCCTCAAAGCGGGAAACGAAAATCCAGATGATTTTCTCCAGTCGTCCGCCGATCACCAATGTTCGTATTACGAACATTGGGCGCGGCGAATCGATGCCTTGTCCCGCGAGCGGTAAATGACATCGGCGGCCGAGCGCCGCTAAACGCGCCGGCGCTACGGCTTCTTCTTGAAGAGGTCCTTCACCGAGTCGCCGAGCTGCTTCGCCGTTTCCTTGGCTTTTTCGAGCGTGGCCTTGCCGCCGTCCTTGCTCAGCGCCTGCGCGGAAGCCGTGCCGACGGTGGTGAGCACATCGCGCATCACAACGAGCGCCACCTGCGTGCCGGTCACGCCGCCCTCGGCGGTGCCGATGTCGTCGAGCTTGATCTCGGGCAGCGGCACGGCGAGCGCGCTGCCGCCGACCACGACCGTGGCCTTGCTGTTGAGGAAGCGAAGTTTCTTCACGATGAATTTCCGCGGCTTGCCGTCCTTGGCCGCGGCCGCCTCGGCCTGGCCGGTGTATTGCTCGATGTTGTTCAACAGCGTCTTGATGTTGCTCGAGAAGAGCGTCGTCTCGTAGTTGAACTCGGCCTGGTCGATCACGAGTTCGTTGATGACGATTGTCTGCTTGAAGAAGGAACCGGGCGCGACGTCGACATGGACCTGGGCGAGCGAGAAAGCCGGTTTGTCGCTCCAACCCGCCGGGTTGCCGACGGTCAGGCTGCTGAGCGTGGCCTTGCCCGTGAAAGGCGAGATCCTGGCTTCGCCGAGAACGACTTTGCTCTGCGTGGCCTTGGGGCCGAGGTTGTTGACCGCCGCCTTGACCCCGTTGCCGAGGAAGAAACCCACGCCGATGCCGACGGCCACGAGCAGGATGAGGACGATGCCAACGATGATCAAAAGTGCCTTCTTCATGGAGAATAAGAGAGGATGGCAGCGTGCGGGGTTCCCGTTCTCCCGCAAGTATTTCGCCGCGAGCCACCTGTTAGACCAAGTTCGGGCAAAAGATTAGGGAAATCGGCCCGATAATAGGGAGTTCTCCTATCCTCATGCGTTCAATGACCATTTCCCAACGACTGACTGCTGGCTTCGGCCTGCTGGTCGCTTTGACCATCGTGCTGTGCTGCCTCCAAGTCAGCACGCTCCGCGGCATCCGCACCGAGGTCGCGGGCGTCGCCCACGATGCCCTGCCCGGCATCGAGCTGGTCAATCGCATCCAGCGGGATACGCTGGAGTACCGCATCATCACCAACAACCACGTGTTGAGCGACGATGACCAGGAGATTGCCAATTTCGACCGCGAGTGCGACGCGCTGACCGCGGATCTGCTCAAGCTGATCAAAAGCTACGACACCTACGTCGACAGCGGCGAGGAACGCCGGCTCGCCGACCAGTTGCTACCGACGTTCAACCGTTTCAGCGACGCCGCCCAGCGCGTTCGCGCGGTCAGCCGTGCGCATCAGGACAAGCAGGCCTTCGAACTGCTCAAGACCGACGGCGCCACCAGTTTCGCCGCGTTCGAGAAGGCCGTGAAAGCCTGCGTCGATTTCAACCAAAACATCGCGGACACGCGCATGGCCACCGTCGAGACCGACGCCAGCCACAGCCTGCAGACCTCGATCTGGCTCGGAGTCGCCGCGGTCATCCTCGCTTTTCTCGCCGGCGGCACCATCGGCCGCGGCATCAACCGCACCCTGCAGCACACCGCGCACTCCCTCGACGACGCCGCCGCGCAGGTCGCCGCCGCCTCCGGCCAGGTCTCGGCCAGCAGCCAATCCCTCGCCGAAGGTGCCAGCGAACAGGCCGCCTCCCTCGAGGAAACGAGCGCTTCCCTCGAGGAGCTTTCCTCGATGACCAAGCGCAACGCCGACAGCGCGCAGGCCGCCAAAGCCCTCTCCACCGAAACCCGTCAGGCCGCCGACACCGGCAACAACGACATGGGCGAGATGCGCGACGCCATGGCCGCCATCAAGGCGTCCTCGGGCGACATCGCCAAAATCATCAAGACGATCGACGAGATCGCGTTCCAGACGAACATCCTCGCGCTCAACGCCGCGGTCGAAGCCGCGCGCGCCGGTGAAGCCGGTGCCGGTTTCGCCGTCGTCGCCGAGGAAGTTCGCGCGCTCGCGCAACGCTCCGCCACCGCCGCCAAGGACACCGCGACCAAGATCGAGGATTCCATCGCCAAGAGCGAACACGGCGCCGTCATCTCCACCAAGGTCGCCGCCTCGCTCGACATCATCGCCACCAAAGCGCGCTCGGTCGACGAACTCGTCGGCCAGATCGCCGGCGCTTCCGGCGAACAGAGCCAGGGCATCGGGCAGATCAATTCCGCCGTCGGCGTCATGGACCAAGTCACGCAGTCCAACGCCGGCAACGCCGAGGAAACCGCCGCCGCCGCCGAGGAGCTCAGCGCCCAGTCCATTTCCCTGCGCGAATCCGTGGCCGAACTCCGCCGCCTCGTCGGTGGCAAGGTCGGCCGCGCGCTCGATGACATCCCGGCCTCCCCGCCCGTTGTCGCGGTCAAGACCGCGACCCAGGCACCGAAGCTCGGGGCGTCGAAAACCATCCGTGCCTCGCAGCTGGTCACCGCCGGCGGCGCGAACGACGATTTCTTCAAGGCCTGAGGCAGCGCGACTCGACTTGTAACCGGGGTCGCTGACCTCGGTCGCACGCAGCGCCACCTTCGTTCCGGGGTCAGCGACCCGGCTACAGCAAGCTCAGGCAGATTGTTCACCGTTCATTGGTCAATGTTCAGCGGCAATTTCGAGCCAGGCCAAACTCAGAGCCAAGATTGGTTCGAAATGACCAATGAACATTGACCGATGAACTATGAACAATGCGCGCCGCCTTGCCGGTGTGCTATGCCTTCCCGCCGCCCGACGGCGCCGGGTCGCTCATGAGAATATAACCGGCCGACGGCACCGTCTTGAGCCAGTGGGCATCGCTGGCCTTGTCGCCGAGTTTCTGGCGCAGGCGCCAGATGTGCGTCTCGACCGTGCGGGTGTTCGCCTCGTTGGTGTAGCCCCAGACTTTTTCGAGCAAGACCTCGCGAGCTAGCGGGCGGCCGGGATTCCGGACAAACAGCTCGAGCAGCGCGTACTCCGTGCGCGTCAGCACGACAGCCTCGCCGTTGCGCGTGGCCGTGCGCGCCATGAGATCCACCGCGGTCGGCCCGAAATACAGCACCGGCAGCTGGACATTGGGCGGTTGCGCGCGGCGCAGCGCGGCGTGCACGCGCGCCAGCAGTTCACGCTGATCGCAGGGTTTGCAAAGATAGTCGTCCGCACCCTCCGCCAGGCCGCGGACCTTGTCATCGATGCTGGTCGAACCCGTCAGCATGATCACCGGCTGGGTGAAACCGCGGTGACGCAATTCCTCGAGCGTCTTCCAGCCGTTGCTCTTGGGCATGTCCACATCGAGCAGGATCAGAGCGGGTTTCACCCGCTCGACCATGGCCAGGCCTTCTTCGCCATCCATCGCTTCCTCAAAGCGATAACCCGCCCCGCGAAAAATCCCGCGGCAACAAATCCGCATGGCCTCATCGTCGTCGATGAGCAGCAGGACGGGTTCTGACGGGCGAACTGGCATGGGATCCTTCACGGCGTTATCGGCGCCTGGCCCAGCGTCTTGAAGTTTATGTGATCGATTTGTGATTTCGGCACAACCCCCAAAAGCCGTTCTACCAGACGTAGCGGCAAGCATTCGCAGAGTTCATCAACTGCCTTGCCGACACCGAACCGGTCTCCCGGTTCGAATCAATTTTCTACGGGGGTAGAAATGCCTGGCGCCCGGTAGACCTCGGTCTCCGGGCGCCTCTCTTTTCCAAATTTCCCGGAGGGGCCGGGTGGAGTTTGTGACCGATTTGTGACCGCTCCCCACCAGCCACTTAACCGATTAAAAAAGACATGAACGAAACCAGTTCAACGGTAGCCTCGCATGCCCCGGTCGCCGGCGGCACCGCGCGCAAAACGATTCTCACGGTCGACGATGCGCCCACGATGCGCAAGGTCATCGCTCTCGCCCTGGCCGGCGCCGGCCATGAAGTCATCGAAGCCGAGGACGGCGTCGCCGGCCTCGCCGTGCTCCAGGCGCGCCGCGTCGATCTCGTCATCAGCGACGTGAACATGCCGCGCATGGACGGCATCGAGTTCACGCGCCAGGCGCGCCTGCTGCCGCAGCACCCGCGCACGCCGATCCTCCTGCTCACCACGGAATCCGACGCCACGATCAAGGCGCGCGGCAAGGCCGCCGGCGCCACCGGCTGGATCGTGAAGCCGTTCAAGCAGGAGCAATTGTTGGCCGTCGTCGCGAAAGTCCTGCCCACCCCCTGATCCCGCGCGCCATGTCGTCTACCCTCCCCAGCGAACTCCAGCAGCAGCTCATCAACGATTTTCTGATCGAGAGCTTTGAAGGCATCGACCGCTTCGACCGCGAACTCCTCGCCCTCGAGAAGGGCACGCGCGACGCGGAGACGATGAACAACATCTTCCGCGTCATCCACACGATCAAGGGCACCGCGGGCTGCATCGGCCTCGGCCGCATCGAGGCCACCGCCCACGTCGGCGAAAGCCTGCTCAGCCTCCTCCGCGAGGGCCAGCTCACCACCGACGCGGAAATGATCTCCGCGCTGCTTGCGCTCTCCGACGCGCTGCGCGGCATGCTCCGCGAAATCGAGGCCACCGGCAACGAGGGCACCACCGACCACACCGCCTTGCTCGCGCGCCTCGTCAACCTGCAGACGCCGCCCGCCGCCAAACCGGCTGCGGCCCTCGCGCCCGCCCCGGCTCCCGTCGTGCCCGACGAACCGCCGGGCTTCGGCCTGTTCGGCGCCACCGCCGTTCCCTTTCCGACGACCGCCACCGTCCAGCCCGAGACCGCTACTCCGCCGTCCGCCGCGCCCGTCGCCGTGGCCACTCCCCCGCCGCCGTCTGCGCCGGCAGCCGTCGTTCCGGCCACGCCCGCTGCTCCTGCCGCCGACACGGGCGCGCCGCGCGCTTCCGTTTCCGACAGCGCGATCCGCGTCGAGGTCGCACAGCTCGACAAGCTGATGAATCTCGTCGGCGAACTCGTCCTCGCCCGCAACCAGATCATCCAGAACGTCGCCCAGCCCGATCCCTCCGCGCTCGTCGCCGCCTCGCAGCGTCTCAACCTCATCACCACCGAACTGCAGGGCAGCGTGATGAAGACGCGCATGCAGCCGATCGGCAACGTATGGTCCAAATTTCCGCGCATCGTCCGCGACCTCGCCCACGAGCTCGGCAAAAAGATCCAGCTCGTGATGGAGGGCCAGGAAACCGAACTCGACCGCACCATCATCGAAGCGATCAAGGATCCGCTCACCCACATCGTCCGCAACGCAATCGACCACGGTCTCGAGCGCCCGGCCGATCGCCTCGCCGCCGGCAAGTCCGACGAGGGCCGCCTCACGCTCCGCGCCTTCCACGAGGGCGGCCAGGTGAACATCGAGTTCATCGACGACGGCGCCGGCATCAACGTCGCGCGCGTCAAGGCCAAGGCCATCGAGCGCGGGCTCCTCACCGCCGACCAGGCCGCGCGCCTGAGCGAGCGCGAAACGCACAACCTCATTTTCCTCCCGGGCTTCTCCACCGCCGAGAAGGTCACGAACCTCTCCGGCCGCGGCGTCGGCATGGACGTCGTGAAGACCAACATCGAGAAGATCGGCGGCTCCGTCGATGTGCACAGCGCCGCCGGCCGCGGCACGACACTCAAGATCAAGATCCCGCTCACGCTCGCCATCATCCCCGCGCTCGTGGTCACCAGCGGTGGCGAGCGCTTCGCCATCCCGCAGGTCAATCTGCTCGAACTCGTCCGCCTCGAGGGCGACGACCGCGCGAAGATCGAAACGCTCTATAACGCGCCGGTCTACCGCCTGCGCGGCCGCCTGCTCCCGCTCGTCGACCTGAACAATTACCTGAAGCTCACCTCGCGCGCCGACAGCGACGCCGTGAGCATCGTCGTCCTCCAAGCCGACGGCCGCCAGTTCGGCCTCGTGGTCGACGCGATCAACGACGCCGAGGAAATCGTCGTGAAGCCGCTGGGCAAGCAGCTCAAGAATCTCGCCGGTTTCGCCGGCGCCACGATCATGGGCGACGGTCGCGTCGCGCTGATCCTCGACGTGCTCGGCGTCGCGCAACAGGCGCACGTCATCAGTGGCGTGCGCGAGCGTTCGCTTGCTGACGAGGAACAGGCGCAGGCCGCCGATGGGCGCCAAACCTGGCTGCTGTTCGAAGCCGGTCGCGGCCGCGCAATGGCGCTTCCGCTCTCCTCCGTCGCCCGCCTCGAGGAATTGCCGCGCGCCGGCATCGAGTACAGCGGCAACCAGGAGGTCGTCCAGTACCGCGGCCAGATCATGCCGCTGATCCACGTCGGTCGCCAGCTGGGCCACGACGATGCCGCCGACGGCGCCAACTCCGAACTCATGCAGGTCGTCGTCTACTCCGACGCCGGCCGCAGCGTTGGCCTGGTGGTGTCGCGCATCAGCGACATCGTCCACGAGGCGCTCACCGTCCAGCGCTCCTCCGCCCGCACCGGCATCCAGGGCTCGGCGGTCATCCAGCAAAAGGTCACCGACCTGCTCGACATCGCCGGCCTCCTCGCCGCCACCCGCAACTGATTTCCCCCATGAGCCATTCGCACCAGTTCTGCACGTTCTACCTGAAGGATTTCATCTTCGGCATCGAGGTGCAGGCCGTCCAGGAGGTCATCCGCTACCAGGCGATGACACCCGTCCCGCTCGCGCCGGCCACCATCCACGGCCTCATCAACCTGCGCGGGCAAATCGTCACCGCCATCGACCTGCGCAACCGCTTCGAACTGCCGCCGCGTGAGGGCGAAACCCTCCCGACCAATGTCATCGTCCGCACGCCGGACGGCGCGGTCAGCCTGCTCGTCGACGAGATCGGCGACGTGGTCGAGGTCGATCCCGACTCCTTCGAACTTCCGCCCGAGACGCTTGACGGCGTCGCGCGCAACCTCGTCTCCGGCGTCTACAAGCTCGAGGACCGCCTCCTCCTGATTCTCGACGTCACCCGCACCGTCAACCTTGTCCCCGCCCTCACCGAAGCTTCCGCCTAACCCTCGTCCATTTAATTACCATGAAATCCAATGCCTCGACCTTCGCGCCCTCCCGGCGCTTTCCCGCCGCCAACCGCGCCAAGTCCCGTCCGTCGGACGCCGCGCAATCGGACCAGCAAAGCCGTCAGCACGCGAAGGGCCTGATCGCCGCCATCGACCGCTCCTACGCGTACATCGAGTTCGACGTGACGGGCACGATCATCACGGCCAACGCCAATTTCCTCGCTGCCCTCGGCTACGCGCTCAACGAGATCGTCGGCCAGCACCACCGCATGTTCGTCGAGACGTCCTACGGCGCGTCCGCCGAGTACAAGCAGTTCTGGGCCGACCTCAACGCCGGCATCGCCAAGGCCGAGGTCTTCAAGCGCATCCGCAAGGACCGCCGCGAAATCTGGATCCAGGCCGTCTACTCGCCGGTCCTCGACGACGCGGGCCACGTGCTCAAGGTCGTGAAGATCGCCACCGACGTCACCGAGCAGAAGGTCGCCGAACAGAACAGCGCGCGCCAGCTCGCCGAGATGAACCGCACCATGGGTGTGATCGAGTTCAACAACGAGGGCATCGTACAGACCGCCAACGAGAATTTCCTCACCCTCATGGGCTACACGCTCGAGGAGGCGAAGGGCCAGCATCACTCCAAGTTTGTCGAGCCGGCCTACGGCGCCTCGCCGGAGTACAAGCAGTTCTGGCGCGACCTCAACGAGGGCAAGTTCCAAACCGCCGAGTTCAAGCGCCTGGGCAAGGGCGGCCGCGAGGTCTGGATCCAGGCCACCTATAATCCCGTCTTCAACGTCAGCGGCTCCGTGCACAAGGTCGTGAAGTTCGCGACCGACATCACCTCCCGCAAGGTTGCCGAGGCCAGCCTCCGCCGCACGATGGAGGCCGTCGCGCACAACTCGCAGACGCTCGCCTCCTCCGCCGAGGAGCTGACCGCGGTCAGCCAGCAGATGAGCACCAACTCCGAGGAAACCGCCGCGCAGTCCAACGTCGTCGCCGCCGCTTCCGAGGAAGTCAGCAAGAACGTCGCCACCGTCGCCACCAGCGCCGAGGAGATGAGCGCCTCCGTGAAGGAGATCGCCAAGAATTCCGTCGAGGCCGCCCGCGTCGCCAACGCCGCGGTCAAGGTCGCCGAGGAGACCAACCAGACCGTCTCCAAGCTCGGCGTCAGCAGCATCGACATCGGCAAGGTGATCAAGGTCATCACCTCGATCGCCCAGCAGACCAACCTGCTCGCGCTCAACGCCACGATCGAGGCCGCCCGCGCCGGCGAGGCCGGCAAGGGCTTCGCGGTCGTCGCCAACGAGGTCAAGGAACTCGCCAAGCAGACGGCCCGCGCCACCGAGGACATCAGCCAGAAGATCGAGGCCATCCAGTCCGACGCCAAGGGCGCCGTCGCCTCGATCAACCAGATCGGAAAGATCATCGGGCAGATCAACGACATCTCGAACACGATCGCCAGCGCCGTCGAGGAACAGTCCGCGACGACCAACGAGATCGCCCGCAACGCCTCCGAGGCCGCGCGCGGCAGCACCGAGATCTCGCGCAACATCGCGAATGTCTCGACCGCCGCCCGCAACACCACCGAGGGCGCCAACAACACCCTCACCGCCGCCACCGAACTCTCCAAGCTCGCCGCCGACCTCCGTCGCGTCGTCGAGCAGGCCAAGAAATAACCTTCCACCCTTCACCCGGCCGCGGCCGCCGTGCCGCGCCGGGTGACTGCTTTTCCCCGCCATGAAAATCCTTCTCGTCGACGACTCCAAGGCCATGCGCACGTTTCTCAACCACCTGCTGGGCGAACTCGGCCTCACCGCCGCCGCCCAGGCGGAGGACGGGCTGCAGGCGCTCGACCTCATCCTGAAAAACGACGGCGCGCCCTTCGATCTCGCCCTCGTCGATTGGGACATGCCGCGCATGAACGGGCTCGAGCTCGTCCAGGCCGTGCGCAGCCGCTCCCAGTACGCGGAAATGAAACTGATGATGGTGACGACCCAGAACTCGCTCGCCCGCGTCACCGCGGCGATCGACGCCGGCGCCACCGACTTCCTCATGAAACCCGTCACGCGCGATTCCCTCGAGGAAAAGCTGCGCGTGCTCGGCGTGCTCACCTGAAACCCTTCCCGCCGCCATGCCGAAAATCCGCGTCCTGGTCGTCGACGATGCCGTCGTCATGCGCCGCCTCATCACCGAGGCGCTCGCGCGCGATCCCGCCATCGAGGTCGTGGGTTCCGCCGCGCACGGCCGCATCGCGCTGGCGCGCATTCCGCAGCTGAATCCCGACGTCATCACGCTCGACGTCGAGATGCCGGAAATGGACGGCATCGCGACGGTCCGCGCCATTCGCGAGACCTACCCGAAGTTGCCGGTCATCATGTTCAGCACGCTGACCGAGCGCGGCGCGTCCGCGACACTCGATGCGCTGTCCGCCGGCGCCACCGACTACGTCACGAAGCCCGCCAACGTCGGCAGCGTCGGCCTCAGCCTCCAGCGGCTCGAGGAAGAACTCGCGCCCAAGATCCGCCTGCACGCCCGGCACCTGCTGCCCGTGCCGCCCGCCGTGCCGGTGACTTCGGCCGCCCCCGCGCGCACGCCGGTCGCAGCCTTCCGTCCGGCCGCGGCGCCCGGTCCGATCGAACTTATCTGCATCGGTTCGTCGACCGGCGGACCCAACGCCCTGGCCACCGTCTTCACCGCCATTCCCACCGCACTGCCCGTGCCGGTCGTCATCACCCAGCACATGCCGGTGCTGTTCACCAAGATGCTGGCCGAGCGCTTGGACAAGATTGGCGGCATGCGTTTCTCCGAGGGGGCGGACGGCATGCGCCTCGAAGCCGGACACGCGTACATCGCCCCGGGCGGCCGCCACATGGAAGTCGTTTCCATCGCCGGCGCGCTTCATCTCCGTCTCCACGATCAGCCGCCGGAAAATTCCTGCCGGCCCGCGGTCGACGTCCTGTTCCGCAGCGTCGCCGCAGCGTGCGGTGGCCGGGTCCTCGCCGTCATGCTCACGGGCATGGGTCAGGACGGCCTCCACGGCTGCCGCCATCTCCGCGAACGCCACGCGCAGATTCTCGCGCAGGACGAAAAATCCAGCGTCGTCTGGGGCATGCCGGGCGTCGTCGCCCAGGCCGGCCTCGCCGACCGCATCCTGCCTCTCGATCAAATCGCCGCTGAAATCAACCGGCGCGTCCCGGTGCGCGTCCGCACCTCCTCCGACCCCTTCTCCGTCCTCGCATGAGCCTCCTCTCCCCCACCGACTTCGATTTCATCAGCGCCTTCGCGCACAGCTCGGCCGCGATCGTGCTCGAGAAGGGCAAGGAATACCTCGTCGAGTCGCGCCTCGGCCCGGTCGCCCAGCGCGAGGGCTTCGGCTCGATCGGCGAACTCGTCAACGCCCTGCGCAAGAACCGCCTCCCCGGTCCGCTGCACACCAAGGTGCTCGACGCGCTCACGACCAACGAGACGTACTTCTTCCGCGACTTCCACCCGTTCGAGGCGCTGCGCAAAAAGATCCTGCCCGAGCTCGTCGCGTCCCGCCAAAGCGCGCGCAAGCTCTCGATCTGGTGCGCCGCCTGCTCGAGCGGCCAGGAGCCGTTCAGCATCGCGATGATCATCCGCGAGCACTTCCCGCAGCTGGCGTCGTGGCAGCTCGAGATCTTCAGCACCGACCTCTGCTCCACCGTGCTCGAGCAGTCGATGGAGGGCCGCTACAACCAGATCGAGGTCAACCGCGGCCTGCCGGCCAGCTACCTGGTAAAGTATTTCACCCAGAAAGACGCCGCGTGGATCATCAAGCCGGAGATCCGCTCCATGGTGCAGTTCCGCCAGCTCAACCTGATCAAGCCGTGGCCGATCCTGCCGCCGTTTGACCTGATCTTCATCCGCAACGTGATGATCTACTTCGATGTCGAGACGAAGAAATCGATCCTGAAAAAACTGCGCAACTGCCTGCGCCCCGACGGCAGCCTCTTCCTCGGCTCCAGCGAGACGACCCTCAACCTCGACCCGTTCTGGTCGCCCGTCACCGACGGCCCGACCGTGGTCTACCGCGCCGGCAACGTCCCGGCACCGGTTTCCGTCCCCGCCTGATTTTCCCCAATGAGCCAAACCATCCTCATCATCGACGACTTCGCCAGCGTGCGGCTGTACCACTCCAGCTTTCTCACGCGCAAGGGCTACGAATGTCTCGGCGCCAGCACCGGCGCGGAGGCGCTCGAGCTCATCAAGCAAAAGCCCGTCGATCTCATCGTGCTCGACCTGCTCATGCCGGGCATGGACGGCGCGTCGTTCGTCAAGCACCTCGACGCCGACACCTCCCTCGCGCGGATCCCCGTGCTGGTCGTCACCTCCGAGGAACCGCTCGCCGAGGAAACTTTCCGCCACAGCTCCCGCCCGCTGAGCATCCTGGCCAAACCCGTGCTCCCGACCGAGCTCCTCCACCGCGTGCAGCGCCTGCTGCCGACGCCGGTCACCCACGCCTCCTGAACGTGAAGCTCCGCCTGCCCCTTCCGCCCCTTCCCACCTGGCTCGGCGCCCGCGCGCCGCGCGCGTGGCGGGTGCATGCGGCGCGCCGCGACATCCGGCGCGAGATGCACCGCGTGGCCGACGGCCGGCGCAGCCTGGCGGATTTCGACACCTGCTCGACCGGCGAATTCTCCGGCCTCGCCGAATGCCTTTCCACGCTCCACACGCGCCTCGGCGAAGTGGCGGCGGAGGCCGCCTCGCTCGACCGCGTGCTGCAGGACCGCGACGGCGACCGCGCGCACCAATCGGCCTTCGATCTCTACAAGAAATCCGTCGACCTCGCCCACGCCAGCATCGGCATCGCCCTTTCCCAAGAGGAGGAGATGGAGCAACTCGAGGCGCGCCTGCTCCAGAACCGCACGCAGTTCACCCAGAACAGCCTCATGTTCCGCGTGCTCGTGCTCAACATCCGTGCCGAGTCTGCCCGCCCCGAGATCGATCCCGCACACCGCGCGGTCTTCGCTTCGGTCGCGGACGACATGGCCGCCATGGGCACGAAGATGACCACCACTGTGGACGCGGCGTTCAACGAGCTCGAAGTCATCGTCGACGAGGCCGCCACCGGGCGCAAGGACCTCGAAACGCTCAAGCAAAGCCTTCACGTCGGCGCCAAGCAGAGCATCGCACTCCTGCGCTCCGAGTTGGAGCTGATCAAGCACAGCCTCGCACCCTGCGCCGAGGCGAACGCCGCGATCACCGACCTGCTTACCCGCGCCCGCAACCAGACGGGCGATCTGATCACCGCGCTCCAATTTCAGGACATCGTCCGCCAGCAGCTCGAGCACGTCGGCCAGGGCTTCGACGACATCGCCGGCCACGTCGGGACGAACGGCTCGCGGCAGAACATCGACCTCGCCTACCTGCGCCACGCCGCGCGCGTGCAGCAGACGCACCTGAAGGGTTCGCGCCAGGCGATCGAGGAGGCCGGCCGCAAGATCGGCTCCGCCGGCACCGCGCTGCTTGCCACCGGTTCCGAACTCGTTTCGCGCTTCGAGACCATGGAGCGCGTCGCCGCCGGCGCCTTCTCTCGCTCCCAGCTGGGTACGCTCTTCAAAACCGAGACCGCCACGCTCGTGGAGATCGCGGGCCAGAGTGAGGCGACCAACGAGCGCATCGCTCGCCTGCTCGACCGCATCGAGAAGGCCATCCGCGTCTTTTCGTCCGAGATCAGTCACCACGAGTTCGACGTGCAGCTCATCACGCTCAACGCCCAGGTCGCCGCCACGCGCATCCCCGAGGCGCTCGCGCTGAACAAGCTCACCGAGGAAACCGCCCACCTCGCCGCCGCCACCGCCACGCTCACCAGCACGATGAGCAACCAGCTGCGCGACACGCTCGTCCGCCTCCAGGCGATGCGCGACGAGGCGGCCCGGGTGCGCGAAACCATCGGCCGTGAGAAGACCGAGCTGACCAGCAGCTCCGTGAGCGTCGACGCCAAGCTCGCGCGCCTGAACGACCGCATCCTGAAAAGCTCGAGCGAGACGTCCCAACATTTCAACGCCGCCTACGAACAGGTGCGCACGCAGGTCGGCTCGCTCCAGTTCCCGCTGCTCATCGCCGGCGCCTACGCCCCGGCCGAGGAACTGTGCGTCCGCCTGATTGACACCACGGCGCCGTTCGCCGACGTGGAGCTCAGCGCCGCGGGCCGCGACGCCCTCGCCGTCCACCAAAGCCGCTACACGATGGAGGACGAGCGCAACGCCCACCTCGCCACCGTGCAGGCGCCGGGCACCCCGGCACCCGCCGCGCCGGCCGACGACGGCCTGGAACTGTTCGGCGACGACCCGGCCCCTGCGCCCGCCGACGGCAGCATCACGGTGACCGCCGCCGATCTCGCCGCCGCTCCGCCGCCTGCCGCGGAAAAACCCGCCGATGACGGCGTGGAATTATTCTGACCCGCCATGGCCGTCCCGATTCCAGCGAATGAAGCTGAGCGCCTGAAGGCGCTGCACGCGTACGGCCTGCTCGACACCGCGCCGGAGCCGGTGTTCGACGACATCGTGCGCCTCGCCGCCCTGATCTGCGGCACCCCGATTTCCGCCGTCAGCCTCGTCGACACCGGACGCGAATGGTTCAAGGCCAGCGTCGGCCTGGCCACCTGCGAGGCGGACCGCGACGTCGCGTTCTGCGCCCACGCCATTCTCACTCCGGAAAAACTGCTTGTCGTCCCCGACGCCACGCTCGACCCGCGCTTCGCCAACAGCCCGCTGGTCACCGAAAAACCGCACATCCGCTTTTATGCCGGCGCCCCGCTGGTCAACCGCGCCGGCTACGCCATCGGCAGCCTCTGCGTGAAGGACAGCGTACCGCGCCAGCTCAGCGCAGCCCAACTCGACGCGCTCACCACCCTCTCCCGCCACGCCATGCGCGAAATCGAGTCGCGCCAGCTGGTCGTCGAACTCGCCGAGCAGAAGGCGGCCCTCGACCACCACGCCATGGTCGTCATCGCCGACGCTTCCGGCCGCCTGACTTACGCCAACGAACGTTTCTGCTCCACACTCGGCGCCTCCGCGACGGAGTTGCTCCGTCCGAATTGTCCGTTTTCACGCGACATCTTCCTCGCCGCCCGGGCCGCCATGAAAGCCGGCGAGATCTGGCACGGCGAAGTGCAGCTGCGCGACTCCGAGAACCACACCAAGTGGGTCCAGGCGACGGTCACACCGATGAAGGACGCCGGCGGCGGAGCCTGGCAGTACGTGGCGATCGGCTCCGACATCACCGCGCAGAAGATGGCGGAGGCGGAATTGAAACGGCAGAAATCCGAGCTGCGCGTGCTCTTCGACTTCATCCCGGCGATGATCTGCTTCAAGGATCTCGAAAACCGCATCCTGCGGACGAACCGCCGCATGGCGGACTATCTCGGCAAGACGGTGGAGGAGATGGAAGGACGGCCCACCGAGGATTTTCTGCCGGACGTGGCGAAAAAATTCTATGAGGATGACCTCAAAGTCATCCAGACCGGCGAACCGGTGCTCGGCATCATCGAGTCGTTCACCGACCGCGACGGCAAGCAAGTGCTGATCAACACCGACAAGGTGCCCTATCGCGACAGCGCCGGCAAAATCGTCGGCATCGTGGTCATGGCTCAGGACATCACCGCGCGCCGCCAGGCCGAGGAGACGCTGCAAAAGCGCCAGACCGAGCTGCAGGTGCTCTTCGATCTGGTGCCCGCCATGATCTGGTTCAAGGACACCAAGAACAACCACCTGCGGGTGAACAAGCGCGCCGCCGAGAAAACCGGCCGCCCGGTCGAGGAGATCGAGGGCCGGCCGTGCCGCGACGTGAATCCCATCGACGCGGACCGCTTCTACGCGGACGACCTCAAGGTGATCAATTCCGGCCAGCCCATGAGCATCGTTGAGTCCTTCAAGGACAGCCAGGGCCAGCAATCCTGGGTCCAGACCGACAAGGTGCCTTACCGCGACAACGCCGGCAACATCGTCGGCATCGTGGTCATGGCGCAGGACATCACCGCCCGCAAACTGGCCGAGGAACGGCTGCGCATGCTCGGTTCGACCGTCGAGCAGTGCAACGAATCCATCGTCATCACCGACGCGGAAATGGGCGGTACCGGGCCGCGCATCGTATTCGTGAACTCCGCCTTCACGCGCATGACGGGTTACACGGCGGCGGAGGCCATCGGGCTTCCTCCCTCCATTTTGGAAGGACCGCTCACCAGCCGGGAAGCCGTGGGGCAGATCTATGAAAAAGTGTCGCAGGGCCAGTCCTTCCACGGCGAACTTATCAACTACCGGAAGGATGGCAGCGCCTTCGATCTCGAGCTGCAGGTGACTCCGATCCGCAACCCGGAGGGCGTCATCACGCATTACGTCGGCATCCAGCGCGACATCACGGAGCGCAAGGCCGCCGAGCAAGAGCTGGTCACCGCCCGCGAGGCGGCGCTCGAGTCCTCGCGCGCGAAATCCCGCTTCCTCGCCAACATGAGCCACGAGTTGCGCACGCCGCTCAACACGATCAACGGCATCTCCGCCACGTTGCTCGAGCAGGATTTGCCCGCGTCGACCCGCGAGGCGGCGCGCCTCGTTTTCCAATGCGGCGAAACGCTGCTCGGCCACATCCAGACGATTCTCACCCACTCCAGCCTCGAAGCCGGCAAGGTGCAGCTCGACGCCCGCCCGTTCTCGCCCGCCGATGTCGCGCTCAAGGCGTTGCGCATGACCGGCGAGATCGCGCAGCGCAAGGGCCTCACGCTCGACTACTACCTCGATCCGAAGCTGCCGGCGACGATGACGGGCGATCCGTTCCGCCTGCAGCAGATCCTGGTCAACCTGCTGGCCAACGCCGTGAAGTTCACGTCCGAGGGCCGCGTGTGCCTGCGTCTGAGCGGCCGTCCGCTGGCGGATGACCGCTGGGAACTGCGCTTCCTCGTCACCGACACCGGCGTCGGCATCGCACCGGAAAGCCTGCCGCTTCTTTTCCTCCCGTTCTCGCAGGCCGACGATTCCAGCACGCGTCGCTTCGAGGGCACGGGCCTCGGGCTCACGATCACCAAGACCCTTGTCGAGCTCATGCACGGGAAAATCGCGGTGCGCAGCTATCCCAACCGCGGCTCGGCCTTCCGGGTCACGATGCCGCTGCTCGCGGTCTCCGGCACCGTGCCGATCACGGCCGGCGGCGCCCTGCCCATCCTCGCCGGACGGCGGTTGCTCGTCGACCTGCTGCCGTCGCAACGCCAGCGCCTCGTGTTCGAGCTCGCGCAAGCCTGGGGCATGCACGCGGTCGGCCCCACCGATTCCGCCGCGGGTGGCTCGTTCGATTTTGTCCTGCGCCCCGCCCCCGCCGCCGGCACCACGCTGCCGACCGCGCGCGCCGGCGACTGCCCGGTGCTCTGGCTTTCCGCCCAACCGCTCGCGGAGGCCGCCAACACCTTGCGCGATCCGTTCTCGCCGCAGGAACTGGGCAACGCCCTCGCCGCCCTCCTGCAACCCGTCGCGCTCGCCGCTCCAGCCGCCCCGGTGGCGACCGGCCGCAAGCTGGGCGAACGCCTGCCGCTGCGCATTCTTTCCGCCGACGACATCGCCACCAACCGCGACCTGTTGCGCTACCTCTGCCGTCACCTCGGCTACCACACCGACCTCGTCGAGAACGGCGCGGAAGTGCTCGTGCGCCTCGCGACGCAGACCTACGACCTCATCCTGCTCGACATGCAGATGCCCGTGATGGACGGGCTCACCGTCGCGCGCGCGATCTGCCGCGGGTTTCCCGACGCCGCCACCCGGCCGAAGCTGGTCGCCGTCACCGCCGCCGTGCAACCCGGCGACCGCGAGCGCTGCATCGCCGCGGGCATGGATTATTACCTCTCGAAGCCGCTCCTGCCGCAGCACCTCCAACGCTGCATCGAGACACTCTTCGGCCAGAAGACCCCGCCCCCGCCGCCCGTGGTCGCCGACAATTCCTCCGCGTTCCCCTGGGTCGACCACAGTCACCTGCAGGCCATGACCGAGGGCTTGGAACCGGACGAGGCCACCAAGGAACTCGTCGCCCTGCGCACCAATGTCGTCGCGGACTACGAACTGATCCGCCCGCGCCTGGCGGCCGCTTGCGCGGCTTGCTCCGCCGCCGAACTCATCAAGGAAGTCCACGGCCTGAAGGGCTGCGTCCACGCCATCGGCTGGGTGCGCCTCGGCAAACGCTGCGCCGACGTCCTCGTCCAGTTGCGCGCGGGCAACTTCAACGGCTGGGCCGACCTGCCCGGCGAGATCGAAAACCTGCAACGCGCCTCGGCCGCCGCGCTCGACGCGCATCTCGGCCGCGCGCCGATCGAGAACGAACCGTCGCCCTACGCCGCCACGCCGCCGGCCGCCTGAACCCCTTTCCGACCATGAAACCCACCGGCAAACTCGGCAAACGCGTGCCCCTGCGAATTCTCGCTGCGGATGACATCGCCACCAATCGCGATCTCATCCGCTTCCTCGCGCGCCACCTCGGCTACCAGGTCGATCTCGTGAACGACGGGCTCGAAGTCCTCGAGCAAATCGAGAAGCAGAAATACGACCTGATCCTGCTCGACGTGCAGATGCCGCGCCTCGACGGCCTCTCCGCCGCGCGCGCGATCTGCCGGCGCGAGCCCGACCGCGCGCTGCGGCCGAAGCTCGTGGCGGTCACCGCCAGCCTGCCCGTGGACGGCCCGGCCATCTGCATGGCTGCGGGCATGGACGATTACCTCGCCAAGCCGCTGCTCCCGGAACACCTCAGCGCGTGCATCGAGCGCCTCTTCACCGACAACGCCGTCCCGCAAACCATCCCGCCAATCCAGCTGGACGTGCCCACGGTCAATTGGAATCACCTGCGCGCCATGACGCAGGGCCTCGACCAGAACCACGCGTGGGCCTGCGTCACGCTCATGCGCACGACCGTCACGAACGACTTTGAGACGATCCGCCCGCGCCTGTCCGCCGCCTGCCTGGGCCGCCAGGCCGACGCGCTCGCCCGCGAACTGCACGGCCTCAAGGGCTGCGTGCTCTCGCTCGGTCTCTCGTGCATGGGCAAGCGTTGCGCCGAGGTGCTGGCCGAAGTGCGCGCCGGCCGCTTCCAGGGCTGGGCCGACCTGCCGGCGGAAATCGACGATCTCTTCAGCCTGTCCTCGGCCGCCCTGAACGACGCGGATCCCTCCGTGCTCAGTCCGCCGGTTTCTGTAGCGCCGGCTTTGTGACCCGTTTGTGACCGCAAAAACCCGACCGCAACCCGTTTAAAAGCAAAGTTCATCGACGTGCCCCGCGGCCCACGCCGCCCCGGGCTAAACTCAACCCAACCTCAACCGCCACGGATTCAAAACGAAATCAGCAAGGATGCTCTGAACCATTTCAGCCGGCAGATCGGTAGCAATACCGGTCCGCCGGCTGAATCGCTTGGTGGAGGGTCGTTTTGCCAAGGTAGGGCGCGGACTCCGTCCGCGCCGCGGCGGGCAGCTGGGTTGCCGACCCCCCTTTGGGCCAATGTTA
>JBEHWZ010000006.1:0-220669 GCA_048498955.1 Verrucomicrobiota bacterium | reverse complement strand
GCCTGTGCCCGCTTCCACCGTCGTCTTCGCTCCGCTGCTGAGCAGGCCCGTCCAGTAGTTGAGTCCCGCCGTGTCCGGCATCCGGTTGAACGCCGCGTAATACAGGTGGATCACGAACTCCACTTTCCGCGCCTGATAGGCGCTGCTGTTCAGGAGCTGATAGTACAGCGCGGCTGTCGTGCCGCCGCCGTTCAGCCCTGCAACGTACGTCGCAAAATCGCTGCTCGTCGGGTTTCCTCCCGTCATCCGCCGCGCAAGGTTGAGCGCAAAATTCTGGTTCGCCGTCCCACCCGTCACGGTCAAGGTAGCTGCGTCGCTCGTGACACTTGCCGCGCCATTGGTTGCCACGCAGTGATACTGGTCACCGGTGAGATCCAGCGTTGCCCCCGTGATGGTCAGGTTTGCGGTCGTGACACCCGAGTAGACCCCGACGTTAACCAAGTTCACCCACGTTGTACTGCCCCACGCCAGACGCTGCCACTGGTAGGTCGGCCCGCCGCTGGCGGTCACCGCGAACGTGACATTGCCGCCGGACGCCACTGATTGGTTCGTCGGGTGGCTCGTGATCACAGGCGCAACCAGTTCGCAGAGGGCGCCGGAGGAAGTGCGCCCGGCCGCCAACGCAAAAACTTTCTTCAAGTCCGCAGGGATCGTCGCCTGGCCAGCTCCATTGTAGCCGCCCCAGCCGACCACGGTGCCATCCGCCTTCAAGCCGAGAGTGTGGTCTTCACCCGCCGCGATAGCCACAATCCCGGTAATGCCATTGGGCGTGGTCGCCACACCGCTGTAGAAGGTGCCCCAGTCCACCACGGTGCCATCGCTTTTTAGCGCCAATGCATGCTGGCCCGTGACCGCGATATCCACCACCGCAGCCAATCCCGCAGGGATCATTGAAGCGGAGAGGCTCGTGGAATTACTCTGCCAGCCGACCACCGTGCCGTCGTTCTTCAGGGCGAGCGAGAACAGCCCGCCGTTGGCCGTGTCGGCGATATTGGTGAGCCCCGTGGCCAGCAAGGGCGTCGCCGGCGTGGAGCCGCCGGCATATCCCCACACCACGACCGTGCCATCGCGCTTCAACGCCATGGAGCGGTTGGCGCTGTCGTTGATCGCCACGACATCGCTCAAGCCGGCCGGCACCGCCACCTGGCCATTCCAATAATATTGTCCCCAGGAAACGACCGTGCCGTCGCGCTTTAGCGCGAGCGAGTGGGTGCCACCCGCCGCGATGGCCACGACATTGCTCAAGCCGCTGGGCACCGAGCACTGGCCATAATAATTGTCACCCCACGCCCGCACCGTGCCGTCCCGTTTCAAGGCGAGGAAATGCCCGTCGCCCGCGGCCAGGGCCACGGCGTCGGTGAGATTCGCCGGCACATTCAATTGTCCGTTCGTGTTGTCGCCCCACGTCCGGATCTGCGTCTGCGCCGGCGCCACGATGACGAACATCGGCGCAGTGCGCGTCGTGCCGTAGCTGTTGGTCACATCCGCCACATACCAACCCGTGTCGGCATACGCGGCGGAACTGAGCGGCAGGCTGAAGTTGGTAGCGCCGGAAACCGGGATGCCATTGTGATACCACTTGTAAGTGAACGGACCGGTTCCACCGGGCAGTACGCCCAAGGTCGCACTGCCACCAATGGTCACGATCTGCTGGCCCGTCGTCTGCTCCGAGATCACCGGCGGGCCCGACGCCGTCACCGTCAGCGTCAGCGTCGCGGTGGCGGAGCCGTAGGTATTCGACGCACTCAAACCGATGGTGTAAGTGCCCGGCACGGGAGCCGTGCCGCTGATCACCCCGGTCGAAGAATTGACGCTCAGGCCCGGAGGCAGGCCGCTGGCGGAGAACGTGGTCGGCAGGTTCGTCCCCGCGATGAAATAGGTGAAGGCCGTTCCGGTACCCACGCTGGCGGTGGTGGCGCTGATAATCGTGGGCGCAGCCCGCAGGGCCAGGACGGCAGTCTCGGAAGGCATGTAGCCGGGGCCGGAACCGTTGGTGACGTTCACCGAATAGAAACCAGCATCCGAAGCCTGGGCCGACGCGATGGAGTAACGCGCTTCGGTCGCCCCGGCGATCGGCACGCCATTTTTGATCCAGGCGTACTGCGTCGGCGCATCTCCGCTTACCACTACTTCCATGTAGACCGCTTCCCCAACATTCACCGTTTTGGACTGCGGCTGGGTCGCGATGGCCGGCGTGGAAACGCTCGTCACAAAAGCCGGATCGGAACTCGTCGTCCCGCTGGCGTCGGTGACCACGACCGTATAGCGGCCGACATTGGAGGTTTGGAAATTGGAAACGGCCAGGGTCGCAGAGGTCGCACCCGAAATGTTAACGTCATTGCGCTTCCACTGGTAGGAAAGCGTGCCCCCGGTCGCCGCGACGCTCAACGTCAGGGTCTGTCCAACCTTGACGGCCTGCGAGGCGGGCTGGGTCGTGATCACCGGGCCCACCGGGATTTCCGCAGCGCTCAGCCACGCCGTGCCGCTGCTCACAGCCAGGATCGAGCCGTTGCCCGTCCCGAGGTAGGTGCCGCCGAAGGTCGTGTTGCGCTGCCAGGTGACGCCATCCCGTGAGAGAATCATGCCCCCCGCGGCCGCGAAACGCGTGCCATCGAACGCGACATCCGAAATTCCGTTCGTGTCGTGCACATAGGTCTGCGTCCACGTCACGCCGTCAACCGAGACCAACAGCGTGGAGGGATTGCCGCCGTTGAGGCCGACAAACTTGCCGGCGCCAAAAACCACGCCGGCCAGGAACCGACCCGTCTGAGTCGTAGGCGTCCAGGTGACGAGATCGGTGGAGAGATAAGTCTTGTTGCCGGCCGCGATCACGAAAAACCCGTTGCCATAGGCGACGCCATAAAGGGTATCCGTGGTGCCCACGGAACGAAGCGTCCAATTCACTCCGTCGATAGAAGTCGCGAATTGCCCCTGGTCGCCCAGCGCGAACAGCAGGCCGCCGACATAATCGACGTGGGTGAATTGGACCGTGGCGCCCGGGACGAAGATCTTTTTCCAGGAACTGCCGTCCGGCGAACGCCACAACGCCGCCGTGTAGTCGGAATCGACGGCCACAAACACGCCATTGCCGTACGCCATTTCACCCCCTGACTGGCCGCCAACTGCGGCACTGGCCTTCTGCCAGCTGACGCCATCCGTGGAATAATAGTCATCCGTCGAGAAACCAGCCACCGCCCAACGGCCGGCACCATAAGCTGCGCCGCGCAAAGATTTGTTCCGCAGGGCGGTTTGCTCCGTCCAGGGCGTGACGATCGCCGTCGCACTGTCCACCGAGCCACCCGAATTGCTTACCCGCACCCAAAATGCCACGGTGCCGGTTACGGTGGGCGCCAACGACGCCGACCCCGGGCCACCGATGGGATGCGTGGTGTCGCCAGCGCGGCCCAGATACCATTGGTAAGTCGGCGCCGGCGTACCCGAAGCAATCACCGACAAATTCGCCGCCGTGCCGGCCACGACATCCTGATCGACCGGCTGAGTGGAAATCACCGGACCTGCGCCGACGGTCACGACTATGGTGGAGCTGTCCACCGTGCCTGATCCGTTGGAAATCCGCACCCAGTAGGAACGGCTCTGCGTCAAAGCCGGCGTCGTGTACGCCGATCCCGTGGCCCCGGCAATGAGCTGTGTGGTGTCACCGGACGATCCTTGGTACCACTGATAAGTCAGTCCCGTGCCCGTGGCGCCCATCGTCAACGTGGTGGTGGTGCCGCTGGCAATCGTGACGTCGGCGGGAGTCGCCACAATAGCCGGAATACCCGAGGGGGTCGGAGCGCGGAACCAAGCCGAGGCGTTGGTGAAGTCGCCATCCGTTGCCCAGAACCCGCTATCCGTGTACAACAGCTGGCCCGTGAAAGAATCCGCCTTGATCGAGGATTGGAGGGCACCCGGCGCGACCTGCCAGTTGATGCCATCCGTCGAACTCAGGAAATCGTTGCCATAGCTGGCCGCAAAGCGCGTGCCACCAAACACGAGGCTGGAGACCGCGCCCGTGTAGTTGCCACTGATCCGCGCCGGCAGGGGCCGGGCGGTCCACTGGACGCCGTCGGACGAAGACCAGAAGCCGCCCTGCGTGTCATTCGCCGTGAAGATTCCCGCACCATAGGCGACCGAAAGAAAATTCTTATTCGTGGGCCGGGTCTGCGTCGTCCAGGTCACCCCGTCATCAGAGGTGATCACGCTGCCATTGTAGCCCACGCCGACATACCGCCCGCCACCGTAGGCCGCCGAGCTCACTCCGTACTGCCCGCTGGTGAAGCGCAACGTCCATGCAATGCCATCCGGCGAGGTGAAAACGCCACCGCCGGTGTAGGCAATCCATTGTCCGCCGGCATACAGGGTGCCGTTGAAAGTGATCGTATTCCCCGAGACCGTGGTGGACTGGGCGGTCCAGGTAATGCCGTCGGGGGAAGTGAAGTGGGAAATGCCGTAACCTGAATAGGTGGAGACCGAGATGAACAGGCCGTTGCCGTAGGACACCGGCCCGAAATCGGTGGTGCTGGCGGTCTTGGTGGTCCAATGCACACCGTCCAGCGAGTAACCGGTGTGATCGCGCGACACGCCGACAAACCGCCCGTTGCCGTAGCCAACGTAGGCCGGAACGCTGAAGCCCACCCGGTTGGTCCAGGTGGCCAGATCCGACGAGCTGTAGATGGAGGAGTACTGCGCACCGTACGGGCCATTCAACCAGAGGAAAATTCCATTGCCGTAACCCAGGCCGGTGATCCGCAGCGGGTATTGCGCCGGCTTGCTCGTGCTCGGCGCCGACCAGTTGATGCCATCGGCCGAACTGCGGGAATCCCCCGCCAGGAACTGGCCGTTGCCGACGACCATGGTGGTGACATCCACGGAAACATTGGTGAAGAGGGGCGTGTTCCAGGTCAGACCATCGGTCGAGGTCAGGATGTAGGTCAGGCCGTTGGTATAGGCTCCCGAGCCCAACGCGATGAACCGCCCGCCCGTGTAAGCGACCTGGCGCAGCGCGTAGAACGAATAGGATGGATCCGAGGAGGTCAGGGAAAGGGTGCAGGGATTCCACGTCACGCCATCGGTCGACTGAAACACGCGGGGCCGCGAATCCGTCGCATTCTGGCCGACCGCCACAAAGCGGCCCGCGCCAAAGGCCACGGAGAACAGGTCGATGACTTCGCCGTTCACGCCCACGGATTGCCAAGCCCAATTGATTCCGTCGTTTGACGACATGAGCTTCCCGCGGGCGCCGACGAACACGGTGATGCCGTTGCCGAAGGCAACGGAGCTGAGGACGTTGTCGGCGTACTGCCCCGCATCGGCCGCCCGGCGGTTCTGCCAGGTGACGCCATCGCTCGACGTGAAGACCTGGCCGCGCACGCCACCGGCCACAAAGCGCGTGCCATCGTACAGCGCGGAGCGGAGATCAGCCCCGCTGTCCAGCGTGCCGATCTTCCAGTCGACCGCGTTGGTCGAATACCCCGCCGCCGTGCCGACCACCACGTATTTGCCCGCACCGTAGGCGGCGCCGGAAAGCGTGGCCGAGCCAAACAACGGATCCACCAGGGACCATTTTCCGATCTGCACCGCCGCGCCATCGATTGAAGTGCTGCCATTGGAGACCCGCACCCAGTAGGACTGCTGCGTACTGGTCTGCGCAACGCTCAGCGTTGAACTGGTCGCGCCCACCACCGCATTGGAAGTGTCGCCCGACGCGCCGGAATACCATTGGTACGTGAAGGTGCCGGAACCGCTGACGTTCGCACTCAAGGTCACCTGCGAGCCATCGCTGTTCGCGGTGCCGCCGTTCATCGTCACGACGATGGCATCGACCGCCAGGGTGGCCGCGGCGGAATCCACGGATCCAAATGAATTCGTCAACCGCACGCTGTAATCGCCGGCATCCGCCCCGGTCAGGCCGGTGATCGTCAGCATGGACGACGTCGCGCCGGAAATCCTGCTGTCATTGGTCAGCGGCGACGTCCCCTTGTACCACTGGTAGCTGGTGGCCCCGGTGCCTCCCACAGTGAAGATCACCTGCCCACCCGCGGAGATGGTCTGGCTGGCGGGCGGCGTCTGGATCGTCGGCACGTCCGTGGAAATCAGCACCACACTGTGTGCCCCACCCGCCGCGATCGCCTGTACCACTCCCAAATCGGCGGGCACATTGTTCTCCCCGCTGACATTCGGGCCCCAGGCTCGGATGTCACCATTCTGCATCAGGCTTAGACCATGCCGGTCGCGCACGGAGAGGGCAGCGCCTTGGGCGATATAGGGAATGGCGATGCTGTTTCCCCAACTGTAAATATCCCGGGAGAAATTCAGATAAACGGAATAGTCCGCCCCGGCTTGGCACGCCACGGCGTTGACGTGATAGGGATAATAATTGCTGTAGTCGGTCGTCGATTGCCCGTAGTCGTTCCGGCCCCACCCGATCAGACCGAAATCGGTCAAAGCCAGGTTGTGGTGCAGGCCGGCTGACACGTAGGTGGTGAAGCGCAGGTCTCCGGGAATCGTGCACTGTCCGTCCGGATTGCCGCCCCACGCCACCACCGTGCCGTCGCTCTTGATCGCGACGGTGTGCACCCCGCCTGCCGCCACGAAGGCGATCTGGCCCAATCCACCGGGGATCGTGGTCTGGCCGCTGTCATTGGCACCCCACGCCACCACCGTGCCGTCGGCTTTCAACGCGACACTGTGATTCGCACCGGCCGCAATCTGGACCACATTGCTCAAACCCGCCGGGATCGTGCACTGCCCGGAATCATTCCGACCCCACGCCACGACCGTGCCGTCGCTCTTCAAGGCCAGCGTATGGGACAGGCCCGCGCTGATCTCGACGAGATTCGCCAAGCCACTGGGCACGCTCGTCTGGCCGTAATCGTTGGCGCCCCACGCCCGCGCCTGGTTGCTCCGGGGAATCCGAACATAGAAGAGATTCCGGCTGCTGCCCGAGGCGTTCGTGGCCGTCACCACGTAGCAACCGGCATCTGCCAGTGTCACGCTCGGGATGGTGAGCGTTGCGCCCGTTGCCCCCACCACCGCATCGCCATTGCGAGTCCAGGAATAACTGGTCGCACCGGTTGCACCGGCCGTGAGCGTCAAACTTTGCCCCACCGTGGCACGCGTGGAGAAAGGATGCGTGGTGAACACCGGAGGAACCGTGACGGTCAACACCGCCGCGTTGGAAGGCACCGCCCCCTGGTTGTTGGTGACGACGACATCATAGCTGCCCGTGTCCGTGCCGACGGCGGAATTGATCGTCAGCGTAGGTCCATTCACACCCGAAATGCGCGAGTCGTTTGCGAGATTGTTGCCGTCCTTCCGCCATTGATAAACCGGGCCAGGCACGCCGCTCGCCGTCACGCTCAGCGTGACGACATCATACCGCGTCACAGTCTGGCTCTGCGGCTGGCCGGTGATCGTAATGGCTTTGGGCGGGACGATCGCGAGGATGTGGTTGTCGCCGGTGCCGATGCCTACGACAAAGCCCAAGCCGGAGGGAACCTCCGTCTGATGGTAGTAGTTGTTGCCCCAAACCCGCGCAATGCCGTCCTTGTTCGACACGCTGTGGCTGCTGCCGGCCACGGAGAAGGGCGCCGGGGTCGCCGCGGCCGGAATGGTCGCCTGGCCGTTGTAATCGCTACCCCAACCGATGATCGTGCCATTCGCCTTCTCTGCCAGAATATGCTGCGTGCCAGCCGAGACGGTGAGTACTCCGCTCAAACCGGCCGGCGGCGTGATGGAGGGATAATTGATGTTCTGGCCCCAGGTCACCACCGTGCCGTCCGATTTGGCAGCCACGCTGTAATCGCCGCCCGCCGCAATGGCCGTGGCCGTTCGCAGATTGGCCGGAACGTTCGTGGCGCCCCAGGTGTTATCGCCCCACGCCACCACCGTGCCATCCGCCTTCAGCGCCAGGCAATGTCCGTTGCCCGCCGCAATGGCCACCACATTGGCGAGGCCGGACGGAACACTGTTCTGTCCGCTGGCATTGCCACCCCACACGACGACCGTACCGTCGTCCTTCAAAGCCATGCTGGTGTTGGCACGGGCCGCGATCGCCACGACATGATTCAGGCCGGACGGGACAATCGTTTCCGGGTAACCGCTCGTTCCCCAACTGATCACCGTGCCGTCGGTCAGCAACGCGAGCGAATGGGTGGCACCCCCGGTCGCCGCCGCCACCGGATAACCCGCGGCCGGCGACTGCGCCTGCCCGTAGGCATTGTAGCCCCAACCCGTGACGCCCTGCCCGGCCGCCGCGACATTGACCCACAAAATGGACGACGAGGTCCCATTGGCATTGGTCGCGAAAATTTCGTAGAGACCGCCATCCCAGAGCTGTGCGGCGGCGAGCGAGTAGGTTGCGCTCGTGGCGCCGGCGATCACAGCGCCGTTATGTTTCCACTGGAAAGAGGTGGCATCGGGCGCGGTGGCGGAAAGCGCCAGCGCCTGTCCGGCCACGACCATTTTGCTCAGGGGGCGGACCGTGAAGGCGGGCGGCAAAACCGCCGTGCTCAACGTCGCACTCAAGGTGTACTGGCCGATGCTGGCGTAGTTGGAATAGCCGTAGTCTGTTCCGGAGCCGGTGCGTCCCATGCCTGAAACCTTCACATAGTAGGTTCCGGCCGGCAGTGATTGCGTGATGGCTGCATTCAGTGCGCCATCGGGATTGTCCGCCGCCAGGACATTGCCCGAAGCGTCCTGCAGCTCCAGCGCGAGATCGAGATCGGCCTGTTTCGTGTAGGTGTTGGCCGGCTGGCCGGTGAGCGCGACTTGCTGCGCGGCGGCCAGGGTGAACGAGTAGAAATCAACGTCCGTCGCCGAACTGATGATGCCCGCCTGGCTGAAAGAGTTGGCGGCAAAGGAGAGCGCCGCCGCCGTGCCGCGGGTGTCGCCCGCGTCGTCGGTCACGAAACCGGTGGCGTTATAGAGCGGGTGGCTGATGCTGGCGGAATAAGGCGTGGAGTACTGGCCGGAAATGATCTCCACGTCGTGCTCGCTGTTGTTCGCGTTCGGGTACTCGCCCTTGCTCCACTGCACGACGTTGCTGTAGTAGCCGGCACCCATGATCGGCGCCCAGCTGGTCGCACCCGAGCCATGACCCAGGTAGTAATCCTCCGCCGGCGTAGTCCGGCCGTCGTGGTGCAAACCGAGGGTATGGCCCAATTCATGTGAGATGGCCTCGGCAATACCGTCGACCGACGTGTTGAACACCCAGGCCGGAACGTCGTTCGTAAAGGCATACTGCGTTTTACCGGCAAAGCTATCAACCCACGCCACGCCGCCCGCACCGGGTGAGGCCGCGTCGTTCGGGGTGATGATCACCCGCATGCGGCTGTTCACGGCCGCGGCGGTGTAGTCGCTCTCGACCGTCGTGACGTTGATCTTGAACGGCCAGTAGTCCTCCTTCACGCGATTCCAGACTTCCGTGATCTCCGAACTCGTCAGGCCGGACGCCGGCGCCACGATGGTCGGGCCGGTGATGGTCACGCCATCGGACGCATACGCGGGCCAGTCGGGATCGGTCACCGTTGCCCCATCAAAATCAAGGTACAGCACCGCGGTCGCGCCCGGACGACTTTGCAGGGCGGGGATGGCCGCCTGCACCGGCGGCCGCGGAGCGGCGGCCTGCGGCTCACGCACGATGGAATCCTTCGGCAGGGGAAAGCAGATCACATCCGCCAGCGCCAGCTCCCGCATCTGCGTCCGGCCCGGGTCGGACGGCATCAACAGATACGCCAGCTTGTCGGAACGAAGGAGCACCCGGCCGCTGATCTTCTGGTCCGCCTGCGCCAGCGAGAAACTGCCGCGATTCCCCGCCAGAGCGCCGGCCACGTGCATCGTGCCCTCGGCATCCTGAACCAGTTTGACGATGCCCACCACGGCGCCACCACCCGGCAAAGGCAGCTCGATCGATTGTCCCTGACTGACGTGCTGCAAATCCACCGCCCGCGTATCGAACGTCGCAACGCGACCGGTCGCGACCTGCCCCTTCGCGTGCGCTGCCGCGATCGCCTTGGCCTCGAGCGCCGAGCCTTCTGTCGAAAGCAGCGATCCCAACAACCCGGAATTCATCGCCGGCGCGACGGGTGCAGCCTCCGCCGGTTCTTTTCCCTGAGCCGAAGCCAGCGCAGGTGAATCCGATCCTCCCGCCGCCGCGGATGCCGGTGAAGCGGCCTTCGCCGCCACTGCCGCGCGGGACGCATCCGTGCGCCACCATATGGCGGCGGCAATAATTCCGACGATCAGGACTGCAGCCAGCTTCTTAGACACAGTTGGAGAGGAAGTTTATCGCGTAGCGACAATGCGACCCTCCACGCCCGGGCGTGAAATTATAGAAGTAAGCTGATGGCCAGGGTGCATTGCGGTGTGCGCCGATCAGTCCGTTGGAACCAATCGGTAATCGGGTTTCGTTGGGAAAAGGCGTTTCTACCAGTTTGGCCCGACTGGACGATGCGCCCTCGCAAATTCCAACTGAACCCGAAATCCGGGCAAGCGCGTTTTCGCAAAATCCGGGTGACGACATTTTCCCCACCGGCCGGGAATCGGCTGACCAAGAGCATGATCCCCGAAACCGCTTCCCGCTTGCGCCGGTTCTCCAACCCTCTTCACCATGGCGCCCGCTCATGTGCGCCTCCAATCCCGTTTCCTTCGTTAATGCCCGGTAATGCCATCATCTCGGTGTCCGGCGTCAGCAAGGCGTACCGCATGTGGGAGAGCCCGGCATCCCGGCTGACGGTCCCGATCATGGAAGGCCTTGCGGCGGTGATGCCCGGAGCCCAGCGGCTCAATCAGCGCGCGGCGTCGCGTTACCGCGACTTCTGGGCGCTGAAGGATATTTCGTTCGAAGTCGGCCGCGGCGAGGCCGTCGGCATCATCGGGCGCAACGGCTCGGGCAAGTCCACCCTGCTCCAGCTGATCGTCGGCACCCTGCAGCCGACCACCGGCACCGTGCAGGTGCAGGGTCGCATCGGGGCCCTTCTGGAACTGGGCAGCGGTTTCAATCCCGACTTCACCGGCCGCGAGAACGTCCATCTCAACGCCGCCGTGCTCGGCCTCTCGCGCGCGGAGATCGACGCGCGCTTCGCCGACATCGCGGCCTTCGCCGACATCGGCGACTTCATCGACCAGCCGGTGAAAACCTACTCCAGCGGCATGATGGTGCGCCTCGCCTTCGCGGTGCAGACCGCGGTCGAGCCGGACATCCTCATCATCGACGAGGCGCTCGGCGTGGGCGATTTCTTCTTCCAGCAAAAATGCGCCGCGCGGATGCGCGAGCTCCGCGAGCGCGGCACCACGCTCCTGTTCGTGTCCCACGACATGGCCAGCGTGCGCGACCTCTGCGAGCGCGCGCTCTACCTGCGCAAGGGCCGGGCGGAGTTCTGGGGCGAGTCGCAGGACGCCATCGCCCGCTACTACGGCGAGGGCAGTGACGCACCGCCGGTCGCCACCGCCGACCTTTCGGCCCCGGCGGCGCGCTTCGCGGATTTCCAGCACACGAATTTCCGCGCCATCGCCCACTGGTGGCACGAGAACCAGCCGAACCCCGAGGCCAAGCCGGAGGATCCGCTCGAACTGCTCGGCGTCGCCTTCGTCGATCCCCGCGGGCGCGCCTCCGATCGCGCGACCATGGGCCACGAGCACATCTTCCGCGTGCTTTATCGTGCGCGTGTCGCCGGCGACTACCACGTCGCGATCGAACTGAAGAATCGCTACGATCAGGTGCTTACCAGCTGCGGCTCCTACACCTGCGGCCTGCCGGCCCGGCACTTGGAAGCGGGTGAATCCGTCGTCTTCGAAATGGCGCTGCAACTGAACTTCGAGGCCGGACGCTACACCTGCCAGGTGGTGCTGGGACGCCATGGCGACCAAGCCAACCGCGGCCAGCGCGTGGCGGTGTCGCCGTGGCTGGGCCCGATCGAGATCACCTGGGACTACGAGGGTACCCGCGCCCCTTTCCTCGGCCTCTTCGGCCCGCCCGCCCGCGCCCGCTTCCTCTAGCCCGTCACCACTTTCATGGGAGCCATTTCCTTCAACCTCGACCAGGGTCTGGTCCGCGAACTCCAACGGCTGCTCGGTTTCACGCATTTCGTGGAAACCGGCACCTTCCGCGGCGAATCGCTGGCCGCGGTGCAGGGGTTGTTCACCCGCTGCCTCTCCGTCGAGCTTTCGCCCGAATACCACGCCGTCGCGCGCGAGCGCTTCGCCGGCGTGCCCAATGTCACCGTCCTGCTCGGTGACTCGGCGCAGGTGCTCGCTGCGCAGCGCAGCGTCTACACCGGTCACCCGACGCTCTTCTGGCTCGATGCGCACTGGTGCGCGGCCGAGAACAGCGCCGGCGAAAAGTCCCAGTGCCCGCTGCTTGAGGAAATCGCCGCCATCGGTCACCTTGATGGCAAGAGCGCCATCCTGATCGACGACGCCCGCCTCTTCCTCGGCCCGCCGCCCAAGCCGCACGAGATCTCCGCGTGGCCCACGCTCGATGCCGTCGCCACCGCGCTGCACCGGACCAGCGCCGAACACACGCTCGTCCACTACAACGACGTGCTCCTGTTCATCCCCGCCGGCATCCTGCCCGCGCTGCGCCCGTTCCTGCAGGAGCACACCGCCAATCTCCTCACGCTCGCCGACAAGGCGCGCGACTACGATTCCGTCCTCACCCAGGCCCGCGAAAAGGAAAAGGAGCTCTCCGCCCTGCACGCCGTCGCCGACGAGCGGATGAAGCTGATCCAGCGGCTCGACCTCAACCTGCGCCAGTCCAACCAGGCGCTGGAGGCGATGAAGCGCGACACCACCGCCGCGGCCGCACCGGGCTCGGAGTCGCTCGCCAACGAGGTCTACGACCTGCACCTCCAGCTGGAGGAGGCGCGCCGCCAGCTGCAGATCAAGCACGAGCGCCTGATCCGCGCGGAGCGCGAGAGCACGACGCGCTGGACGCGCCGCAAGCCGCCGACCTTCTGGGAACACCGCGTCGCCCACTGGCAGGCGTGGCTCGCGGAGCGCACGCCCTACCCGCTCGCCAAACTGCAGCAGTACGAGCCGCGCCCGCTGCGCCGCGAAAATTTCCCCACGCCGAAGGCACGCGCGAAGTGGCCGCGCATCTGCGTGCTCACGCCTTCCTACCAGCAGGCGGCGTTCGTCGAGACCACCATGCTCAGCGTGCTCGACCAGAATTACCCGAACCTCGCGTACGGCGTGCAGGACGGCGGCTCCACCGATGGCAGCGCCGAGATCATCACGCGCCTCGTGCCGCGCCTGAGCCATGCCGAGAGCGCACCGGACGACGGCCAGGGCGATGCCATCCGCAAGGGCTTCACCAAGCTCTACCCGCGCAACGAGGACATCATGGCGTGGGTCAACTCCGACGACGTGCTGATGCCCGGCGCGCTGCACTACGTCGGCGAGTATTTCGCGAAGCATCCCGAGGTGGATGTCATCTACGGCCATCGCGTCGTGATCGATGAGGACGGTCGCGAGACCGGCCGCTGGTTCCTGCCGCAGCACGACGAGAACACGCTGCCCTGGTTCGACCTCGTGCCGCAGGAGACGCTGTTCTGGCGGGCACGCTGCTACCGCGCGGTCGGCGAAATCGATCCCACCTTCCAGTTCGCGCTCGATTGGGACCTGCTGCTCCGGTTCGAGCAGGCCGGCTTCGTCATCCAGCGCGTGCCGTATTTCCTCGGCTGCTTCCGCGTGCATTCGAGCCAGAAGACCACCGCCCACATCAATACCGTCGGCGAGGGCGAGATGACGAAGCTCCGCCGCCGCACGCACGGGCGCGAGGTGCACACATCGGAAATCCAGAAGCACCTGGACAACGAGCTGCGTCGCAGCGCGGTGGTGGAATGGCTGCACCGCTGGGGGATCCGCCGGTGATGGCGCTCGCCACCACGATCCTGATCCTTGCCTATCTCGCCCTGTGCGGCCGTGGCTGGCTGGCGGCGTTCAACGTGCGCCTCGGCCATGCGCGCAGCTGGCTGCTCGCCCCGATCATCGGCCTCTGCCTCAACACCGTTTTCCTGCTGATCCCCAACCAGGCGGGCCTCCATCTGGAAAAAGTGGCGCGCCCGCTTTTCGCCACGCTCCTGCTGCTGTCCGTCGCCGCGATTGCGTGGCGCCGGGCCTGGCGCGTGCGCGGCCTCGGGCTGTTCGCCCTCGTCGGCGCCGTCCTGCTGGCGGTGTCCGCGTGGCCCATGCTCCACTACGGGTTCAACTGGACCAGCTACGGCAACGACGACATGACCAACTACTGCCTGGGCGCGGAGCGCATGCTGCGTCACGGGTTCTATGATGTCCCCACCGTGGCCGAGCTGGCCGGCACGGACTACTCCCAGTTTTATTGGTTCATGTACGTGGCCCACCTCGTCCGCACGGGCAGCGAGGTCTGGCTGTCGGGCGTCGCCGGCGCGATCGGGCGTCCGCCGGTCGAGGTGTTCATGCCGGTGATGTTCTCGCTCGCCGTGGCCCAGGTCTGGGCCCTGGGCGCGCTGATCTACACCTGCCCGCGCCGCCGCCCGCACGCGCTGCTGGCGGGCCTGCTCCTGATTTTCTGCCCGCTGTGGAATTACGGCATCCTCGCGCAGCTGATCGCGCAGGTGAGCGGCATCGGCATCCTGCTGGCCACCATCACCGTGACGACGCGCCGCCGTTTTGCCCGGTCCTGGCCGGCGCGCCTGCGCCAGTCGGCGGTCATCGGCATGCTCGCCACCGGCATGGCCCTGACCTACCCCGAGGTCATACCTTTCCTCGTCCTGACGATCTGCCTCGTGACCGGCGGCCACTGGCTGCGCACGCGCCGGATGATCTCCGGGCAGGTGCCCGTGGCGCTGCTGAGCGCGGCCTTCATGCTCGTGCTGATCCGGCACAATGCGTTTTCCACTTACATCATGGCCATCGGCCAGGCTGGCGGCGCCACCACGTTCGAGGAAATCGGCAAGACGATCTTCCCCTACATGCTGATGCCGAAAGGCGTGTCCTACCTGTTCGGCTTCGAGACGATCGTGAATCCCTGGTCCGAGCCGTGGGGCTCGGTCGGCACCGGCCTGGGCTTCGCCGCCCTCGTCTTCTGTTTGATCCGCGCGTTGCGCGAACTCCGTTTCTCGGCGCCGGCGTCCAGCCTGCTTGCCATCATGTTCGTGGTCGGCGGCCGGCTCTTTTACGGCAACAACGGCTTCGGCCTGTTCAAGCTGGCGATGTTCGCGCTGCCGGTGATCGCGGCGGAGCTCGCCGGTTTCTTCGCCGCGCCGCGCGGCCGGGCCCTGCGGCTCTCCATCGTCGCGCTGGTTTGCGTCGGCTGGTTTGCGGTGAACGAAGTCTACGTGCACTACTCGCGCCCCGGGCGCGGCAACGTTTACCTCGAAATCGAGGAAGCCTCGCGCTCGCGCGGTGACCTGCCGGACGGCCGCACACCGCTGCTCGGGGATATCATGAGCCAGCCGCTCGCCAAGCTCGCGTCGATGTCGCCCGCCGGGGCGGTGTCGTTCCGCAGCCAGCCGTTCTTCAAGGCGATCGTGGAGTTGAAGCTGATCCCGCCGCCGGACTGGTCGTGGAAGTTGAACCCGCGGCCCGACACGCCCGCCGTCACGCGCGAGCTTGAGCAAAAGATGAAGCGCGAGGTCTTTCTCGAGCGGAATGCCTTCGGCACCACCTTCTGGGCCACGCCGCCGGATGCCGGCGCGGCGCCCACCCGCCTGCTCACTTCCGTACAGGAGCTGAGCTCCTTCAACGCCCTCTCCCACCTGCCGCGCTCGGACGGCCTCTACACGCAGCTGCCCCTGGCCGGCCTGAAGAATCACCTCGTGTTCATCCACTCGGAGGCGGGGCAGCACTATTACCTCGGCCGCACCGGCGCGATCGCGGTCTACAAGGCGCAGGCGGACGTCTATTCGCTCACCGGCAGTTTCTTCGCCATCGGCCAGAGCCTGGTGTTCGAGGTCCTGAATCCCTCGCCGCGCGTACGGCTGCGGTTCAGCCTCACCGACTCGATCCTCGGCTTCGGCCGCACGCGCCTGCCCACCAAGGCGGTGGCGTTCGGCCGCGACGCGGACCCCGCGAGCTTTGGCCTCATCGGCTCCGGCAGCGCCAACGTCTATTCGCAGCCGCTCGACCCGCTGGTGCTCGGGAACCGGCACTACGTCGCGATCAACCTGTTCCGCGAACCCGATCATTTTCCGCCCGAGCTGCTGAAGGGCCTGAACCTTCTCTACAACCGCGCGGTGCAGCTCGATCCCCGCCTGATGAACGGCTACTGCCGCGACATCTCGCTCGTCTCGGAGGAGGAATACCAGGCGATGGAGCGCCCGCGGGAAATCCACCGTTTCCCCGAGGACCTGATCGGCCGGCCCAATTTCGAATATTCCGGCATCTATGAGGACGGCTGGATCTCGAAGGAGTGCTTCCTCGTCCTCGGCGCGGTCAAGGCCGGCCAGCGCCTCGTCATCGGCGGCATGCTGCCCGAGCTGCCCGGCAACACCCGGGCCCTGGCCGACAATCACCTGGAGGTCCGGTTGAACGGCGAGCTCGTTTCCGCCCAGCCGATCGGGCCGGGCAAGCTCGAGTTCGACCACGAGATCACCGCGGATGCCCCGTTGCTGCGCGTCGACCTGCGTTTCACCCGGGAAGCCCCCCTGCCCGGGAACGACCAGCGGCCGATAGCGGCGCTATTGACGTCCGTCGCTATCCAATCGGAAAATTAACCCATGCTGCTTTCCGTCATCGTCCCGGTCTATCGGGAGGAAAAAAACATCCCGGAGTTCCTCCGCCGCATCCGGCCGGTGCTGTCCACCGTGACCGAGGACTACGAGATCGTCTTCTCGATGGACCCGTCGCCGGATCGCACCGAGGACGTCATCCTCGAGGCCCGCGCCGGGGACGAACGCATCAAGCTGCTGAAATTTTCCCGCCGCTTCGGCCAGCCCATGGCCACGCTGGCCGGCATGGAATATTCCCGCGGTGACGCCGTGATCGTCATGGACGTCGACATGCAGGATCCGCCGGAACTCGTCGGCGAGATGGTCGCCAAGTGGCGCGAGGGTTTTGAAGTCGTGCTGCCGCAGCGCCGCCAGCGCACGGGCGAACCCTGGATCAAGAAGGTCGTCTCCGCCGTCGGCTACAAGGTGATCAACAAGATCGCCGACGTGAAGATCCCGCCGAACACCGGCGACTTCCGCCTGATGTCGCGCCGCGTCGTCCAGGAAGTGGTGCGCCTCAAGGAAAGCCACGGCTTCCTGCGCGGCATGGTCGCGGTCGTCGGCTTCAAGCAGTGCCTGCTGCAGTTCGACCGCCCGCCGCGCTTCACCGGCGAGACGAACTACAACCGCTTCTTCGGTTCGCTGCGCATCGGCTTCAACGGCATCTTCTGCTTCTCCACCTACGCCCTGCAGCTGAGCACCATCGTCGGCTTCGTGATCGCCGGCTTCTCGTTCCTGCTCATGGCCGTTTACCTTTTCTACAAGGCGATGGGCTGGACGATCCTGTGGGGCAACCCGACGCTCGTCATCCTCGTCTCGTTCCTCGGCGGCATCCAGCTGATCAGCGTCGGCATCCTCGGCGAGTACATCGGTCGCATCTATGAAGAGGTGCGCGCCCGCCCGAAGTTCATCGTCGATCGCGCCGAGGGTTTTCCGAAATCATGAGTTCCTCCGTCTGGCCCAAGGTCCTGCCCCCGCTCAACCCCGAGCAGCAGAAGCGCAGCGATGCGTTCATGAAGCTCTGGCACGAGGAGCTGGCCGGCCGGCCGCGCTACGGCCTCATCGAGAAGTTCAACCACCAGTTCCCGGTGCGGCACTCGCCCCCGGGCTTCACGACCACGCTGGAAATCGGCGCCGGGCTCGGCGAACACCTCGTTTACGAGAAGCTCACTCCCGCCCAGGAAGCCGGCTACTACTGCAACGAGTACCGCGAGAACATGGCGGCCGAAATCCGCCGCCGCTTCCCGAAGGTCCAGACGGTCGTCGGCGATTGCCAGAAGCGCATGGATTTCGCCGACGGTTTCTTCGACCGCGTCATGGCGATTCACGTGCTCGAGCATTTGCCTGACCTGCCGGCGTGCATCCGCGAGCTGTACCGCCTGGTGAACAAGCAGACCGGTCGCCTCCTGATCGTGATTCCCACCGAGGGCAGCCTGGCCTACTCGGCGGCGCGCAAGATTTCCGCCGAGCGCGTCTGGAACCGTCACTTCGACGTCGACTACGCCGAGTTCTACAAACGCGAGCACATCAATGTGCCGCATGAGATCCTCGCCGAGCTCGAACCTTACTTCACGATCGAGACGCGGACCTTCTTCCCGCTGCCGTTCGTGCCGCTGGTCGCGACCAACCTCGTCATCGGCTTCAGCCTGCAACCGCGCGCCACTCCGTTGCCCACCGGCGGTTCCTGATCCACCCCGTACTTTCTCCGCACTTGGCTGTCGCCCTGAAAACCGCGGAAATCCTCCTGCTCTTCGGCGCACTGGGGTTGCCGGTCAACCTGCTGTGGCTGGGGCAAGTGGACCGGGCGCATCACCGGCGCACGCTGTCCGGGCGCCTGCTGCTCGCCCCGGTCACCGGACTGGCGATCTTCGCGGTCTACACGGTGTTCTTCTTCGCCGCCGGAGCGCCGGTGGCCGAAGCCGTGGTTTTTCTCCCGCTGCTCGTCACGCTCGCCTGGGCCGCTTTTTATTTCTTCCGGCCTGCCCGGCGGCTGCCGCTGCTGCGCGGCACGCGCCTTCCGGACTGGCTGATGGCGGGCGCCGGCCTGTCGGTTGTCCTCCTTTTCTATCTGTGGCCTTTCCTGAAAAACCCCGCGCTCGTTTTTTGGCACCACGCCGGGACGGATGGCTTCATGTACATGCGCGCCGCCGAGCACGCCTACTCGCCCGGCGCGGGCGTGCTGCCATTCGTCGGCCCGTATGATGCCTCCTCGGGTTTCATCGCGGAAACCCTGCGCAGCTTCCAACTCGGCCTCCAGGCCGACAAGCCGGGCGCCATGTCCACGCTCGCGGGAATCGCCGGCTGGCTCGACATCACACCACACGCGGCCTTTTGCCCCATCGTCAACGCCACGGCGGCGACACTCTACCTCGTGCTCCTCGCCTTCGCTCATTTGCGGCTGCGCCTGCCGGCCTGGGCGGCGTCTGTCTTCGCCCTGCTCGGCACGCTCTGCCCCGCGGTGTGGATGCTGAGCACGCATACTTTCTTCGGCAACGCACTCTCGCTGCCGCTGTTCGTCATGCTGCTGTTGCTCCCCCGCGCCTTCCCCAGCTGGGGTACGGCCGCAGCGCTCGGCCTCTGCGTGGTCGCCCAGTTCGTCATCTTTCCGGACGGCACGCCCGCCATCGCCGGCATGCTCGCCGTAGCCGCCCCGTGCCTGCTTTGGTCCGCGTATCGCCGGCGCCGGTTACGTCGGCTCGTGCTGGCGGCGTTGCTGACGCTGACCATCGCCGTCATCCTGGGCTTCCCTTTCGCCCGACCGCTGCTGGGCACAATGCGGGACCGATTGCTGGGTGTGGCCACCGGCTTGACCGCCCAACCGACCACCCCGTCCAGCGCTCCGGCGGCGCAACCCCGGAAGGCGCTCGGGCAGGTCGACTGGATCTGGGGCGCGCTGAACGTGAACACCATCCCGCCGCAGCCACTGGCCGCGCCGGAACGGCCTTACGTGCTTTATGGCGCCGCCCTGCTGGCCGTATTTTTCGTCGCCTGCCTCTGGCGGCGACGGGCGGGACAACTGGCCTGTTACGTCACCGGCTTCCTGCTGATTCTCCTGCTCGGGCTCGCCGGCTTTTTCCGCAGCGACTACGAACTGTTCCGCGGGCTGGCCGTGTTCGCCTGGCTGCCGCTCGCCGCCTTCTGCGCCCTGCCGTGGTTGCTGGTGCCCGTTGCCGGAACGCCGCGCCGGTGGCTCGCGCGGCTCGCCGCCCTGGCCGCGCTCGCACCGCTCCTCCTGCATTTTTTCCAGGTGGACCGGCGGCACTTCGCTTCCTCAAACGAGGGCCATTTCGGCGATGCCCAGTACACGGTCCGCGACCTGCAGGACCGCATCAATCTCGAGCGCGTCGCCGGCCATCTGCCGCTCGTGCTCGGCACCGAGACGCCGGGGCACTTCGGCGTGTTCAGCAGCATGATGCTTTTCAGCAACCTCCGCCTCGGACTCTCGCCCGCCTACCAGCGCTTCGCCTTCTTCCGCTCCTCGCCGGGCGAAACGGCGTACCATGCCGCCGGCGTGCTGCGCAACCTGCACTATGCGGACATCACCGAGCCGCGGCCCGCGGAGAACATCCTGTATCGCGGCGAAAATTTCGAGGTCGTGGCCAACGACCTGATTCCGTTTTTCGACCACGACACGCTCCCGCCCGAGAACGCCTATCCGGTGGATTTCCTGCGCAGCCACAACCTCCCGGTCGCGCGTGTTTTTTCCGCCCACACTTCCCTTGCCTTCAACAGCGCGCGCCAGCGTTCGGTGGTCTTCGTGCTGCAACTGGCTGGAGCCGAGGCGGGGGCGAGCGTGAGTTACGCCTTCGATGACTCACCGCCGCAAACCGCGCCGGTCAATCCGCAGGACGGCACGGTGATCCTGTCGTCGCCGGTTTTGCCCCCCGGCCTGCATCATCTGGCGCTGGCTGCGCCCGTCCATCCGCTGCGGATCACCGCGCTTTGGCTGCGCGAAGCCGATGCCCAGGGCCGGCCGCTGGATTACGACGGCGTGCGCCGCGTGCGTCCCGCGGAGGCCGGATATTTCCAGCACATGACACCGGCGCCGGTGCGGTTTTTCTCCCAGTACGGCACCAACACCTGGGGTGATTTCGTGACCACGCACTCGACGACCCGCCTGTACTTCCAGCCGGCGCCGGGAGCGCACCGGTTGCGCACCAGCGTGCGTATCGATCCCGGCGCGTACGAGAATTTGCCGCCCGGACAGGCGACGGACGGCATCACGCTGGAGGTGGCGCTGGTCGGCCCCGACGGCAAACGCACTGTGATTCATACCCGCCGCGTCGATCCGGCGCGCATACCCGCCGACCGCGGCGTGCTGCCAATCGACGTCCCATTCACCCTGCCCGCGCAAGCCGAACTCGAAATCGAGATCGGTCCCGGTCCTTTCGGGAACGGCGCGCGCGATTGGGCGGGTCTCGGCCCGCTAACCATTGATTAACGCCGGAAAACCCCGTTCATTCCCGGCCTTCCGCCCGTGCCCCCCGCTTCACCCCACTCCTCTTCACCGCCTTCCCGCCGCGATTCCGGCGAAACGGGAGTCAGCTGGCCGGAGCTGGTTTTCATGGGGCTGATCCTGCTCGTGGGCTTCTGCTTCCTGCGGGATGCCACCTACTGGGCGCGCAACACCTACATCGGCACCGCCCAGTTCGGCGACGCCGAGTTCTGGTGGAACGGCGCCCTGCATTTCGCGCAGGGCATCATCGCCGACAACCCGAACCTCGTTTTCCGCATGGGCTACGCGACGTTCGGGGGCCTGTTCGCCGCGGTGATCGGTCCCGACTATCATCTCTTCCACAAGATCCTGGTCACGCTCTTCCTCGTGACGTCATGCGGCGCGTACCTGTCGCTGCGCGGGGTGATCGGCCGCCTCGCCGCCGGCGCCGCGGTCGTCTTCCTCGTTTTCAATTCGTTCACGGCGGAGTGGCTCGCGGTTTCCACCTCCGACGCGCTCGGCCTCATCCTCAACCTCGCCGCCATCATGGCCCTGGCCGCGGGCGTGCGCGACGGCCTGCGCCTGCGCTGGCTCGCGCTGTTCAGCATCCTGCTCGCGTGCGCTTCGCTCACGCGCCCGTTGATGACGCCCTTCCTCGCGCCCGCGCTCCTCGCGACCGTCGGCGCCGGCTGGCCGGACTGGCGCCGCACCGGTCGCGCGCTCGCCGTGTTGTTGGGCGCATTTTTCCTGCCCACGCTGCTCTGGATGGGCGTGATGGGCCTGACGACCGGCAACTTTGCGCTGACCGGCGCCAGCCAGGATTCCTCCGCCTTCTATGCGGCCAGCGACCCGCAAATTCAGAGCTGGCGCACGGAGATGTACGTCCCGGTAAACGAGGCGGCGAAGCGGCACTACCACACCGCCAATCCGACGCCCAAGCAGCTGAACACGGAGTTCTGGGAGATGACGCGCCACAACTACGCCGAACACTGGCGCTTTCATCTCGCCCGCGCGTGGCCCAACGCCGTTTATTTTTCCGGCATCAAGTCCGACCAGAGCACGATGCGGACGCCCGCCACGATCCAATGGTACCTGCGGTTCAAATGGATCTTCACCCTGACGCTCGTCGCCGCCTGCCTGTGCGCCCGGCGCCAGTGGACCGCCATCGGCATCTTCGCCCTCGGCTGTTACTGGGCCCTGGATCCGGCGATCACCTCCTGGCTGGTTTTGGCGGGAGCCTTCACGGGACTCGTCGGACTGTTTGCGCGACGGACCGAGGTTTTCGTCTGGGCCGCCTATTGGTGGATCGGCATCGCCGCGATGTACCTGATCGGCGGCATCATGGGACCTCCCCTCGGTCCGACCTACGGCCTCACGGCGCTGGGCTACCGCCTCGGTTTTCAATTTCTCTTCGCCAACGATCTCCTGGTGGTCGGCCTGCTCGGCAGCATCGCCCTGGGGCGCACGCCGGCCGGGACGCTGGATGAAAATTTCGCGCGGGTTTTCCGCCCGTCCGTCTCCGCCGGCAAGGTGCTGCGCTTCGGCACCACGGTCTTTTTCACGCTGCTGCTCGGCGTGCTCGCCTGCGGCGCCGTCCTGGTCGGCTGGCGCGTCTACGCCCGCGACCACACCGCGCCGGTGCCGTATCCCGATGCGAGCAGCCTGACCCGCACCGGCCCGCTGGCCGGCGAAACCTTTTATGAGAATTTCGACGCCATGCGCGCGACGCTGGGCTCGCAGGACGGCCGTTCCATCCTGATCAAGGGCCAGAGCGGCGGCTTCATCTGGAGCATGCCCGGACAGCAACGCAGCATGCTGCTGGTTTACCAACAGGAGAACATCCAGCCCGTCGCGCTGAGCCCGCGGGGATTCTACCTCGAGGTGGCCAGCCGCCTGCCGGAGCGGGAATGGATGAATCGCCAGGGACTGTGGGCGCTTCGGTCCTATCCCGATCTCGAGCCGGTCAGCAGCCTGCCCTATTATTTCGAGATGCCGGCGATCCGTGCCTTCATTCCGCTGTCGGCCGACGGCAAATCCTACGATGTCGGCCATGCGCGGGTCTTCCCGATCGCCAAAACCGCCAGCCAGTTGATGAAGAGCGGGGAACTGGTCGTCGCCGGCTTGCAACCCACCTTCTCCGGCAATCCCCAGGGTCCCGAGTTTCCCCGGCGCTTCTACCTGCGCGCCACCGACACCAATCCAGTGATGGCATGGGACCTCGACCTCAGCCGCACCCGCGGCCACCGCGCCGTCCATTTTTCGGTGCAATACGAATCGTCCCAAGGATCCGGCCCGATCCACGCCCGCTTGGAAACCAAGGAGGGCGTCGAGCTCTGGGAAGGCGACCTGGCATCCCATGGCGCTCGCGTCCTGATTCAGCCCGAACTGCCCGCAGGCGTCACCGGCGTGCGCTTCATTGCGCCGCAGGTGCGGTCGGGGGACGACCTGTGGTTTTATGAGCTTGTGTTGGAGGCGGACGATTTCACCCAATGACGACCGGCCACGCCTCATGACGACCACCGCCGCGCCGCCACTCGAGCAGCACAACATTGAAATCCAGCGCAACCGCGAGGCTTGGGAGCGCAAGCCGATGCTGCGGGCGGTTTATCACGATTTCTACCGCCTGATTGCCGCGCGCATTGATCCCCAGGTTCCCGGCCCGGTCGTTGAACTCGGCTCGGGCATGGGCCGCATCAAGGAAGTGATCCCGCAGGTGATCACGACCGACCTCTTTCCGAACCCGTGGCTGGACCGCCAGGAGAACTGCTATCAGCTGAATTTTGCCGACGGCTCGGTGTCGCACCTCGTCCTCTTCGACGTCTGGCATCACCTGCGCTACCCCGGCACCGCGTTGCGGGAGTTCCATCGCGTGCTGGCTCCGGGCGGGCGGCTCATCCTGTTCGAGCCGGCGGCCAGCTGGTTCGGGCGCTTCGTGTATCATTTCTTCCACCATGAACCGGTGGCGGTGCGCGATCCCATCACGTGGGAAGCGCCCGCGGGATTCTCGGCCGCCGACGCCGACTACTACGCGGCGCAGGGCTCGGCCACGCGGCTTTTCTGGTGGGGCGAGGGCCACAGCCGGCTGGAAGGCTGGAAGTTGCGCGAGGTGCGCCCCGTGACGTCCTTCAGTTATTTTGCCTCCGGCGGGTTCTCCGGCCCGCAGTTCGGCGGCCGTTTCCTGCACAGCCTCATGCGTGGCGTCGATTTCGTGGCCGCGGCCCTGCCGCGCGTCGGTGCGGCGCGCTTGCTCGTCGTCCTGGAAAAGGACAAACCCTGACATGGCCATCACCTCCGACCTGACGCAGCAGCACCTGGACAAGATCCGCACCTTCTACGATGCGGCCCCGGTCGAGGCCAATGGCACCGCGCGGCACTACCGCGCACAGCTGGCGCATTACTACAACCTGCTCATCCCGGCCAACGCGTCGGTGCTGGAGATCGGCTGCGGTTCCGGCGAGCTGCTGGCCCGCCTCAATGCCGCGCGCAAAACCGGCATCGATCTTTCCGCGACCCAGATCGCGGCCGCCCGCACGCGCCTGCCGGAAGCCGAGTTTCACGTGCAGGCCGGCGAGTCCCTCGACCTCAAGGGCACGTACGACATCATCATCGTTTCGGACACGCTGAACCTCGCGGCCGACGTGCAGCAGCTGCTCGCCAACCTGCACCAGGTTTCGCACCCCGACACGCGCCTGCTGGTGAACTACCACTCGTCGCTCTGGCGTCCGCTGCTGACCCTCGGGCGCTGGCTCGGGCTGAAATCGAACCAGCCCCAGAGCAGCTGGCTGAACACCGAGGATGCCCACAACCTTTTCCGCCTCGCCGACTGGAACCCGCTGATCACGCAGCCGCGTCTCCTGATCCCCGTGCCCTGCCTCGGCCTCGACCGACTGGTCAACCGCTGGCTCGCCCCGCTGCTCGGCTGGTTCTGTCTCACCGTTTTCTGCGTGGCCCGCCCGGCGCGCCCCACGGCACCGAAAGCCCGCACCGTGTCGGTGGTCATCCCCGCCCGCAACGAGGCCGGCAACATCGAGGCCGCCGTGCGTCGCACGCCCGACATGGGCGCCGGCACCGAGCTCATCTTTGTCGAGGGCCATTCCAAGGACAACACGTGGGACGAAATCCAGCGCGTCGCCCGCGAATTTCCCGACCGGAAAATCAAGATCATGCAGCAGACCGGCAAGGGCAAGGGCGACGCCGTGCGCATGGGCTATGCCGCCGCCACCGGCGACATCCTGATGATCCTCGACGCCGACCTGACGATGCCGCCCGAGGAGCTGCCGAAATTCTACGCGGTGCTGGCGACGGGCCATGCGGAGTTCGCGAACGGCGTGCGCCTCGTGTACCCGATGGACGAGAAGGCCATGCAGTTCCTGAATCTCTGCGCGAACAAGACGTTCGGCATCATCTTCACGTGGCTGCTCGGCCAGCCGGTGAAGGACACGCTCTGCGGCACGAAGGTGCTGTCGCGCGCGCACTACGACCAGGTCGCCGCCAACCGTGCGTACTTCGGCGACTTCGACCCCTTCGGCGACTTCGACCTGCTGTTCGGCGCCGCGAAGCTGAATCTCAAGATCGCCGACGTGCCGATCCGCTACAAGGAGCGCACCTACGGCAGTACCAACATCCAGCGCTGGAGCCACGGCTGGCTGCTGCTGCGCATGGTGATGTTTGCGGCGCGCAAACTGAAGTTCACCTGAGCTTCGTTTTCGTCCGCATGAAACCGAGCTCGCTGATCGCCGCCTTCAACCGCCTGCCCCTGTGGCGGCAGCACCTGCGTGTGTGGGACTTCACCGTCGCCGCGCCGACCTTCGACCGCTGGCTCTACCTGTGGATGCACCGCCTCGGCCGCATGGGCCGCGAGGAAGCGGCGTTTTTCCAGAAGGTCATCCGTCCCGGCATGCACGTCGCCGATGTCGGCGCGAACATCGGGCTCTACTCGCTGCTGCTCGCACGCATCACGGGACCGGCGGGACGCCTCTACGCCTTCGAACCCGACGCGCTCATGGCCGGCGCGCTGCGCCGCAACTTCGCGGCCAACCACATCGCCCACGCCGAGATCTTCGAATGCGCCGTGGGCGCCGCCACCGGCACCGCCGTGCTGCAGCGCAACGCGATGAACTCCGGCGACAACCGCCTCGGCACGACGACCGGCACCGCGTTGCACAGCGAGCAGACGTCCGTGCGCGTATGCGCGTTGCAGGATGCGCTGCAGGGCCGCCGGCTCGATTTCATCAAGATGGACGTGCAGGGCTGGGAAGGCGAAGCGCTCCGCGGCATCGCCGGCCTGCTCGACGCCAATCCCGGGCTGCAGATCTATTTTGAATTCTGGCCGCACGGCCTGCGGCGGGCCGGCACCGAGATCCCGCAGCTGGCCGCGACCCTCCGCGAACTGCGCCTGCACGTGACGCTCGCGGATGCCGGCCCCGACGCGCCGGCGGTCGATCTTTCCGCCTTGGAACGCAACCTCCCCGGCAAGGCCTTCACCAACCTGCTGGCGCGGCGCTGACAGTCGCGGCGCGGCGCCGGTCGCGATCAGCGCTTCAGCACCCAGTAATGCGCGCTGCGGAACACCACCTGTTCCTCCGCCACGCCGGGAGCACCCGCGGAAACGATCCGCCACTTGCCCGGACCAGGGTAAGCGGGCGGGACCCAGCCCTTGCGATAGCCAAGGACCATCTGCCACGACGCCCGCGACCACTGGAGCGCAGTCTCGCGCCGGCCCAGTTCCGCCAACAGCATCAGCAGCGGCTGCACCGCCGTCACCTCAAGTTCAGCGGGCTCGCGCCCCACGAAAGCCGCGAGTCCTTCGATCTCCTTTTGGGTGTAAAGCGCCGCGGGCGGAGTTTGCCCACCGCCATACCGGCCCAGCGCGCCGCGAAAACGAAATTGATGAAATCCCAGGATGACAACGGCCAGGCCCAGCACCAGCCAGGCCGTCTTGCGTGCGTTCGGCTGACGTTCGCGTCCGGTGTCGAACAGCAGGGCGGCTCCCGCCAACCCAAGCGGATAGAACGTTCCGATTAGCTGGAACGTGACCGCGTTCGCATTCAGTCCGCGCAAAATCACCAGCAACCCAAGCGGCGCCACCAACACGGCGCTGGCCGTCAGCTGGCGCCAGCGCAGCGCGAGGGCACCCAGCCAGACCCAGACGCCGAGCATGAGCCAAAGCAGCGCGTGCAGCATGCCCGCACTCAAACCGGAGATTCCCACCCCCTGGCTTTCCAACTCGGCAATTCGCAGCCAGCAGTAGTCCCACGTCACGCCCCAGTCCGGGTAGGACGCAATCATGGGCCGGGCAATCGTGCCGCTGGCCAGAATCGCCGTCATAGCCAACAAACCCACGACCCCGGCCTTGGGGATCAACTCGCGCCACCAGTCGTGGCGGTTCTCCCGGCGCTCCCGTCCCGCCTGCGCCAGCAAATAGGCGCCGCCCATCACGCCGATGAACAAGCCGGTGACCGTGCCGGAGTGGGCAAAAGCCGCCGCCGTGACCAAAACCGCCAGCACGATCAGGCGGGAAATCCGGAACTGGGCGTCGCCCAGCGCCAGCAGCAGCAAACCCACGGTCGTGAAGGTCGCGGGATAGCCGAAATTTTTCCCGAAAAATCCCGTCCGCCCGTAGTCGAACCAATGGGAGGTAAACAAGCCCGCGAGCAGCAGCAGCAAACTCCAGGGCGACCGGGCAAACACTCCGGCCACGGCCAGCACCGCGACCACCTGCACCAAGGCCGCGGCCAGATCGTAGGAGAAAACCCCGGACGCCCCGGATATCGCGGAAACCAGGGCCAGCAGGGCATAGCTGCCAAATCGCGGGTCGATCTGAAATATCAAAGCCGGCCAGCTTTCATAGGGCCGCGCCGGATCAACCACCGGAAGCTCGGTGATCCGGTGACCATTGAGCCAGTCCGCCATCGTCGCGTAGCCGACATGATCGGTGCCGTCCACATACACCAGGGCCGGACCACCCTCCCGCACCGTGGACTGCATCACGCACGCCACGCTCAGTCCGCCGACCACGATCGCCACGGCGAGAAATATCCCGACCTGACGCAGGCCCACATCCGGCCGGTCCAGGAAAAATGTCACGCCACTGGCCACAAGCAGAACGGCCCCGGCGCAGGTCCCGGCCGTTGCCAGCGGCAGCTTTGCCTGCACGTACAGGATCAGGGTCGCAAGCAGCCCGCACAGCAGTCCGGCCATGGGCGCAACGAGCAGCGGGTAACGCAACCGGTCCCGAAAGGGCGCGACCACCGACCAGCCACAGCCGGCCAGAAGAACCAGTGCCGCGAAAATGAAGCCAAGGTTGGCTGCATACACACCCAGATGCATTTTGAGGGGATGCCGGGGCGGCCCGGATGCATCAAGCCCGATCTCCGGCCGGCGCGCGGACGCATCGTTTCCCTTTGCCTTTGGAGATGGACGCAGCCGGACATCCCGCTAGTTCCATGCGGTCGTTTCCATGCAAAAGTTTTCGTTTCAAACCGGACCCCAAGTGGCCGAGAAGCCGGCACGCACCCCGGTGAGGAAATGACCTCCGACCGAACCCTTCCCCGCTGGATGTGGCTCGCCGCCGGCGTGATCATGCTGGCGGAGTTCGCCGTGTTTCACCGGATGACCGCCCTGCAGCATGCCTGGGTTTATCCGCGCTGGAACGACCAGATCCAGTACCTGCTGGAATCCTACAACGCTTACGAGACGTTGCGGACGCAGGGCTGGTGGGCGGGCCTGCTCCACGCCTGGACCGATCCGGCGGCGCAGGGCACGCTGCACGACATCGCCGCGGTGCTCGTGTTCGGCGCGTTCGGGCCTTCCCGCCTCGCAGCGCTCGACCTGAACTTCGCCGCATTTCTCCTGTGGCAGGCGGCCATCCTGTTTGCCCTGCCTCGTGTCAGCCGATCGCCGGCGCTGGGCTGGCTGGGCTTCGGTCTTGTGCTCAGCCTCGCCGGGCCCTGGGCGGGCGGTCCCGGCTCGGCGATCGACTTTCGGCTCGACCACGCCGCGATGTGCCTGTGGGGCACCACCGCTTGCTGCGCGCTGCTCACGCGGGGCTTTCGCGATCTGCGCTGGTCGGTGGTGTTCGGCGGGCTGGTCGGCCTGACCATTGTCGAGCGTTTCCTGACCGGCGCTTATTTTGCGCCGATCTTCCTGGCGACTGCGGCCTGGATCCTCGGCGGCGAAGAAAAACTCGTGCGCTTCCGCAACCTGGCCTGCGCCGGGCTGGTCGCCTTCTTGCTGGCGGCGCCCTTTTTCTGGATCAGCCGGGCCGTCATCTACGAATACTACTGGGCCGGCCATATCGCGAATGCGGAGAGCGACATCCGCGCGCCGCATCTCGGCGTCTGGGGCTCCATCACCTATGTGCTCGGCGGCCTGGGCCGGCAGCAGCTCGGCCTGGCCTTTGGCGTTTTCGTGCTCGTGCCGACCCTCGTGCCGCTGCTGGTCGAGTCGTTCTGGGACCGCTGCCGCGCCAGCCGCCCCAAACCCGACCGCGACTGGGTGTTCATCGCCCTCGCCTTTTTCATTCTTCCCGCCGCGTTGCTGTGCGTGCACCGGCAGAAGTCGGAATACGTGCTGGGCGTTCTCGCGCCGGGCCTCGTTCTCCTCCTGCTCTGGTTCTGGAATGGGTGGTTCGCGGACCTGCCGCTGTTCGCGCGCCGCGCCGGCCCCGCCTTGCTCGCCGCCGTCGCGGCCGTGGCCGTCGCGGCGGGCCTGGCCTTTTTTGTGGCGCGCCAGGTCGCACCGGCGCACAGCGAGCTGGTCCTCCGCGACGCGCGCCAGGTGCGCACGCTGACCGAGCACGTTTACCAAACCGCCAAACGCAACCACGTCGACACGCCGCAACTCGGCATCGACCGGATCAACGACGCCATCGCCGGCACCCTGTTCCGGATCACCTGTTACGAAAAACACCGCGAATGGGTGGCGTTCCACGACCAGCTGCCCCAGACCGTCCTGGCGATGCCGGAAGACGAGATCTTCACGCGCCTCGCCGCGTGCGACTTCATGTTCCTCACCGACGAGCTGTCCGGACCCGGCAACTGGCCTTACGACCAGCAGATGAAACTGCTCTACCCGCGCCTCAAGGCGTGGTGCGACACCCACCTCGAGCGCGTGGCCAGCTTCCCCCTCGGCTACGGCCAGATGTCGCTCTACCAACGGCGCGGCTTCAGCGCGCCGGCACCGGGCCAGCCCTGAAGGCCGCACTTTCTTTGGGGATGGACGCCGCCCGGCATCCGGGTAATTCCTAGCGCTGGTTTTCCATGCAAAAAGTCTTCGTCACCGGCGCGGCCGGCTTCATCGGTTCCAATCTTGTCGATCGCCTGCTGGCGGCCGGCCTCACCGTCACCGGTTGGGACAACCTGGTCACGGGCCAGCTGCGCTTCCTGGAAGGCGCGCTCAAAAATTCCCGCTTCCAACTGGTGCGCGGCGACAACCTCGACCTGCCGGCGCTGACGGCGGCGATGAAGGGCTCCGACTTCGTTTTCCACCTCGCCGCCAACGCCGACATCAAGGACGGCTGGGCGCATCCGAAAAAGGACCTCGAGCAGAACACCATCGCCACCTTCAACGTCCTCGAGGGCATGCGCGCCAACGGCATCCGCCGCATCGGCTTCTCCTCGACGGGCTCGGTGTACGGCGAGGCGCTCGTGACGCCGGACAAACCCACGCCGGAAACCGACGCGTTCCCGATCCAGACTTCGCTTTACGCCGCCTCCAAGACCGCGGGCGAGGGCCTGATCTCCTCCTACGCCGAGGGCGGCCAGATCGACGAAGCTTACATCTTCCGCTTCGTCTCGATCCTCGGCGAGCGCTACACGCACGGCCACGTGTTCGATTTCTACCAGCAACTGTTGGAACACCCGGACCGCCTGCGCGTGCTCGGCAACGGCAAGCAGCGCAAGAGCTACCTCTACGTCCAGGATTGCATCGACGCCATCCTGCACGTCACCAGCCAGGCCACGGCCAAGACGGCGAAGCACCACACGCAGATCTACAACCTCGGCACCGCCGAGTACGTCGAGGTCAACCAGAGCATCGGCTACCTCTGCGCCGCTCTCGGCGTGAAGCCGGCTCTGGAATACACCGGCGGCGACCGCGGCTGGATCGGCGACAACCCGTTCATCTTCCTCGACACGAAAAAAATCCAGTCCACCGGCTGGAAACCCAAGCTCACCATCGAGCAGGGCATCATCAAGACCCTCCGCTGGCTCGAGGCCAACCGCTGGGTGTACGAGGCGCGCAGCGGCGCAGCGAAAAAGGCATGACCACGACGCCGGCGCTCCCCCGCAACCGCTGGCTGTGGCTGGCGGCCGTCGGCCTGATGCTGCTGGAGCTCGTTGTGTTCGATCGCTTGGGCGCCTCGCGCCAAGCCGCGGTCTATCCGCGCTGGAGCGATCAGATCCAGTACCTCACCGAATCCTACGACACCTACCTCGCCATCAAGCAGGATGGCTGGTGGAAGGGCCTGCACTTCGCGTGCGTCAATCCCGCCGCCCAAGGCACGCTGCACGACCTCGTGGCCGGCGTGGTCTTCCAGGTTTTCGGGGCCTCGCGCCGGGTCGCCCTCGACCTCAACCTGGTGGCGCTGCTGCTCTGGCAGGCCGCCACACTCTTTGCCGTGCCGCGCATCAGCGGCTCGCGCGCGCTCGGCTGGATCGGCTTCGGGCTGATTCCGTGCCTGGCGGGGTCGTGGACCGCGGATGCCGGCTCGGCCGTTGACTTCCGACTCGATCACGCGGCCATGAGCCTCTGGGGCGTCACCGCCACCGTAGCGCTGCTGACCCGCGGTTTCCGCGACCTGCGCTGGTCGCTGGTTTTCGGCGCCGTGGCGGGAGTCACCCTCGTCGAACGCTTCCTGACCGGCGCGTATTTCGCGCCCGTGTTTTTAGCGGCGGGCATCTGGATCCTGTGCGGTGACGAAAAACTCCGCCGACTGCGGAATCTCGTGCTCGCCGGACTCGTCACCTTCGCGCTCGCCGCGCCGTTCTTCTGGGTGAACCGGATCTGGATCTACAATTACTATTACATGGGCCACTTCGGCAATGCGGAGAGTGCCGCCCGCGCCCCCGGATTTGGTTTGTGGCGCTCGATCATGTTCATCGCCGACAATTTTGGCAGCCGGCACATGGGCTGGGCATTCGGCCTCTTTGCCCTCGTGCTCACCCTGGTGCCCTTCCTGCTGGAATCCTTCTGGGACCGCTTGCGTGCGACCAAACTGGCGCCCGATCGCGCGTGGCTCTTCATCGCGCTGGTCTTCTTCCTCGTGCCCTCGGGCATCCTGTGTCTGCACCGGCAGAAATCGGAATACGTGCTCGGGATCATCGCGCCGGGTCTGATCCTCTCCCTGCTGTGGCTCTGGAATCTCACCCTGCCCGGGCTCGCTGGCCTCACCCGCCACAGCCGGCTGCTGTCCATGGCGGCCGCCACCTCGGTGGTGCTGGGCCTCGGTTTCTTTGTCTATCGCCAGGTAGCGCCGCCCTACAGCCGGGCGTTCCTGGCCGATGCCAACCGCGTCGCGGCCTTTGTCGACCGCCTCTACGTGGCCGCCCAGCAACCGGGCCAACCCGCCACCAACATCGCCGTCGACCAGATCATGGACTCGCTCGACGGCCCCGTGCTGCGGGTCGTGGCCTTCGAACGGCACGGCGCCTGGATCGCCATCAACAGCCAGCTGCCGATCACCATCCTGCCACAGGAGGAGTCGCTCATTTTCGATCGCCTGGCCAAATCCGACTTCGTTTTCCTGACCGACGAACAGGTCGGCAACGGCTACTGGCCTTACGACCACCAGATGCGGGCCCTCTATCCGCGGTTGAAGGAGTGGTGCGACGCCCACCTCGACAAGGTCGAGGTCATCCCGATTTTCCAGAAGCAAATGTCGCTTTACCAAAGGCGGCGGATGCCCTGAAGTGGCCGCGCGCATGAACGTCGTTATCCTTGGTCTCTGGCATCTGGGCAGTGTCACTTCCGCGTGTGTGGCGCGGCACCATCAGGTCACGGGCCTGGACTTCGACGAGCAGATCGTGGCCGGGCTGCGCGGCGGACGCGCCCCGCTTCATGAGCCCGACCTGGATGCGCTCGTCGCCGCCGGGCTGGCTTCCGGACGGTTGCAATTTTCCATCGATCCGAAAATCGCCGCGGCAGCGGACGTGATCTGGGTCTGCTTCGACACGCCGGTCGATGCGGACGACCGTTCCGATGTGCCTTGGGTGATGGACCGCATCGGGCGTGTGCTGCCGCTCCTGCGTCCGGGCACCGTGGTGCTGATTTCCTCCCAGATGCCCGCCGGCACCTGTGCCACGCTGGCCAAGGCGCACCCCGGCCTGCATTTCGCCTGCTCGCCGGAGAACCTCCGCCTCGGCAAGGCGATCGAGGCCTTTGAGAAGCCGGCGCGCATCGTCGTCGGCGCACCTGCCGCCGCCAAGCCGGCACTCGAACAGCTGCTCGCCCCGATCGGCGCGCCGCTCGTCTGGATGCTCCCCGCTTCCGCCGAGATGGTGAAGCATGCGCTCAATTCCTTCCTCGCCCTGTCCGTTGCCTACATCAACGAGGTCTCCGCGCTGGCCGAAATGGTCGGCGCCGACGCCCAGGAAGTGACCGCCGGCCTCAAGAGCGAGCCCCGCATCGGTCCGCGTGCCTACCTCGCGCCCGGCGGCCCGTTCGCCGGCGGCACGCTGGCCCGTGACGTCGTCAGCCTGACCAAAATCGGCGAAAAGCAGGCGGTGCCGCTGACGCTCATTCCGGCCATCAAGGAAAGCAACGACCGCCACCGCGGCTGGGCGTTGCGCAAGCTGCGCGCCGTGCTGCCGGAGAGTCCCGCGCCGATCGTGGCCGTCCTGGGTCTCGCCTACACCCCGGGCACCAACACGCTGCGCCGCAGCGCGGCGGTGGAACTCTGCCGCCAACTCGCCACCGGCGGCGCCACGGTGCGCGCCTTCGACCCGCTCATCCGCACCCCCGATGCGGAGCATCAGGATCTCACTCTTTTCCCTTCCGCGGCCGACGCCGTGCGGAGCGCGCACGCGGTGGTCATCTGCACCGAAGCGCCCGAGTTTCGCAACTACCCGTGGCCCACCCTGCTCGCCAGCATGGCGCGCCCGATCGTGGTGGATGCCGGCGGCATCGTGGAGAAGGCCACGGCGGGCACGCCGGGCCTGTTGTATTTTGCCGTGGGCAAGCCGGGGGCTCCCCTGCCCGCGCTGCCTCCGGCCCCGGTGCCCGCTCCGCCGGCCCCGAATCTTTCCGGCCGCACCATTCTCGTCACCGGCGGCAGCCAGGGTCTCGGCCGGCACATCGTCGAGGCCTTCCTCGCCGCCGGGGCCAACGTCGTGTTTTGCGCCCGCACCGCGCCTGACGTCGAGCGCACGCGCGCCGACCTCGCTCCGCGCCTGTCCGCCGGCCAGCGGCTCGGGGCGATCGCCTGCGACGTGGGCGATCCCGCCAGCGTGGCCGGGCTTTTTGCCTATGCCGCGCAATTCGGCCCGCTGCATGCCGTCGTGAACAACGCCGGCATCTACGGCGCCATCGGGCCATCGGACACGCTGGCCATTCCCGACTGGAACCAAGCCTGGCAGGTCAACGTCACCGGCACGCTGATGATCTGCCAGCACGCGATCCAGCTGATGAAGCCCACCGGCTCCGGCAAGATCATCAACATCTCCGGCGGCGGCGCCACGAACCCGATGCCGCGCTTCGCCGCGTACGCCGCGACCAAGGCCGCGGTGGTGCGGCTCACCGAGACGCTGGCCGAGGAATATCGCGCCGACCGCATCGACATCAACGCCGTCGCCCCGGGCGCGCTGCACACCCGCCTCACCCAGCAGGTGCTGGCCGCGGGTCCGGAAAAAGCCGGCGCGGACTTTTTCGCCCGCAACAAAAAATGGGCCGACGAAGGCGCCGCCGACCCCAAGGTCGCCGCCGCGCTTTGCGTCTTCCTCGCCAGCGAGCTGAGCAACGGCATCACCGGCAAGCTGATCAGCGCGCAATGGGATCCGTGGAAGGAACCCGCCAAGTTGCGCGCCGCCGCCACCGGTGACGTCTACACCCTGCGCCGCATCGTGCCCGAGGATCGGCCGAAGAAATCCTGATGTCCGCCCCGCTCCAGTACGCCATCGTCGGCTGCGGCCTGATCGGCCGCAAACGCGCGCTCGCCCTCAAGCCCGGCCAGTTCCGTTACGCCTGCGACCTCGATCCCGTGCGCGCCGCCGACCTCGCCAAGGTCGCCCCCGGCTGCACCGCGATCACCGACTACCAGGTCGCGCTCGCCGACCCCGCCGTCGGCGCCGTCATCGTCGCCACGCTCAACGGCGCGCTCGCCCCCATCGCCCGCGCCGCGGCGCTCGCCGGCAAGCACGTGCTCGTCGAGAAACCCGCCGCGCTCAATTCCGGCCAGCTCCGCGCCGTGCAGGCCGCCGCCGAAAAAACCGGCGTGCGCGTGCGCATCGGCTACAACCACCGCTTTCATCCCGCGCTGCAGAAGGCGCGCGAACTCGCCGACGCCGGCGTGCTCGGGCCCATGATGTTCCTCCGCGGCCGCTACGGCCACGGCGGCCGCAAGGGCTACGACCGCGAGTGGCGCGCCGACCCGGCGCTCGCCGGCGGCGGCGAACTCATCGACCAGGGCGTGCACCTGATCGACCTCGCGGGCTGGTTCATGGGCGATTTCCCGAAGGTCGAAGGCCACGCCGCAACCTACTTCTGGGACATGAAGGTCGACGACAACGCCTTCCTCTCCCTCCGCACCGCCGGCGGCCAGACCGCATGGCTGCACGTCAGCTGCACCGAGTGGAAGAACATGTTCTCCCTCGAGCTCTACGGTCGCGACGCCAAGATCTCCATCGACGGCCTCGGCGGCAGTTACGGCCCGGAGAAGTGCACGTACTACAAGATGCTCCCGCAGATGGGCCCGCCCGAGACGACGGTGTTCGAATTCCCCGCCGGCGACGGTTCGTGGGCGCTCGAGCTCGCCGCCTTCGAGGAGGACATCCGTACCGGCCGCGCCCCCAGTCCCGGCTTGCCCGAAGGCATCCGCACCCTCGAAATCGTCGAGGAAATCTATCGCACCAGCGGTTACCCCGTAAACACCGCCGGCCTTTGATCGACCCTCAAGCCTCCAGCCCCAAGCCTCCCGCCTTCAGCCCATGATCATCACGCGTTCCCCTTTGCGCATTTCCCTTGGCGGCGGCGGCACCGACCTGCCGTCCTATTACCGCGAGCATGGCGGCTTCCTCGTGGCCGGCGCGCTGGACAAGTACGTTTACCTGACGCTGCACCGCACGTTCGTGCCGGACCTGATCGTGAAGTACTCGAAGTTGGAGCGCGTCGATTCGGCCGCCAAACTTGAGCACCCGATCATTCGCGAGGCGTTCGGCCTGCTCGGCATGGACGGCCGCTCACTCGAGGTCACGTCGATGGCGGACATCCCCGGCGGCACCGGACTCGGTTCTTCCGGCAGCTTCACCACCGCGCTGCTCAAGCTCCTGCACACGGCGAACAAGAATTTCATCTCCGCAGCCGACCTCGCCGAGCAGGCCTGCCACATCGAGCTCGACCGCCTCAAGGAACCGATCGGCAAGCAGGACCAGTACATCGCGGCCGTCGGCGGCATCACGGCGTTTACCTTCCACAAGGACGGCCGCGTCGAATACCGCCCGTGCAAGATCTCCGAGGAGACGCTGTTCAATCTCGAGGACAACCTGCTCCTCTTCTTCACCGGCTACTCGCGCTCGGCCTCGGCGATCCTCAAGGACCAGAACGAGAAATCGAAGCAGAATGACCAGGCCATGCTCGACAACCTGCATTTCACGAAGGATCTCGGGTACCAGTCGCTCGCCGCGCTCGAATCCGGCAATCTCGACGAGTTCGCCCGCCTGATGGACGTGCACTGGCAGCGCAAGAAGGCGCGCAGCTCCGGCATGAGCAACGCCCACATCAACGAGTGGTACGATCACGCGATGGCCCACGGCGCGCTCGGCGGCAAGCTGATCGGCGCCGGCGGCGGCGGCTTCCTCATGTTCTACGCCGCCGACAAGCGGAAGCTCCGCCACGCGATGCGCGAGAAGGGCCTCCAGGAGGTGCGCTTCCGCTTCGACTTCGAAGGCAGCAAGGTCGTCGCGCAAAACTAGGGTCCGGATGCTTTTCACGACCTACTGGTTCGTCTGGTTCGCCGCGATTTTCTTCCCTCTTTACTGGGCCTGCGCGCACCGGGTCGCGCGCCAGTGGCTGCTGCTGGCGGGTTGCGCGACCTTCCATTATTATTTCGCCGGCCCGGCTGGCGTGCTGCCGATCGTCGTGCTGGGCGCGATCACCTACGCGGCCGCCCTCTCGCGGCGGCCGTTTGTGTGCAGTCTCGCCATCGCGGCCTCGGTCCTGGCCCTCGTCTTCTACAAGTACACGCTCTTCCTCAGCGAGGGCTTGCTGGGCTGGTTCTCGCCGGCGCTCGGCACTGCCGCCTCCGCGCACGCCCAGCACTGGCTGCCGTCCGCGCCGCCGCTCGGCATCAGCTTCTTCGTCTTTGAATTCGTGCACTACCTCGTCGAGGTGCGGCGCGGCGGCGAGCCGATCCGGAAGCCGGCCGACTTCGCGCTGTTCTCCATCTTCTTCCCGTCGCTGGTGGCGGGACCGATCAAGCGCTACACCCAGTTCATCCCCAGCCTGCACGAGGGCCTCGCGCGGGTCGGCCTGGCGGACGTCGCCGCCGGCGCGCAGCGCATCGCGCTGGGTTTCCTCAAGAAGGTGGTGATCGCGGACAACCTGACGCTGGCGCTCCATTGGCATGAAAAAAGTTTCGCCACGCTCGACGCCGCGCAGTCCTGGTTTTTTCTCCTCGGCCTCGCCGTGCGCATCCTGCTCGATTTTAGCGGCTACAGCGACATCGCGATCGGCCTCGCGCGCATGATGGGCGTCTCGCTGCCGGAGAACTTCCGCTGGCCCTACCTCGCCACGAGCATCCAGGATTTCTGGCAACGCTGGCACATCTCGCTCAGCAGCTGGATTCGCGACTACGTCTACATCCCGCTCGGCGGCAGCCGCCACGGCGTCGCCCGCAAGCTGCTCAACGGTCTCATCGCCTTCACGCTGTGCGGCATCTGGCACGGACCGGCGTGGAATTTCGCCCTCTGGGGCCTGTGGCACGGCCTGGGCCTGGCGGTTCAATCCTCCTATCAGTCCGCGCTCGGATCCGTCGGCCGGGCGATTGCCCAGCTCTTCGACCTGCTGCCCGTCCTCAGCTGGCTGCTCACGATGCTCTTCGTCGGTTTCGGCTGGCTGCTGTTCTTCTATCCCGTCGAGCAGGCCTGGGCCATGGCGGTCAAATTGCTCTCGTTCAGCTGACCCGTGAAAACCGCCCGCCTCAACGCCGCGGGACTGCTGGCCGGAATCCTCGCCGGCTTCGCGCTCGCGGTGTTTCTCGGCCACGAGGCCGCGACGTACAGCAAGCCGTCGAAGTTCGTCCGCTTCCACCGGTGGACCGATCCCGAGGGAATTTTCTACCCGCCGTTTCGGATGCTCGAGCATCTGGCGCTGAATCGCTGGCGGCCGGGCCAGACCGTGGTGATTGTCGCGGGCAACTCCATCTTCAATGGCTTCTCGCAGCCGGCGGAAGAAATCTGGAGCCGGCACCTGCAGGAGATCCTCGGACCGGAAAAATATGTGGTGGTGAATCTCGCCTTCGTCGGCGGCCGTCCGGCCGAGGGCGGCATGCTGGTGGCGGAGTCCCTGCTGCGCCGCGGCATCCCGGTGCTGGTGGTGGCCAACTCCGGCCTCCAGCCACCCGAGTCGCCGATCGACGGTACCTACGGTTATTATTACTGGGAAGCCGCCGCCCAGTCGGCCCTGCTACCGTATCCGGCGCGCGACGCCGGTTTGGCGGCGCGTGTGGCCGAGATGTCCGAAGCCGACCGGCGCAAGCAGGCGGAACAGCGCCGGGCCGCGGCGCTGAACGCCCACCTCTACTTCCAGGAACTCTGGCATCACGTCGCACTGCGTTATGTCTTCACCGTCTGGAGTCACCTGGCAGGCGGCGAATTCTGGCAACCGCGCGACAGCTGGCCGGATCCGGAGGACGGCCCCAAACCGCTCGCCACCCGTTTCCGCGACCACGTGGACGACGAGATGAAAATTGTCCGCGGTCTGGCCGCCGCCAACACCACGCCCTCGGCCGATGGCCGGTGGGAGTTCGCACCCGCCCGGGCGCGCGAAGTCAGTGAACACATCGCGGCGGCGTTTGTGCCACGCCTGCGTCCGCACCTGCTGATGGTGCTCTGTGAAAACGCCCCCTTCTACCGCACGCTGCTCGCGCCCGACGAACAGGCGCGGGACCTGGCCGCATTCGAAGGCTGCGCCGCGGTGTGGCGGCACGAGGGCATCGCGTGCCTGGTGGCCGGGTTGGATTTTGAAAACGCGGACTACCACGACCGCGCGCACCTGACCCCCAGCGGCGGCCGCAAGCTCGCCACCCTCGTCGCGGCCGAGGTGAAAAAATTATCTCCCGAAACCACCCGTCCATGAACTCCTCCCCGCCAGTCTCCCGCGCCCGCCCGCTGCTGCGGATTTTGGTTCATTTCGGCATCGGCATGCTGCTGGGTTTGTTTTTCCATTACCTTTTGTACCGGATCTACCTGCCGGTCGAACCCTTCATCTACGTCGCCTTCTAACCCATGAACTCCTCCGCTCAGCCGGTCGCGCCGACGACCGCGGGGAAAAACCGGCGCCGTGACGCCGTCGGGTTGCTGGCGGGCATCGGCGCCGGCTTTCTGCTCGCCGTGCTGCTCGGCTACCAGGCTTCGCGCTACAGCAAGCCGTCGAACTTCGTCCGCTTCCAGCAATGGACCAATACGCAGACGATCTTCTACCCGCCGTTCCGCATGATGGAGCATGTCGCGCTGAACCGCCTGCGGCCGGGCCAGACGCTGGTGATCGTCGGCGGCAATTCCATCTTCAACGGCGTTTCCCAGCTGCCGCCGGAACTCTGGAGCCGGCGCCTGCAGGAACTCCTCGGGCCGGAGAAATACGTGGTGGTCAACCTTGCCTTCGGTGGCAGCGGTCCCACCGAAGCCGGCGCGCTCGTGGCGGAAGCGCTCGTACGGCGCGGCCTCCCGGTCCTTTTTGTCGACAACATGGGCACCGGCACGCCGCCGAACCCGATCGGGAACATCTACGGGTATTTTTATTGGGAGGCCAAGGCGCAGGGCGCGCTGTTTCCCCAACCCGCCCGCGAGGCGCGGCTCGCGCAATACCTGGCCGTGACCACGGAAAAGAACCGCCTCAAGGAGGAGGAACTGCGCCGCGCCGCCCGCCTCAACGCGCATCTTTATTTCCAGGAGCTGTGGCACGAGATCGGCCTGCACGGCTTGTTCACCGTCTGGAATTACAAGGCGCAGGGCGACTTCTGGCGCCCGCGCGACGAATGGCCCGACCCCGAAGTCTCACCCCAACCGCTGTCCGTGCGCTTCAAGAATCGCGTGGACGCCGAGATGGAGATCGCCCGCAGCTTCACCATCCTGCTCGGCCGGCAGGATGCGCAGGGCCGCTGGGGCCTGGCACCGCCCGCCGCCGCGGAAATGCGCTCGCAAATCGATGCCATGTTCCCCGCGCCGCTGCGCGCCCGCATGCTGATGGTGCTTTGCCAGAACGCGCCTTTCTACCGGCGGCGCTTCACGCCGGACGAGCGTGCGCGCGACGACGCGGTGTGGCAGGCGTCGGCCGCCATCTGGCGGGACGAGGGCGTCAACTGCGTGATCAACGGGCTCGACTTCGAGGACGCCGACTACAACGACCGCACCCACCTGACGCCCAGCGGCGGCTACAAACTCGCGGAACGCGTCGCCGCCGAAATCCGCAAAATGGATCCCACTCCCTTCGCCCCATGAACCCGGCCCCCGTCCCTTCCCGTTCCCGTCCGCTCGTCCGGCTCCTGCTCCACGTCGGCCTCGGCCTCGTGCTCGGCTTCTTCTTTCACTACCTGCTCTATCGGATTTACCTGCCGGTCGAACCGTTTATCTACGTCGCCTTCTAGTCCATGGAACCCGCCCAACTACCCGTCGCCCTGCTCGCCGGCGGACTCGCCACCCGCCTCCGCCCGATCACGGAGAAAATCCCCAAGCTCCTCGTCGAGGTCGCGGGCGAGCCGTTCTTCTCGCACCAGCTGCGGCTGCTGAAGAAAAACGGCCTGACGAAAATCGTGCTCTGCGTCGGCTATCTCGGCGAACAGATCGTCGCGCAATATGGCGACGGTTCCAAGTGGGGGGTCGACATCCAGTATTCCTTCGACGGCGAGAAGCTCCTTGGTACCGCGGGCGCGCTCATCCGCGCGCTGCCGAAACTGGGCGACTCCTTCTACGTGCTCTACGGCGACAGCTATCTGCCGATCGACTACCAGGCCGTGGGCCGCGCGTTTCTCCAGTCCGGCCAGCCGGGCCTGATGACCGTGTTCGAAAACCACGAGGCTTACGACGCCAGCAACGTCTGGTTCGCCGACGGGCAGATCAAACTCTACGACAAGAAGAACAAGGTCCCGCAGATGAAATACATCGACTACGGCCTCGGCGTTTTCCGCGCCGACGCCTTCGCCGCCAGCCCGCGCGACGCCGTGGTCGACCTCGCCGCCATCCAGACCGACCTGTCGAAACAGGGCCGCCTCGCCGGCTACGAGTTGAAGGAGCGCTTCTACGAGATCGGTTCCCCCGCCGGCCTGACCGAGTTGGACGCGCTGCTGCGCGCCAAAAAGATTTGAGGCGCCAGGAAAACCCCGCGGGAAAGCCCGCCTCGATTGTCCCTGTATTGATTGTATCCAGCGCCTCTGCGTTTGACCCCCACGTCTCCCACCCCAAGCCTCTCGCCTAAAAATATGTCCTACGCTGTCCAACACCTCAAGGAAACCGCCGAGATCGTCGCCAAGCTCAACGCCGCCGACTGCGAGAAATGCGTCGCCGAACTGCGCGCCACACGTGATCGCGGCGGCCGCCTCTTCATCCTCGGCGTCGGCGGCAGCGCGGCCAACGCGTCGCATGCGGTGAACGATTTCCGCAAGATCGCCGGACTCGAGTGCTACGCGCCGACCGACAACGTCTCCGAACTCACCGCCCGCACCAACGACGAGGGCTGGGCCAGCGTGTTCGTCGAGTGGCTCCGCGGCTCGCGCCTCAACGGCAAGGACTGCCTCCTCATTCTCTCCGTCGGCGGCGGCAACCTCGAAAAGAACGTCTCGCCCGGCTTCATCTCCGCCATCCAGCTGGCCAAGCAGGTCGGCGCCCGCGTCATCGGCATCGTCGGCAAGGACGGCGGCTACACCGCCACCCAGGCCGACGCCTGCGTCATCGTCCCGACGGTGAACCCGAACAACATCACGCCGCACTCCGAGGCCTTCCAAGCCGTCGTGTGGCATCTCTTCGTCTCGCACCCCGATCTCAAGGTCGCGCAGACCAAGTGGGAATCGGTCGCCGCCAAACCGTGAGGCCGCTCCGGCGGGGTTGATGCGCGGGAGGGGCCACCCGTCGTCGATCCCAACCGGCCGGTTTTTTCCGATGCCGCGCCTGATCGCATACCCGGATCGTAATGCCGCGATCGACGCCCTGCGCGGCGTTTCCATCCTGCTCGTTCTGCTGACCCACCTCGAAATGGCCGGGCCCTTCGGCGCACCGGTGCTGTTGCCGGCCGCGTGGTTTCAGGCGCTCGCGGTGAACGGCGGCCTCGGCGTGTCGCTGTTCTTCGTGCTCTCCGGCTACCTCATCACCCAGACCGTGCTGCAGCGCTACGGACGCCTCCCAGCCATCGATGTCCGGGAGTTCTACGTCCTGCGCGCCTCACGCATCCTCCCGACCCTGCTGCTGCTCGTGGGCGTCAACCTGGTGGCGATGACCCTGAGCCTGCCCGGGTTCGAGCTGTCGCCAAAATTCTCCCTCTCCACCCTGCTCGGGCACGTCTTCACCTTCCGCTTCAACCTGCTCTATGTCCAGGGCGCGGCCCAAATGAAGGCGTGGGCACCGCTCTGGTCGCTCGCGGTCGAGGAAGTGTTCTACCTCGTGTTTCCCGTGCTCGCCCTCGGGTTGCGCCGCGCCTGGCTGTTGGTGCCCTTTTTCGGGGCGATGGTTCTCACCGGTTACCTCTATCGCGACCGCCACGACTGGCAGTCCTTCTACCTGTACTGGGGCTGCTTCGATCAGCTGGCGCTGGGCTGTCTCACCGCCGTGGCCGCCAGCTGGAGCCGGCGCGCGGACTGGCCTCGCGCGGCGTTGCGCGGCTTGCAAGCCGCGGGCCTGGGCGTGATCGCGACGAGCTATTTTGCCGGTGACCTGCACGCCGGCAATTGGGTCTGGCAACCGACCGCCCTCGCGATTGGCGCCAGCCTCTTCTTGTTCGGTTCGCCGTCACCGACGACGCATACTCCGCCTTCGCGCACCCGCCGCTTGGTACGGATTCTGGGTCTCGCAGGATTTCTCAGCTACGAACTCTATCTCTTCCACGCGCCCGTCCTGCTCCGGCTCAAGGCTCCGCTCCAAGCCTGCAGCCAGGCGCTGGGGCGCCCGCTGCCGGCCGATCTCGTGTACCTCGGTTTCGCGGGCGTCATGGTCCTGCTCGCGGGCGTGATGCACACTTGGTTCAGCGATCCCGTCATGCGGTGGCTGCGCCAGCGGCTCGCGCCCCAGATCCACCGGAAGAACCACACCGGCGTGGACAAAACCCTGGCCGCATGCGAAAAAAGCGCGTCCTGATGCATCGTTCGATCCGCCGCCCATGAATTTCCACCCCGCTGCCCCGGCCGGCCGGCCCGCCGTTTTTCTCGACCGGGATGGAACCCTGAATGTGCCCGTCGTGCGCGACGGATTTCCTTATCCGCCGGCCTCTGCGGGCGAGTTTGTCCTGTTCGACGGCGCCGCCGCCGCCTGCCGCGCACTGCACGCCGCGGGCTACGTGCTGGTCGTCGCCACGAACCAGCCCGACGTCGGCCGCGGCACCCAACCCCAGGCCGTCGTCGAGGCCATGCATGCGCGCCTGCGCGAACTTATTCCCGAGATTGCCCGCATCGAGGTCTGCTACGCTCCGGGCCAGGGACAAAAAAGTCCGGAGGACTACCGGCGCAAACCGGAACCGGGCATGCTGACCGACGCGGCCGCCGCGCTCGGCCTCGATCTCAAGCGCTCGTGGATGATCGGCGACCGCTGGCGTGACATCGACTGCGGCCATCGCGCCGGCGTGCGCAGCGTCTTTATCGACCTAGGCTACCGCGAGGAGCTGAAGGAAGCGCCGACGTTTGTCGTCAAGTCCATAGGTGAGGCCGCGGCTATTGTGATTGCGCAGGGCTCGGCCTGACGGCTCCATTTCGCATGCTTAATCTCAACGACCTCAAGATCCAGATCTACGCCGACGGCGCCGACAAGGCGGGCATCCTCGACCTCTACGCCAAGCCCTACATCAAGGGCCTGACGACGAACCCGACCCTGATGAACAAGGCGGGCATCAAGGATTACGAAGCCTTCGCCAAGGACATCCTCCAAACCGTCACCGCCAAGCCGATCTCGCTCGAGGTCTTCGCGGACGACTTCCCGGAGATGAAGCGCCAGGCGCTCAAGATCGCGAGCTGGGGCAAGAACGTCTACGTCAAGATCCCGATCACCAACACGCGCTCCGAGTCCGCGATCCCGCTGATCAAGGAGCTCGCCGCGCAGAACGTGCAGCTGAACATCACCGCGCTGCTCACGCTCGAGCAGGTCAAAGCCGTCGCCGGTGCGCTCAATCCCGCCGTGTCGTCCGTGGTTTCTGTTTTCGCCGGCCGCATCGCCGACACCGGCGTCGACCCGATGGGCATCATGCGCGAGAGCAAGAAGCTCCTCGTCAACCAGCCCAAGGCCGAGCTCCTGTGGGCCAGCGTGCGCGAGGTGCTGAACATCATCCAGGCCGAGCAGAGCGGCTGCCAGATCGTCACCGTGCAGCACGACATCCTCGCCAAGGCCGCCAAGCTCCTCGGCATGGACCTCACCGCGCTGTCCCTCGACACCGTGAAGATGTTCGCCAAGGACGCCGCCGCCGCCGGCTACAAGCTCTGACCCCGGCCGGCTTCCCCGCCCGCCTTTTCTCCCCCCGCGCCACTCCCGCCAACAAGTCATCTATTAGATGACTTAGTTGGAGTCGGGCTTGCGCCACTCCGAGGAGAATTCGCCTCAGAAGCGAAATGTGCGCGAACAACAACAAGTCATCCAATAGATGACTTGTTGGTCGCGGCGTTACCCGTGCGCCGCGGTTCGGGACCGACAATAGGCTTTCCATGGGGCGATCGCTTGCGCTTGGATACGCCCAGCCAATGTCGTCCGATGTCCCAGACAAATCCGTGAGCTTTGAGCGGCTGCAGCAGCAGATGATCCTCACGGAAGTCGAGCTGATGAAGCTCGAGGACCTGCGCGACGGACTGCAAACGCGCCTGGCCGCGGCCGAACGCCTGCGTCTGGACATGCAGCGCCTCGCCGACCAGACCTGCGCGGAGCGCGACCATCTCGCTGGCCGGGCCGCCGAGCTCGAGACTGCGCTGCGCCAGGCACAGGATCAGCTCAAGCGCGAGCAGGCCGTCGTGGGCGATCTCAACGCCAAGGCCACCGCGCTCGCGACCGATCTTTCCGCCCAGCAGGCCCGCGCGGCCGAGCTTACGGCGAAACTGGCTGCCATCGAATCCTCCGCTTCCTGGCGCTGGACCGCGCCGCTGCGCCGCCTCTTCGGCCGCCGCTGATGAACGCCCCGGCCCCGGTGTCCTACCGTTTCGAGATCGAGACGCCGCGTCCGTTGCAAGCGCCCGGCTGCCACCTGCGATTGCAGGGCTGGTGCCTCGCGCCCCAGGCCACCGCCGCCCCGCGCGTTCGTCTCGTGGCCGGTGTCCACACGCTCGTGCCATCCGCCACGCCATCACGCCCGGATGTCGTCGCGCTGCTCGGCGCCGCCGAGGCCGCCGTACCGTGCGGCTTCATCATCGAGGGCCGCGTGCCACCGGGCGCGTGGCTCGCGTCGCTTGAAGCCTCCGCCGACGGCAGCCATTGGCAGAGAGTCTGCCAGCTCAGCATCGCTTCCATCCCGGGCGAGCTGCAGTGCGGCATCGAATTTCCCACCGATCCGGTCGTGAAGGAAAGCGTCCGCATCCAGGGCTGGTGCGCGCACCCCGAGCTCCCGATCGCCGAGGTGTGGCTCCACTACGGCAACCGCCGCATCCGCTGCGAATACGGCCTGCCCCGCACCGACGTGCCGGGCTTCCTGCCCCACTCGCCCGATGCCGCTCGCGCCGGCTTCATCGCGCCACGCAACATCCGCTTCGGCCTCGGCCCGCTCAGCCTGCGCGCCGTCACGATCACGGGCGAAAATCATTTCGCCGCCACCTCGACTTTCATCGACGTCGACCGCGACGTGCTGCATCCAGCCCCGCTCGACCTGCACGGGGAACTGCACACGCTCGGGCCGGCGCGGAGAACTCCGGAGCCGGCCACCGCCACCACGGCGGAAAATCCGCGTCGCATTCTTTTCGCGCTCTACGGCGACTTCACGGCCAACAGCGCGCTGCACGTCGCCAGCCTCGCCAACCGGCTCGCCGCTCTAGGCCATGAATGCGTCGTCGCCGTGCCGCGGCATGTGGAGACCGTCCGCTACCACGCGGAGCATCGCTTCCGCGCCGCGCTCTTCACCGATTGCGCGCAGAATCCGAACGTTTTTTCCGGCGGCCTGCCCGCGGACGTCGTGCATGCCTGGACGACGCGTGAAAACGTCCGCACGTTCTGCGAAGCCTATTGCGCGAAGGCACCGGCAAAGCTCGTCGTGCACTTGGAGGATCACGAGTCCCGCATTCTGGAAGCGAGCCTTGGCCGTTCGGCGGCAGAACTGCTGGCCCTGCCGCCGGCGCAACTCGACGCGCTGGTGCCGTCCATCCTCTCGCACCCGCGCCACAGCCGCGCCTTCCTCGAATCCGCCGACGCCGTCACGATCATCATCGAGCGCCTCCGGGAACTGGTTCCGCCGGGCAAGCCGGTGCAGCTGCTCTGGCCGGCTGCGGACGAGAACGTTTTTTTTGCCCGCCCGATCCCGTGGGGCCTGCGCCGGGCGCTGGACTGGGACGAGACGCACACCGTCCTGTTCTACCACGGCAACGTCCACGCCACCAACGCGGCCGAAGTGCGCGAGCTCTATGCCGCGGTCCTCGCGTTGAACCGGTCCGGAATGCCCGCGACTCTGCTGCGCGTCGGCCGCGACGAGGTCGATTTCCTCGGCGGAATGGCGGATTCGGTCGCACCGCATGTCGTCAACCTCGGCCGCATCGAACACCAGCATCACCTCGCGCCGCTGATGGCGCTCGCCGACCTCTTCGTGCAGCCGGGCGCAGCCGACGCGTTCAACGACTACCGCTTCCCATCCAAGCTGCCGGAATTCTTCTCGCTCGGCCGGCCGGTCATCCTGCCCAAGACCAACCTGGGCTCGCTGCTGCGCCATGGCGAGGACGCGTGGATCCTCGACCGGGCCGACGCCGCGAACATCGCCGGCGCGGTGCGGACGCTGCGCGCCGATCCGAACCTCACCGCGCGCCTGTCGGCCGGCGCGCTGGCCGTCGCGGCCGCGCGGTTCAACTGGGCCCGCACGGCGGAAGCGCTGCTGGGGTTTTATAATGCGTTGCCCTCGCGCGCCTGAATCAGCAAAGCGTTTCCCGGCATGCCCGTTTCCCCCCCCTCCCAGATCCTGCTGACCGGCGCCCGCGGACGACTCGCGGCATGCGTGCGTCCGCAACTGGAGCAAGCCGGGCATCGGGTCACCGGCTATTCGCGCTTGGGCGCGCCCGGCCAACCCTCGCTCGATGAGTTGCTCGTCGCCCCCTGGCCGGCCGGCGCCAACGTGCTGCTGCACCTCGCGTGGAGCACGCTGCCCGCGACCTCCGAGAAGAACGTCGGCACCGAGTGGGAGCACGACCTACCGCTGCTCTTCAAAATTCTGCAGAAAATCGCGGAGACACCCGCGGCGGCGCGTCCGCATTTCATTTTCTTTTCCTCGGGCGGCGCGGTCTACGGTCCCGGCATCGGCCGGCCGGTGCGGGAAACGGACACCTGCAAACCGATCGGCTGGTACGCCGAGGCGAAACTGGCGGCGGAGGAAATCATCCGCATCTACACCGAGCGCTACGGCCTCGCCTGCACCATCCTGCGCGTCTCCAACCCGTACGGTTTCACCGTGCCGACCCAGCGCGCGCAGGGCATCATTCCCCGCGCCTTCCATTGCGCGTGGACCGGCGAGACGCTGAACCTCTGGGGCGACGGCAGCGCGCGGAAGGACTTCATCCACTACACCGATTTCAACCGCGCCCTGCAGGCCGTGATCGAGCGGCGGCTGACCGGCACCTTCAACCTCGCAGCCGGCCGCTCCACCAGCGTGCGTGAGATCATCGCGCAGGTGGAGACACTCACCGGCAAAAAAATCCGCGTCGAATCCTCACCCGCGCCCGCATGGGACGTGCAGGCTTCCGAACTCGACAATGGCAAACTCACCGCCGCAGCCGGCTGGAAACCCGAGGTCACTCTCGAAGCCGGCCTGCAACTCACCGCCCGCGAGCTGCGGCCCTGAGCTGATGTCGTCCGAGGCAACAGGCCGGAAGTTTTCCCCGGTTCCCCGCTGGCTTGTCGTAGGCCCGCTGCTCCTCGCGCTGCTCGGCAGCGCCTGGGCCCTGACGCGCGGTTGGAATAACTCACTGCGTGACGCGCACGAATTCCGCCAGCTGCAGACCGCGCTGTCCGCCTACTATTTCAAGAAGGAGGGCCTGAAGCTTGCCTACGAAACTCCCGTGCTCGGCCCACCGTGGTCGATCCCGCTGGAATTTCCGCTCTACCAGGCCGCCGCGGCCAAGATCAGCGTGGTGACCGGCGTGCCGCTCGAGCAAAGCGGACGTCTCGTCGGCGTGCTGTGCTTCTACGCTGCGCTGCCCGCCGTGTGGTTGCTGCTGCGCCGGCGCCTGCCGGGCCCGCTCGATCCGCTGCCCGCGCTCGCCGCGCTGCTGGTGTGCCCGCTCTACCTTTTCTACACCCGGGCGTTCATGATCGAGTCCATGGCGCTCTGCCTCGCGCTGTGGTTCGTCGCCTGCCTCGACCGCGCGCTCCTGCGCGCCCGCAGCTGGGCGCTGGTCGGCGCGTGGATTTTCGGCGCGCTCGCGGCCCTGACCAAGGTCACGACGTTCGGCGCGTTCTGGATCGTGTGCGCGCTGCTGGTGCTGGAGCACATCGTCGCCCGCAAGCGCACCGGCGAAAGCACCGCGCAGGCGGCCGGACGGCTGATCCCGGTGTCGCTGGTGGCGGCCAGCGTGGCGCTCATGGCCGGCATCGTGTGGGTCGTTTACTCCGATCACCTCAAGGAGCTGAATCCCTTCGGCCACTACATCACGTCCGCCTCGCTGCGTCCCTTCAACCTCGGCACCCTGGCGCAACGCAGCAGCCTCGAGTGGTGGCGCGCGCTGGGCTACATCACGACGCACTCGGTGATCGCGTGGCCGGCGCTGGTCGTGATCGCGCTCGGCCTGGCGTTCTCCGCCCCCGTGTATCGCCGGCTCACGCTCGCCTGTCTGCTCTGCTACCCCGGCGGCGCGCTGCTCTTCGCCAATCTCTATTACGTTCACGATTATTACTCCTATGCCTCGGCAGTTTTCCCCGCCGCCGCGTTGGGCGTAGCGGTGGCCGGACTCCTCCAAGACAGCCGCGTGCCGCGCCTGCCCGCCGCGCTGCTGATGTTGTTCGCCCTCGGCGGCCAGTTCTTCGCCTTCCTCAATTCCTACTATTCCTTCTACCAGCACGAGAACACGCCCATCCCGTCCGAGACCGCGATCATCAAGGCGGTCACGCCGCCCGAGGAGGTCTTCGTCGGCATCGGCTTCGACTGGAACAGCCTGCTGCCGTACTACAGCGAGCGGCGCGCGATCATGCCGTTCGACAGCCACGCGAACGATTTTGCGGCGCTGGATCGCTCCCTCGCCGCACTCGGCTCGCGGCATGTCACCACCATGCTGGTGGCGCGCCGGCATCGCGATGACCGCAACTTCACCGACATTCTCATCGGCAAATTCGGCATGACCGCCAAGCCGATCGCGCGCACCGAGGTGATGGACATCTATGTGCGCAAGGATCGCGCCGCCGCCGCGGTGCAGGCGCTGTCCGCCCGCAAGGACTGGCAGGCCGAGCTGAATCTCAAGCCCGCCGACAACGCCATCGTGCTCACCGAACAGCATGACTTCACCCAGGTGCCGTGGCTCAACACACTCACGGGCTTCAAGCCGCTGCCGTTCCTCACCAAGGGTTCCTTCGCCGTCAACTACGTGGACATCCCGCCCGATCGCGCGCTGCTGACGCAGGCTCCGACCGAGATTCATTTCCGCCCGCCACCGGGCTCCCGCTCGGTCTCGGCCGTCACCGGCATGATGCCCGGAGCGTACACGCCACCGAACAACACGCCCGGCATGCTGGTGTCCGTCTTCGAAGAAATGCCCGACGGCACGCGTCACCCGTTGTTCGAGCGCCTGCTCATGCCGGTCACCGAAGCCAAGGACCGCGGCGATGTCGCGATCGAGTACACGCAGGACCAGCCGTTCACCGGTGTCCTCGTGTTCGCGCATTACCCGGTGCCCAGCGGCAACATCGCCTACGCTTGGGGTTACTGGCGGAAGATTGTCCTCTCGCCCTGAGTAATGCCAGACGACCACACTTCATCATCGTCCCGCACTGTCCATGGGCGCGTCATCCTCGCCGTGATCGTGGCCTGTCTCGTTGTCAATCTGTGGGCCGTCACTCGCGGCTGGGGCGCTTCATTACGCGATGCGTTCGAGACGCGGCAGGCGCAAACCGCCTTGACCGCGCGGTCCTTCATCCAGGATGGCTTCCGACTGGACTACGAAACGCCTTTGCTGGGTCCGCCCTGGTCGATCCCGATGGAGTTCCCACTCTACCAAGTGACGACGGCCGGGATTGCCAAAACGACCGGGCTTCGTCTGGAAAAAAGCGCCCGCCTGGCGGGAATCCTTTTCTTCTACGCCACGCTCCCGGCTGTCTGGCTTTTGCTCCGGCCCCGCTTGGCTGCATGGCAGGACCAGCTGATTGTCGTTGGCTGCATCCTCGTCTGCCCAACGTTCCTGTTCTACACGCGGACGGTCATGATCGAATCCACCGCCCTCTGTCTGACGGTGTGGTTTCTGGCCGCGTTTGATGCGACCCTCCGGCAGGCATCAGCGCTCCGGGTATTGCTCGCGTGGGGCGCGGGCGGTCTGGGTATTTGCGCCAAGGTGACGACTTTCGCCGGCGCATGGGTGGCATTGGGCGCGATTCTTGCCGGCTACATCCTGGCTAACCGGCGCAACGGCCTGACATGGGGAAACGCGGTGCGAGGCCCCTTGCTCCGGGCCGCGCTGGCGCTGGCCGTTCCCCTGGCTCTGGGCGCAGCCTGGGTCCTCTACAGCGACCATTTGAAGGAATTAAATCCCTACGGGAGGCACCTCACTTCCTCAGCCCTGCGCGGATTTAACTTCGGCACGCTCGAGCAACGCTTTTCCGGCACGTGGTGGCGCCAGATTTACGAAGCTACGCAACGGATCCTCCATCCGGCCGCCCTGCTGGCCCTCTTTGCCGCTCTTTGGTTTGTGCCGCGGGTCCATCGCCGGGTGGCCTTGGCTTGCCTGCTGGCCTTTCCGGGCGGGCTGGTGCTTTTCGCCAACCTCTACGCCGTCCACGACTACTACTTCTATGCTTCGGCTGGCTTTCTCGTTGTCGCCTTTGGCGTCACCATCGCCGGCTTGCTCCACCTGCCTCGTTTCCTTGCGCCTCTGACCCTGTTGATACTCGGCGTTGGCTTGGTTTTGCAGGCAAAGACCTACCGTCAGACGTACTACCGATATTTTTTCGAGGAACATCCGGCACCACCCGCGCCCTTGGAAGCTGGTGTCATCCGCGCCCTCACCCCTGAAGGCGGGGTGACGGCCGGGTTCGGCTTGGATTGGAATGGAATCTACCCTTACTACGCGCAACGCCGCGGTGTGATGCCCTTCGAATCCGAGACCGCCAATTTTCCGTTGCTGGAAGAATCGCTGGCCGGCTTGGGCGACGTCCGCCTGGGGACGGTGTTTGTCGCCGGTCGTTTCCGAAAGGAATATCCTTTCATCGAAAACTTGCGGACAAAACTCGATCTGACTTCCGAGCCGATCGTCCAGACCGACGACGTCGATATTTATGTGCCGCGGGAAAGCGCGCGCACCGCGGCCAAGATCCTGTGGTCACGCGCCGATTTGGGTGCCATCAGGCCCAACCTCACCTTGGACGAAATCGGCCTTTCGACCGACCAAGTTCACCTGTTTAGGGGAGCTGACTTCCCCAGCCTGGTTCCCACTCCCCGTTTCAGCAAGGGACCGAGGGGGCTTGGCCAATTCGAACTCGATGGCCATGTCGTGGTGACCACCCATGCCCCGGCGGAAATCCATTTCCAGCCGCCTCCCGGCAGCCATTCCATCGAAGCCATCACCGGGCTTCTGCCGGGTTCCTACACCAACGGCCACACCACTGCAGGCATCACGGTGATGATTTTTGAAGAAATTCCCGGTGGCCGAAGAAAGTTTCTCTATGAACGCACGCTCCAGCCACTGACTCGCGTCAGCGACCGGGGTGACATCGCCATTTCCTACACACAGAGCGAACCCTTTACCGGCACCCTCGTTTTTGCGCATTATGGCGCTTTCGACGCCAAAGTTGATTTTTCGTGGGGATACTGGCGAAGCATCGTGATTCGTTGATTCGTATGGCGGCCTCCCGGCTCCGAATCGGTCTTTACGCTCGGAAAAAGACCTGTTCCTTTGTCCGTTTTAGATGAGCCAAGCGCCTGCGTTCGCCTACTACCTGGACAAGCCGAGCGGCTGGAAGCCCGACTGCGCGGGCTACGAGATCCTCGGCTGGTTTTATCCCGGGATGGGCCGCGAATGTCGCGACATCCGCGCGGTCATCGACGGCACGGTTTACCTCGGCAACTACGGCCTCGACCGGCCCGATGTGGCGGCGGCGTTTCCGAACGATCCCAACTCCACGCGCACCGGCTTTGCCATCCGCGCCCTCTTCGCCCGCGGCGACCGCGAGGTCCGGCTCGAATACCTCGACGACAAAAACCAGTGGCAGGCCTTCGTCACCGCCGCGCCCGACACCAGCCTGCTGCCCCCCGACCCGCGGCCCAAGCCCGTGCTGCGCGCCGTGCTGGTGTACGAGTCGCTGTTCTACCTTTACCGCAACTTCCACCGCGAGCCGTGGTCGCGCCTCTGCGAGGTGGCGGACCAGCTGGTCGATGAAATCGTCATCGGCAACAGCAACGTGGGCTCCGAGATGGGCTTTCGCGGCGAGATCGAGGTGCCGGGCTACTGGATCAACGCGCTCTACGACAAGTTCCGCATCACCGGCTGGGTCTTCCACCGGCTGCAGAAAATCCGCTCGCTCAGCGGCAGCACGGTCGTCACCACGGAAAACCGCCTGATCTACGGCAAGCACCGCGAGGACGTCGCCTCCGGCCATCCGGAATTTCCGCAGGCGGGCGCATCGAATTACTACGGCTTGGTCGACGTGCGCGCCGACATGCCGAGCCCGGTCAACCTGAAGATCTTCGCCGTGCTCGAAGACGGGAAGCGCGAGCTGGCGTTCTCCCGGCGCATGCATCTCAACCGCCACGACGAGAACAAAGGGGCGATCCCGGTCTACCGCACCTCGGCGTTCTGGCTCTGCGTGCTCGCCTTCCTGCGTCCGGCGCTGCTGGGCCGCGTGCGCATCGACGGCTGGAAACTCAGCTGGGGCCACGTCCGCCGGCTGCAGGGTTTCCTCGCCAACCAATTCAAGCGGGCCGAGGCCGCGCCGCTCCCCGAAGTGATCAAGCGCCGCCGGGACGAGGATCCGTACAGTCGCTGGGTCTGGCACAACCGCCTCACCGCGCCGCTGACCAAGCTCCTGCAGGCCGACGCTGCCGCGCTCGTCGCGACCGGCCCGCGCATCAGTATCGTCGTTCCCGCCTACAACACGCCGGAAAAATACCTGACGCAGTTGCTCGATTCTGTGCGCGGCCAGTTCTACCCGAACTGGGAACTCTGCATCGCCGACGACGCCTCGCCGCAACCGCACGTCCGCAAAATGCTCGAGGAAGCCGCCAAGGCCGACCCGCGCATCAAGCCGGTCTTCCGCCCGGAAAACGGCCACATCTCGCGCGCGACCAATTCCGCCCTCGAGGCCGCGACCAGCGACTACATCGCCTTCCTCGACCATGACGACGTCCTGCCGCTCGATGCGCTGCTGCACGTCGCCGCCGCGATCGTGGCCCAGCCCGACGTCGGCATGCTCTACACCGACGAGGACAAGATCGACGACACCGGCCGCCACTTCGACCCGCAGTTCAAGGGTGCGTGGAGCCCGGACATGGCAATCACGCACAACTACACGCATCACCTGACCGTGATGCGCCGCGACCTCGTCGAGGCCGCCGGCCGCCTGCGCCCGGACTTCACCGGCGCCCAGGACATCGACCTGATTCTCCGTGTCGTCGAAAAACTCAATGGCCGTCCGGTCGTGCACGTGCCGCACATCGGCTACCACTGGCGCGCCCACGCCGAGAGCACCGCTTCGCGCGGCGACCAGAAGGGATACCTCTTCGACGCCGCCCGCCGCGGCATCGCCGAGGCCGTCACCCGCCGCGGCCTGCGTGCGGAGGTCGTGCTACCGCCGATGATGAAGGATTACGCGCTGTGCCTCCACCAGCTGAAGTGGGACCCTGCGCTGCTCCGCGAGAACCATGTCACGATCGTCATCCCGACGAAGAACCGCGCCGACCTGCTCACGCGCTGCCTCGACTCCATCGCCCGCACCACACCGCGCGACTGCGTGAAGGTCGTGGTCGTCGACGACAACTCCACCGAGCCCGACACGCTCGCGCTGCTCGCCGCCCTGCCCGCGCGCACCGACCTGCGCGCCGAGGTTGTCCGCGCCATGCCGTCGCCGGGCTTCGATTACTCGCGTCTGGTCAACCAGGGCTCGGCCAAAGCCGACACGCCTTTCCTCCTGCACCTCAACAACGACGTCGAGGCGCTGCAGCCCGGCTGGCTCGAGGACATGGTCGGCTGGGCCTCCGTACCCGGCGTCGGTGTCGTGGGCGCGCGCCTGCTCTACCCGGACGGCACGATCAACCACGCGGGCATCAGCCTCAGCCGCACCGACAGCCTGCCGCACGTGCTCTTCGAGCGCATGCCGCCCGAGGAACTCGGTTATCTCTTCCTGCCGCACGCCGCGCGCAACGTCGTCGCCGTCACCGGCGCGTGCCTGCTCACGCGCACCGATCTCTATCGCCAGCTCGGTGGTTTCGACGCGGGCAACTTCCGTGTCGCCTACAACGACGTCGATTACTGCCTGCGCGCCGCTGATGCCGGCTTCCGCACGGTCGTGTCACCGCAGGCGGTCCTGCAGCACGTCGGCAGCGCCAGCCGCGGCATCGCCTACACGGAGAAGGAACACATCGCCTTCGTCGCCACCTACGGCAACCGCCGCGACCCGTATCACAACGAGGTGATGAGTTTCCCGCCCAACACGCTCGAGCTGAATCCCTACCTGCACCGCCACGCCCGCACCGTGCGGCCGTTCCGCGTGCTGGTGATCACGCACAACCTCAACTTCGAGGGCGCGCCGATCTTCATCTTCGAATACGCCCGTTACCTCGCCGAGCAGCCGGGCGTGCAGGTCACCGTGGCCTCGCCCCAGGACGGTCCGCTCCGCGCGAAGTTCGAGGCGGCCGGCCTGCCGGTCACAATCCTCGACGCCGCGCATTTCCTGAAGATCGACCAGCCGTCCGTCTTCCGCGACGCCATCAAGAAACTCGCCGACAGCCGTCCGTGGGACTGCGACCTCATCGTCGCCAACACCACGCTCACCTACTGGGCGATCCACCTCGCGAAGCAGATTGGCAAACCGTCCCTGCTCTACATCCACGAGAGCAACCCGGTGAAGAAGCTCCTGCAGGTGCTGCAGCTTCCGCCGGCGATGGCGCCGCTCGTCGAGGGCGCGATCCAGGACGCCGCCCGCGTGATCTTCACCGCCAAGGCGACGCGCGCGATCTTCGAGGAGCTCAACGTCAACGACAACTTCCGCACCCTCGCCAGCTGGATCGATATCGAACGCATCGAGCGCTTCGCCGCCGAACACGACAAGGCCGCGCTGCGCCGCAAGCACGGGCTCAACCCCGACGCCGTCCTCGTCGTCAACATCGGCTCCGTCTGCGAGCGCAAGGGCCAGCATGTGTACGTCCGCGCCATCGACCAGTTCCGCAAGGAGCACGCCGCGCGCTACGCCGGCAAGAAGCCGATCGAATTCCTCATCGTCGGCGGCCGCGCCGGCATCTACCTCGAGTCGATCCAGCAGGACCTCGAACTGCTCGGGCTCAAGGACCAGGTGCGCATCATCGACGAGACCCCCGACATTTACGATTTCTACCGCCTGGCCGACGTGCTCGTGTGCACGAGCTTCGAGGAGTCCTTCCCGCGCGTGCTGCTCGAGGCGATGGCGTTCCGCGTGCCGATCGTGAGCACGGACGTGAACGGCATCCCCGAGATGCTCGTGGCCAACGACGAGGCCTACCTCGTGCCCGCCGGCGACCCGTTCAAGCTGGTCGAGGCGCTGCGCAAGGTCCTCGACGACCTCTTTGACGGCCAGAAACAGATGACCGCCCTCGCCTATGCCCACGCCGCCCGCGAATTCCACAAGGACCGCGCGCTGCCGCGCCATCTCGAAGTGACTCGCGAGGCCTTTTTGACCTAACTGGCCGCATGCCGCCCCCCGACTGGAAATCCGCGATCGAGGTTTTTCCCGCCGCGTGGGTCTGTCCGGCCGAGCCATTCTGGGTCGCCGGCTGGATCACCTCGCCCACGCTCGTGCCGGTGGACCTGCGCGCGACGCTCGGCGGTCGCGTCTTCCTCGGACTCTGCGGTCAGCCGCGCGCCGACAAGGAAATCGACTCCCGCGGCCACGCGGGCCCGCCGCACGCCGGGTTCTGCTTTCTGCTGCAACCGGTCGCCGGCGCGCAGCAGATCCGCATCGAGGTGTGCGACCAGCACGGCCGCTGGACCGAGATCTTCCGCTCCGCCGTCACCTCCGCCATCCCTCCCCTCCCCGCCAATGTTCGTAATACGAACATTCCCTCCTCGGGCTCTCCCGCTGATGTTCGTAATACGAACATCAGCGCGCTACCGACGCCCAGTCCGCGCGCGTTGCTGCGTTTGCTGCAGGCGCACCAGGCGCGACCGGGCGAATCCTTGAACGCGCTCGCCCGCGAGGTGCTCGCGGCCGAGGACGCCACGCCGCTCGACGTGCTGCCGAGCCCGCCCTTCCACGGCGCGCTGGAAGAGATGACCGACACCGCGCCGATCCAGTACAACCGGCTGCTCGTCACCGGCTGGATCGCGCATCGCACGCAGCGCATCACCAAGCTCACCGCCTACCTCGACACCGCCAACTGGAACCCGCTCGTGTACGGCCTGTCGCGCCCCGACGCCATGACGCTCGGCGTCGATCTGGTCGATGGCGACAAGTCGCGTTTCGCCGGACACCTCAGCGTGCCGGCCACGCTGCCGCGCCCGCTCGCGCTGCGCATCTTCGCCGAACTCGAGGACGGCAAGGTCGAGCTGGTCTTCACGAAGCGCTTCCGCCCCGTCGTCATCAGCGGCGCCGATTCCGACCTCCCGCCGTACTCGCTCTGGACTTTCGCCCGCGCAACGTGGGCCCTGAAACAAGCCGGCTGGGCCGACACCTGGCCGAAGGACACGTTCTGGCCGGTGGTGAAGGCCGCGCGTCACGACTACGAAGCCGCCGCTCCGCGGCCGCTCGAGCCGGTCATGACGCCGGCCGAGTCCGCGCCGGTCACGCGTCCGCTGCACGTCACGGTGGTCACGCACAACCTCAACCTCGAGGGTGCGCCGCTCATCGCGTTCGAATATGCGCGTCATCTCGCAAGCCAGCCGGGCTGGCAGGTGCGCGTGCTCTCGCCGCACGACGGTCCGCTGCGCCAGCAAGTCGAGGCCGCCGGTCTCACCGTCGAAATCGTCGACCTGAGGCCCGTGCTCACCGCGCCCTCGGTCGAGGAATTCCACCGCCGGCTCAAGGCCACCGGCGACGCGCTGCGCTTCGGTGAGACCGACCTCGTCGCCGCCAACACCATGGTTTCCTTCTGGGCCGTGCTGCTCGCGCACCGCCTGCGCAAGCCGTCGATCCTCTACACGCATGAGAGCGTCAGCGTGCGCCGCTACTTCGCACCCTACCTTCCCCCGGCGCTGATCACCGAAGCCGAGAGCGCATTCGTCTGCGCCACGCGCGTGGTGTTCTCCGCGGCCGCCTCGCAGAAGGTCCACGGCCGCGCCGCACGCCACGACCACTTCCGCGTCATCCCGGGCTGGATCGATGTCTCGCGCATCCAAGCCTACGCCGCTGCGAACTCGCGCGCCGACCTGCGCCGCACGCTCGGCCTGCCGGCCGACGCCGTCGTCTTTGTCAACGTCGGCTCCGTCTCGGTGCGCAAGGGCCAGCGCGACTTTGTCGACGCCGCGAACGCCCTGCTGGCGCTGCGCTCCGCCGGCTCACCCGAATTGGTTTTCCTGATGGTCGGCGCCAGCCGCGGGCCGGACCCGTACGTCGATTTCCTGCGCAGTGAGATCCGCGCCCGCGGCCTCACGGGGGTGCATATCGTCGAGCAGGTGGCGGATTCGTACGCGTACTACCGGGCAGCCGACATCTTCGTCTGCTCCAGCCTCGAGGAAGCCTTCCCGCGCGTGCTGATGGAAGCGGCGGTGTTCGGCCTGCCGATTGTCTCCACGGACGTGAATGGCATTCCCGAAATGCTCGGGCCCGACGACGCCTGGCTCGTGCCGCCGGGCGATGCCACCGCGCTGGCCTTCGCCATGCAGGCTGCGCTCAAGGCCCACCTCGCCGGCGACCGCAGGCGCGCCACCCGCGCGCAGGAATCCGTCAGCGCCCGCTTCGACTCCGCCGGGCTGCTGCCGAGGCACCTCGCGACGGTTTGCGCCGTGGCGGAAATGCCTGTTGTTTGAACCCGGACATGCACGAGACGCCCACCAGCTTTGCCAGCATCGAGTCGCCGCTCGCGCTCCCCGAGGGCTGGCGGGCCGTGCGCGGCTGGCTCGTGGCGAAGCCGGGCCACCACTTTGTCGACGTGCGGGCGCGAGTGGGCGCGCGGGAATTCCCGGGCGTGTACGGTTTTCCGCGGGCCGATCTCGCCGACTACTTCAAGGCCGGACGCCCGTGGCTGCCCGCGGAGTTTGTCATCGTGATCGAATTCGCCGCCGGAACCGCCGAGGTGCAGCTCGAGGCGCTCGATCTCACCGGCCAGTGGCAGGCGGTGAAAACTTTCGCGTTCGAGATCCAGGCGGACGACGACCAGATCGCGCGTTCGCCCATCGACCCGGTCAGCGCAGTCGAGTTCGGCCGCGCCACGCGGCTGGCCTACTTGCAAGGCGCGCCCGTGATCCCGCCGTGGCCGCGGATGGTCCGCGTGGGTTACGCGCCGTTCCAGGGTTACCTCGCGCAACCGCACGCCGTCGCCAAGGCGCTGTACGGACGCACGCAGGTGCTCGGCTGGCTTTTCCACGACACGCAGCCGGTCTCCCGCGTGTTCGCGACCACCGACCTGCTCACGCTCCAACCGATGGAATCCGGCGGCGAATCCGCCGGCGTGCAGGCGCGCTACGGTAACCATCCGCATGCCGCCCGCTGCATGTTCAAGGGCATGGTCGATGTGTCGACAGCGCTGCCCGCGCCCGTCACGATCCGCATCTTTGCCGAGCTGGCTGACGGCAGCATTCATCTCGTCATCGCCAGCCGCGTCCGGCCCGTGCCCACCGAGGAATTGAAACTCGCGTGGCCGCCCTACGCGCCGGTGAAGTTCTGGCGTCACTGGCGCGCCGCCCGCAAACAAGTGCAATCCCTCGGCCTGCCGCTCGAAACCGGCGCCGGCCTGCGCCAGGAATTCTGGGCCTCGCTGCGCGAGTATCGCACGCTGGCGACGCCGGCGACCAAAACACCGGGCACAGCGCGCATCACTGCGCCGGACGCCAAAGGCAAACCGCGCCTGCTGCTCGTCACGCACAACCTGAACCTCGAAGGCGCCCCGCTGCTCTTCGCGGAATACGCCGCGCACCTCGTGCAGGGCGGCGCGCCCGTCACCGTGCTCGCTGGCCAGGACGGGCCGCTCCGTGCGCATTTCACCCGCGCCGGCGCCACCGTGCGCGTACTCGAGCGCGATCCGGCCGCGGCCGCCTCGCCCTCGGAACTGAGCCGCGAACTCGAACGGCTCGCCGCCACGATCGACTGGACCAAGACCGACCTCGTGGTCGCCAACACCGTCATGAGCTTCTGGGGCGTGTTGCTCGCCCGCCACGCCGGCCGGCCCTCGCTGCTCTACATCCACGAGAGCAATCCGCCGGCGCTGTTCTTCCAGCGCACGACGCCGGCGCTGCTCCCCGCCGCGCACGAGGCGTTTCGCGCGGCCACCGCGGTCAGCTTCAACACGCCCGCCACCCAGGCCTACTACGCCGGACTGGGCACCGGGAAGAACTTTCACCTAAACCCCGCGTGGATCGACCTCGCAGCAATCGACGCCTTCCGCTCAGCCAACTCGCGTGCGGCGCTGCGGGCCAGGCTCGGGCTGCGGGACGACGAGCTGCTCGTCGCCAACATCGGCACGGTCTGCGAACGCAAGGGCCAGCACGACTTTCTCCGCGCGATCGAATGGCTGGCGCGCCAGGACCCGACGCTGGTCGCGCGCTGCCGGTTCCTGATGGTCGGCGGTCGCGACACGCCCTACGACCGGGAGATCGACCAGAGCCTCGCCGTCCTGAACCGGTCGAACGTGCAGGTGGTGAAGGAAACCACGCGTGCCTTCGACTACTTCGGCGCGGCCGACGTGTTCGTCTGCACGAGCTACGAGGAGTCCTTCCCGCGCGTCGTGCTCGAAGCCATGGCGTTCGAAGTGCCGGTCGTGAGCACGAACGTCCACGGCATCCCGTACATGCTGCGCGACGGCATCGAGGCCGCGCTGGTTTCTCCGGGCGACATCGCCGCGCTGACCGCCGCGCTGCGCACGGTGCTCGGCGACCTGCCCGCCGCCCGCCTCCGCGCCGGACTCGCCCGCACGCGCGCCGGCGAATTCGATTCCCGGGTCCTGCTGCCCCGCCACGCCGCGTTCACCGCCGGTGTCGCCACTCTCCGCGCCTGAGATGCACGAGACCGCCCGCACTTTCCACAACCTCGAGGTGCCCGCGTCCGCCGCGGTGCTCGCCCCGGGCTGGCACAAGTTCCGCGGCTGGGTGCTGCCCAAGGCCGGCGGCCACTTCGTCGATGTCCGCGTCTGGGTCCAGGGCCGCCGCTTCCGCGCGGTGCACGGCATCCCGCGCGCCGACCTCGCCACGTTCTTCAAAACCGGACAATCCCACGCCCTCGCCGAATTTATCGCGCCGGTGGAACTCGCTGCGGGCTCGGCCGAGATCGTCTTCGAGGCGCTGGACCTTGAGGGCCAGTGGCGGGAATTCGCCCGCATCGCACACCGCGTCGATCCTGCGCTGCCGCGGACGGACGGCGCCGCGCCGGGCGGCTCGTACCGCTGGCATGACTTCTGTCGCGGCCTCGACGTCGTGCTGCGCACGCGCCGTACGCAACCCAAGGCCGGCTGGACAGAGATCGCGACGCGCTTCGCCGCCGCGCTGCCGTTTCCGCGCGACCTGCGCGCACCGGAACTGCCGTTCATCGGGTTTCTCGACGAACCCGCCGCCGCCAACCGCTGCCGCTTCGGCCGCGTGCCGGTAATCGGACATGTCTTTCATACCCGCGCCGCGATCACGCGGATGTTCGCCAGCGCCGACCTGCAGGTGCTGCAACCGCTCGAATGCGGCCGGTCGCTCCCGCACGTCGGTGCGTTCTACAAGGAATACCCGACTGCCGCCACCAGCGGTTATCTCGGCTTCGTCGACGTGCCGAGCCAGCTGCCCGGGCCGACCGCCGTGCGCATCTACGCCGAACTCGCCGACGGCAGCCTGCATCTCGCGCAAGCCCTGCACACCCGGCTGCACGACGCGGACGACGAGAAGTTCGCCTACGCGGCGCACTCCACGGACGACTTCGACGCCGCGCTCGCCGCCTGGCAGGCGGCGCTGCAGGCACGCGGCATCCCGGTGATCACGGACGGCGACTTCGCCCCGGCCGTCGCGCGGCTGCGCGAGAGTTACGCCATTCACGTCTCCCGGCTCGCGCCCGACGCGGAAATCCCGCCGCTGGTCCCGGCACCGGCTGTCACCGCCGCGCCCGTGCCGCGTCGCGCGCTGCTCGTGACCCACAACCTCAATCCCGAGGGCGCGCCGCTGTTCCTGCTCGATCTCGCCGCGCACTACGTGCGCGGCGGCGTCGCCGTCACCGTGCTCTCGCCCGCCGACGGCCCGCTGCGCCCGCGCTTCGAGGCCGCCGGGGCCGGCATTGCGACCGTCGACGTCTCCGCTGTTTTCTCCGCCACCGATTCGGCGGCGACCGGCGCGGCCGTGGCCGGCATCGGCGCCGCGTTTGATTTCCGCGCCTTCGACGTCGTGGTCTGCAACACCTTCACGACCTTCTGGGCGGTGCACGCCGCCAAGGCCGCCGGCCGCCGCGTGCTGCTCTACCTCCATGAGAGCACGACACCCGCGGGCTTCTATCGCGAACGTTACTCAGCCGCCGTCATCGCGCTGGCCGAGGAAGCGCTGCGAATCGCCGACATGGTCTCGTTCACCACGAGCGCGACCCGCAGCTATCATCTGGATTACAGCCGTCCGGAAAACCACCGGTTGGCTCCCGGCTGGATCGACGTCGCCGCGCTCGACGCCTGGCGCGCGCAAAATCCGCGCGACGCGCTGCGCGCGAAATTCTCGCTCCAGCCCGGCGAGCTGCTCGTGACCAACATCGGCACGGTCTGCGAGCGCAAGGGCCAGCACATCTTTGCCCGCGCCGTCGACCTGCTCTGGCGGCGTCACCCGGAACTCGCAGGCCGCGCACGCTTCGTGATGCTCGGCGGCGGTGACAGCACCTTCGACGCCTCGCTCGCCGAACTGCTCGCGGCACTCGGCCGGCCGAACCTCGTGGTTCATCCCGCCACGCTCGACTACCTGCCTTACTACGCGGCCGCCGACCTCTTCGTCTGCTCAACCTACGAGGAATCCTCCCCGCGCGTGATCCTCGAGGCCATGGCCTGCGGCACGCCGATCCTCAGCTCGGGCGTCCACGGCATCCTGGAACAGGTGCGCGACGGCCAGGAAGCCAGCCTCGTGCCTGCCGGCGACACCAGCGCCCTGGCCGATGCCTTGGCGAACCTCCTGGCCCGCCCAGAACATGCCGCCCCCCTGGCCGCTCGCGCCCGGACCCGGGTGGTCGCCGAATTCGATTCCAAGGTGCTCCTGCCCCGCCATTTGGCCCTCGCCTGCGAGCTTGCCGCCGGTGGCCGGTAAGCCCACGTTTCCGGGTTCGCCCTGATGAACGAAAACGACGCCTACATCTTCGACGTTGAAACCCCGACCACCTGGTCGTTTCCGCGCGGCCAGACTTGGGTGGCCGGCTGGTTCATGTCGAAGACCGCGGCGCGCTACCTGGACATGCGACTGTGGATCGATGGCCGCGTTTTCTACGGCATCTTCGGCCAGCCGCGTCCGGAAATCGAACTCAAGCACCGCGGCCACACCGGGCTCCCGCACGCGGGCTTCTCCTTTCTCGTCGAACCGCACCGTGGCGCGAAGCTGCTGCGGCTCGAAGTGCTCGACCACGGCCATCACTGGGTCGAAATCTGGCGCCAGCCGATCAAGGCGCCGCACGGTCGCGCGCAAGCGCACCCGAAAATCGATCCGCTCCAGGTGCCGGATGTCCTCGCCACCCTGCTGAAGGCGCGCCGCGCCGATCCCGCCGCCGATTTGTCCGCGCTCGCCGAGACCCTCGCCATCGAGGCGTCGGGCGAAGTCCTCAACGTCCATCCGTCCCCGCCGTTCTGGGGCATGCTCGAGGAGCCGTCGCATCTCGGCCACTCGCAGTTCGGCATGCTCGTGACCACCGGCTGGATCATCCACGAGAAGCTCCGCATCACGCGCCTCGTCGGCAGCATGGATGTGCTGGTCAACAACGACATTCTCCACGGCCAGCCGCGCGGCGATGCCGTGAAGCTCTTCCCGCAACATCCGCAGGCGGCGCACTCGCAGTTCTTCGGCCTCGTCAACCTCAACGACAACCTGCCCAACCCGGCGGCGTTCCGCGTCTACGCCGAGCTCGAGGACGGCACGCGCCAGCTGGTTTTCCACCGCCGTTTCCGCCAGATGAGCTGCAACCGCAAGGAGCTCCCGTGGCCGGAATTTCACCTCGCGATCTTCGCCGAGGCCGTCCGTCTCCTGCGCGGCGCCTGCCACCGCCGCGGCATCCGTCTCGGTGACTTCGGCAGTTTCTGGCCTGCGGTCTGGCAGGCCTACCGCGAATACAGCGAGAAGGCCCAGCGGCACCTGCCGCACCTGCAGGCCGAGCCGTACCAGCGCTGGATCGACAACAACCGGCTCGCCCCGGCGCTGCTCGCCACCATGCAGCAGAGCGCCGCCCGCCTCGGGCCCAAGGGGCCCAAGCTCGCCCTGCTCGTCGACCTGCGCGACTCGACCCCGGCCCAGCTGCGCGAACTCGCCGCCTCGCTCAAGGCGCAGATCTATCCGCGTTGGGAACTCTGGTTCGTCGTCCCCTACAAGGCTCCGCGCGTGCTCGATTGGATGACGCGCTACCTGTGCGACCACGACAAGCGCCTGCAGCGCCGCCGCATCAAGCGCGGCTCGAAATACGCCAGCGGCCTGAACGCCGCGGTGCAGGGCAGCGACGCCACGCATTTCGCCGTCATCCCCGGCCACGCCCGCCTCTCGCCCGACGCGCTCCTGCACGCCGCCGAGGCGCTGGCCGCCGACCCGAAGCTTAAGCTGCTCTACAGCGACGAGGACCGCATGGAGGACGACGGCCGCCGCCACACGCCCGCGATGAAGGGCGAATGGAATCCCGAGCTCGCGTTCTCCGGCCTGTTTCCGGGCCAGCTCGCGTTCTACAGCAAAGCCGCAGTCGCGCCGGACCCGATGTTCCGCGACGACTATTCCGAGGTGCCCGCCTACGACCTGCTGCTGCGCCTCGCCGACAAGCTTGCACCCGACGAGGTGAAGCACCTGCCGTTCGTCACCTACCACGCGCGCGCCTCCGTGCCGCTGGAGATCGACCTCGCGCACCCTTCGATCGAGCAGGCGCGCAAGGCGCTGAACGAGGACTTCCAGCGCCGCCAGTGGCCGGCCGAAGCGTTCCTGCCGCCCGCCGCACACTGGAACCGCCGTCGTTTCCACCAGCCGCACTGGTCGCGCGAGCTGCTGGCGAAGTATCCCGTCACGATCGTCATCCCCACGCGCGACAAGCTCCACCTCCTCGAGGAATGTGTCGAGCTGCTCGGCGAGACCGTCAACTGGCGCCACGTGAAGCTCATCATCGTCGACGACGCCTCGCGCGACACCGACATGCGCCACTACCTGGATACGATCCAGAAGCGCACCGACATGAACTGCCGCGTGGTCAGCCCGGCCGATCCCGCCGCGCCGTTCAACTACTCGCACCTGATGAACCTGGCGCTGCCGCTGATCGACACGCCGCTCATCCTTCATCTCAACAACGACGTCAACGCGCTCGAGCCCGGCTGGCTCGAGGACATGGTCGGCTGGATCACCCGTCTCGGCGTCGGCGCCGTCGGCGCGAAGCTCATCTACCCGGACCGCTCGCTCAACCACGTCGGCGTCATCATCGGCCCGCACGGCGGGCTGGCCGACACGCCGTTCGCCAAGATGCCCGAGCGCGACGTGCCGGAGCTCGAGTGGCATGCCACCGCGCGCGACGTGTCCGCCGTCATCGGCGGCTGCATGCTCACGCGCACCGACCTCTACCAGCAGCTCGGCGGCTTCAACGAGACCGAGTTCGGCGTGGCGTACAACGACGTCGACTACTGCCTGCGTCTGCTCAAGGCCGGCTACCGCATCGTGCAGTCGCCGCAGGCCAAGCTCATGCACTGGGGCAGCGCCACGCGCGGCGTGACGTACGACGAGGCCGAGCACATCGCCTTCCTCGGGGCGCATCCCGCGTTCTCCGACCCGCAGATCAGCTCCGCACTCCAGCTCGTCGGCGGACGCCTGCAGCCGAAGCCCACGCACTACGGCCACGCCGCCCGCGCCGGGAAGCTCCGGGTGCTGCTGATCACGCACAACCTCAACCTCGAGGGCGCGCCGCTCTTTCTCCTCGAGTACGCCGAGTGGCTCGTGCGCGAGGCCGGCTTTGATCTCGAAGTGCTGAGCGGCGCCGACGGCCCGCTGCGCGACAATTACGAGAAGCTTGGCGCGAAGATCACGCTGATGGACCGCGAGCGCATCTTCAACGTGCAGGACCGCGCCCAGTTCGACGCCCGCATCGCCGAGCTGCTCGCCACGCTGGACCTGGCCCGCGTCGACCTCGTCGTCTGCAACACGCTGATGAACTTCTGGGGCGTGCACCTCGCCCGCCTCGCGCGCAAGCCGTCCCTGCTCTACATCCACGAGAGCACGTCGATCTACCGCTTCTTCCAGAAAGCGCTGCCGCTCCACCTGCATTCCATCGTCGAGGAGGCGCTGGCCACCGCGACGCGCTCGCTGTTCCTCTGCACCGCGACAGAGAACTACTACAAGGACCACGACCAGCGCGGCAATTTCCGCATCGTGCCGAGCTGGATCCGGCTCGACGCGATCAAGAGCTTCGAGGCCACCCACAGCCGCGCCGCGATGCGCCGGAAGTACGGTTACGGCGAGGACGAGGTCATCATCGCCAACATCGGCACCGTCTGCGAACGCAAGGGCCAGCACACCTTCATCCGCGCGGTGCAGCTCCTGCAGGACCTCCTGCCCAAGGACCGCAAGTACCGCTACATCCTGGTCGGCGGACGCGCGGGCGTGTACCTCGACCTGCTCAAGGCCGACATCAAGGACCTCGGCCTGCAGAACCTCGACATCATCGCCGAGACCCGCGACGCCTACGATTTCTTCAAGGTCGCCGACCTGTTCGTCTGCTCCAGCTTTGAGGAATCCTTCCCCCGCGTGGTGCTGGAGGCGATGGCTTTCAAGGTGCCGATTGTCAGTACGGATGTGCACGGCATTCCCGACATGGTGAAGGACCGCGCCGAGGCGTGGCTGGTCAAGCCCGGCGACCACCTCGCGCTCGCGCGCCTGATCAAGACCTGCCTCGACAAGGAGCGCAGCGGAAAATCCTTTGCCCCGACCGCCTACTCGAAGGTGCTGCGCTACTACAGCTACGAGCGCGTGCTGCCGTACCACGTCAGCCTCGCGCGCGAAGCCGTGCTCGACCACGACTGCGCCCCGCCGAGCCGTCCGGTTTAGTCCATGCCGCCCGCCGCCCCCGCCCCCGCTTCCCGCTCTATCGAGACGTGGCTGATTGCCGCGTTTTTCGTGCTGGCGCTGGGCTTCAACGGTTGGGCGGTGTCGTACGGCTGGAAACACGCCAACCTGCCGGGCCACGAGTTCCGCCAGTCGCAAACCGCGATTTCCGCGTATTTCATCAAGCAGGACCGCGACTTCTCGCTCGCCTACCCGACGCCGATCCTGGGCAAGCCGTGGTCCGTGCCGTTCGAGTTCCCACTCTACCAATGGGCGGTGGTGCTCGTGAGCGACGCCACCGGCATGGGCATCACCCAGGCCGGCCGGGCCGTCAGCATCGCCTGCTTCTATCTGCTGCTGCCCGCACTCTACCTGCTGCTGCGCCGGCTCCGGCTCGCACCCGCCCACTGCCTCGTCGTCCTCAGTTTCGTGGTCCTGTGCCCGCTGTATATTTTCTACGCGCGCGCGGTGCTGATCGAGACGATGGCGCTGATGTTCGCCTGCTGGTACGCCGCGCTGCTGCCGCTTGTGCTCGAGCGCCGACGCATCGGCTGGGTGCTGCTCGTGAACGCGCTCGGCGCGGGCGCAGGCCTGGTGAAGGTGACGACGTTCATGATTCTCCTCGCCCCGGCTTTCGTCTGGTGCGTCTGGCAGCTGTGGCTCGTGCGCCCGGCCGCCGGTTCGCGCGACTGGGCGCCCTTCCTGCGCACCCTCGGCTGGCTGGCCGCCGCGCACGCCGGGTCGTTCCTGGCCTCGGTGTGGTGGGTGCACTTCGCCGACGCGGTCAAGGCGCTCAACCTCTCCGCGCGCGACCTGCAGTCCGCCGGGCTTTCCGCCTGGAACTTCGGCACCGGCCACCGCTTCGACCCGGATTTTTGGGGACGCATCTGGAAGATCATTTCGCAGGAAATCACGCCGCCGTGCATCCTCGTGGCCGGCGCCGCCCTCGCCGTGGTGTTCGCGCGCCGCCACTTGGGGGCGATCGCCGCGCTCGTCGTCCTCTGGGGCGCGGTGCTGCTGACCTTCCCGCTGCTCTACGCGCTGCACGACTACTACCACGTCGCCGCCGCCTTCCTGCCGATGCTCGCGCTGGGCCTGGCGACGGCCGGCACGTTCCAAAGCGCGCGCCTGCCGCGCGTCCTCGCATTCGGCCTGTGGCTGTTCCTGCTCGCGAGCCAGACGCTGACCTTCCTCGACTTTCACTACCCGATCTATCGCGACGCAGGCAGCGGCGGCGGGCTCACGGAAGGGCTCAAGGAGATCCTGCGGCCCAACGAGGTCATTGTCGTGGCCGGCGACGACTGGAGCTCGATCTTCCCGTATTTCACCGAGCGGCGTGCCCTGATGATCCGCAACGGCCGGCAAAACGAACCCGCCTACCTGCGCCAGGCCTTTGCCGACCTGAAGGGCGAGGATGTCGGCACGGTGGTGCTGTTCGGCGACCAGGCGGAAAACACCGTGCTGCTCGACCTGGCTCGCAAGGCGTTCGACCTCGGCCCGCAGCCGCTGCTCCGGTGGCGCCAGGGCGGGCGTCACGCCGTCGCCTATTTCCCCCGGCGCATCGAGGCGGATGCCGTGGTGGAGCTGGGGCGAACCAACGGCTTTCCGAACCTGGCCATCAACCCCGCGGCCCTGCCCGTGGAAAATCCGCTGGCGCAGCGCACCACGGACTACGCCACGCTGCTGAAGCGCCACCAGCGCTACTTCGCCGCGATGCAACCGCGGCCGGTGCGGTTCTTCTCCTCGTTCCGACCCGACCTCTGGCATGCCGGCGAAGGCGTGCTCGAGCGCTTCGCCGCCAGTCCCGACATCCGGTTGTGGTTCGCGCTCCCGCCCGGCCGCCACCGCCTGCGCACCAACCTCGACATCATCCCGGGCGCGTGGGAAAACGTGAAACCGGCCGACGCCAGCGACGGCGTCAGCCTCGTGGCCCGCGCCTATTTCCCCGACGGACGCGCCGAGAAACTCCAGGAACGCTACATCAATCCGGCCGTCAACCCGGCCGAGCGCGGCCTGCAGGCCGTCGACTGGACGTTCGACCTGCCCGAGGGCGCCGAGCTGGAACTCGACGTCACCCCCGGTCCCGCCGGCAACGGCGCCCGCGATTGGGCCTCGCTTGGGCCGGTGCGCATTGAATAATCACGCCTTTCCATGACCGAGACCTCCGTTTCCTCCTCCGCTCCATGGGTGCGCCGGCTCGCCGTCGCGCTCTTCGTGCTGGCTTTGGGCTTTCATGCGTGGGCCGTTTCGGTCGGCTGGAAAAACGTCAACCTGCCCGGCCATGAATTCCGCCAAGCGCAGACCGGCATCTCGGCCATGTTCATCCAGCGCGAGCACAACTATGCGCTGGCCTACCCGACGCCGGTGCTCGGCCAGCCGTGGTCCGTGCCGTTTGAATTTCCACTGTACCAGTGGACGGTCGCGGCGGTCGCGAACACCTTTCATCTTCCGCTGGTCCAGGCCGCGCGCGCGGTCAGCGTGGCCTGCTTCTACGGTTTCCTCGCGGCCCTGGCCGTCTGGCTGCGGCGGCTGGGTCTCAGCGGGACGCATCGCGCGGTGGTCCTCAGCCTGGTGCTGACCTGCCCGCTCTACATTTTCTACACCCGCGCGTTCCTGATCGAGACCATGGCCCTGATGTTCGGCGTGTGGTACCTCGCGGCCCTGCACGAGTCGGTCGCGCGCCGCAGCGTGGCCTGGCTGGTCGTGGCGGCGCTCGCCGGCATCGGTGCCGGCCTGGTCAAGGTCACAACCTTCATCGTCTGCCTTGTCCCGGCCTTCGGCTGGTGCGTGTGGTGGCTGTGGACCGCGCGGCCCGGCGCCGGTGCGCCGGCGGGCGCCTTCGCGCGCACGCTGGGCTGGCTCGTCGCCGTGCATGCGCTACCGTTCGCCGCCACCGTGTGGTGGGTGAAATACGCCGACGCCGTCAAGGCGCTGAACCCGAGCGGCATTTCGCTGACCTCGGCCGGGCTCGCCGCCTTCAATTTCGGCTACGGCCGCCACTTCGACCCGAAGGTCTGGGCCGCGTGGTATGAGAACATCACCACGAGCATCGCCAGCGCCGGCGTGCTCGGCGCGGCGTTCGGGCTCGCGTTCTTCGCCGGCCGGTGGCGCTGGCACGCCTTTGCCGCGCTCGGCGTTTTCGTCGCCGCGCAGCTGATCTTCCCGGTGCTCTACGCGTTTCACAGCTATTACTACGTGGCCAGCGCGTTCAGCCTGTTCGTCGCCCTGGGCTTCGCCGTCTGCGGTCTGCTCGACAAACGCCTGCCCCGCTGGGTGCCCCTCGCGGCCTGGCTGATCGTCATCGCGGCGCAGGTCCGGTTCTTCTTCGTCCACGACTACGAGGCCCAGCGCGTGCCCGGCAACGGCGGCGGGCTGGCGTCCGCGCTGCAGGAATTCACCGACCAGGATCGCTCCATCATCATCGCGGGCGACGACTGGAGTTCGATCATTCCGTACTACGCCGAGCGGCGCGCGCTGATGATCCGCAGCGACCTGACACACCGGAAGGAGTATCTCGAAAAAGCCTTCGCCAACATGAAGGACGGGCAGGTCGCCGCGCTGGTGCTGATGGGGGCGGAGCGCGAGAACAAGGCACTGCTCGACCTCGCCCTGGCCAGCTTCGACCTCGATCCGCGGCCGATCATGACCTGGGCTCACGGCGACAAAACCGCCACTGTGTACCTCGACCGCCAGCTGCGTCCGAACGGTCGCGCGATCCTGAACCGCCGCGGCTTTTTCGAGGCGACCGCCGTGCCACCCACCGGGCCCGAGCCGAGTCCGTTCGTAGGACGTCCGTACGCCTACGCGCAACTTATCCCCGAATTTAAAAAATATTTCCGCATCATGAACCCCAAGCCGGTGCGGTTCTTCTCCACGTTCGGTCCGGAACTGTGGAATGAAGACAAACCCGGCCTCGAGCGCTATGCGGCGCATCCGGACACCAAGCTTTGGTTTGCCCTGACGCCCGGCGCCCACCGCATCCAGACCGACATCGAGATCCTCGAAGGCTCGTGGAAGGATGTGCCGATTCCGGACGCCAGCGACGGCGTCGAGGTCACGGCCGACGCCGTCTTCCCCGACGGCCGACGCCAGCGCCTGAACAGCCGTTACCTTTATCCGCGCATCCGCCCCGAGGATCGCGGCATCCAGCCCATCGACTGGAGCTTCGACCTGCCCGCGGGCGCCGAGCTCGAGTTCTGCGTCAACCCCGGCCCGAACGGCAACGGTGCGCGCGACTGGGTGACTCTCGGCTACATCACGATCAAATAAGGTCATGGCCGGCCCCGCTTTTTATCCTGATCCATGAGTTTAGCCTCCGGTAGCGCCATTTCCCCGGCTCGTCGTCCGTGGCCTTGGTGGCTGGGCCAGGCGGCGCTCTACGCGCTGCTGGCCGCCAGTATTTTCCGGCTGCCGGTCGCGCCCGACATCGGCCTGGATGCTTCGTGGCAAATGGCGCTCGGCTACGCGGCGGCGCATGGCTTGCAGCATGGTCCGGAAATTATCTTCACCTACGGTCCGCTCGGTCCGCTGATGACCGGCGTCTACACCGGACACGGACTCGGGCTCTATCTCGCGTGGCAGGCGGTGAGCGCGCTGGCCATTGCCGCCGGCCTGTATCGTTTTGGCCGGCAGCTGCCCGGCTGGCGGCAGGCCGCGTACTACGTTTTCCTGCTCTGGTTCGGCACGATGTACGTCGACGCGATGGAGATGGCGATCATCACGATCTTCGGTGCCTCGGCCCTGCAGCCCTCGGCGCACCCGCGTTTCCGGCTGTTCGCCATCGCCGCGCTGTTTGCCGTCCTGTCCCTGATCAAGTTCACGCACTTCATGCTGTGCGGCGTGTTCGTTGCGTTGCTGACCGCGTACTTCACCTCGGAGCGCAACTACCGCGCCGCCGGACTGCTGCTCGGCAGCTTCCTCGGGGTTTTCCTCGGCGGCTGGCTGGCGTGCGGCCAGGCCCTGGGCAACCTGCCGGACTACGTTTACTACAGCCTGCAGCTCGCCTTCGGCTACAGCGGCGCGATGGGCGTCTATGAAAGCGCGGGCACGCTGGCGCTCGGGCTCCTCGCCGGCGGCGCGGCGCTGGTGTATCTCGCGCTGTGGTTTTTCACGACCGCCGACCGCCGGCGCGCGGGCGCGCTCGGGCTCATGGTCGGTGCCTCGCTCTTCCTCAGCTGGAAGCACGGCTTCACCCGCGCCGACGGCCACGTGCTCGCGCACTTCGTCAGCGTGCTCTTGCTGGCCGCGACCTATCCCGGGCTGACGCTCGACACGCGGCGTTGGGATGTCCTGAAAAACGCCGCGCTGCTCGTCGCCGCCCTCGCCTCCCTCGCCGGCATCCAGGGCGTTTCCGGCTCGAGCACGTCCGAGGCTCCGGCGTTCTGGAACGACCGCGTACGCCACAACGTTTCAACCCTGCTGAATTTTTCCGCCTATCGCGCGCAGCTGGACAACACCCTCGCCGAAACCGCCCGCAACGTGGCGCGTCCGGGCCTCAAGGGCTACCTCGCCGGTGCCACGGTCGATCATCTCGGCAACGACCAGTCGGTCACGCTGCTCAACGACCTGAACTACGTGCCGCGTCCCGCGCTGCAGGGCTACGCGACGTACACGCCGCCGCTGAACTGGCTCGACGCCGCCTTTTTCCGCTCGGCGCGCAGCCCGCGCTTCGTGCTGTGGCGTTACGGTTCGATCGAGGACCGCCTGCCGGCGCTCGACGACTCGCTGACGCAGCGCCTGGTCTTCCAGCACTTCGACTATGCGATGGAGGAAGGCGGCCTGCTGCTGTGGGAGAAGCCTCCGGTGCTGCCGCCGGATGATTCCGCCGCCGAAAAAATCATCCTCAACCAGCCGGTCCACTTCGGCGAACGCGTGCTGGTGCCGGACACGGGCGAGCTGCCGGTCTGGGCGACGGTCACCATTACGCAAAACATTCCCGGCCGCCTGCGCCAGCTGCTCTACAAGCCACCGACCCTGCGCATCCATTTCGAGGACGATCGCGGCGAAGAGCGCGACATGCTCTTCATCCGCGCGATGGGCGAGGCCGGGTTCATTCTCCAGCCGTTCTTCCCGAGTGGCGAGGACGTGATCGCGTGGCAGCAGGGCCAGCCCGCCCGCAAGATCCGCTGGTTCAGCCTGCACGCCATGCCGGGTGGCGACAATTATTTCGCGTCCAACATCACCGTCGAACTCCGCACGCTCCCGCCGTTCAAGCGCGCCAGCCACGGTCTCCAGCCCGACACGCCGTGGCGCTTCCGCATGATGAACCGCACCCCGTCGCGCCTGGTCACGACGGTGCCGGCGATCGACACGTTCATGAACGGCGAGCACCTGCTGCAGATGCATCCGCCGGGCCTGATGGAATTCGACATCACCGCACCGGTGACGTCGCTGCGCGCCGGCATCGGCTTCTTCAGCCCCGGCGCATGGGAACGCCCCGACGGCACGGACGGCGTGAACTTCATCGTCGAATGGGTGGATGCCGCGGGCCGTGTCGAGCTGCTCGGCTCCCGCCTGCTCGATCCCAAACACCGCGCGGAGGACCGCACGCGCCAGACGCTCGCCGTGGATCTCGGCGGCCGACATGACGGCAAGCTGCGCCTCCGCACCGCCGCGGGTCCGAGCGGCAATGCCGCCTTCGGCTGGACCTACTGGACCGCCCTCGAAATCAAATGAGCGCCGCCGTTCCCCTTTTCTCCCGTCTCCGCCGCCTGGGTTTGCCCGCGCTCTGCGGCCTGCTGCTCACGCTCGCGCTGGTGCGCGTGCCGGTGTCGATGGACGTGGATCCGTTCACCGCACATCGCACGCTGCTCTACGAAAACCTCCGCCTCGGCCGGAACTGGGCCGAAGCGGGCACCGCGACCGAAGGCCCGCTCGCCGCGCTGCAAACCCCGGCCTACCTGAGCGGCAATCTCTGGATGGCCTTCACCTGGCAACTCGCCGGCAACGCCCTGCTCGCCACCGTGCTCATCGCCGCCGCGTGGCGGCTGGCCTGGACGCGCCGCGCGTGGGCGCTGGCCTTTCTCGCCGCGGTGCTGGCGCGCTGGCCGGAAATGGCGCCGTGGCTGGTCCTCGTGCTCGTCGGACACGACCTGATCCGCAGCTGGGATCGCGAACCGCGGCGGCTCCTGCCCGGCGCCGGTCTGCTGGGTTTCCTCGGGCTTTTCTCGGCGGGCCATCTGGTACTCGGTGCCGTCGCGATCGGTTTCGTTGTCTTCACCGCGCGTCCGCCGCTCGCGAAAATCATCGCCGCCGCCGGTTTCGCGCTCGGCGTGGTGCTCGGGTGGCTCGCACTCGGGCAGTCGCTGCCCGGACTTTTCCTCTGGCTGCAACGCAGCCTGCCGCAGCTCTGGCAGACCTCGGAGACGTGGCGGCAGTTCGACCTCGCGCCGTTCGTGAGCTGGGCCTTCGTCTGCGCGCTCGGCCTCGTGGTGGTGCTGGTTCGCTACCAAGGTACCACACCGGAACGCCAGCGCTCGCTGCCCGCCGCGCTTTTCCTCGCCGTCGCCGCGTGGCTCGCGTGGAAGGGCGTCGCCCTCCAGGCCTACGGGCTGCCGCTGGCGTACTTCGGCACGATCCTGCTCGGCGGCTTTTTGCTCTGGCACCACGGCTGTCGCACGCGCTGGGTCGCGGCGTTGCTGGTGCTGGGCGTGACCGGACTGGCCCGCGTCCATCCCGACTTCCTCCCCGGCGCGCTCGGCCATTTCAACCGGCAGCTCATCTACAATTACCGGCAGCTCACCGCCGGCGGGCAGTTCCGCACCGATCTTCGCGCGCAGGTGTCCGCGCTGCGCGGCGCGCACAGCTGGCCGAAACTGCAGGCCGCCATCGGCCGCACCCCGGTCGGCGCGGATGCCGACGCGCTGCCGCGCGCGATGTTCAACAACCTCACCCTCGCCGCGCCCTTCGATCTCCGCACCGGCCCGCAGGCGCCGGCGTTTGTCGTCCAGCGCCTGGCCGCCACGGTCGACCTGCCGCCGGCGTTGATCGATGGCGCAGCGCAGCTGGCGCTTTACCGGAACTATGAGCTGCAGACGGAGGAATCCGGCGTGCTGCTCTGGCACCGCCGGCCGGCCGAAACTCCGGCCCCGATCCAAATCGCGACCGGCACGCTGCGCTTTGGCGAACCGCTGGTGCTCCCGGCCGCCGCGGACACCGCCTACTGGCTCGAGCTCGACGTTCATCCCGGAATCCTCGGCCGCGTCTGGTCCGCGCTGGACGAACTTGCCGCCCCGGGCCTGATCGTCCGCGACGAACACGATGAAACCGTCCGTTACGCGCTGCCGCCCGGTATCGGCGCGCGCGGTTTTCTCATCGATCCGCTGATCCGCGGCAACGTGGAGTTCCAGCGCTGGCAGCGCGGCGAAAAGCCGGCGCGCACCGCCGAGATCACCGTCGCCGTCCCGCCGGGCAGCGCGTGGCTCTGGCCGGCGCAGTTCAGCTACCGGCTCTATGCCGTGACCGGTTTGAAAACTTCCGGCACCGCGCTGACGCGCACCACGCCCACTGCTTTCCGCTCCTTCAACCGTCCGCCGGTGGGTTCCGCCTATACGCTGCCGTTCGTCGAATCCCCGGCCAGCCCGCAGGAGGCGCTGTTCTTCGTTCACCCGAGCAGCCTGCTGGAATTCGCCGTGCGTGGCACCGACCGCCACATCCGCGGTTCGTTCGGCATCGGCGCGGGCGCATACGACCGCCCGGGCAAGACGGACGGCGTGGATTTCTCGATCGAGTTCCTCGGCCTCGACGGCAGCCGGAAGATCCTGCTGCACCGCTACCTGAATCCCGCGACGGAACCGGCGGACCGCGCCGTGCAGGAATTCGACCTCGTGCTGCCCGACGCCACCGCCGGCCGCCTCCTGCTCCGCACCTACAACCCGCCCTATCGCAGCGCCGCGTGGGACTGGGCTTTCTGGCGGAATGTCGTCATTGAATAGCGCATGACGGCCGCCGCTCCAGCTTCCGGAAATCCCCTCCTGCGCCGCGCGGGCTGGGCGGTCGCGTGGGCGGCGCTGACGGTTTTCTTTTTCTCCCCGGTGTCGTCCGTGATGGACACGCTGCTGGATTCGTCGAACTACGCCTCGTACACGTATTTCGCGGCGCACCATTTCCAATACGGTCCCGAGGTCGTGCCCATGACCGGCCCGTACGGCTACGTGATGTACGGCTCGGTGTACAACGGCCTGCTCTACGGCACGCGCCAGCTGCTGCAGCTCGGCTGCGTCGGCGGGCTCTCCGTGCTCGTGCTGTGGTTCTTCCACCGCAGCCGCGAGTCCCGGTGGCGCTGGCTCTGGCTGATCCTGATCATGCTGCTGAGCCCGGTGATCGAAGACTTGCCGCTCGAATGGATGATGCTGCTTGCCGGCGTGTTCCTGCTCCAGCGCGCACCCGCGCTGCCCACCCGCGGCGGGATGGCGCTCGTCGCCGCGACGCTCGGTTTTCTTTCGCTGATCAAGGGCACACACCTCGTTCTGAGCGTCGCCACGCTCGGCGTGGTCCTCGCCGACTACGCCTGGCGCCGCGAGTGGCGGCGCATCGCGCTCGTCGCAGGCACGTACGTCGGAACGTTCCTCGCCTGCTGGCTGCTGGCCGGCCAGGACCCGCGCCACATTCCATCCTTCCTGCAGGGCATCCGCGCGCTGACCGGTGGCTACAACGAGGCCATGGCGCTCGACGAGGACCGGGGCGCGCTCATCCGCGGGCTCGTGGCCGCGTCGCTGCTGCTGGCGGCCTACGGTTGGGGCTGGTGGCTGCGCCGCCGCGAAGCGGGCATGCTGGCGCTGACACTGCTGTTCGCCGGCTTCTCCTTCGTGAAATGGAAGCACGGCTTTGTCCGCGCCGACGGCCACGTCTACATCTTCCATCACTTCACCGCGGTCGCCGCCGTGTTCTGGTTCCTCGTCGCCTATGCGCGTCCGGCCGCCGCGGCCCTGGCGCGACCCGCGCGCCTAGCGGCCGTCACGCTCATGCTGCTCGGCGTGCTCGCCGGTTTCTGGATCGAGAACAACCGCAACAGCGTGCTGCGCCTGCGCTGGCTGGTCGTCACCTGGAACGTCGAGCACCTCCGCATGAATCTCGACCAGCTCCTGCATCCGCTTGCGACCAAGGCGCGCCTGGACAAGAAGCTCGCCGAGACCCGCGATATCCAGGTGATGACGCTGACCAAGCAGACCGCGGGCAACCGGCCGATCGATTTGTTCGGCGTGCAGCACGGCATCATCCCGCTGAACAACCTGAACTACCACCCGCGCCCGATGGGCGGCGGCGCGTTCAATTCCTACAACGCTTACCTGATGGGGATGAACCGCGACTTCATCCGCGACCCCAAGCGCCGGCCCGATTTCTACCTCTTTCGCTACGAGACGATCGACAACCGCCTCGCCGCGCAGGACGACGGCCTGACGATGCTCGAGATCCTGAGCCACTACCAGCCGGTGCTGATCGAGCGCGGCCACCTGCTGCTGCGCCAGCAGGACCATCCGCAGACCACCGAACCGAAGCTGCTCTCAAAACAGACGTTCAAATTCGGCGAGTTCGTGAAGGCGCCCAAGGTCGCGGACGACCAGCTGCTGCTCGCACGCTTCGACGTGCAACCGAGCCTGAAGGGCCGCCTCCGCAATTTCCTCTACAAGGCGCCGCTGATGTTCATCTCGCTCCACGGCGACGGCATCGAGGAGCCCGAGTCGCGCCGCTTCATCCCGACGATGACCTCCGTGCCGTTCCTCTTCAGCCCGGCGGTGGAGAAAAACGCCGACTTCGCGCTCCTCTACACGCGCCAGCTCGGCAAGACCGTCTCCGGCTTCTTCATCTACAGTCATGACCCCGCCTGCTACCGCGATCCGCTCACAGTGGAGTTCTACACCGTGCCGCGTCCGCCGGTCCCGTCGCAGCCCGACATCGAGGAGTTGCTGACCGGCACGCGCTTCCCGGTTTTCAACACGCCGCCCGAGAGCATCACCGGCGAACACAACCAGCAGATGCACGTCGACGGCCTGCTGCTGCAGACGGTGCACGCGCCGAGCGTGGTCACCTGGAAGCTGGAGGGCGCCGAGGAGGAACTCGTCTTCGACTTCGGCTTCCTCCCCGAGGCGATCGTGCGCGGCAACAGTGACGGCGCCCACTTCATCGTCGAGCTCCACCCGCAGTCCGGCCCGGTGCGCGAACTTTTCCGCCGCCTCGTGGATCCCGCCAACTCGCCCGCCGACCGCGGCAACCTCCACGCGCGCCTGGCGCTGCCCAAGGTCGCCGCCGGCGACCGGCTCGTGCTTCGCACCGATCCCGGCCTCGGCGACAACAACGCCTGGGACTGGTGCTACATCACGCGCGTGCAGCTGAAGCAGGGTTATTTCCCCTCGGTGCGCTTCCCGGTCTTCAACCGCGAGCCCTCCGTCACGGTGCCGGCCGACGCCGGCGCGGTCGACCTCGGCGACCGCAAGGTCGTCATGGTGCACATGCCCGGCGCGCTGACCTTCGACCTGCGCGGCGCCGAAAAGCGCGTGCGCCTGGAGTTCGGTTTCCTCCCCGGCGCGTACACCGGCGGCGGCAAGACGGACGGTGGTGACATCGTGGTCGAGCTCGTGAAGCCCGGTGCGCCGCCGCGCGAACTTTTCCGCCGCAGCCTGCAGCCGCTCACCGTACCCGCGGATCGCGGCCACCTCAGCGCGGACGTCGCGCTGCCGGAGATCGCCGCGGGCGATCAATTAATTCTCCGCACGCTCCCGCTGCCCGGCCACGGCAACGCCTGGGGCTGGACTTATTTTTCCCGCGTCAACCTCGACTAATCCATGCCTCCGACTCCCCCGTCCTCGCCGGCTGCGCCGGCTGCGTCTTCGCGTGCGCCGCTGCGCCGGCTCGGCTGGATTGTGGCCGGGCTGCTGATCACCGCGTACCTCTACATTCCGCTGACGGGCGTGCTCGAGCCGTCGCTCGATTCCTCCAACTACGGCTCTTACGCGTATTTCGCCGCGCACCACTTCCAATACGGCACGCAGGTCGTGCCCATGTACGGACCGTTCGGCTACATGCTGCAGGGCTCGGCTTACAGCGGTGAACTTTTCTGGACCCGCTTCCTCGGCCAGCTGGTGATGGGTGGCGGCTGCGCCGCGCTCATTCTCACCTTCTTCCGGCGCGCGCAGGGCTCGTGGCTGCGCTGGCTCTGGCTTGGACTCATCCTCGCGTTCGGCCCCTTCATCGACGACATGCCCGCCGAGCTCGCGATCCTGCTCGCGGGCCTGCTGCTGCTGGAACCCGGCCGCACCGTGCGCGGGGCGGCGGTCTGCGTCCTGCTGGCGTTCCTCTCGCTCATCAAGGGCACGCACCTGCTGCTCGCGCTCTGCACGCTCGGCGTGGTGATCGGCTTTCAGGTCACGCAGCGCCGCGCGCAACAGGGCGTCATCCTCGCGGCGGCCTTCGCCTTTTTCTTCCTGCTCTTCTGGGCCTGCGCCGGCCAGTCGGTCCGCCACCTGCCCGCGTTTCTCACCGGCATCCTCTCCCTGAGCAGCGGCTACAACGCCGCGATGAGCCTGGACGAGACGGACGCGGTTTTCTGGCGCGGTTTCCTCGCGCTCTTCCTGCTCGCCGCCGGCCTCGCCTGGGGCGGCTGGCAGCGCCGCCGCGAACCCGCGGTGATCGCCGGCGCGCTGCTGCTGGCCGGTTTCACCTTCGTGCTCTGGAAGCACGGGTTCGTGCGCGCGGACGGCCACATCGGGATCTTCCACCAATACGTGGTGATCGCCGCCGTGCTCTGGTTTCTCTTCGCCTTCGTCCCGTCCGCCACCGACGCGCGCGGCCGCGGCGTGGCGCTGGGCCTGATGTTCGCCGCGCTGCTGGCCGGCTGGTGGATCGACAGCCCGGTGTTCGGGCCCGCGCAGTGGAGCCGGCTCGTCGGCTGGCGCCAGGTCGAGCGCCTGCCCGCCAACCTCAAGCAGCTGCTGCATCCGGCGCGCACCAAGGCGGAGTTCGACGCCCGCCTCGCCCTGCAACGCGACGGCATGGCACTGCGCCTGATCGGCGAGGAGATCGGCCGCCAGCCGGTGGACTTCTTCGGCGTCCGCCACGGCATCATCCCGCTCACCGGCCTCAACTACCGCCCGCGCCCGATGGGCGGCGGGGCGTTCAACGCCTACAACCGTTACCTGATGCGGCTGAACCGCGACTTCATGCAGGATCCCGCGCGGCGCCCGCCGTTCTTCCTGCTGCGTTTCGAGCCGATCGACCAGCACTTCGGCGCGCAGGAGGATGGACTGACGCTGCTGGAACTCATCGCGCGCTACCGCCCGGTGCGCAGCGAGGATGACTATCTGCTGCTACGGGAAAACCCCGGCGCAGCCGGCCCCGGACAGACGCCGCTGGCCTCGCAGACATTCGGCTTCAGCGAACGCGTGACGCTGCCCGTCCCGCCGGACCGCGCCCTGGTCGTCGCGCGCATCAAGATCGATCCCAGCATCGTGGGCGTCGTGCGCGAATTCCTCTACAAGGCGCCGCTCGTGAAGATCGTGCTGCGCACCACCGCCGGCGAGCAACTGGAACGCCGGCTTGTGCCGGAGATGGCGCGCTCGCCCTTCCTGCTGAACCCGGTCGTGGACAACACCGCCGACTTCATCCAGCTGTTCGCCTCCACCCCGGGCAAGGTGATCGAGAGCTTTGTCATCGAGACGACCGGGACGTGGGCCTACGCGGACAAGTTGAGCGTCGACTTCTACGCCATGCCGCGACCCGCCGTCGCCCGCTCGCCCGATGCCGCCGAGCTGCAGAAGCCGGCGGAAAACCCGCTGTTCAACGTCGCGCCCACCGAGCTCACCGCGCCGGAAACCCGCCCGTATTATTCCGGACGCCTGCAACTCCAACCGCTGCAGGCCCCGGGCCGCGCGGCCTGGACCCTGGACGGCTCGGAATACGAACTCGCGTTCGACTATGGCCTGCGACCCGACTCCTGGGATCCGGGCCGGAGCAACGGCGTTGCCTTCATCGTCGAGCTCGAGACGCCCGGCGTCGCGCCGCAAAAACTTTTTGAGAAACTGGTCGACCCGGTCGGCAACGAGGGCGAGCGCCGCACGCTCCAATCCCACGTGGCCCTGCCGCCGCACCTGCCCGGCAGCCGCCTCGTGCTGCGCACCGATCCCGGCCCGCACGGCGACAACGCGTCGGACTGGTCCTACGTCACCCACGTGCGGCTCAAGTCCGGCCTCGCCGTGCGCGACACGCCCGCGGTCTTCCGCCGCGTGCCCGTGGCGCTCGCGGGCAGCGCGCCAGTGTCGACGACGATCGGCACCGAGCCGGTCGTGGTCCTGCACATTCCGGCCACGATTGCCCTGCCGCACCGCGACAAGGACCGCCGCGTGAAGCTCGAGTTCGGCTTCATGCCCGGCGCCTACACCGGCGACGGCCACACCGCCGGCGGCAGCTTCGTCCTCGAGTTCGCGCGCGACGACGGCACGATCACGGAAATCTTCCGCCGCACGCTCGATCCGGTCGCCCGGCCCGCCGACCGCGGCCCGCAGTCGGCCACCGTATCGCTCCCCGCCGGCGTGTCCGGCGGCCGCCTCGTGCTGCGCACCGAACCGGTCCCCGGCGGCGCCAACAGCTGGGGCTGGACATATTTTTCGCGCTGCGACATCGAGTGACCTTTGCGATGAGCGTACCACCCCCGCCTTCTGCCGCTCCCGGACTCCGGCCGGGTCGCTGGCGTTCCGCCGGCCTGGGGCTCGCCTGGGCACTGCTCACGGTGGTCTTCTGCGAACCGGCGCACCGGGTGCTCGATGGCGACCTCGATCCGTCGATCTTCACCGCGTACGCTTACTTCACTGCGCACGGCTTCCAATTCGGTTCCGACGTCGTCGCCATGGCGGGCCCGTATGGGTTCATCATGTACGGGAATTTCTACGGCGGAGATCTCTACTGGCTGCGCTTCGTCGCCGAGCTCGCCTTTGCCGGGACGCTCTCCGCGCTGCTGCTGTGGTTTTTCCAGCGGCTGCCGGCCCGTTCGTGGGTGCGCTGGCTGTGGTTTCCGGCGCATGTCCTTTTCACCTCCTACATTTCCGACCTGACCGTGGCGTGGTCGATGTTGCTGACCGGATTTTTCCTGCTCGAACGCCGGCCCACCGGTGCCGCGCGCGGCTGGACCATCGCGCTCGCCGCGCTGCTCGGCTGCTTTGCGCTCTGGAAGGGCACGCACCTGATGCTCGCGCTCGCCACGATCGGCGTCGTCACCGGCGCCTGGCTGCTGCAACGCGACTACCGCCGCGCCGCGCTCGTCTTCGCCGCGTGGCTCGGCGGTTTGCTCGGCTTCTGGCTGCTCGCCCGGCAGAATCCCCTGCACCTGCCCGCGTATCTCGCCGGCACGTGGCACCTCGCCTCCGCCTACAACAGCGCGATGTCGCTCGAGGAACCCGCGGCGATCTTCCAGCGCGGCGCGCTGCTGACCGCCGGCCTGCTCGGCACCTTCGCCCTGACCGCGTGGTTCCGGCGGCGCGACAGCCTCGCGCTGGGCGGGCTCGCGCTGCTGTCCGGCTACCTCTTCGTGATGTGGAAGCACGGCTTCGTCCGCGCGGACAGCCATGCCGTGATTTTCTTCTCCTTTGCGACGGCGGCAGTGGTGGGTTGGTACCTCCAATTTGTCACCCGGGAGGCCACCGCCTCACGCGGCGTGCGCGCGGGCGCGTTCGTGCTCGCCGCCGCCTGGCTGCTGACGGCGCTCGCCGGCCCCTACGACCCGATGCGCCCGCCGCTCCGCTATCTTCTGACCAGCGCCTGGCCGTCGTTCCGCTTTCACGCCACCAACCTGATCCATCCCGTCCGGCACCGGGAGGAACTCGAGGCCAAGCTCACCGCGCAGCGCGACCTGAACCAGCTGCCGGCGACCGCGGACACCATCGGCAATGCGCGCATCGATTACTTCGGCTACCAGCAGGGCATCCTCATTCTCAACCGCCTGAACTACCAGCCGCGGCCGATGGGCGCCGGCACGTTCAACGTGTACGATCCCTACCTGATGCAGCTGAACCGGGACTTCCTGCGCGATCCCGCGCGCCGGCCGGATTACTACCTGGTGAAGCCCGGTTCGATCGACAACCGCTTCGTCACGCAGGACGACGGACTGGCGCTGCAGGAATTGCTGCAGGGCTGGCGCCCGGAACAGATCGAGCAAAACCTGCTGCTGATGAAGGCCGTGCCCGGCGCCACCGCGCCCGCCGCGCGCGCCCTCGGCCGGCAGGAATTTCATTTCGGCGACCCCGTCCAGGTGCCGGCGGTGAAGGACGGCGAGATGCTGCTCGTGCGTTTTGTGATGGGCGACAGCTGGTCCGGCAGCGTGCGCGCCGCGCTCTACAAGCAGCCGCCGGTCACCATCACGCTCCAGGACCGCGCCGGCGCACCGCTTGGCGATCGGCGGATCGTGCCGGTGATGGCCGCATCTCCGTTCCTCTTCTCGCCGCTGCTGGAGGAAACGCGCGACCTGCTCGATCTGTACGGACGCGCTCCCGGCCGCCAGGTCGGTTCGTTCGTGCTGCACACGCCAAACGAGGGCGCGTTCAAGCGGCGCATCGCCGTCGAGTTCTCCGTCGTACCGCGCCCGCCCGCACTGAGCCCGTACGTCCTGCAGGGACTCAAGGTCCGCTTCACCTTCCCGCTGGCGAACATCGTGCCCGAGTTCATGACGCCGGCGTTCAAGACGCACAATGTCGTGCGCTACGTGCATGCGCCGTCGCAAATCATCTGGCCGCTCAGCGGCGAGGAGCGCGAGTTCGCCTTCCAATACGGTCTCGACCCGCGCGCGTACGAGGAGGGCACCACCAACGGCGTGGAGTTCATCGTCGAGGTGCGCGGCCCTTCCGGCGGCATCACCAAGGTGTGGAGCCGCCTGCTGCGGCCCAAGACCGTCGAGACGGACCGCGGCACGCAAAAGATCGCGGTGCAGCTGCCGGTCTACGCCCCGGGCAGCAAGCTGGTCTTCCGCACCGACCCGGGCGAATACGGCGACAACGCCTGGGACTGGGCGTACGTCACGCGCATCGATTTCCGGCAGGGCTGCTTTCAACCGGAGCAGTTCCCCGGCTTCAGCCCGCTGCCCGACCAGGCCACCGGCGAGAACGTGGCCGTGCTCGAGCTCGCGGGGAGCAAGGTCACGCTGCTTCACGTGCCCACCGAACTGCAATTCGCGCTCCGCGGCGGCGAGCGGCAGCTCGCGCTGGATTTCGGCTTCCTCCCCGGCGCCTATTCGGCCGGCGGCAACACGCCGGGCGCCGACTATGTGCTCGAACTGCAGCGCGCCGGCCAGCCGCCGCGCGAGATTTTCCGCCGCACGCTGCGGCCCGTCACCCTCGAGTCCGATCGCGGCGCGCAAACCGCGACGGTCCAGCTGACCGGCGTCGCCGCCGGCGACCGGCTGATCCTGCGCACCGCGCCCGCCCCGGGCGGCAGCCCGAGCTGGGGCTGGACGTATGTCTCCCATTTGACCATCCAGTGAGCACTTTCGTTTCCCAACTGCGCACCCGCCCCCTCTCGCCTGAAAGCTGGCCCCGGCCCCTCCGCTTCGCCGGGCTGGCGGTCGTGTGGCTCGTGCTGACGGTCGTGTTCCATACGCCGGCGCGCGAGGCCATGAGCTCGACGCTCGATAACTCGAACTTCGGCTCCTACGCGTACTTCACCGCGCATCACTTCCAGTACGGCACCGAGGTCGTGCCGATGGCGGGCCCCTATGGGTTCATCATGTATGGGTCGGTTTACACCGGGGAACTGTTCCGCGTCCGCCTCGTCGGCGAGCTGCTGCTGAACGCCACGCTCGCGGCGCTGACGCTGTGGTTTTTCCGGGAAATGCGCGGCTCCTGGCTGCGCTGGGCCTGGCTGGCCGCACAGGCGGTGTTCACGCCCTTCGTCGCGGATCTTCCGTTGGAATGGATCCTGTTGCTCGGCGGTCTCTACCTGCTGCAGTCGCTGGTGGAGCCGCGGCCGCTCTGGCGCGATTTGCCGGTCGTCGCCGCGCTGGCACTCGTCTCGCTGATCAAGGGCACGCAGCTCATCCTCGGTTTCGCCACCCTCGGCGTGGTGCTCGGCGCCTTCGCTTGGCACCGGCAATGGCGTCGCGTCCTGCAACTCGGCGCCGGCTATTGCGCCGCGCTGCTCCTGTTCTGGCTGGGCGCCGGTCAGAATCCGCTGCACCTGCCCGCCTACCTGCGCGCCATCCTGGAACTGGGCAGCGGCTACAACGACGCAATGTCCCTCCCCACGCCGCCGGAGGCGTTCGACCGCGCGCTGCTCCTCACCGCGGCCCTCGCCGCGTGCCTCGGCTGGGCGTTCTGGTACCGCCGGCGCGAAGCGGTGTCCGTCGCGGTGGTCCTGCTGCTCGCGGGCCACACGTTCGTGCAATGGAAACACGGGATGGTGCGCGCGGACACACATGTCTTCATCTATTTCCACTTCGCCATCGTGGCGGCCCTGACCATCCACCTCGCGGCGTGGTGGCTGCCGCCCGCCCGCGCCAGCCTGCTCGTGGCCTGGCGCGCCGTCGGCCTGCTGCTCGTGGCCCTGGTCCTCGCCAATTGGGGCCCCATCGGCACCTTCCTCTCGCATTGGGAAAGCTCTCCCGGCGTCCTCCTCCGGCAGCTGGCGGAAAACAGCCGTCACGTGCTGCACCCGGAGGACGAGCAAGGCATGCTCGCCGGGGCGCTGCAGATGGAGCGAGAACGGAGCGTGCTGCCGCAGGTGAAGGCCCGCGTCGGCGATCACTCGATCGACGGCTTCGGTTACGAGCAGGGACTGCTGATCCTGAACCAGCTGAATTACCGGCCGCGCCCGATGGGCGGAGGTTCGTTCAACGTTTATACGCCGTGGCTGATGAAGCTGAACCGCGACTTCCTCCGCGACCCGGCGCGGCGCCCGGACTTTTATTTGCTCAAGCCGCAGACGATCGACGGCCGCTTCATCGCGGCGGATGACGGACTCGCGCTGCTCGAGATCATCCGGCGCTACCAGCCCGTGCTGCTCGAGCACGAGCACCTGCTGCTTGCCGCCAACCCCGCGGCGCCGGGGGGCGACGCCCGCGTGATCCACCGCGCCAGCCTGCGTTTCAACGAGCGCATTGCCGTGCCCGTGGTGGGCGCGGACGAAATGCTGCTGGTGCGGCTGGTGGTGAATCCCAACTGGCGCGGCCGCGTGCAGTCCGCGCTCTACAAGCTGCCGGAGGTTTTCCTCAATCTCGCCGACCCGCAGGGCCAGCCGCTGGGCCAGCGCCGGATCGTGCCGGCGATGGCGGCCTCGCCCTTCCTGCTTTCTCCGCTGCTCGAAACCCCGGCGGACTTCGTCGACCTTTACGCCCCCGGCACCGGCCGGCCCGTCGGCCAGCTGAGCGTTTCCTCGCCCAACAGTTTTCCGTTCGCGCCCATCATCGAAGTCGAGTTCCTCGCCGCGCCCCGGCCCGGGCTGACCCCCGCGGCGCTGGCCGAAATCCGCAGCCGGCTGCAATTCCCCTACGCCAACGTCGCTCCCGAATCGATCACGCCCGCGTTCCGCCCGCACCCCACCGTGCGCTATCTCCACGCGCCGGCCGAGGCGGTGTGGCCGCTGACCGGACGCGAGCATGAACTCACCTTCAGCTACGGCATCGATCCCGAGGCCTACGAGAAGGGCACCACCAACGGCGTGGACTTCAGCGTCGAGATCCGCGCGCCTTCCGGCGCGGCACGCGAAATTTTCCGGCAATCGCTGCGTCCGCGCCAGTTCATCCGCGAACGCGGCACGCACACCGCGCACGTCGCCCTCCCGCCCTATGCCGCCGGCAGCCGCCTGGTCATCCGCACCGGGCCCGGCGAGTATGGCGACAATTCCTGGGACTGGGCCTACGTGAACGCCATCCAGCTGGACGCCGGCGCCGGCTTTGCCCCCGCGCTTTTCCCGGGCTTCAACCGCGTGCCGGATTCGGCCGACGCGGAAAATGCCGCGCCGATCGAGGTCGACGGCCAGGCGTCCCTGATGCTGCACCTACCCGGCAAGCTCGGCTTCACGCTGGCCGGCACCGAGCGGACGCTCGCCTTCAACTTCGGCTTCCTCCCCGGCGCCTACACCAACGGCGGCCAGACCACCGGCGGTGACATCGTCGTGGAGCTCACCCATCCCGGCCAGCCGTCGCGGGAAATCCTGCGCCGCCGGCTCCAGCCGGTCACCGTGCCGGCGGATCGCGGCCCGCAGTCCGCGACGGTCGACCTGACCGGCCTTGCCGCCGGCGACGTGCTCACCGTGCGCACCGCGCCCGTTCCCGGCGGCAGCATGAGCTGGGGCTGGACTTACCTTTCCCAACTGCACCTCGAGTAATCTGCCATGGCTGAAACGACCGCGCCCCTTGCTGCCCGCGCCGGCCCGACCCGTGTGGCCGGATGGATCGCGCTCGGCGCCGTGTGGCTCGCGCTGGTGGTTTATTTCCACTCCCCGGTGCGCGAGGCCGTCAGCGCCGCGCTCGATCCGTCGAACTACGCCTCGTATGCGTATTTCACCGCCCACGGTTTCCAGTACGGCTCGGAGGTCGTGCCGATGGCGGGCCCGTACGGCTTCGTGCTCTACGGCTGGGTGTACAGCGGCGATCTGTTCGGGGTGCGCACGGCCTGCGAACTCCTGCTCAACGCGGCACTGGCCACGCTGACCCTCTGGTTCTTCCTGCAAAACCGGCGGTCGTGGCTCGGCTGGGTGTGGCTCGCCGCCCACGTCGCGTTCACGCCGTTCCATGAGGACCTGCTGCTCGAGTGGTCGCTCATCCTCGCAGGCCTGTACCTGATCCGCACGGAACCGCGCGCCGGTTTCCAGCCCGGTGTCTGGCTCGCAGCCGCGCTGCTGGCGTTGCTTTCGCTCGTCAAGGGCACGCAGCTCCTGCTCGGCGTCGCCACGCTCAGCCTCGTGGTCGGCAGCCACGCCGTGTCGCGGCGTCGCGTCCACGCCGCGCGCCTCGCCGGCGCGTACGCCGGCGCGCTGCTGCTGTGGTGGCTGCTCGCGCGCCAGAATCCGCTGCATTTGCCGGCGTACCTTCGCGACATGTTCGACCTGGCGAGCGGCTACAACGCAGCGATGGGCTTCGAGGAAGCCGCGCCGGTCTTCGTCCGCGGTGTGGCCGTGTCGCTCGCGTTGCTCGCCGCGCTCGGTTGGGCGCTGTGGTGCCGCCGCCGCGAGTGGGCGGCGGTCGCCGGCCTGCTGCTCGTGGGCGGTCACGCGTTTGCCCAATGGAAACACGGTTTCGTGCGCGCCGACGGCCACGCCTTCATCTACTTTCATTTCGCCATCGTCGCCGCACTCGCGCTCCAGCTCGTCGCATGGCCCGCGGAGGAAAAGCGCGCCGGCCGCGCACCGGTCATCGCGGGTTATGTTTTCCTGCTGGCCGTGATCGGCCTGAGCTGCCTGCGCCGCGATGCCCGCATGCTGCCGGACGTCACACAGGTCGGTCCGCGCCTGCGCGAACGCTTCGCCAAAAACTTCGCGCAGTTGCGCGACCTGCCCGCCGCGCAAGCCCGCTTCGAACAGGAGCTGGGGGAGATGCGCCGGCTCTACGCCATGCCGCTCACGCGCCGCGCCGTCGGCAACGGCCGCGTAGACGACTTCGGTTTCGAGCACGCGCGCCTGACGCTCAACGGCCTCAATTATCAGCCGCGGCCGATGGGCGGCGGACCGTTCAATGTCTATACGCCGCGCCTGATGCAGCTGAACCGCGACTTCCTGCGCGATCCGGCGCGGCGCCCGGATTTTTATATCACCCGGCTGGAAACCATCGACGAGCGCCTGCTCGCGCAGGACGACGGCCTGGCCTTTGTGGATCTGCTGAGCCTCTACACCCCGGTGCTGATGGAGCAAAATCACCTGCTGTTGCGCGCCCGCCCCGGCGCCACGGCGCCGGAAGCGCGGACCGTGTCGCGCGCCACTTTTCAAATCGGCGACACCGTGGCGGTGCCGGCGGTCAAGCCGGGCGAACTCCTGCTCGCGCGCTTCGTGGTGAAACCCAGCCTGCTGGGTGCGCTGCGCAACTTTCTCTACAAAGCCCCTCGCCTGCGTCTCGCGGTTCACGGCCCGGAGATCGCCGAGCCCAACAGCTACCGCCTGATCCCGATCATGGCGGCCTCGCCCTTCCTGTTCGGGCCGATGGTCGAAAACACCAAAGACCTGATCGAACTTTATCGCGGCCAGGCCGGCCGCTGGCCGCAGAGTTTCCGCATCTCCACCGCCAATCGCACCTGGTTCGACCACACCGTCGAGGTGGAATTCCTCGCGCTGCCGCGTCCGCCCGCGCTCGCCGGGCCGGAGACCGCGGCGCTGTTGAAGTTCACGCGCTCCGACATCGAAACCGTCTGGACCACCCTCGCCGGTGCGAACACGCCGATCCATTTCCGCGCCCAGCTCGCGCATGCGCCGTCGGAATTCAGCTGGACCCTCGACGGCCGCGACCGCGCCGCCACCTTCGGCTATGGCGTCGTGCCGGGAGCGAATGAAAACACCGACGGTGTCGAGTTCACCGTCCGGCTGCTCCACGCCGACGGGTCCGCGCAGGTGCTCTTCCAGCACCTGCTCGAGCCGCGCGAGAAACCCGCCGACCGCGGCCATCATCGCGCGCGCGTCGTGCTGCCTGCCTTCGCTCCCGGCAACCGCCTGGAAATCACCACTGGTCCGGGGCGCTACGGCAGCAACGCCTACGATTGGGCTTACCTGAGCGAACTCGATTTCCTCGACGACGAATCCGCCACCGCGGCGTCCGGACGCTAATTTACTTCCATAGCAGGGCGGGTAGCCTCTAGTAACTTCCGCCTCTTTACATGTTTTCCACCCGTTCCAAACTCACCTTGGCCCGCGCTTCGCTCCTGCAGGATGCCCCGGTCTACGTGCAGTTTTACATCACCGCGCGGTGCAACCTGACCTGCAAGCAGTGCAACATCATCTACGCCAACTCCGACGTGCGCGAGGCCACGCTCGATGAGATCAAGCGGATGGCGGACAATTTTGCGAAGATGGGCGTGGCGATGGTGCTGCTGACCGGCGGCGAACCGTTCACGCGCCAGGATCTGCCCGGCATCATCCAGGCCTTCGAGTCGCGCGGCGTCCACGTGCGCATGCAGACCAACGGCCTCGCCACCGACGAACGCATCCACGAGGCGGTCGAGGCAGGCGGGCGCGACATTTCCATTTCGCTCGATTCGCTCTGGCCGGGCAACCAGGACGACATCAACGGCGGCTTCGCGAAGTCCTGGCACGACGCGCTGCACGCGATGGCGTCGTTCAGCAAGTATCTGCCGAAGGAAAAGAGCTTCGCCTCGCTCGGTTGCGTGATCCAGCGCGACAACCTCGGCGACGTCGAGGACGTCATCCGCTTCGGCACCGAGATCAGCTGGTTCTCGTCCGTCGTGCCGATCCACGTCACGACCTTCGACAAGCCGATGAATTTCCGGACCTTTGACCAGACCAAGCGCTGGAAGAAGGACGAGCTGCCGTACGTGAACAAGCTGATCGAGCGCATTCGCGCCATGCGCACGGAAGGCTACCTGCTCTACGACTCGGACCAGTACCTCGACGACATCAAGCGCTTCGCCGCCGAGCAGGCCACCACGTGGCGCCAGCACAACGACAACGTGTGCGACAGCCCGAACCTCTATTTCGCCGTGCTGCCCAACGGCAACTTCGCCCCGTGCTGCGACCACCGCCTCGGCAGCAACGTGCCGGCGTACGGAGACAATTTCCCCGAGATTTATCGCAACAAGGTTTTCCGCGACGAAGTGATGAAGATCACCAAGTCCTGCTCGGGCTGCATGTACGGCAGCTATCCCGAGATGACGATTTCCATGCGCTACCTGAAGGCGAAGATGGAACGCATCAAGACGTTCATCACCTCGCCGCCGGCGAAGAACTGGCCGGTCAGCTACGAGCAGATGCTCACGATCGCCGAGCGCATCCGCAACGAGAAGCGCGACCGCATCGCGCTCCCGTCCGCGCAGCACCGCCTGACCCTCGACCAGGGCAGCGAGCAGGAAACCGCCAAACTCGTCTGAGCCCATGCCGAAGAAGATCCTCTACGAAAGCGCGGTGCATCAATTCCTCTGGGCCGGCCGCCGCCTGCGCGAGCAGTACGCCGCCACGAATCCGACCGAGGCCGCACGCCTCGCCGACTGGATCCACGCCCTGACGATCGAGAACCCGGGCGCCGGCGCCGTACGCGTCGCGTGGACCAATCCCGTCGCGGGCGAGCACCGCATCGAGCTGAAGAACGCGAAATTCTACACCCGCGGCGACGCGCCCGCGCACGCCCAGCGCCAGAACGACGCCGGCCTGACTTTCCATGACGACAAGATCATGGCGCAGAATATCGCGTTCTTCGACGGCGAGCTGCGCACCGTGCTGACCCGCTCGGGCCTCTACACCGAGGCGCAGCTCAACGGCCAGCTCGGCGCGAACAGCCCGACCAAGGACGCGGCGCGCAAGCATGCGGAGGAAGTTTTCCACGACGAATGGGCCGCGAGCACGGACGTGACGAAGATCGACGTCCGCCAGATGAACGAGGCCTGCACCGCGCCCGAGATGCGCCACATCCGCAAGGCGCTCGGCGACCTGCACGGCCGCACGCTGCTCGATGTCGGCTGCGGTCTCGGCGAGGCCTCCGTTTATTTCGCGCTGCTCGGCGCCGACGTCACCGCCAGCGACATCTCGCCCGGCATGTGCGACGCCGCCACCCGGCTGGCCACGCACAACGGCGTGAAGATCAAGACGCACGTGTCCGCTTCCGAGGATCTCGGCTTTCCCGCCGACACGAAGTTCGACGTCATCTACATCGGCAACACGCTGCATCACGTCGACATCGCGTCCACGATGCCGCTACTGCTGAAGCACCTGAAGCCCGACGGCGTGTTCGTCAGCTGGGACCCGGTCGCGTACAACCCGGCGATCAACTACTATCGCAAGAACGCGATGGAAGTCCGTACCGAGGATGAGCACCCGCTGAGCCTCGCTGACATCCGTGCCGTCCGCTCGTATTTCAAGGAGTCCTCGATCGCGTGGTTCTGGCTGAGCACCCTGCTCATTTTCATCACGATGAAGTTCGTGCAGGGCCGCGACCCGAACAAGGAGCGCTACTGGAAGAAGGTCATCGAGGAAGCCGATCAGTGGGCGTGGTTGTACTGGCCGCTCGAAGACCTCGACCGCCTGCTCCTCGGAATTCCCTTCTTGCGTCCTCTCTGCTGGAACGTGGTGATTGTCGGGCGCGGGCCACACGCCACCCCATGAGTCACGCCGCCGACCTGGCCACCTATAAACTCGCGATTGTCGCGCCCTGCTACAACGAGGCAGCCGGTCTGCCCGAATTCGTCCGGCGCGTGAAGGCGGTCTGCGCGCAACTCGGCTGCGCGTACGAGATCGTCCTGGTGAACGACGGCAGCCGCGACCAGACGCTGCCCGTGGCACTCGACCTCGCGTCGCGCGACGCCACCGTCAAGGTCGTCAACCTGCTCCGCAATTTCGGCCACCAGGCCGCGGTCACCGCCGGCCTCGATGTGGCGGACGGCGACGCGGTCGTGCTGATCGACTCCGACCTGCAGGATCCGCCGGAAGTCATCATCGACATGGTCGCCGAGTGGAAAAAAGGCGCGGACGTCGCCTACGGCCAGCGCCGCAGCCGCGAGGGCGAGACGGCCTTCAAGCTTTTCACGGCGAAACTTTTCTACCGCATCCTCCGCACGCTGACGAAGAGCGACATCCCCGCGGACACGGGTGACTTCCGCCTGATGGACCGCCGCGTCGCCGAGGTGCTGCGCAGCATGCGCGAGCGCCATCGTTTCATCCGCGGCATGGTCAGCTGGGTCGGTGGCAAGCAGGTCGCCGTGCAGTACGACCGCAAGGCGCGCTTCGCCGGCGAGACCAAGTACCCGCTGAAGAAGATGGTCGCATTCGCGATCGATGCGATCACGTCGTTCTCGATCGTGCCGCTGCGGCTGGTGACCTGGCTGGCGCTCGGCATCATCGGCCTCACGATCGTCGCCGGCGCCGGCGTCGTCGTGGTGAAGCTGGTCAACCCGCACTATTTCATCCCCGGCTACCCCTCGATCATCATCACGATCGTGTTCTTCGGCGGCGTCCAGCTGCTGGCCCTCGGCGTCATCGGCGAATATCTCGGCCGCATGTACGAATCGAGCAAGGCCCGGCCCATTTACATCATCGAACAGGTTTACGATCAGCAGGACGGAAAACTGGCGGGCCACCGGCCCGTCCTGCGTGACGGAGCCACCCGCCCGCCGATCGCCTGATTTTCCGGAATTCCGGGGAATTTCTTGGCGACGCGATGGCGGATTGGCGGTCGAACGTTGTCTTCAGGTAACGAGATGCTCCCCCAGGATTCCATGCCCGACAAGCCCGCCAGCCCGCGGGACTTCGCCAGCGTTTACCGCTCGACGGTGACACCGCTGCGCCGGTATCTGGCCCGGATTCTTGGCAACCAGGCGGAAGCCCAAGATGTGGCGCATGATGCGTATGTTCGGGTTTACCCGGTCATCGAGCGGCAGGAGGCGGAAAAGCCCGAGGCCGTGCTTTATACGACGGCTCGCCGGCTGGCCTTCAACCGCCTGAAGCGCCGTCGCATCGCGCCCTTCGCGCCCGAGCCACCGTCCGACGAATTCAGCGCCTCGCCCGCCCCGGGCGTCGTCCAGCAGGTGATGGCCCGCCAGGAACTCCAGCAACTCGAACAAGCCATCGCCCAGCTGCCCGAGGGCTGCCGCGCCGTGCTCCTGCTCCGCAAGATCGAACTCCTTTCCCACCAGGAAATCTCCGACCGCCTCGGCATCGCCATCAGCACCGTGGAGAAACAACACGCGCGCGCCCTGCGGTTGCTGCGCGCCACCCTCGCCCGCCAGACGGGCGACCACCCCGCCGCCTCCGCCACGGAGGCCCAGCCATGAAACCGCCCGTTACGATTTCTCCCGATGCCGAGGAGCAGGCTTCCCTGTGGGCCGCGCGCCTCGACGGCTCGACGCTCTCCGCCGCCGACCGTGACACACTCCAGGCCTGGCTCGATGCCGATCCGGCACACCGCCTGCTATTGTCGTCGTATTGCCAATTTTCCGCCGATCTCGAACAGCAGTTGCCGTTGCTTGCAGGCATCGGGGACGAGTTGTCGGAACCTCGCACCGCAAACAAGACGACCTCACTGCTCTCCCGGTCGCGCTGGCCGCTATGGGCCGGCGCAACGCTCGCAGCAGCTGCGGCCGTCGCGGTCGTTCTGTGGCTCCACCAGCCACAGGACCAATTTAGCAACGTCGCCACGACCGTGGCGCAGCGCCAGGAACTCACGCTCGCTGACGGTACGCACGCCGAGCTCAACGCGCAGACCGCCCTCGTCGTCGAACTCAAGGCCGACGAACGCCGCGTCCGGCTCGCCGCGGGCGAGGCGTTCTTCCACGTCAGCAAGGATCCAAACCGCCCGTTCTTCGTCGAGACGCCGGCCGGTTCGGTCCGCGTCACCGGCACGCAGTTCAATGTCCGCACCGACCCGCTGACCGGCATCGAGGTCACCGTCCTCGAGGGCTCCGTGCAGGTGCGCCCCGGCGACGGCGCCGCCCCCCGCGCGCTCACCGCCGGCGACCAGCTCACCAGCGACCACGCGCACGTCACCGTGCAGGCGCTCTCCGCCGACGCGCTCGACAACGCCCTGGCATGGCGCCGCGGCCAGATTGTCTTCGCCGGCACGCCGCTGCGCGACGCGCTCGCCCGCTTTGCCCGCTACCATGGCCGCAACCTGAGCGTGTCCGACGGCGCCGCCCAGCTGCGCATCGGGGGCAGCTACGCCATCGACGACCTGAACGGCTTCCTCAGCAACCTCGAGACCGCGCTTCCCACCGTCTCGGTCACGCGCAACCTCGATGGGTCCGTCCAGGTGGACTCGGTCCGGCGTTAAACCCAACCGATCGTGGCTTTTGCTTTTCGTCTCCTCCGCCGGCTGATCGTCTGCCTCGGCGGCGCGACCGCGCTGTCCGCCCTCGCCGCGCCGGTGGAGTTCGACATTCCGGCCCAGCCCGCCCCGGCCGCGCTGCTCGCCTTTTCGAAACAGGCGCGGGTGGATGTGCTTTTTTCCTACGATGAGCTGAACGCGGTGCCGGCGAACGCCGTGCACGGCGCGCTCGAACCGGAGGACGCGCTGAACCGCCTCCTGCGCAACACCGGCTTCGCCGCCCGCCGCACCCTGCTCGGCAAATTTGTCGTCACCCGCGCCACGCGGCCCACCGGCGCGGTCGAAGGCCGCATCGTCACGCCCGACGGCTCGCCCGCCCGGGAAGCCACCGTGGTGCTCGCCGACACGCGGCTGCGCACGAGCACCGACGCGAACGGGCATTTTCTTTTTCCGGCCGTGCCTCCGGGCGAATACCGGCTGTATGCGGGCGGACATGGTTATCGCCCGCTCGAGTTTCCCAAGGTGCTCGTGACGGCCGGTGAGACGCGCGAACTGGCCCCGCTGCGACTGCAAACCGCCAGCGAAGTCACGGAGCTCGAACCCTACCTCGTCAAGGACCGCGAGGACCGCCTGCTCATCGGCGAGGGGGTTGGCGCCGCGCCGCGCCAGGCCGCCGGCAACCTTGGCCTGCCCCGCACCGAGGACAACGCCCTGCCCTTCACGATTTTCACCCGTGAGCAGATCGCGCGCAGCGGGGTGGTGCAGCTCAACGAATTTTTCCAGCGCGAGCTGCTCGACGGCGCCGCCAGCCCGCCCCCGGAACAGACGGGCAATTCGAGCAGCTTCGTATCCGGCAGTTCCAACCTCGGCCTGCGCGGCTACGATGCCGACCAAACCGTCGTGCTCGTCAACGGCCGCCGCCTGCCCGAGACCTTCACCGACACCACCGGCGCGCTGGGCGCGCCCGACGTGAATCTCGTGCCGCTGGCGCTCGTCCAGCAGGTGGAGGTGCTCCCGGTTTCCTCCTCCGCGCTCTACAGCGGCAATGCGGTCGGCGGCGTGATCAACATCGTGCTGCGTCCCGATGCCGAGGGCACCGAGGTGCGCACCACCTACACCAACGCGCTCGGCGGCTTTGACGCCCCGCAAACCTCGGTGTCGCTGCAGCACGGGCGCAGCCTGCTCGGGGGAAAACTGCACCTGCGCCTCAATGCCACCTTCACCCGCACCGAACCGGCCGTCGAATCCGAGCTGCATTACCAGGGCCGCCGGCTCGCGGCGAACACCGGGCTGGTGCCGCGGGACACGCCCAACGTCGAAGCGGCCGATCCGCTTTCCCCGGGATTGTTCGGACCCGGTTCGGCGACGTTCACCTCGGTTGCCCCGGGAGCGAACGGCACGGGCGGCCTCGCGGCCTTCACCGGCCGCGCCGGCGTAAGCAGCACCGGGTTGTTCGACACGCCCGGTGGTCTCGCCTCGTCGTTCAACAGCCGGGACTATGTTTACGGCCGCGAGCAGCGCCGCGCTTCGTGGTACGGCGCCGCGGTGTACGATGTCACCCCTTGGCTCCAGCTCGGGCTCGATGCCGGCTACAATCGCACCCTCGTCCATCGCGGTTTCGATCTCTTTCCCGCGACGCTGCAGCTCCCGGCAACCTCGCCCTTCAATCCTTTCGGGCAGGACGTGAACGTCGCGCTCAACGAAGTCGCGACGCGGCTGGGCGCAGATTACAACGAGGCCCACCTGGAATCCTGGTCCACCGTGGGCGGCGCCCTGCTCAAGCTGCCCGGCGAGTGGCAGGTGTCCGCCGACGGCCAGTACACCCACAGCGTCGCCCGCTATCGCGGCATCATCCGCGCCGACCCGGTGCGCTGGCAGCAACTCGTGGACGCGGGTGGCTACAATCCGCTGCGCGACACCCAGCATTTCGACGCGCCACAGGCCTTCTATGACCAGGTGCTGGTTTACTATGGTGCGCCCGGCCGGTTCGTCACGCTCGGCGACTACGACACCTTCGAGGGGACGCTCCGAGCCACCAACGAGTCCCTGGTGCTGCCCACCGGCAAGGGCACGGCCAACATCGGCGCCGATTACCGGCTGAACCAGCTCGCCCCGTACACGTCCGAACCGCGTTACGCCGACGGCACGCCCGCACCCGAAATCATCCCGTGGAGCGGACGCACCCTCGAGCGCATGAGCGTGTTCGGCGAACTCCAAGCCCCGCTGCTGCCGGAAAAATGGCTGCCCCATCCGGTCAAGACGCTCGAGCTCGACGTGGGCCTGCGTTACATCCTGTCCTCGCAGTCGAACGAAACCAGTTTCGCCCCCACGATCGGCCTGAAGGTCGATTTCGCCGGGGGATTTTCGCTGCGCGGCTCCTACACCACCTCCAACCGCTTCCCGACCGCCCTGATGAGCCGGCCGCTCGCCGAGGGCAGCGGCAGCGGCGCAAGCATCGATCCGGCGCCTGTTTTCGATCCGCGGCGCAACGAAAGCTACATCGTCGACTCCAAGCTCGCCATCAACCCCAACGTGCGGCCCGAAGCCGCGGCGACGCAATCCGTCGGCCTGGTCTGGCAGCGCGGGTCGGTCCACCGCCTGCGCGCTTCGCTCGATTTCGCCGACACCACCAAGACCAACGAGTTCATTTCGCTGAAGGCGCAGGACGTGCTCAACCTCGAGGCGATCTTCCCCGACCGCATCGAGCGCAACGACCTCACCCATCCGGGCAGCCCGCCGCGCGTCAGCACCGTGCTCATCGGGCCGGCCAACGCCGCCCACCGCCACTCGCAAAACTGGAGCGCCGCCGCTGACTACGCCTGGCGCGATTTCGCCGGCGGCACGCTGGAACTGCTCGGACGCTGGGTCTGGTTCCAGAAATACGACCGGCAGCTGCTGCCCGGCGGCCCGGTGGTGAACGAGCTGACCGCGCCGGATGCCGCCTTCGAACTGCTGCGACACCGCGTGACCATGAGCGCCGGCTGGTCGAATCCAAACTGCGGCTTCGGCCTCGATGCCCATTACCTCGGCTCGCGCATCCTGCCCGAAATCGAACGCCCCGCGCAGGGCAGCGACCGCATCAAGTCCTACTGGCAGCTCGACGCCTATGTGCAGAGCGACCTCACGCGTTTTCTGCCCCGCCAACCCGGCAAGCTCCGCCTCGGCGCCCAGCTTCGCGTGAACAATCTCTCCAACTTCGAGTTCCCAAAATACGCGCTCGATCCTTCGGGTTCCGGCCTTCAACCCTACGGCGACTGGCGCGGCCGCACGTTCTCCTTCTCGCTCAACGCGGAATACTGAGCCACGCCCTCACCGCACGCCCCCGCGTTTCCCCCAACGCCTAAGTAGTCTATTAAACTACTTAGGACCGGTCCGATCAGGCTGTGAGCGCACGGCCGCGCTGGCGGGCTCGCACCCAGGCGAGCAGCAACAGGGTGCGCTCGGCGTCGAGCATCCCGCGCCGGGCCTTGAGGCAGACGTACAGACGCTGGCGGGGAATACCCAGCAAATGCGCCAGCAGGTTTTTGCTGCCTCGCCGCCGAAGATGCGGCCGGACTTGGCGGACCAGTTCATTCCAGAGCGGTGTGTCCGGTCCCGGCAACAGGCTCCGCGCGGGTTTGGCACGCGCCGCGGCAGCCGCGCGGTCGCCGCGCGCCGCGCCGCTTTCAGCGAAAGTTCGTAGAGTCCTTCCAGAATTTCGTAGGGCAGCGCGGCGTGAAAAACCGGCCGGGGCAGAGAACCAATTCGATCAATCATGGGATGGAGAAGAGTTGGCCCGTGTTGAATGATTCCACTCACCGAAGGTCTCCGGATGCGGTATCCGAAAAATTCCAGCGCGTGGTGTAAGTAGTTTAATAGACTACTTAGGGTCGGCGGGACGAATTGCCGGGCGTAATTTTTTCGTAGGCGATCACACCTTCGGCGTCGGGTTGGACGAGGTGGGATCGGATGCGGATTTCGGGTGATTTCTTCCTTTGCCCAACCCGGGGCGGCTGTTTTGCTGCGGGCTGTGTCCGTTTCCACCCCTGCGCCGCTTGAACTCTCCGTCGTCATTCCCTGCCTCAACGAGGCGCTGACAATCACCGGCTGCGTGCGCGAAGCGGTTGACGCCCTTGCGGCCTCGGGCATCGCGGGCGAGGTCGTGGTAGCGGACAACGGCAGCACCGACGGCTCGCAGGAGCTCGCAACGAAGGCCGGCGCGCGCGTCGTGCCGATTGCGATCAAGGGCTACGGCAATGCGCTCCGCGGCGGCATCGCGGCGGCGCACGGCAAATACATCCTGATGGGCGACGCGGACGGCAGCTACGACTTCGGCCACCTGCCGCGTTTCGTCGAACGCCTCCGGACCGGCGCCGATCTCGTCATGGGCAACCGCTTCCTCGGCGGCATCGAACCGGGCGCGATGCCGTGGAAAAACCGGCACATCGGCAACCCGATCCTCTCCTTCATGGGCCGGCTTTTCTTCCGCACGCCGATCGGCGACTTCCATTGCGGGCTGCGCGCTTTTTCCGCCGACGCCTACCGCCGGATGGATCTGCGCACCACCGGCATGGAACTCGCGTCGGAGATGGTCATCAAGGCCGTGCTCTTCGGCATGCGCGTCGAGGAAGTGCCCACCGTGCTGCGCAAGGACGGGCGCGATCGTCCGCCGCACCTGCGGCCGTGGCGCGACGGCTGGCGCCACCTGCGCTTCATGCTGCTCTTCAGCCCGCGCTGGCTGTTCTGGTATCCGGGCATCCTCCTGATGACCGCGGGGCTCGTGCTCGGCGCCGTGCTGCTGCAAGGCCCGCTGCCGCTCGGTCGCATCACGCTCGACGTGCACACACTGCTCTTCGCCGCCGTCGCCGTGCTCATCGGTTTCCAAGCCGCCACGTTTGCCGTGCTGAGCAAGTTCTTCGCGATTCGCGCCGGACTGCGCCGCGCGGAGGCAGGCTTCGACGACTGGTTTCGCCACCTCACGCTGGAATCCGGCCTGATCGTCGGCGCCATCCTGGTGCTCGCCGGACTTGGTTTGTCCGCGTGGGCGGTCTCGATCTGGGGCGGGCACGGTTTCGGCCCGCTCGTGCAGACCGGCGAAACGCTGCGCCGCGTGATCCCGGGCGCGCTCTGCCTCGTGCTGGGCTGCCAGATGATCCTCACCAGTTTCTTCCTCGGGGTGCTGCGTCTCGACACGCGCGCCGACCACGCATGACCGGGGCTGCCGTCGATTCTTCCCGTCGCTGGCTGTGGGCGGCCGCAATCGTCACAGTCTTCAAGCTGTGGCTGACCCGCGGCCAGGAAGTCTACGCGCTCGGCTACGCTGCGCATGACGACGTGCTTTTCCTGCGTCTCGCCGACCAACTCCTGCATGGCAACTGGCTCGGCGCCTACGACCAGCTGACGCTGGCCAAGGGCCCGATGTACTCGTTCTGGATCGCGGCACTGGCGCTGCTCCACGTGCCGCTGTATTTCGCGAATCAGCTGCTGTACGCCGCGGCCTGCGCGCTGCTCGTGCAGGCCTGCGCGCCGGCGATCAAGTCTCCGGCCGCACGCTTCGCGGGCTACGCGTTGCTCCTTTGGAACCCGATGAGCTTCGAAGCCTCGAGCCTGGGTCGCGTGCTGCGCCAGCACATCTATTCGCCCGAGGTGCTGCTCATTTTCGCCGGCCTCATCGCATTGCACTACCGCCGCGACCTGTCCGCGCGGAAACTCGCGCCTTGGGCGATCGGGCTCGGGTTGGCGACCGCCGCTTTCTACCTGACGCGCGAGGAAGCCGTCTGGATCGTACCCAGCGCCGGCTTGCTTGCCGGCGCGGCATTATGGCTGGCATGGCGCTCGTCGCGAGCCGCGCTGATGTCCGTGCTCCGCGCGCTGGCGCTCGCCACCGGCTGCGCGCTGCTGCCGCTGCTGGTGGTGTCGGCGCTGAATTACCGCGCCTACGGCTGGTTCGGCACGGTGGAGTTTCGCGCCCCGGAGTTTGCCGACGCCTATGGCGCGCTGACGCGCGTGCAGGCCGGACCAGCGGTGCCCTTCACCCCGATCACGAAGCAGGCGCGCGAAGCCGCGTACCGGGTGAGCCCGGCGTTTGCCGAACTGCGTCCGTACCTCGAAGGCGATCTCGGCCTCGGCTGGGCGGACGCCTCGACCGGCGTCACCGGCAAACCGGCGACCGACCACGAAATCGGCGGTGGCTGGATGACTTGGGCGCTGCGCGACGCGGTCGCGGCGGCGGGTCATGCGCACAACGCCGGCGAGGCGATCGCGTATTACCGACAGATCGCACTCGAGGTGAACGCCGCGTGCGACACCGGCCGTGTGCCGGCCGGACCGAAGCGCAGCGGCTTCACACCGCAGTGGCGCGCGGGGCTCGGCGGCGAGGTCGCGACGGTGTTTTTCGAATTCACGGATTTCACGACCTCGTTCAGCCGCTTCAGCGCCTTTGCGCCACCAAGCGCCGGCGGGGCGGAAGAGTTGAAGTTCTTCCGCGACCTCACGCACGAACGCCTCAGCGGCGATCCGTTCACCGGCTTGGACTACCGTCGCGTGCAAATCCTGCACGGCCTGGGCAAGGCGCTGCGTCCGCTGCTGCTGTTGCTGCTGATCGGTGCGCAACTCATCGCCGTCGCGCGCGCGATCCAGCTGTTGGTGAATCGCACGTGGAGCTACCTGCTGACGGTTGCAGCGGCCGCGTGGGGCGGCACGGTCGTCTACCTGCTGCTCACGGCGGTCATCCAGGCCACCTCCTACCCGATCCTGTCCGTCTCGTCATTCGCCCCGGTCTATCCGCTGCTGCTGGTATTCGTGGTCGCGGTCGCTTGGGACGCCGGCCTGGCCTGGCTCCCGTCGCGCGCCGAGCAAACGCCGCGCACCGCTTCGGCGCCCGCACCAGCCCCGGTGATCGTCCCGCCGCCGACCGGCGTGCTGCGCCTGATCCCGTGGATCGCCGGAGTCGCAGCGCTGCTGCCGTTCGTGATCTGGCAGGCGGAATTCGCCAAGCTCTTCTGGTTTGCGGACGATTACTTCCTGATCGACCAGATGGCGTCGTTCGGTTTCTGGCCCTGGGTCTACATGGTGTTCGCGGAGAATTTCGTGCCCGTGTTCAAGCTGCTGTGGGGCGGCGCGCTGCTGCAGTTCAACGGCAGCTACCTCGCGATGCTGTGGCTGATGTGGCTCACGCACGCGTTCAACACCTGGTGCTTCGGCCGGCTGCTGGCGCGTTACGGCCTGCCGTGGTTCGCGACCGCCGCCGTGACGCTGCTCTTCGCACTGCCCGCGGCCAACATCGAGACGCTCGCGTGGTCGGTGCAATGGTCCGCGATTCTCGCCGCTTCTTTCTTCCTGCTCGCGCTACTCTGGCACGAGGGCAACGACCGCCGCACCGGCGCGCTGCGCCGCCACGTGCCGCTGGTGCTTTTCTCGGCGTTGAGCGCGTGCTGTTTTTCGCGCGGCGTCCTGACCGGCGCGGTGCTGGCCGTCGGCGCGCTGCTGCCGCTGGTGTTCTCCGGCGACCGGCGCGAACTGCCGCAGCGGATCGGCTTGGCCGCGCTCTACGTGCTGCCGTCAGTCGCGGTCGCGATGGTCATTCTGTTTTTCTCCGGCGGCAACCACCAGCACCTCGGCGGTCATCTCGGTCAGGTGCTGCAGTTCGCGGCCGGCTTCTTCCTGCTTAATCCGGCAATGCTGCTACTCGACCTGGACTGGGCGACCGGAGGGCTGTGGGTCGCCGGCCTGGTGAAGATCGCGGTCGTGGTCGTGGGTTTCCGGATCGCCTCGCCGCGAATGCGGACGCTGCTGCTGCTCCTGCTCGCCTTTGACCTCGGCAATGCCGTCTTGCTCGGCATCGGCCGCTATCACACCGGCATCATGACCTGCATCAGTTCGCGCTATTACTACAGCTCGCTGATCGCGGTGCTGCCGTTCGCCGGCCTGATCGCAAACCGCCTTCTCGAACTCGCGACGGTGCGCTTCGCCTGGCGGCACTGGGCCGCAGCCGCGCTGCTCGTGTTGCTGACGTGGGGCTGCCTGCGCACGTGGCCGGCGGAGCTGGCCGGCTACACCGGCTGGCGCGGCACCGACGCCCGCAAGCAGATGGCGCAGCCGGCGGTGCGGGGCTCGAAGGAGACGATGCCCGCGCTGGATTTCATGCACGTCGAGCGCGGCAAGGCGCTGACGCGGGCGTATCACTTGCACTAGAACGCGGCCGGTAAGCGCGGTGCTCTAAAAGGGAGCGAACTTTCTGCGGATAGGTCTTATAGGACCTATGGGACCTATAGGACTTATATTTTGCGCGGCTGCTTAGCGCACGTCGACCGCGGCGGATTTCGCCGGCGGCTCCTGCCAGTTTTTCCAGGTGTCGAACCAGCGGATTGCCGCGCCCTCACAATCAACGGCGCCGGCCACGCCACCGCGATAAGCGACGCGCGCGCGCACCAGGCATTGCGTGCCAGCGGCACCGGCGGGAAAACTGAAACCGCGATCAGCCGTCGTCCCGAGATCCTGCTCGGCCCACGAGCTGGTCCACGTCTTGCCGCTGTCGGTGGAGTACTCCGCTTGCAGGAACGCGATGGTTTCGCCCTCGCCCGCGTCGGTGTGCATCCACACGCGCACGTCCACCTTCGCACCGGGCGCAACCGTCGCCGGCGCCGTCAGCTGGAACACGCGGTTGACTGCGGCCCCGGCGGGCAGCGCCGCCAGCAGCGCACAAACGCCGAGAACTCGCCCCAGCGAAAAGAAATGCGAAAGAAAAAAGCTGCGCACGTTGTGGTGAAAGCGTCCCGGCCGACTGCTGCCAACTGCATTTTAGACCTCACCTGACGATGTCCGATTTTTCCGGCGGGCGATAGCGGTTTTCCCCGATGAATTGTCATATCAGGGGCAATCATCCGCCCTGAGAAAATCAGCTGGAAAAGCCCCTGCCCGGCCCTATGGATAACCGCTCCTTTTTATATGGCCAAAACCATCCTCGTCACCGGCTCGTCCGGGCTCATCGGCTCCGAAGTTTCCGTCTATTTCGCCTCGCTCGGCTACACCGTTCATGGCGTCGACAACAACCAGCGCGCCGTGTTTTTCGGGCCGCAGGGTGACACGCGCTGGAACCAGAACCGCCTGGCGCAGGAGCTGAAGGGTTTTGTCCACCACGAGCTCGACATCCGCGACCGCGCCGGCGTGCTCGCGCTGGTCAAGTCCGTAAAGCCTTCGGTCATCGTCCACACCGCCGCGCAGCCGTCGCATGACCGCGCCGCCGCCATTCCGTTCGACGATTTCGACACCAACGCCGTCGGCACGCTCAACTTCCTCGAGGCCGCGCGCCAGGCCTGCCCGGAGTCGCCCTTCGTGCACATGAGCACGAACAAGGTGTACGGCGACGCGCCGAACACGATCAAGCTGACCGAACTCGCCACGCGCTGGGACTACGCCGACCCGGCGTACGCGCACGGCATCGCCGAGACCTTCACCATCGACCAGTCGAAGCACTCGCTGTTCGGCGCTTCCAAGGTCGCGGCCGACGTCATGGTCCAAGAATACGGCCGCTATTTCAACCTGCCGACCTGCGCGCTGCGCGGCGGCTGCCTCACCGGCCCGAACCATTCCGGCGTCGAGCTGCACGGCTTCCTCTCGTACCTCGTGAAGTGCAACCTCGAGGGCAAGGAGTACCGCGTATTCGGTTACAAGGGCAAGCAGGTGCGCGACAACATCCACTCGCTCGACGTCGCGCGCTTCATGGCAGCATTCGTCGAGAGCCCGCGCGCGGGCGAAGTCTACAATCTCGGCGGCGGCAAGGCCAACAGCACGTCCATCCTCGAGGCGTTCAAGATCGCCGAGAAATTCTCTGGCAAGGCGCAGGTGTTCACCTACGTCGACCAGAATCGCGCGGGCGACCACATCTGCTATTACTCCGACCTGCGCAAGATGAAGGCCCACTATCCGAAGTGGGACATCACGCAGTCGCTCGAGGAAACCATCCGCCAGATCGTCGAGGCCTGGCAGAAGCGACCGAAGTCCTGAGTCTCCGGCGCGCGCCCCGGCCAGTGCCGCGCGCCCTAAACCGGTTTCATGCTCATTTCCCTGTTCACCTGGCTTGACGGGCATCCGAACGCCTATTGGGCCGGCAGCCTGGCGGCGACGGCTGCGCTGCTCGCGTGGATGGGCTTCGAGTGGCGCGCAGCGGCGCGCGGAAAGACGTGGCGATTTGCCGGCGCCGGCTTTGCGGCACTCCTGTTTCTCTTCCTGCTCGCGTGGCGCTGGCCGTTCCTGTTTTGCGCCCACGAGTACAATCCCGATGAAAGCCAGTTCATCGCCGGCGCGCTCACGCTGGCGCACGACCCGGTTTTCTGGCGCTCGGTGGACGGGACGACTTCCGGCCCGCTGAACTTCTACGCCCTGCTGCCGCTGCACTGGCTCGGGTTGCCGCTCGATTACTTCACCGTGCGCCTGGCGGGCCTGTTGCTTTGCTGGGCCGCCCTGCTGGGCGTGGCGCGGGCGCTTCAATCCACGGTCGCGCCTTTCGCGGCCCGGCTGGCCGTGTTCGGCGGTGCGGTGTTCCTCGCCGTCGTGATCGAGCCGGACTTCGTGCATTACTCGTCGGAGTTGGCGCCCCTGGCGCTGCTCGGACTTTCCCTGGCTTGGGTCGAGCGGCGTCCGCGCGCCGCGGCGTTCGTCGCCGGCCTGCTACCGTGGGCCAAACTGCAGGCGGCGCCGCTCGCCGCCGTGATTGTGGGCTGGCAGCTTGTCGTCACGTGGCAGCGCCAGGGTCCGCGCCGGTGGCGCGACGGTGCGGTGCTCGTCGGTTGGGCGGCCGTCCCCAGCGTCGTGGCGCTGGGGCTCGTGACCGCCTTCGGCCAGCTCGATTACTTCTACCGGCGCTACGTGACGCAAAACGTCGTCTACGTGGGCTCCCCCAGCCAGCCGAGAGCCAGGATCCTGAGCGAACTCTGGCGCAATGCCAGCGACACCCATCTCTTCCCGATCTGGTTCTGGTGCTGCCTGCTGGTCCTGCTCGCCGCCGGCATGCTGGCCGCGGCGCGGCGCTGGCGGCCGCCGGCGCTTTACTGGCTCGGCGCCGCACTCAGCGCGATGACCGTCTTCTGCGTGCTGCTGCCCGCCCGCACCTCGCTGCATTACGTGCTGTTCTTCACCGTGCCCCTGGCCCTGTGGCTCGGCGCCGCGCTGGGGGGCCTGCGGCTCCCCTCCGTCGGCCGGAGCCTTGTCCTTGGCCTCGCCTGGCTCGGTGCGCTCACGCCCCTCGCCTGGCGCCTGACCGGACCCGTGCCGGGCATGTTCGGCGAATTCTCGACCCATTGGCGGCAGCCCTACTCGCAACTCGGATCGGTGTTGCACTACTGGCGCAACGCGGGCGCGCGCCTCACGGTCTGGGGCTGGATGAACTCGGCCTACGCGGAAAGCGGCCTGCCGCAAGGGGTGCGCGACATGCTGACCGTATGGTCGATCCTGCCCTCGCCGCAGCGCGACTACTACCGCGGGGCCTACCTGGCGGACCTGCAGCGCAACCGGCCGGAGATTTTCGTCGACTCGGTCGGACCCGGCGCGCCGTTCATCAACAACCGCCAGGTTGAAGGACACGAAACCTTCCCCGCTCTCGCCGCGTACATTCGCCAGAATTACCGCCTGGTGGTCGACGTGCAGCCCTCGCGCGTGTACGTACGCCACGATTTTCTCACGGCGCACCCGCTGCCGATCCTCGAGCTGCAACGCTTGGTGGCGCGCGGCAACCTCCAGTTCGACGAACCTTCCGCGCCCGACCGGCTGTCGCCGGCCAATGCGCCCCGCTCGCGGGCCGGCGGCCGCGACGTCCAGATGCTGGAGCCGCCGGCCGAGATGACCTGGCGCCTGACCGGAACGGAACGGAAACTGCGTTTCGATTTTGGCTTCCATCCCCGGGCCTATACCGAGGGAAAAACCGACGGGGCCGAATTCATTGTCGAACTGCGCATGCCCGGCCAGCCGCCCCTGCAGGTTTTTGAGCGTCCACTCGACCCCCAGCACCAGCCCGGCGACCGCGGCCCGCTTTCCGGCGAGGTGGATCTTCCGCCTTTTCCCGCCGGGACCACGCTGGCGGTGCGCACCACTGCGGGCCGGAACGGCGACAGCGCCTGGGATTGGGTTTACTTCGGCCAGATGCGGATCGCCCACTCCCCATTCTATTCGCCGCGGCAATTTCCCGGCTTTCGCCGCATTCCCGATCACGCCGACGCGGTGTATCCGTATTTGATCGGACAATATCCGGACCAGTTGCTCATGCTGGCACCGCCCGCCGCGCTCACGTTCGTGCTCGAGGGCAGCGAGCGACAGATGAACTTCACCTACGGTTTCCAGGAAGGCGCCTACACCGGCGAGGGTCGGACGGACGGCGCCATCTACCGGGTGGAACTGCAACACGCCGACGGCACGACCCGCGGGCTCTTCGAGCACCGGCTCAATCCGGTGCAGGATCCCAACAATCGCGGCCCGCAGCACGCCGACCTTGTGCTGCCGCCCGACGTTCGCGCCGGCGACCGGCTCGTGCTGAGCATCGATCCCGGCGCCGGCAATTCCTGGGACTGGACCTACATTTCCGCGCTCGACCTGCGCTAAGCGTGACCTGATTTCCACTTTCCTTGGTGAACCGCCACTGATTCCCTTCCCTGCCCATGCGTGCCGTTTTCGAATGGTTGGATGCCCATCCCCAGTTCTATTGGGAACTGGCGGCTTTCAGCACGTGCGCGCTGCTCGGCTGGATCATCCTGAGCGTGTGGCTGACGGCGCGCGAGAAGACCGTGCGCTGGGGCGCGGCCGGATTCGCCGTCCTGCTCCTGCTTTTCCTCTTCGCGTGGCGCTGGCCATTCCTGTTTTGCGCGAGTGAGTATAATCCCGACGAAAGCCAGTTTATCGCCGGGGCGATGGCGCTGGCGCACGACCCGGTGTTCTGGCGCTCGGTGGACGGCGTCACTTCCGGCCCGCTCGACTACTATGCGCCGCTGCCGCTCCACTGGCTCGGCCTGCCGCTCGATTATTTCGGCGCGCGCGTTACGGCGTTGTTTCTGACCTGGGCGCTGCTCCTCCTGCTCTACCGCACCTTCCGCGCCCAGGTGGCGTCCGGGGTCGCGCAACTGGCGGTCCTGCCCGGCGCGGTTTTCTTCGCCGTCGCGACGCATGCCGACTTCGTCCATTATTCGTCTGAACTGACACCTCTGACGCTACTGGCTCTGTCGGTCTGCCTGCTCACGCGCTACCCGCTGGCGTCCGTCTTTGTCGCAGGCTGCCTCCCCTGGGCCAAGCTCCAGGCCTCGCCGCTCGTGCTCGTGATCGTGGGCTGGCAACTGATGCTGGCGTGGCAAGCTGCCCCCGCGGGCCAGCGGCCCTGGCGGCGGCTGGCGGCGCTGGCCGGCAGTGCCGCCGCGCCCTCGCTGATCGTACTCCTGCTGGTGGTGGTGACCGGCCAGTTCGGACATTTCTGGCGGCGATTCATCCTGCAGAACGTCGCCTACGTGCAGGCCGGCATGCCGTTCGACAAGGCGCTCCAGGACATGCACCGCTTTGCAAGCGAGAGCGGACATCTCTTCCCGTGGATCGGAGCCACGCTGCTTTTCCTCGGGGTGCTCGCCATCCTCCACCTCCGCCAGCGGGCCGACACGCCGCCGCAGCTGTGGCACGACCTCATGCAACAGGCGCGCCAGAATGGCTTCATCGTTTCCTGGGTGGCCGCGGTGCTGCTGTTCCTGCTCGGGGCCGGGACGATTTATGTGCAGAAGCGGCAGATCCTGCCGCGGCTTTTCTGGTTCGCCGCCGCGCTGACCGCCGCCGCGGTGTTCTGCATCATCGCCCCCTCGCGCGCCTCGCTGCACTACATGCTTTTCCTGACGGTGCCGCTCACGCTCTGGTCCGGCATCCTGCTTTGCGACCTGTGGTCGCGCGGGGCCGGGCGCCTGGTGCTGGCGGGACTGGCGCCGCTGTTCGCACTGGTGCCGCTGCAAGTGCGGACCAGGCAGCCGACGCCGGAGATGATCGGGCACCTGGCGGAACACTGGCGCCAGCCTTACTCGCCGTTGGGCGAAGTGCTCCGGCACTGGCACCAGCCGGGTACGAGCATGGCGCTGTGGGGTTGGATGAGTTCCGCCTACGTCGAGAGCGGCCTGCCCCAGGCCACACAGGACACGGTCAGCCAGTGGTGCATCCTAGACGTGCCGCAGCGCGAGTACTTCCGCGAAACCTACCTCGCCGACATCAAGCGGAACCGCCCGGAAGTGTTCGTCGACGCCGTCGGCCCGGGCGCGCCGTTCTTCTTCGAGCGCGCGACCCAGGCACACGAGATCTTCCCCGCCCTGGCCGCTTACGTGCGCGAGCACTATCGACTCGTGGTCGACCTGAAATACGCCCGCGTCTACGTGCGATCCGATTACCTGGAAAAGCATCCACTGTCTGCTTCCGAACTGCGACACCTGGTGAACCGGGGCCGCATCGATTACAGCCGGCCGGTCGATCCCGATGTCATGACGCAGGGCCTGCCCAGCAACCGCATCGAGGGAAAACCCGTGCTGATGCTCGAACCCCCGGCGGAGCTGCTGTGGCGGCTCAAGGGCACGGAGCGCAGCATGCGGCTCGACTTCGGCATGCATCCCAAAGCCTACACTGAAGGCGTAACCGATGGCGCGGAGTTCATCGCCGAACTCCGTCCACCCGGCCAGCCGCCCTTGCAGGTCTTCCACCGCATGCTGGATCCGCAGCACGCGCCGGACGACCGGGGCGCGCTCACCGCCGAGGTGGACCTGCCGCCCTATCCCGCGGGCACCACGCTCGTGGTGCGCACGACTTCCGGCAAGAACGGCAACAGCGCCTGGGACTGGGTTTATTTCGGCGGGCTGCGTTTCTCGGAATCGCCGTTCTATTCCGTGCGGCAGTTCCCGGGCTTCCGGCGCGCGCCGAGCAAGGTGGATTGCGCCTACCCGTACCTCGTGCACCGCGACAACGAATGGCTGCTCATGCTGCCGCCGCCCGCGGCGCTGACGTTCGTGCTGGATGGCGATGAGCAGCAGCTGAACTTTGCGTATGGCATCCAGCCCGAAGCCTACACCGGGCAGGGCCAGACGGACGGCGCCATTTACAAGGTCGATCTCCTGCGCGACGGCGAGCCGCCGCGGAATATTTTCTACCGCGACCTCAAACCCCTGTCCGTCGCGGAAGCCCGCGGCCGGCAGTACGCGGACCTGATGCTGCCGAAGGATATTCGCACGGGCGATCGCGTGGTCATCACCATCGACCCCGGCGCCGGCACGTCGTGGGACTGGACCTACCTCAGCGCGCTCGACCTGCGGTGAGCGAAGACGCACATGCTCTCGCCGGGACAAAACCCGCGACCTCCTCGCGCTTCATTCGCCTGTCAGCGGTTGCCGCCGCCCTTCTCTTCGCCCTGCTGCCGTGGTGGCACAACCGGCATTACCAGCGCGATCTCTATGATTACGGCGTGACGATGGCGGGGGTCGGCCGGGTGATGGGAGGAGAACGGCCCTACACCGATTTCGGCAGTCCGCTGCAGTCTGCGCAGTTCCTGTCCAACGCCGCGATCGAGTGGATGACAGGGCCGAGCTATCTCAACCTGACTTGGGGCGGGGCGCTGGCAATCGCGCTCAGCCTCGTGCTTTTCACCGCCGCGTTCGCCCGGCGCTGGCCGTTCGGGGCCGCCCTGCTGCTGGGTACCGCGCTCAGCGTGGCAACCGCGGCTCAACATCTCATCATCTACTTCAATGCCCTCGGCGGAATCTGCCTCGTCCTGGCCGCGACCGCCGCCGCGGCCGCACCGGTGCTGCAAAGGCGGACCCTCTCCTGGCATCTGCTGCTCGGCGGCGCCCTCTGGCTGGGCGGCATGACCAAGTTGAACTGGCACCTCGTGGCGCTCACGCTTGCCACAGCGTGGCCGGTGCGCGCGGCCTTGAAGGAAAAAGCATCGCGGCGCGCCGCAGCCGGCCTGCTGGCCTTGATTGTCTTGAGCGGCGTCGTGCTGCCCGTCGCCACGGAACTGGCGTGGACCGGCGCTTCGCTTCCAACGTGGTACTACAATGTCGTGGCCAATCCGCTGCATGGGGATCGCGCGGGCGATCTCCATGCCGTCCTGACGCCCGGCTTCTATCTCCATCCGCCGCATGATTTCTATGGCCGGCTGCCGGTGTCCCAGTTCGGTTTGTTGGGCGTGATCGCATGTCTGGCGGTGACCGGCGTGGCCGTGCACCGCGCGTGGCGCCAGCGGGATCGCGTCGATCTCGTGCTCGCCCCGCTGGCGGGGTTGCTCGTGCTGCTCGCGGGAATCAGCCTGATGGCCACCAACTACGACATCGCAGTCCTGACATTCGGCCCGTGGCTTGGCCTGCTGGCCGCGCTGTGGATCGGATTCGATCTGCCGGTCCGCGGCTGGACGGCGCGCCTCGGCCTGTTCTGGCCCGCGTTGCTGCTCGCGGTCGCCTGGCCCGTGGCTTGGCAGGGATTGCGCTCGCAATTCGGCCACTCCCCGGCGCCGCGGAGCACCTACCTCGCCGCGGAGGAAGCCGGCCCGGAGTTCGCCTATCTGCGCGGCACGAAACTGCCGCCCGAGGTGGTGGATTCCATGCGCACCCTCGCGGCATGGTGGCGGGCCAACCCGGCTGCAGCCCCGTCGCTGTTTCCGCTCACCGGGCTCGAGTGGCTCGAACGTTGCCTGCCCGCCCCCCACGTCCCGCACCGTCCCCTCTGGATGCATTTCGGCACGAGCTACGGCAAGGCGGAGTGGGAGGAATTTTTCGCCGCGCTGAAACGCGGCGCGCCCCATTCCCGGTTCATTGTGCCGCGAGCGTACGATTCCTGGCCGGAGCCGATGAAACAGGAATTTCGGGTCAATTACCTGCGGTACGAGTGGGGTGCGGTCTACATTCTCTATGACCGGATCACCACCCCCGGCATTTCGCACCGGCCGGTGGAGTTTCTCCATCAGCAGGGAGGAAATCTCGACTCCCGGTTTCTGGCCACGACCATGACACCTGGGCGCGCTCCGAGCGGACAACCCTTCATCGGGATCACCCGCGGTGAAGGCGTCATGACCATGCTGGTTCCCAGCCATCAGCTGAAAGCCACGGCGGTCCTGGCGTCATCCGCTCCTGTGACCCAGCCGCTCAAGGCGCACTTCACGGCCCGGTTTCTGCGCGCGGGGCAGGAACCGGTCACCTGCTGGGAAACCGACGCGGAGCTCCAGCCGGGCGAATCGGAGAAGCGACTCGAAGCCAATATCGCCAGCGCCGGCTTGCCTGTGGAATTCCGGGTGCGCTTCCTGGCGGAACCGCCTTCCGGCACGGCCGCGGGCTGGAGCAATCCCTCCATCCAACAGGCGTCGGCCGCGGTCCGTCCGCCGCCGCTGCGGCCCACCGCGGTCGCACCGGTCATGCTCGATGAAAACGCCCTGGCTGCGCTTTGCGGTCCGGGTTGGCGGCCCGATTCCGCCGTTGCCTATGGCGGCGAGTTGCGCGGCTCCGACTACCTTCTCGCCCCCGACGGTGAATTGTGGCTTCAGGTGTCCCGCAGCACCCCGGGCCTCGATGGCATCGTCGCGGTGGCAAAACGTGACGGCGTTCTGCCACAGCTGCCGTCGCTTTACGCCGGCTTCTACAAGGGCGGCCGCCTTGATCCGCAGGTCGAGCGACCACTCGATGCCGCGACGGGACGGCATGCCTTCCGGGTTTGGTCCGCCGAACCTGACGGTTGGATTGTGATCGCCATGCAGGCGTTTGGGGCAACCAGCCCGGTCGTCGTCCGACTGAACACCCCGCCCTGATTTCAAGGGATTTCCCACTTCACCTCCCCGCCCCGCTCTGCTTCCGTCGCCTGACATGCGCATCCTCATCACCGGCATCTGCGGTTTCGTTGGCAGCACGCTCGCGCGCGCCTTGCGCACGGCCGGACACGAGGTCATGGGCTTCGACAACTTCATCCGCCCCGGCAGCGAGACCAATCGCGAGCCGCTGGAGAAGCTCGGCATCAAGGTGCTCAAAGCCGACCTGCGCGATGTCGCCGCGATGGATGCGCTGCCGGCCGCCGATTTCGTCCTCGATGCCGCCGCCAACCCGAGCGTGCTCGCCGGCGTCGACGGCAAGACGAGCTCGCGCGAGCTCGTCGACCACAACCTCACCGGCACGATCAACATCCTCGAGTACTGCAAGGCGCACAAGGCGGGCTTCATCCTGCTCTCGACCAGCCGGGTGTATTCGATTGCGCCGCTCGCCGGTCTGAAGGTTGCGGTCGAGCGCGACGCGTTCGTGCCCGCGCCCGGTTCCGGCCTGACCACAGCCGGCCTCAGCGAGAGCTTCGCCACCCAGGCGCCGATCTCGCTCTACGGCGCGACCAAGCTCGCGTCCGAGGCGATGGCGCTCGAGTACGGCGAGACGTTCGGCTTCCCCGTCTTCATCAACCGCTGTGGCGTGCTCGCCGGCGCCGGCCAGTTCGGCCGCGCCGACCAAGGCATCTTCGCCTACTGGATCAATGCGTGGCTGCGGAAGCGCCCGCTCAAGTACCTCGGCTTCGGCGGCCACGGCCATCAGGTGCGCGACTGCCTGCATCCGCGCGATCTCGTGCCACTGCTGGTGAAACAATTCTCCGCACCGAAGATGAGTGTGGCCGACCGGCTGGTGAACCTCTCCGGCGGCGCCACCTCGGCGATGTCGCTGAAGCAATTGAGCGACTGGTGCGCCGGCCGCTTCGGTCCGCACACCGTCGTGCAGGACGGCACACCGCGACCGTTCGACATTCCCTGGATCGTGCTCGACCACGCGCGCGCCACGACTCTCTGGGACTGGAAACCCGCCATCCGAACCACGGATATTCTCGAAGAAATCGCGCTCCATGCCGAGCAGCACCCCGCCTGGCTGGAGCTGTCGGCTCCCCGCTAGCGCAGGCTTGCCGCCCGGGGGAGAATTCCCCTCAGTGGCGCGATGTCTGAGGCCTCTCCCGCCCCCCTGAAGCTCTTCTCGGTCGTCATCCCGGCCCACAACGAGGAGGAATCGCTGCCGCCCACGCTGCGCGACCTTTACGCGGTGCTGGTGCGCGAGCAGGTGCCGCACGAGATCGTGGTGGTGGACGATGCCAGCAAGGACAAGACCTGGCAGGTGCTGCAGGATTTGAAGGCGGAGATCCCGACGCTGGCCCCGGTGCAGAACAAGGGCCCGAACGGTTTCGGGCGCGCCGTGGTGTTCGGATTGAACAATATCAAGGGCGACGCCTGCACGATCATGATGGCGGACGCTTCCGATTCGCCCGATGACGCCGTGAAATACTGGCGCAAGTTGAACGAAGGCTGGGACTGCGTATTCGGCAGCCGCTTCGTCAAGGGCGGCAAGGTCATCGACTACCCGCGCGTGAAGCTTTGGGTGAACCGCCTCGCGAATTTTCTCGTCCGCATCGGCTTCAACATCGCACTCAACGACACGACCAACGCCTTCAAGGCCTACCGTCGCACTGTCATCGACGGCTGCCGTCCGTTCCTCGCGCCGCATTTCAACCTCACCGTCGAGATCCCGCTCAAGGCAATCGTCCGCGGCTACACCTGGACCGTCATGCCGATCTCCTGGCAGAACCGGAAATACGGCGAGGCCAAACTCAAGATCAAGGAGATGGGCAGCCGCTATTTCTTCATCTGCTCGTACGTCTGGTTGGAAAAGTATTTCAGCCGCGGCGACTACAAGAAGAAGAACTAGAGTTGCGCGGAGCGCGTGGTCACTCCGGGCGTTTTTTGACCACCGAGGATACGGATGGAGACTGATTTCACGGACCCGTCGCGCCGCCTCCGTGTAATCCACGGCTATCCGGGCAATCCGTGGTGGAGAATACCCTCGCCTGAGTCAGGGTCAGCGGCCGGTTCCAACGCCTCGCCGGCTCCGAAAAAGCTGGAGTTGCAACGGAGCGGTAAACGCACTGAATTCGTCCGCTCCTATGATTTATCTGCTCGGTGGTTCCGGTTACGTCGGCTCAGCCTACCAGGCGCTCCTGCAGCGCAAGGGTCTGGCATTCCGCAACCTGCGTCGGGCTGACTTCGACTATTCCGACGGCGCCAAGCTCACCGAACTGCTGCGCCGCGAGAAGCCGGCTTTCCTGATCAACGCCGCCGGCTACACCGGCAAGCCCAACGTCGATGCCTGCGAGCTGCACAAGTCCGAGTGCCTCTTCGGCAACGGCGTGCTGCCTGGCATCATCGCGCAGGCCTGCACGGACGCCGGCGTGCCGTGGGGCCACGTTTCGTCGGGTTGCATTTTCACCGGTCGGCGCGCGGACGGCGGCGAGTTCACCGAGACCGACACGCCCAACTTCACGTTCCGCACGAACAACTGCAGCTTCTACTCCGGCACCAAGGCGCTTGGCGAGGAAGTGCTGGCCGACCGCACCGACGTCTATATCTGGCGCCTGCGCATTCCTTTCAACGAAATCGACAACCCGCGCAATTACCTGACGAAGATGCAGCGTTACGCGACGCTGCTCGATGCGGAGAACTCCATCTCGCAGCTCGAGGAATTCGTGGCCGCCACGTTCGCCTGCTGGGAAAAGCGCGTGCCCTTCGGCATCTATAACGTCACGAACCCCGGCCACGTCACGACCCGCGAGGTCATCGACCTGATCAAGAAAACCGGCGTCTCGAACAAGGATTTCAAGTTCTTCGCCAGCGAGGCCGAGTTCATGCGCATCGCGGCGAAGACGCCGCGCTCCAACTGCGTGATGACCTCCGCCAAGCTCGCCGCCACCGGCATCAAGATGACCGAGGTCCACGAAGCGATCGAACGCGACCTCCGCCGCTGGGTCAAAGCCACCGCCTGATTTACCCCATGAATCTTCTCATCACCGGCGGTTGCGGTTTCATCGGCAGCAATTTCATCCGGCAGCGGTTGACCGAAAAGGGCTCGGCCCTCGGCACCCTCGTCAACCTCGACGCCCTGACCTACGCCGGCAACCCGGCCAATCTCGTCGACCTTGCGGCTGACAAGCGCTACGTTTTCGCGCACGGCGACATCGGCGACACCGCGCTCGTCACGAAGCTGCTCGCCGACCACCAGATCGACGCCGTCGTCAATTTCGCCGCCGAGTCGCACGTCGACCGTTCGATCGATTCGCCCGAGCCGTTCATCCAGACGAATGTCACCGGCACGCTCCGCCTGCTCAACTGCGCCAAGCAGCACTGGAGCAAGCTGCCCGAGCCAAAGAAGGCCGCGTTCCGCTTCCTGCACGTGTCGACCGATGAAGTCTACGGCTCGCTCAAGCCGGGAGCGCCGGCGTTCACGGAAGAGCACAACTTCGAGCCCAACTCTCCTTACGCCGCCTCCAAGGCCGCGAGCGACCACCTCGTCCGCGCCTACCAGCACACCTACGGGATGCCGACGCTGACCACGAACTGCTCGAACAACTACGGCCCGTATCATTTCCCGGAGAAGCTCATCCCGCTGATGATCCTGAACGCGCTCGAGGGAAAAAACCTCCCGGTGTACGGCGACGGCATGCAGATCCGCGACTGGCTCTACGTCGAGGACCACGCCACCGCCATCTGGGCCGTATTGCAGAAGGGCCGCGTCGGCGAGACCTACAACATCGGCGGCTGGAACGAAAAACCGAACATCGAGATCGTGCAGACGATCTGCGCCCTGCTCGGCAAAAAGGCCCCGCGCACCGACGGCAAATCCTACGAATCGCAGATCACGTACGTCGCCGACCGTCCCGGCCACGACCGCCGCTACGCGATCGATGCCTCCAAGATCAATCGCGAGCTTGGCTGGAAGCCGGCCGAGACCTTCGCCACCGGCATCGAGAAGACCGTGGATTGGTATTTGAAGAACCGCGCCTGGGCCGCTGACATCACGGCCAAGAAATATTCGCGCGAGCGTCTCGGCACGAAAGTCTGACCCTACCCCATGAATCGAAAAGGCATCATCCTCGCCGGTGGCTCCGGCACCCGGCTCTACCCGCTGACCATCGCGGTCTCGAAGCAACTGATGCCGGTGTACGACAAGCCGATGATCTATTATCCGCTGTCGGTGCTGATGCTCGCCGGGATCCGCGAGGTGCTGATCATCTCGACGCCGACCGACCTGCCACTGTTCCGGAAGCTCCTCGGCGACGGCACCAACCTCGGCATGAAGTTCAGCTACGCCGAGCAGCCGAGTCCGGATGGCCTCGCGCAAGCCTTTCACATTGCCGGCGACACCGGCTTCCTCACGGGCAAGGAAACCTCCGCCCTCGTGCTGGGTGACAATCTTTTCTACGGCGCGGATTTTGTGCGCTGCCTCGCCGACGCCGGTGCCCGCGACAGCGGCGCCACGATCTTCGGCTACCATGTGGCGAATCCGACTTCCTATGGCGTCGTGGAGTTCGCCAAAGACGGCAAGGTCCTCTCGCTCGAGGAAAAGCCCGCGCAGCCCAAGTCCAACTATGCCGTGCCCGGCCTGTATTTCTACGACCAGGACGTCGTCCCGCTCGCGCGTTCGCTCAAGCCCTCGAAACGCGGCGAACTGGAGATCACCGACCTCAACCGCCTTTACCTCGAGAAGGGCAAGCTGCAGGTCGAGCTCTTCGGACGCGGCACCGCGTGGCTCGACACCGGCACGCACGACTCGCTCGTCGAGGCCGCCACTTTTGTCCACGTGCTGGAAAACCGCACCGGCCTGAAGATCGCCTGCATCGAGGAGATCGCCTACAAGGCCGGCTGGATCGACCGCGCCGGCCTCGAGGCCAACATCAAGAAGCTCGGCAAGTCCTCCTACGGTGAATACCTGAAGCGGCTGCTGAGCTGATGCCCTCCGCGTCAGTTTCCGTTAACCAGGGATGGCACGGATAGAAACGGATTACACGGAAAGGCCGTTTGAATCCGTTTGATTCGGAATCATCCGTGGAATCCGTGGTCGAATAATTGGCGAGAGGCGCCGCGGTTTTTGCTCTGCTTTCCACATCCGATCCCCACACTGCCCCGATGCGTCTGGTGGCCGTAGCCATTGTCAAAAACGAAGCCGATATCATCGAGGCCTTCGTGCGCCATGCGCTCGCGTGGGTCGACCACCTGCTGGTGTTCGACCACGAAAGCACCGACGGCACCCGCGAGATCCTGCTGGCCTTGCGCGCCGAGGGGCTGCCGCTGCGACTCTTTACCGACGATGCGCTCGGCCACATCCAGGAATACCGGAGCAACTACCTGAGCCGCCTCGCTGTCCGCGAGCACCAGGCCGACTGGATCGTGCCGCTCGACGCCGATGAATTTCTCTGCGGCCTGGACCGCGCGGCGCTAGAGGCGGACCTCGCCACTTCGCATCCCGGCCACTCGCGCAGCCTGACGCTGCTCAATTATCTCTACACCGACGCCGATCGCGCCGCCGTATTAAACCCGGTGTTGCGCCTCCAATACTCCGAACCGCAGCGCTCGCCGACGCGCAAGGTGATGGTCTCCGCCGCGCTGGCTCTGGACGAATCCGTGACCGCGATCATGGGCAGCCATGCGCTCGTCCGCGGCGGCCAGAAGCTGCCGGACCAGCCGCTGAACGAGGCCTTCCACCTCGCCCACTTCCCGCTGCGTTCGCCCGAACACCAGCTGCTGCGCATCGTTTTCCCGCAGCTGCAGAAATTCAGCCACGGCAAGACGCACGAGGACATCGGCACGCACAACCGCCTCGGCTTCCAGCTCCTCTCGGAGGATCCCGATCTGTTTCTCGCCGTGACGCAGCGTCCGGCCGCCAGCCTGAAGCACCAACCGATCGCCTACCGCGGCGGCGCGTTGCGCCATTCCACGGGCCACGGCGGCTGGCAGCGGATCGCGCGCTCGATCATTCCCTATCTCGAGAAACTCGCGATGAGCCACGGCAAGCTCGTCGACCAGATCGGCCCGACCGAGACCGTGAAGACCACGCCGGTGATCCACGAGATCGGGCCGGTGCTCGCCGGCGAGGCAAGCGTCGCGGCACTGGGTTTCGGCGGCTACGTCGCACAGGACGGCTTCGGCCCACAGGAAGGTCCGGTGCCGGAAGCGTTCCTGCCGGTGTTCCACTGGGGTTATGCGCCGTCGACTGTGCTCGCGATCGACGCGCCGGCGGCGCAGCCCGGCAAGCTCGTCACCGACCTGCTCAGCTATTCCCGTGACCAGGTTGTCACCGTCGCGCTCAACGGCGTGACGCTCCACCAGCAGACTTTGCCGCGCATCAACCAAAAGGAGCGCATCGCGGTGGCGCTGCCCCTGCGCGCCGGCCGCAACGAGCTGACGCTCTCGTACAGCCAGTGCCTCGTCACCGACTACGACCCGCGCAAACTGGCCGTGATTTTCCTCTCCCTGCGTGTGCTCACGTCCGGGGCACCGTCCGCGTGAAGGTTTCGTTCATCGTTCCACTCTACAACAACCTGCCGCTGACGCAGGCGATGCTGGCGAGCTTGCAGGCCACGCTGCCCGCCGGGCTTCCTTACGAGGTGATCTTCGTCGACGACGGCAGCACGGACGGGACTCGAACTTGGTTGGAAAATGCAGGGCCGGCGCTCGTCGCCGGGCCGGGTTCGACGTCCAATGCCGGCCCGGCGGCGAGCGCCGGCCCTACAATTCGCGCCATCCTCAACGAACAAAACCTCGGCTTCGCCGGCGCGTGCAACCGCGGCGCGGCGACGGCGCGCGGCGAGTATCTGTTCTTCCTCAACAACGACCTCGTGCTGTTGTCCGGTTGGTTCGAACAGATCCTCGTCGTCATCGAGACCTACGCGAACGCCGGCCTCGTCGGCAACGTGCAGCTCAACCACGCCACCGGCGCGGTGGACCACACCGGCCTCGTCTTCAATGCCAAGGGCAAGCCGGAGCATCGCACCTGCCGCGGGTGGAACGCGCTGCAGCCGGTCGTCGCGGTCACGGGCGCATGCTTTGCGATCCGCTCCAGCGTCTGGCGCCAGCTCGGCGGTTTCGACGAGGCGTTTCTTAACGGCTGCGAGGATGTCGACCTCGGCCTGCGCGCGCGCCAGGCCGGATTCACCAACTACGTGGCCCTGCGCAGTGTGGTGCGTCACCACATCAGCGCGTCGGCCGGACGCAAACTGCGCGATGAACAAAACACGGCGCGGCTCGTGCAACGCTGGAGTTCCGTCATCTTCGCCGAAATCCCGCGCGCCTGCGCCCGCGCCTGCGTGGCGGCGGTGTGGGAAAATCCGCGCGACTACGTCCACTCGCGCCTCGCTTACGAATCCCTGCTCTTCGCCGCGTGGCTGCTGCCCGAGCCGACCTTGCTCATCCGCAACGCGGCCATCCAATCCCTGCAACTCGAGGCCGCCCGCTGGGCCAGCCTGCTCGACCGCGCCCCGGCCAGGCCCGCGCAGAAAGTCGCACCGCTGCTTTTTCCTGTCTTCCAGGACGGTGACGCGCCCGTCTACTGATCAGCCGCCGCGCTCCACGGTCCGCACCGTGGACTGCGGGCGTCCGTTGATCGTGAGAAACATGCGGCCGAGGTATTCGCCAATCAGGCCGAGCATGACGAGCTGCGTGCCCGAAAAAACGAGCAGCGCGCCCATCAGCATGCCCCAGCCGTAGTCCGGGCCCTGGTTGGTGAAACGCAGATAGAAAACGAAAGCCAGGCCCGCGAGTCCGCCCGTCGCGATCAACAGGCCGAGCAGCGTCGCGAGGCGCAGCGGCATCACGGAGAAATTGACGAAGGTGCTGGCCCACAGCCGCACGAGGCGGCGCAGGGTGTAACCGCTCTGGCCGGCGGCGCGCTCGTCGTGCCGCACTTCCAGCGCGCCGACGTTCTGCGTGACCTGCAGGATCAGGCCGTCGATGTAGGGATACGGCCCCTCGTGCTTCGCCACCTCGCGCGCGATGAACGCGCTCACACAGCGAAAGCTGGAAAGATAAAAGCCCGGCGGCTTGTCGAGGACCCAGTCGGTGAGCCGGTTGGTGAACCAGCTGCCGAGATTGCGCCAGGCGGCGTGCTTCTTGGTCGCGTAGTGGCCGTAGACCACGTCGAGCCCGTGATCCTTCGCGTGTTGCCAGAGACGGACGGCTTCATCGGGTGGGTTCTGGCCGTCGTCGTCGAGGTTGACGATGTAGGCGCCGCTCGCGTGGCGATAGCCGGTGAGGACGGAATTATGTTCGCCGAAATTGCGCGCGTGGTTGACGAACACGATCGGCACCTTCGCCTCGCGCAGCAATTCGCGGCACAGGCCGGCGGTGGCATCGCGGCTCCCATCGTTGACCAGCACGATCTCGTGTCCGCCGGGCACGTCCAAGCCTTCGATGGTCTTGACGAGGGGAACGATGGTTTCCGCGCTGTAATAAAGCGGGATAACGAAGCTCAGGGCCGGGGGCATGCTGGGAAAACGGCGGCCATGCAGGCGGATTTTGGGCCCGCCGTCAGCAATGAACTGCAGTGCATTGGGATTGGCTCCCGCACCCAAATCCGGCATTGCGAACCTGTTCAATGCCCCGCCGCGCACCCTTTTCCCTTCCCCGCTGGTCGCAAGGCATTCTGATCGCCGCCCTCACGGTCCTGATCGTCGGGCTGCTGTTTCAACGCCACTCGCCGGCGGACTGGCTCCGGCCGAACTGGCTCGAGGGCGATCCGCTCGAGGTGTACGCCCGCGTGAAGCTCGCCGGTGAAAAGCCGCTGCACACGCTCCTCGACTTCACCCATCCCGACCGGCTCGGCGCGCCGACCGGCGCCGACTGGTCGGCCTATCCCGTGCCGGACCGGCTGGTGCTGGCCCTGACCGGCCTGCTGGGCCGCGTCACCGGGCTCATCGGTGCGATCAACCTGGCCTCAGCCCTCATTCTCGGCCTGAACGCCGCGGCGTTCTATCTCTGCGCGCGCTGGCTGCGGACCCGCTGGGAATGGGCGGCGGGACTCGCGCTGGTTTTTGCGCTGGGCAACTACGGTATCCGCTGGGGCATCACGCTGAGCCTGAGCCAGGTGTTCGTGCTGCCGCCGCTCGTGTTGCTGTTCGCGCGCGCCGCGCGCCGCGCGCCGGCGATCAACTTTGGCCGGGCGTGGAAAACTCTGGCGGCGCTGCTCGGCCTCTGGCTCGGCTTCGCCAATCCCTACCTCGCCTTCTTCGCCGGCTTTGTCGGAAGCGGCGCGCTGTTGCTGGGTCTGGCGCGGCGTGTTCCCGGAGCCCGCCGCACACCGCTGCTGATTTTTCTCGGCTGCCTGATCTCCAGTTTTCTCCTCAGCAACGCCGCCTACATCGGACCCCGCCTGGCCGGAGCCTCGACCGCCGCATTGCTCCGCAATCCGGGCGATTTCGCCGTCTATGCGCTGCACCCGCTCGAATGGCTCGTGCCGCCCGCGGAGCATCGCATTCCCGCGCTCGCCCGGCTCGGCCGCGCGTATCTCGATTCGCGCCACGGCGCCGGGGAATTTTTCTACAACTACCTGGGCGCGCTGGGCGTGATCGCGGCGGCGGTGCTGCTCTTCCGCACCGGCCACAATTTCGCACACCGCCGCTGGTCGCGGCTCGATGCCACGCTCGGCCTGCTCTGGATCGTCGTCTTCGCGATGCCGGGCGGACTCAACCGCTGGCTCGGCGCCGCCGGGCTGGACGTGTTTCGCGCCGGCACGCGCATCGGCATCTACGCCGCGGTCTGGGCACTGCTGTTTTTCTGCGGCTGGCTCAGCCGCAACACCCGGCGCCTGCCGCGCAACGTCTCGATGGTGCTCGCGTTGCTTCTCGCCGGCACCGCGATCTGGGAGGAAACCCCGCCGCTCGGCGACCGGCTGGTGTCCTCACTCAACCAGGCCCGCTGGCAGGGCTACACGCAGCTCACCACCGCGCTCGAAACCGCGCTGCCACCGCACACCATGGTTTTCCAGCTACCCGCCGTGCCTTTCCCCGAGGCCGGCCGTACGGAAAAGATGGCCGATTACGAACACCTGCTGCCGTTGCTGACTTCCCGCACGCTGCGGTTTTCATACGGCCAGGTGCGCGGCTCACCCGCCCTCGCCTGGGGCCGGCACGTCAGCCGCCTGCCCGCCGCGGAAATGGTCGCCGCCCTCGAGCAGGCGGGCTTTGCCGCGATCTGGGTCGACCCGCGCGGCTATGCAGACGGCGGCGCGAAAATCCTCGCCGACCTGGCCGCCACCGGACGACGCGGCCTCGAGGCCCCCGCGATCGCCAATGGTATCCATGTTTTCCGGCTGCGCCCCGCCGCCGCGCCAGCCGCGCCCGATTTCAGCGACCCGCGCCTGCACGAACGCTGGGACGAACGCGTCCCGGATGGACATCCGCTGATCCTCGCCCTGCAGGGCTGGTTTCCGACCGAATATGCCGACGCCCGCCAATGGCGCTGGGCGACGCGCGCCGCCGCGCTCGGCGTGTGGTGGGATGGTGCGCCGACCCGCGCGGTCCTGCGCTTCCGGTTGAGCGGGCCGGCGAAAAATTCCGTGATCCTGCGCTGGAACGTCCAGCCCCTGGAAACCGTGGCCTCAGGGCCGGAAATCCGGGAAATTTCGCTCCCGCTGGCCGCCGGCCTCAATACCCTCGACTGGACCCTGCAAGGGGCGACTTTTCACCCCGGCGGCGCCGACCCCCGGGAGCTCGGATTCATGGTTGAAAATCTCTCGGTGTCTGTTCCCTAAATCGAGTGACTGGCATGTCTTTCCGCTTCCGTCCCAAGTTCACCGGCCTGTTTCACGACGAAGTCGCCACCGACTCGTTCTGGATCCGCGAGCAAGGCCAGCTGGCGCTGCCTTCGCTGGAAGGCGTGAGCACGCTGGCCGTAGTGGGCGAAGTACTGCCGCCGGTCGCCACCGACCCGACTTCCGCCGGCCAGCCGGGCCTGCAGGTCCGGTTCGACGGCCACGAGGTCGCCGCGCGCCCCGCTCTTCCCGTCGGCCCCTTCCGGATCGAAATCGGCGTCCCGGCCGGCAAAACCACCCAAGGCCACACGCTCACCCTGCAGCTGACGGGCGTGCAGGGCGGCAACGTGAAGGCATGGCTGGGCCGCGTCACCGGCCTCGGTTTCCTCCAACCCTGGCGCCAGCAGGCGCTCAACCGCCGCCTGCGCATCCAGCGCGTCGAAGCCGGCAGCGAAACGCTCTTCGATTTCGGCAACCGCTCCGCGCCGTGGAATGTCGCGTTCGCGCGCCGCTTCCTGCGCCTCGGCCTGAACATAGCGGGCTTCTTCCGCGCCGATCTCGGCGTCGGCGAATCCGTGCGCTGCATGGCGCGCGCGGCCGACGCGGCGTCACTCGAGAGTGCGCTGGTCAACCTCAAGCTGCACACGATCAACCCGCAGACCGACGACACCTTCGTGCCGCGGCTTCAGGAAACGAATCCTTTCCCGGTGAATGTGTTTCACCTCGACGCGCCGGTGTCGGCCGACGTCGACCACCACCACGGCAAGGGTTTCCGCGCGGGCAAGTACAACATCGGTTACTGGGCGTGGGAGCTGCCGGAGTTTCCGGATGCGTGGATCCACCACGCCAATCATTTCGATGAGATCTGGACGCCGTCGCGTTTCACCACCGAGGCGATCTCCGCAAAACTCCCGCTACCGGTGCTGACGATGCCGCACTCGATCTCGTTCACGCGGCCCACGGGCGATTTCCGCCGGAAGTACGGCCTGCCGGAGGACAAGTTCCTGTTTCTTTTCCTCTACGACCTGAACTCCTACTCGGAGCGCAAGAACCCGGGCGCCGTGCTCGATGCCTTCCGCCGCTCGGGACTGGCGGGTCGCGGCGCGGCGCTGGTCATCAAGGTGCACAATGTCCCGCGCAATCCCGCCGACTTCGAACGCCTGCGCGAAGCCGTGGCCAGCCTGCCTGGCACGACGCTCATTACCCAGACACTTACACGCGCCGAAATTTACGAACTCCAGTCGACGTGCGACTGCTTCGTCTCGCTGCACCGCTCCGAGGGCTTCGGCCTCGCTGTCGCCGAGTGCATGTACCTCGGCAAGCCCGTGATCTCCACGAACTGGTCGGGCACCACGGATTTCGTCAACGACGAGAACGGCTGCCCGGTGCACTACAACCTCGTCACGCTCGACCGCACGCACGGCCCGTACGCGAAGGGCCAGACGTGGGCCGCGCCCGACATCGACCACGCCGCGTGGTGGATGCAGCAGCTGCAGGGCGATGCCGCGCTGGCGCGCAAACTCGGCGCCGCCGCACGCGCGTCCGTCGAACGCGACCTTTCCCCCGCCGCCATCGGCGCCCGTTATCGCCGCCGGCTGGAAGCGATCGCCTGCTGGTAAGCCGCGACATGAATCAAATCGAAGGCCTCCTGATCCTGCTGGGTTTGCCCGTCGCCCTGTTGCTGAGCGGCTACTGGCTGGCGGCCCTGCTGGTGGAGAGCGAAGCCTGGGAACGCCTCGCCTTCGCGCTGCCCTGCGGTCTCGGCGTGCTGCTGGCCGAAGTGGCCGTGGTTAATTTTTTCCATCCGCTCGCCGGCGTCTGGGCTTACGCGTGCTTTGTGCCGGTTTTGTTCACGCTGCTCCTGCCGCGCAGCCGCCAGAGCCTCGGGCGGGATCTGGTTTTCAGCGCGCGCAACGCTTCGCGGCCGGCGCTGATCGCGGGCGCGCTTTTCTTCGTTTTCCTGCTCTGGCCGGTGCTGACCACACCGTCGTCGATTTTCTACGACGGCACCAGCAACCACGACAGCTTCTTCTGGGTCGCCGGCGCGGAGCACCTGAAGCGGCATACCTACATGGATCTCCCCGTGGTCAGCGCGGTGCAGCCGCTGACCAACCAGACTGCCGCCATCATCGGCTGGAAGCCGGCCTGGGGCCGCATCGGCGCGGAAGCCCTGCTCGCCCTCGCCTCTTCCGCCATCGGCCTTTCGCCGCTGAAGATCTACCTCTACGGCACCGCGAGCCTGGCGCTCGTCTGGATCTCGCTCGCGTTCCTCGGCCTGCGGACCTTCGTCACCGAAACGCCCTCCCGGATCGCCCTCGCGGCATTGTGCGGCCTGCAGCCGATTTTCATTTTCTTCTACGGCAACGCCAACCTGCCCAACCTGTGCGGCACGCTGACCGGCACCGCCGCCATCATCGGCTTGGAGCGCGCGCTCCGCGCCGGACCCGGACGGCGCGGCGAGTTCACCGCGTGGAGCGCGCTGACCGTGCTGTCGCTTCATGGCCTGATCTGCGGCTATCCCGAGATGGTGCCCTTCGTTCTGCTGCCCTGTGGCCTGCTCTGGCTCCGGCCGTGGTTCACGCGCGGATCAGCCGCCTACTGGCGCACCGCCGGCCTGGGTGCCGCGCTCATCATCGCGGGCCTCGTGCTCAATCCCGCGACCGCCATCCGCGGCTGGAATGGCTTCCGCGTCTCCTTCGACGCAGCGCGAGCCGACAACAACTGGGCCAACCTTTTCAACCCGCTCGACCGCGCCGAGTACATTCCCGGACTCGTGACGCTCAACATCTCCGGCGCCAAGGAGCTGGAATGGTGGTTCGGCGTGCCGCTGAGCGCGCTGCTGCTCGGCGTGGGCGGCCTCGTCGTCTGGCGCAGCCGCGACCGCTTCGGCCTGCTTGCCGGCCTGTCCGGTGGCGCTGTGCTGCTGGCCTACACGCTGGCCACGGGTTTCCTCTACGGCCTGCAGAAAACCGTGCAGTTCTCCGGCCTGTTCGTCGCGATCGTGTTTCCCCTCGCGGCGATCGACACCCTCTGGAAATTGCGCGACGGCTCCCCGCGCTGGCGCCGCCCGGCCTTCGCCGCCGTGGCCGCGCTCGCGGTGTTCTTCGCTTATGCGACGGTGATGAATTGCCGCGACATCTACAAGTGGAGCGACCGCAAGGTCATCTCGTCCGACTGGTTCACGCTGCGCGAGCAATCGTACACCGAGCTGGCCAGGAAGCCGGTGCTGGTGGAAGCCGGCACCTTCAAGATGGCCTTCTTCCACGGCATGTGGGCCGCCTATTTCCTGCCCGAGAGCCACATCTACTTCGGCATGCGCGGCGAGGAAAGCGGCGGCTACCTCCGCAGCAACGTGGTCAACGAAGCCACGCAGGAAATTCCGAAGCCGGCCGCGATCCTGGTGGGCCGCGCGTGGGCCGATACCCTGGACGCCAATTCGCCGCGCATCCTCACCGGCCACGAATACGCGCTCATGCAGAAGAGCAACCGCATGCTCAAGGCCAGCGGCGTCTTTCCTCTCAACGGTCCGCCGGAGTACGCCACCGGCGTGATCAAATGGGAAATCCTGCCTCACACGAACAGCGTGCTGTTGCTCGATCTCATGCCCCGCAACAAGGGTGGCTGGCCCGCCGGCGAATGGCGGGCCAAGCGCCACGTGGAAGGACAGGCCGACCAGGTCACCGCGGTCTCGGGCGCCTCGCCCTGGCAGCTGAAAATCCCGCTCGTGGGCGGCAAGCTCAACCAGCTGGAGGTCTCGCTCACCGGCCAGGAAAACATCGCCAGCCCGCTTTCCTTCCACATCCGCAACATTCGCATCGAGGACGCGCCATGAGCCGAGCGCCCGTGCTCTTCGACGCCAGTCACACCAGCCATACGGCGGCCCAAACCGGTATCCAGCGGGTCGTGCGCGCGCTGTTCGAGGAGCTGCACGCCGCCGACCAGGCCACGCCGATCTGCTACGACCCGCATCTCGAGGGCTGGCGACCGCTGGGCGAGGCCGAGACGTCCGTGTTGCGCGACCGCACTGGCGGCGCCGGCAAGTCCCGCGGCGCGAAATGGACGCTGGGGCAGAAAATTTCCGGAGTTACACAGCGCTGGTTAAACCGCCGGCCCGTCCTGCCCGCGGCGTCGGGCCTGCTTTGTCCTGAACTGTTTTCCGCCAAGGTCGGCGCGCACCTGCCCGAGTTGCTCGCGCAGGTTTCGGGCCCGCGGGCGGCGATTTTCTACGACGCCATCGCGCTGAAATTTCCCGAGCACACGCCCGCCGGCACGGTCGCGCGTTTCCCGGCCTACCTGCGCGAGTTGCTGGTGTTCGACGGCATCACGGCGATTTCGGAGGATTCCGCGCAAAGCCTGCGCGACTACTGGCGCTGGCTCGGCGTGGAAAATGCGCCGCCGGTGCAAGCCATCCCGCTGGGCGTTGAGAATCTCGTGGCGGCTGCGGCGGGTGAAGCTGCCGTCCCCGCCACGCCGCGCGTGCTCTGCGTGTGCACGATCGAGGGACGCAAGAACCACCTCGCCTTGCTCGAGGCCGCCGAACTTCTTTGGCGCGAAGGCGTCGTTTTTGAACTGCAGCTGATCGGCATGGCGCGCGCCGACACCGCCGGTGCCGCGCTGGCGCGGATCCGCGAACTGCAGGCCGCCGGGCGTCCGCTGCTTTTCCCCGGCGCCGTCGCCGAGGCCGAACTGCATGCGGCCTACCGGCAGTGCAGCTTTACCGTGTATCCGTCGCTGATCGAAGGTTTCGGCATGCCGGTGTTGGAAAGCCTCCAGTACGGCAAGCCGTGCGTTTGCTCCGGCGCCGGTGCGCTGGGCGAATCGGCCCATGACGGCGGCTGCGTGCCGCTGGCTTCGGTGGACGCAAACACGCTGGCCGGCACCATGCGCCGCCTGCTGCGCGAACCGGCCGAACTCGCCACCCTTTCCGCCGCCGCCCGGACGCGAAAGCTGAAACGCTGGCCCGACTACGCCGGTGAAGTCACCACGTGGATGGCGACATTGAAGCGCCGGTCCTGAGGGCCGTGTCCGGCGTAGCTCGTAGAGCGGAGCCGGGCGAAGCAGGCCTGCGGCCCGCGAAGCTGCAAGCGAAGCGGGCTTGCTAAGCCCCACCCTCCCGCCCCTACTTTCGGGCATTCCCATGGCCCTGTCCCTTTTCAACAGCAAGTCCAAGAAAGCCATCACCGAACGCGCCAAGGACGACTACGCGACGAAGATGCGCTTGAAGTACAAGCCGTACTATCACGCCATGGAATCCCAGTCCGGCACGCGCATCCGCCTGGATGGCCGCGACATGGTGATGCTTTCGAGCAACGACTACCTCGGCCTCTCGTTTCATCCCAAGGTCATCGAAGCCTGCGGCGCGGCCGCCAAGACCTGGGGCACCAGCACGACCGGCGCCCGCGTTTCCAACGGCTCGCGCACCTACCACACCGCGCTGGAAGAGAAGCTCGCCGCCTTCCTCGGCCGCGAAGCCTGCCATGTCAGCGTCGCCGGCTATATTTCCTGCTGCTCGGCGGTCGCCGCCTTCGCCCAAAAGGGCGATGTGATCCTGGCGGACAAAAACATCCATTCCTGCCTCGTGGACGCGACGCGCCTCTCGATGGCGACGGTGGAACGCTTCAGCCACAACAACGCCGAGGACCTGCGCCAGATCGTCAAGACCGTGCCGCACAACGCGCCGAAGATGCTCGTCATCGAGGGCGTGTACTCGATGGAAGGCCACATCTGCCGCCTGCCGGAAATCGCGCAGATCGGCGAGGAACACGGCTGCTTCACCGTGCTCGACGACGCCCACGGTTTCGGCGTGCTCGGCCGCCAGGGCCGCGGCACCGCGGATCACTTCAGGCTGAACGAGCAGGTGGACATCATCTGCGGCTCGCTCTCCAAGTCCCTCGCCAGCACCGGCGGTTTTGTCGCCGGCTCGAAGGAATTGATCGACTACCTGCGCACCAATTCGCGCCAGACCCTTTTCAGCGCCGCCATCAGCCCCGCCATGGCGGCCACCGCCTCGGCTTCGCTCGACATCATGCAAAGCGAGCCGCAGCACCTCGAGCGCCTCTGGAAAAACACCAAGCGCTACCGCGAGATGCTCAAGGGCCTCGGCCTCGACACCTGGGGCAGCGAGACGCCGGCCGTGCCGATCGTGCTCGGCTCGAAGGAACTCGTTTACCGCTTCTGGAACGCGCTGCTCGAAAAGGGCGTGTTCACCGTCATGTCCATCGCCCCCGCCGTGCCGCCCGGCAAAGATCTGATCCGCACCGCCATCTCCGCCCTGCACAGCGACGAGGATCTCGAGAAGATCGCCGCCGCGATGGCTTACGCGGTGAAGCAAATGTAAGGCACGGCTTCGCCGGCAGACGCCAAACGCCAGTCGCCAAACGCCAAAGAACGTCCGCTGGTTCGCTTTATTGTTTCCCTAAATTTGTCTGGAGTCTGGCGACTGGCCTCTGGCGTTTAGGACTTCGCCAGAAGTCCTTCCCTCAGCGTGCGCGCCGTATCCGACCACTTCGGCAGCGGTCTGGCCATCGCCTCGCGCTGCAGCCGCGCGCCGGTCTTCTGGTCGGTCAGCACCGTCTGCAACTTTTCCTTCCAGTCGGCGAGATCATTGACCTTCGCGGTGAGACAACCGCCGCCGTCCGCATTCTCGCACAGCACGGGAAGATCGCTGCAAACGCAGGGTACGCCGCGCCACAGCGCCTCGAGCAGCGGCAGTCCGCAGCCTTCCGCGATGGTCGGAAACACCACCGCCTTCGCCGTCGTGTAAAGCCGGCTCAGCTGGTCGTCGCTCGCCGCCGCGTGGTAGCGGAAACGCGACTCACGATCCGCCAGCGCCTTCATGCGCGCGGCGATGGGCTTGCCGAAATGCGGATTCAGGCGGCCGACCACATGCAGCTCGAAATCCAAGCCATCTGCCCAGAGCGCTTCGGCGACATCGAGCAGGAAGTCCTGGTTCTTACGCGGCTCGACGATGCCGACGCAGAGCAGCGCCGGCCGGCCGGCGGGAAACATCGGGTCGCGAATGACGCGATGGTCGCCGTCGAAGTCCGCGCCGAGTTCGACCACCTGCACCTCCGAGCGTGGCGTCACCCCCTGCCACCGCCAGAAGTCCACGAAGTCGCGGCGCGTGGCGTCGGAGATCGCCCAGGTGCGGTGGAAGTATGCGAGCATCTTCATGTACTCGGGGTGGCGCTTGACGCTCTGCGGCCACGTGATGTGCGGCCAGCGCACCGGGATGGCATCGTGAAACATGGCGGCCAACCGGCAGGGCGGATTGCGCAGGAATTCCCAGAAACCCGGGCGTTCCGCCTCGAAGAATTGCTCGACCGTGAGCAGCCAGTCGTCGGCCTTGAACTGCACCGGCTCGTTTTTCTTGCCGGTGACAAAGCCGCGCTGCTTCACGTCCCACGTCGCGACGGTGACAGTGCTGCCCATCTCCTCGCGAATGCGCGAAGTCAGCCGCATCAGCCCGGAACGATGCTTCGCTTTGCCCCAGCGCGTGCTGTCGAAATAAATGGTCATGGGGTCGGACGCATCGGAAGGACCTGACAGGAGGAAACAGAGACAACGGAGAGATCGATCCGAAACAACACCTCTGTTTCCTCCGTCACCTCCTGTGAAATGAATTGGAGGGAAATCATTTCGCCGCCTCCTCGAAGCACCGGACGAGTCGCGCTGTGTTGCGGTGCGCATCGTAGTTCTCCTCGACCCAGCGGCGCGCCGCCAAGCGCAGGCGCTCGGCCAGCGCGCCGTCGGTGGCGAGTCGTTCCAGCGCAACCTGCCACGCGAGCGGCAAGTCCACGTCGGCCACGAGCCCGGTGCGTTCTTGCTGGATCGCCTCGGTCGTCGCCGACACCGGCGAGGTGATCACCAGCACGCCGGCCGCCATCGCCTCGGGAATGACGTTCGGCAGACCGTCGCGATCGCCGCTCGGGGCGATGATGCCGGTGTGCAGGAGAACGTCGGCCCAGGCCAGCTGGGTCCAGACTTCGGCCGACGGCAGCTTGCCGAGGAATTTCACGCGCTCAGCCAAACCCAGCTGCGCGACCTGGGCGCGCAACGCCGCTTCGAGCGGGCCGTCGCCAACGATCCGGGCTTCAAAATCAAAACCCGCCTGCTGCAGCGTCGCGTAGATGCGCAGTTGGTAATCGAAACCCTTCTTCGCGACGAGGCGGGCGATGCAGATGAGGCGCAGCGGCCGGCGGTTGGCGCGCAGTGGTTTCAAAGGAGGAAACGCTTCGAGACCGCGACGAATGACCTGGATTTTCCCGGCCGGCACCCCGCGCTTGAGGAGTTCGTCTCGCGCGGCCTCGGTCGAGGTGTGAATGAAGCGCGCCGGCTCCAGTTTCTCCAACAGCCACCAATCACCGCCATGCTCGTAGATATCGTAGGCGTGCGCGCCGGTGCTGTAGGGAATGCCCAGCATGCGCCAGATCAGCCAGCCCGCCGTCGCCGGCGCACCCGCCCACGCGCCGTGCACGAGCGCCGGACGATCGCGCTTCCACTTGAAATACACGAGGCCGGCAAAGCCCGCGCCGAGCATGTTCTCCCAAAAATTAAGCCAGGACGGCGCCGGCCGGGTGAGCACACCTTTGAAGAGGTCGACGATGATCGCCGGGCGGCGGATGCAATTCCACGGGATGATGAACAGGAACAGCGGGATCAGCAGCCACTTGTTGAACGTATGGACCGGCAGGCCGCGGAATTCCCCGCCCCCGCCCCACAGCGAATAGAGTTTCAGTTTCAGCCCCTTCGCCTGCAGCGCCGTGACGTCGCGCTGCAGGAACGTCTCCGAGGTTTTCGGAAACGTCGTGAAGACGAGGGCGATGTAAGGACTCGACTGACTCAAGGGATTGGAAAGTTACAGTGGGGAAATGCCAAAGGCCAAACTCCAAAGGCCAAATAAATTTCAGCATCCAGTTTCAAAAATTTGAATCTCCTTTGTTTGGCGTCTGGCATTTGGCGTTTGCGATTTCCGCGGTCAGGCGGTCGCCGCGCCGGCGACCACGAGGAACGCTTCCAACGCCGGATCGCGCGGCGCGTCCTTGCGCCAGCCCAGCACGAGCCGGCTTTCGGGTGCCGGGCCCTCAATCGGGCGGAAGGCCACCTCGCCCGGCAGCTGGCGGGCTTCCGACGGCGCCATGAACGTCGCCCCGAGACCGGCGCGCACGAGGCCGATGGCGTTGGCGCGCGGCCAGACTTCGTCCGCAATACGCGGCGTGACGCCCGCCTGCTGGAACGCCGCAAGCACGCGGTCGTAGAAACCGGGATTATGCGCGCGCGGAAACATGACGAACGGCGTGTCGGCCAGATCGCGCAGGCGCAGCTTTTTCGCGTGCGCCAGCTTATGGTCAGCCGGCAGCAGCACGCCGTTCTTCTCCTGCAAGAGCAGCTTCGTAGACAGATGCGGCGGCGGTGTGGCTTCGGGGTGGAAGAAGCCGCAGGAAATTTCGCTATTCTTGAGCGACTCAAGCTGGGCCGAAGTCGGCGACTCGTTCAGCTCGACGCGCACGCCCGGATAGCGGCGGTTGAAGTCGCGCAGGATGCCCGGCAGCACCGTCGCCATCGCGAGACCGGTGAACGCCACCTTCACGTGACCCGCTTGCCCGCCCGCCATCGCCTGGATGTCAGCCGGCACCGCCGCCAATGCGCGCAAGAGCGGTTCGATGCGCTCCAAGAAGGCCTTCCCGGCTGGCGTCAGCTCGACCTTGCGCCGCGTGCGGTTGAGCAGGTCGACACCTAATTCAGTCTCGAGCTGCGCGATGGCCCGCGACAGCGCCGGCTGGGCCACGGCCAGCGATTCGGCCGCCTTGCGATAATGCAGCTGCCTCGCCACCTCGCGGAAGTAGACGAGGTGACGGAGTTCAAAGGGATATTGATACTCGCGCGGCATCACAGGGCACGAAATAGGTATTTCTGGTTATGGCAAGATTCTGGTAATCTCTGCCCCGAACCACACGAGGCAGCGCAGCGACAAAGGCCCATCCTTTGCTCCTTCGCTTCTTGGTGTTTAACTCCCCGTCACCATGCCCAAATCACTCTTCGAGAAAGTGTGGGAAGCCCACACCGTCAAAAAACTGGCCAACGGCCAGACCCAGCTGCTCATCGGCACGCACCTCATCCACGAGGTCACCTCCCCCCAGGCCTTCGGCATGCTGCGCGACCTCGGCCTCAAGGTTCTCATGCCGCACCGTACGTTCGCGACCGTGGACCACATCGTCCCGACGAACGAACTGGTCGAGCCGTACAAGGACGACCTCGCGCAGGCCATGATGGACGAGCTCCGCAAGAACACGAAGGAGTTCGGCATCACCTTCTTTGACCGCGCCACCGGCAAGCAGGGCATCGTGCACATCGTTGGACCCGAGCAGGGCATCACCCAGCCCGGCACGACGATCGCGTGCGGCGACTCCCACACTTCCACCCACGGCGCGTTCGGCGCCATCGCGTTCGGCATCGGCACGAGCCAGGTGCGCGACGTGCTCGCCACGCAGACCATGGCCCTCGGCCAGCTGAAGGTCCGCCGCATCGAGGTGAACGGCAAGCTGCGTCCGGGCGTGTACGCCAAGGACGTCATCCTCCACATCATCCGCATCCTCGGCGTCAACGGCGGCACGGGCTACGCCTATGAGTACGCCGGCAGCACGTTCGACGGCTTCACGATGGAAGAGCGCATGACCGTGTGCAACATGTCCATCGAAGGCGGCGCGCGCGTGGGCTACGTCAATCCCGACGAGACCACCTTCGCCTACCTCAAGGGCCGTCCCTACTCACCGACCGGCGCCGCCTGGGATGCCGCCGTGGCGAACTGGAAATCCTTCGTCTCCGACGCCGGCTGCAAATACGACGACGTCGTCAAGATCGACGCCGCCGAAATCGCACCGACCGTCACCTGGGGCATCAATCCCGGCCAGGGCATCTCGATCGTCGAGAACGTCCCGAGCCCGGAGACCGCCACGTCGGCCGACGACAAGGCCGGCATCATCGAGGCGCTCGCCTACATGAAGCTGCCCGCCGGCAAGGCGATCAAGGGCACCAAGATCGACGTCGCGTTCCTCGGCTCCTGCACGAACGGCCGCCTCTCGGATTTCCAGGAGGTCGCCAAGTACATCAAGGGCAAGAAGGTCGCGCCGGGCGTGAAGGCCATCGCCGTCCCCGGCTCGCAGATCGTCGCGCTCCAGTGCGAAAAGCAGGGCATCGACAAGGTGCTCTCCGAGGCGGGCTTTGAATGGCGCGCCGCGGGCTGCTCGATGTGCCTCGCGATGAATCCCGACAAACTCATCGGCGACCAACTCTGCGCGAGCTCGTCGAACCGCAACTTCAAGGGCCGCCAGGGCTCGCCCACCGGCCGCACGCTCCTCATGAGCCCGGTCATGGTCGCCGCCGCCGCCGTCACCGGCTCCGTCGCCGACGCCCGCGAAGTCTTCGCGGTCAACTAATCAAACCGGGTTAACCACTAATCCACACTGATTACTCACTAATCCGAACCCAATCATTAGTGCCCCATTAGTGTGCATTAGTGGTGCCGAAAAACTCCTCCCATGGCCTTAGCTAAAATCACCTCCGTCACCGGCCGCGCCGTTCCCGTGCTCGGCAACGACATCGACACCGACCGCATCATCCCGGCGCGCTTCATGAAGTGCGTGACCTTCGACGGTCTCGGCGAATTCCTCTTTTACGACGTACGCAAGGACCCGACCACCGGCCAGACGACCAACCACCCGCTGAACGATCCGCGTTTCACCGGCGGCACGGTCCTGCTCTCCGGCGCCAACTTCGGCTGCGGCTCCTCCCGTGAGCACGCACCGCAGGCGATCCAGAAGTACGGTTTCAAGGCGGTCATCGCCGAGAGCTATGCTGAGATCTTCTTCGGCAACAGCACGACGCTCGGCATGCCGTGCGTTACCGCCGCCCGCGAAGACATCGCCAAGATTGCCGCCGCGATCGAGAAGGACCCGAAGACCGAGGTCACCATCGACCTCGTGAAGCTCGAGGTCCGCTTCGGCGGCCAGTCGGTCAAGATCACCCAGCGCGAGTCCGCCCGCGACGCCCTCGTCAACGGCCGCTGGGACGCCATCGGCGAGCTCCTCGACGGCGTCCCCGCCGTGAAGGAAACCGCCAAGAAGCTGCCGTATCTTGCCTCGGCGTAGCTCGCAGAGCGAAGACGGGCTGGCCGCCTAAGCTGGCACACAGACTGCATTTCCGGGCGCATGAAGAAATTCATGCGCCTTTTCTTTTTCGCCCTGGGATCTTGGGGAGCGGCCCACGCCGAAGTTCCAGCCGCCCTGCCCGACGATCCCGCCTGCACCGCCGAGGATCGGAAGTTCATGCAGCGCGCCCTGGAGCTCGCACGCGATTCGGTCGCGCACGACTGGCGTCCGTTTAGCGGCGTGCTCGTGAAAGACGGCAAGATCATCGCCGAGTACCAGAACCAGGAAGCCGTCCTGCACGACGTCACGCAACACGCCGAAACCGGCCTGATCGCCAAGTTCTCACCGACGATCGACCGCGCGACGTTCGCGCAATGCACGCTCTACGCCAGCTCCGAGCCATGCACGATGTGCTCCGGCGCCATTCGTTTCGCCGGCATCGGCCGCGTCGTGTACGGCGTCACCGAAGCGCAGTTTGTCCGGGTCATTGGCTTTCCGCCCGAAGACCACGTCTTCACCTGCCGTGAGATCCTCGCCCGCACCGCACCCGGAGTGAAAGTGCTCGGCCCGCTCTACGAAGCTGAGGGTCTCGCGGTGCACGCTGCCTACTGGCCAAAACATCCGCTCACCTCGCAGCCAAAGACGCCCTGAGGTTGTTCTCTAATTGGAACACGGCGCACGTTGTGCGGGCCTGCGGGGCGGCCAGATTGCGGGCTACCCCATGTCCTTCCCTGACGCTTCCCGCCCAGTTGCCATCATCACCGGCGCCGGTACCGGCATCGGCGCCGCCATCGCCCTCCGCCTCGCCTTTCTCGGCTGGCGCGTCGTGCTCGGTGGACGCCGGGCTGACAAGCTCGAGGAAGTCGCCGCCGCTGTCCGCCGCACCGGCGGCGAAGCGCTCGTCGTTTCCGGCAACGTCACGGTTTCCGCCGATGTCGAAAAACTGGTCGCAGCCGCCGGCCCGCGACTCGATGCGCTTATCCACAGCGCGGGCAAGGGGCATTGCCTGACGATCGATGAACTCTCCCTCGAGGAATGGAACGAGACGATCGGCACCGCCACCACCGGCGCCTTTCTTACCGCCAAGCTCGCGCTGCCGAAACTGCGCACCACGACCGGCGGCCCGGGTTATATTTTCGAGATCTGCTCGCTCGCCAGCGGCGGCACCTGGAACAAGGAAGTCGGCTATGGCACGGCCAAGGGCGCGCAACTCAAGTTCGCGCTGCATCTCGCCTCGCAGATGAAAATCGACGCCGAGGCCGGCGGACGGAAAATCCACGTCCACGCCGTGTGCCCTGGCACCGTCGACACGCCATTCTGGGCCAACATCCCGCAGCGCGCCATCGAGCCCGCGCTCTGCCTCAAGGCCGACGAGGTCGCCTGGGTGGTCGAGGAACTGATCAAAAATCCCGCCGCGACCGCAGAGACCCTTTCGGCCATCAAGCCGCGCAAGGATATCGTTGTGAAACGCCACCGGCCATTCGAAGCGTGGGACAACGTCGTCGCCCTCGCGCACGAGAGTCATCCCTGAGCCCGGCCCGCGTCGCCGCTTTATTTCTTTTCCGCCGGCTTCGTCTCGGCCTCGCCTTTGAAAATCGTTTCGCCCAGCCGCACGCGGCCGAGCGGCACGTCCTTGCGCACGATACCCTTGGTGTCCTGGCCGAAATAGTGCGACGCCATGTCGGTCATCGCCCCGAGCGACTCGTCGAAGAGGTGATGGTGCGAACGCAGGCTGTAGTGCACTTCCCAGAGTAGCTTGGATTTTTTCTCCTTCCACATCAGCTGGAAGTCGTAAGCCCGGAGCACCACGAAATAGCGTGCGTCCTCGACCTCATCCACCAGATCCAGGTAACGGCGGCTGTCCGGACGATTGGAACTCTGCGCCAGCGCCTCGTCGAAGCCCAGGATCTGCGCGTTGCGGGCATTGTCGCGGTCCCGCGTGCGGTTACGCGCGCTGACCATCGCATCGTACGCGCCCTGCGTGCCAAGCGTCGGCACCGGCGGGGGCGGCGTCGAGACGACCGCGCCACCACGGCCTGCGCTCACGGTAACGGGTGGAGGCGGCGGTGGCGTGATAGCTCCCGGCCCTGGGTCGTAACCGTCCGCGGCGCGCTGATCCGTGCCGGTGGTGCCCCAATAAACCAGGATGAGCAGCTGGGTTTTGTCCGCATCGAAGCTGGAAACGTAACCTTGGTGCGCCAGCGCCGGCGCAATCATGCCGGCGATCTTCCGGAAAGATTGCCCGTCGATCGACTTGTCCTCCGTGGGCGTGCCGCTGAATCCGCCTTCGCCGAAACTGTAGCTCTCCACCTTGTAGGAGCCATCGGCTTCCTTCGTCCGCTCGTATCCATTGTGCACGGTGGCGGAGACCGCAGTGACCTCCGTGTTGTCTTCGGCCGCGTGAGCCGCCGCCACCAAGGCAGCGAACAGGACCAAGCTGGCCGGCTTGAAAACTAGCCATGTCCGCGGGGTACGAAGCATGCCTTGAAGAAACTCGCACCGCGGGAGCGCTCAAGCGCTTTCCGTCCAATCATAGCGCGGCCGCGGGCTTGCGACCTCGCACCGCGCGGGCAAAGAATCGCAACCGTGAGCACCCCCGCCCCCGTGATCCGCAACCCCATCCTGCCCGGGTTCAATCCCGACCCTTCCATTGTCCGCGTCGGCGACGATTACTACATCGCGACGTCGACCTTCGAGTGGTTTCCCGGGGTGCAGATCCACCACTCGCGCGACCTCGTCAATTGGCGCCTGCTCACTCGCCCGCTCACGCGCCCCAGCCAGCTGAACATGCTGGGCGACCCCGACTCGTGCGGCATCTGGGCGCCGTGCCTCACGCACGCCGACGGAAAGTTCTGGCTGATCTACACCGACGTGAAGCGCTACGGCCGCACGTCGGTCGGCGGCGCGTCCGGTGCCTCGCTGCGTGATTTCCACAACTACCTCGTGACCGCGAACCAGATCGACGGCGAATGGTCCGACCCGGTCTACATGAATAGCAGCGGCTTCGATCCATCGCTGTTTCACGATGACGACGGCCGCAAGTGGTTCGTCAACCAACTCTGGGATTTCCGTCCCGGCAACAACCGCTTCGCCGGCATCGTGCTGCAGGAATACTCCGTCAAGGAGCGCAAGTTGATCGGCGAGCGCGTGAACATCTTCAAAGGCACCGAACTCGGCCTCACCGAGGCGCCGCACCTCTACAAGCGCAACGGCTGGTACTACCTCATCACGGCCGAAGGCGGCACGATGTGGAATCATGCGGTCACGCTGTGCCGCTCGCGTTCGCTCAGCGGGCCGTACGAACTGCATCCCGACACGTACATTCTGAGCTCCCGCCACCGCCCCGACGCTCCGCTGCAACGCGCGGGCCATGCCGACCTCGTCGAAACGCAATCCGGCGCAACCTACATGGCGTACCTCTGTGGACGCCCGATCAAGAACCGCGGCCGCTGCGTGCTTGGGCGCGAGACCGCACTGCAACCGATGGTCTGGGGCAAGGACGACTGGCTGCGCAACACGGATGGCCAGGGCGTGGCGCAGCTGGAAGCCGCGGCGCCGAAGCTTCCGCCGCACCCTTTCCCCGTCGCACCGGCCCGGGCGGATTTCAACGAAGGCCAGTTGCCGATCGAGTTTCAATGGCTGCGCAGTCCGTGGCCGGAAGAGCTCTTCAGTCTCACCGCGCGCCCCGGATATCTCCGGCTTTATGGCCGCGAGACGATCGGCAGCCTGTTCAAGCAGGCGCTCGTGGCGCGCCGCCAGCAGGCCTTCCACTACAGCGCGCGCACGGTCATCGAATTCGAGCCGGCGCATTTCCAGCAACTCGCCGGCCTGGTCTGCTACTACGGCGCGGCGAAGTTTCACTACCTCTATCTCTCACACGACGAGAAACTCGGGAAGCATCTCCGCGTGATGTCGGCGATCCCGGACGGCGTCGTGGCCGATGCCTTCACCGCCCCGATCTCGATTCCCGCCGGCAAACCGGTGGAGCTGCGCGTGGAAGTCGACGAGGAGCGCCTGCGCTTCGCCTATCGCGTCGTGGGTGTCGATGCCGCGTGGCGCTGGCTGCCGCAGCAGTTCGACGCCAGCATCCTCTCGGATGAAGCCACAATGCCCGGCGCACCCAACTTCACGGGCGCGTTTGTCGGCGTGGCCTGCCAGGATTTGGCCGGCACGGCGTTGCCCGCGGACTTCGACTGGTTCGAATATCGCGAGCGCGCCTATCGCGCCGATCCGACCGCCGGTTAAGCGCGACGCGGACGCGGCGGGAACGGGCCCGGCCGGTAGTCCGTGTGCGAGGCTTCCTGCGCGAGGTCGACCAGCTCGGTGATCACCACCGTCGGGTCCTCCTCGTAGCGCAGCTTCAGGAAGTTCTCGCGCACGCGCTGGAATTCTTCGCGATCGTCCAGCCAGCTGGCGATGATGCCCTGGAAATCCGCCGGGTTGTTAATCTGCTCCACGCCGGCGGCGCGCCGGAAGAATTTCACCGTCAGCGACTCCTGCGGCATCACCCCGCCGATGGCGTTGAAGATTATTGGACAGCGGAAATGCAACGCCTTGGCGCACGAGGTCGTGCCGCCGCGGGTCACGATCACGTCGCTGACCTGCATCAGCAGGTGGACTTCGTCGGAAAAACCGTCGACGAAGCAGTTGAGCTGCGGGTGCTCGGCGCGCCAGTGGACGATCTGGTTGTAGGCATCGCGATTGCGCCCGCAGATGACGACCGCCTGGACGCGGTCGGCAAACGGCAGCAGCAGCGGCAGCAAGTCGAGGTGGTTGTTGGCGCCATTGCCGCCGGTGGCGAGGAACACCGTGAAGAGATCGGACCGGAGCTCGAGTTCCTGCTCGAGGTAGGAAAGGCGCTGCTCCGCCGTGATGAAACCGATGTGCTGGCGCGGCTGCATCAAGTGACCGCGCACGCGGGTGCGCTCGACCGGCATGCCCAGCTTGACCGCGTAGTCGCGCGCGGTGGGCGTGCGCGAGATGTAGAGATCCGCGGACGGCTCGACCCAGTTGACGCTGTAGCCGAAGCCGCCGGAGAACTCGCCGCAGTAGGTGGCGCAGCGAACCTTGTTCGCCCCGAGAATCTTGCGCGCCATCTGGAAGTAACCGCGATTGAGGCAGTCGTGCACGCTGAACACGAGGTGCGGCTGGTATTCGCGCAGCACCGCCTCGTAGTAATTGCGGCCGAACGACACGGAGCTCCGGTTCAGGAGGCTCAGCAGCTCGACGAAAAGGTAGAACGCCTTGTGGATCCACGGGGACTTTTTCTGGATCCAGTTGTAGAAGCGCACGCCGGCGCTGAAGAAGCCCGAGGAGTTCTCCAGCATCTGTTCGATGCGCACATCGACGTTGTGGCGGTAGAGCTCGAAGCACCACTCCGCGAAGGCCTGGGCCCGCGCATCGTGGCCCGCGCCGGTGCTGGAAGTGAGGATGAGAATGCGTACGCGCGTCACGTTTTAGATTCCGAAATAGATTTCCTGGATGCGGCGTTTCAGGCGCAGCGAACCGAAGCGCCCGAGGAACGGCGCCACCACCGCCTGGAAGAAGCGCCCCGTGCGCACGGTGCCGCTGCGGCCGCGGGCCAGCGCCCGCCGGAGGTCGTCCGCAGCACCCGCCGGCGACGGGCCAGTGCGCATCATGGCCTCGAAAGTCGCCCAGGCACGGGCCATGCGCCCGGCGTTCAGCGGATCCAAGCCCGGCTGCTCCGGCCGGCGTACGGAACCCTCGAAGTCGGTGCGATAGTCACCGGGGCGGAAGTCGATCACACTCACCCCGGTGCCCTTCACCTCGTACATCAGGCTTTCGTTGAGCGCGGAAAGGCCCGCCTTCACCGAGTTGTAGACCGCCTGGTAGGGCATGCCGAACTCGCCCGCGATGGATGAGATGTTGACGAGCGCGCCGCGTTGCCGCGTGAGCATGCCGCGCAGCGCCAGCTGGCTCAGGAGCGCGGTGTTGACGAGCATGACGCGGAACTGCTCCTCCCACACCGCAAAATCCGTGTGGGCATACGAGCCAAAGGCCCCGAAGCCGGCGTTGTTGACCACGACGTCGAAACCACCGGCGGCCTGTTCGGCGGTGCCAAAGGCCCGCGCAGCCGCGGCGCCATCCGCGAGGTCGAGCGCCACGCCGCGAAAGCCCGGGCGGTCCGGCACGCGCGCCAGGTCGCGGGCCGTGCCCCAGACTTGCACGCCTTCCGCCACGAGCATGTCGGCAAACGCCTGGCCCAGGCCCGTGCTCGCGCCCGTCACCAAGGCGGTGCGATAGCGGGAGGAAAGCGCGCCGGAGCTCATGCGGTCAGGCCGACCGGAAAAGAAGCGCGACGTTGGCGCCGCCGAAACCGCTGCTGTTGCTCAACACGACATTGGGCCGCTGCGGCAGCGTCGCCCCGATGATGTTCAACCCGGCGCACATCGGATCCAGCTTGGAGATGTGGGCGGAACCCGGAATGAAACCTTCCTTCATCGCGAGCGCGCAGAAGCCGGCCTCCATGGCGCCGGCGAGCGAAAGCCCGTGCCCCGTTAGCGCCTTGGTGCTGCTGATGGCCGGGCGCGAAGGCGAGTTCTTGAAAATGGCCTTCAGCGCACGTGTCTCGGAGAGATCGCCGATCGGCGTGGAGGTCGCGTGGGCGTTCACGTAGTCGACCTCGTCCGCGGAAATCTCGGTGGCGCGCAGCGCGTTCTCGATCGCGACCCGCAGGCCCTCGCCATCCGGGTGAGAGATCGCAACGTTGTGGCCGTCGGAAGCCTGGCCCCAACCGGCCATCTCGGCGTAAACCTTGGCGTTCCGGCGGGCGACTTCGTCCTCGCTTTCCAAGACCAGCACCGTGGCACCGCCGGTGCCGACGAAACCGTCGCGGGCCACATCGAAGGGCCGGGAGGCGATCGAAGGATCGGACTGCAGCGACAGCGCGCGCATGCCCGCGAACGGCAGGATGCTCTCGACGTTGCCGTCCTCGGCGCCGACGACGAACATGCGCTTCTGGCGGCCGAGCGCGATCTCGTCGTAGGCAAAGCCCATCGCGTGGGCCGAAGAGGCGCACGCCGACGAGAAGCCGGTCGACGCGCCCTTGATCTTGAACTGCGAGACGAGGTTGAAATTAATCGTGCCCGAGATGGAGGCGACGATGCCCAGCGGCGGGCAGCGCATCACGCCCTGCTTGCGCATGCGCTCGAGATGGTGGCCGAGCAGGAAGGGCGAACCCGCCGAGGCGGCATAGAGGCCGGTCAGCGTGTTGGAGTAATCGGCCTCGGACAGCTTCGCGTCCTCGACCGCCTGCAGCATCGCGCAGTAGGCATACACCCCGTGCGGCGCCATGCCGCGCAGAAGTTCGCGCTTGATGTTGTAGCGCGCGGGAAAAATCCAGTCCTCCTGGTCCGTCGTGTCGGTTTGGAAATCCTTGATCGGCGCCGCCACCTTCACCGGCACTTCCGGTTTCTGGAACGGCGCGTACTGCACGATGCCGTGGCGCAACTCGCGCAGGCTTTCCGAAACCGAAATGGCATCATTGCCAATGCTGGTGATGAAACCGACGCCGGTGATGTAAACTTTCCGCATGGATGGATCAGCTTCCTCCCGCCGGCACGAGCGACGGAAACGAAGTGAGGCGCATCAAAACGCTTTTGCCCCGACGGTCAACTGCCCGCACAGGCGGGACTCAGGCGTTGACCGCGGATTTTGCGGGGGCCTTGGCCTTGGCGGGATTGACGGCCACCGGCTGCTCCGCGGGCGGAACCTGCGGCACGGGCGGCTGGGCCACTTCCTCGGCAAAGGCGAAAGTCAGCGTGATTTCCTCGGCGATGGCGGCCTTCTCCTGACCGACCCGGATCTGGCCCTCGAACGTGGCCAGCGGGGACTTCAGGCGCTTCGGCTTGATCGACAGGCTCAGCACATCGCCCGGACGGCAGATGCGGTGGCAGCGAACGCCTTCGCAGGAGGTGAAGAAAATGGTGCGGTGATCGACCGTCTTGCCTGCCTCGCCCACCTGGCCTTCCAGGAGGAAGAGCACGGCGAGCTGGCCCAGCGCTTCGAGCATGATCGAAGCCGGCAGCACGGGGTTGTCCTTAAAGTGACCCTGGAGGAAGAACTCCTGGCCGCTGATCTTGTACTTGGCGTTGGCGCCGTGCGCATTCACGGAGGCTTCACCCAGGAACAGGAACGGGGGCTGGATCGGCATCACGGACACAATCTGCTCGATCGGGATAAACTTGGTCGGCTTGGGCAGCGGCAAACCGCGCACCTTGCACTCAATGAAGGTTTTGACGTCACCGATCGTACGCAGGTGGCGCAGCTCTTCGTTGTTGATGGTCATGACGAGCACGTCCTCAACGAGGACGACGATCTCCATCATGGTCAGGGAATCGATACCGAGATCCTCGATGATGCGCAGATCGTCATCAGCGTCCTTCAGTTTGGCGCGCAGGTCCGGCTCAACATAACGCTCGATGATACCCAGAACGATAGCCGGAAGGTGCTCGGTGTTGCCGGTTTTTCGAAATTGAGCGGCGGCCTCGTAAGTGGCTGCGGAACAGCGCTTCAGCGATTCGCGCAAATTTACATCGTCTTCGGCGGTGAACGGCTTCAGGGCCACGCCGGAATGGTTATTAACGGACTGTGCCATTGGTTGGGTAGTTAGGTTTCCTCATCGTGACATGTAAACTCCAAAATCCTTCCGGGCATTTGGTAAAAATGCCCATTATTTGCGGGAAAATTTAGCGTGTTGACTCAGGGGTCAGCGCCCGGCGACATCCGGCGCCGGCCGCGGTGAAACGTTGGCTCACCTCACTTTGACAATCATGCCGCCTCAGGCCTCTAGCGCCTCGGTCCCGACTAGGCCGTCGCTTGTTCTTGTCACCCACGAATTCTACCCGCACCGCGGAGGCATCGCGGTGTACGCCGCTGAAATGGCCCGGGCCGCGCATGAACTGGGTTATAGTGTGGAGGTGTGGGCGCCGGCCCTGCCGGCCGGAATGACCGAGCCGGAGTGGCCTTTTGCCGTTCGCCGCCTGCCGCTGGCCGGCGATCACAGCCTGCGGAGTCAGTGGCGCATGGCGAAGGTCCTGAGCATGGAAGCGGAACGGCTGCAGGATGCGGTCCTTTATATACCGGAGCCGGGGCCGCTGTTGGCCATGCTGCTGTTGCAGTACTTCGACACCATCAAGCCGGCACGGCTGGCCCTGACTTTCCACGGTTCGGAAATCCAGCGCCTCGGCTCGAGAAGAATCCTGCGCTGGAGCACCAATCATCTTCTGGCCAAGGCCAGTCGCATCAGCGTCGTCAGCAACTACGCCCGGCAATTGCTGGAGCGGCATTTTCCCGCCGCCGCCAGCAAGGTGGTGGTCACGCCGGGCGCGCTCCGACCCAACCTGCGGTTCAGCCAATCCTCGCCCGCCACCCTGCCCGGCGCCAAGACCGTCGTCCTCACCGTGGCCCGGCTCAACCCACGCAAGGGCCAGCTCGAGGTGATCAACGCGCTCAAGGCGCTGCCCGCCGCGCAACGTGCCACGCTGGAGTACTGGCTCGTCGGCGCGCACGGGAAGGAAAACTACGACACTTTGCTCAGCCAGGCCGCCGCCGGGGCCGGCTTCACCGTGAAATTCCTCGGCGACATCCCCGACGAGAAGCTCGGCGAGATTTATGCGCAGGCCGACATCTTCGCCATGACGAGCATGCCGCACAAACAGAGTGTCGAAGGATTTGGCCTCGTTTACCTGGAAGCCGGCGCGCACGGCCTGCCAGTCGTCGCCCATGCCATCGGTGGCGTGCCGGAAGCCGTGATCCACGACCACACCGGCCTGCTTGTCGCGCCGGGCGATACCGTCGCGCTCACCGCCGCCTTTGCGCAACTGATCGGCGATCCCGTCCTCCGCCGGCGCTTCGGCGAGGCCGGGCGCATGCGCGCGCTGGCGCGTTCGTGGCAGGATTCCGCCATCGCGTTGTTTGGACAACGAGCCCAACCGCCTTCAGCTTAAGCCCATGATCGAATCGCGCACCCAGATCGCCGTCCGTTACGCTGAGACCGACATGATGGGCATTGTCTATCACGGCAATTACCTGCCGTGGTTCGAGGTTGGCCGCACCACCCTGCTCAAGGAATGCGGCCTGCCCTACAAGGAACTCGAAGCGGAAGGCTATCACCTGCCCGTGATCGAGCTCGGTGTGAAATACCTGCGGCCGGCGCTCTACGACGACACCCTTACGATTATCACCCGGCTCAAGGAACGCCCTACTCTCCGCATCCACTTGGAATACGAGGTGCGCCGCGGCGACGAACTGCTCGTGACCGGCTCCACTACTCACGCCTTCATCAACAAATCCGGCGAACCCGTGCGCCCGCCCGCCCGCGTGACGGAAAAGATGAAGGAGCTGTTCGCGAAAGCCTGAGCGCGTCCCGCACCAGGCCCGCCTATTTTTTGAACTGCGCCGCTTCCTGGCGGTAAACGCGCAGCACATGCGCGACGATTTCTCGCAAAGGCCGCTTGTCCGTCAGGACCATCGTGCCGGTGCGGCGATAAAGTTCCTCGCGCTGCGCATAAAGCTCGCGCAGCCGTTGCTCGGGATTCTCCACCTGCAGGAGGGGACGATGCGTGGCGTGCATGGTGCGCTGCAGGATGGTTTCGATCGGGGCGTGCATGCAAATGATCACGCCCTTGCTGCGCAGCAGCTCGAGCATGCCCGGCGGCACGACCAGCCCGCCGCCGCACGAGACGATGCAGCGTTGCGCCGGGTGTCCGTGCTCGACGAACTCGCGCTCCATGGCCCGGAACGCCGGCTCGCCCTGCTCGGCGAAGATCTGCGAGACCGGCTTACCCTGCTTGCGCTCGATCTCGTGGTCGCTGTCGAGGAACTCGAAGCCAACCTGACGCGCGACCTGCCGGCCCACAGTGCTTTTGCCCGTGCCCATGAAACCAACGAGGTAGAGGTTCGCGTCCATCTGCGCGCAGCGAACACCGCGGCCCGGGCCGGCGCAAGAACGCTTCATTCGCGTCCGTGTCACGGACACAAAAAACGCCTCCCGGTGAGGGGAGACGTTGAAATTAAAAATCCGCGCGGGACTTACTTGGCGGCGGGAGCAGCCGGGGCCGCCGGCGCATCCTTCACGGCCAGGATCTCGATTTCGAAGATCAGTGAGGCGGACGGCGGAATGCCACCCGGGATGCCGTCGTCACCGTAAGCGAGGGACGGCGGGATGTAGAGGCGAAGCTTGCCGCCCACGCCGGTCTTCTGGAGACCTTCGAGCATGCCGAGGATGAGGCCGTTCGGGTTCTGCGGGGTCGGAACCGCGAGCAGGAGGTCAGCCGGCTGGCCGCGCTCCTGCGTGCTGTCGAACACCTGGCCGGTGATCAGCGCGCCCGTGTAGTTGACGGTCACAACCTGGCCGGGCTTGGCGACGGCGCCGGTGCCGGCCTTCACGATCTCGTAGCGCAGGCCGCTCGGGAGCTCGATGATGGCCTTGTTTTCCTTGAGCTTGTTGAAGAACTCGAGGTTGGCCGCCATCTGCTGCGCCTTGAGCTTGTTCATGAAAACCTGGTTCTTCTTGGCGAGGAACGCCTCGACCTCCGGTCCGATTTCCTTGGCGTCGAACGGGGGCTGGCTGCCGGCGGCAATGCCCGCGAGACCGCGGCTCATCGCCTCGACCTGATCCTTAGTGAACTCAAGCTGGTGCAAACCCATCTGGGCGCCCATGAACCAACCGTACGCCTCGGCCACCTGGGCCTCGGTGAACTTCTTCGTCGCCGCCGGAGCTTGGGCCGCCGCCGGAGCGGACGCCTGAGGTGCCGGAGCCGAAGCCGTCGGCTGGGCCGCGGCCGCCGGGGCCGAGGCACCCGGGACGTTGAATTTGACCGCATCCTGCGCGGAAGCGGCGACGAGCAGGCCGAGAGTCGCGAGGCCCGCAATGAGTTTGGTGGTGAATTTCATGGATAACTGGAGCCCGGTTGGGAAACGGCCCGGGCGGGTTTGTGCCGTCAAAGAGGCGGAAATTGTTCATCTGCCTCGGAAAAATCAACCCCAGAGGGGGCGATTTCCCTCTGGGGAACGCCCGAACCGCGGGCTTGTCAGCTTCCCGCTCCCACCTAGTCTCCCCAATCCCATGAACGAAAACCAATTCTGGCACAGCACGGACGGCCAGATTCTCACGGTGAAGGTCAAAAGCCCCGAGCGGGTCGCCCTCAGCCTCGCTTTCTGGCCCCGCCACCCGGCGGAAATGGACTTCCTCAAGACCCACCTCGCCACGCTCCGCTTCACCGAACGCAGCTCCCTCGCCCGCATCGGCATCGAGATGCTCCTGAAGGGCGCCCCCGTACTCGACGGCAACCGCATTACGCTGTCGGTCGAAGCCTTTCTTTACGACCACAGCTTTCCCAACGCCTCCTACTGGCAGAAGCTCCTCCGCCCCGGCGTACCGGTCGGCCGCCTCTTCTACGCCCCGCCCGCCGCCAAGCTTTCCGCCACGGAAGTCTGGGCCGCGATCCAGGAGAACCATCTCAAGCTGCCCAACACGATCTCGATCGATTCGTCGGGCCGCGTCTTCTTCACCCCGCATCCGGTCAACTACACGCTCAACCCGCGCCTGACCCGGATCAACTTCGAGCACATCGTCTCCGGCCACGCCGGCCGCTCCTTCATCGACAAGGTCCAGGTCCGCCACGACGCCGCGCCGCTGACCATTCCGCCGCGCTCGGGCGTGCTCACCAGCTGCTCGATGTACCTGCGCGAGCATTTCGTCATGCTCAGTCCGGGCGAGGGCAACTTCGGCCTGCACACGTCCGCCGTCCTGCTCGACCCCATCAAGACCTCCGGCACGAACATCATGCTCGAGATCTACAACACTGGCGAACAACCGGTGGTGAACCCGATGGTCTCGGTCGAAATTTTCCGCGCGCCGCCGGCCGAGGACCAGCAGTTCAAGATCCTCGCCAAGCAGCGCCAGCGCCTGCTCGGCACGGTGAAGAATCTCTACAAGTGCATGGACACGTCGCCGCCGGTCGACCTCGTCGAGGCCAAGCCGAAGACGAAGATCACCGTTCGCGGCCAGAGCGCCACGATGGAGAACCGCACCATCGTCGTCCGCGCCAACGACGAGGACCTGAAGAAGATGCTCGCCGCCGACGCCTGCCCGGTCGGCTCGCGCACCATGATCCAGGCGCTCGATTCCAAGAATGCCGACGCCGACACGCTCGTTGTGGATTATTTCCCCGACCTGCTCGAGCACACCGAACTCGTCACCCGCCTCGGCGATCTGCGCCCCAAGCGCCTGATCTTCCGCAAGGCTTCGCGCACGCACGGCTACTTCCTCTCGAGCAACGCGCACGCGCGCCTCGACATGTTCAACTCGCTCGGCATCCCGGTCTACTGGTACGACGAGATGACCAAGGAACTCTACCTCCACACGTATCGCCGTGACCACGGCTTCTTCGTGAAGGAGGAAATGGCGCGCAAGTTCAAGGAAGCCACGATCCTCGCATTCTATGGCTCGGCCGTCGGCCTCGACCAGGCAGACACCGATCGCATCTCGAGTCTCGTGAACCAGCTTACCGCCTTCATGGGCGGCAACCTCGGCGTCCTCACCGGCGGCGGTGGCGGCGTCATGCGCCTCGCCACCGAGACGGCGCGCAGCAAGGGCGCGCTCACTGGCGCGTGCTTCCTCGAACTCGAGGCCCAGCCGCCCGAGCTCGGCGTCGACTTCTTCAACACCTTCCAGGAAAGCTCGCGCCACTTCCGCCAAAAATGGTTCGAGGCGGCGGATTTCTGTATCTTCAACGTCGGCGGCGTCGGCACGCTCGAGGAAATCGGCATCGAGCTCTGCAACCTCAAGCTCGGCATCCGCCCGCGCGTCCCGTACGTCTTCTTCAACGCGAAATTCTGGGGCGATCTCCGGAAGCAGGTGAACACGATGATCAAGGACAAGCGCGCCCCCGCGTGGATGAGCGACTACATCCTCTTCACCGACAACCCGGCCGAAGTCATCGCCTTCTACCGCAAGACGCTGAAGGTGCTGTGATCGTTATGACGCCGAGCGCAGCTTTACGCCCGGCGTTATCCGTGCCCATCTGTGCCCTCCGTGGTTAAAAATCTCCCCTCCTCCGTTTTGATCGTCGGCTCCGGCGGACGCGAACACGCGCTCGTCAAAGCCATCGCACTCTCACCGGCAAAACCGCGCCTCATTTGCGCGCCGGGCAACGCCGGCATCGCCGCCGAGATTCCGTGCTTTCCGGTCGCCGTGGAAAATATCGCCGGCCTCGTCGCGCTCGCGCAGCGCGAGAAGGTGGACTTTGTCGTTGTCGGTCCTGAGGTGCCGCTCGCGCTCGGGCTCGTCGACGCGCTGCTGAAGGCCGGCATCCCCGCTTACGGCCCAAAGGCCGACGGCGCACGCCTCGAGGCCTCGAAGATTTTCACGAAGCAAATCCTGCTGAAGTACAAGATCCCGACCGCCGCCGCGGGCATCTTCCACGAGGTTGAGCCCGCGCTCGCTTACGTACGCCAGCGCGGTGCGCCGATCGTGATCAAGGCCGACGGCCTCGCCGCCGGCAAAGGCGTGATCGTCGCGCAGACGCTCGCCGAGGCTGAGGCGGCGGTTAAGGACATGCTCTCCGGCAATAAATTCGGCTCGGCCGGCAGCCAGATTCTCGTCGAGGACTGCATGTTTGGCGACGAGACCTCGATCCTCGTCGTGGTGTCCGGACGCGACTACGTCATCCTGCCCGTCTCGCAGGACCACAAGCGCGTCGGCGACGGTGACACCGGCCCGAACACCGGCGGCATGGGCACGTACTCTCCCGCCGAAGTCGTCACGCCCGAACTCTTCGCCCGCATTGAGAACGAGCTGGTGGAGCCCTCCGTCAACGCCATCGCCGACGAAGGCATGGATTTCCGCGGCACGCTTTTCATCGGCATCATGCTCACCAAGACCGGCCCGAGCGTGATCGAATACAACGCCCGCTTCGGCGATCCCGAGACGCAAGTCGTGCTCCCGCGCATCAAGAACGACGTGCTCGCGCTGCTCTGGGCCGCCGCCCGCGGCGAACTGAAAGGCACTAAGCTCGAGGTTCGGCCCGAGTCCGCCATCTGCGTCGTCATCGCCGCCAAGGGCTATCCCGACGCCTACCCGAAGGGCGACGTCATCACCTTCCCCGCCCAACTGCCGCCGCAAACTTCCGTCATTCACGCCGGCACCGCCAAGAATGCCGCCGGTCAGATCGTGATGAATGGCGGACGCGTGCTCGGCGTCACCGCGCTCGCCCCTACACTGCGCGAAGCCGCCGACCGCGCCTACGCCGCCTGCGAACAAATCCAGTGCGTCTCCAAATACTACCGCCGCGACATCGGCGCCCGTCAGCTCAACCGCAAATCATGAAACGCCTTTTCTGTCTCCTGTTCTCTGTCGCCTGTCTCCTGTCCGCCGCCTTCGCGGCGGAGCCCATCATCCTCGACCAGGATCTCCGCTACCTCCGCGTCACCTCGTCCGCCCAATCGTCCGCCGATCTCCGGGCCGCACTGCTGAAACCCGCCCCGATCGTGGTCGACCTGCGTTACACCGCCGACGAACCGCACGCGGAGGAAATCCTGCTCGAATTCCGCACCGCACCGCGCAAACCCACGATCTACGTGCTGGTCAGCCCGGCCACGCCCCGTTCGTTTGCCGACGAACTGACCAAGTCCCACCTCACGGTACTCGGCGTCAAAGGCTCGCGTCCCGAACCGACGGTCGTGGTGGCTCAATCGGCCGAAGATGACCGCCGCGCCTACGACGCCTTCACCTCGGGCACGCCCTTGGCCAATCTGATCTCGGGCAAGGTCGAGAAGGAGCGTTTCGACGAAGCCTCGCTGGTGACCGAGTTCAAGGCCGGCAACCATGATGCCCACCCACCGGAATCCGACGGCAAACCCGCCGGTCCGGCCAAGCTCGTCGACCGCGTCCTGCAGCGCGCCGCGCACCTGAATCGTGCCGCCGCCGCCCTGAAGCCACGCGGCTAAATTGTAGCGGCGGTCTGCGACCGCCGGACGGCGCTCATAGAGCGCCGCTACAGCCTAAGTTGACGTCCGGGATGCCCTGACCATCGTGCGTTCCTGCCTTGGCTGTCTCCTGTCCTCTGTCCACTGTTTCCTGACCAAATGCCTTCTCCCGGCCACATCCTCGTTGTCTGCACCGGCAACATCTGCCGCAGCCCGATGGCGCAAGGTCTCCTGGCCCACGCGCTCTCCGCCCAGCCCGAGCCGCTACGCAGCCTGAAGGTGATTTCCGCCGGCGTCGCCGCCCGCACGGGTGATCCGATTTCCGAAAATTCCGTCATCGCGCTGAAGAAAGTCGGCATCGATATCAGCGACCTGACCAGCCAGGGCCTGAACCAGCCGATGCTCGACAAAGCGCTCGTGGTCTTTGGCATGACCGAGTCGCACCGCGCCATCATCCGTCAGCGCGCCCGGCCGGCGCCGGAACGCCTGCACTTGTTTCGCGAATTTCTGCCGGCGCCGGCTTCCCACGAAATCGGCGACCCCTACGGTGGCCCGCTGAAACTGTACGAGGCCGCGCGCGACGAGATGGTCGAAGCCATCCCGAGCATCATCGAACACCTCAAGAAGCTGACGGCCAAGGCGTGACACGTTTGGCCGGGATTTCGGATTGCGGATTGCGGATTAGCGGACTGCCTTGGGGGCGGTTTTTCTCCCGCCACATCATTCCCTTCCCGCATGTCCCTGAACGCCACTCCCCTCGCCCAGCTTGATCCGGAAGTCTACTCTGTCGTCACCGGCGAATTCGCCCGCCAGCAGAGCCACGTCGAGCTGATCGCCTCGGAAAACTTCACCTACCCGGCCGTGATCGAGGCCATGGGCTCGGTGCTCACGAACAAGTACGCCGAGGGTTATCCGGGCAAGCGCTGGTACGGCGGTTGCGAACAGGTCGACAAGGTCGAGACGCTCGCGATCGAGCGCGCCAAGAAACTCTTCGGCGCCGACCACGCCAACGTGCAGCCGCACTCCGGCTCGCAGGCCAACTTCGCCGTCTACACCGCGGTGCTCCAGCCGGGCGACAAGATCCTCGGCATGAACCTCAGCCACGGCGGCCATCTCACTCACGGCAACCCGGCCAATTTCTCCGGCAAACTCTACCAGTTCGTGCAGTACGGCGTCCGCGAGGACACCGGCCTGATCGATTACGACGAGCTCGCCGCCATCGCGCTGCGCGAAAAGCCCAAGATGATCACGGTCGGCGCCTCCGCCTACTCGCGCATCATCGACTTCGCGCGCATGGGCGAGATCGCCCGCTCGGTCGGCGCCCTGCTCTTCGCGGACATCGCGCACATCGCCGGCCTCGTCGTCACCGGCCACCATCCGTCGCCGTTCCCGCACGCGGACTTTGTCACGACCACCACGCACAAGACGCTCCGCGGCCCGCGCGGCGGCCTCACGATGTGCAAGGCGATCCACGCGAAGGCCATCGACTCCGCCGTTTTCCCCGGTGGACAGGGCGGCCCGCTCATGCACGTCATCGCCGCCAAGGCGGTGTGCTTCGGCGAGTGCCTCAAGCCCTCCTTCAAGGATTACAGCGGCCAGGTGATCAAGAATTCCCAGGCCCTCGCCGCCGCCATGGTCGCGCGCGGCTACAAGATCAACTCGGGCGGCACCGACAATCACCTGATGCTCGTCGATCTCCGCCAGAAATTCCCGGAGCTCACCGGCAAGGTCGCGCAGGAGACGCTCGATAAGGCCAACATCACCTGCAACAAGAACACCGTGCCGTTCGAGACGCGCTCGCCGTTCCAGGCCTCGGGCATCCGCCTCGGCACGCCGGCGATGACCACCCGCGGCATGAAGGAGGCTGAGATGAACGAGATCGCCGGCCTGATCGACGGTGTTCTTTCCGCCATCGGCAAACCCGACGAGGCCGACGTGCTCGCCGCCACCAAGCAAAAGGTCGTCGCCCTCACCGGCCGCTTCCCGCTGCCCTACAAACTGTGAGTTTCTCCCGCCTCATCGCGTCGCAACGCGAAGCGCGTAGGGCGAAGTCCTACACGCTCTGACGCTTTCCCCGGGGATTTTCCAGCCGGGCCAGGCTGGGATTTCCGTGACGCCCCGGGCGCAATGCGCTAACTGTCTGCCATGGCCACATCGTTCTCCCTGTCGTCCTACAGGCGAAGTGTTGTGGCCTTGATTGTCCTGCTGGGCGCCGGGCTGACCCTGATCAGCTGGCAGACTGCCCGGCGCAAGGAGACCGAGCGCATCCGCACCGGTTTCCTCAGCCGCGCGCAAACGCAAGCCGCCGTGGTCACGCAGAAACTGCGCAATTACGAGGAGATGGTCTACAGCCTCCGCGACTCCTTCATCGGTCAGGAATTTGTCGACCGCCAGGAATTCGGCCGCGTCTCAAAATCGCTGCTGCAACGCCATGCCGGCGTCCAGGCGCTGGAGTGGGTCCGCATCGTGCCTGAAGCGGAACGCACCAGCTTTGAGCAAACCCTCACCAAGGAAGTCGGCCGCCCCATTGGCATCGTGCGCCGCCAGCCCGATGGCTCGGTCAAGACCGCACCGGCCGATCGCGAGTATTTCGTCATCACTTACGTCGAACCCACGATTGGCAACGACATCGTGCTGGGCTACGACGTCCAAAGCGCGCCGACCGGGCCGCTGGTGAAGGCCGCCCGCGACGACCGCCTGCTCAAGGTCAGTCAGCCGATGCGGCTCTTCCAGTCGACGAGCGACACCGACGAGCCCGGCCTGATTTTCATCCTCCCCTTCTGGCGCACGGGCCCCGGTGGCGACCGGCCGGTCGAGGGTTTTGTCCAGGGCGTCTTCCATGTGCGCACGATGCTGGCGCAGTCTCACCAGATCACGACGGGCGAAGCACTCGACACCTACTACATCGACCAGCAGGCGACGCCCGGTACCTCCCCGCTCCTCTACGCCAATTTCGGCGGCACCGCGCCGAGCCTGCTGGAGTCCGTCGCGCTGCCCCCGCTCGACGACCCCACGGACGTGCATGAGACAGTCGCGATGGGCAACCGGCACTGGTTGATGGTCATGCGGCCCAACGCCAGCTGGGTGAAGCGCGTGGAAACTTCCCAACCACGCACCATCCTCGCGAGCGGCCTTACCATCACCGCCCTGTTCGCGCTGTTCGCCAACGCCGTGCTGCAGCGCACCCGGCGCATCGAGGAGGAAGTCACCGCGCGCACCCGCGAGCTGCATGCCACCGAAGGCCGCCTGCAGGGCATCGTCGACCACTCGCCGGCGATCATCTTTCTGAAGGACCTCGAAGGCCGGCACCTCATGTGCAACGAGCCCTTCGTCGCGCTCTGCCTGCGCCCGCGCAGCGAAATCATCGGCCGCACCGACGAGCAACTGTTCGGCCGTGCCCAAGCCGAGCTTTTCCGGAGTTCGGATGACTTGGTCCTGAAAAGCGGCCGTCCGATCCAGTTCGAACAGACGGCTGAGACCTCCGCCGGACGGCGCACGGTCATCGTGCAGAAATTTCCGCTGCTCGACGAAAACGGCCGCATGTACGCCCTGTGCGGCATCGCCACCGACATCACCGAGCGCAAAGTGGAAGAGGAAAAGAAGCTCCAGCTCGAGCGTCGCCTGCTGGAAAGCCAGAAGCTCGAAAGCCTCGGCGTGCTCGCCGGCGGCATCGCCCACGATTTTAACAACATCCTCACCGCCATCCTCGGCAACGCCAACCTCGCCAACCTCGAACTGCCGGCCGATCACGCGATCCGCCCCCAGTTGCGGCAGATCGAACTGGCCGCCCGGCGCGCCAGCGACCTTTGCGCGCAGATGCTGGCCTACGCGGGCAAGACGGCGTTCATCACCATGCCGGTCAGCCTGAGCACGCTCGTGCGCGAAACCGCCGCGCTCCTGGAAGTGACCGTCGGGCGGCGCGTCCGACTCGAGCTGCAGACCGCGACCGACCTGCCGGCGGTGCTGGGCGACGCCACGCAGCTGCGGCAGATCGTGATGAACCTCGTGATCAACGCCGCCGACGCGATCGGCGAGCGCACCAACGGCACGATTGTCATCCAGACTTTCGTCCGCGACCTGACCGCGGAATTTCTCGCCGGCGCCGTCCAGTCGCCCACGCTCAAGGCCGGCCGCTACGTAGGCTTGGAAGTGACCGACAACGGCGGCGGCATGAGCCCCGAAGTGCTGGCGCGCATCTTCGAACCGTTCTTCACCACCAAGTTTTCGGGCCGCGGACTCGGTCTCGCCGCCGCGGTCGGCATCGTGCAAAGCCACCAGGGCGCGCTCTTCGTCGAGTCGGCGGTCGGCCAGGGCACCACGTTCCGCATTTTCCTGCCCGCAAGCAGCGCCGCCGTCGATCGTCCGAACTCGGGCTCGGCCGCGCTCCCGCCCAAGCTGGGCGGAACGGTGCTCGTGATCGACGACGAGGAAGCCGTGCGGATGGTTGCCCTCAAGTCCCTGCGCGCCGCCGGCGTGCTGGTGTTCGAAGCCGCCGATGGCGAGGACGGTTTGGAAATCTACAACGCCCAGGCCGGGCGCGTCGACGTGGTGCTGCTCGACCTGACCATGCCCGGCATCGGCGGGGACGAAACGCTCCGGCGGCTGCGCGCGCTCTCTCCCGAACTGCCTGTCGTGGTGATGAGCGGCTACAGCGAAGGCGAGACGATGCGCCGCTGCGCCAGCCTCGGCGTCGCCGGCTACCTCGCCAAGCCCTTCGAAATTTCGGACCTGCTCGAGAAGCTGCGTCCTTATCTCGCCAAGCCCGGCGCCTGACATGCGCCTCGACCGGCTCAAGGGATTCGCACTCAGTCTGCCTCACGCCACCTGGGTCAAGCAGTGGGGCGAGTGCCTCGTCTACAAGGTCGGCGGAAAGATGTTTCTGATCATCGTCCTGGATGGCGAGACCGTGGAAGCGACCGTCTTCAAGTGCACGCCGGACGAGTTCGACGAGCTCACCGCCATCGACGGCGTGATCCAAGCGCCCTACTGCGCCAAATGCCACTGGGTGCGGGCCGTGGACGATGCGCTGCCCGAGGCGAAACTGCAGGCCTGGATCCGCAACAGCTACAAACTGGTTTTCGGAAAACTGCCGAAAAAGACGCAGGCTGCATTATCCGCCCAATCCTGACCGCTCCAAGCCGGCTTGCCGCGTGGTGGATGCGGCAGGTTCCCTTGCTTTTGTGAAAATCACCCCGGCGGCGGAAACAGACTTTGCGACGCCCCGGCTTTCGCTCAACGTGTCGGCCTTCGTGACCACCGCCGCACCGACCGCTCCCGCCAGGACCCTTTCCCTGGGCGTCATTTTTCTGACGCTCTACATCGACCTCATCGGGTTCTCCATCATCTTCCCGCTCGGTCCGGACCTGCTCGCGCACTACCTGCAAGTCGACGGTCACTCAGGTCTGCTGGGCTGGCTGATGACGCAAACCGACGCCGTCGCCCATGCGTTGGGCAAGGACCAGAACTTCGCCGCTGTGCTGCTGGGCGGGGTGATCAGCTCGCTGTTTTCCATCCTGCAATTCGTCTTTGCGCCATTCTGGGGCGCCATCAGCGACCGCACCGGCCGCCGGCGCGTGCTAGTCTTCACCATTGCGGGCACCGCGCTGGGCTACCTGTTGTGGGTGGTCAGCGGTTCGTTCTGGATCTTCCTGCTCGCGCGCATTGTCAGCGGCGCCTTCAGCGGCAATCTGTCCGTCGCGACCGCTGCGGTGGCCGACGTCACGACCCGGGAGGAGCGATCCAAAGCGATGGGACTTGTCGGCGCGGCCTTCGGTCTCGGCCTCATCACGGGTCCGGGCTTGGGCGCATTCACGGCTCACTTCAACCTCCTCACGTCGCATCCCTCGCTCGCGCGCTACGGGATCAATCCCTTTTCCGTGCCGGCGTTGATCGCCTTCGCGCTGTGCCTGGTGAATCTGGTCTGGGTCATGGCGCGCTTCAAAGAGACGCTCACCCCGGAAGCGCGCGCTCAGGCCCGCGAGCCGCGCATCCGCAATCCGCTTCTTGCCATCCTCGGGCTCGAAGACGCCGCGGTGCGGCGCGCCAATCTCGTGGCCTTTGTTTTTTCGACCGCGTTTGTCGCGATGGAAACATCGCTCACCTTCCTCGCGGCGCAGCGCTTCGGCTACACCGCGCGCCAGAACGGTTACCTGCTGGGGTTTCTCGGCGTATGCGCGGTGATCACCCAGGGCTACGTCGTGCGCAAGCTGCTCCGCAGTCGTCCGGAAGTGCCGGTGTTGCGGATCGGCCTCGCCGCCGCGGCGGTCGGCCTTCTTCTCGTGGGTCTGGCGCCGCAACCGGTCTGGCTCTACCTGGGTCTGGCCGTGCTGGCCTTGGGCTCCGGCTTGGTCAACCCCGCCACCACGGGCCTGATTTCCCTCTACAGCCCGGCAGCTGAACAAGGCCGCGTCCTCGGCATTTTCCGTTCCCTCGGCTCCCTTTCCCGCGCCATCACGCCCGTTATCGCGGGCATCATTTTCTGGATGTTTGGCTCGGTCAGCGTTTTTGTCGTCGCCACCGTGCTTGCGCTGTTAGCTCTCTGGGCAAGCCGCTCCCTTCCGCAGCCGCAAAAATGATTTCAGGACGAAAAGTTCAGGGCTCCGTCGCGCCATCTTGGGCGACCTGCCTCCTGTTCTCTGTCACCTGTCTGTTGATCAGCGGCTGTCTCTCCCGCCCCGGCCGTCCGGGCGAAACGCACGTAGAGCCGCAACCGGTGCGCATCCAGGGGCGCATCCTTTCCAACTTCTTCCTGGTCGAAGCCCCGCAGACCGACGGCAAGACCTACCGGTTCATGATCGATACCGGCTCCTCCGTGACGCTCGTGTCACCGGCCACGGCCGCCGCGCTCAAGCAGAAGGAAAGCCGCAAGGCGCCCCCGCGCACCATCCCGGTCCGCGGCGCCAAGAACCTCGAGGTCGAATTGCCCGCAGTCACCCTGAAACACCTGCAGCTCGGCGAAGCGCACTTCGAACGCGTCCCGGCAGGCATCTACGATTTCTCGGATTTGTCCGCACACCTCGGGGTCACGATCGACGGCGTCGTCGGCTTCCCGCTGTTCCGCGACACGCTGCTCACGCTCGATTACCCGACCGCGATGATCGAGATCGCGCCCAATCCCGTGATCGCCCCGCCGCCCGCCCGCCAGCCGCGCGCGAGCGTCATTCCCTACAACCGCGAGCTGGCCACACCGCTGATCCCGGTGCAGATGGGCAACGAGTCGTTCTTCGTGCTGATCGATTCCGGCAGCGACGGCGGCCTCGCGCTCAATCCCGCCGGCCTGCATCCGCGCTTCGTCCACGGGCCGCGCGTCGGCATGATCGTATCCTCCCTCGACGGCGACAAACGCCAGCTCGTCGGCCGGCTCGAGCAGAACATCACGGTCGGCACCGAGCTCGTGCAACAGCCCGTGGTCGACCTGACCGAGCAGCTCTCGTCGCTCGGCGGCGAACTCCTGCGCTACTTCCGCATCACCTTCGACCAGCAGCGGCATCTCGTGACGCTCGTGCGCAACACCGACGGTCCGGTGAACATGCCCGGGCGCCGGAGCACCGGCCTGTCGTTCCGGCGCTTCCCCAATTACTGGCGCCTCCTCGCCGTCGTGCCGGACACACCCAACAGCGAAGTGCCGGTGCAGGCCGGCGACCTGTGCGTGCGCATCAACGGCGAGCTTGTCGAAAAATGGACGTTCGAACGCTACGCCGAACTCATGCGCTCCGCCCCGAAAGTCACCTACACCTTTCTCTCCGGCGCCAAGGAAGAGGACCACGAGGTCCAGATCTTCGAGCTGGTGCCGTAGCGGCGCGCAGCGCCGCGAGCCGAGAGGCTAGAGCTTAGAGCTAAGAGAATTCTTCGGGCCACTTTGCCTGAACCCTCAGCTCTGGTCTCTCAGCTCCTTCAAGCCTCACTCCGGCAGCGGCCCGAGCGTCTGCTTCAGGTACTCTACCTCTTCCTTGTTCATCGATTTCATCAGCGGCCGGGAGGTGTAGTTGCCGATCATCTTGCCGTCTTTCATGTAGAGCCAGTCGACGATGTCGGACTCCTTGACCGGGATGCGCTGGCCCAGCTTGACGGTCTTGACCAGCTCCGGGTCGTTGCCGATCTCGGCCGTCACCGCGCCTTTCTCCACCTTGAGATCGGTGCACCAGAAATACTCCACGTCATCGCCGTCGGTGATGCGGACCTTGATCGAAAAATCCTCCTCGTGGTTCTTCGCCTCGGCCATCACCTGCCAGAAATGCGGCAGGTGCGCGCGGGCATTGGCCATGGCTTTTTTCATCTCGGGGTCGTCCTTCGACACGCCGATCGCGCGATCCTCGATGGCGGGCAGGACAACCACCGCGCCGAACCACGCCATGACCGCCATCAAACGCAGGAAGCCGGAACGGAGGGGTTTCATGGCCTCTCTATGCCGGATTTCCCCATGTGCGCTCAACCATTCTTTCGCAGCAGGAACGCGCCCGCGCCGTCGTGTCCGTCCTTCCACGGATAGGCCACGATGCTGCGCTCGAGCTTGAAGGGCCCGCCGGCGCGGCTGTCGAAAAAGGATTTGAGCACGCTGTCGTTCTCCTCGGCGTCGATGCTGCAGGTGCTGTACACGAGGCGTCCGCCCGGATGAACGAGACGCGCGGCGGCATGCAGGAGCGAGAGCTGTTGCTGCTGGTGGCGAGCGAAGTCGCCGTCCTGCAAGCGCCACTTCACGTCAATTCGGTGGCGCATGACGCCGGTATTGGAGCACGGCGCGTCGAGCAGGACCGCATCGTAGCTCTCAGGCAGGTTGAGGTTGCGGTAGAACACCGTGCCGACCTTGAGCAAGTCGGCCTCGACCATCGCCACCTCGACGCCGCTGGGCGCGCGGGATAGATTTTCCCGCAGGCGAACCAACCGGATGTCGGGCTTGCCCGGGGCGGCCGGTTCGTCGACCGACACCACTTTGCCGGTCTTGATCGTATCGGCGATGAACAGGCTCTTGCCGCCCGGGGCGGCACAGGCATCGAGAATGGTTTCCCCGGCCTGCGGCGCGAGCAGCTCGATGCACAGGCGGGTCGACGGATCTTGAAGATAAAGGGCGCCTTCGGTCGCAAGCCGGCGGACTTCATCCCATTTGCCGGCCTTCACCTCGTAGAATCCGGTCCACCGGGTCGGCGCGAGAAATTCGGGCACTGGGGCATCGATGCGCCAGCGCGCGTAAACCGGCGCCGGCTGCTGGTTCCACTCGAGAAGCTTGCGGGTGTTCTCGGCGCCAAACTGGCGCGTCCAGCGGTTCACCAACCACTCGGGGTGGGCAAACTCCGTGGCGAGGTCGGCGGGCTTTTCGGCAAGCCGGATGGCCAGCTTGCGGGCGACCGCATTGACCAGACCCGCTTCCTTGGGACTGCAAACCCCCTTGGCTCGCTCCACGGCATGGTGGATGACCTTGGCGACCTGACCGTCAGCCACGGCTTTGTCCGAGCCTACACCCTCTTCCAAAAGCTCAAATCCGGCGATCATCAGGACCGCCTTCACCTTGGTCCGCGGCGGCCGCGCCATCAGGCCGGCCAGCGCCGACTCCAAGCGGCTGGCCCAGCGGACCACGCCATAAAATAAATGCTGCGCCCGGGCCCTTTCCTGCGGGGCCAGGCCCGGCGCAAGTCCTTCCAGGACCGCGTCCACCCGCTCCGACCGCGCCAGCCAGCGCTCGACGAGCCCAGCCGCGGCTACCCAGCCGCTCAGCATCGGTTTTTGAGCGCCTGGGTCTTTTTCCAAACCCTGTTTGACATCATCCGTCATTGTCGCCTCAACTAATCGGTTCACCGACTCGATACGCAATTATGAATTCTGAAGCCATCTCCGCGATCATCAGCAAGCATCCCGCCCTCAAGGCGTCCAAAGCCAAGCTGGAGGCGATGGAACCCGGCGCCTACGTCGTCCACCGGAGCTGGGGTTTCGGCCAGATCAAGGATTACGACGAGGCCGACCAGAAGCTCGTCATCGATTTCAAGGAGAAGAAGGCCCACCGCATGGACCCCGTGTTCTGCGTCAGCAGCATGGAAGTCCTTCCGGCCAAGCACATCCTCGCCCGCAAGGAAACCGAGCCGGCCAAGGTGAAGCAGCTCATCGAGGATGACCCGGTCCAGCTGGTCATCGACACCCTTTCCGCCTACCCGAACCAGGCCGCCAGCGCCATTGAGCTCGAAATCGTCCTCTCCCAGGTCGTCGGCGAGGAGAAGTTCAAGCGCTGGTTCTCGAACGTCAAAAAGCAGCTGATCAAGGACCCGCGCGTCGGCGTCCCGGTCAAGAAGACCGAGGCCTACGTCGTCCGCGACGAGCCCGTGTCCGCCGAGTCCGAGATCATGGAGGAGTTCTCCAACACCCGCTCGGCCCGCCGCCGCATCTCGCTCGCCGAGGACCTCCTCGCCGCCTCCATCAAGGAAGAGTCCAAGCAGTCCCTCGGCACCGTGCTCAACGGCATCACCGAGGCCGTGCGCGACAGCAACCAGCTCGACGCTTCCGAGCGCCTCTACGGCGCCTTCGTCCGCGACGAGCTCGCCCGCATCCTCGGCCACACCGTGGCCAGCTCCTCCCCGTCGCAGGCCGATCTGATCAAGGAAGTCCGCGGCCTCTCCGCCATCGCCGAGAAGATCCCGGTCCACTTCCAGTCGAAATTCCTCGATCTCGTGAAGGAGACGCACCCGCTCGAGTGGCGCGAAATCGTCTTCGCCCTCCTCAAGACCTCGCAGGGCAAGTTCACCACCGAGTGCATCAATTTCCTCATGGAGAACGGCCAGGCTGACGAGCTCGCCGCCGTCCTCAGCCGCTGGAAGTCGGAGCAGAACCTCCGCGCCCCGGTCCTCCTCTGGGTGATCAAGAACCGCCACTCGAAGAAATTCGCGAAGCTGCTCCACAACCTGATCACGCCCCGCCTGCTCGGCGCCATCTTCTTCGCCATCGACTACGAGGCGCTGCAGTCCGCCGGCACCCGCCGCATCCCGCTCGCCGAGGCGCTGAGCGATGACGTGGAACTCATCTCCGACCTGTTGACCACGGCCGACACCGAGACCGCCCGCGACCTCGGCAACAGCCTCCTGCTCAACCAGGGCTTCGAGGAGCTGACCAAGAAGTCGCTGCTCGCCCGCTTCATCAAACTCTTCCCGACCCTCCAGTCCCTCGTTTCCAGCGAAGCCGAGTCCAAGGACGACCAGTTCCTGGTGTCGCGCGACAGCTACGAGAAGAAGCGCGTCGAGTACGAGGAGATCATGTCCAAGCGCATCCCGGAAAACTCCAAGGCGATCTCCATCGCCCGCGAGCACGGCGATCTCAAGGAAAACTCCGAGTTCAAGATGGCCAAGCAGGACCAGGCCGTGCTCATGGGCCAGAAGGCCCAGCTCGAGCGCGACCTCGCCCGCGCCCGCATCACCGACTTCACCGAGGCCACCACGGACCAGGTTTCCGTCGGCACCGTGGTCGACCTGCGCGACGTCAGCAGCGGCAAGGCCGTCCGTTACTCGGTGCTCGGCGCTTGGGATTCCGATCCGGACGCCCACCGCATCGCCTACAAGACCCCGCTCGGCCAGGCTCTCCTCGGCAAGAAGATCGGCGAACACGTGAAGCTCAAGATCGCGGGCATCCAGCAGGAGCTCCAGATCTCCGGCATCACGCGCTACATCGACGCCAATAAAGGCTGATTTCATTTAAAATCCGGTCATCCCTTCGCCCGCGAACTGACCGTTCGCGGGCTTTTTGTTGGCCACCTTTCATGTTCCTCAAAGGCCTCATCCTCGGCTTCTCGATCGCCGCGCCCGTCGGCCCGATCGGGCTGCTCTGCATCCAGCGCACGCTGAGCCGCGGACGTTTGCATGGGTTCGTGTCGGGCCTCGGCGCCGCGACGGCGGACGCCTGCTACGGCCTGGTCGCGGCATTCGGTCTCACCGCCGTGATTTCCTTCCTGCTTGGCCTCCAGTTCTGGCTCCAGTTGGTCGGCGGCCTGTTTCTGCTCTGGCTGGGCGTGAAGACGTTGCTCAGTTCATCCCAGCCCGCGCCCGCCGCCGGCGCTCAGGAGAAGAACGGCCTCGGGCGCGCATTCGCTTCCGTGCTCCTGCTGACGCTGGCCAATCCGGCCACGATCCTGTCTTTCTTCGCCGTATTTGCCGGCCTCGGCATCGACGCCAAATCCGGCAGCGCACTCGGCCTGGTTGCCGGCGTTTTCCTGGGCTCCGCCGCGTGGTGGCTGCTCCTGAGTTTTCTCGCCGGCCTCTTCCGCCGCCACCTTCAGGACGGCCGCCTGCGCATCCTGAACATCATCGCCGGCCTCAGCTTGCTGGGCCTCGCGCTCTGGGCGTTGTGGCCGCTGGTGGCGGCCCGACTTCGCTGATTGGGGAGGGCCCGCGTCCCTGCGGGCCGCGGTGGCACACAGGGACATGTGCCCTCCAATAAACCCCTGCGCTTGTCAGACACCCCCTTTCTCCCCATAGCTCGACCCGCATGACCGACTCTTGGGACAGCCTGAAGGTTCTCTCCGATTCCACCCGGCTGCGCTTGCTGGCGCTGCTGCTCAAGGAAGAGCTCTCCGTCGCCGAACTGCAGGAGATCCTCGGCATGGGCCAGTCGCGCATTTCCTCCCAGCTCGCGCTGCTCCGCCAGGCAGGCTTCGTGTCCGACCGGCGTGACGGCAAGAAGGCCTTCTATTCGCTGCGCTCCGGCCTGAGCCAGAAACAACTTACGCTCCTGCAGGCCGCCTGTGATTCCGTCGCCGAACTGCCCGAGTCCGCGGAAGACCGCGAAAACCTCGACCGCACGCTGCACAAGCGCCGCCAGCATTCGGAACAGTATTTCAACCTCATCGCCGGCAAGCTCGGGAAGAACTACTGCCCCGGCCGCTCGTGGGAAGCGCTCGGCCATCTCGCGCTGCGCCTCGTCCCTTCCATCACCGTCGCCGACCTCGGCGCCGGCGAAGGCCTCGTCTCGCAGCTGCTCGCGCAGCGCGCCGAGAAGGTGTGGTGCATCGACAACTCGCCCAAGATGGTCGAGGTCGGCACCGAACTGGCGAAGAAGAACGGCCTCGCGAACCTCACCTACAAGCTCGGCGACATCGAGCAGGTACCGCTGCCCGACAAGTCCGTCGACCTCGCGATCCTGTCGCAAGCGCTCCACCACGCCAACCACCCGCAGCTGGCGGTCGACGAGGCCTTCCGCATCCTCAAGCCCGGCGGCCAGCTCCTCGTGCTCGACCTGAAGGAGCACGACTTCGAAAAAGCGCACGAGGTCTACGGCGACCTTTGGCTCGGCTTTAAGGAGAGCACGCTCTCCGGTTTCCTCAAGAAATCCGGCTTCCAGAAAGTGGACGTCACCACGGTCGCCCGTGAGGAGAAGGAACCGCACTTCGAGACGCTGCTGGCGTCGGGCGTGAAAGCGGCCAAGTAGCTATGCGGAAGGAATCACCCAGCCGCAGCGACTGGATCGCTCCGCTGCTGGTCATTCTGGCCCTGATCTTCGGTTTCTTTTGGGGGAGCCGCAACCCGTACATTCCCCGGGAAAAATCCACGGACGATGAGTACGTCATGAATGTAGAGCCGCAAATCGAAGTGTGGCTTTCTCCGGAAAGCTTCTTCGCTCGGGGAAATGAATCCATTCGTTCCTTGGACGAGCTGCCCGCCAGGATCCATGAATATAAAGCCACGCACTCGTTGCGCTTTGCCGCCGTCTCCTGCGCCCCGGGAGTCCGGCTGAAAGACACGGTGTACGCCTTGGATGAGTTGCGCAAAGCCGGGTTCGCCTCGGTCACCCTGATCGGATACCCCAAACGAGAGCCCCGGCCGGAACCCAGGCGCTGGTTTTGGTGATGGTTCGGGCGACTCCGAACCACGCGTCATCTAAACACTGGCACTAACCCGCGAAACCGAGCGTGCTCACTCCCCCTTGATCCGCTCGTCGTAGAAAGCCTCGACCAGCGCGAAGGTCTTCTTGGCGTCGGTCTGCTTCAGCGCCTCGGCGGCGAGGGCGCGGGCATCCGACATCTTCATCGCGCGGATCAAATAGCGCACCGACGGCACGAGCGTGGGCGTCATGCTGAGTTCATCCACGCCGAGTCCGAGCAGCAGCGGCGCGTAGAGCGCGTCGCCGGCCATCTCGCCGCACACGCTGACTTTGAGTCCCTTCGCGTGGCCGGTGTCCACGATCTGCTTGAGGGTGCGGATGACCGCCGGGTGCGTCGGGTCGTAAAGGTGGGCGATGCGGCTGTTGCCGCGATCGATCGCCAGCAGGTACTGAATGAGATCGTTGGTGCCGATGCTGAAGAATCCACTGCGCTCGGCGATCACGTCGCCCGCGATGGCGGCGCTCGGGATCTCGATCATCGTGCCGACCTTCATCTTCTCGTCGAAAGGCTGCTTGCGCTGCGTCAGCTCGGCCTTGGCCTCGGCCAGCAGGGCGTTGGCGCGGTCGAGTTCGTCGGCGCCGCTGATCATCGGGTACATCATCTCCACCGTGCCGTGCGCGCTGGCGCGGAGGATTGCCCGGAGCTGGTTCTTGAACATCTCCGGGTTCTCCAGACTCATGCGGATGGCACGGAAGCCCAGGAAGGGATTCGCCTCGGGTCCGATCAAATGCGGGTCGCCGGGCAGCGGCTTGTCGCCGCCGACGTCGAGCGTGCGGATGGTCACCGGCGCCGGCGCCAGCCCGGCCACGATCTCCTTGTAGGCTGCATACTGCTGTTCCTCGTTGGGGATCTTGTTGGAGGACAGGAAAAGAAACTCCGTGCGATACAGGCCGACGCCCGACGCGCGGTACTGCTTCACGAGCAGGATTTCGTCGGGCTTCTCGATGTTGGCGCGGAGCGTGACGGCGACACCGTCCTGCGTCTCGGCCACCAGCTCGTTGGCCGCCATCATCCGGGTCTCGAACGACTGCTTGGCCTTCTGAATCTTGCCGTAACGGAAAAGCGTCTGCTCCGCCGGGTTGATGATGACGACACCCTCGTAACCATCGACGAGGAGCCAGTCGCCGTCCTTGACCTTCTTGGTCAGGTCCTCGGTGCCGACCACCGCGGGAATCTTCATCGAGCGTGCGACAATCACCGCGTGGCTCGTCCGGCTGCCGGCATCGGTCACGATGCCGAGCGCCGCGCTGCGATCGATGCCCGCCGCTTCAGAGGGGGAAATGTCCGCTGCGACAATGATGCGCTTCTCGACTAGCTGCGTCAGGCTGCCGGCCGTCTGGCCGAGCAGGACGTGCAGCAGGCGCTTGGCGACGTCCTTCAGGTCGGCCGCGCGCTCGCGGAGGTATTCGTCGTCGATCTCGGCAAAGGCCTGGATGTAACGCTGCGCGACGGCGTTGAAGCACGTCTCGATGTTCAGGCCGGTTTTCTGGAAATCGCGGATGGTCTCGCCGATCAGCGCCTGGTCCTCGAGCACCATCTGGTGCGCGTCGAAGATCAGGGCCTCCTCGGCGCTGAGATTCTTGGAAACCTGGTCCTGGATGGCGGCGATCTGCTGGCGCGTGACGAGCAGGGCCTGCTCGAAGCGCGCGATTTCCGCCACGCGCTTGTCCGGGTCGACCGTGTAGCGCGGGATCTCCAGCTCGCTTTGCAGGTACAGGAACACCTGGCCATACGCGATGCCCTTGGAGGCCGCGAGGCCCTGGACGGTGATTTCGCTTTTGGCGGAGTTACTCATGCGCGGGCGCGCCGCGATTAACAAAGCCCGGTTCGACCCGGTCAATGCGGAACTAGGCCAGACGCGCCTCTTGCACAAAGGTTACGCCACCCCAGCATTCGGCGATCACGCGTTTCATTTGTGTGACAAGGGCCACGGAGTCGTCCGGCAGCAGGGAGTAACAGGCGCTGCCGCTGCCGCTCATGGCGACCCAACCGCCGAAATCCCGCCGCAAACGCAGCGCCAAGACCTGCAGGGGAAGGTATTTCTCATAAACCGCCGGCTCCATGTTGTTGAAAAGCAGTTCCTCGGCCAGACCGGTCCCTTGGAACCAGACCGCCAGCCGGCCCTCGGCGTCGGCCGACGCCAGATAGTCCCGACCTCGCGCAATCATCCGCTGGTAAGCCCAGGGCGTGCTGACACCGAACTCGGGTTTGAAAATCAGGAGCTTTCGTCCGCGCAGGCGGGCCAGCGCGCCGGCCGGCAGTTCGCTCACCTGTTCGCCGCGACCGCGCATCACCACGGGCGTCCCGCGCAGGAACAGCGCGCAATCCGAACCCAGCGTCGCCGCCACTTCCGCCAGTTGCGTGTCGGCGAGCGGGTGTCCGGCCAGCTGGTTCAGCGCGCGCAGCGCCGCCACGGCATTGCTGCTGCCGCCGCCCAGGCCGGCGCCGACCGGGATCCGTTTCGTCAGCTTGAAATGCACCGCCCCCTTCCAGGACGCCGCCACGGCGAATGCCTCGGCCGCCTTCAGGATCAGGTTGCTGCCGTCGAGCGGCACGTCGGGATGATCGCACGCGAGACTGAAGCGCGTGCCGGCGTTTGGCGTGGTCAGGCTCGCCTCCAGATCGTCGCCGAAATCCAGCGGCGCCACCACCGATACCAGGTCATGAAATCCGTCGGCGCGCCGCCCCGTTATCGCGAGGAACAGATTGATCTTGGCGGGGCTGAAAACAGAAACCACGACGTAGGAACTAACCACGAATTCCCATGAATAAACACTAAACGAGCCGGGCCGGCGGGAGCGTTTTTCATTTTCCATTCGTGTCCATTCGTGTTCATTCGTGGTTCAAGAAAATGCCCTGCGACCTGATCCTGGCCCTCGACGTCCCAACGCGCGAAGAAGCTGCGCCCATTCTCCGCCAATTGCAGGGGAATCTCCGCTGGGTGAAGCTCGGTTTGCAGATGTTCACGGCCTACGGCCCGAACTACGTGCGCGAGGTCGCCGACATGGGCTTCGACATCTTCCTCGACCTGAAGCTGCACGACATCCCCAACACCGTCGCCAAGGCCGTCGAGTCACTGGGACCGCTCCCGATCAAGATGCTGACGCTGCACACCTCCGGTGGCGGCGAAATGATGCGCGCCGCCGCGGCCGCCCAGCAAAAGACCAATCCCAATCTCCTGCTTCTCGGTGTCACCGTGCTGACGTCCACCGACGCTGCCGGCCTGAACGAAATTGGCGTCACCGCCTCGCCCGCCGACCAAGTCGCCCGCCTCGGCAAACTGGCCGTCGCCTCCGGCCTGCGTGGACTCGTCTGCTCGCCGCTCGAAGTCGAGTTACTGCGCCGCACCCTGCCCGCTTCCACCCAGCTCGTCACTCCGGGCATCCGCCCCGCCGGCGATGAGGTCGGCGACCAGAAGCGCATCATGACTCCCGCCGAAGCCGCGCGCGTCGGTTCGAGCTACATCGTCGTCGGCCGTCCGATCCTCAAAGCCGCCGACCCCGCCCTCGCCGCCCGCAACATTCTCGCCGAACTAAACGGCAGCTGATCGGTCTCTTAGCTCTCAACTCTTAGCTCTTAGCTCACTATGTCCCGCACCGCCGCCATCCTCCTCGCCGCCGGCAGCAGCCGCCGCATGGGCGGCAGCGTGACCGACAAGATCCTCGCGCCGCTCGCCGGCAAACCGGTCTTCGCCCACTCCGCCGCCACTTTCTTCCGCAGCGGCGTCGTCGACTTCTTCGTCGTCACGTACCGCGACCAGGCCCAGATGGTGGCGCTCTCCGCCTACGCGCCCACGCCGACGGTTTTTGTTCGCGGCGGCGCCGAGCGCCAGGATTCCGTCGCCGCCGCGCTCGCCGAGCTGCCGGATGACATCAGCCACGTCTTCATCCACGACTGCGCGCGTCCGTTGGTGCGCGAGGAACAGCTGATCGCGCTCTACAAGATCGTCCGCCGCGAGGGCGCCGTCGTCCTCGCCCACCGCGTGACCGACACCATCAAGGAGCACCGCGGCGAAGGCCGCCTGCGCTCGCTCGACCGCAGCCGCCTCTGGGCGATGGAAACGCCGCAGGTGTTCTCCCGGAAACTTATTTGCCGCGCCTATGATCGCGTCGCTGCCCGCAAGCTCGCGATCACCGACGACGCCGCCGCCGTGGAAACGCTCGGCCACTCGGTCGCGCTGCTGGAGAATCCGCACCCCAATCCGAAGCTGACGACTCCCGCCGACCTGCCGCATCTGGAATTTCTGCTGTCCGAGCCCAACGCTTAAAGCCCATGGCGAACCTCCGCATCGGCCACGGCTACGACATCCACCGCACCGTCGCCGGCCGCAAGCTGGTGCTGGGTGGGGTGACGTTCGCCGCCGACTTCGGCCTCGATGGCCACTCCGACGCCGACGCGCTGACCCACGCGATTTGTGACGCTCTCCTCGGCGCCGCCGGCCTGCCCGACATCGGCCACTTCTTCCCGAATACCGATCCGGCGTTCAAGAACATCGACTCGCAGGTGCTGCTGCAAAAGGTCGTCGCCGCACTGAAGGAGCGCGGCTGGACGCCAGCGAACATCGACGCCACGCTCATCGCCGAGAAGCCAAAGATCGCCCCGCGTCTCGCCGAAATGAAGGCCGCCCTCGCCAAATCGACCGGCCTGCCCGTCGACGCTGTCGGCCTCAAGGCGACGACCAACGAGGGCAGCGACGACATCGGCCGCGGCCTCGCCATCGCCGCGCACGCCGTGGCGCTGATTGAGAAACTGTAGGAGCGGCTTTATGCCGCGACCCATGACGCGCCGCCCTGTCCTCTGTCTTCTGTCCTCCGTCCTCTGCCTGCTGGTGGCCTTCGCCGCCGGCTGCAAGAAACGCGAAACCGACGTCGCCCGCGGCGCCCGCGACCAGGTGCTCCACCGCGGCCTCGCCGCCGATCTCTCCGGGTTCGACCCGCACCTCATCACCGGCCTGCCCGAGATCAATGTCGCCTCCGCGCTCTTCGAAGGTCTGGTCGGCGAAGATCCGGTCGACGGCCACCCGGTGCCGGCCGTGGCCGAGCGCTGGGAAACTTCCGCCAACGGACTGACCTGGACCTTTCACCTCCGCGCCAATGCCAAGTGGTCCAACGGCGAACCGCTCACCGCCGCCGATTTCGCCAAATCCATCCAGCGCGCCCTCGAGCCCGCGCTCGCCGCCGACAACGCCGCGATGCTCTACGTGCTGGCCAACGCCGAGGCGTGGCACCGCGGTGACCTCCCTGATTTTTCCCGCGTCGGCGTGAAGGTGATCGATCCGCTCACCCTCGAGCTCACGCTCGCCCATCCCGCGCCTTACCTGCCGACACTGCTCTGCCATCCGATCTGGTATCCCGTCTACCTGCCCGCGCTCGAAAAGGCCGGCGGCGCCACCAAGCGCGACAGCACATGGACGAACCCCGAGACCTTCGTCGGCAACGGCCCGTTCGTGCTCAAGGCCGCACGCCGCGGAGAAGTCATCATCGTCGACAAGTCCTTGACCTATTGGGACGCCGCCACCGTGCGTCTGAACTCGATTCATTTCCATCCCGCCGAAAACCGCGAGAGTGAGGAACGCGCCTTCCGCGCCGGCCAGCTGCACCTCACCGAGGCGCTCCCCGTCGGCAAAGTGGAGACCTATCGCCGCGACCAGCCCGACGTGCTGCGCATCAGCCCGTTCCTCGACACGTATTTCTACCGGCTCAACACGACGCGCCCCGGCCTCGACAAAAAGGAAGTTCGCCAGGCGCTGTCGCTCGCGCTCAACCGGCGCGCGATCACGGACAAAGTCATCCGCGGCGGTCAACAACCTGCGCACTCCTTCACCCCGGTGGGCATCGACGGCTACGTCCCACCGGAAGGCCTGAAAGAGGATGTCGCCGAGGCCAAACGCCTGCTCGCCGCCGCCGGCTATCCCGACGGCAAGGGTCTCCCGCCGATCGAAATCATGGTGAACAATTCCGGCAATCACCGCGTGATCGCCGAGGCCGTGCAGCAGATGTGGCGGCAGCTGGGCGTGCAGGTTGAGATCAACAACATGGAAATGTCCTCGATCTTCGCGAAGCGCCGCGCGCTCGACTACTCCGTACTGCGCTCGGAGTGGGTCGCCGACTTCGCCGACCCGAAGAGTTTCCTCGATGTCTTCCGCGGCGGCTCGAGCAACAACCACACCGGCTGGGCAAACCTGCAGTACGATGCCTTCCTCCGTGCCGCCGACCACGAGGCCGATCCCGCGGCGCGGCGCGCGCTCATGCAGCAAGCCGAGGACGTGCTGCTCGATGAGCTGCCCATCATCCCCATCTACTATTTCACCACCGTGCGCCTCGTACACCCGTCCGTCCACGGCTGGCACCCGCTCCCGCTCGACCGCCACCCCTACAAGCATGTCTGGCTGGAAAACTAATTCCGTAGCGGCGCTCTGTCTCCTGTCGTCTGTCTCCTGTCTCCTGTTCGCGGCGGGTTGCGCGAAGCGCGAACCGCCGCCCGCCTTCGCCCAGATCCTGCGCATCAGCCAGCGCAACGAACCGGCCACGCTCGATCCGCAACTGGCTACGCTGCCCGATGAGTTCTTCATTATCCGCGCCCTGAGCGAAGGCCTCGTCATCCCGAATCCGCTCGGCGGCACGCCCCTTCCCGCCGCCGCCACCCGCTGGGAAGCTTCGGCCGACGGCCTGACCTGGACCTTCCACCTCGCCGATTCCCAATGGTCGAACGGCGATCCCGTCACCGCGCAGGATTTCGTCTACACGATTCACCGCGCGCAGACGCCCGCCACTGCCGCGCCCAAAGCCGCGTTGTTCCAGGCGGTGCGTGATGCCGCCGCGCCGGATCCGCACACGCTCGTAATCACGCTGCTCCGTCCCTTGGCGGATTTCCCCGCACTGGTCGCGAGCGGACCGTGGATTCCGGTCCACCGCGCCACTGTGGAGAAATTCGGCACCGACTGGACGCGGCCGGGCAACTTCATCGGCAACGGCCGCTTTCTCCTGCTCGAGTGGCAGCCCAACCAGCGGATTGCCGTACGGAAAAATCCGCGGCACCGCGACGCCGCCGGCACGGAGCTCGCGGGCATCGACTTCGTCGCCTTCGATTACGCCGAAACCGAGGAGCGCGCCTTCCGCGCCGGCCAGATCGACATCACGATGACAGTGCCGGTCAACAAGCTCAGCACCTACCGTAACGCCACGCCCGCCGTGCTGCGCACCGTGCCCCTCTACGAAACGCGCTACCTCGCGGTGAACACCCTGCGGCCGCCGCTCAACGACGTGCGCGTGCGTCGCGCTCTCAGCCTGGCACTCGATCGCGAGGCCCTCGTCAACAAGGTCCTCAAGGCCGGCCAGAAGCCGGCGCTCACTTTCGTGCCGCGCGGCCTGGGCGACTACCAGCCGGGCACGCATCTGAACGAGGACGCCGCCGAGGCCATACGCTTGCTGGCTGAAGCCGGCTTTGCCGGCGGGAAGAATTTTCCGAAGCTGGAATTGTCCACCTGGTCGGTTAACGTACCCGTCCTCGAAGCCGTCCAGCAAATGTGGCGCGACCAGCTCGGCATCGAGGTGGCGCTGGTCAAGCGCGAGGCGCGCACCCACCTGGCGTCCCTCGCCGCCGGCAGCTACGACCTCGGTTTCGCCCCGGCCATTCCTGATTACGACAGCGCCACCGACCTGCTGGACCAGCTGACCACGGAGAACGCCAACAACTACCCGCACTGGAGCGACCCGGAGTACGACCGCCTCGTCGCCGCCGGCGGGCCGGACCTCGTCAAGGCCGAAAGCCGCTTGCTCGACGCGCTCCCGGTGATTCCACTCTACTTCAACACGAAAAACTTCCTCCTCCGCCCGACGGTTCGCGGCTGGAAGGAGGACGCACTCTGGACCCGCTACTATGATCACGTTTCCCTCGATGAAAAATGACATTCAGCAGAATCAACCGAGCGGTCGATTCCTTGCTTCGCTCACCACGACAAAACACCTGAAGGTCATCCTGAGCCAAGCGAAGGATCCAACCTTGTTGCTCCTGCTCGCCGCCATCCTGCTCGTCCCGGCGCTTCACGCCGCCGACGCCACGCCCGCCAACCACGGCATCTCCTCCGCCAACATCCTGGCGCACACGAAGGTGCTCTCGTCCGACGAATTCGAAGGCCGCGCTCCCGGCTCGGCCGGCGAGGAAAAGACTGTCGCCTACATCACCGAGCAGTTCAAAAAAATCGGCCTGCAGCCCGGCAACCCCGACGGCACGTACATCCAGAACGTGCCGCTCGTCGGCATAAGCTCCACGCCCACGCTCAGCTTCACTCGCGACGGCCAGACCCTCGCGCTCGAAAACGTCAACGACTTCATCGGACCCGCGAGCCGGATCACCCCGAGCGTGACGACCAAGGATTCCGACGTGATCTTCGTCGGGTACGGCGTCGTCGCGCCGGAGTACGGCTGGGACGACTACAAGGGCATGGACGTGAAGGGCAAAACGCTGCTCATGCTGGTCAACGACCCGCCGGTGACCAAGGCCGACGGCACGCTCGACGACACGATGTTCAAGGGCAAGGCGATGACCTACTACGGCCGCTGGACCTACAAGTACGAGATCGCCGCCGAGAAGGGCGCCGCCGCCGTGCTCATCGTTCACGAGACCGCGCCCGCCGCGTACCCGTTTGCCGTGCTGATCGGCAGCCGCACGCGCGAGAATTTTGAAATCGCCGCGCTCGACAAAAACGCCGGCCACGCCGGCATGGAGGGCTGGTTGACCGTCGATGCCGCCCGCAAGGTCTTCGCCGCCGGCGGCAAGGACTACGACCAGCTCAAGGCCGCGGCCGCCAAAAAGGATTTCCATCCGGTCGCGCTCGGCGAGAAGGCTTCGTTCACCATCACCAACGTCCTGCGCAACGTCGCCTCCAAGAATGTCGTCGCGCTGCTGCCCGGCTCCGACCCGAAGCTGAAGGACGAATACCTCATCTACACCGCGCACTGGGATCACCTCGGCAAGGACGACCGCCTGCAGGGCGACAAGATCTACAACGGCGCTGCGGACAACGCCGCCGGCGTCGCCGTGCTGCTCGAACTCGCCAAGACGTTTGCCAGCCTGCCCGCCGACCAGCGCCCGAAGCGCAGCATCCTCTTCCTCGCCGTCACCGCCGAGGAGAAGGGCCTACTCGGTTCGCGCTACTACGCGACCAACCCGCTCTACCCGCTGACCAAGACCGTCGCGAACATCAACATGGACGGCGCCAACCAGTTCGGCCCGACGAGCGACATGGCCACCGTCGGCTTCGGTGCTTCGACGATCGACGACATCGGCATCGCCGTCGCCAAGGAGCAGGGCCGCACGATGGAACCGGAAGAGCACCCGGAGCGCGGCTCCTATTACCGCAGCGACCACTTCGAATTCGCGAAGGTGGGCGTACCTTCCTACTACCCGAAGAACGGCCACCACTACATCGGCATGCCCGCTGACTTCGCTGAAAAGGCCGCTAACGACTACATCGCGAATCGCTACCACAAGGTCGGTGACGAGGTGCAGCCCGACTGGACCTTCGAAGGCGCCGCCCAGGACACCGCCTTCCTCTTCGAAGTCGGCAGCCGCATCGCCAACGACGCCAAGTGGCCCGAATGGAAACCGGGCAACGAGTTCAAGGCCCGCCGCGACGCGATGCTGAAGAAGTAAACTTGTAGGGTCGCCGCTTGCGGCGACCCTACGCGCGAGGTCGTCGCAAGCGACGATCCTACAGATCAGGCCCGAACTTCAGTGTCGGGCCTTTTGCTTTCCGTCTGGCCTCTGTCGCCTGTCCTCTGTCACCTGTCCCCTGACTCACCCATGCTCCGCTTCGTCGTCCGCCGCCTGCTCCAGACCATCCCGGTCCTCTTCGTGATCATCACGGCGACGTTCTTCATGGTGCGCTTCGTGCCGGGCGGTCCGTTCACCGGCGAGAAGGCGATTCCACCTGAAATCCTGCGCAACATCGAGGCGCACTACGGCCTGAACCAGCCGTTGTGGAAACAATACACCAGCTACCTCGGCCAGATCGCGCGCGGTGACCTGGGCCCGTCCTTCAAATACCCCAACCGCACGGTCAACGAGATCATCGCGGACAAGCTGCCGGTTTCGCTCGAACTCGGCGGCTGGGCGATGCTCATCGCCCTGACCGTCGGCCTGCCGTTGGGCGTGCTGGCGGCGGTGCGCCAGAATTCCGTCCTCGATTACCTTTGCAGCGCCGTCGGCATGATCGGCATTTGCGTGCCGGTTTATGTGGGCGGCCCGCTGCTCGTCCTGCTCTTCAGCATCTGTCTGCATTGGTTTAATGCCTCCGGCTGGGACAGCGCTCCTGATCGCATCCTGCCGGCCTTCACCCTGGGACTGGCCTACGCCGCCTACATCATGCGTCTCACCCGCGGGGGCATGCTCGAAGTACTGAACCAAGACTTCGTCCGCACCGCCCGCGCCAAAGGCGCATCCGAGTGGCGCGTCGTCTTTCACCATGCCTTGCGCGGCGGATTGCTACCGGTGGTGGCTTTTCTCGGGCCGGCCACGGCCGGCATCCTGACCGGCTCGTTCGTGATCGAAACCATCTTTCAAATCCCGGGCCTGGGCCGGGAATTCGTTAACAGCGCGTTCAACCGCGACTACACGCTGATCCTTGGCACCGTCATCCTGTACGCTGCCCTGCTCTCCTTGATGAACCTGCTGGTGGACATCGCCCAAGTCTGGCTCAACCCACGCCTGAAGCTCGAATGACAATCGCGAATTCCACGGACGCAGGTTCCTCCCCCTGGCAGGATGGCTGGCGCCGTTTGCGCCGCAATCGCCTGGCAATCGCCGGCGGCGTGATACTCGTGCTGCTGGCGTTCGCCTGCGTGCTGGGCCCCTGGTTCAGCGCTTATGGTTATGCCGATCAAAATCTCGACAACACCTTCGCGGCACCCAGCTGCGCACACTGGTTCGGCACCGACCAGCTCGGACGCGACCTCCTCGTGCGCATGTTGTATGGCGGTCGCATCTCGCTCGGAGTCGGACTTTGCGCCACATTTGTCGCGCTGACCATCGGCGTCGTGTACGGCGCGGTGGCCGGCTACGCCGACGGGCGGGCGGACGCCGTGATGATGCGCATCGTCGACATCATGTATGCGCTGCCGTTCACGATCTTCGTGATCCTCCTGATGGTCTTCTTCGGGCGGAACATCGTACTCCTCTTTGTCGCCATCGGCGCGGTGGAGTGGCTGACGATGGCGCGCATCGTACGCGGCCAGATCATGGCCCTGAAAAAAATGGAATTCATCGAGGCCGCGCGTTCCCTTGGCTACGACAATCGCCGCATCATCTTCCGCCACCTCCTGCCCAACGCCCTCGGCCCGATCATCGTCTACACTACGCTGACGATCCCGGCGGTCATGTTGTTGGAGTCATTCCTGAGTTTCCTCGGCCTTGGCGTGCAACCGCCCATGAGTTCCTGGGGCACCCTGATCAAGGATGGCGCGGAAAAGATGGAGGAGTACTGGTGGTTGCTGGTGTTTCCCGTGTCGCTCTTCTCCCTGACGCTCTTCTCGCTCAACTTCCTCGGCGACGGCCTGCGCGACGCGCTGGACGTACGCTCGGCGAAGGACTGACGGCCGCGGCGGCCGCAACGTCGAACTTTCAACGTTCAACTTCGAACGTCCAAGTCCCCGGCTTTCGATGTTGGAGGTTCAATGTTGGGCGTTCGATGTTCAGCTTGGGGCAACTTTTCCGTCTGGCCTCTGTCTCCTGTCCCCTGTCTCCTGCTTGCCTCGCCGTAGCCTTGCACGAAGGCGGGTCACCTGCCTTTTTCGTCTCCTGATGTTCAGCCGTTTCCGCCCCTATTTCCGCTACCTCCGGTCGAACCGCGGCACCCTCGTGGCCGCCGTGTTCTACGGCCTGCTCTTCGGCGTGACCAACGGCCTGGGCCTGCCGATGCTGATCAAGTACGTCTTCCCGGTGATCTTCGACCGCACCGGCACGCAGATGCCGATGAGCTCCGTGGTGCTGATTGCCGCCACGGTGCCGATGCTTTTCCTCCTCCGCGCCGTCAGCAGCTTCCTGAACAGCTACTATGTGCAGCTGACCGGCGTCCGCATCCTCGAAGGCGTGCGGCTCGACTATTTCCGGAAACTGCAGGTGCTGCCGCTCTCTTTCATCCAGAAGGAATCCAGCGGCGACCTGCTCTCGCGCGGCATCGCGGACAGCGCGCAGCTGCAGTCGACCCTCACGCTCATCGCCAACGACGGCGTGAAGCAGCCCATGGCGCTTATCGGCGCGATCGGCTTCCTGATCTGGCAGGCCTTCACCACCGACGGCGCCCTGACCGTGCTGGTGTGCCTCGCCATCGTGCCGCTGACCGTCCTCCCGGTCCACTACGTCGGCAAGAAGGTCGTGAAGCGCGCGCAACAGGTGCAGGACCAGCTCGGCGATGTTTCGTCGCAGCTGAACGAAAACCTTTCCGCCGCCCGCGAGGTGCGTGCCTTCGGCCTGGAACAGCGCGAGACCGCGCGTTTCGGCGAATCCACGAACCGCCTGATCATCGCCCAGATGAAGGTGGTAAAGTACGCGCAGGCGCTCACGCCGGCCATCGAATTGCTCTCGGCCATCGGCATCGCGGCCACGCTGATCTTCGCTTACTACGCGGGCGTCAAACTGGAGACCTTCCTCGCGATCATCAGCGCGCTCTATCTCTGCTACGAACCGATCAAGAAGCTCGGCTACCTGAACAGCGAACTCAACCGCGGCGCCGCTTCCCTCACCCGCCTCGAGTATGTGCTCGATGAGCCCGTCGCCATCACCGATCCGGCCTCACCCGCACCGGTCGATCGCCTGCGCGGCAAAGTGGCTTTCGAAAACGTGACCTTCGCCTACGGCGACAGCCCGGCCCTGAAGAACGTCAACGCCTCCGTTCCCGCCGGCACGATCTGCGCGCTGGTCGGCCCGAGCGGCGCCGGCAAGAGCACCTTCGCCAATCTCATCCCGCGCTTCTACGAGGCGGGCGCCGGCAAGATCACGATCGATGGCATCGACGTGCGCGACATGAAGCTCTCCGACTTGCGCCGCAACATCGCGCTGGTGTCGCAGGAGCCGGTCCTCTTCAACGACACCATCTACAACAACCTCGCCCTCGGCAAAGCCGTGGCCTCGCGCGAGGAGATCATGCTCGCCGCCCGGCTGGCGCATGCCGACGACTTCATCCGCGCGCTGCCGGACGGCTACGATACGATGGTCGGCGAACGCGGTGCCCTGCTTTCCGGCGGACAGAAGCAACGCATCGCCATCGCCCGCGCCTTCCTGCGCCAGGCGCCGATCCTCATCCTCGACGAAGCCACCAGCGCGCTCGACTCCGACAGCGAGGCCGCCGTGCAGGATGCGCTGCGCAAGCTCGTGATGGGCAAAACCGTTTTCATCATCGCCCATCGCTTCAGCACGATTCGCGACGCCTCGATGATCCTGGTGTTCGAACAGGGCCGGATCGCCGCCCAGGGCGACCACGCGGCGCTCTACGCGAGCAACGCGCTCTACAAATCGCTTTACGACCGTCAGGCCGCGGCACCCTGAATCCGCCCGAGCGCGAAATCCGTCAGCCGCGCCGCGGACGCCGCCGGTGACTCCCGGTCGGTGTGCAGCTGCAGGTCGACGCGCAGCGGCAGTTCGAAGCCAGAGGAAACCCCGGTCATCTGCGGCACACCGCCCACCGCCGCCCGCGCATAAAGTCCTTTCACGTCGCGGCGCTGGCAGGTCGCCAGAGGCGCTGCGACGTGCACCAGGGAAATCCGGCCCACACCGATGAGCCCGGCCACCAACTCACGCTGCGCCTCCCGCGGAGTGATGAACGCAGCGATGACCGTCAGCCCACTTTCCACGCCGAGCCGCGCCACTTCCGCGGCACGGCGCAGGTTCTCCGTCCGCGCGGCATCGTCAAAACCCAGCCCCGCGCAAAGCCCGGCACGCAAACGGTCGCCATCGAGCATCAACGGCGGCCCGCAGCGCAGTCCCGTCCGTAACTCCCGCGCCAGGGCCTCGGCGAGCGTGCTTTTACCTGAGCCCGAAAGCCCGAAGAGCCAGAACACGTGCCCAGTTTCACCCCGGTGGGGACGGCGCAGGATTTCGACGGCGGCGGGCGGAGGCATCTGCGGTCGAGACGCCGTACTTCTTCCGGCGTTACCAAAGATTTTCTGCAACCTTTGCGGCGGCCTGCCGTCACGTAAGCGCACACCTCTCCCCCGCACGTCGCGGGCCCAACGTCATGCCTGCTGAAAAAACGCACAAGGTCATCATCACTGGCACCGGCCGCGCCGGCACCACGTTTCTCGTCCAGCTGCTCACCGGCCTCGGCCTCGACACCGGCTACACGCCGGAAACCTGGCAGCGCGACTATCATGCCCACTGCCAGGCCGGCCTCGAGCACGATATCGAAGACGCCGCCGCGCCCTACATCGTCAAGAACCCCGGCCTGTGCGAATCGCTGCCCGGCGTGCTCACGCGCGGTCGGATCGCGATCGACCTGGCCATCATCCCGTTGCGCCGCCTCGACGATGCGGCGCTCAGCCGGGTACGCGTCGGCGGCAACGGACGCACCCCCGGCGGCCTGACGGGTACCAACGATCCGGCGCAGCAGCGCGCAGTGCTCGCCGAAAACTTTCACCAACTCGTGGAAACGCTGACCGCGCACGACATTCCGTTCCTTTTCCTGCATTTCCCGCGTTTCGCCCAGGATGCCGGCTACACCTTCGAGAAACTCCGGCCGCTGCTCGGCGACATCGATCGCGCGCGGTTCGACGCCTGTTTTGCGCAACTCGTCCGGCCCGAGCTGATCCACTCCTTTGCCAGCGGCGCCACCGCCGACAGCGGGGCGCCCGCCCGCGCCTTTGCCCAGTCGCGACGCCAGCGCCGCCTCGCGCGCCACAGCGCCCGCTGGGCCGCCGCGGCCGCCCTGATCGCACTCGGCTGGTTCACCGCCGGCTGGATGAAGGAACCGCAACCCGGCACCGCTCCGACGACCTTCGTCCAGGATTCCCTGCCGCATCGCCCCGATCCGCGCTTCGGCGCGCATGGTCCCCGTTTCCATCGGGATGGTCCGTGGCTGGGTCTGAATCGCCCGCACTTCCCCGGTGCGCATCCGTTCCCTCCACCCTGGCTCAGGGCTCCGGTGGCGACGGAAATACCGCAGGCTCCGGCAGCGGAGCCACCGGCTTCGCCCTGAACGCCAGCGTCGTCAGCGCGCGGCAAATTCCCGCGCGACCGGCGCGACCGCTCGTGGACCGTGAAGCGAAACGCCGAGCACGACGGTCACACTCTTGCGCAGGCTGGTCAGATGTGACGGCGCGAACCGTTCGCTGCCGAAAAAGAGCGCCGCGTGGGCAAAGTAGAACTGCCCGAGACGCCACGCCGATCCGGCCGCCGGCGCGGCCTGCAAAAGAGCGAGGTAGCGCCGCACGAATTCCTGGCCGCCGGCCGGCAGATCCCAGCGCGTCAGTAGCGCGCGTAGTAGCGTGAGCCGCATCTCGAATTCACCGCGCAGCCGGCGCAGGCGCGAGCCGGACCTGTGGTACGTGTTGGCGCGGTGCATGCGATAATGCACCAGGCACTCGTCGACAAACTGCACCGAACCATGCAACGCCGCGCCCACGCCGAGCCACCAGTCGTGCGGCAGCGCCTGCGGGAACGGCGCCAGTTGCGCGCGCAGGTCGGCGCGGAACACGATCGTGTGTCCGACGATAGAGTTGCGGTGCAACAGCCCGCGCCAATCCCGGCCGCTGAACTTCCGGTGCTCGATCACGCGGTGACCGGTGTGTTGCGGCATTTCCGTGCCGCGGAATTTTCGCGAAGCATGGTGCAGCAGGCACGATTCCCCGTCCCACCGCGCGCGCATGCGGGCCAGCTTGCCCGGCAGCCAGATGTCATCCTGGTCCGCCAGCGCGATCCAGGGCGCGCGAGCGAGGCCGATGGCATATTCGAAATTGGCGGTCACCCCGAGGTTGCGCGGAGTGCGGAAAACCCGGATTCGCGGATCCTCCGCCGCGTGTCGCTGCAGGAGTTCCAGCGTGCCGTCGGTGGAACCGTCGTCCGAAACCACGATCTCTGCCACGCCATCCTGTTCGCGCAGCGACTGCAGCTGCAGCTCAAGGAAGCGCTCGCCGTTGTAGGTGCACATCACAATGGCAAACGGATTGGGCTGGTTCCACATCGGCGTATTGCGGGCTGTGACGCCCGGAAGCCGCGATTGTTTCAGTAAATCACCACCAGCCGGCCGCCGACCCGGACTAGTTCTTGTCAGCCGTGTCCGATCAGCTGTAAATCGGCCCGTCCATGAACGAGAAAGACGAGCTGCAGGAATTCAGCCGCGCGATCGAAAACCTGATCGCCGGGTTTCGCGCGCTGCCGGAGGACGACGGCCGTTCCCGGCGCCGGCCGACTGTCGATCTCGCCAAACTGATCGACGAGTTGCTGGTGAAGCACCGGATCAGCCACGACTCGCTCGAGCACAGCATCCGCGAAAAATGGCCGGAGCTCGTGGGCGTCGCCAACGCCAGCTACTCCCATCCACTCGTGGTGGAGAAAAGCCTGCTCGTCGTGCTGGTGTCCCATGCTGTCGTCCGCAGCGAACTCTTCCAGCACAAGGATCCCATCCTCGCGAAGCTCCGCCTGCTGCCCGGTTGTGGCAACATCAAGGGCATCGCCTTCCGCGCCAGCTGACGGCGCGCCGTAACCCGGAACCCGCCGCACCCGTCGTAGTCTCAACGTTACGCCCATGAAGCTTCCTCTCCTTGCCCTGGCCTTGCTCACGCTCCCGCTGGCGGTCCGCGCCGACGAAATCTGGCCCGATGCCGCGGCATTACCCGAAGCCTCCTACCCGCATGCGGCCACCAAGACCATCGCCATCGGGAAAGGCGTGACCATCACCGCCAAGTTCGAGCTCACCGAAAAGGGCAACGGCGGCCTGACCATTCCCAGGCTTGGCATCCGCGTCTACGACGCCCAGCGCGATGGCGTCACCTACCGCAACTATCTCCTGAACTGCGAATGGAAGGACACCAACGCCGACGGTTACCTCGACCTGGTCGTTTCCGGCATCGCCCAATTCTGGAACCGCGGCAGCGACCAGCTGGCCGACGAGAAGTCCATCACGGCAGTGTTCACCTACAGTCCGGCGACCAAGGATTTCGAAATCGTGAAGTGCCCACCTGAGATTTATACGTGGGAAAACCGCAAAACTGCGTCAGCTAGTCCCACTTCGTCCTCGGCAAAATAACGCTTGCAGGAGGAGGCCGCGGATTGATTAATGGCCGCTTGCGTTAGTGGGAGTCTGCTGGTCGCAGCCTCCTACCACGGTCAGTCCGGGCAACCGGACCACTAACGGTGCCTCCGGCCCTCCAAAAGCGGGTGGCACGAGTCCTGCAAAGGGCTCCGCAAAAAGACCGCGCAATCAACAACATAACCATGTCACAACCCGTTAAATCCGAAGTTATCGCCCAGTATAAAACCCACGAGAAGGACACCGGCTCCAGCGACGTCCAGATCGCGCTGCTCACGGCTCGCATCAATCACTTGACCGAGCACCTGCGCACGCATCGCAAGGACTTCCACAGCCGCCGTGGTCTTCTCCAGATGGCCTCCCGCCGTCGCAAGCTCCTCGACTACGTCAAGAGCGAGGATCTGGCCAAGTACAACGACCTGCTCCAGAAGCTGAGTCTCCGTAAGTAACCCGTTTTCACGAAAGGCGGCCCACCGACGGGCCGCCTTTTGTTTCTCCGAAGAACCAGCGTCACCGGGACATTTCCGCTTACTCCTTCCAGGTGGTTCAAGACCGCCGAAGCGTGCTGAGGTCAGCCCGCTCCACCTCGAAGCCGTAATCCGAAATTTCTCGAGCGCTGACTCGACTGGGGATTTGAAACGGTCCCATCCGAACCCCGCGTTACGGTTCCGGCAATCCGGCCGGCCGCTACGCACCCTGTTAGTAATCCGTATCCGAAAATGAATCAGAAACATAATGTATCCGTCGCCGGCCTGAACATGCAGTTCTCCACCGGCTCCATCGCCAACCTCGCGGGCGGCGCCGTCTTCGTCACCGTCGGCGAGACCAATGTCCAAGTCACCGCCTGCGCCGCGCAGACCATGCGCCCGGGCCAGGACTTCTTCCCGCTCACCGTCGACTACCGCGACAAGTACGCCGCCGCCGGCCGCTTCCCGGGTGGTTACTTCAAGCGCGAGGGCCGTCCGTCCGAGCGCGAGATCCTCATCTCCCGCCTCTGCGACCGTCCCTGCCGCCCGCTCTTCCCCGAGGGTTTCCTCAATGAAGTGCAGATCATCGGCCAGCTCATGTCGGCCGACCTCGTCAACGACTCCGACATCGCGATGGTCAACGGCGCTTCCGCCGCTCTCGCCATCTCCGACATTCCGTGGAACGGGCCGATCGGCTGCGTGCGCGTCGCCCTCATCGACGACCAGTTCGTCGCCAACCCGACGATCGAGCAGATGTTCTCGTCCTCCCTCGACCTGATCTACGTCGGCAACGAGAAGGACATGCTGATGATCGAAGGCTCCGCCGACCAGCTGCCCGAGGAGAAGTTCATCGAGGCGCTCGAGTTCGGCCACAAGGCCATCCAGCCGATCATCGCCGCGATCAAGGAACTCCAGAAGCTCACCGCCAAGCCGAAGGCTGTCTTCAAGCTCGTCGGCGCCACGCCGGAAGCCCGCGCCATCATCGAGCGCGTCGTTCCCGCCGAGCGCGTCTCCGCTGCCATCTTCGGCTACGAGAAGAACGTCCGCTCCGCCAACGTGAAAGCGCTCAAGGAGGAGGCCAAGGCCGCCCTCACCGCCGAACTCGGCGCCGACAAGTTCACCGATGTCGACCTGAACGTCGTGTTCGAAGACCTGCAGTACAAGGCGTACCGCGCCACCGTGCTCGCCAAGGGCGTCCGCTCGGACCACCGCGGCGAAACCTCGCTGCGCCCGCTCAGCTCCCAGGTCAGCGTGCTCCCGCGCGTCCACGGTTCCGCCATGTTCCAGCGTGGTGATACCCAGAACATCGCCATCGTCACCCTCGGGCCGACGAAGGAAGCCCAGGACATGGACGGCCTCACCGGCGGTGCCACGTCGAAGAGCTTCATCCTTCACTACAACTTCCCGCCGTTCTCCGTCGGCGAGGCCGGCCGCTTCACCGGCCCGGGTCGCCGCGAAATCGGCCACGGTGCGCTCGCCGAGCGTTCGCTCGTGCCGATCCTCCCGCCGGAAGATGTCTTCCCGTACTCCATCCGCGTCGTCTCCGAGATCATGGCCTCCAACGGCTCGACCTCGATGGCCTCGATCTGCGGCGGCTGTTTGGCCCTCATGGACGCCGGCGTGCCGATCATCGCTCCGGTTGCCGGCATCAGCTGCGGTCTCATGACCGAAATGGACGCCAGCGGTAACATCACGAAGTGGAAAACCATCACCGACATCCTCGGTGAGGAAGATCACTTCGGCGACATGGACTTCAAGGTGGCCGGTACGACCAAGGGTATCACGGGCTTCCAGCTCGACCTGAAGATCAACGGCCTCCCGTTCGAGATCGCCAAGAAGGCCATCATGCAGTGCCGCGAGGCCCGCATCGAGATCCTCAAGAGCATGCTCGCTTCGCTGCCGGCTCCCCGCAAGGACCTCAGCCAGTACGCCCCGCGCATCCAGACGATCCAGATCGATCCGGAAAAGATCGGCCTGCTCATCGGACCCGGCGGCAAGACCATCCGCCGCATCGTCGAGACGACGGGCGCGCAGATCGACATCGCCGACGACGACTCGGGCAAGGTCTTCATCTACTCGAACAATGCCGACGCCATGAACCGCGCCGTGCAGGAAATCGACGCCCTCTGCGGCGGCGGTTCCCAGATCGAGATCGGCAAGATCTACACCGGCCGCGTCACCGGCACCAAGGAGTTCGGCGCGTTCGTCGAGTGTCTCCCGGGCAAGGAAGGCCTCGTGCACATCTCCGAGCTCGCGGACTTCCGCGTGCGCCGCACCGAGGACGTCGTCAAGGTTGGTGACTCCATCACGGTGAAGTGCGTCGGCATCGACGAGCGTTCCGGCAAGGTCCGTCTCAGCCGCAAGGCCGCGATGGCCGAGCTCGAGGCGCAGAAGCAAGCCGGCGGCGCTCCCGCCGAAGCCGCTCCGGCCGCCGAGACCCCGGCTCAGTCGTAACCTGACCAATACCTAAAACCTTCAAAGCCGCGACTTCGGTCGCGGCTTTTTTATTTCCCCAGCCGATCGGTGGCTGCGTGTAGGGTCGGCGCTTGCACCGATCTCACCCCAGACACAACGCCGCACCCCGGCTGGCCCGCAACCCAGGGGACCTTGTGACGGAAATGTTTCCCCGTGGCATTTCGCCCGCAATGAAACGGCCTTGCCCTGATTCGCGTCCGGCCAAGACTTCGCACGTGCAATCCATCCTCGTCATCGACGACCAGCCCGAGTTGCGCGTCGCGCTGGAACTCGCACTCACCCGGGCCGGCTACGCGGTGACCGGTGTCGACAGCTGGCCAGCCGCGCTCCAGGTCCTGCAGAAAACGAAGCCGGACCTTGTGATCACCGATGTGATCATGCCGGGCAAGGATGGCATCGAGATCACGCTGGAACTGCGCAAAACGCTCCCGACGCTGCCGGTGGTCGTGATGACCGGCGGCGGCCATCTCGACGCGAGCTATTACCTGAAAATGGCGCGCGGCCTCGGCGCGAAAGGCATCCTGCAAAAACCCTTTTCGAACGAGCAGCTGCTGATGACCGTCTCCCTCGCGCTGCCTCCGCCGCAACCTTGATCCGCCCGGGCCACCCCGCCCTTCCCGCCTCACCTTTCGCACCGCGTGTCCGCCACCGCCCACAAAGCCCTTCGCTCCATCGCCATTCTCGAAGCCCTCAAGGGAGCCATCGTGCTCATCGTGGGTTTCGGGCTGCTCAGTTTCCTCGGTCGCGACGCGGAGGATTTCGCCGAGCACCTGGTCAACCGGCTGCACCTGAACCCGGCGCATCACTATCCCGAGATCTTCATCAAGGCGATGGCCGACCTGAACAACACCAAGCTGTGGATGATCGCGGGGTTCGCCGCGATCTACGCGTCGGTCCGCTTCGCCGAGGCCTATGGCCTCTGGTACGAGCGCCGCTGGGCCGAGTGGCTCGCCGCCCTGAGCGGCGCGGTGTACGTGCCGATCGAGATCTACGAAATCGCCCACCGGGCCTCGTGGCTGAAGATCACCGCGCTGGTGATCAACCTGATTATCGTCGCCTACATGGTTTACCTGCTAACCGAAAACCGCCGGCGCGCCCGGGCGGCGGAAGCGGGCAAGGAAATCTGAGCCGCCGGCACGCGGCTATTTTTTGTCTTCCGGCGCCTTCGGCAGCGAGGTCTCGCCGAGATACTTGATCTCCCCGAGATCCACCCGCGGATCGCCATAGAAGCGCCGCCGGAGCCCTTGCTGTTCGCCGAAAGTGCCGCCCGCGGCCGCCACCATCTGCGCGAAACGCTCGTCGAAGCCGTGGCCCTGCGCGCCGATGCTGATGCGCGTGGTCCAGCGCACGACCTGCTTGCCGTCCTTTTGCAGCGCCTTGAAGTCGTAGGCCCGCACCACGATGTAATAGCGCGTTTCCTCCACGTCGGAAATGAGGTCCTGCTCGAGATTGCCCACGTCCGCCCAGGTAATGAGGTCGCGGCGCGCGTTGATATCGTCGAGATAACCCAGGATCAGCGCATTGCCGGCGTTGGCGGAATCGCGTTCGCGGTTCTCCATCTCCACCCGTGCCATCGCCATCTCGAGGTTGGCCATCGTTTCCGTGCTGTTGTTCACCACGCCGCCGGTATTGCCCCCGCCGCCGGGCGCAAGTTCGCCGGTTTCCTGCGAAATGCGGTTCGCGAGGTTGTCCATCTTCATGTCCTTCGCCGCCACGCTGAGCTGGTCGGCCGCGGCATTGTAGCGGGTGTCGTTGAACGGAATCGTGGTCCCCCAATAAATCGCGATCAGCAGGTCGGCGTCCTTCGCCTTTTGCGCCAGGTAATACTGCGACTTGGCCAGCTGCTTCGCCACGATCCCCGCCACCTCGGGATAGCCCACTTTTTCCATGGTGCTGTCCGTGGTCGTGCCGGGGAACTTGCCGCCATTGGAGATCACATAGCGCTCGGCCTTGAAGGTGCCGTTGGGAAGCTTCACGCGCTGGTAATCCGGGGCTTTCTGGCCGCGAACGGAAACGGTGAGCGAATCGGGGCCGGCGGCCAGCGACACCGCCAAGGCGAGGAAGATGGCGCTGCTCCGGACGAGGTGTGTCGAGATCATGTTCATATTAATCCTTTTTAGTTTCGTTTGCTGCATTCTGCGTGGCGGGCGACCCGGTTGCCCCGATAAATTTCAGTTCTCCGAGATCTACCCGCGGATCGCCGTAGAACCGCCGGCGCAAGTCCTGCTTCCGGCCAAAGGCGTCGGCCCCGGCCGCCACCATCTGGGCAAAGCGTTCGTCGAAGGCCTGCCCCTGTGAGCCGATGCTGATGCGCGTGACCCACCGGACCACCTGCTTGCCGTCTTTTTGCAGGGCTTTGAAATCATAGGCGCGTACCACGATGTAATAGCGCTCCTCCTCGACGTCTGAAATCAGGTCGCCCTGCACGTTGCCGATGTCGGTCCAGGGAACCATTTCGCGACGGTCGTTGATCGCATCGAGGTAACCCAGGATTTTGGCGTTATCGAGGTTGGCCGAATCGCGCATCTGGTTTTCCATCTCGATGCGGGCCATGGCAAATTCCATGCCGGCCACGGCCGTGAGGCTGCCTCCCTCCAGGGCATTCAGCTTCATGTCGGAGAACTTGTGGGCGAGATCGTTGATCGCTTCGCCCGAGCGCTGGGTATCGGGGGTGACGGTGGTGCCCCAGTAAATGGCGATCAGCAAGTCGGCATCCTTGGTTTTCTGCGCGAGGTAATATTGCTGGCCGGCCAGGTGCCGGGCCGCGACGCCGGCGATTTCGGGATAGCCGACCTTATCCATCGAGGCGTCCGTGGTCGTGCCGGGGAATTTTCCCCCGTTTGAAACCACATAGCGCTCGGGCTTGAAAGTGCCGTCCGCGAGCTTCGTTCGCTGGTAGTCCGGGGCGACCTGCCCGCGCACGGACACGGTTAGAGTTTCAGTCCGGGCAAAAAGCGACGAAGTCACCAGCAACGTCGCGACCAGCAGGCCTGATTTTTGGGGTAATCTCATGGGGACGACTGGCCTAACCCCACAGTCGGCCGTTTTCCTTCACCTCACAAAAAACGTTTTAGTCTCCCCTTAGATCAAACCCGGACAAAAGAAGGCTGACAGGCCCGAAATGATCGCCGTTAGTCACAGCGATGAAGCTTCTGGTCACCAATGACGACGGCATCAGCTCGGTCTTCCTGCATGAACTGATTTTCGCCCTCAAAGCCGCCGGGCATGAACTTTTCGTGGTCGCACCCGTCAGCGAGCAAAGCTGGACCGGAGCCTCCAAGACGCGCAACCGCCACGTGAAGTCCGCCAAGGTCGACCGCGGCTTCGGCTGCCCCACGTGGATGGTCGACGGCACGCCGTCCGACTGCGTCAACATCGCGATCGCGCACCTCCTGCCGGAGAAGGTTGATGCTGTGATTAGCGGCATCAACGTCGGCTTCAACTGCACCCTCGCCTTCATCCTCGCCAGCGGCACGGTCGCCGGCGCCTGGGAGGGCGCGCTGCACGGCCTGCCGGCGATGGCGGTGTCGCAGGACGTCAGCGAGGAAGTTTATTACCAGCTCAAGGACCACGGGGGCGTGCCCGAGGGCGAGCTGCTCGCCACGCTGAAAATCTCCGCCGCCCGCGCCGCCCGCCTCGTCAACGAGGTTCTCGCCCCCGCGCCCCAGCGCACCTTCACCGTCCACAACCTGAATTTCCCCTTCCCGTGCCAGCCCGACACCGCGCTGAAACAGACCGTGCCCGCGCATTTCTTCGTGCCCGGCCTGTTCACCGCCGCCGACGAGGAAGGCCGCCACAAACTCATCTGGACCGAAGGCGAGGACGTCTCGCCCGCCGAACCGCTCACGGACCTGAAGTGCATCGAGACAGGCTTCATCAGCCACACCGTGCTTGACTACCGCAAGCTCGGGCATGGCTAGCATGCGCGTCCTGCTGCTCATCGCCGGCTTTTTGGGGGTCGGCATCGGCGCCATCCGCGCCGCGGAGCAGATCGACCAAGTGCGGGTCTGCGGAGCCTACACGCTGGAGACCTATCGGACGCTGGAAGATCATCGCAACGATGGCCGGATCGTCATCCGGCGCGGCAAAGAAATCGTCTACGAAAAAAACAGCTACGCGTTCTCCATTGGCCGCCCGCTTTACTCCGACGAATTGCCGGAGTTGATCGGCCAGGATCTAACCGCTTCCGGCCATCCTCACGTCGTAATCTGCGAATGGACCGGCGGCGCCCATGGCGCGCATATCGTCCATGTGCTTCGTCTCGGGGCCGAGTGCACCGAACTCGCCACGATCAACGGCCTGAGCACGCAGCCGGAATTTGTCGAACGGACGCGAGGCGAACCTTGGGAAATCCAGCTGAACGATCCGGCCTTCGAATATTGGCCTTACAGTTTCGCCGCTTCGCCCTTCCCCAAGGTCGTTTTACGCTGGAACGGCAACCGTTACGTGGTCGCGCTCGACCGGATGGCCCAGGCGCCCCCCAGTACGGCAGAGCTAGCGGCGACCGCGGCGAGACTTCGCTCGGATCCGGACTGGTTGGGTCGCAAAAACAGCTGGCGCCCTGACATCCCCACGGTGCCGCCGGAGCTCTACACATCAGCGCTCGACCTCATGTACTCCGGACACGAAGCCCTCGGCTGGAGGTTGTTGAGGGATGGCTGGGGTGGCAACGAGAGCATGTATCTCGAATTCATCTCGGGACTGAAAGCCCGGCTGGCCAAAAGTGAATACTGGCCGCAGATCCCGCACCCGAATTAAATCGTTCCCTCTTCCGTACCCCTGCCCCAACCTCGCCTCGTGAAGCCCCTCACGCTCCCCGGCACCAGTCTCTCGGTTTCGCCGCTCTGCCTCGGCACGATGAACCTCGGGGAACGCGTTTCGGAAAAGGATAGTTTCACCCTGCTCGACCGCTACGTCGCCCTCGGCGGCAACTTTCTCGATACCGCGCGCATTTATTCCGACTGGCTGCCGGGCGAGAAGCGCCGCAGCGAGCGCGTGCTTGGCGACTGGCTGCAGGCGCGCGGCCACCGCGACCGCCTCGTCATCGCCACCAAGGGCGCCCACGCCTTCATCGAATCGCTCGACACGCCGCGCACTTCCACCGCCGAGATCCGCGACGACCTCGAAGGCAGCCTGCGCACGCTGCGCACCGGCGTGATCGACCTGTACTGGCTGCATCGCGACGACGCCTCGCGTCCGGTCGAACACTTCGTCGACCTGCTCAACACCTTCGTCCGCGAGGGAAAAATCCGCGCGTTCGGCGGCTCGAATTGGAGCGCCGCCCGCCTGCGCGCCGCCAACGACTACGCCCGCCAGACCGGCCAACAGGGCTTCGCCGCCAGCCAGCCGCTGTGGTGCCTCGGCAGCGCGCAGATGCGCACGCCGAAGGATCCCGGCCTCGTGCGGTTCGACGCCGCGGCCTTCCGCTTCCACACCGAGACCGGCATCGCGGTCATCCCCTACACCTCGCAGGCCAAGGGCTTTTATACGAAGTTCGCCCTGCCGGAGGAAAATCGTCCGGCCGATCTCGCCCAGCATGACTTCTACACGACGCCCTGCTTGTCCGCCGCGATGGTCGCGGTGGAAATCGCCCGTCGGCGCGGCGTGCAAACCAGCGCCATCGTGCTCGCGTACCTCTGGTCGCACCGTTTTCCCGTCATCCCCATTGTCGGCTGCCGCACCCTCGCGCAGCTGGAGGACTGCGTCGCCGCGCTGCCCGTGCAACTGACCTCCGGCGAACTCGCCGCCCTCGAAACCGCGTCGGAATCGGGCCTGCCCTGCTAGCGCGCCTTCGCCGCGAGCAATCCCGCGCGCTCCGCCGGTGTGAGCCAGGCGATCTCCAGCGCATTTTGCTGCGTCAACGTGATGTCGTCCGTCGTCAGCCCCGCGGCTGGCGCAGCCTTTTCGAATTCGAACTTCAGGTCGATGTCGCTGATCACCGGGTCGTCGGTGTTGAGCGTGGCGAGCAATCCATGCGCAAGGAACTGCCTGATCGGATGCACCGCGAGGTTGGGCACGGTGTTCGTCTGCACATTGCTGGTCAGGTTGGCCTCGATGCCGATGCGGTGGTCGCGCAGGTAATCCATCAGCTTCGGGTCGTCCACCGCGCGCACGCAGTGCCCGATGCGCGTGGCGCCGAGTTCGCGGATCGCCGCCCACACGCTGGGCGCGCCGCCCGCCTCGCCGGCGTGCACCGTGACCGACCAGCCGGCATCGCGGCCGCGTTTGAAGTGCTCGACGAACAGGGACGCCGGAAAATTCTTCTCATCGCCCGCGAGATCGAGCGCCGCGATGTGCGCCTTCTGCGTCAGCAGTGCGTTCAGCTCGATCATGCAGGCCTCGGCGCCGAACGTGCGGCTGAGGATGCCGATCAGCTTCACTTTGACCTTTGCCTTGGCGCAGCCCTCGGCGATGCCGGCCACCACCGCCTCGACCACCTTCGCGGGATCGAGCTGGTGCTGGCGCGCCATGAAATACGGGCTGAAGCGCAGCTCGACGTAATCGAGCCCCTCGCGCTCGGCATCCTCGACATTCTCCCGCGCGATGCGCTGGCACGCGGCGTAGTCGGCAAGCACCGAGACCATCAGGTCGACCTTCGCCAGGAACGCGAGCAGGTCGGGCAGCGGGCCCTGCACCTGTACGTGCTGCGCAAGGGCCGCGAGCGTGTCGCCGGGCAGCTTGAGCTGATGCTGGCGCGCCAGGTCCAGCATGGTCTGGAGACGGACATTGCCGTCGAGGTGGCGGTGCAGGTCGATGAAAGGCAGCTTGGGGTTCATATCAGGCGACTTCGTCGTCCGCGCGCGGGACGGTGATGAATTTGGCGATCAGGAAGATCACGGCCGCAAGCGCATATCCGAGCGCCGCACCACCCGCCGGGAAAAGCGAACGTCCGGCGAGGGACTGCCCCGACACCAGCGCCAGCAACGGCAGGTCGATCACCGTATCGCGTCCGGTCAAAGCATAGGAGTGCATCAGCCCCGTCAGGGCCAGCAGCGCGCCCACTGCGCTCCAGACCGCGGCCCGCGACCACTGGCGGTCGACGATGCACACGACGATCGCCGACCAGATCATGGCGGAATAAAGAAAGCCCTGCTCCAGCGCGAAGCCGCCTCCGAGATACGCGCCCGCCTGCTGGGCCGCTTGCACGAGCGAAATATTCAACGCCGCCCCGCCGGCTCCGACCGCCGTTTTCACGACCAGCATCACATAGGCCGCCAGCGCCGGAAACAATCCGACCACCACCGCGGGGAAATATTTCTTCTCCGTCACCTCAAACGCCTGTGCCGCGATGATCGTGCCGATCCAAAGGATGATCGCGATGCCCGCCTCGGCGGGAATCAGCCACGTCAGTGCCGCCATCGTGCCCGTAAGACACACCAGCGTGATACCCACGCCGTTCAGCACCGAGTAGCCGGCGCGCGCGCCGAGCTTCTTCCACGCCGGATGGCCGATGTAGATCGACGACGGGAACGGCGAACCGAAGCAGGCCGCCGCGATCGTGCCGAGGCCGTTGATCACGAGGCTCGGCCGCACCGGATAATTATCGCCCGCCGCCGCGGCCGACTCGATGTTCTGCAGCGACGCCAGCACGCCCAGCAGGCCGATGGGAATCACGACCGACAGATAAGCGATGATGTGCCCGCCATTCAGCGCCGCCCAAAGTTCGCCCAGCACCGGCAGCGGTAGGTAGGCATGGAAGTGCTCCAGCGGGTGCGCATTCGGTCCGCCGACCGGCGCCAGCCCGGTCGCCCACGCCAGCGCCGTGCCGACGGCGAGCAGCACGACCGTCGCCGGCAGGCCGCCGCGGAATTTCACACGACCGAAGAAAACGATGAACACCAGCACGAGCATCACGAGCCCGACCACCGGCGCGGCGAAAGCCTGGAAGAGAAACGCCAGCCCGAGAAACCCGAGCCCCACGCCCGCGAGCGTTGCCAGCATCGCCGCCGGCGGCGTGTGCTCGCGGATCTTTTGCGCGAAGAACGCGCAGCCGAATTCGATCACGCCGCCAAGCAGGCACGCCACGAGTCCGGCGTGCCAGGCGAAGCGCTCGGGATCGGCGATGCCTTGCGCGATCGCCAGCTGCTTCGCCGGCAGCATGACGAGAAACACATGCGCGAACAGCCCCGGCGTGCTGATGCCGTACGGCAGCGCCGTCACATCACTGCGGTTCTCCTTCTTCGCCAGCTGCAGCGCCTGCCACGCGTAGAAGAGATTGCCGACCAGGAACGAAATCGCGACGCCCGGCAGGATGCGGCCATACACCAGCTGCGGCGAGAAACCCAGCACCCCGATGCACAGCGGCGCGAGGATCAGCAGCTGGACGAGGTTGTTCACGAAGGCCACCACGAAGCCCTCGCCGTCGCCCTTGGAGAAAAGCTTCATGCGCGGGTCCACTCCGTGAAAACAGCCCCGGTTCCCTCGCAGATGTTCGTATTACGAACATTCGTTCCCGGCCGGCTCTCTCTAAAACCGCCAGACCACTCATCTGCAAATGTTCGTAATACGAACATTTGTGCCCGATCGGTGGCTGCTGATTGGATAGTCACTTTTGTGAAGCCTTAGCCAGACATCCCGTGAAATAAACCGTCCACCGCGCCGCGGCCCACGCCGCCTTCTGGCCGAGTAGGCGGTAGTCGTTGCCGGGATTCGACTGCGTGCGGTTGCTGCCCGCGCGAAAGACGATGTGCGGCGTGCGCAGCTGCGTGCAGACCTGTGCGATCGCCGCGCTCTCCATTTCCATGATGTCGGGGTTCAGTTTTTTGCGCATGTCGGCGATCTTGGCGTCGGACACGCCGAACATATCGCTCGCGGTGACCACGCCCGTAAGCACGCGCGGCACGTAGGTCTTGCCGTTGGCGGTGACCGGCTCGGCGGTGTAATTCTTGATCGAGACCTTCGCCAGTTTCAGCAGCGCCGGGTCGGGCGGATAAGCCCAGTGCGTCATCGTACCCGGCAGCGGCCCGCGCACCTTGCGGTAAACCATGCCGCCGTCGGTCAGACTGCCCGCCGCGTGGTGGATGGTTTTGACGGAGATGACGGTGTCGCCCGTGTCGATGCGCGGGTTGAAGCGCGAGCCCGTGCCCGAGACGATGACCTCGGCCGGGGAAAATTTCTCGATAAAGAGCGCCGCCACCATCGCGCCGTTGGTCACCCCCACACCGGTAACGGCGGTGATGACGGACCGCCCGCCGATCGTACCGGCGACATACGGAAAGCAGGCCAGCTTGCCGGCCTTCGGGTTTTTGACGTGCGCCTGGATCAGGCGTATCTCGGAAGGCATCGCGCTCAGGATCAGGGTGAGCGCAGGAGTGCGTTTCGGCATGGCGAACGGCTATAGCAAGACCCTTACCAAGCCGAGACGATTTCGGCGCCGCTTGCCTTCGCCCGCTTACCGCCTACCCCTTACCGCTTACCGCCACCATGCCCGACCGCGCCGACTACCTTGCCCGCACCCTGCTCACCCGCATGCGCTCCCTCGAGGAAGTGCTCTCCGATGATGAGGGCAATGCCGCCAACCACACCCGCCGCCGCGTCGAGCTCGTCGAGAAAGTCCTGTCCGTCGAAGCCGGCGTCCTCGACGGCACCATGCACCGCACCTTCCTGGCCGCGATGCCGACGCTGACGCCCGGCAAGCCCGTTTCCGACCGCGACCTGCGCGAGTTCAGCGCTTTCCTCCGCGAGCGCCTGCCGGCGGATGCCTGATATTGTCGGCAGTAGGCCCAAGAATGGCCGAGCTTGCCGCGCCGTAGTTCTGCAAAGCGGAACGAAGGCGGGTTGCGTTCCCCCCGAAACCGTGTTCTTTCGCCGGCTTCCATGATCGAGGTCGAAAATCTCACGCGCGTCTTCCGCACCTACAAGAAACAGCCGGGCTTCTGGGGCGGCGTGAAGGGCTTGTTCAAACGCGAGTTCGAGGAGACCCGCGCGGCGGACAGCATCAGCTTCTCGATCAAGGAGGGTGAATTCGTCGGCTTCCTCGGGCCCAACGGCGCGGGCAAGACCACGACGCTCAAGATGCTTTCCGGCCTGATCTACCCGACGAGCGGCACGGCGCGCGTCGCCGGCTACGATCCCTCGAAACGCGAGAACGCCTACCGCCGGCTGTTCGCGCTCGTGCTCGGCCAGAAGAACCAGCTGTGGTGGGATCTCCCCGCGATCGAGTCGTTCAACCTGATCCGCGCGATCTACGGCCTGCCCGCCGACCAGTACAAGACCTCGCTCGACGAGCTCGTGACACTCCTCGGCGTCGGCGCCAAATTGAACGTGATGGTCCGCGAGCTCTCGCTCGGCGAACGCATGAAGATGGAGCTGATCGCCGCCCTGCTCCACCGCCCCCGCGTGTTGTTCCTCGACGAACCCACGATCGGCCTGGACGTGATTTCGCAGAAGGCCGTCCGCGAGTTCCTGCGCGAGTACAACAAGAAGTACCGCACCACGATTTTGCTCACCAGCCACTACATGGCCGACATCTCGCAGCTCTGTGAGCGCGTGATCGTGATCGACCACGGCAAGAAGATCTACGACGGCGACCTCGACCGCATCGCCGGCGCCGGCGCCGGCCAGCGCATCATCAAGTTCCGGCCGCAAGCGGCCGCCCTGGCCGCCTTCGGCCCCGACTGGAAGCCCAGCCACGGCACCGCCAAGGTCAGCGAGGAAGGCGAGATCACCCTGCACGTCCCCAGCGAGCACGTGACCTCCGTCTTCCAACAAATCCTGAATCAAGGCGCCGTGGACGACATCACGATCCAGGACGTCCCGCTCGAGGACATCATCAGCGAGCTCTTCTCACGCGGCGCGGCCGCGAAGTAAAATCCAAAGCGAGAGGCGCGATTGGTCGCGGTGCCCTCCCTATCGCCATTAGTTGGATTAAGATCCGTTCCCGCTGCTTTGCATTTCGGGAATAATGCCCTGTTGGATCAGGAATATCGAACACCGGCCGCAAAAATGCGACCGCCTCATTTCAGGTGAGATTACCACGAGCAAAGAGTCGCGAGTTAACTCACGCTCTAATCCGCGGGCGCCACACAACCTGACTACTCGTTTCCGGAGAAGGATCACTGATCCATATTGCCGGAACTGCCATAATCTATGGGCGAATGCCTCTTTCTTGGCTGCGCAATTCTAAGCATCGTCAACGGCGCAATTCTGCTGTGGATCAACCCACGAAGAACCGTGAACCAAGCGTTCTTTCTTTGCTGTGTATGCATCTGCCTTTGGTGCCTGTGTGTGTTTCTTTCAATTCGAAAAGGACAGCAAAACCCTACACCCCTTGAAGCACTTCATTTTTGGCTACGCGCAAGTTCAGGCGTAGGCGCATTTCTGTGCTGGCTAATCTGGCTAACCAAGACCGCGCTGATTGAACGCCATTTATCGATAAGGGCCATATTGAGAAAGTCATGGCCTTGGTTTGCCCTCAGCTGCGGGGTCGCCGGAATTGCATTCTCGGAATCGTTTATCCCTTCAACAGCGACACCAGAAGCAAAGCAACACGGCATAGGATATATAACCTACTTCGCAGTAATAACGATTTCCTGCACAGTCTTTCTCATAGATGCCTTGAGACGGGATAGAGAACTTAGCGGCATTCGGAAAATCGAACTAAGGTACTTTGTTCTAAATGCGATCATCGCCTGCCTACTTGTCGTTCTAGCACATGCGGTCAGCTTCTATATAGACAGTAGCTGGCTGAGAAGAGCAGGTCTGATATTTTTCACTTTACTCAATGGAGCTGCCGTTTGGGCAATCTGCCATCACAGAGTTTTTGATGCGAAACACATCGTGACATCAGTGGGGCAACGAGCGCTATTACTCAGCTTGCTTGGGGCCATGGCCGTAGTGCTTCAGGATTTTCTACACAATAAACTACCGACGCATTGGGACGTATTCTTAGCGACTGTTGCAACGATCAGCACGGGAATTTTGTGCGACCGGCCGATACGTTGGCGACTCGGCCTCGATGCGTCTCAGATGCAGCAAGCCCCCAGAAAGGTGATCATCGAAATCTCCCGGACGTTTTCGAACGAAGAGACCTTAAGAATAAAGTTCAGCGAACTACTGCAGAATTGGTATCATACAAATAATGCCATTTTTTTGGGTACAGAAGGAAATGCGCTCTCCGATCCAATCCATCACTTGGAACAATCGTGGCCCGGGTTTACCTATCTAACAAAAAACGGTTGGGCCACACCAGAGACGCTTCAACGAGTAAAGTCCGAACCGGGAACACTTGAGACGAGTGAATTTCTATCTCGCAACGATTTCGGGATACTTCTCGCTGCACCTAAAGGCCGCAATCCACCGTCGTTAGTCGTGTGCTTGGGTCAAAAGGAAAGTCTCCGCCCGTACACGTTTCCAGATATTGATGTACTGTTAGGCCTGGTTGAGTTGATGGACAACATTCTGACGCATTCGCGCGCTGCCGCGAACGCCGCACAAATAGAAAAAATGGAGACCGCCGCCATGATGTCGCGCGGTTTGGCTCATGACCTTAGCAATCTCGCGACTCCTGTTTCATCGTTCCTGATTCATATGGAGAACCAGGTGAAACCAGGAAGCGTGGAAGCAACCGTCCTTGCCGACGCAAAGCTCTCAATCGGAGTCATGCAAAAATATATCGAGGAAAGCCTATTCCTGACCAGAGCCCTGGCCCCCAAAACCGAATGTGTCGAAGTACATCAACTCCTGTCCTCGGTCACCCGGATTTGCCAAGAACGAGCTAAGAGCAAAGGCATCACTATAGCGGTTACGATTAATGGCGCGTCCCGTTTCTTGGCTGATCACGCACTGATGCAGCGGCTGCTGCAAAATCTGGTTTTAAACGCCATCGATGCATCGCCAAACGGCGGCGAAATAAAGCTTAACGCCTGCATCAACGATGAAGGACGCATTGCTTTCGAAGTAAGCGACCATGGAACCGGTATCGCTCCAGGAATAATCGATCGCATCTTCGAACCGTATTTCACCACCAAGGAAGGAGGAAGCGCTTTGCGCGGACTTGGGCTGGGTTTGGCGATCTGTCGAAAAATCGCGGACCTGCACCTCGGATACATTGCGGTGAGCAGCGATCGTCAAACCGGAACCACCTTCAAAGTAATATTGCCCTTGGTCGTGGTGAATCCCGCCCAAATGCCGGTCGATCAGCTCGAATCGTCACTGAATTTGAAGCCTCAGCCGCAACCCATCTGAGATCTCAAATTTCAAATCTCAAATCCCAGAACCAATGAAGATCGATCGCTTGGAGATACTGAACCCCTCAATCCTTGTGGTAGACGATGAGCCACAAATTCATTCTTCGATCAGACTACGATTGGGATCCGCGTATCGTCTGACCTGCATCACGAATCCAAAGGATGCCTTGGCTGTCCTCGCCCAACAAAAGCTAGATTTGTGCATCGTGGACGTCCACATGCCCGGTATGAACGGGCTCACCTTCATCGAAGAGGCCCAGAAAATCGATCCTTCCCTCGGATACCTTATATTCAGTGCCTTCGATTCGTCTGAGAATCTTCGACGAGCAATTCCTCTCAACGTGATCGATTTCGTGCCGAAGCCGCTGCCCGATCGGTCAGGTTTCGAAGAACGAATCCCAGAGTGGATTGAGCGAACCCGAGCGAGTCGTCGGCAACTGGCCCTGGCCAAGGGATCAGAAACCGTTTTTCGCGACCTGGAGTTGGCCCTTATCGAGCGGGATATAGAATCAACCGCATCCGAGTCGGCGCGTGATGCACTTTTCCAAACGGCCAATGTCCTAACGACCACACAAGCACTCCTCCTCAACGCGAGCCACGCATTAGAACCAATCGGAAAATCCGATCCCCGACTCGCGAAAGTGATCCGCAGTCTGCAAGAGGCTCACAAGCAAGTGGAGAGCGCCGCCACGGCAACCGAACAACATTTCAGCTCAGCTTACGCGAACCGAGAGTCTTCGCCCGCACGGGTCGACCATGGAGTGGAAGACGCCACATCGATTGCGCTGCGCAACGCAAAGGCCGAAGCCAGGCAATTGGCGATCGACCACACTCGCCTCGGCCAAGAAGCGCAGATTCGTAATCTCACCGGGATCGATTTTCTACTGATGTTGGTTCCGGCTATCATGCAAGCGCTGGAACTGGCCGAAACGGGAACAACGGTCCGGATCCAAAGCACTTTTCTCGCCCGTCTCGATCTGGCATATCGGTCGGCGCAATCACCGGCATTCCTGTGGATCAATCGGCGCAACGTGCGGGGAAGCACTCCAGGCGTACAGATTGTGATCCGAGCCAATGCGCCAGCCTTGGAGCCTGAAGATGCCAGCGCCTGGTTTCATGGTGATCCGGAAACCAAGCTCCGCACAGCATGCAGCGGACTGATCCATGGCATCCAAAAGGCCAAGGGCGTGCTGGGCGTTTCGGTGCATCCTGAAGCCGAAAAATTCGAGATCATATTGGTTCTACCCATCTGACCTGCGTCGCCGCGAGCCTCCAAAGCGAACCAACGCCATGATCGTTATCGTTTCCAGCACCTCCCGTGAAGCCGCCGCCCTCGCCACTCTCTGCGAAAATCGCGGCTGGCCCTGCCAATCCTGTCTCACGATCGACCGCTTTAAGACGATGAATGAGCAATTCGAACCACGCGCTTTAGTCATCCGACATCGACTGAGCGATGGTTACTCGGACGACGTTTTTAGTTTTCTAAAAACCACACCGACTTCCGTACGCCCCCGAATCATTGTCTTGATGACAGCTGACACCAGCGGAAGAGCCGAGGCGCGCCAGATAGAACTTGGAGCTGATTGCGTGCTGCGCGACCCCGTTCGAATTGAAGTGCTGCTCGAATACGTGGCGAAATATCGCGCGATCCAAAAACCTCTTAACGAGGGAGCCCCCATCGAAAGCCCGTCTTACACCATAGCAGGAATCGAAATGCTTCCGCATGAGCACAAGATCCTTCACCAAGGAGAAAGCCGTCATATCGCTCCGCAAGAAGTCGCATTGCTCCGAATGTTCGCGCGGTCGGAAGGGAAAGTCGTAACCTACGCCGCGCTCTACGAGGAACTCCTCAATCGAAAATTCGCCGGAGACACTACGAACTGTCGGGTCCTGCTCGGCAAGGTGTGCGCATCGTTCAAGCGACTCGGCGTGGAGTTGAAGACGTTTGTGCAAGTCATACCAAAATCGGGCTATCTTTACTCGCCGATCCCAAAGATCTCCCGCATTTCAAAAACGAGCAAAAGTTCCGGTAAGAAACTTCGGCGACCGAGCCACAAATCGCGATAGATTCCCGTCGCGTGAGCGCTGTTATCAATCTCGAGATTGATAACGGCAAAATTACGGCGGAAGCCTTGGAGATCAGGACTGACGGCACAATATGGGTGGCACTGTGAAGCGCCCGATCCTTGTAGATGCCGCTAGATTGTCTGTCCGGCCCGTCGGGCAATTGGGCGTGCCATCCGCACTGGCGCTTCACAGCTCATTTTCTCTGCCCGCTCTGCGCAACAAGTGTTAACTCGGCGCGAAACCTTCGTCCCGCCAACCTTCGGATTGCCAAATGAGATAGTGCTGTCCAGCTTCCGGCCAGTCCTCTCTCGATGCCCGAAGCCATCTCATCTGTTGCATCTGCTCCGCCTGTAACACCTCGTCCGAAGGTCCTGGTCGTCGATGACGAGCTCGGGCCGCGCGAAAGCATCACCTACCTGCTTCAGGACGAATTTGATGTGGTCGCCGTCGATCGCGTGGATCGCGGCTTGGAAATGATCGGCAAGGAATCCTTCGCGGTGGTCGTGATGGATATCCGCATGCCGCAGAAGAACGGCATCCAAGGCCTCGAAGCCATGCGCAAGATCGATCCCGAAGTTTCGGTGATCATGATGACCGGCTACGGAGCCCTCGCCACCGCCCAAGCTGCCATCAGCCTCGGCGCGAACGAATATCTCAAAAAACCTTTCGATGTGGATGTGCTTCAGCAAGCGGTCCGTCGCCATGCGGCCGAAGGCCTCGAGCGCAAAAAGCGCGGGACGATGCTCAAGCAGCTCGAGTCGATGTACGAGTCGGTCAAGACCGAGCAGAAGAAGCAGCAGTTGAGTTCCGGTTTCAATCAGGCCGCCGCCGAGATGGTCCACGACATCTGCAACCCTCTCGTCGTAGCCATCGGCTACACCAACATGCTGCTCGATGAAGTGCGCCAGCTGCCCCAAGTCGGCCGCAACGTGGAGCGTATCCTGCACTACGCCGAGACGCTCGAGAAGTGCTCTTCCTTCTGTCTGCACTTGGCCGAGTCCTGGCGACAAACCACCAAGCATTCCGGCGAAGTAGACACTGTCGATCTCTACAGTACCGCGGAAGACACCAAGACTGTGCTCTTCTTCGGCACCAATCGCGTCGAGGTTACCGGCACCAAGGGAGCCACGATCAATGGCATCCGCTACGAGATCGTCCGCCTTCTCCAGAATCTCGTCAAAAATGCCCTCGAAGCCGGAGCCACCCACGTATCGGTCGGCGTACAGCGCGACGGCAGCCATGTGATTCTTTCCGTCGCCGACAACGGCAGTGGCCTGCCGCCGGCCGTTTTAGAAAGCATTCTCAAGAAACCGATCGAATCGACCAAAGCACACGGCACCGGCCTCGGCATGACCATCTGCCGCCACATCGCCGCCGCCCACCGCGCCGAAATGAAAGTCGCCGCCCGCCCTGGCGGCGGCACGGTTTTCACCATCAGCTTCCCGGCCGTCAGTTGATAGATTCGGCTAAGTCGAAAGCTTAGCTAGCTCAACGCGCAGCCAATCTGCGACCGCGGAATAATCTGGCAGAACAAATCCGCGGCTCTGCGCAACGCTGACACTAACCTCCTCAAAGAGTGCGATTTCAGTCAGCATCGTCCGCGCAAGCACGCTTTGATCAGGACTTGTTTCTATCGCGGTTTGCGTCAGCCTGTTGGAATCCAGCCAAAGCTCTGCTTTTCTCGCTTCAGGCCGCGGCACACGTCCCGCAACACGAGCTTCTTCAGCCAGCAGAGCGTAGACATGCTCGACGATCAGCATATGCATCCAATGCATCGCTGATCGCGGTTCTGGCCTAGCAATCTTTTTGCAGATCCAAACCGACTTTTGCCAAAAAGCGGCAATATGCTTAGAATATTCGTCCGCATTCATTGCGCGCGCAGGCCAATCAACTTGAGTAGCTTCAAGTCGCTGTTCCCAAGACTCACCTCCGACAAGAACGCGATAGCCAGAACCCAGCAGGAAAGCTCGAGTCTCTACGATTCCACGCCGCAACCGAGCAGGCATCAATTTTTTCAATCCCGGCCGCCTCATACTCCAGTAAACCAGTTTCATTTGCCACGCGGCCAGAGGAACGAAATCCGCTTCCAACCCGTCCTCAAAGACCGCGCTTACTTTAATCACACCGCGTGGCGTGCGTTCAGAATGCGCACACCATACTGGCGCAATTTCCTTCAGCCACTGCGTCCCGTAATAGCGACCCGGCTGACTAGACACCAAATGAAAGTCCCAATCTGACCAACGATCAGGTTTGCCGCTAGCTAGTGCTCGAGAACCGGCCAACACGAGTGCTTCGACATCGGATTGGCGCTTAGCCCACTCAACAATGCGATCTTCGTATTCATGGCCAGTCATGTGAATTTTTGTGTGGGTGGAGTGACAACGTCGCAAACTCTTTCAGACAGCGAGCTTGCTGTGGTTTACAATCTCCTCCAACAAAGCAGCGCGTTATCAGTCAACACCGCACCTCTCGTTTCCTGATCTCGCTCTTCCCGTAAGATCCCGTCCAGACCTCTGTTCATGCGACGTCGCGTTAAAATCACCGGCATCGGTCCTGTTACCCCCGCAGGCATCGGACGCGAAGCCTTCTTCAAAGGCATCAACGAATCCGTTAGCCGAGTTCGAGCAATTACACGGTTTGATCCTGAAGCTGGTTCGTTCATGGGCGCCGAAGTCAGTGACTTCGATCTCAAGGATTTTGCTCCTGATGAAAATCCACGACGCCTATCACGACACACTCAATTCGGACTGGTAGGAGCCATGCTGGCCATTAAGGACGCCGGATTATCAATCGAGGAAATCAACCGCCTAAACCCCGCGGTTGTTACAGGCACATCGATCATGGATATCGATCGAATCAGTCGCGGCGTAGAATCTGTTTCCAAGAAAGGTCCAAGATATTCCCTAGCCAGCACCATTTTTGAGACCTCGGTAGTTAACGTTCCCGGAAAGATCTCTACTCACTTAGGAATTCCAGCCCGAATGATAGCGGTCCAAACCTCTTGTTGCTCTGGCACAGACGCCATAGGTCAAGCGGCCGATTTGGTCGCAGAGGGTCAAGTCGACCTTGCAATCGCAGGAGGCAGCGAAGCTCCGCTCACATATCATCCTTTACTAGAATTCAACGCGGCAGAACTCAGCCCAAGTAACGAAGACGAGTTGCACCGATCTTGCCGTCCTTTTGATCTTTGGCGATCGACTGGCGTACTTGGAGAAGGCGCCGCGATCATGATCCTCGAACCCGAGGAAAGCCCGAGACCCGCTTATGCGTGGGTTACGGGTTATGGCTATGCTAGCGACGCACACAAGCTCGCTGGAGAAGGCATTGCTGACGCGGCGCTAATCGCGCTGGCCAATGCACGGCGACGGACAGAAGAGGTGGATTATATTTGCGCCTGGGGTCCAGGCCATAGGGCTATCGATACTAACGAAGCTTCGGCCTTACGCAGGATATTTGGTGACGGTCTCAATGAGATTCCTGTGACCTCCATTAAAGGAAACGTCGGAACCGCCTTGGCTGCGGCCGGAGCGATGCAAGTAGCAAGCACAGCGCTGAGTCTTCGTTATGGTATACTGCCTCCCACGGTAAACTGGGATACTCCGGATCCTCAGTGCCCGCTCAATCTTTCCAATCATGCGCGCTACATAAGCCCTAACGTAGCAATGGTGAACGCCCACGGACTTTCGGGAAGCAATGCCGTCGTGATCCTAGAGAAAGAATGTCCACGTTAATTTTAATCGCCGCTCTGCTCACGCTGGCAATCGGGGCCGCAACCCTGTGGGCCAATCCACATCGGTTCGCTAATTTAGCCTTCTTAGCTTTCTCGTTAATCAACGCAGGATGGCTTTTGTGTGTTTTCATGGCGATGCGTGCAGGCGTGCGATTTGATGCAGGCACAGGGCCAAGCCCCGTACCCTGGATCCGCGCCGCCTCGGCCGTTGGCGCGTTTTTTCCCGCCCTTATCTGGTTGATGAAAGAATCGGTTATCTCCCAAGCCGGAGCCCAAGTCACAAAAAGAGCGTGGGTCTGGCTCGGGCTCGGTTGCGCATTGGCGGGGCTCTGTTACACGGATTCATTCATTCGTTCCGGAGCTGATGGCGCCGGACGTGCGCGTGGTAGCTCTTATGTGATCTACAGCGCAATAAGCTTTGCGCTGTACCTGCTGCTCATTCTCCAAACGTATAAGCAGTGGCGTTTGCAGACAGGTATTCGACGACTGGAGATACAATTCCTTATCCTAAACGCAGGTATCGCTTGCCTCGTCGCGATCATAGCTACGGCCATTGGCAATTATCTGGATTTTCGCGTTCTCTCGCGACTCTCGCCTCTAATCATTCTCGTTTTCTATGCGATAACTGCTTGGGGCGTCACGATCCACCGTGTGTTCGACGCGCGACAAATATTTCTCTCCGTCGCTCAGCGCGCAGGTTTGATCGTCATCTTAAGCATGGGGATCTTCTGGACCTGGAAACTACTAGTCGACTCGATGCCCACCAACATCGCGTTGGTGGTGAGCATTGCAGCTTGGAGCACCGCCGCTTTTTGGATCGAGCGCAAATCGCGTGACTGGTTCAGTCTTAGTGCGTGGCAAAATACAGCTGTTACGCGCCAGGCTGCACTGGAGATTGCACGGCGCGAAGCAGATCCTAACAAACTCGTGACGGAGTTCGAGGCACTGTTGCGCGCATGGTGCCAAACAAACTACGCAGTGCTGCTCTTCGACAGCGGCGAGATGTACGTCTCCGGCGACATCGAATTTTCCAAGGATCGTTCCGGTTACGCAGCACTCTGTAAACAAGGCTGGAGCACACCTGAAAGTCTTCAGCGTCTCAGAACCGAGCCCGGCCTCGTAAACCTTCGGGAATTCCTCTCCGAATACAGCCTCGGCCTGGTCGTGACCGCCCCGCGCGGCAGTCCGGCGCCTTCGCTCCTCCTTGCCGCGGGGGTGAAGGTCAACCACCGCCCGTTCACCTACCCCGAGGTCCAGCAGGTCCAGGAAATCGCGGAGTTCATGGACAACATCCTCGCCCGCTCGCGCCTCTCCCTCCAGGCGCGCCAGTCCGAGCAGCTCGCCACCATCGGCCTCATCGGCGCCAGCCTCGCGCACGAAATCCGCAACCCGCTCGTCTCGATCAAGACCTTCTCGCACCTGCTGCCGACGCGCTTCGAGGATCCGGAATTTCGCCGCCGCTTCAGCGTGCTCATCCCCGCCGAGGTCGAGCGCATCGACAACCTCACCCAGCAGCTCCTCGATCTCTCCAACCCGCGCCGCCACCAGATGGAGCGCATCTCGCTGCACACTTCCATCCTCGAGACGATCGACCTCATGCTCACGCGCGCAGGCGAGGCCCGGGTCGCGCTCACGTCGAGCCTCACCGCCGGTTCCGACATCGTTTGGGCCGACGCCAGCGCCATCCGGCAGGTTTTGATAAATCTTTTAATCAATGCCTTTCAAGCGCTCGAACACCAGGACACCGAGCGCCGCGTCCAGGTCCGCACCCGGAATTCCCCCAACGGCAGCATCATTCTAGAGGTATCCGACAACGGCCCGGGCATCCCGGTCGAACAGCGCACCCGCCTCTTCCACCCGTTCGCCTCCACCAAGACCAAGGGCATGGGTCTCGGGCTTGCGGTGTGCGCAGATATCTTGCACGAACATCGCGCGACAATCATCGTCCCCGACGTCGGAAGGCCGGGAGCGACCTTTCGCATTACCTTTCCATGCCCGCCACCCTCATCCTGACCACTCCGGATCCCGGCCTCGAAGCCGCATGGAAAAAACTTCTCCCCTCCCGCGAACCCGCCATTTTCGCCCGTCCGGCCGACCTCCAGCGTGAACTGCTGCGTCCCGGCGCCCGCGTCTGGATTTGCGACATCAACGATCCGCGCGCCAAGCTCTCCACCGGCAGCAGCACGCTCGTCATCCTCGTCGGCCAGCCGCACAGCCTGCCGTTCGAGCAAGCCCGCCAGAGCCGCTCCGCCCGCCTTTTCCTGAGCTACGACGAGAGCCGCGAGCGCCTCGCCGAGTGCGTCAACCTCCTCGAGGAAATCGCCGACAAGAATTCCCAATTGCACACCGCCCTCGAACGCACCCGCCGCAGCGAACCGCCCTTCCCGATCCGTGAGGCCCTCGCCGTCAGCAACAGCGCCCCGGCCGAACCGGTCGAGTCGTGGGACTTCCTCGAGAGCGCCCTCGCCCACCTCGACGACCGCCCGCGCCTGCTGGATGAGTTCCGCCGCGCCGCGCGCTACATCCTGAAGTCGGGCAAGGTCCTCTATTTCTTCCGCCACCTCGACGGCTTCGTCTCCGACGACGAGAGCTATCGCTGCTCCGCCAGCCACCCGCTCGCGCTCTGGCTCGAGGAACATCCGGCCGCGCTCGACACCACCCACTGGTCCAACATCGACGATCCCGCCCTCGACGCGCCGATCCGCCAGCAACTCCTTTCCTGGGGCACGCGCCTGCTCATCCCGCTCCACGCCTACGGCCAGCTGCTCGGCTGGATGGCCTTGGGGCCGCGCGCCGACGGCTCGATGTACCGCGAGAGCGACAAGTTCCGCGCCGTGCTCCACGGCCGCCTGCTCGAGCGCTGCCTCGAGCGCTCCGCGCAACTGACCGAGTACGCCCAGGTGGGCAACGCCTCCGCCCTGCGCGCCAAGTACCTGCCCGGCGCGCGTCTCATCACCCGCGCCGAACTCGCCACCACCGAACTGCCGGTCGAGGTCCGCGCCGTCGCCAGCGAGGCGCTGCACACCGGCAAGCCGGTCACGCAACCGGCCCGCGTGCCCTACCGCTATCGCGTCCAAGCCGGCCCGGCGCCCGAGATCGACGGCGTGTGGGCGGTCTGGGAGGACTCCGCGCCGGAGATCGAGCGCGTCAACCAGCTGCTCGAGCAGCACCGCCGCGAACTCTTCCGCAACCTCGGCCTTACCCTGAGCCACGAGCTTTCCAACCCGCTGGTCTCGCTCGTCACCTTCGCCCAGATGCTCGCCAAGGGCAGCACTTCGCCCATCGGCAGCGCCGCGCTCGCGCAGGAAGTCGCGCTCACCACCGAGGTCGGCAAGCTCAAGCTCCTCAACGAGCATGCCACGCTCCTCGGCGAAATCGCCCAGCCCGTCGCCAAAGCCACCGACCTCAACAAGCTGCTCAGCGAGGTCGCCAGCGAGCGCAACCTCACCACCCGTTTCGTCGAGGAACAGCTCGTGCTCCAGCTCGACGCCAACCTCGTGAAGTTCGCCTTCGGCTCGATCCTCGACGCCATCGCCGCCAACCGCCTCGACGAGGGCCTGCAGTCGCTGATCCTCACGCTCCGTGCCGTCGGCGCCGGCGCCCAGCGCACCGCCGTCATCACCCTCGAGGGCAAGCGCCTCGAGCTCGACGGCACGCTCCCGCCGCCCGCCGCCGGCAGCGCGCCCAACCAGGGCCGCCTCTCCGTTTTCCTCGCCCGTGAAATCCTCCGCCTCCACGGCGGCACGCTCCAGGCCGGCCCCGGCCTGAAGGGCACGGATATCCAGATTTCACTAGGCTCGCTGCGAGCCTAGAGCGCAGACGCGCTGGAAACCTGAAGGCTGAAACCTGAGACCTGAAAGCGGCCTGGGGTAGAACTGATAAAACCTGTCAGCAGTCTTTCCTGCGGGCCGCCTTTCCTCTTTCCCCTTGCCGCTTTCCGCCTAGCTTCCCGGCATGGACATCGTGCTTCTCCTCGTCGGCCTGTTGGTCGGCGCCGCCCTTGGCTGGTTCATCGCGCAATCGCGCGGGGCCGCCACCGGCGAACGCGCCCGTCTCGCCACCGAACAGCTCGCCAAGCTCGAGACCGAGCTCGTCTCCCTCCGCACCCACGCCACCGCCCTCGAAGGCGAGCGCGCCGCGCTCAAGGAAGCGCACGCCCGCCTGACCGAATCCTTCAAGGCGCTCTCGGCCGACGCCCTCAAGTCCAACAACCAGTCCTTCCTCGAACTCGCGCGCGAGACCTTCGGCAAGCTCCACCAGCAGTCCGCCGACGAACTCGGCAAGCGCCAGCAGGCGATCGACTCCCTCGTCAAACCGCTCAAGGAATCCCTCGAGAAGGTCGACGCCAAGATCGGCGAGATGGAAAAGACCCGCGCCAACGCCTACGGCCAGCTTTCCGAGCAACTGAAGTCCCTCGGCACCGCGCAGGTCTCCCTGCAAGCCGAGGCCTCCAAGCTCACCACCGCCCTCCGCTCCACCACGACCGCCGGCACCTGGGGCGAACTCCAGCTGCGCCGCGTCGTCGAGATGTCGGGCATGAGCAGCTACTGCGATTTCGCCGAACAACAATCCGCCGGCGGTTTCCGTCCCGATCTCATCGTTCGCCTCCCGGGCGGCCAGCAGATCATCGTCGACGCCAAGGCGCCGAACGACGCCTACCGCGAGGCCGCCAACGCGACCGACGAAACCGTCCGCTCCGCCAAGCTCGCCGAGCATGCCGCGAAAGTCCGCAGCCACATCGACGCCCTCGGCGCCAAGAATTACTGGGAGCAGTTCCAGCCCTCGCCGGAATTCGTCGTGCTCTTTCTCCCTGGCGACCAGTTCCTCTCTGGTGCACTACAAGGTGACGCCACTCTCATCGACCGCGCCATCGCGAAGAAGGTCCTGCTAGCCACGCCCGCCACGCTCATCGCCCTCCTCAAGGCCGCCGCCTACGGCTGGCGCCAGGAGGACGTGTCGCGCAACGCGCAGGTCATCGCCGATCTCGGACGCGGACTCTACGATCGCATCGTCGGTTTCGCCGACAACCTCGACAAGGTCGGCCGCGGACTCGAGACCGCCAACAAGGCCTACAACTCCGCCGTCGGTTCCTTCGAACAGACCCTCCTGCCCGGCGCCCGCAAACTCTCCGAACTCGGCGCCAAGGGCGCGAAGGACCTCACCCCGCCCGCCGCCGCCGAGACCACGCCGCGCGACGTCATCAAGCGGGCCTGATCATTAGGTAAATATTCCCCGCCCGATGATTGTCTTGGGATTTTTGCTGGGCGATACACCTCCTCCAGAATGGGCGCTGTTCTTCTGGTGCACCTGCTTTCCCTCCTTAGCGATCACGCTTTCATGGGCGCTGATCCGCTGGAAAAAGCAACTGGTTGTGCTCGCATTCGCCATGACCGCAATGGCGGCTTACATGCTCATCCAGCAGATGCACCAAGACCTCCAGCTTCGAGCGGAACGGCTGGCGCAGCTTGAAGCGGAACTGCTCAAAGCCGAACTACGCGCGTCCACCGCGAAGTTTGAACAAAAGACCGCACTTGAAGCGTCGCTGCCAGAGATGAGAGGCAACGTCGCCTTTTTCGACTATCACACGTGGAATTCAGTCCCGCACTACAGTCGACTCATGATACGCGCCGTCTGGTTTGCCGCCCTGTTTCCCTTCGTGCCGATTATTCTCTTCTATTTTTTCGCCACCAATCCAAACAAGGTGAAAAGATTACCACCTACGCTCCCAACATGAACGAACTCGAAGGCATCTGGCAGCCGGTCTACGCCGAGCTCGGCGGTGAGGAAGCGCCGAAGATGATGCTCGATAAAATGGAGGTCGAGCTGGCCAACGGCACCTACACCGTGCGCTTCGGCGGCGAAGCCTCTGACACCGGTTCCTACCTCGTCGACGCGAAGGGCATCACCCTCGCCGGCATGGTTGGCCCCAACGCCGGCCGCACCATCCCCTGCATCTACAAGTTCGTCGGCGACACCCTCTCGATCTGCTACGGCCTCAGCGGCAACCGCCCCCGCAATTATTTCACCGGCGGCGACTCCCTGCTCTACCTCGTCAATTACGTACGCAAATCCTAAGCACAGCCTTTTTCAGGTTTCCTCTTACCGCCTTCCGCTTACCGCTTCGCCCACCCATGCCCCGCGTCACCGGCCTCTTCATCTACCCCGTCAAATCCCTGCGCGGCTATGCCGTGCCGGCGGCGGAGATTGATGCGCTCGGGTTCGTCGGCGACCGGCGTTTCCTCGTGGTGGAGGAGCACGGCCAGTTCCTCACGCAGCGCACCGTTCCGCGCATGGCGTGCATCGCCACGCACCTGGGCAACGGCCTGCTCACGCTCTCGGCCGATGGCGCCGGCAGCGTTTCGGTTCCGACCGCCTCCGATCCGGCGGCTCCGCTCCGCAGCGTCGGGGTCTGGAAGAGCACCGGCCTGCAGGCGGAGGATTGCGGTGCCGCGGCGAGCGCCTGGCTCTCGTCGTTCCTGGGTTTCCCCTGCCACCTCGTGCGCATCGGCGAACGCTTCGATCGACCGGTGCTCAAATCCGCGGGCCGGCCCGGCGATCGCGTGACCTTCGCCGACGCGGTTCCGTTCCTGCTGATCAGCGAGGCTTCGCTCGCCGACCTCAATGATCGCATCCAGGAGAACGAGGGCGCGCCCGTGCCGATGAACCGTTTCCGTCCCAACATTGTCATCGAAGGTTGCGACGCCTTCGCCGAGGACTCCTGGCCGCACCTGCGCATCAACGGCACCGTCCTCCGCAACGCCGGTCTATGCGCGCGCTGCATCATGACGACGACCGACCAGCTCAGCGGCGAGCGCCTCGGGAAGGAGCCACTCAAGACACTCGCCTCCTTCCGCCGCGACCAGCGCGAGCCCACCGACGTCAACTTCGGCGTGAACCTGATCCACGAAACCAAACGGGGCCTGATTCGCATCGGCGACGAAGTCAGCCTCGCCCCGTCATGACCACCCGCGAAATCCTTTTGGCCGCCGGCGCCACGCTCGTCATGCTCGGCATCATCACGCGCGGCCTCGCCAGCAGCCAGCGCCGCGTCGCCGCCATGCGCAAGCAGCACGATCTCGACGTGCGCCAGACCGGCGAGTCCGTTAAGCCCGAGCCGCATTTGGAAAAGCACCTCGGCCGCTACGCCAACGGCGCCATTGTCACCGGCCTGCTGCTCGTCGCGGCCGGCTGCGCGAGTTAAACCCGCTTCAGTCTTCGCCCACCCGCCCGCGCCCGGCCTTGTGCTTGGCGCGGTGTTTTTTGGCCTGGATCATCCGGACCTTCTGGCCGCGGGATTTCTGGCGGTGCCGCCGGCGTTCGAGCTCCCGGGCCGCCTGCGCCGCGCCGGCGAAGGCCTGCTGACGTGCCTCCAGCTTGTCGGCTAGGTCGATCCAAGCCAGCAACCGGTTGACCGACTGGTTGCGCTCGCGCTGGCAGCGCACCTCGACCCCGCTCGGCCGGTGCTGCAGGCGCACCGTGGAGGAGGTTTTGTTGATCTTCTGGCCGCCCGCCCCGGCGCCGCGAATGAAGCTCTCCTCCACGTCGTCCGGTTGGACACCCAGGGAGACAAATCGCGCCCGCAGCGACGCTTCCACGATGTCCGGAAAATCAGCCATTTCGTTGTGATTCCGGTGAAACCATCATCCGTTCATGGAGTCAAACGTCCGCCCGGCCTAACCGACCTCGTTCCTCCGCCTCAAAACGGATCGGCTCTTGTCTCCACGCCCGGCGGACTGCTTACTGTTCACCGTCTTTTGCCTGTTACTCGTCGCATTCCGATTTCCTTGGTGCATTCCCCGCTCTTTCAACTTCAGTTCAATTTCAGGTCTCAGGTCTCAAGTTTCAGCCTTCTCTTCCTTCATCCATGATCACCGGTCCCTCTTGGTCCCAGAAACTTCGCACTGAAATCGGCCAGGCCGTCATCGGCCAGGATGCCGTCATCGAGCGCATGCTCGTCGCCCTGCTGGCCAACGGCCACGTCCTCCTCGAGGGCATGCCCGGCCTCGCGAAGACCCTGCTCATCAAGTCGCTCGGCACCGCGCTCGGCGTCCAATTCGAGCGCGTGCAATTCACGCCCGACCTGCTCCCGAGCGACGTCGTCGGCACCATGATCTTCTCACCGAAGGACGGCGGATTCGCGACCCACAAGGGACCGATCTTCGCCAACCTCGTGCTGGCCGACGAAATCAACCGCGCCCCGGCCAAGGTCCAGTCCGCCCTCCTCGAAGCCATGCAGGAACGCCAGGTCACGATCGGCGGCCACTCCCACAAGCTGCCGCGTCCGTTCTTCGTCATGGCGACGCAAAACCCGGTGGAACAGGAAGGCACCTACCCGCTGCCCGAGGCGCAGACCGACCGCTTCCTGTTCAAGCTGCTCGTCGATTATCCCACCGCCGAGGAAGAAGCCCTCATGATGGAACGCTGGGGCCAGGTGACCAAGCAGCCCGAGCTCAAGGCCGTTTCCAGCGGCGAGGAGCTGCTCGAACTTCGCACGCAGGTCGACGCGATCCACGTCTCGCCGGCCGTGCAGGCCTACATCCTCGCCCTCGTGCGCAGTTCGCGCGAACTCGCTGCCCAGCCCGAGGGCGGCGCCGGCGCCCGCCGCCTGCTCAACTTCGGCGCCTCGCCGCGCGCCTCGCTCGCCCTCTTCCAAGCCGGCCGCGCGCTCGCCTGGCTCCGCGGCGCCGACTACGTCTCGCCTGCGCTCATCCAGGAAGTCTTCCACGACGCCCTGCGCCACCGCGTCGGCCTCACCTATGAAGCCGAAGCCGAGGGCCTGACCACCGACAAGGTGCTCGACCAGGTGCTCATCCGCACGCCGGTCCCCGCCAAAGTCTGACTTTGGCAAAATCCAGACGCCAAATCGCAAACGCCAAACGAAATCCGATGACCGAAAATCCCAAGAGCGCCGCGGGGCTTTGCTCGGATTTCTGCGGTTCGGGTTTCTCTGGCATCTGGCGACTGGCATTTGAAATTTAGCCCGCCGATGTCCGCTCCCGCCCAAACTCCCGCCAACCTCGTCACTTCCCAGCTCGCGCTGCTGCGCCAGCTCGAGTGGCGCGTGCGCCATGCGGTGGAGAACGTCCTCAGCGGCGAATACCGCTCCGCCTTCCGCGGCCGCGGCATGGAATTCGACCAGGTCGTCAAGTACACCTTCGGCGACGACATCCGTGACATTGACTGGAACGTCACCGCACGCCTCGGCGAACCGTACCGCAAGAAGTTCATCGAGGAGCGCGAGGTTTCCCTGCTGCTGCTCTTCGAGGACAGCGTGAGCCTGCAATTCGGCTCCGGCGCGCAATCGAAGCGCGAGGCCCTGATGGAACTCGCTGGTCTCGTCATGATGCTCGGCGCCGTCAACCGCGACCGCGTCGGCTTCCTCCACGCCTCGCCTACCGGCTATACCCTGAAAGAGCCGGTACGTGGCCGCGGCCAGATCCTGCACGCCGCCGCCCAGCTCCTTGGCCAGCCCGCTCCCGAACTGTCCTCCATCTCCCATCTTCCATCTGCAAACTCCGCCTCCATTCCATGGAGGCTTCTGGCGAAGGCCGCGCCGCGCCACAGCATCCTGATCTGGCTCGGGGATTTTCCGCCGCGCATCGAACCGGAAGGCTGGTCCGTGCTGACGCGCCGCTACCAGACGATGGGCTTCCGCGTCGACGACCCGTGGGAACGCGAGCTGCCAACGGAGCGAGTGATCACCGCCTACGACCCCGTTGCCGGCCGTCTGGTCAACTTGAACGGCGCGTCGTCCGCCCAGCGCGCCGCGCACGCGGCCTGGGTCGCCGAGCGCGATGCCGCCTTCAACAAGATTTTCCCCAACACGCTGAGCCGTCTCACCGTCCGCACGGATGAGGAGCGTCTCAATGCGCTGATCCGCTTCTTCCACGCCCGCATGCATGCCGGGCACAGCCGCTGACGGCCGCGGCCGGCAAACTCCAAACGCCAGTGTCCAGACGCCAAACAACTTCCAAGAACCAAGGCTTCGAATTTCGAATTTCGGAAACTTGGCGTTTGTTTGGCGTTTGGCATCTGGCGTTTGAATTTTCTCTTCCGTGAACATCGGCAACTACACCTTCCACGATCCCTGGTGGCTGGCCGCCCTGCTGGCGCTCGCCGGAGCCATGTGGGTGCGCGGTCGGCGCGGTGCGCCGGTGCTGGTGGTGCCTTTCTCCGCGGCGTGGCACCGGCCCTCGCTCATCACCAGCTCCCGCTGGCCGGCCATCTTCGCCGTCACCGGTCTGATCCTGCTCATCGTCGCGCTGGCGCGGCCGCAGATCGTCGAGGACAAGCGCGAAGTAAAACAACAGGGCTACGACCTGATGCTCGCCGTCGACCTTTCCGGCTCGATGTTGGCCGAGGATTACGAACGCAACGGCGAGGCGATCAACCGCCTGCAGGCGATCAAGCCCGTCATCCAGGCCTTCATCAAGCAGCGCGTGAACGACCGCATCGGCATGGTGATCTTCTCCGGCCGCGCCTACACGCTCGCCCCGCTCACCTTCGACCACCTCTGGCTTGAGAAGCAAATCGAGCGCCTGCAGATCGGCATGATCGAGGACGGCACCGCCATCGGCGACGGTCTCGGCGTTGCGCTCACGCGCCTCGAGCAGGCCAAGCGCGAGGACGGCGGCAAGCGCAAGGGCGCGTTCGTCGTGCTCATGACCGACGGCGCCAACAACCGCGGCCTGCTCACGCCGGAACAGGCGACCGAGATCGCCAAATCGCGCGCCATTCCGGTTTACACCGTCGGCGCCGGCAAGGACGGCCTCGTGCGCATGCCCGTGTTCGATGAAGCGGGCCACAAGCTGGGCTACCGCCGTTATCCTTCCGATCTCGACGAAGGCGCGCTGCGCACGATGTCCGACGCCACCGGCGGAAAATTCTTCCGCGCCTTCGACATCGACACCGCCGAGAAGGCTTTCGCGTCGATCGACGCCTCGCAGAAGATCGAATTCCAGGCGAAGTCCTACATCCTCGCCACCGAGCTGTTCGCGTACTTCGCCATCCCAGGCGCCGCGCTGCTCTTCCTCGGCGCGCTCGCGGCTGTGCCGCCGCCGCTGCCGTTCCGCCGCAAACGTTCCACCGCCGCATGAGTTTTCATTCCCCCCAGATTCTCTGGCTCCTCGTGCCGCTCGTGCTCCTCCTGATCTGGGAGCTGGCGCGCCACACCTCGCGCACGGCCACGAACTGGCCAAAGATTGCCCGGGCCTGGGCCGGCGCCTTCGATGTTTCCCTCGGCGCCCGGCATACCACCGCCGATTCGCGTCCGCGCATCTGGCTCTGGCTCGGCCTCATGCTTTGCGTCGTAGCCCTCGCCCGTCCGCAATGGGGCGTGATTGAGGAAAAGACCCTCGACCAGGCGCGCGAGGTGCTCATCGCCGTCGACCTCTCGCGTTCGATGATGGCCCAGGACGTGAAGCCGTCGCGCCTCGATCGCAGCAAGCTGCTGATCCAATCGCTCCTCGACAATCTCAAGGGCGAACGCGTCGGCCTCGTGCTCTTCGCCGGCACCGCCTTTCTACAGAGCCCGCTGAGCTCGGACTACGAGGTGCTGCGTGAATTCCTACCCGTCATCACGCCCGACTATCTCCCCGAGGGCGGCTCCAACTACAAGGCGATGCTCGAAGCCTCGATGCAGGCCTTCGGCACGTCGACGGCCGACCGCTACCTGATCATCCTCAGCGACGGCGAAAGCACCGACGAGAACTGGAAAGACCTCACCGGTGCGCTCAAGACCAAGGGCGTGCGCGTCATCGGCCTCGGCGTCGGCACGGCCCAGGGTTCCTTCATTCCCGACGGCAGCGGCGGCCTCGTGAAGGACGAACGCGGCGCCGTCGTCATGTCGCGGCTCAACAGCTCCACGCTGCAGGACCTCGCCCAGAGCACCGGCGGCGCCTACACCGACGCCAGCGCGTGGGTCGACCTCGCCGGCCTGCTCCGCAAAACGGTCGACGCCGGCAAGAAGGGCGACTTCTCCGAGAAGAACACCGCGCGCCTCTCGGAACGCTTCCAGTGGTTCCTCGCCCCCGGCCTGCTGCTCCTGCTCATCAGCTTCTGGACCGAGTTCCCCGTCCGCCCGCGCGAACGCGCGCTGCCGCTCGCGGGCAACAGGAGACAGGGGACAGGAGACAGGGGACAGAAGGCCGCTGCGGTTGCCGCACTTTTGGTTTTCCTGTCGGCTGTCCTCTGTCACCCGTCCACTGCCTCGGCTGCCGAAGAGCAGCCGAGCGACACCCTCGCCGCACCGCTCAGCAAGACGGTGGCGCGTCTCGCCGAGAAACCCGACTTGAGCGCGAAGGATTTCGCCGAGCTGGCTGAGACCACTGTCACTTACGGCCAGCGCGTGAAGTCCGCCAAGCAGCAGGCGCAGGAAAGCGTGGTCCGCGATGCCCTGCAGGCTGTGACTGTCGGCGAGAAGGCCGACGCCAAGGCGGCCGACTGGCCGAAACTGCGCCACGATCTCGAGGAGCTGCTGAAAAAGGACGAACCCAAGAAGGACGACAAAAAGAACGAGGACCAGAAGAAGGATCAGCAACAACAGCAGAAGGACCAGAAACAGGACCAACAGAACCAGGATCAGTCCCAGCAAGACCAGCAGAAGCAGCAGCAGAACGAGCAGCAAAAGCAGGATCAGCAGCAGCAACAGAACCAGAAGCAAAGTGCCTTCGGGGACATGAAGGACCAGGACAAACAGCCCGACCAGAAGCCGCCGCAGCCCAAGCCCGGCACGCAGAAGGTCGGTGGCCAGCAGGACAAGCAGCCGACCGAGCAGGTCGATCCCGAGCTGGCGATGCCGCTCCAGAAACTCGACCAGGTCCGCAACCAGGATTCTCCCGCCAAACTCCAGCAACTCATGCAAGGCCCGCAGCAAAAGACCAAGGCCACCAGCAAGGATTGGTAACCATCATGCGTCATCGTTTTCACCGCACCCTGCTCTTCCTCGTCGGAACGCTATTTCTTTCCGTCGCCGCCTTCGCCCAGTCCGTGCGCTGGGATCCGCCGGGCGGGCAGCTGGGCTTCAACCAGACCGGTCAGCTTTCTCTCGTGCTGGAAGATTGCGAGATCGACGGGGCGCCAAACCTGCCTGCGGTCGACGGCCTGCAATTCGGACGCCCGTCGCAGAGCAGCCAGACGAGCATCGTGAACTTCAAGATGTCGCAGACCTTCATCCTGACCTACCCGGTCCGGCCGACGAAGCGCGCCACCATTACGATCCCGGAATTCAGCGTGCAGACCGACAAGGGCGCGCTCAAGGTCCCGGCCGCCCGCTTCACCGTCGGCGACGCCCCGCTGGGCGGCAGCTCCGGCCTCTCGGTGAGCGACATCTCGTCCGCCGAACTCGAAATTCCCAAGACCTCGGTGTGGGCCGGAGAAGTATTCCCGGTGACTTACACGCTCAATGTCGTGCGCCGCTATTTCCACTCCCTCGGCAGCAACGTGGAGTGGCCGGCCGCGCCCGCGGTCGCCGACGACTGGACCAAGCCTGATCCGAGCGAAACCCTGCTGCAGGGCGAACGCCGCGTGCTGTCCGTGCAGACCACGCGCGCGACCCTCAAGCAGCCCGGCATTTTCACCCTCAAGCCGGCGAGCCAGCTGGTGAACATCATGGTGGGCAGCTCGGGCTTCGGCTTGTTCACCCAACCCAACGTCGAGCAGCGCCAGATCGATTCGAAGCCGCTCGAGGTCACCGTCAAACCCTTGCCCACCGCACCCGCCGGTTTCACCGGCGCAGTCGGCGAATTCACGTTCACCTCCAAAGTCGTGCCGGTTTCCGCCGCCGTCGGCGAGCCGATCACCTGGACGCTCGAGCTAGTTGGCACCGGCAACTGGCCGGACATCGCCGGCCTGCCGTCGCGTGAGGTCTCAAATGACTTTCAGGTCGTGCAACCCAAGTCGAAGCGCACGATGAAGGACGGCACGCTGTTCGAAGGCACGCTCACCGAGGACGTCGTCCTCGTGCCGACGAAATCCGGCAGCTACAAACTCCCGTCGATCCGGTTCAGCTATTTCGACCCGAAGAGCGGCACGTACAAAGCCATCTCCAGCGAGCCGGTCACCGTGACCGTCACCGGCACTTCCGCCGCCGTCGTGCCGCCCGCCAACTCCGGCGCCCCCGTGCAGTTCTCACTCGCGCCGCCGAGCCCGGCACCCAATCCCGTCCTGCCCACCGGCACCGCACCCGTTCCGCCGGAAAACCTCCCGCGCGACTCCCTCGAGCAATCCGCCACCGGCTTCGTCCCGATGCTCCTCCGTCCCTTGGTCTGGACCTGCCTTCTGTCCTCCGTCCTCTGTCCTCTGCTAGTTTGGCTCCTCCTCGCCGCGCTCCGCTCGCGCGAACGCGACCCGCAGCGCATCCGCCGCCAGGCGCGCGAAGCCATCGCCGCGCTGCTCGTCCAGCTGCGCCAGCGGGCCAGCCAGGGCGGCTCGCCGGCCGACCTGCTGATCGCGTGGCAGGGCGCCACCGCCACGCTTTGGAACATCCCGCACGCCGCTCCGGGCGCGCCGCTCGTCCAGGCCAGCGTCAACCGTCTCGCCGCCGAAGGCGCCGCCGCGTGGGCACAGCTGTGGTCCGAGGCGGACCGCGCCCTGCATGGCCGCGAAGCCACCCTGCCCGCCGACTGGCTCACGCGCGCCGATCGCGCCGTGCAAACAGCCAAGGTTCCCGGCTGGAATGCCTTCTCCCTTTTGGCCGGCCGCAACCTTTTCCCCTTCTTCTTCGTCCTCCTGATCCTCTCCGTTCCGTCACCGCTCAAGGCCGATTCCGCCACCGAGGCTTACAAGCGCGGTGACTTCGCCGCCGCCGGCACCGAGTGGAGCAAGACGGTCGCCGCGACGCCAAACGACTGGGCCGCGCGCCACAATCTCGGCCTCGCGCTCGCCCAGCAGGATCGCTGGGCCGACGCGACGGCGCACTGGACGAGCGCCTTCCTGCTCAATCCGCGCTCGGCCACCACGCGCTGGGATCTCGCGTTGGGCCTGCAGCACTCGGGCTTGGCCCAACCTGACCTCGTTGAACTCTCGCGCGGCGAAGGTGCCTACGAAATCGCCCGCATGGCTTCGCCCGGCCAATGGCAGCTGGGCCTGATCGCCGCCGCGCTGCTCTTCGCCGCCGCGCTCGTCCTGTTCCTGCTGCAAGGCTACAAGCGCATCGGCAGCTGGGGCACGCTGGTCGCAATTCTCGCCGGTTTGATCGCCTTGCTCCTCGCCGTGGCCGGCACCTTCAGCCTCCACGCCTACGGCGATCTCGCCAACCCGGGCGCGGTCTTCGTCCGCGAAGCCACCACGCTGCGCAGCATTCCCACCGAAGCCGACACCACGCAAAAGACCTCACCACTCTCCGCCGGTTCGATCGCGGTCGTGGAAAAGAGTTTCCTCGGCTGGACCAAACTCACCTTCGCGGGCGGCCAGTCGGGCTGGGTGCGCACGGAGACGCTGGTTCCGCTGTATAAGTAATAGGCAGGGCGGGCACTCCGCTGCCCGCCGCGGGGGGGGGGGGGGGGGGGGGGCCCCCCCCCCCCCCCCCCCCCCCCC
>JBEHWZ010000005.1:0-434661 GCA_048498955.1 Verrucomicrobiota bacterium | reverse complement strand
CCCCCCACAAATGAACATCCGCAAAACACAGGCGTTCACGCTTGTCGAAATCATGATCGTCGTGGTCATCATCGGCCTCCTCGCCGCGATGGCTATTCCTGCCTTCCAAAAAGTCCGGCAGGCCTCTCAAGACAAGGCGGTCTTGAACAATGCCCGGCAGCTCTCCGCTGCCGCGGACCAATACTATCTCGAGTACGGCGGCTCGTCCGTCGGCACCGAGAATCTCATCGGTGCGACCAATTACGTGAAGGCGCTGAACACGGTCGCGCAGGAAACCTACCCGGTAGGTTTCACCCAAGGTGTGACGATCACCATCACCGGCGTCGCCGGCCTGCGTACGATCACCTACTCGCCGTAACCATACGCCGGGACAAGTTTCAGGCCGCCGGTGCACACACGCCGGCGGCCTTTGCTTTGGGCAAGATTGGTCCGCACCAGAATGGGCGTCCGGTGTCCAATCTCCGCAACCCATGACTCAGCCCAAGCATTCTCCCCGCCTTTACCAGATCCGCCGGTTCCGCCTGCGGTACATGGGCCAGTATTTCCTGCGCGGGGTGCTGGTGATCGCGCCGGTGGCGATCACGATCAGCCTGCTCGTCTGGCTTTTCCGCAAAGTGGACGGACTGGTAAATCCGCTGGGGAATTACCCGGGTCTGGGTCTGGTGCTGATGCTGTTCTCGGTGGTGCTGATCGGCTGGATCAGTTCGTTTTTCATCGTGCGCCGGGTTTTCGGCGTCTTCGGCCACGGCCTGGAGAAAATGCCGGGCGTGAGTTTCATCTACTCGTCGCTGCGTGATTTTTTCGAGGCGTTCGTCGGCACCAAGAAACGCTTCACCCAGTCGGTGCTCGTCAATGTGTTCGCGGACGAAGTGTGGCTGGTGGGTTTCCTCACCGACGAGGAACTCGATGCCTTTGGCTTGGGCGCCAAGTACGTGTCCGTTTACGTGCCGCAGGCCTACAACGTGGCCGGCCAGCTTTACCTTGTGAAGCGCGACCGCGTGAAGCCGCTCGAGCATCTCTCGTCGTCCGAAGCCATGCGCTACGCCGTGTCCGGCGGCGCGGTGGAAGTGAACGAGAAGGATTAGTCCGCGGCGAGCAGCTCGCCGATCCAGCGCTTGTGCGGACCAGAGAGCGTGACTTGGTCGAGCTGGGCCAACGGCACCCACTCGAGAGATTCGTCCGCGGCGATTTTCTTGCGCAGTGCGGGCGTCAGTTTGAGTGAGTGAATCGATTCCGTGATTTGAAAGCGCGTGATCGCCCGGCGCTTGGTGGCGAGGAGGCCTTTCGGATCGGGGGTGACACCCAGGTCCGCGGCTTCGGGCAACTCGTGCAGGCCGGCGAGGCGCTTCGCCTTGGCGTGGCCGCGGCGCAAGAGCAGGCGGTTTTTGTCGACGCACCAGAGGCGAAGCACGGAACGCTGTTCGATTTCCTTCGGCTTGAGACGGGGCAGTTTTTCCGGGTTGCCGGCGATGCGACCGGCGCAGAATTCCGCCACCGGGCAGACGAGGCAGAGCGGTTTCTGGCGGAAGCAGACGGTCGCGCCGAGTTCCATCATCGCCTGGTTGTGTGTGCCGGGATGCGAGCCGACGACGAGGGCATCGGCGAGAGGAGTGAAATATTTCACCGCCTCGGTGCCGTCGCGGAAGAGGCGCGTTTCGTTGGTCAGACGCGCGAGGATGCGCACGACGTTGCCGTCGACGACAGCCACGGGTTCGTCGAAGGAGATGCTAGTGATCGCCGCCGACGTGTAAGGGCCGATGCCGGGCAGTTCGCGCCACTCGGCCGGCGTGCGGGGCGGCGTGGTGGCGGCGACGTAAGCTTGGGCGAGACGGTGCAGATTGCGCGCGCGGGAGTAGTAGCCGAGTCCTTCCCAGAGCTTCATCACCTTGCTCTCAGCGGCGACGGCGAGCGCCGCAAAGTCGGGCAGCTCGCGCAGCCAGCGGTCGAAGTAGGGCAGGACGGTGGCGACCTGCGTCTGCTGCAGCATCAGTTCCGAGACGACGGTCTTATAGACGGAGGGAGAGTCGCGCCACGGCAGCTTGCGGTGGTGGATCCGATACCAGGCATGCAGGGCTTGCTGGAAGTCGGAGCGTTTCGAAGTGAGCTGATCTGAGTTGGCCACAAAAAGTCGCGAAGAATCACAAAAAGCCCGAGCCCTCCGGCTAGCGCCACTTTTTTGTGTGTTTTTGTGACTTTTTGTGGCCATCTCGTCCCATGCCCAAACGGTTCGACGACGCCGAGGAAGAGAAGCCCAAGGCGATCACCATGTACACGATCAAGCTCGACGACGCGCAGATGGAAAAACTGCGCGCGGCGACCGCCGCCAAGCATTGGGAGCAGGTCGAGGTGCCGTACGCGCGCTTCGCGTTCAAGGGGCCCAAGGTCAATGTAACCGCTTACACAAGCGGCAAGGTCGTCGTGGCGGGCAAGGACACCGAAGATTTTGTGCAGAATGTCATCGAAGCCGAGGTCACTGGCACGCCCAAGCTCGGCTACGACGACGTGCATCATCCCGATTGGTTCGAACCGCACGCGGGTCTCGACGAAAGCGGCAAAGGTGACCTCTTTGGCCCGGTCGTGGCCGCGACCGTCATCGCCGAGAAGCCGGCCATCGATGCCTGGCGCGCGGCCGGTGTTCGCGACAGCAAGAGCATCGAAGATTCGCAGATCCTGAAGCTCGACGAACTCATCCAGAACACGCCCGGCGTCGTGACGGAAGTCCGTTTCATGGAAATGCCGGAATACAACCGTGTGATGGCCCGGCCGTACGCCAGCCTCAACCGGTTGCTGGCGCAGCACCATGCCGACGCGTTGGCGGCGGCGTTGCAGAAGAAATGGGTGCCGCGCGGCCTGCTCGACCAGTTTTCCAAGGAACCGCTCGTGCAGCGCGAACTGAAGAAGCTCGGGCTCGAACGCTTCAAACTCGATATGCGCACGAAGGCGGAAGAAGACCCGGTCGTCGCCGCGGCTTCGGTAGTGGCGCGTGCGGAGTTTGTCCGGCAGATGCGTTTTTTGTCGCGCGAATTTGGCGAGAAATTGTTGTTCGGTGCGGGCGCGCAGGCCAAGGCACAAGCGGCGCAGATGGTCGAGAAGTTCGGCGCCCGTTCGCTCGGCAAGTTCGCCAAGCTGCATTTCCGCACTTGCTACGAGGTCGTGTCTGCCGCCGGCAAGCTCGACGAACTGCCGCTGCCGGTGCCGAAGGAAAAGATGGAGTGGAAGAAGTGAGGGGTGACACACTCCGGCGCTGCGCGCCATCAGCCGTCGCCAAGCCTATGGCCGACAGGCCCCTCTTGGTAGAGGGGAATTAAATCCCCGCAGCCGAAGTCCCCTCTATGAAGAGGGGTGCCCGAAGGGCGGGGTGTGTGGATTGGGCTCGGGCTTTCGTTACGCCACCTTCGGCACCGGCTCCGCCGCCAGCTTCCGCATATACGCCTGGAATTCGTCGTCCTCGCCATCGAGCAGGCCGGGCAGGGCGTCGCGGAATTCGGAGCGGCGCACCCACTCGCGCATGTAGTCCTCCCATGATTGCCACAGGCGGCGGGTCTGCTTGTCCATTTTGTCCTCGTACACCAGCAGGTAGGCGCGTTCGAAGAGGGAGATCAGGATGCCGAAGATCGCGAGCCGGCGTTCCTTCTGCTCCTCAGTGAATTCGACGCGGCTGCTTTCCCGGCGCAGCAGGTGCAGGTCGGCGTTGTCGAGGACCAGCTTGAGGAACTCGCGATACTCGTCGGACAGACGTTGGAAGATTTCCTCGTCCTCGTTCTGGCGCTCTTTGCGCTGTTCCCAGACGAAGGTGAGGATCGCGAGCGGCAAGCCCACGACCGTCACGATGTAACTGGCCAGCTCCCAGGTTTCGAGGAAGGTCATGCCGTCACTAAACCCGAAAAACGGCTGAAAACCAGCCACCTTCCGTGACAAACCGATGGCGGCATGCGCGTGCTTGCGTGCCGACAACAGGACCCTAGAACCTGCCCAATGCCCAAACGCCGACAGCTCCGCAGTTTCGACCTGAAACAGCTGGGGGAGTTCGTGTCCTTGATCGGCGTGGACGAGGCGGGCCGCGGTGCGCTGGCCGGCCCGGTCGTGGCGGGCGCGGTGCTGGTTTCCAAGGAGTTCCTGGAGGGACGCTGGGCCACGAGCAAATCGAACCGCGTCAACGACTCGAAGCAGCTGACGGCGGAAGCACGCGAGGAGCTTTGGACGGAATTCGAAGAGCTGGTCGGGCAGGGGCAGATCCACGCCAACTACGGCGTCGCGAGCGTGGCCGAGGTCGAGTCGGTTAACGTCCTAGGCGCCACGAAGCTCGCGATGCGCCGGGCCTTGGGCGGGATTTATCCGTCCAGTGCTTTCGAGTTCAAGGAGCAGCCGGATCTTTTTGCCAGCGAGATCGAGAAGGCTGCCTTCCAGCCGACGGTCTCGTGTCGCATCCTGATCGACGGCCTGCCGCTGCGGCACTTTCCGTATCCGCACCAGGGCATCGTCAGCGGCGACGCCCGCTCGCTCTGCATCGCCATGGCGTCGATCGTCGCGAAGGTGACGCGCGACCGCATGATGGACGACCTCGACAAACAGTATCCCGGCTACGGCTTTGGCCAGCACAAGGGTTACGGCACCGAGGAACACCGCGATGCGATCCTTAAGCGCGGCCGTTGCCCGATGCATCGCGACAGTTTTCTCCGCAAGCTCTTCGCCACGCCACGCGACCTGGAAGGCCAGATGACCCTTTTCGGCTGATCCCATGGCCGGCAAGAAAACCAGCTCGCTCGACAAGGTGCTTGGCCGGCTCGACCAGCTCGACGAGGCCAACCTGCACAACCTCATCCAACGCCTTGCGCACGAGCGCGAGTTGCTCGAGACGGTTTTCAATACGCTGCAGGAAGGCGTGCTGGTGATCGATGAGGCGGGCGTGATCGAGTACGCCAACGAAGCGGCGGGCCAGCTCATCGGCTCGCAGCAATCCGCCGTGGGCGAAACGCTCTGGCGCCTCGTGCCCGGCCTGCGGAGTTCGCTGGGCAAGGGAGACCAATCCGCGCCGGTCGCGACCCGTGAATTCGAGCTGACCTATCCCGCGCCGCGCGTCGTACGGCTTTACCGCGTGCCGTTTGAGGATCCGGCCGGTGGCGCGCATCGCTCGGCGATCATCCTGTCCGACATCACGGCCGAAAAGAAATCGACCGCCGACCTGATCGAGAACGAAAAAATATCCTCGATCCTTTTGCTGGCGGCGGGCGTCGCGCACGAGCTGGGCAACCCGCTTAATTCGCTGACCATTCACCTGCAGCTCATCGACCGGAAACTGAAGAAGCTCAACGCATCGAAGGAAACCCGCTCGCTGGAGGATTCGATCAAGGTTTGTCGCGACGAAGTTACGCGGCTCGACGGCATCATCAAGAATTTCCTCGAGGCCATCCGCCCGCGCCCGCCGAACCTCTCGGAGATCTATCTGCCCGAACTGATCGGCGAGGTGATGAGCTTCCAGGCGAAGGAACTGGAGGACCGCGGCATCCAGGTCGCAGGCGAGTTGCCTTCCGGCACGCCGGTGATCATGGGCGACCGCGACCAGTTGAAGCAGGTGTTTTTCAACCTGATCAAGAATGCGATGGAGGCCATGCAGCCCGGCGGGCGGCTGAGCTTCAAGGTACGATCCGATGACGACTCGGTTTACGTAGCCATCGCCGACACCGGCAGCGGCATCAAGGCCGAGGACCTCGCGCGCCTGTTCCAGCCTTACCACACCACCAAGGTCAGCGGTCACGGCCTGGGCCTGATGATCGTGCAGCGAATCCTGCGCGACCACGGCGGCCATGTCGGCATCGAGAGCAAGGAAGGCGTGGGCACGGTGGTGACGCTCCAATTCCCCCAAAAGCACCGCCGCGTGAAGATGCTGGCGGGCGGCTGAGGCCGGTAAAATACCGGGAATAAAGCGCCGACCAGCCCTCTCGTATGCAGGACATGCCCAGCGAGATCTTCACGCAACTGGTGGACGCGCATTACACGCCGCTCTTCCGCTTCGCGCTCAGCCTGACGAAAAACCAGGCCGACGCGGGTGATCTCACGCAGCAAACCTTCTTCATCTGGGCCAAGCAGGGTCACGCCTTGCGCGAAGTGTCGAAAGCCAAGTCTTGGCTGTTCACCACGCTCTACCGCGAATTCCTGCGCGGCCGCCGCCGCTCTGAGCGCGTGACCGCGTTGGAGGATCTCGGGCCGGTCGAGGCGGATCCGCCGGCGCCGGAAGTGGACGTGATCACCGGCATGGACGCCGGGCTGGTCGTGGAAGCACTGGAGGAGGTCGACGAAGTCTATCGCGTACCGCTGACGCTCTTTTATCTGCAGGATCTTTCTTACAAGGAAATTGCCGAAATGCTGGAGGCGCCGATCGGGACCGTGATGTCGCGCCTCTCGCGCGGGAAGGCCCAGCTGCGCGCCGCGCTGGCCCGCAAGGAGGCCGGACCGGGCAAGGTCGTGGCCTTCCAAACGACTAACACGAGGAAACAGTCATGAACAACACCGAGGCAAAATTCATCCTCCAGGGTTACCGCCCGAACGGGGCGGATGCCGCGGACGCGACCTTCTGTGCCGCGGTGGAACAGGCGAAGGCCGATCCGGCCCTCGGCGAATGGTTCGCCAAGCAGCAGGCATTCGACGCGGCGGTCAGCGCCAAACTCAATCAGGTGATGCCGCCGGCGGACCTGCGCGCGGCGATCCTGGCCGGTGGCCGGGTGACGGCCGCGCAGAAGACGACCAGTCGCGCGTGGTGGAACCGTCCGGTGTGGATGGCGGCGGCCGCGGCGGTGGCGGTGATTTCAGCGACGACGCTCGCGTTGTGGCCGCGCTCCGCGCTGGCGTTCGACGAATTCGCGGCGGCCGATGCCAAGAACAGTGCGACGCACGGTGGTCACGGTCACGAGACCGGCCAGCTGCAGGCCGCGTTGAACAATCCGGCGATCGCGCTGACGGGGAAGCTGCCGATCAATTTCTCCAGCTTGCACGACCAGGGCTGCCGCACGGTGAAGTTTCAAGGGCGCGACGTGCTTGAGGTTTGCTTCAATCGCAACGGCGAGTGGTTCCATTGCTACATCGCGCGCTCGGCCGATTTCCCTCATCTGGACATCGGGGCGGTGCCGGCGCTCGTGGAGCTGGGGACTTCGTGCCTGGCCTCGTGGACGGACGGAGAGAACATCCTGGTCGTGGTCAGCAAGACCGGCCGGAAAAATCTCGAGGGCATCCTGTAAAATAGTCCGTGCGAACCGGGACGAGTGGGCTAGCATCTTCGGCGTGAAGAAAGCTGCCCCTGCAACCCCGGAGCATCTCCGCCTGGCGGAAGATGCTTCCCGGCAAAAGAACTGGAAGCGTTGGGGCCCGTACCTGACCGAGCGCCAGTGGGGCACGGTGCGCGAGGACTACTCGGCGGACAGCGATGCGTGGAAATACTTTCCCTTCGAGCAGGCGCAGAGCCGCGCTTACCGTTGGGGCGAGGATGGGCTGATGGGCATCACCGATCGCGAGTGCCGGCTGTGCTTCGCGGTGGCTCTCTGGAACGGCCGCGACGAGCGTCTGAAGGAGCGGTTGTTCGGTTTGACGGGGCCGGAAGGCAATCACGGCGAGGACGTGAAGGAGGCGTATTTTTATACGGCCAGCACGCCGACGCACAGCCACATGCGCGCGGTGTATCACTACCCGCACGCGGCGTTTCCCTACGCGCGATTGCGCGAGGAGAATGCGCGGCGCGGTCGTGATGTACCGGAGTTCGAGTTGGAGGATACGGGTGTCTTTGCGGAAAACCGTTATTTCGAAGTCGCGGTCGAGTACGCGAAGGCCGGACCGAACGACCTCTTGATCGAAATCTCGGCTACGAATTGCGGTCCGGAGGCAGCCACGCTGCATCTGTTGCCGGCACTTTGGTACCGCAACACATGGTCTTGGGGCTGCAAGCACGAGGGCTGCGAGGTGCGGCCGCGCATGCAGGAGATGGCCACCGGCCGCGTTGTGGCGCGGCACAGCACGCTGGAGCCGTTTGTTTGGGAAGTGGAGCCGGCCGGCGAAACGCGGACGCTGTTCACCGAAAACGAAACTAATTCGGTTAAACTTTTCGGTGCAGAGAATGCCGGGCCGTACACCAAGGATGCCTTCGACGAATATCTGGTTCACGGTCGGGCCGAGGCGGTGAATCCCGACCGCAAGGGGACGAAGGCCGCGGCACATCGGGTGGTGCAGCTCAAGCCGGGCGAGACGCACGTGATGCGGTTGCGCCTTTACGCCCAGGCCGAGACCCCGAAGGAAACTTTTGGCGCGAGCTTCGCCGCCACGCTAAAGAAGCGGCGCGCGGAATCGGATGAATTCTACGCGGCGGTGTTGCCGGCGGGTGTGAGCGCCGAGGAGCGCAACGTGGCGCGGCAGGCGTTCGCCGGCCTGCTCTGGTCGAAGCAGTTTTATCACTTCGTCGTCGCCGACTGGCTAGAGGGCGATGCCGATCAGCCTCCACCGCCGGCGATCCGCAAAACCGGGCGCAACAGCGACTGGCCGCACCTGTTCAACCGCGACATCATCTCGATGCCGGACAAGTGGGAGTACCCGTGGTTCGCCGCGTGGGACCTGGCGTTTCACATGATCCCGTTTGCGCGGATCGATCCGAACTTTGCGAAGGACCAGCTCAATCTCTTCCTGCGCGAGTGGTACATGCACCCGAACGGCCAGATCCCGGCTTACGAGTGGAATTTCTCCGACGTGAATCCGCCCGTGCACGCCTGGGCCTGCTGGCGCGTGTACAAGATGACCGGCGAGCGCGGATCGCGCGACCGGTTGTTCCTTGCGCGGGTTTTCCAGAAACTGGTCGTGAACTTCACCTGGTGGGTGAATCGCAAGGACCCCGGCGGAAAACACATCTTCGCCGGCGGTTTCCTCGGCTTGGACAACATCGGCATGTTCGATCGCTCGAAGCCGCTGCCGACGGGCGGCCAGCTCGAGCAGGCCGATGGCACGGCGTGGATGGCTTTTTATTGCAGCACGATGCTGGCGATGGCGCTGGAACTGGCGGAGGAGGATCCGGTCTACGAGGACATCGCGTCGAAGTTTTTCGAGCACTTCGTGGCGATCGCCGACGCGACGAACCACCTCGGCGGCACCGGACTCTGGCATGAGGGCGATGGTTTCTACTACGACCAACTCCAGCTGAACGGAAACAACTACCCGCTGCGCGTGCGCTCGATGGTCGGCGTAATACCGCTCTTCGCCGTGGAATTCATTGAAGAAGACCGGCTCGACAAGTTGCCGGGCTTCGCGAAACGCACGCGGTGGTTCTTGGAGAACCGTCGGGATCTGGCGGCGCACATCTCGTACATGACGCGCGACGGCGCGGAAACCGGGCGCCGTTTGCTGGCGATTCCGTCCAAGGAGCGCCTGGAGCGGGTACTGAAGTACGTGTTCGACGAGAAGGAATTTCTTTCGCCTTACGGCATTCGCTCAATGTCGCTCGCGCACAAGGATCAGCCCTTCGTATTTCAGGCGGAAGGGCAGGAGTACCGCGTGGGTTATGTGCCGGGCGAGTCGGACTCCGGCCTGTTCGGCGGCAATTCGAACTGGCGCGGGCCAATCTGGTTTCCGTTGAACTTCCTGCTGATCGAGGCCCTGGAGCGGTACGACCACTTCTACGGCGACAGCCTGCTGGTCGAATTTCCGACCGGCAGCGGCCATCGGATCACCCTCAAGGCGGCGGCTCGCGAGCTATCGAAACGCCTGGTCGGAATCTTCGTTCCGAACCAGGAAGGCGACCGTCCCTGCCACCGTCCGGAGGGGGCGGCGGCCGATGCCGACCGGTTGAAGGACATGGTGCTTTTTCACGAATATTTCCATGCGGATACCGGCCAGGGTTTGGGCGCGAGTCACCAAACCGGATGGACCGCTTTGGTGGCGCGGCTGATCGAGAGTTTAGCTGGGGAAAAGGGCTGATTTTACACGAAAGATTTTCGGGCAAAACGGCGCGTAAAAGGCCCGATTTTTACGAGGTTTCGCGGCGATTTAGTCAAAAGAGGGACACCCCGTCGCGACGCATTTTTCATGGAGAAAATGCGCCTTGTCGGGGTCATAGATATAGCCTTCTTCGCGGCCATTCACTCCATGAAAAGACAGCTCACACAGATCCTCCTTTTGGTGTCTGTTCTCGCTTTTACAATCAAAGCGAGCGCCGATGACCGCTGGGAGACTTTGCGCGCCATCAACTGGGTGGAGAACCCCACCAACCACACGAGAATGGGCCGTTTCGGCGAACTGGGACCTTACCAGTTCCGTCCCACCACTTGGCGGATGCATACCCGCAAACCGTTCCAAATGGCCATCCAACGCGAAGCCGCGGACGAAGTGGCCGTGATCCATTATGAATGGATTAAAAGCCGCCTGGAGGCCGCTGGCGTCGATGCCACGACCTTCAATATCGCCATGGCTTGGAACACCGGCGTGGACAACGTCATCCGCGGTCGCGCCCCCAGCGTCAGCTATAACTACGCCGAACGCGTCGTAAACTTGGTGCATACCTTCCATCAGCGCGCGGTTGCCGCGGCTGAAGCGGCTGAGGAAACCCGGGCTTCGGCGGCCGTGGCGGCGATTGTTTCCCTGCCGCCGCCGCAGCTCGACAAGCCGGTCGTGCATTTCTCGGTGACGCCCGATGCTCCCCGTTTCGAGGTCGTCATGGCTCCGCCGCCGCCCGACCCGATTGTTTACACGAGCCGCGAGCCGGCGCCGAGCAAGCCGCTGTTCGTCGTTTCGACCACGGCAACACTGACTCCGCAGTTCAATCTGCTCTCCGGTCTGTCGACGAATTAAGCCGACCTCCTTTAAAACGAACGCCGTCCCTCGGGACGGCGTTTTTGTTTGGGAAGGTAGGGAAGCGGCTTACTCGAGGAAAGTGCCCTGCTTGGGTGCCTTGTCCGCTTCGGATTGCGCCGGCGTGCTCAGGTGACGCGGCGGCTTGGCGACGCGCGAAGCGACCGCCGCTTCGCGATCGCGCACCACGCGGTCGCACATCGTCTCGATCTGCAGCTGCAGCCAGTGGCTGGTGGCGCTGCCTTCGGAATAATCGGCGGGACCGTAGTGATCGATGCGGCCGGTCTGGCGCAGGCGGTCGTTCTGCTCGAACTCGGCGCGCACGGCGGGATTGTAGACGGCGTATGTCTTGCCGCCGCCTTTCTTCACCACGGAGAAACTCGGGACATCGCTCGGGCCGTCGGCGATGTAGATCATGTTCTGCAGCGGGATGCGGCGGTCCTCGGGCGTGACCTTCGCGTTCACGTCGATCGCGGGGTTTTTATTCGTGCCCTTGTTGATCTCGAAAATCGCGCGCGTCTTGGTCGTGTTGTCGATCATCACGCCGATCTGCGCGATCTCGGCCGCGGGCGCTTCGAGCGAAAGCTCCTTCTGCTTCAGGAAGCCGGGCTGCAGGGGATTCTCGATGAACTCGCAGGCCCACACGCCGTCGATGTACGGCGCGATCGCGCTGCCGCGCACCATCTCCGCGAGTCCGGTGCTGACGATGTAGTGCTCGAGGCGGATGTCGTGCTTGGCGTATTCCGGCTTCGCCTTCACCCAGGCGCGCGAGGACTCGAAAAACTTCGGCAGGCCGGGATAGAAAAGGATCTCCTGACCGCACTCGCGGAGGATCTTGTTGCTCAGACCGGCCATCTTGCCGGAGAGCACGTAGGTGAGCAGATGGTTGAGGTAACTGATCTCGGGCGAGATGTGGTAGCCGCGCTTCTTGTAGTTCTCCGCGAGCGCATTCGTCTCGGTCCAGAACGTCGGCTCATCGATGCCGTAACGCCGGAAAAGCGGCACCTGCATGTAGGCCGGGATCAAAGTCTTGTCAAAGTCCCAGACGCAGGCGATGATGTTCTGAGTGAAGAGCGTTGAGGCCATCTCGGAGGTTTTCTACTAGGCGACGATACGTCGTTGGTTTGGCCGTTCATAAAGCCGTCGCGTGCGGCTTACGCAATTCACAATTTCCCTCCGCCTGTTCCGTCATGGATCAACTTCCCGCAATTACTCCGTTTCAGCGCCGCCTCGATGAGCTCGATGCGCAGATGGCTGACCCTGCCTTCTACACCAACCCGCGCAAGGCGGCCGACGTCAGTCGCGAGCAGCAGGGTTTGCGTCAGCTGGTCGACCAGTTCGCGACGTATGAGCGCATGGGCCGGGATCTCGCCGCGCACACGGCCCTGATCAAGGATCCGAAAGGCGACGCCGAGCTGCGCGCGCTGGCGGAGATGGAAGTGCCGGAGCTCGAGCAGAAGCGCGCCGCACTCAAGCAGACGGTGCTGCTGGCGATGATCCCGCCGGAAGCCTCGGATTCGCGTAACACGGTCCTGGAAATTCGCGCTGGTGCCGGCGGTGACGAGGCGAGTTTGTTCGCCGCGGAGCTGTTCCGGCTCTACACCAAATACGCCGAAGGCCGGGGCTGGAAGATCCAGCCGATGAGCTCCAGCGCGTCTGATCGTGGCGGACTCAAGGAAGTTATTTTTCTCATTACCGGTCAGGAGGTCTACAAACAGCTCAAATTCGAGAGCGGGGTGCACCGGGTGCAGCGCATTCCCACGACGGAAGCGAACGGACGTATCCACACCTCGACGGTGACGGTGGCCGTGCTGCCCGAGGCCGAGGAAGTGGATGTGCAGATCGATCCGCAGGATCTCGAAATCAGCGTCATGCGTGCCAGTGGTCCGGGCGGGCAGGGTGTGAACACCACGGATTCGGCCGTGCGCATCGTGCACAAGCCGACCGGGCTCATGGTTTATTGCGCGGATGGACGCTCGCAGCAGAAGAACAAGGCGCAGGCCATGGCAGTGTTGCGCTCGCGCCTGTTGAAGCAGAAGGAAGACGAGGAGCGCAGTCGCTACGCTTCGCAGCGGCGCGATCAGATCGGCACCGGTGATCGCAGTGAGCGCATCCGCACCTACAATTTTCCGCAGAACCGCGTCACCGATCATCGCATCGGGCTCACGCTCTACAACCTCCCGGCGGTGATGGAGGGCAACCTCGATCAGGTCATCGGCGCGTTGCAGCGCGCTGATTTCGACGAGAAGCTTGCCGAACTGACCGGTGCGCCGCGTCCCGTGCGCGGGCGCAGTGCCAACGACGACGAATAAGCCATGCTGACCATCCTCGAAATCATCAAGCGTACTACGGAGTTTCTGGAAAAGAAGGGCGTCGAAAGCGCGCGTCTCAATTCCGAGTTGCTGGTGGGCCATGCGCTCGGGCTGAAGCGCATGCAGCTCTACCTGCAGTTCGAGCGTCCGCTGACCGAGGCCGAGTTGGAGCTGATCCGGCCGCTGGTGAAGCGTCGCGGCAATCGCGAGCCATTGCAGCACATCATCGGCGAAGTGGAATTTGTCGGCCTGAAGCTGAAAGTCGACCGGCGCGCGCTCATCCCTCGGCCAGAGACCGAACACTTGATCGAGCTGCTGGCGAAGGAGCTGCCGGCATCGCCGGCGCAGATTCTCGATTTGGGCACCGGCAGCGGGGCCATCGCGCTGGCGCTTTCCGTGAAGTATCCGAACGCGGCCGTGACCGGGGTGGATCTAAGCCCACAGGCGTTGTCGCTGGCGCGCGAGAATGCGGCGCTGACGGGTTTGGACTCGCGGGCGAAGTTCCTCGAGTCCGACTGGTTCAGCGCTTTGCCGGCAGATTCGAAATTTCCGCTGATCGTGGCGAATCCGCCGTACTTGACGGAGGAGGAGGTGCGCGAGGCCGAACCCGAGGTTAAGGAGTTCGAGCCGGCGGCGGCGCTGTCGCCGGGCAAGGACGGCGCATCGGACCTGATCAAGATCATCACGGAAGCGCCGCGTTACCTGGCCGCCGGCGGGTTGCTCGCGTGCGAGACGGGGATCGCCCAGCACGCGCAGTTGCAGGAACTCGCGGCCCTGTCGGGTTACACGCGGACCAAGTCGCTCCCGGATCTTACGGGGCGCGACCGGTATCTCTTAGCTTTTATTTAGCTTCGTGATCGGCGCGCCCGGCGGGCGGCCTTCCGTCCACGCGAGCGGGTTGTTGTTCAGGTGCAGCGCATCCGAAACCACGCGAAGGGTCTCGCGGAGGTGTACGTCGAACTTGACCTTGGAATCGCCGTCGGCGGCGGCATCGGTGTCGCCGTCGTCGATGGTGGCCTCGGCCGGCTTGTTTGCGCCGGCCGCCTCGGCCTTGATGACGGAGTCGAGCTTCACCTCGTGCTCCACGTAGTTCGTCTTGGCGAGGCGGTCGCGCTCGTCGTCCATGGTCTTCTTGAATTCGTCGTCGGACTTCTTGAGCGCGATACGTTGGTCGAGGTTGAGCGTGACGGTCTTCTGGTCCTGGCGTTCCTTAAAGCGGTCGATGTTCTTCTTCAGGTAGGCGAACTCCTCAAGCGAACCCTGGCGGGTCAGGCTGGCCTGGAGCAGCGGTTGCACCACGGTCGGGTCGAGGGGCTTGCCGGCAAAGGAGGTCGGTTGGATTTCGTCCCACACGAGCGCGTGCGGCAGGCTGGATTCGCCGATCGGGAGGAAGTCGTCGATCGAGGGCAGGGTGATGTCGGGTGTGACGCCCTTCTTCTGCGTGGACGAGCCGCTCGGCAGGTAGAATTTGCGGACCGTGAGCTTGGCGGCGCCGGTGTTGGTGAACTCCTGGCTCATGCGTGGGAGATAGTTCTTCATCTCAAGCACAGCCTGCACGGTGCCTTTGCCGTGGGTGGAGCTGTCGCCGACGATCACGGCGCGTCCGTAATTCTGCAGGGCGCCGGCGAAGATTTCCGAAGCGGAGGCGCTGAAGCGCGAGGTTAGCACCGCGAGCGGGCCGTCGTAGGCGACGGCGACGTCGGTGTCGCTGTCCACGTTCACCTGACCCTGGAAATCGCGTTCCTGGACCACCGGACCTTCCTTGATGAAGAGGCCGGTCATGTTGACGGCTTCGGAGAGCAGGCCGCCGCCGTTGCGACGCAGGTCGATGACGAGCCCCTTGATGCCCTGGGTCTTGAGCTTGCCGATGAGCTCGGCGACGTCCTGCGAGCAGGTGTTGCGCACGTCGTCCGGCGCGGAATTTTCCGGCGAACCGTCGTAGAAGGAGTTCAGCGAAATGACGCCGACCGGGACCGTCTCACCGGCTTTCTCGCCGGGAAGGTCGTAGATCGAGGCGGAGGCGCGGGCGGAGTTGAGTTTGATAACGTCACGGACGATGAGGACCTGCTTGGTCTGGGTGGCGTCCGCGGCGTCGTGCGGGAGAACGGTCAGCGTGACCTTCGTGCTCTTGTTGCCGCGGATCATGTCGACGATGCGGCGGAGCTTCATGCCGATCACCTCGATGTTCTCGGCGCCATCCTGCTGCACGGCGACGATCTTGTCGTTCACATGGATCTGGCCGCTCGTGTAGGCCGGGCCACCCGGGACCACCTCGCGCACGATGCAGTTGCCGTCGTCTTCGATGCCGAGCACGGCGCCGATGCCGACCAGCGAGAGCTTCATCTGGATGCTGAAGTCCTGCAGCGTGTCGGCGGAGAAATAGTCGGAGTGCGGATCGTACATCCGCGTCAGGCTGGTGAGGAACACTTCCTGGATGTCCTGGGCCTCGTAGTCGGCGAGGTTCTTGAGCATGCGCTCGTAGCGCTTGCGCAGGGTGACCTTGGCGTCCTCCTGGGTCTTCTTGCCGATGATATCATTCAGCATCTCATACTTGAGGCGCTTGCGCCACAGGTCGTCGGCTTCCGCGTCGGTGGCCGGGAAGGCGGCCTTGCTGCGGTCCGGCGTGTAGGCATCGTCTGCCGCGAAGTCGAAGTTCTCGCCGAGCGTCGCGAAGATCCAGGTGGTGCGATTCTTCACGCGCTGCTCGTAGACCTTGTAGATGTCGAAGGCGGTGTCGATGTTGCCGAGGTAGGCGAGGTCGTTCTCGATGCGCGGGCCATACTGGCGGCGGAAGGCCTGCTCGTCGGCGGCGGTGAAGAACAGGCGCTGCGGGTCGAGTTCCTTCAGGTAGTTCGAGATGAGGTCGGGGTAATCGGCCGACGTGACGCCGTCCTTGTTGTAGTGGAAGTACTCGAGCATCTGCACGAGCGTGCGCGTCTCGAGGCGCATGACTGGCGTGGTCTTGAGGTCACGGTCGGGCAGCGCGAGGGCTGAGGTGGCGACGGCGGTGGCGAGTCCGAGGGAGAGAAGAAAGCGCGGGAGAAATTTCACGGTGAAATGGGCGTGGCCAATTAGTGGCTGGTTTTGGGCAAATGTTTCAAAAAAGATGACGATCGGTCGCGGGGCCGGATGGAACCTACGGGCTAGTGTTTGCTGAGCAAATCCTTCGCGTCGTCGAGGATTTGCTTTTCCTCCTCGGTGAGGGAGCCGAAGCCCTCGCTGTTGATCTTGTCGAGAATGAGATCCACGTCGGCACGAAGGTCACCGGAGCGCCGGGGTGCCACCGGAACATAACCCGGTCGCGGGATTGGCTTGGTTTTCCTGAAGCTCAGCCAGTGGGGCAGGGAAAAGGCCGCGGCGCGGTCCTGGCCGTTGTTGGCGTGAACAAAGTGGAAGAACAACCAGCCCGCGAGCATGCCGCCGAGATCCGCGGACGGCGTGAGGCCGAGCGGCGCCGGAGCGCCAAAGATTTCATAAAACGCGAAGACCAGGATTTCCACGGCCAGGATCGCCCAGACCACGTGCTGCAGACGAAAACTGACTGGCAATAGCAGCGTCGATATTTGCGCGTTGGCGTTGATTTGGGCCAGGACGACGAGCAGCGCGAGAATCGCCCCGCTCATCCCGACGAGGGTGCCGGAGTGTTTCCAGTTCACGGCCGACCAGCAGAGGGCGCTGAAAAGGACCGCACCGAGGAAAAGGGTGAGGAAGCGGCGCGAGCCCAGCAGCGGCTCAAGTTCACGTCCGATGAAAATCAGGCTGATGGCGGTGAACACGATCGCCAACGGCGATCCCAGCAAGCTGTAGGTCAGGAGAGTCCAAATCTCCCCATGCTTGAGCGCATCGATGGTGAGGGCGGTTTTGTCCACCAGCTGCGCCAGGGAGCGGAGTTTCGGTGACAGCAGAACCAGCTGCAGCGCGAACGAGGCGCAAAGGGCCGAGAAAATCCACACCACCATTGTCGTCCGCCGGCGCTCGTAATTGTTGCTCATGTAAAACCGATCAGAAGACATCGGCGCAAACGTATCCCGGTAGAGTGCTAATACAAGCCCGACCACGGATTTGCAGGGTCCTGACATAACTCCATCCTCCTTCTTGACAGGCATTCGAATTCCCGTTGATTCACCCGGCAAATGGCCAACAAAGACGAAAAGTGGAAGGACAACGTTGCGGGTAAGTTCTATGTCGATCAGCAGTGCATCGATTGCGATCTTTGCCGCGAGACCGCCCCGGCGTTTTTCAAGCGCCAGGAAGAAGGTGGTTATTCCTTCGTCCACAACCAGCCCACGACGGAAGACGACGTGCAGCTTTGCATGGAAGCCCTCGAAGGCTGCCCGGTCGAAGCCATTGGCAACGACGGCGAGTAATCGCCGCTCTCATCAACAAGCCGCGTTCACCACGCGGCTTTCTTTTCAGAATCATTGTTAAGTTAACTGTAATTCCATTTTAACCTGATGCGTTTCCCCGCTTATTTTCGAAACAAGGCAGTGCTGGCCGCCGGCGTTTTGGCCGGTGTGGCTGTCGTCCAGGCGCAGGAGAGCGCCTACGTCCTGCCGTCCCTGTCGGTCTATTCCCTGCAGGTCGCCAACCAGACTCCGGTTGTGACTTTCGCGATGCCGGTGTCGGGCCTGCAGTTCGAGCCGCGCGTGGATGTTCAGTCGCGCAACTTTGCCGAAGCGCAGGCGGATGTTTCGATCCGCGGTGGCATTTTCGAAAACACCGGCTTCAAGCTCGGTGCCTCCGGCCTCTATGATCCGCAGACCGGGCACTACTTCGCCGAGCTGCCGGTTTCGCCGGCCATGCTGGGCTCGCCGCGGGTGCTCACCGGACTCGACAACGCCATCGGCGGCTTCAATGCCGAAGTGGGTACGATCGCGTACGATTGGAGCCCGATTGCCCAGCGCGGAGAGCTGTCGCTCGCGGCCGGCGACTACGGTACCAATCGCCAGAGTTTGTATCAGGGCGTGGTGCTGCCGGCCTCGGCTGGCGGATATACGGTTGGCGCCGACGTCGACCTGGCGCGGTCGGAGTCGGATGGCTCGATTCCGTACGGCGATCACGACTTCAAGCGGGTGGCCGGTCGCGTCCAGTTGCGCGGCGCGCAGAGCCAGACCGATATTTTCGCCGGCTGGCAGGAGAAATTCTTCGGCTGGCCGAATCTCTACACGCCGTTCGGTGTCGACGAGACCGAGCACCTGAAAACGGAGCTCTATGCGTTCAATCACCGGGCTTGGACATCGCCGGAAAACTTCTGGGAACTCGGCGCGTTCTACCGACGCAATTACGATGATTACGAGTACAACCGTTTCGTCCCGGGTCAGTTCAATCCCTATCAGCACATCACGCATGTCCGCTCCCTGTCACTTGATGGCCGGCAGGGCGCGGGCGATTGGGCGGTGGTGTACGATGCCCAGTACATGAGCGACAACCTGCAGTCCACGTCGCTGACGGCGGGCCGTTTCAACAGCCGTGACTACTACAAGTTTTCTGTGGTGCCGCAGTACACGACCGACACTTCGGCAGGTCAGATGACGGTGCGGGCCGGTGCGACCTACGACGACACCAACCGCGATGCCTCGGCGGTTTCACCGCTGCTCGAGGTGGCCTTGAAAAAATCCGCCACGACCCGACTTTACGCCCAGTATGCCGAGACGACCCAGGTCGCGACCTATACCGCGCTGAACTCCAGCGCGACTTCCGGACTTTTTCGCGGCAATCCGGACCTGAAGCGGGAAACGAGTCGCAACCTTGAGGTCGGCTCGGATTTCCAGGCAGGTGCGTGGAGCGTGCAGGCTGCGGCGTTCTATCGCTGGGATGACGACCTCGTGGACTGGACCTACACGCAAGGGGTGTCGGCCCGCACCGCCAATCCCGTGGACATCGGCACGGGCGGCTTCGAGTTGGTCGCGACGACGCGCACTCCGCGCTACAGTGTCGTGCTGGGCTATACCTACCTGGACAAGTCAGCCGATTACGGCGCGGCTACGATCGATGCGAGTTTCTACGCGCTGAACTTTGCGAAGCACCGCTTCACCGCGGCGCTCATGGCCCGGCTCGGTGGCGGCTTCGAGCTGCGCATGGACAACGAATATCGCATTCAGGAAAAGAACGCGCTTCGCACCACCGGGGGGAATGATGCGCTGCTCTCCGGGGTGGGTTTATATTACCTGCCGCGAGCGCTGCGCGGTTTGGAGTTGTCCGTACGCGTCGACAATCTCTGGGACAGCGATTTCCAGGAAGTCCCTGCCGTGCCCGCCGGCCGACGCCAGTACGTGGTGGGCGCCGCCTATCACTGGTAAGGACCATTTCATTTGACAGGCCCGCGAGTCAGCCGGTCATTACGGGCTGAATGGACAATCCCTACCTGGATCGCGCGTTTCAGATCAAATGGTCCCAGTTGACGGCGGCGGCCGTGGAGCCCGCCCTCGATCACGCCATCGCCGAGGCCGAGAAGGCGCTCGCGGTGATTTCCAGCCGCGCGCCGGGTGAAGCGACTTATCAGAATACTTTTCTCGCGCTCGAAGATGCCACGGAAGCGCTCAACGAGGCGTGGGCCAAGGTCTCTCACCTGACCAGTGTGGCGGATTCGCCCGAGTTGCGGGCGGCGCACAACGCGGTCCTGCCCAAGGTCTCGGCGTTTCAGGCGTCGATTCCGTTGAATGCGCCGCTCTGGCAGCAGCTCAAGGCGGCCGTTGCGCATCCCTCGGCGGCGAGCCAGCGCGGCGTGCATCGCCGTTTACTGACCGAAACCGTGGCCGAATTTCAACAACAGGGCGCGGATTTGCCGGCCGACAAGAAGGCCCGGCTGGAAACGCTCCAGCAGGAACTCGCGCAGATCACGCAGAAGTATTCCGAGAATGTCCTCGATGCGACCAACGCCTGGGAGCTGATCGTCACCGATCCGTCCCGGCTCCGGGGCTTGCCGGACCGTGTGAAGGAAGCCGCGCGCCAGAGCGCGTTGAAGAAAGGGCAGGGCACGGAAGCCCAGCCCGCGTGGCGCTTCACCCTGCACATGCCGTCGCAGGAGCCGGTGATGCTTTACGCCGAGGACGCGTCCCTGCGGCGCGAAATGTGGGAAGCCGCCGTGGGCGTGGGCCGGAAGGCGCCGAACGACAATCAGGAGTTGATCCGGCGCATCGTCGCCTTGCGCCACGAGAAGGCGGTGCTGCTCGGCCAGGCGCATTTTGCCGATTTGGTTTTGTCCCGCCGCATGGCGAAAAGCGGCGCGCAGGCGCTGGCGTTTGGCGCTGGCATGCACGCCAAGGTTCAGCAGGCGTTCGCACGGGAAGCTCGCGAACTCGAGGAATACAAGGCTCGTCAAACCGGTCAGGCCGTCGGCCGCCTGGCTCCGTGGGAAGTGGGTTTCTGGGCGGAGAAGCTGCGCCGGGAACGCTACGATTTCGATGAGGAGCAACTGCGGCCGTATTTCCCGCTACCGAAAGTCCTGGACGGCATGTTCGAGATCGTGCACCGGATTTTTGGCCTCGAGGTGAAGGAATTGCCGCCCGGTGCGGTCGAGACCTGGCACCCGGAGGTGAAGTATTACGAGGTGCGCGACGCGGCGGGCCGCCATCTCGGATCGTTCTATACCGACTGGCACCCGCGCGAATCCAAGCGGGGCGGCGCATGGATGAATTATCTGATCACGGGCGGTCCGCGTCCGGACGGCACGCGGGCGCCGCACCTGGGTTTGATGTGCGGCAATCTCACACCGCCCGCGAAGGACCAGCCGGCGCTGCTCAATCATCACGAGGCCGAAACCGTGTTCCATGAGTTCGGTCATTTGCTCCACCATCTGTTGGGCGAGGTGGAGGTGAAGTCGCTCAACGGCGTGAACGTCGCCTGGGACTTTGTGGAGCTGCCGTCGCAGATCATGGAAAACTGGTGCTGGGCGCGCGAGAGCCTGGATCTGTTCGCGCGGCATTATCAAACCGGCGCGGCCATTCCCGAGGATCTCTTCCAGCGCATGATCGCGGCGCGCAATTTCCGCAGCGCGACGGCGACCATGCGCCAACTCGCCTTCGCCCGCCTCGACCTCGACCTGCACACGCAGCCCATCGAAAGCATCCAGCCCGACGTGAGCACGTGGCTGCGCGGCCGGCTGCAGGATTACCTCGTTCCGACGGAGCCGCCGAGCCCCACCATCGAAACCCGCTTCACGCACATCTTCGGCGATTCCGTCGGTTACGCCGCGGGATATTATTCCTACAAGTGGGCGGAGGTGCTCGATGCCGATGCCTTCACGCGTTTTCAGCGGGAGGGAATTTTCAACGCTACCGTCGGTCGCGAGTTCGTCGCCAAGGTTCTCAGCCGCGGCAACAGCGCGGACCCGATGGACCTCTTCGTCGACTTCATGGGGCGCGCGCCGGATCAGCAGGCGCTGCTGGTGCGCAGCGGCCTCACCTGACGTTCGAATTATAACGCTCCGGCCGGTTTCCAGAACGGGAATTTCCGCTGGAAAAAGCCTCCGGCTTGGCGACTTTCTTCGCACTCAATCATCCCATGACGCTCTGGTTCATCCTTATCATCATCCCCATGCTGTTTGGCCTCTACGCGCAGTACCGCGTGCATAGCGCCTACAACAAGAACATCCAGATCCCGTCGCGCGGCCGCATCACCGGGCGTGAGGCTGCCGCCGCGGTGATGGAGCATGCGGGCATTCGCGACGTCGAGATCGTCATGGTGCCCGGCCAGCTTTCGGATCACTACGACCCGAGCCACAAGCGCCTCGCGCTTTCGGAGCAGAATTATCATGGCACGAGCCTGGCGGCGCTCGGCGTCTCCGCCCACGAAGCCGGCCACGCCATCCAGCACAAGGTCGGCTATGCGATGATGACTATTCGCCAGACCCTGGTGCCCGCCACGCAGATCTCCTCTGGCGCCGCGCAGCTGCTGATCATCATCGGCATCGTGCTCGGGGCGAAAGGACTCGGCGGCATCTTCCTGACGCTCGGCGCGGTGGCCCTGACGGTCATCTGTTTTTTCCAGCTGATCACGCTCCCGGTGGAATTTGACGCCAGCAATCGCGCGAAGGCGCAGCTCGTCGACCTCGGCATCCTGGATCGCGATGAAATGCACGGCGTGAACGAAACGCTCGATGCGGCCGCGCTGACTTACGTCGCCGCGTTCGTCGCCTCGCTCGGCAGCTTGCTCCACATTCTGCTCATCCTGAGCGGATCGAGCCGCCGGGACTAAAACCAATTGGTTAGTGTGCGCACCCTCCTTCGCGCAAGCGGGGGAGGGTTTCTTTTTGGGAAGGGTCCACAGCAAGGCTGGCCGTGCCGTGCGTAGCCACTCGGCGTTGTTCGCGGGTCAAACGCCCTCCTTCGCCCAAGGCTTCGTAGGACATGCTTCGCGCTCGATTCTCTCGGCGAAGCATGGCGGAAGGGGAGGGATTCGAACCCCCGGAACCTTGCGGTTCAGCGGTTTTCAAGACCGCCGCGATAGACCACTCTGCCACCCTTCCGTGACTGCCGTGTGCAGTGAGATTTCGTCTCGCAGCCTTGGCAAAATTACCCCTGTGTCGAGTCTGCAAGTCGCAGGGCCGTGCGGCATCTCATGCCCATGGAAGCGAAGTTGGAAAAGGTTCAGGAAATGCAGGGCCTGTATGGTCCTTTCACCATTGCCGAGCGCGTGGTGCAAAAACTTTGGTTGCGCCGCGATTTCGAACAGACCGGTCTGCGCCTGTGGGATGGCCGCGCCCTGCAGGTCCGGACTCCGGGTCACTGGAATCTGCTCGGCGGTCCCGATTTTCATCTGGCGCGTTTTGCGATCGAGGGTCGGCCGTTGCTGGGCGATGTTGAAGTGCATTTCCATTCCTCCGACTGGCACGCGCACGGCCACGCCTTGGATCGCGCTTACGACAATGTCGGGTTGCACGTGGTCATGTTTCCACCGGCGGACGGGGAGCGCCTGGCGCGGCGCCGCGATGGCAGCGAAATTCCGACGCTGGTGCTGCTGCCGCTGCTCACGCGCGGGCTTGAGGAATATGCTTCCGACGATGCGTTGGAAAAACTGACGGCGCGGGACGCGGTCGAGCGCATCGCCGAGCTCGCGGCCATGCCGCGCACGGAATTGTTGGAAATGCTGCGCACGCGCGCGCAGGCGCGTTGGGAAGGCAAGGTGCGCTTCGCGCGCCTGCGGATCGGAAAGCTTGGATGGGAAGGCGCGGCGCATCACGCGGCCTTGGAAATTCTGGGCTACCGCCGCAACCGCGCACAGATGCTGGCGGCGGCGACGTCTCATTCCTTGGTTGAATGGACCGGCGACCTGGATGTTGCCCGGGTTTTCGCCGAGCGGGCAGGGCAGTGGCAACTGCAAGGCCTGCGTCCGGCTAATCATCCCTTGCGACGTTTGCGGCAGTACCAGCAATGGACGGCGGCCCGGCCTGCCTGGCCAGGGTTGTTGAAAATCGCCGCGGCGACGCTGCCTGGCGGGTTGTCGGCCGGGGAACCGACGGCTTCCTTTCGGAAGCGGCATGCTTTGGCCAAACTGCAGGAGGCTTGGTCGCACGACTTGACCGCCGATGCCGTGGGCGGCACGCGATTTGACACGCTGGTATGCGATGGCTTCCTTCCGTTGCTCAGCGCCGAGACCAATGCCGGGCTTTTCCCGCTTTGGTTTCATTGGTTTCTTGGCGATGTGCCGGTGGAAGTTCGCAAAGCCCTTGCCGCATTGGGGGTGGCGGGGACCAAACCGGCGCCTTTTTGCCAGGGTTGGGCCCAAGGTTTTCTCGGTTGGATTTCAGAACGCGAAGCTCGCGCAAGTTGCTGACCAAAAGGAAACTTGCCGGGGCTTGACAAGCATTGGAGCCGCCGAATACCTTTCACCCCCTATAACTAGTTCACTTTCTAAAAGGTGGGCCCTCGGGTCCGCCTTTTTTTTCCATTAATCCAAACCACACACCATGAGTAGCGAAATCCTGTCCGTTCTTGAGTACATGGAGAAGGAGAAGGGCATTCCGCGTGCCGACATGATCTCCACGATCGTCAATGCGATCAAGACTGCCGCCTTGAAGGGCGTGAACTCGGGTCAGGAACTCAAGATCGAGATCAACCCGAAGAACGGCCAGCTGAAGGCGTGGTCGTTGCTCAAGGTCGTTGACTCGGTGGCGGATCCGAAACTCCAGATTCACGTCGAGAAAGCGCAGGTGTTCAAATCCGGCGCCGTGATCGGCGACATGATCGAGAAGGAAATCGATCCTTCCTACCTCGGCCGCATTGCCGCGCAGACCGCCCGTCAGGCGATCATGCAGCGCCTGCGCGCGTTTGAGAAGGAACGCATCTACGACGACTTCAAGGACTCCGTCGGTGACATCGTCAGCGGCACCGTGCGTCGTCGCGAGCGCAACGATCTCTTCATCGACCTCGGCAAGGCCGAGGCCGTCATGCCGGGCAAGGAACAGGTCCCCGGCGAGGAATACGCTCCCGGCGAGCGCATCCGCTGCATCCTGCTCGAGATCGAGAACAGCAGCCGCGGTCCCGAGATCATCCTCAGCCGCGCCAGCCCGAAATTTGTCCGCCGCCTCTTCGAGCTCGAAGTTACCGAGATCGCCGACGGCACCGTCAAGATCGAGGCTTTCGCCCGCGAGCCCGGTTACCGCACCAAGATCGCCGTCACCAGCGCCGACCCGAAGGTCGACCCGGTTGGCGCGTGCGTCGGCGCCCGTGGCGCCCGCGTGAAGAGCATCGTGCGCGAACTCGGCGGCGAGAAGATCGACATCATCCCGTATCACGCCGACACGAAGGAAATGCTGGTCGAGGCCCTCAAGCCCGCCGTGCCGCGCGAAATCATTCTCGATGAGAAGAACAAGCGTATGCTCGTGCGCGTGGTGAACGACGACCTCGCCGTCGCCATCGGCCGCAAGGGCCAGAACGCCCGCCTGACTTCCCGCCTCGTGGGCTGGCGCCTCGACATCGAGGAGTTCAAGACCACCGCCGCCGATCCGCGCGCGCAGGCCATCGGTCTTCTCACCAGCACCTTTGGTTTCGAGCCCGCCATCGCCGAGCGCCTGGTCGCTAACGGCATCAATTCCCCCGCCGCCTTCGAAGGCGTCGAGGCGAAGGATCTCATGGACGCCGGCTTCAACGAACAGGAAGCCGCCGGCATCATCGCCAAGGTTTCCGGTAACTAATCCCAGCCACACTCCCTCCTCCCGCCACCGCACGAATGAGTATCCGCATCCACGCTCTCGCGAAAAAGCTCAACATGGACAACGAGGCCCTCATGGCCTTGTTGAAGGAACGGGGCTACCCGGCCAAGAGCGTCTCGAGCACCGTGGATAACATTACGGCGGAAGCGCTCGAGGCGGAGATTGCGGCGAAGAACCCGCCGCCGGCCGCCGCTCCTGCGGCTCCGGCTCCCGAAGCTCCGGCCGTCACGCCGGCTTCCACGATCGAGCCGGGCAAGGTGAAGCTGCCGGCCGGTGTTTTCGTCAAGTCCGCCCAGGACATCGCTCGCGAGAAGGAAGAAGCCGCCAAAGCCGCCGCGGCGGCTCGCGCTGCCGCGGCTCCGGCCCCGGTGGTTGCTCCCAAGCCCGCTCCCGCGCCGGCTCCCGTTTCCAGCGTCAAGGCTCCGCCGCCGCCGCCCGCGATGGCTCCGCGTTTCGCGCCGGCCCCGCCCGCGCCGCGTCCGGCTTCGCCGGCGCCTTTCGTGCCGCCGCCGCGCTCGGCTCCCGCGCCCATTTCCGCTCCGGTCGCCAAGGCTCCCGTGGCTCCGCCGCCGCTGCCGGCTGCGCGTCCGCCGGCTCTGCCGCCGACGCCGGTGCCCGTCGCCAAGGCCGCGCCTTTCGTGCCGCCGGCGCCTTCGTCGACCGCCAGTTCGATGACGATCACCGAGGAAGGTGGCGTCAAAATCATCCATCTCAAGCCGCCGATCATCGTGCGCGACTTCGCCGTCGCCCTCGGTCTCAAGCCTTTCAAGCTGATCTCCGAGCTCATGGAGATGAGCATCTTCGCGTCGATGAACCAGTCGATCGACGAGGCGGTCGCCACGAAGCTGGGCGAAAAGCACGGCTTCCTGCTCGACATCAAGCACCGCGGTGAGACCGCTGCGCCCGTCGTCACGCCGGCCCAGGCCAAGATCACCAAGGAAGAGAAGGCGCGCGAAGAGGACATCAAGAATCTCGCGCCGCGTCCGCCGGTCGTGGTCATCATGGGCCACGTCGACCACGGCAAAACCTCGCTGCTCGACGCCATCCGCAAGGCCAACGTCGCCGCGGGCGAAGCCGGCGGCATCACGCAGCACATCGGTGCCTACCAGGTCGAGCACAACGGCCGCAAAATCACTTTCCTCGACACGCCCGGTCACGCTGCCTTCACCAAGATGCGCGCGCGCGGCGCTTCCGTCACCGACATCGCGGTCCTCGTGGTCGCGGCGGACGACGGTTTCATGCCGCAGACCGATGAAGCGCTGAAGCACGCCCAGGAAGCCAAGGTCGCGCTCATGGTCGCCGTCAACAAGATGGACGTGAAGGGCGCCAACATCGACCGCGTGAAGCAGCAGATGCAGGAACGCCAGATCACGCCGGAAGACTGGGGTGGCGAAACCGTCACCGTTCCCGTGGCCGCCATCAAGGGGCAGGGTATTTCCGAGCTGCTCGAAATGATTCTCCTCCAGGCCGACGTGCTGGAGCTCAAAGCCAACCCGAAGGCCGAGGCCAGCGGCGTCGTGATCGAATCCCAGGTCGACGTGGGCCGCGGCCCGCTCGCCACCGTCATCGTCCAGCGCGGCACGCTCCGCGTCGGCGATGCCATCGTCTGCGGACCGAACTACGCGAAGGTCCGCGCGATGTTCGACGACCAGGGCAACAACGTGAAGGAAGCCCCGCCGGCGATGCCCGTGCGTGTTATCGGCTGGTCCGGCGCGCCCGATTCCGGCGCCAAGTTCGTTTCCGCCAAGAATGCCCGCGAGGCCGAGAAGATGGCCGAGGAGGCCGAGGACGCGCTCAAGAAGTCCACGGTGTCCGACGACGCGACCCCGAAGGATGTCTCGCTCGACGCGCTCTTCGCCAACATCGCCGCCACGCAGGCCAAGGTGCTGCGCGTCGTGCTCAAGTCCGACGTCTATGGCTCGCTCGAGGCCGTGAAGAACGTGCTCGAGAACATCAAGAGCACGAAGGTCTCGCTGGATATCGTCGCCTCCGACGTAGGCGTGATCAGCAAGAACGACGTCCTCATGGCCAGCACGGCCAAGGCGGTCATCATCGGTTTCAACACGAAGCAGGAGAACGGCGTGACGGCGCTGACCAAGCACCACGGCGTCACGATCGAGAACTTCAACATCATCTACGAACTCGGCGACCGGGTGAAGGAGATGATGGCCGACCTGCTCGACCCGGATCTCAAGGAAAACAAGCTCGGCGGCGCCGAGGTGCGCCAGGTGTTCCCCGTCGCCAAGGGCTTCGTGGCCGGCTGTCTGGTCACCGAAGGCAAGATCACCCGCAATGCCACCGCGCGCGTGCGCCGCGGCAAGGAAAGCGTCTTCGAAGGCAAGGTCGGCACGCTCCGCCGCTTCAAGGACGATGCGAACGAAGTTCGCGCCGGCCTCGAGTGCGGTATCCGTCTCGACGGCTTCGATGGCTACCAGCCGGGGGATCGCATCGAGTGTTTCGAAATCCAAAAGGTGCGGGCCTCGCTTTAAGCGAACCGCCAGCACCAACGGCCAACGGTTCCATCCCGTCCCGCCATGAGCAACCGCCTCCTCCGCGTCAACGAGCTGCTGCAGCGTGAAGTCAGCGCGTACCTGCGCAAGAAACACGCGAGCGAGTCGGTCGGCATCACGATCACGAGCGTCGAGGTCACGGGCGACCTTCGCGAGGCCAAGGTCTATTATTCCGTTCTCGGCGACGAGAAGGCCATCGCCGCCGCCGGCAAGCTGCTTGTCCGGAAGCGCGACGAGATCCGCGAGATGCTGGCGAAGAACGTCATCATCCGCCACGTGCCGCTGCTCGCTTTCATCCACGACAACCACGCGCCGCGCACCCTGCGGGTCGAGACGCTGCTCGCGGAGATCGATAAGAAAGAGGGGAAGCCGTCATGATCCATTATCCCCGCTTTGCCGCCCGCTTTGCGGTGTTGATGGCCGAGTTGCGCGGCAAACAGGTGGTGGTCATCGGCCACCAGCGCCCGGACGCCGATTGCGTGGGCTCGCAGGTCGCGCTCTGCCGCGTGCTGCGTTCGCAGGGCATCGACGCGGTGTGCATGAATCCCGATCCGGTGCCGCGCCGCATCAAGTTTCTCGTCGGTGACACGCCGTTCTACCAGCGCGACCAGCTGGCGCCGGAAGGACGCGTGGCGATTTTCACTGACTGTGCCGATCACAGCCGCGCAGGCGAAAAAGTCCGCGAGATGTACCCGGCGCCGATCGCGTGTTTCGACCACCATCTTTCGAACCAGGGTTTCTCGCGCTTCGATTTTGTCGACACCGCCTCGGCCGCCACGGCTGAAGTTCTGATGGGCGTCATCCTCGACGCCGACTTGCCGATCGACCGCGTGGCCGCGCAGGCGCTCTACACCGGCATCATGACCGATACCGGCCAGTTCCGCTTCGCCTCGACTTCCGAGCGCGTGTTCCGTCTCTGCGCCGAGCTCGTGGCCAACGGCGCCGACCCGGCGCTGGCGGGCCAGGAGCTCTACGAGCGCGAGTCGCTCGGCAAATTGAAGCTGCTCCAGCATTTCCTCAGTACGCTCAAGCTCGAGTGCGGTGGCCGCGTTTGCATCGGCACGCTGCCGATCGGGATCTTTGACCAGACGGGCGCGACGGTGGAAGACACCGAGGGACTCGTCGATTACGCGCGCTGCATCGATGGCGTCGTGATCGGCGTGCTCATCGAGGAGCGCGCCGGCACGATCAAGGCCAGCCTGCGCGGCATGGAGAGCGTTTACCGCATGGATACGCTGGCCGCGCAGTTCAACGGCGGCGGCCACGCCAATGCCGCGGGCCTGAACTGGAAGGGCAACCTCGCTGACTTTTATTCGAAGCTCCTGACTGCGATCACGCAGCGCCTGAAGGAAGTCGACGCCGCTTTAAAATGAGTCTGATGCAAGTAAAGGAGATGGAGGGTGTGTTGCTCGTGGACAAACCCCAGGGCCTGACGTCGCACGACGTCGTTTATCGTCTGCGCCGCAAGCTCAGCATGAAGAAGATCGGCCATGCCGGCACGCTCGATCCCATGGCGACCGGCCTGTTGATCATGCTCATCGGCAAGGCCACGCGCATCTCCCAATACCTCATGAGCTCGGACAAGGTCTATGAGGGCGAGGCGACGCTGGGCGTCGTCACCGATTCCCAGGACGCCGAAGGCGAAATGATGGAAACCAGGCCCGTGCCGGAGCTGTCGGAGGCGCAGGTGAAGGAAGCGATGAAAACTTTCCTCGGCGACCAGTACCAGACGCCGCCGATGCACTCCGCGATCAAGATCGACGGCGTGCCGCTCTACAAACTCGCGCGCAAGGGCGAGGAAGTGGAGCGCGAGCCGCGCTTCATTCGCGTTATGGCTTTCGAGCTCCTCTCGTTCGCCTCGCCCAAGATCACCTTCCGCCTGCACTGCACCAAGGGCACCTACGTGCGCACCATCGCGCACGACCTGGGTAACAAACTCGGCTGCGGCGCCCATCTCTCGGCGTTGCGCCGGACCGTCAGCGGCAAATTCGAAATGAGCCAGGGCCTCACGCTCGACCAGATCGAAACCATGTCGCTGCCGGAAATTGAAAAGCGCCTGATTCCGGTCCACGCCGCGGCGCCCACGGTGGCGCAGTGAGCGCGATGCTCCAGTTCGAGGGACTGGACAAGGTCCGGCTGGCCCCTTCGACAAGCTCAGGGCCTGCGGCGCCCAAACCGCTGCACTTGGCGATTGGCATGTTCGACGGCATTCATCTGGGCCACCAGTCGGTGATTGAGTCGGCGATTCATTCTGCGCGACGGAGCGGGGGACTGGCCGGCGTGCTGACCTTTTCGCCGCACCCGAGCGTGCTGTTCCGGCCGGAAAGCCCGACGTTGTTGATGATGCCCGTGACCATGAAGCGCGCCGTGCTGGCGCGCCTCGGCGTGGACGTGCTGATCGAGCAGAATTTTTCCCGCGAATACGCCGCGATCGAGGCCCGCGACTTCATCGCTCACCTGCAGCGCCATCTGCCGAGCCTCGCAGCCGTGTACGTGGGCGAGAACTGGCGCTTCGGCCGCGGCCGGGCGGGCGACGTGGCATTGTTGAACGAAGAGGCGCGCAAGGCCGGCCTGTCGGTCTTCAGCATGCCGCGGCTAAACCACAACGGCGCGCCGGTCAGCAGCTCGCGCATTCGGGAGCTGCTCGCCGAGGGTGCGATCACGGAAGTGAACGCCATGCTTGGTTATTCCTATTTCACCGATGGCGTCGTCGAGCGCGGCCGCCAGCTGGGCCGGACCATCGGGTTTCCCACGCTCAACATCGCCTGGGAGCCCGAGGCCAAGCCGCGCTACGGCGTGTACGCCGTGCAGGTTTTTAACGCTCAGGGACACATGGTTCGCGGCGTGGCCAACTACGGCCTGCGCCCGACGGTGGAGCAGGCGACCCGGCCGCTGTTGGAAGTTCACCTGCTGGAGACCTCGTCGCTCACTTATGGCGACAAACTCACGGTGCAATGGCTCCAGTTTCTCCGCCCGGAAGCCAAGTTCGGCAGCTTGGAGGAACTCCGCCGCCAGATCGAAAACGATCGCAAGGCAGCCCTGAATTTCTTCCAAAAGTAGCCGCCCAAACGGGGTTTCTGTCCTTCGAAATTAAAAGCAGGGAAGAGTATAGAAGGACGCTTGACACCCCTATCTCGAAATCTACGTTGCGGCCTCTTTCCCCTCTTTTGGGGTGGTAGCTCAGCTGGTTAGAGCGTCTGCCTGTCACGCAGAAGGTCGCGGGTTCGAGTCCCGTCCATCCCGCCATTTAGGCCCTCCTTTCGGAGGGCCTTTTTGTTGGGTGAATTGCCTAATATTCTGGCGAAGCGTTCGTTGAATCAGGCATTGATATTGCAGGCCAGTCCCCGGTTTCGCCGATTCCGGCCTTCTGGTCCGCGCGCACATCCCGTTCACCCCATGTTTCACCGCTCCTCGCGCCCGGCGCTCTCGGTCCTGCTTTGCATCATCGCGACGATCCCGACTTTGGCGGCGCCGGACTTGCTGGATCCGGCGGCCATCGGCTCCGCCAAGCGTCCACCGGCCGAAACCAGCGACTCCGCAGAATCGCCCGGTTATGCACGCGGCATGGCCAGCTCGGTCGTGAGCAGCTTGGATAGCCTGACGCGCTATGCGGCCGATTTGCTGGAGCGCATCGCCAAACTGGAAGCCCGCCTTCGCGACTTGGAGCGCCAGTACGCTGAGTTGAGTGCGAAGAAAGCGGCGGAGATGGAGGACTACCGGAACGGTTTGTTCTGTTCGGGCTGCAACCGTACCAGAACCGACATCCTGGCCCACGGCGAAACGTTTCCGCATCCGGACCAGCATGTCATCCAGGCCACGCCCGAGCAGATCGCGGCGAAGGAGCGAGAGCTGCAGGCTCCGATCGACCAAATTCTGCGCGAACTGGCCGAAGCCCGGCCGAAGCTCGCACGGCTCAAGGCCGAGCGCGACGAGGCGCTCATCCAGATCGACCAGGGATTCAAGTGCTGGCAGACCAGCATCGTTTTCGAGGACATCCTGATTCATCGCGAGGCGCGCGAGCGCGAGAAAATCCTGAAGCGAAAAGCCGACGAGCTGGCTGATCGCACCTCCAAGCTCCGCACCCAGATGCTGGCGTTGCCCACCGATGATTCACGTCGGCTTACGCTGGCCAAGGAACTGGATAAATTGCGCAAGGAAGAGGCGCCGCTCGCGGCGCAGCGAGCGCAGGCACGTCGGGATTTGGATGCTCGCGCCGCCCAGGCGGCGGCCGACGCCGCCCGCGAAGGCAGTCTGCTCAACGGCTTCGTGAGCCGCGGCACGCTCGGATTATTCATCGCGCCCGACACCGTGGCGAATCCGTCGTCTGGATCGGTCCCCGGCGGAAATTTCAGCGGCGGCGGATTGTATCGCATGGGCGATTCTTCCCCGGAGCGACACGATGAGACGTTGCCGCGCGTCACGGATTTCCTCGCGGCGTTCTTCGCCTGCTCCACGGAGGACATGGCGCGCGCGTTTACCCGGCGCAATCCGCTGGCACCGGCCGAGCCCACCCGGAGGCAGGACGCCAAGGAGGCGCTGCGCGGTTTGATCGAGGACTTGGCGCCACCGGAGAAACCCAAGACTCCGCCGCTCAACAATGGCGGCTCGGGCGTGCGTGATTAATCGCATCGCATCCTTTCATCCGCTTTCCTGAATTTTTTCTTCCGCCATGAAATTCCTGTTCGTTCTCCTGTTCTGCGTCACGGGCGTGCTGCGCGCGCAAGACTCCGCCTCCCAGCTGGCGCAAGCCACGGAGCACCTGAAGAACGAGCGCTTCGAGGAAGCGCTCGCCCTGGCGGCGCAGGTTGCCGCGGCCGAACCCGGCAACTACCAGGCGCATTACTACGTGGCGCTGGCCGAGCTGAATTTGGACAAAGTCGAAGCGGCTGCGGCCGCCGCGCAACAGGCGCTCGACCTCGCGCCGGAGAGCGCCAAGCCCGCCGTGGGCAAGTTGGTCGCGCTGATCCAAGGCCGGCGGTCCGCTACCAGCGGTTCAACGACGGATGCCGACGGCAAGGCCGCCGAGGCCGCCCTGAGCGACGGTAGCAAAGCCAAGGCCGCCCGGCTTTTCGACAAGGCGTGGAGCGCGGGTCAGAACAATCCCGAGTACGGCCTGAAGGCGGCTGATCTCTATGCGAACGTCCTTGGTCAGCCCGTCGATGCCGCGCGCCTGCTCCGACAGGTTCAATCCGGTTTCCGGGGCACGCCTTACGCCGAGCGGGCAGCGACCCAGCTGGCGCGGATCGCCGTGGAGTTGCGGCGCCTTGCCTGGCAATACCTGGCCGAATCGGGCTCCGGAAAATCCAACGCGGAGTTCCGGGTCACCGTCGCGAAAGCCGTGGAGGCGGATCCGGGCCTGCTCCAGGCCTATGCGTGGCGTGCGCACATGGAGTCCATTTGGGACATGGGTGCCGGCGAAAATCTCAAACAGGCGGTCCAGGATCTCGCGCGACACGACCTGGCTACGATCGAGGTGCTAAGTGCGCTGCCCAACATCAAGCAGCGGCTGGCCAACCCGGAGTTTGCGGAATTTCTCAAGGACATCCTCGGCGCGAAGGATTTCGCGACGCTCGCGATACAAACGAATTACTATGATACGCAGATGCTCTTCAAGGTGGTGAAGCCGGCGGCGATTGTCTCTGCGAACGACCTGCTCAACGGCCAGCCAGTCCGGATCGTGACGGATGTGGCCACGGACCGGCTTGGCATCGATGGCGTGAGCGACGAACGAACCAAGAGCTCCTACTTGGTTTTCGGTCTCAAGCCCGGTGAGCATCGACTGGAAATCTCTGTCCCGGGCAAAAAAGCCTACAAGACGACGATCCAAAATCAGGCGGGCAACCAGGCCGTCGTCTATCAGTACAACTTCGCCGAGCTGGCTCGGAAAAACATCGCTTGCCGTGTTTGCTCCGGCGAGGGACACGTCGACGAAAAGTGCGACGATTGCCACGGAAAGGGATACAAGGACTGTCCTGATTGCGACGGCGAGGGTCGGATTCCCATTTACGCTTCGGAAGGAAACCGCGTCGTCAGGCATGAGACGTGTCCGGGCTGCGGTGGACAAAGACACTTCAGGTGCAATGATTGCGACGGACGCGGTTACTTCCGTCACGATTGCGCCACTTGCGGCGGCGAGGGCAAAGTCAGCGCACTCCAGCTCCAAGCGAGCTGATGCCGCGACACATCAGGCGCAGCGCGCGAGCACGTCCTGCCACAGCGCGGTCTCACCGGCGATGCCGTGGGCGTCGAGCTGCGCGGCAATTTCCGCGAGGGTCGGCTCGATGACGTCATGTCTGGGATCGTGCGGGAATTCCGGCCGTACCTTGCGGGCGATCGCCCAGCAGGCCCAGATGCGCCAGCGGCGTTGGTCACGTCGGGGTTGGTTCATACGATCGGCGAGGTGCTGGAAATGCACGCGTGGGTTGCCGATGAAGACATCCCGCGGGGCGTGGCGCAGCATCCACGCGATGACCGCGTAGGGCAGGGGCCATTGCTGCAGGACGGGCTCGTCGCCGCGCAGGTCGGCGAGGAGGGCGCGATCGACTTTCAGGATGGCGCGGGCCGCGAAGCCGCGCTGCCAGAGATACTGTCCGTAGGTCAGCGCCGTCAGGTAGAAGTCGGCGTCGCGCTCCTCGCCATGGGCTGTGAGCGCGCTCGCATCCATGGCCGCCGGGGCGGGAGGGAGGAGCGGGCAGGAGGGCAGCGATTGCGACATGGTAGGAGGGGCTTTATGCCCCGACGGGATGCGATAGTGGTAACGCGGTCGGGGCATAAAGCCCCTCCTCCGAAAGTGGGACAAGTTTAACTTGGCGGCCGGCCTGCCTTGGCCGCATAACGGAGGCCTGCACACCGAAAACAAAGGCGAGATCAACGAGGTCACGGGCTGGCGCCGTTTGTTGCTTTGGCTGCTCGCCACGCTGCTTCGCGTGTGGGGGCGCACGCTTCGGTTCAAGGTCGACGCGGCCACACTGACTCTGCTCACGAAGTCCGACGAGCCCGCCGCCGTCGTGCTCTGGCACAACCGACTTTTCCTCTCGGCGGAGATGTTTCGCCGCTACCGCACGCAGCGGCGGGTCTACGGCCTGGTGAGCGCGAGCAAGGACGGCGCCTGGCTGGCCGCGTTCTACCGGATGATCGGCATTTATCCCGTGCGCGGTTCGAGCAGCAACAACGGCCGTGAAGCCGCCCGCGTGCTGATCGAGGTCATGCGCGAGGGCCACGACATCGGCATCACGCCCGACGGTCCGCGCGGTCCGATGTACACCGTCGAGCCGGGCGTGCTCGTCGTGACGCGCCGCAACCACGCGCCGATGGTTCTGCTTGGCGCGGAATTTTCCACCGCTTGGCGCTTGAAGAGCTGGGACCGCTTCTACATCCCGGCGCCGTTCTCGAAGATCACGATGCGCGGCGCCGTGCTCTCCCCGAAAGCCGACGGCGAAAAACTCAGCGCGGACGATGTGCGCGCGGCGCTGCTGGCGATCAATCCCGATCGCGAAGAAACCAACACCAAGCAGCCAAGCAGCTAAGCTCAGCCCGGTTTTTCGGTCTTACTTTGCTCCTTCGCTGCTTCGTGTTTTCCCGGCTCAGAACGTCGGCGTGATCGTGACGCTCTTGCCCGCCGCGACCGTGTAGTCGACGCCGGCGCTCCAGGACAGGTCGTTGACCAGAACTTTGAAGATGACCGGCTGGGCCGCTTGCTTGATCGAGACGGTCCAGAGATTCGGGCCGACGCAGTCCATGACGAGGCCTTCGTCCCAGCTGAGGCCCGGGCCCGAGCCGCGGATCGTCAGGTGGTTGCCGAAGCCGATGTCGACTTGGGCGGAGATGAACGTGGCAGGCGGTTCGGAGGCGGAGGCTTTCTTCTTGGCGGGAGCGGCGGTCTTCTTGGCCGGGGCTTTCGCAGCAGGCTTCACGGCTTTGGCGGCGGGCGCCTTCTTGGCAGGCTTTTTCATGTTTTGATTTCTAATTAAGTTTTAAGCGAACGCAGGCGTATTTCGCCCGCATCCGGGCTTTCGCAACAGCAAATTGAGGGCCAAAACGACGGGACCGTGAAATCCGCTCACTTGGCTTCGGGCCGCGTGTAAAACTTGTCGTGCGACAACAGTTTGAGCTGATGCACCGCCAGGCTCAGGTCGGCAAAAGTGCTCCGCGTAGCGTCGTCGGTATTTTCCTCTTCCATGCGGCACTGCATCCGGAAAAAGCGTTCGCCCAATGAGCGGGGTTCATCGGTATCGCCCAGTTTTTTAAGCAGGCGGCGGACATTATCCGCCTTCCGCCGGGCCTGTTTGACCAGCCGCATGGCGGCGGCGAAGGTGATCCGGCCGGCCTTCGTTTCCTTGAACACCCCGCATTCGAAAATCCGGCACTGCGTCGGGCGGTCGGCGTAGACCCGGCAGGTGCGGTCTGTACAGAGAGCCGAGCAAGGCTGGGGAAAGCGGGCGATCGGGGTCTTGCCGCGCGAAATGGTCACCGGCAGGCCCAACGCTTTCAGCTTCTTGGCGTCGTCGCCGGCTTCCAACTGCACGCCGTCAAAGAGCGTGCCGTCGCAGCACAGCCCGCAGCTAAGACAGAGTTTTTCGCCGGGATTCACGCCCCCACCATCCGACACCCCGCGACCGGTGCAAGCCGGGGCTTTTCAGGGCATTTCGGGCGTGAAAAATTTTGTTTTACTCAGGCAAAAGCGTCCTTCACAAAGACCGCTCGGTTACGGGGCAGTAGCTCAGTTGATAGAGCGCGTCGTTCGCAACGACGAGGTCGTCGGTTTGATCCCGATCTGCTCCACCAGCCTTCGCTCTTCGAGCTTCGGCTCGGCAAGCCAGCCAGGTACGGCGTTAGTCGGAGAGTGAATTTCCGATGCGCTTGGCGAAGGCTGCCGCGCTGGAGCCCAACGGGCGGAGGCGGGCCTCGGCGTATTTAATACGGGCATTCAAATCCGTGAATGAGTTCTCGTATGTCTATATCTTGGAGTCCTTGGCTCCTGATGGCGGATTCTACGCCGGCCTTGCCGACAATTTGGCGGGCCGCCTTGCCAAGCATAACGCGGGCGAAGTTCCGCATACCTCCAAATCGCGTCCATGGCGCATCAAGACCGCCATAGCCTTTCGTGACCGAGCGAGAGCTGCCGTTTTCGAACGCTACCTGAAATCTCCGTCCGGTCGTGCTTTCGCCAAGAAACGCCTGTGACGGCTTGCCGCATTCGCCTCCTCCTGCCGGACTGCTCCCGTGCCCCCGCTCGAATCACTCTGCCTCGCCTGCGGGATGTGCTGCGACGGCGCCTTGTTCCATCACGTACAGTTGGAGAAGGGCGACGACGCCAGGAAGCTGAAAGCGCTCGGGCTTCCGATCCTGGTTCCGCGCGGGCAGGGGACGGTCGCGCGTTTTCCCCAGCCGTGCTCGGCCCTCTGCGCGGATCGCACCTGCCGGATCTACGCCGATCGCCCGGCGCAGTGCCGCAGTTTTGAGTGCGGCGTGTTCAAGGATGTCGTGGCCGGCCGACTCGAAGCCGCGGCGGCGCTGCGGTTGGTCAAGCGGGCGCGCCAGGATGCGGATCGAATCCTCCAACTGCTGCGCGACCTCGGCGATACGGACGGAACGCGCTCACTCAACGAGCGCTTCCGCCGCACGCAGCAGCGCTTGGAAAAGGGCTTCGCCAGCGAGGAGGAAGGCGACGCTTTCGCCGAACTGAGCCTCGCGATGCATCACTTCGGGCTGCTGACGCACGACAGGTTTTACACCAAGGCGGTGGACGGAACCCCGCCCGTACCCTGAAAAGAGCTGCAAACGGGACAAAGTGCCTCCAATAAACGGGCCGGATTTGTCCTCGTAGCTCAGCTGGATAGAGCAGCGGTTTTCTAAACCGCCGGTCGCGTGTTCGAGTCACGCCGGGGACGCCATTTTGCGCGATGTCATACAAACCGGCTTGGGTTTGAAACATTCCGGCGGCCGGCAACGTCTTTAAATTGTCGCCGCAAACGGGTTCGGACGTTCCGGGTGGAATGTTCGGGCATCTGCTTGCGTCACAGGTAATAAAAACCAGCCATCGCCATGTCCGGATCGAGCCGCAAAAACTCAATTTTTCGCAAACGTCACGCGAACTTTTCCCGTGGATTTGCCCGGAATGTTTTTGTCTGATTTCCTGCTCCAGCCTTTTCCCGGGGCTGCTCCCGGCAAGGCAGTGGCGCACTGCTCCGCTTCCGATCTGTCCTGATAGCTATTCCTGAATTTTTCCATGCAAACGTCCGCCAAGCCCTCTCCTGAACGCCCTGCCGCTGCGCCGGTCCGCCGGTCCCGCAAGGGATTTGTGGTCATCGCCCTCGCCCTGCTCGCGGTGGCGGCCCTCGTGGTGTTCGCGCTGCAGCGCAAGTCGGCCGCCGCCTCTTCCCGGGGTCGGCCCATGCGGGCCACGCCCGTGTCCGTGATCGCGGCGCGCGAGGGCGACCTGCACGTCTACCTTACTGCGCTCGGCTCGGCCACTGCCTGGAACACCGTCACCGTGCGCAGTCGCGCCGATGGCCAGCTGATGAAGCTCCACTTCACCGAGGGTCAGCATGTCGAGGCGGGTGACCTGCTCGCGGAAATCGATCCGCGCGCGTACCAGGTCGGACTCGAACAGGCGGAAGGCCAGCTGGCGCGCGACCAGGCGTTGCTGGAAAATGCCCGTCGCGACCTCGAGCGTTACCAGAGCGCCGGCGAAGCCGTGACACCGCAACAGACCGATACGGCGAAAGCCTCGGTCGCCCAATACGAGGGCATCGTCCGCGTCGACCAGGGCAACGTCGACAACTACAAGCTCCAGCTCAGCTACTGCCGCATCCTCGCTCCGGCCGCCGGCCGTGCGGGCATCCGTCTCGTGGACGAGGGCAACCTCGTCCACGCCTCCGACTCGACCGGCATCGTGGTGATCACGCAGGACCAACCGATCGCCGTGCTCTTCAGCCTGCCCGAGGACACTCTCCCGCAGACGCGCAGAGCGCTTCGTGGCGGCCAGCCGCTGGTCGTCGATGCCTTCGACCGCGCGATGAGCCAGGTGCTCTCGTCGGGAAAAGTCATCGCGATGGACAACCAGATTGACGCCACCACGGGCACCGTGCGGCTCAAGGCCGAGTTCGCCAACGAGGACCGCGCGCTCTTCCCGAACCAGTTCGTCAACGTGCGGCTGATGGTGGAGACGATCCCCAACTCCGTGCTGATCCCCGTCTCTGCCGCCCAGATCAGCGGCAACAAGCGCTTCGTCTTCGTGCTCAAGCCCGACAACACCGTCGAACAACGCACCATCACGCCGGGCCGCACCGAGGGTGATGTCATCGCCGTGACCGAAGGACTCAAGGCGGGCGAGACCGTCGTGACCGAGGGCCTCGACAAGCTTCAGGATGGCTCGCAAGTCGTCGCCCGCGTGCAAGCCGCCCCGGGCGCCGCGCCCACCGCCGCCGCTCCGGCCGCGCACAAGAAAGGCAACGGCAACTGGAACGGCCAGCACAAGAAGGACGGCAAGGAAGCCCCCAAGCAGCCGTGAACATTTCCCGGCCTTTCATCGAGCGTCCGGTCGCCACCTCGCTGCTGATGGTGGCGCTGATGCTGGCCGGCTTTGTCGGCTATCGCGTGCTGCCGATCTCGGCGCTGCCCGAGGTCGACTATCCGACCATCCAGGTGATGACGCTTTACCCGGGCGCCAGCCCGACCGTCATGACCTCGGCGGTGACCGCACCGCTGGAGCGCCAGTTCGGCCAGATGCCGGGCCTGACGCAGATGGCGTCGACCAGCTCCGGCGGCGCCTCGGTCATCACGCTGCAGTTCAGCCTCGACCTGTCGCTCGATGTGGCGGAGCAGGAAGTGCAGGCGGCGATCAACGCCGCGAATAATTTCCTGCCGCGCGACCTGCCGAATCCGCCGACCTACAGCAAGGTCAACCCGGCGGACACCGCGATCATGACGCTGGCTATCACGTCCACCTCGCTGCCGCTGCCCAAGATTGAGGATCTCGTCGACACGCGCCTGGCGCAGAAAATTTCCCAAGTCACGGGCGTCGGCCTCGTCACGATCTCCGGCGGCCAGCGTCCGGCCGTGCGCATTCAGGTGAACCCCACGGCGCTCGCCGCCTACGGGCTCAGCCTCGAAAACCTCCGCACCGCGATCGGCAACGCCAACTCCAACGCCGCCAAGGGCAGCTTCGACGGCCCGGCGCAGGCTTCGACGATCGACGCCAACGACCAGCTCAATTCCCCGGCGGACTACCGCCGCGTCATCATCGCCTACCGCAACGGTTCGCCCATCCGGCTCTCGGACGTCGCCGAAACCGTCGACGGCGCGGAGAACACCTACCTCTCGGCCTGGGCCAACAAAACACCCGGTGTCATCCTCAACATCCAGCGCCAGCCGGGCGCCAACGTCATCCAGGTCGTCGACCGCATCAAGGAGCTCCTGCCGCAGCTGCAGGCCGCGCTGCCGGGCGCGGTCAAGGTGACGCAGCTCACGGATCGCACCACGACCATTCGTGCCTCGGTGGAGGACGTGGAGTTCGAACTCGTGCTCTCCATCGCGCTGGTCGTGATGGTCGTGTTTATTTTCCTGCGCAACGTGCCGGCGACGATCATTCCGGGCGTGGCCGTGCCGCTCTCGCTGATCGGCACCTTCGGCGTGATGTACCTCGCCGGGTTCTCGATCAACAACCTCACGCTGATGGCGCTGACCATCGCGACGGGCTTCGTCGTCGACGACGCCATCGTCATGATCGAAAACATCTCGCGCTACATCGAGGAGGGCGAGGAGCCCTTGAAGGCTGCGCTCAAGGGTTCCGAGCAGATCGGCTTCACCATCATCTCGCTCACCTTCTCGCTGGTCGCCGTGCTCATTCCGCTGCTGTTCATGGGCGACGTGATTGGCCGGCTGTTCCGTGAGTTCGCCATCACGCTGGCAGTTTCGATCCTGATCTCGGCGGTGATCTCGCTTACGCTCACACCGATGATGAGCGCCAAGCTGCTGAAGCACGTGCCCGAGGAGAAACAGGGCCGGTTCTATCGGGCGAGCGGCCACTTCTTCGATCGCATCATCGAGGTTTACGGTCGCTGGCTCGACTGGGCGCTGGATCGGCAGGCTTTGATCATGATCATCGCCGTGGCGACGCTCGCGGTCACGGGCCTCCTGTACGTTTTCATTCCGAAGGGCTTTTTCCCGTCGCAGGACACCGGCGTCATCCAGGGCATCACCGAGGCCGCGCAGGACATTTCCTTCACCGCCATGGCCGAGCGCCAGCAGGCGATGGCGGCGGTTATCCTCGAGGATCCTGAGGTGGAGAGCCTGTCGTCCTTCATCGGTATCGACGGCACGAACGCCACGCTCAACAGCGGGCGTATTTCCATCAACCTGAAGCCGCTCTCCGAGCGCAGCAACCGCGCGCCGGCCATCATCCGCCGCATTCAGGAACGCGTCGCCGGCGTTCCCGGCATCACGCTCTACATGCAGCCGGTGCAGGACATCACCATCGACACCACGGTGAGCCGCACCCAGTACCGTTTCGTCCTGCAGAGTGCCGACCTCGACGAGCTGGCCAAGTGGGTGCCGAAGGTAATGGACCGGGTGCGCGATCTCCCCGAGATCGCCGATCTCGCGTCCGACCTGCAGACCAAGGGCCGGCAGATCTACGTCGACATCGACCGCACCGAGGCCGGTCGTTACGGCATCTCGGTCGCCGACATCGACAACGCCCTCTACGACGCCTTCGGCCAGCGGCTCATCTCCACGATCTTCACGCAGTCGAACCAGTATCGCGTGGTGTTCGAGCTGAAGCCGCAGTTTCGTGACGGCCCGTCGGCGCTCGACCATATTTATCTCACGTCGGCCAACGGCACCAACGTGCGGCTCTCCAGCCTCGCGCATGTCGTCGAGCAGCCGGCGCAGCTCGCGATCCAGCGCTTCGGCCAGTTTCCGGCGGCGACGCTCTCCTTCAACCTCGCGTCCGGCGCCTCGCTCGGCGACGCGGTCAACGCGATCCGCGCGGCGGAGAAGGACATCGGCCTGCCGCTGTCGATCCAGACCAGTTTCCAGGGCGCGGCCGAGGCGTTCCAGTCTGCCCTGAGCAATGAACTCTGGCTGATCCTCGCGGCGATTGTGACCATGTACATCGTGCTGGGCGTGCTCTACGAGAGCTACATCCACCCGATCACGATTCTTTCCACGCTGCCGTCAGCCGGTGTCGGTGCGCTCCTCGCGCTCTTCGTGGCCCGCACCGACCTGAACGTCATCGGCATCATCGGCATCATCCTGCTCATCGGCATCGTGAAGAAAAACGCCATCATGATGGTGGACTTCGCCCTCGAGGCCGAACGCAACCAGGGCATGGCGCCGCGCGAGGCGATCTCGCAGGCGTGCCGGCTGCGTTTCCGCCCGATTCTCATGACCACCATGGCCGCGCTCCTCGGCGCGCTGCCGCTGATGCTGGGGTGGGGCATGGGCGCCGAGCTTCGTCATCCGCTCGGCATCACGATGGTCGGCGGCCTGATGGTCAGCCAGGTGCTCACACTCTTCACCACGCCGGTCATCTACCTGCAGTTCGACAAGCTCGTCCGCCGCAAGCCGACGGCTGACGGCGCGGAACCCGCCGTCGCGCCCGCGTCATGAAGTTTATCGAGACCTTCATCGCCCGCCCGGTCGCCACGACGTTGCTGACCACGGGCATCGCGCTGGCCGGCCTGATCGCCTACCAGCTGCTGCCGGTGTCGCCGCTGCCGCAGGTCGATTTCCCGACGATCAACGTCAACGCCAACGTCGCCGGTGCGAGTCCCGAGACGATGGCCGCCACCGTGGCCACGCCGCTCGAGCGCGCGCTCGGCCGCATCGCGGGCGTGACGGAGATGACTTCCAACAGCTCGCAGGGCAACACGCAGGTCACGCTGCAGTTCGACCTCGGTCGCGACATCAACGGCGCGGCGCGCGACGTGCAGGCCGCCATCAATGCCGCGCGCGCCCTGTTGCCGAGCAGCCTCACGAGCAACCCGACCTACCGGAAGGTGAACCCGTCCGAGTCGCCGATCCTGATTCTGTCTCTGACTTCCGACACCATCGGGCGCGGCGTGATCTACGACGCAGCCTCCAGCATTCTCGCGCAGAAGATCACGCAGATCGAAGGCGTCGGCGACGTGAGTGTCGGTGGCGGTGCCTTGCCTGCCGTCCGCATCGAACTCGATCCCGCCAAGCTCAACGCGCGCGGCATCGGTCTCGAGCAGGTGCGCACCGCGCTCGCCAGCACGAACGTGAACATGGCCAAGGGCCTGGTGGAGCAGGGGAACGTCCGCTGGCAGCTGGCGACCAATGACCAGGCGCTGACCGCGAAAGAGTATCTTCCGCTCATCATCAATTACAGCAACGGCGCGCCGGTGCGGCTCTCCGACCTCGGCGAGGTGGTCGATTCCGTCGAGAACCTGCGCAACATGGCGCTTTCGAACGGCAAGCCGTCGATCCTCATCCAGATCACCCGCCAGCCGGGCGCCAACATCATCGAGACGGTCGACCGCATCAAGGCGACCCTGCCCGTGCTGCAGGCTTCCATTCCCAGCGGGATCAAGGTGGCGATCGCCGCCGACCGCTCGGTCACGATCCGCTCCTCGCTGCACGATGTCATGCTCACGCTGATCATCTCCGTCGCGTTGGTGATCCTCGTGGTTTTCCTCTTTCTCGGCAACGTCCGCGCCACCCTGATTCCGTCCGTCGCCGTGCCGGTGTCGTTGGTCGGCACCTTCGCAGTGATGTACCTCGCCGGGTTCAGCCTGAACAATCTTTCGCTGATGGCGCTGACCATCGCCACGGGCTTCGTGGTCGATGACGCCATCGTCGTCCTCGAAAACGTCTCGCGCCACATGGAGGCGGGCATGTCGCGTTTCCAAGCGGCCCTGCGCGGCGCGCGCGAGGTGGGCTTCACCGTGGTTTCGATGAGCCTGTCGCTCATCGCCGTGTTCATCCCGATCCTCCTCATGGGCGGCATCGTGGGCCGCCTTTTCCGCGAGTTCGCGATCACGCTCTCGGTGGCGATCATGGTCTCGCTCGTGATCTCGCTTACCACCACGCCGATGATGTGCGCGCGCGTCCTGCGGGCCGAACACAAGGCCCCGACGCGGGGCTGGCACGCGTGGGGCGACCGCTTCCTCGCCAAGTTGTTGGGCATGTACGAGCGTTCGCTCACCTGGGTGCTGGGCCACGGCCTGCTGATGCTGGGCATCTTCGTTGCCACCGTGGAGCTCAGCGTCTATCTCTACATCGTCATTCCGAAGGGATTTTTCCCGCAACAGGACACCGGCATGCTCGTCGGCGGCGTGCAGGCGGATCAGAGCATTTCCTTCCAAGCCATGAGCGGAAAGATGTCCCAGCTCGCGGAAGTTGTCGGCCAGGATCCGGCGATCGATACGGTCAGCGCGTTCGTGGGCGGCCAGCGGGGCTTCATGTTCATCGCCCTGAAGCCGCTCTCCGAGCGCAAGATCTCGGCCGACGCCGTCCTTGCCCGCCTGCGCGGGCCGTCCATGAGCGTGCCGGGCGTCCAGCTGTTCCTTAATGCCGCGCAGGACATCCGCGTCGGCGGCCGCAACAGCGCCGCGCAGTACCAGTACACGATCCAGTCCGACAACCTCGACGAGCTGCGGGCGTGGGAGCCGCGCATCCGCGAGACCCTGGCCCAGGTGCCCGAGTTGGCGGATGTGAACACCGATTCCCAGGACAAGGGTCGGCAAACCTCGCTGGTCATCGATCGTGAGATGCTGGCCAAGTTGGGCCTGAACATCGCGCAGGTGGACGCCGTGCTCTACGACGCGTTCGGCCAGCGGCAGGTCTCGACGCTCTACAAGTCGCTCAACCAGTACCACGTGATCATGGAGCTCGCCCCGAAGTACGGCGAAAGCGCCGAATCGCTGCATGACATCTACGTCATGGGCTCCGGCGGCGTGAAGATCCCGCTGTCGACCTTCGCGCACTATGCGCCGACCAACACCTCGCTATCCGTCAGCCACCTCGGCCAGTTCGTCGCCACCACGATTTCCTTCAACCTGCCGGAGGGCGTTTCGCTCTCCAAGGCGACCGATGCCATCGACCGGGCGCTCGCCAATCTCGGCGTGCCGAGCTCGATTCACGGCAGTTTCCAGGGCACGGCGCGGGTTTTCCAACAGTCGCTCCAGAACCAGCCGATCCTGATCCTCGGTGCGTTGCTCGCGGTCTACATCGTGCTGGGCATCCTGTATGAGAGCTACATCCACCCGATCACCATCCTGACGACGCTGCCGTCGGCCGGCGTCGGCGCGCTGCTGACCCTCATGCTCTTCGACATCGACTTCAACGTGATCTCCCTGATCGGCGTGCTGCTGCTGATCGGCATCGTGAAGAAAAACGCCATCATGATGATCGACTTCGCCATCGCCGCCGAGCGGGACGAGAACCTGAACTCCCGCGACGCGATCCTGAAGGCCAGCCTGCTGCGCTTCCGGCCGATCCTGATGACGACGATGGCGGCCCTGCTCGGCGCGCTGCCGCTGGCCATCGGCCTCGGCGTCGGTTCCGAACTGCGCCGGCCGCTCGGCGTCGCCATCGTGGGCGGCCTTGTCTTCAGCCAGGCGCTGACGCTCTACACCACGCCGGTGGTTTACCTCTACTTCGACCGCTTCCAAACCTGGCTCCACGCCCGCCGCCAGCGCGCCAACGTAGGCGAAGCCGCCACTGCCTCTTCCTGATCCGATGAATTCCTCCACACGTCCTCCGTCTCTGTCTCCCGTCCTGCTGGCCGCCGGCGCCTGCCTGCTGCTGGCCGCGTGTGCGGTCGGACCCGACTACAAGCGTCCGGAAGTCGCCGCTCCCACCGCCTTCAAGGAGGCGCCGGCGGCGACCACCGAAGCGCCCGTGCTCGCGAGCGATTGGTGGACGCTCTTCGGGGATGAGGATCTCAACCGTCTCGCCGGCGACGTCATCAACGCGAACCAGGACATCCAAGCCGCGCTGGCGCGCGTCGACCAGGCCCGGGCGCTGACGCGTTCCTCGCGCGGAAGTTTTCTTCCCTCGCTGAGCGTCGATCCCTCGGTGCGCCGCAGCCGCTCGACCACCGGCACCACGACCACGAGCTACAGCCTGCCGCTCGATCTCAGCTACGAGATCGACATCTGGGGCCGCCTGCGCCGCCAGTACGAATCCTATCACAACCTCGAGCAGGCCTCGGCCGCCGACTTTGCGGTCGTGCGCCAGACGGCGCTGGCCGATATGGCGCAGGGCTACTTCGCGCTGCGCGCCTACGACAGCGAGGTCGATATCCTGACCCGCACCCTCGAGCTTTACCGCCGTCAGTTCAGCCTCACCGAGACCAAGTTCAAAGCCGGCCTGTCGCTGCGTACCGACTTGCTCGACGCCCAAAACCAGATCGACGCCGCCGAGACGCGCCTGATCGAGGCGCAGCGCTCGCGCGCCAAGCAGGAGCACGCACTCGCCATCCTGACGGGACGCGCGCCCGCGGATTTCTCGCTGCCACCGAAAGTGACGACGATCGCGGTGCCGGTGATTCCCGCCGGCTTGCCGGCGTCGCTGCTGAGCCGCCGGCCCGACGTGGCCGAGGCCGAGTACAAGCTCATCGCCGCCAACGCGCGCATCGGCGTCGCCAAGGCTGACTTCTATCCGACCCTCAGCCTGACCGGCTCCGCCGGCTTCGAGAGCGTGGACGTCAACACGCTGACCAACTGGGAAAACCGCGTCTGGTCGATCGCGCCCAGCCTCAGCCTGCCGATCTTCCAAGGCGGCAAGCTCACCGCCGCGCTGGAGCAGGCCAAGGCCGCCTATGCCGAACTCATGGCGAACTATCGCACCGCAGTGCTCGGCGCCTACCGCGACGTCGAAGACCAGCTGTCCGACCTCCGCTACCTCGCGCGCGAGGAAACCGCGCTGGAGCAGACCCTGCAGTCCGCCGAGGAGAATGTCCGCCTGACCGAGCAGCAATACCGCCAGGGCCTTAGTTCGTCGCTGCAGGTCATCACCGCGAACCAAACGCTCCTCAACACCCGCGAGACCCTCATCACCGCCCGCAACAACCGTCAGGCCGCGACCGTGCTCCTGATGAAGGCCATCGGCGGCGGCTGGGATCCCGCGCAGCCCGTGGCAAAGTAAAGTGGAGGTGGGACTATCAGTCCCGCAGGATTCGCGGCAGCCGCCGAACATCGAACGTCCAACGTTGAACGCTCAACGTCCAAAGCGGGACGGATTTCAAAGGCGTTTCTGCCCCTAAAAATACCCACCGAAAAGGGCTTGCCTAGGGTCCGGGCATCGGGCTTTTTCGCCCTTCCGATGGATCATCGGGCCGTAGCGTAGTCTGGTAGCGCGCTTGCATGGGGTGCAAGAGGTCGTGAGTTCGAATCTCACCGGCCCGACCATCCTCCGCCTGAAAAAGGGGAGGATCGGAAGGAAGAAAGAATGCCGATCCAAGGCATTTTCACCGCAGAGACGCAGAGGCACAAAGGGTAGGGATTCGGACTCCGTTCCACGCCGTTGGGAAACAGGCAGCCTGAACCTCTCAGTTCGGCCCTAGTGACTGGATCGGTACTTACTTCCAAAGCTGGTAAAGAAGGCTCACCAAAGCCGTGGCGCAAAAGGCTGCGCCTACAGTGAAGATGCTGAGCCAGAATGTAAACCGACCTGGTGCGTCTGCCTGTTGAACATAACCACCACTCCTTGAGGGAAGTCGCTTCTTTCGGAATCCGTATAACGCAAGCCCGCCAAGGACGGCAGTGATGCTCGCCGTCGTGATGATACCGGGAAACAGATTCTTCATTTTTTCGCCGACGCTGGCTGTGAAGACTGGTTCGGCTCCTTTCGCGTGGCCATTTCTATAAACTTCAAGTCGCGCGGCTCTACATCGGAGACTGTAACAGTGATCCTTGTCGGCGATGTTTTGTCCACTGGGTGGCAAAAATGCACACGAACGAAAAGATCGGCAGAACGGAGCGGATCTCGGGCACGTGCACGGAAACCATAGCTATCCTCTTCGCCTTCTTCCTTACGGCTTGGATCCACGTAATGATTTCCAGCGACAGCGCCTGCGTCGTCGATAGTAAGGCCGGACAGAAGCGTCGCAAATTCTGGACGTGCGGCGAGGCGAGTGCGGACTTCGCGTTCGAATGAAGCGGGAGACGGGGCCCGAAGGGCTGAAACGCCGACTTGAGCGAACGCCGCAGTGAGCAGCATCGTGTAGAAGAATAAGGATAGCCTCTTCATTTCTGCCGAACGTTTCAGCTCAGACACGCCGCGCTAGCGACGTTGTCTGTGACGGTTGGATCGGCTTTTTTTTGGCGGAGAAGTAGAACAAAACGATGCCGATCAGTGGTGCGATTAGAGCAAAGGCTAGACGAAGGAAATCCGGATACGATAGATCGCTCCAGCCATAGCGCAGAGTCCAACCATCTTTGCTATCCGACCAAAATCGCGGGCCTAAAATCGCCAACCAGGAGGCTAGTGCCAGAAAGATGGCGACGACGGCCAAGCGCTTTTGCCAACGTATCAACATCCAAGAAATGAGAACTACGAGCGCTGGTAGATAATAGCAAAGTTCCCAGACGGGATCACCTGGGTAGGGATAGCACCTGAGTATTATCGCAAGAGTCATTTCTTTCCGCCGATCAGTGTTATTCAGGCTATGTATAAAGCCTAAGTCGGTTTGGCCCGCCGTGAGCTGAAACTGGGGATAAGGTGCTGCAGCTCAACAGCCGATTTTCAAACTTGGGCTTTATGCGGCGGCCTGGCTTTTCGGATAGAGCCTAAGTTCCGTTCGCGGCCCGCAGGGACGCGGGCCCTCCACGGTCGATATGGCCAATGCCGATTAGCTAATGAGTGATAGCGATTATTTCCGCGAAGCGGGACCGGGGTCGGCGCCCCCGGCTACACCTGAACCGCGAGCTCAAAGCAGCGCCGCGTGCAAAATCTCCGCTGGATGCAGCGCGTGGCGGCCGGTGCCGTCCTTGATCTGGTGGCGGCAGCTGGTGCCGGGGGCGCAGATCAGGGTTTCGGGGGCGGCGGCGCGGACGGTGGGGAAGAGGACGAGTTCACCGATCTTCTGCGAGACGTCGAAGTGCTCCTCCTCGTAACCGAACGAACCGGCCATGCCGCAGCAACCGCTGGCGATCAGGCGGACTTCGTAACCGGCGGGGAGCTCGAGCGCGGCGACGCTGGGGTTGAGCGACGACAACGCCTTCTGGTGACAATGACCATGCAGGCGGATGAGCTTCTTCTCCGCGCGGAAGGACTCGCGACGGATGCGTCCGGCGGCGGCCTCGCGGGCGATGAACTCGTCGAAGAGCAGGGCGTGCTTCGCCAGCGTCTGCGCTGCGCCCTTGAGGTGCGCGGGCACGAGGTCGGGGAATTCGTCGCGGAAACCGAGGATCGCCGAGGGCTCGAGGCCGATCAGGGGCATGTCGGCGTTGATGACATCCTTCAGCAGCTCCACGTTGCGGATCGCGAACTTCTGCGCGTCGCGCACCAGACCCTTGGAAAGATGGGCGCGGCCGCTTTCGACGTGCTCGGGGATCACGACCTCGTAGCCGAGGCGGTTCAGCAGCTCGACCAGCTTGATGCCGATGTCGGTGTCGTTGTAGTTCGTGAACTCGTCGCAGAAGAAATAGACGCGGCCGTTGGGGAAATAGGGTTTCGCTGGGTCCTCTTGTGGGAGGGGCTTTATGCCCCGACTCGGGAGTGCAACGTCGGGCCGTGAAGCCCCTCCCACCTTCAAGCCCACTTTATTGGCGTGTTTGCGGTGCCACGCCTCGAGCGTGGTCGCGTGCAGCTGTGGCAGGCTGCGGCGTTGGGCGAAGCCGGAGAACTGTTTGATCCAGCGCGACGTGTCGGGCGCGGTGACGAGCCAGTTGTACACGCGCGGCATAAGCGAAGCCAGGCGCATGGAGCCGGCGAAACCCGCAACGAGGCGCGAACGCAGGGGCACGCCGTGGGTGTCGTGATAGTGCTGCTGCCACTCGGCTTTCAGCTTGGCGAGGTCGACGGTCGACGAACACTCCGCCTTGCAGCCTTTGCAGGAGAGGCACAGGTCCATGATGTCCTTGAGTTCCTGGCTGTCCCACGGGTTGGTGACGTCGTGCGGGTGGGTGAGCACCTGGCGCAGCAGGTTGGCGCGGGCGCGGGTGGTGTCCTGCTCGTTGCGCGTCGCCATGTAGCTCGGGCACATCGTGCCGCCGGTGAGGTGCGTCTTGCGGCACTCGCCGTTGCCGTTGCACTGCTCGGTGGTGCGCAGGATGCCGTGCGTCGCGCTGAAATCGAAGATCGTCTCGTACTCCGGCGTCGGCAGGCCGGGGCCGTGCCGCAGCGAGGTGTCCATTGGCGGAGTGTCGATGATCTTGCCCGGGTTGAGCAGGCCGCGGGGATCGAAGGTCTCCTTCACGCGGCGCATCATCGCGTAGCATTCGGGGCCGACCATGAACGGGATGAACTCGCCGCGGAGGCGTCCGTCGCCGTGTTCGCCGGAAAGCGAGCCGCGGTATTTTTTCACCAGCGCCGCGACGTCAGTGGCGATGCCGCGGAACATGCGCAGGCCTTCGGCCGTCTTGAGGTTGAAGAGCGGACGCGTGTGCAGCTCGCCGGCGCCGGCGTGGGCGTAGTAGGTGCTGGTGACGCCATACTTGGTGCGGAGCAGCGCGTCGAATTCGGCGATGTACGCCGGCAGGTCCTCGACGGCGACAGCTGTGTCCTCGACCACCTCGCGCGGCTTGGCGTCGCCGGGCACGTTTTGGAGCAGGCCTTGTCCGGCGCGGCGCAAGTGCCAGACGCGTTCGCAGTCCGCGCCCCAGACGAGCGGGAAGGCGTAGCCCAGTCCGGCGGCGCGCAGGTCGGCGGTCAGCGCCAGTAACTCGCGTTCGATCACGGCGCGGTCGGCATGCCGGATTTCAGCCACCAGCACGGCGGCGGGGTCGCCGTTGACGAAGAAGCGGTTCGGCCCGTGTTCGAGGCTGCCCTTGGTACATTCAAGGATGAGACGGTCAATCAGCTCACAAGCGAACGGTCTCCGCTGCATCGCGATCAGCGTCGCCTTGAGCGCGTCATCGACCGAATTGAAGTGCGCGCAGAGCAGCGCGCCCGGCGGTGGCAGCGGATCGCAAGACAACTCGAACTCCACGCCCACAAACAACGTGCCCTCGGAACCGGCGATGAGACGGCAGAGGTTGAAGGGCTGGGGCGAACTGGGTTCGAACACCGCGCAATCCATCAGCGCGTCGAGCGCGTAGCCGGTGTTGCGGCGCGTGACTGTCGCCTTGGGGAAGTTGTCGCGGATCAGGCGACGGTTGTCGGCTTCGCCCAGCAGGTCGCGGACGAAACGATAGAGGCGGGTTTCGAGCGTATCCGGCCCGGCGCACTTGGCGGCGAACTCCGCTGCCGTGAGCGGGCCGAAGGTCACGAGCGAGCCGTCGCTCAGGAAACCGCGCGCCGACATGAGGTGGTCGCGCGTCGTGCCGTACACGATCGAATTGGCGCCGCAGGAGTTGTTGCCGACCATGCCGCCAATCGTGGCGCGGTTGGCGGTGGCCGTCTCGGGGCCGAAGAGGACGCCGTGCGGGGCGAGGACGCGGTTGAGCTCGTTGCGCACCACGCCGGGCTGCACGCGCACGGTGCGGCGGGCGTGGTCGTAGCTGAGCACGCGGGTCAGGTGGCGGCTGACGTCCACCACGATGCCATTGCCGACCACCTGGCCCGCGAGAGAGGTACCGGTACCGCGCACGATCAGGCCGATGCGATGCTGGGCGGCGAAACGCACAAGCTCGCGCACGTCGTCCTCGGAGCGGGGCAGAGCGACGGCGAGCGGCATCTCCTGGTATTCGGAGGCATCCGTCGCGTAGATCGACCGCATCAAGTGGCCGGAATGCAGGTCGCCGGTCAGGCGCGAGGCGAGGCTGGCCAGGCGGGCGTCGGGAAGAGTGGCGTTCATGAGGCGGTGGAGCGGCGGTTGAGGACGCCTTGCGCGGCTTGGAGGTGGGTCAGCATGGCGGTGTGGGCGGACTTGGGGTCTTTTGCGGCGATGGCGTCGAGCACGCGCTGATGTTGGTTCCAGGCCTCGGTCAGGCCGACCCGCTCCAGCGTGACGCGACGCGAATCGGCTTCGAGCGGACCCATGGAAGCCAGCATCAGGGCCAGCACCTGGTTGCCCGCCGCCTGGGCAATGCCGCGGTGAAACTCGAGGTCGGCGGCGACGGCGGCGTCGAAATCATGGCAATCGGCGAGGCGGGTCTGCGCCTCGCGCAGCAATTTCAGATCGGCGGGCCGGGCCAGGCGCGCGGCGAGGCGGGCCAGCTCGGGTTCGACGACCACGCGGGCCGCCGTGAACTGGCGCACGCGCTCGGCCTTGGCCGGCAGCGCCCGCTCCAGCGCCGCGCCCACCGGCACATGCGGCTGGTTTACCACCTGAACGCCGATCCCGTGGCGGGAAAGGAGCAGGCCTTGGTTCTCGAGCCGCTTGATGGCCTCGCGCACCACGGGCCGGCTCACGCCGAGTTCCTCCGCCAGCTTGCGCTCCGGCGGCAGCCACTCGTCGTCGCGATGGGCTTCGCGCAAATGGGCGCAGACCGACTCAACCAGCGGGGGACGACGAAGGGAAATGGCCATGAGGTAAGAGGTCATACCACTAGGCATGCGTCAATCCGAAGTATTGGGAACCACTAATGGCCTCGCCTAACGGCGCTGCTTGGAAGTCCCCTTCGCCTAATCGGCTACGGCTTTGGTTTCGGGGAGCGGCTAATCGCCGCTTGGATCTAGGTTTAATTTGTGTCGGCGATTAGCCGACTCCCGAAGCCCTCTGTGGAGCCGATTAGGCGGAACGCACCAAGTAGCATCGCCGTTAGGCGAGGCATCCGTGGTTAAAACCTGCTCGACCGCGGCACAGCATTTTTTCCGCGACGGAACGGCTGGGACCGCTAGCGTGTCCTCTCCGCATGACCCGACCCAAACGCAAATTCCGCCGCGACCTGCTCTGGCCCTTTCTGATCGCGGGCACGTTGACGTTTTGCTCGGGCTACCAAGCCGCGGTGCCGGACATCATCGACATCGACAAGTTCGGCCACTTTGGCGCCTACGGCGCGCTGGCCACGGCGATCGTGCGCATTCCGGAAGTGAAGCGCTGGCGCTGGCTCGGCGGCTGGTGGGCGCTGGTTCTGGCTTCGGCTTACGGCATGGGCGACGAATTCCGCCAGAGCCTGACCCACGGCATCCGCACCCCCGACTGGCATGACTGGCTGGCGGACACGATCGGCGCGGTCACCGCGGTATCCCTCTATCTTCACTGGGCGTGGTACCTGCGCACGATGGAGTGGCCGGTCTTCAAACGGCGCGCCAAGCCTCAGCCGCCGGAAGTTCCAAGTGACAAGTAACGGGCAAAACGTATTGCTGGTGCCTTCTCTTGCTACCGAATATCGTTCTCGTTAGAAATCGCGTTTTTAATGACTCCTTTAGACGAAGAAATTCCAGAGGTTCCTGATATAAAGTGGGGACACTGGAGCGAAGAGATATCGGACCCCAAAGTAGAAGATATCAAAAATCTACGTCTAGAAATTGAACGGAATAATCGTTTATACTACGAAAAGAACGTATCCGAGATATCGGACACTCAATATGATGTTCTGCTGAAGCGTCTCGCTAAGTGGGAGAGAAGACGACGAACAAAGAAGTCTGTCGTTCGTCGGTTTCCGGAACTCCCACTTGACGATTCTCCAACTCAACAAGTAGGTGCTGATCGCACCATAGGATTTCAAGAGGTCGAGCACCGTCAGAAGATGCTCAGCCTCGACAACACCTACAGCGAGGAAGAGGTGCGGGCGTTTCACGCGCGCCTGACCAAGCTGCTGGATGGCGCGGAGCTGAAATACACCGTCGAGCCCAAGATCGACGGCCTCGCGGTCAGCCTGACTTACGAGCAGGGGAAGTTCGTCCGCGCCGTCACGCGCGGCAAAGGCGACAAGGGCGACGATGTCAGTGCCAATGTGCTTACGATCGCCTCGATCCCGCGCGAACTGAAGGGCCCGGCCGCGAAGATTCCCGACATCGTCGAGATCCGCGGTGAAATCTACCTGACCGCCGCCGAGTTCGAACGCATCAACACCGAGCGCGCCGCCGCGGGTGAGGAACTTTACGCCAACCCGCGCAACACCGCCGCGGGGACGATCAAGCAGCTCGACTCAGCCGAGGTGGCGCGGCGCAAACTGTCGATCGTGCTCTACAGCCTCGGCTATTGCGAACCGCGCGTGATCGATTCGCAGACGGAACTGAACGAACAGATCAAGGCGTGGGGTCTGCCGAGCGTGGAACGCATCTGGCACGCGAAGGGTAGCGACGAAGTCTGGGCCGCCATCGGCGAGCTCGACCAGTTGCGCCGGAGTTTCGCCTATGGCACCGACGGCGCGGTCGTGAAGCTCGACAACCTCGACCAGCAGCGCGAGGTCGGCGCGACCGACAAGGCGCCGCGCTGGGCGATTGCTTACAAATACAAGCCCGACACGGCACGGACGCGGCTCAAGGCCATCACGATTCAGGTCGGCAAGACCGGCATTCTCAGCCCGGTGGCCGAACTCGATCCGGTATTTCTCGCCGGCAGCACGATCGCGCGCGCGACGTTGCACAACGAGGAGGAGATCCATCGCAAGGACATCCGTGTCGGCGATCTCGTGGAGATTGAGAAGGCGGGCGAGGTGATTCCCGCCGTGCTGCGGTCGTTCCCGGAGGAACGTCCGGCGGGCACGGTGGAATTCGATCTGCCCGCCGCCGTGGGCCACAAGTGTCCGGTCTGCGGCGGACGCATCGCCAAGCTCGAGGTCGCCGACGAGGAGGCGCAGGGCGTCGCGTGGAAATGCCAGAACTACGATTGCGCCGCGCAGCGCACGGGCCGCCTGGGATTTTTCTGCAGCCGCCGCGCGCTGGCGATCGACGGCGTCGGTGGGGTGGTCGCCGCAAAATTGGTGGAGCTCGGGCACGTGCAGGATCCGCCGGACCTCTACAACGTCCCGCTCGAGACGCTCGCGCCGCTCAACCTCGGCACCGCCGAGGAGCCGCGCGTGTTTGGCGAGAAGAACGCGACCAAGGTCGTGGCGGCCCGCGAGGCGGCCCGCGCGCTACCGCTCGAGAAATGGCTTTATGCGCTCAGCGTGCCGGATGTCGGCGAGTCGACCGCGCGCGAGCTGGCGCGGCGTCATCGGACCTTCGCGGAGCTGGCGGATTCCGCCTTGCTGAAGGCGGTGCTACGCAAGGCCGCGCTCGAGGACGAGAAGGAGCGCGAAAGCCCGAACTCGAAGAAGAACCCGGCGAAAGACGAGGCCGAGAAAGAGCGCCGCAAAGCGCGACGCACCGAAATCGACGCCGAGATCAAGGCCTTGGACGCTGGCATTCTCGCCGGTGTGCCCTCGGACATCGGTCCCGCGGTGGCCGCGAGCACGTTGGAATTTTTTGCCAGCGAGCCCGGCAAGCGCCTGCTCGGAAAGCTCAAGCAACTCGGCATCGACCCGCAGGGCACGGTGATGATCGCCGGTGCGTTCACCGGAAAGACCTTCGTGCTCACCGGCACGCTGCCGACGATGAAGCGCGAGGAAGCCGAGCAGAAGATTCTCGCCGCCGGCGGTAAGGTGTCCAGCAGCGTCAGCAAGAAAACCAGCTACGTCCTCGCCGGCGCCGAAGCCGGCTCGAAACTCGACAAGGCGAAGGAACTCGGCGTGCCCGTGATCGACGAGACGGAGTTTCTGAAGCTGGTGCAGGGGTAGGGTGCTCGGGTTCGAATGTAGGGCTGCCGTTTACCGGCAGGCTGGGGATGATGGCGACGTTCGCGGCCCGGCGACGAGCGCCGGCCCTACACAAGGCGGAGAGTATGCGTATCCATCCCCGCATGTCTTACCTGCCAGTCTCGCCTGTCACAGGCCAACCCCCGCTACCGTCATCCTGAGCCGTGCGAAGGATCCAAGGGAAAGGACGGACGTGCGCCGACCGCTTGGATCCTTCGCACGGCTCAGGATGACGGGAAGGGGTGTTGCGGGTTGGTTCGCGAAAGTGGCGGAAATCCGGCTTCGCGTAGTTGGATAGATGGGCGTCCCCCTGCGCCTCGCCGCAAATGCCTTGAGCGTATGACACGTCTGGCGCACTTTGGGCGCCATATGAACCTTCATGCTCTGAAAGCACGGCTGGTGGCGGGGTGCGCGGCCGTTTTGTTGGCGGTGTCGGCGAGTGCGGCGTCCTCGCCGCAGTGGGACAAGTTCGTCAACGACTACCTCGACGGCTACTTCGCCCTCAATCCGACGTCTGCGGTCTACCAGGGTCGTCACGAGTACGACGGCCAGCTGCCGGACTGGAGCGAGGCCGGTCTGCAGAAGAAGATCGCTTGGCTGAAGGAGAAGCAGACGGCGGCGAAGGCCTTCACGGACGACAAGCTCGATGCCCGGCAGAGCTTCGAGCGCGACTACCTGATTTCCGAGACCCGCGGCGAATTGTTCTGGCTGACACAGGCCGACACGCCGCACAAAAACCCGGCGTTCTACGCCGACGCGATCGATCCGGACGTCTACGTGTCGCGTCCGTACGCGCCGCTGTCGGTGCGCCTGACCGCTTACATCAAGTACACGAAGTCGCTTCCCGTGGCTCTGGCACAGATCAAGGAGAACCTGAAGGGCCCGCTGGCCAAGCCGCTCGCTGCGTTCGGCAAGGTGGCGATCGGCGGCATGGCGGACTTCTTCGAGAACGACGTGCCGAAGGTTTTCGCCAGCGAACTGACCGGTGCCCGCAAGGCCGAGTTCGAGGCCGCCAACGGCGCCGCGATCAAGTCGGTGAAGGAATTCGCCGCGTGGATGGATGAGCGCGAGAAGACCGCCACCGCCAGCTTCGCCCTCGGGCCAGACCTCTTCCGCGCCATGGTGCGCGAGACGGAAGGCGTGGACGTTTCTCTCGCAGAATTGGAAGCCGCCGGCCAGAAGGACCTGGACCGCAACCTCGCCGCGCTGAAGGAAGCCTGCGCCGCCTACGCGCCCGGAAAAACGATCGAAGAGGCTGTCGCCCTCGCGTGGGCCCACAAGCCGACGGGTGGCGTGGTGCCGTATGCCCGCCAGCAGCTCAAGGAACTCGAAGCCTTCGTGCGAAAGCACAACCTCATGACCGTCCCCGGCACCGAGCAGGCGCTGGTCGAGGAGGCTCCGGCCTACAAGGCGTGGAATTTTGCCTACATCAACATTCCCGGGCCGTATGAGCACAACCTGCCGTCGGTCTACTCCGTGGCACCGCCCGATCCGTCGTGGCCGAAGGAAAAGCAGGAAGGCTACATCCCGAGCGTCGGCTACCTGCTGTTCACTTCTGCGCACGAAGTCTGGCCGGGCCACTTCCTGCAGTTCCTGCACGCCAATCGTTCGCCGTCGAAGTTCGGCCAGGTGTTCGTCGGCTACGCCTACGCCGAGGGCTGGGCGCACTATTCCGAGGAACTGATGTGGGAAGCCGGGCTGGGGGATAACTCGCCCGAGATGCACATCGGCCAGCTGCAGCAGGCGCTGCTGCGCAACGTCCGCTACCTCTCCGCGATCGGCATGCATACGAAGGGCATGACGGTGGAGGAGTCGGCGAAGATGTTTCGCGAGAAGGCCTATTCCGACGCCGGCAACGCCGACCAGCAGTCGCGTCGCGGCACCTTCGACCCGGCCTACCTCAACTACACGATGGGCAAGCTGATGATCCGGAAGCTCCGCGCCGATTGGACCGATGCCCACGAAGGCCCGAACGCCTGGCACGATTTCCACGACCAGTTCCTGCAATTCGGCGGCCCGCCGATCCCGCTCGTGCGGAAAGCGATGCTGGGCGCGAACGACAAGGGGTCGTTGTTCTGACGCGCACCGCGTTCCCTACACACCCCGCCCTGACGGGCATCAGCCGTCGCCAAGCCTATGGCCGACAGGCCCCTCTTCATAGAGGGGAATCAAGGCATGTAGTCCCCTCTATGAAGAGGGGTGGCGCGCAGCGCCGGGGTGTGTTGCTTTGAGGCCCGGACCCAATGTTCGTATTACGAACATTTGCCGCGAGCGATTCTCTGAAATCTCAAATCTGAGATCTCAAATCGAGGACTCGGCGAAGGCCGAGTCCTCAATACCCCTGCCGCTGGAGCTGCATCTGCAGCTCGCGCTGGAAGGCCTGGATGTCGGCCTGGGAGGGCTTGTAGCCCTTCTGGGCGGTTTCGAGCATGAGGCGGCCCTGCTGGTCGAGACCCCACTTGCCGCTGACGCCGTCGCTGAAAGTGACATTGCCGCTGACCATCAGGCCGGGGCGCACGATGCGGTCCACGTCGAGCGTGAGCGTGCTTTCGCCGGCGGGAGCCGGAGCGGCCGGGACGCCTTCGTCCTCGGGATACTCTTCGGGCGGAAGGTCGTCTTCGGCGCTGGCCTCGGGCGGCAGGGGAGCGGCGGCGGGCTTGGCGGTCTGGGCCTTGGTGATGTCAGAGGCGTCGGCCTTGGGCGCCGGGTTCTTCAAGTCCAGGCCGAGGTCGTCCACCAGGAAGCGGACGTCGCGGTAGGTCATCGAGACCTTGAACTGCTCGGAGAGCTTTTTCTGGATGACCGAGAGATTGTCGCCCGCGGCGACCCAGTCGGAGACGGCTTGTTTTTGTTCGGCGCTTAAGGACATGAGGACGAGTTAAGAGTTAGGTGTTAAGAGTTAGGAGTCAAACCAAGTGCCTGCTCGGACGGGGCACGGATCCGGAACACCTAACTTCTAACCCGTAACGTCTAACTCCCAAATAAGCGCGCTTCGCGCTTATTTAGACAGCTGCGTCTTCAGGAAATCCACGCTGCCGCGGACGGAATCGTCCTGCTCCATCATGTTTTCCACGGTCTTGACGGCGTGGATGACGGTGCCGTGGTCGCGGCCGCCGAAGGCCTCGCCGATCTCCTGGAGGGAGTGGCGGGTGAGCTGGCGGCAGAGGTACATGGCAATCTGGCGGGGGAAGGCGATGGCGTTGGGCCGGCGCTTGCTCGTCATGTCCGAGTGCCGGATCTGGTAGTGGTCGGCGACGCGCTTCTGCACGCCCTCGATGTTGAGGCGGTTCTGCGCCTCCTCCATCAGCACGTCCTTGAGCAGCGACTCCGCGGTGGCGAGGTCGAGCGTCTTGCCGGTGAGGGCGGCGTAGCTGGAAATCTTGATCAGGGCACCCTCGAGGCGGCGGATGTTCTTCGAGATGTGCTGCGCCATGAACTCGATCACGGGCGTCGGCAGCTCGACCTTCAGGGTCGCGGCCTTGGTGCGGAGAATGGCGACGCGGGTCTCGAGGTCCGGCGACTGGATGTCGGCGGAGAGGCCCCACTGGAAGCGCGAGACGAGGCGGGCCTCGAGGGTCGCGATCTCGGTGACCGGGCGGTCGCTCGAGAGGACGATCTGCTTCTGGGATTCGAAGAGGTCGTTGAAGGTGTGGAAGAACTCCTCCTGGAAACCTTCCTTGCCGGCGAGGAACTGGATGTCGTCGATCAGGAGCACGTCGACGTTGCGGTAGCGCTGGCGGAACTTGGTGAGCGCGTTCTCCTTCAGGGCCTGCACGTACTCGTTCGTGAACTTCTCCGTGGAGAGGTAGGCGATCTTCGCCTCCGGGTTGCGCTGGAGGATGCTGTGCCCGATGGCGTGCATCAGGTGGGTCTTGCCCAGGCCGGTGGCGCCGTGGATGAAAAGGGGATTGTAGGCCTGCGCGGGGCTCTGCGAGACGGCCAGGGCCGCGGCGTGGGCCAGCTGGTTGTTCGAGCCGACGACGAAGTTCTCGAAAGTGTTGCGCGGGTTGAGCGAGCCGGTGGTGGCGCCGCGCTCATCGTAGCGGAGGGTGCGCTTCGGGGCCGGCTTGGCCTTGGGCTCGGTGACCGGGATGCGGGAAGCGGCGCCCTGGGCGTCGATCTTCTTCAGGTTGACCGACACCATGCGGTTGGTCGCCATCCGCAGGCGCTGCGAGATCAGGTCGAGATAGTTGTCGTGAATCCAGATCGCCGCGAAGTCGTTCGGCACGCCGAGCGTGACGGAGTCCTCGGTGGTCTCCAGGCAGCGCATCGGCTCGAACCACATCTGGAATACATCGTCAGGGAAGAGTCCCTTGAGGTCACATTTGACGGTTTCCCAGAGGCTGGTCTGGAGGGCGGGGGTGGACATGACTTGGCGGAAAGAAGACGGTTTTATTCACACCGCCGGACCGTTTGCCTTATGCCGCTGCGTCAGTGGGGATCGTCGCACTCAAGGGAAAATGGGTCTGGGGCTTCGCGCGCCGGCACTCGGTTTGCCGGGGTCGGGCGATGGGCGGCCTGTCTGAGGAGAACCTTGAATGGGATCCGTGCACCGGGGTGCTGCGGATTTGGGCAAAGAACAGTCGAACGGGAGAACGGTTAAAAGAGACTTTGCGAATAACGTGAATCAAAAAATGCGTTACAAGTTCAACTTTCCGACATGTTGTTCACATCGCGCCCGCCGATAACTTTTCCATTTTGTTGTTGCGAAAAAAACGCGCGATGCAGGCCGCGATTTTCCCTCGGGAGCAGCTGCCGCGCGGGGTCGCGGCGAACGTTGAACGTTCAACTTTGAACGCTCAACGTCCAAGGTCGGGCAGGTCGCGGGCGGCAAATGAATATCCGATTTACTTTCACGCGTGCCGATTCGGTGGCCGTTGTGGGTGCCTTGTGTAGGGCTGCCGTTCACCGGCAGGCCGGGATGATGGCGACGTTCGCGGCCCGGCGACAAGCGCCGGCCCTACATAAAAGCACGGTGCCGCTGCCTCTACTTGGACGTTCGACGTTCCCAATCGGTGAACGCTAGGCGTTCGCCAATTGGTGGGGCTCCGGATCCGCCCACTTTCCGTGCTCGCGGATCAGCGCGATCAGGCGGCCATCGGCCTCGGCCTGCGGGATGTTGTACTGCACGCAGTTCTTGCCGACGTAGAGGTTGATTTTGCCCGGGGCGCCGCCGACGTAGCCGAAGTCGGCGTCGGCCATTTCGCCGGGGCCGTTCACGATGCAGCCCATGATGGCGATCTTCACGCCCTTGAGATGACCGGTCTGCGCGCGGATGCGCTGCGTGGTGGTCTGAAGGTCGAAAAGTGTGCGGCCGCAGCTGGGGCAGGCGACGAACTCGGTCTTCGAGATGCGCGCGCCAGCGCCTTGCAGGACATTGTAGGCGAGCTTGGTCGCGCGCGCCGGGTCGGCCTCGGTCTCGATGCTCAGCAGATCGCCGACGCCATCGCAGAGCAGGCTGCCGGTCAGGAAACTCGCCTCGATCAGTTTCGAGAGAAAGCTGTTGTCGCCCTGCACTGCGGTGCCAGTGGTGTTGCGAATCCAGATCGGGGCGTCCGAACCGGCGGCCTTCAGGGCCTGGATCAGCTGGCGATAGGCACCGACGGCGTGGCCGGAGGTGGCGTTGGCCGACCGTGAGGAAAGGGTGAAGACGAGGCTTTCATCGCCGAGTTCGCGCAAGGCCGACTCGTAGGTCGGAAGATCTTCGGGCGCGATTTCCGCGGCGAGGAATTGCTGGTGACGCCGCACGAGGTCGACGAAAGCACGGAAGGTGGCCGTTTCCTCCGCGCCGAATTTCCGCACCAGCATCATGCGTCCCTTGCTCAGCGCCAGAATCGGCTGCAGCACGTCGGGCAACAGAGTGGGGCTCAGCTCCAAGGCGAGAAAGGCAACCGGCAGCTCCGTCTTAGCCGCGACCTCGCACAACGTGGCCAGGTCACCGAGCGAGTTGACCGGCACGAGCAGGCCTTCCGTTGGCGTGTCCTTGAGCTTCGGCTGGGCGAGCGTCTTGGCCGCCTCGGCCAGCTGGTCGAGTAAGTTGACGCGGACGATGACGCGCGGCGGTTGCTCAGGCCCGACCACGCATTTCTCGGTGAACTTCAATAGTTCGGGCACACGCCGGGTGAAGTGATAGGGATCGATGGAATCGCTGTGCGATTCGGAGATCGAAGTTGGGAGATCGGAGTTCGAGTTATTTGGCGTTTGGCCACTGGCATCTGGCGTTTGCCAAAGCGACATCGCTTTGGCCGCGATCGCCTGTGCCACCGGGATCTCGTAAACCGAGTCCTCCGTCAGCGACACGCGGATCGTGTCGCCCAAGCCGTCGAGCAGGAGCGAGCCGATGCCGATCGAGCTCTTGATGCGGCCATCCTCACCGTCACCGGCCTCGGTTACGCCGAGGTGCAGCGGGTAGTGCATGTCTTCCTGCGCCATGCGGTGCACGAGCAGGCGGTAGGCCTGGATCATCACCTTCGGGTTACTCGCCTTCATCGACAGGATGATGTCGTGATAGCTGTGGCTGCGGGCGATGCGGAGAAATTCCAGCGCGCTCTCGACCATGCCGAGCGGCGTGTCGCCGTAGCGGTTCATGATGCGGTCCGACAGCGAACCGTGGTTGGTGCCGATGCGCATGACGCGGCCAAGCTCCTTGGCCCGCTTCACCAGCGGCGAGAAGGCGTCGTGAATGCGCTGCAGCTCCTCGTCGTAGTCGGCGTCGGTGTACTCCTTGACCGCGAATTTCTTTTTGTCGGCGTAGTTGCCCGGGTTGACGCGGACCTTCTCGACGTGCTCGACGGCTTCCATTGCGGCCGACGGCAGGAAGTGAATGTCAGCAACGAGCGGAATGTGGGCGAAGCCGGCAGCCGTGAACTGCGCGCGGATGTCCTTGAGGCATTTCGCCGCGGCCACGTTTGGCGCAGTGATGCGGACGATCTCACAGCCGACCTCGGCCAGCGCGATGGATTGCTTCACCGTGGCGGCCACATCCTGCGTGTCGCTGGTCGTCATCGACTGCACGCGGATCGGATTGCTGCCGCCCACGCCGACGCCGCCGATCTTCACCTCATTGGTGCGGCGGCGGATGGTTTGGAAGCGGGAGGCGCAGTAGCTCACGGGAGGGAGGAAATGGAACAAGCATCCGGGCACAAGTGGCAAGATGGCTGTAGCGGGGCTCTGATCCCGTTTCAGCATGAAGGTGGTCGCCGATTTCCACATCGACGATCAGCGCCGGTGTGGAAACCGGCGCCCACCCAGCCGGGGTCAACGCCCCCAGCTATAGTAAGGAGACTACGGCTTGGCCGCTTCCGCCGATTTGGCCTTGGCCTCGGCCTTGACGTCGTTGGCGATGCGCCGGACGTCAAAGACGCTGACGTAGATGATCATGCTGAACAGCAGGATGACAAAAATGCTTTGGGCGGCGGCGATGAAGTTCACCGGCAGGGCGCGGCCACGCAGTCGGCCGATGGTGGCAAACATCATGTGGCCGCCATCGAGCACCGGGATCGGCAGCAGGTTGAAGATGGCCAGGTTAACATTCACCAGGATGGCAATGTAGAGGACGTAGCGGATGCCGGCTTCCGAGGCGTCCCAGTAGATTTTGCCGATGCCGATCGGGCCGCTGAGCTTGGAGATGCCGATGTCGGAGCGCGGGTTGACCAAGCTCCAGAGCGTGCGCCAGGTCATGATGACCTGGTCGGTGATCTGGCGGACCGGATTCGTGTACTTGAGGCCGTAAGTCGTGCGGTAGGCGGCGCCGAGCAGCGGGGCCGGCTCCACCGGGCGTCCGGCGGGTACGTGGAGGTCGAGCGTCTGGTCGCCGCGCTTGACCGTGACGGTGAACGCCTGCGTGGTCTCCTGCATCGTGTCCATGAGCTGGACCAGGTTGAGCAAGGGTGTGCTGTCGAGGCGCAGGAGCTCGTCGCCGGTTTTCAGGCCGACGGATTCGGCGAGGGATTTTTCCGGCACGGCGGCGACGATTGGCGTGTAGGCGGCGAGGATGCCGACCTTGCGGACGTTGTCGTCGCCGGACAGCCGCGGGTGGACGAGAATGTCGAGGGTCTTGCCGTCGCGTTCGACGGTGAACAAGGCGGTGCGCTGGCCGTCGGCGGTCACGCCGGCGCTCATCACGAGAGTTTGGAGCACCTCGGGCCACTCGCGCACGCGGATGCCGTCGATCGCGCGGATGGTGTCGCCCGCCTTCAAACCGGCTTCGACCGCGGGACTGGTGACCGCCTTGCCATCGGCGAGCGTGATGGTCTTGGCAATGTAGCCGATGCGCGTGGTGGAGAGATCCTCGCTCGTCGGCTGGCCCACGAGCCAGAGCACGGAGGCGAGGAGGAAGGCGAAGAGGATGTTGAACACCGCGCCCGCCACGAAAACGATCATGCGCGTGCTGTAGCTGACCGGCGGCAGGCGGTCGGCCGACTCGGTTTCGCCCTCGATGGCCGCCATGTCGGCGAGCTGGGGCAGGGCGACATAGCCGCCCAGCGGGATCCACGACAGGCGGTACTCGACGCCGTCCTTGCCGATGCGCGACCAGATGGCCGGGCCGAAGCCGATGGAGAAGCGGCTGACCTTCACCCCGCGGCGGCGGGCTGCGAGGAAGTGGCCGAGCTCATGGACGAAAATCGAGCCACCGAAAAACAGGACGATGAGAAAGACGGACCAGAGACTGCCTAACAGGGATTGAAGGAGGGACATTACGCGGGGAGTGGTTGGGCGACGCGTCGGGCTTCGGCGTCGACGGCTAGGACCTGATCGAGTGCGACGGGTTCAATCAATTTAACCGTGGCCAGAGCATGCTCCACAAGCCGCGGAATCGCAAGGAACGGTATTTTACCATCTAAGAACGCCGCCACAGCGACCTCATTAGCCGCATTAAACACCGTCGGGGCGGTGCCGCCGGCCTGCATGGCCTCGCGGGCGAGGCGCAGGCAGGGGTAGCGCGTCTCGTCGGCCGGGCGGAAATCCAAGGAGAAGGCCTTCTCCAGCGACAAGCGGGCATCGGTGCCGGCCGGGGCGCGTTCCGGGTAAAACAGCGCGTGCTGGATCGGGAAGGTCATCGACGGCGGGCAAAGCTGGGCGAGGAGAGAGCCGTCGTTGAACTCCACGAGGCAGTGCACCGTGCTTTGCGTGTGGATGACCGCCTGGCACTGCTCGGCGCGCAGGCCGAAGAGCCACTGCGCCTCGATCAGCTCGAGCCCCTTGTTGGCCAGCGTGGCGGAATCGACGGTGATCTTCGGGCCCATGCTCCAGTTGGGATGCTTGAGCGCCTCGGCCGGCGTGACCTGCGAAAGTTTTTCCAAGGGCCAGTCGCGGAACGCGCCGCCCGAGGCGGTGAGCACGAGACGGCGCACGTCCTCAGCGCGGTGGCCTTCGAGGCATTGGAAGACCGCGTTGTGCTCACTGTCGACGGGGAGCAAGCGGCTGCCGCTTTGCGCCGCGGCGGCCATCACGAACTTACCGGCCATCACGAGGACTTCCTTGGAAGCCAGCGCGATGGTCTTGCGCGCGGCGATCGCGGCGAGGGTGGGCTGCAGACCGGCGGTGCCAACGACGGCGACGAGAATGAGGTCGGCTTCCGGCAGCGTCGCGAGCTGGCAGAGACCTTCGATGCCACCATGGAACTGTGTCCCGGCCGGAAAGGATGTATCGCTGCGCGCCGCGGCGAGCGCGGCCGGATCGTGCAGGCCGACATGACGCACCCCGTACTGGCGGGCGATTTCGGCCAGGCGGACGTGGTTGCGCTGGGCCGCGATGCCCACGAGTTCCAGCCGGTCGCGATGGGCGGCGATCACCCGCAACGTGCTCTCGCCGATGGAGCCGGTGGCCCCGAGGAGAACGATGCGTTTTTTAGAGCCGGAAGTCGCCATGGAAGGTGACGTTTATGCCCTTTCTCGACGCTGGGACACCAGTCTGAAAAGTATGATACTATCACACTCTAAACAGCGTCATCCTGAGCCGTGCGAAGGACCCAAGTGGGCGTGCGAAGGCATTGCCACTTGCGTCAATCCGCTTGGGTCCTTCGCACGGCTCAGGATGACGGAAACGGAAGTGGCGCGAATTCGCGCGGGTTCCTCACTCCAGGAACATGAACATCAAATACGCCAGCGGCGCCGTCAGGATCAGGCTGTCGGTCAGGTCGAACGCGCCGCCGATGCCGGGGATCAGCGCGCCGGTGTCCTTGGTGTCGGCGCGGCGCTTGATCACGGATTCGATCAGGTCAGACACGATCGTGATGAGTGCGATCGGCAGCGCCATCGCCGCGGCGATCAGCGGGGTCATGCTGCTGGAAAAATGCGAGGAGGCGAAATACGCGATGCCCGCGCCGACGCCACACGAGATCAACACGCCGCCAACCGCGCCTTCCCAGGTTTTCTTGGGGCTGATCGTCGGCGACATCTTGTGTTTGCCGAAAGCCAGGCCGGTCAGGAGCGCGCCGACGTCGCAGAATTTCGACGTAGCCACGGTCCAGAGGCACAGCGCGAGGTTGTCGCCCTCGTACCCCTCGCGCATCAGGATCGCGACCATGAAGTGCAACATGAACGGGATGTAAAGGATGCCGCCGACGGTGGCGGCGATCGTTTCCACGCGGTTGGTGACGTCGCGCTCACCCAGCACGCGGATGCAGCTGACGATGAGCGCCAGCACGACCAGCGCCATGGGCAGGCCGCGCTCCACCTCGGGGGCATCGTAGAAATAGCCGAGAAGGTAGGGAGCCGCGGAGATGAGAATGCCGAAGAAAATGCCCATCCAGCGAAACGGCTTCGCGCCCATCTTGGCGGTCATGCCGTAGAATTCGTACAGCGTGAGCGCGCTGAGCAGCGTGACGAGCGTCACCGCGGCATGGGCGCCGAACAGCGCGAGGCTGCCGAGCAGGATGGTCCAGAGGACGAGGGTGCTGAAGATGCGTTTGAGCACGGGGGGATTTTTAAAGGTGAGCGCGCGGAAAACCACACACCCCGCCCTGTCGGGCACCCTTCTTCATAGAGGGGACTAGATGCCTTGGTTCCCCTCTATGAAGAGGGGTGGCACGCAGTGCCGGGGTGTGTGGGCGGGACATGATTATTGCGGACCAGATTGCAGCTGCTCAGTCGTCAGGCCGTAACGGCGTTCGCGTTTGCCATATTCTTCGACCGCGGCGCGCAGTTCGGGTTCGCCGAAGTCGGGCCACGCCACCGGCGTGAAGACCATCTCGGAGTACGCGCACTGCATGAGCAGGAAATTGCTGACGCGCAGTTCGCCGGACGTGCGGATGAGCAGGTCGGGGTCGGGGATTTTCGCGGTGTAGAGATACTTGCTGAAATTGTCCCAGGACGATTCGCCGGACTCCTTGCCGGCCGCGACGGCGGCGGCGTAGTCGCGGGCGGCGTCGGCGACTTCGGAGCGCGAGCCGTAGTTGAGCGCGAGCACCAGCGTCCAATCCGTGAAATCCTTGGTCGCTTCGATCACGCGGTTCAGCTCGCGCTGCACGTTTTCCGGCAGGGCCGTGGTACGGCCGATGGTGAGCAGGCGCACCTTGTTTTTGATCAGGGTGTTCAGCTCGCGCTTCAGGAAGTAGTCGAGCAGGCCCATCAGGCCCGAGACCTCGTCCACCGGGCGTTTCCAATTTTCGACCGAGAACGCGTAGAGCGTGACATAGCGGATGCCGATGGCGCGCGCGGCGTCGACCACGGTGCGGACCGCCTCCACGCCGCGGCGATGGCCCTCGAGGCGCGGCAGACCGCGTTGTTTGGCCCACCGGCCATTGCCATCCATGATGATGGCGACGTGCTGGGGAATTTTGGCAGGCGAGGGGGACGGCATGCGAGGTGAGGAGGTGAGTTAGGGAGCGAGGTGCAGCTTTGACAAGCTCTCGCGCCGCCAGTTGCGGTCGATCTGTAGCGGCGGTCTACGACCGCCGGCTTGGGCGATGACGGCGGTCATAGACCGCCGCTACAGCAGAAAGACATCCTCGTAGACGAGAAAGCTGACAGTTTCTTGACGGGTTCGGGTGTTTGCGCGGGCACTTTCCTGGCGCAAGCTGTCTTAATTCCCATGGCCCAACCGCTGACCCCTGCCGAGATTGAGACCGCCCTGGCCACGCTGCCGGGCTGGAAATTCGCCAACGATGCGCTGGCGAAGGAATTCAAGTTCGGCGGTTTTCGCGAGGCGATGGCCTTCATGGTCCGCGTCGGCTTCGAGGCCGAGAGCATGGACCATCATCCCGACTGGACCAACGTGTACCACCGCGTGTCGATCCGCCTGAATACGCACGACTCCGGCAACAAGGTGACGGCCAAGGATGTTGAGCTTGCGCGCAAGATCCAGGCCGTCTCCTGGGCAGGTTGAGTGGCTAGCGTCTTGGCGGTGCGCTGGCCGACCGGGCGATATCCTCCAGCGTGCCGTGGACCGTGCAATAAACCTCTTCGCCGGAGGTGGCGCCTACGGGAATTTCGTATGCACCGCCGGCCGGACAAACCGGCGGGGTGTGGATGTATTTGCCGGCTCCGACCAGCATATCCAGGCGCTTCGGCGGATGGCCGGTCTCCAGGGCATACTGGTCGAAAGCCGCGGAGTACATGCGCTCATTGTTGGCGCACACTTTCAAGAGTGAGGTCTGCCGGACCTTTTGGAAGGCGGGGATCGCCATCGCGGCGAGCAGGCCGATGAAGACGACCATCACCATTGCGCTCGCGGCACCGCCGCCGCCGGCGAGGTTGCCGCCGGGGATGAACAAGGCGATCAAGTACGCCAGCGGGCTGCGGTCCGGCTTGGCGGCGGGTTGTCCGGTGCGCAGCGCGAGCAGGTCGGTGGTCCGGCGGGAAAGCGTCGGGTAGCTGGACGTGAGCTCGTGCAAAGAAACGAAAAAGCCGCGTTCGTCACGGTGCTGGCCGGCGAAGGCCTCGGCATTGAGCAGGCGGCCATGTTCGCGGCCGCCGCCCAGGATCAGCATCGCGCGCACGCTGCCCTCGACATCCTGCGCCGCGTAGGCGCCGTAGCGATCGGAGGAGGATTCCCACGCGCGCCGGTAGGCGGGACCAACGAGGGGGCAGAGCATGCCCGGTCCGAGGAAAATTTGCTTCAGAATGTGCCGGCTGCGGATGTGGCCCAGTTCATGGCCCAGGACGAATTTCATCTCGGTCGAGGTCGGTCCGAGCGCCTCGAGGAAGTCCGAATATACCACGACGAAGTCGCGTCCGGCAAAACGCGCGGCGAAGGCATTCAGCATGCCGCCGGCTTGGAGGACAAAAAGCTTCGGCGGGGTCAGCACGCCGAGCTGGCGACAGACGTCCTGGAAGGTGCGGTGCAGCTCGGGCAACTGGTGTTCGTCCACCCGCACCGCTTCGGAGCGGAGCAGGGCGATGAGCAGGCCGTTGCCAAGCCAGAGGAAGAAACCGATGATTACCGCGTAGAACGCGCCAATGATCGAGACGGCGATGGCGATCCAAACGAGGATCGAGATGATCAGAACGAAGGCGAAGTAGGTGCCTTCTTTCCGGACGTTGAGGTCGGACGGATTCAAGCCGACCGGAATGGTCGGCGGGTTGGGTTGGGACATGTCGGAGTGATGTGCGTGTGGGGGCCCGTAACCCCAAACTGGAAATTTTCCCCGCCCCAACCAAGTCAAATTCCGCCGGCCGCGCTCAAAGCACCTTCACCGCCGCCAGCACCAGCTTCTCAAATGCGGCCGCGCCCTTGCCGGCGTTTTCCAGCGTGTGGGAGTGTGTGAGCTGCTCATCGGAAAGTCCCGCGCCCATGTTGGTGATGCACGAGACGCCGGCGACCTTGAGGCCGCAGTGGCGGGCGATGAGGCAGTCGGGCACGCTCGACATGCCGACGGCGTCGCCGCCCCAACCCTGGACCATGCGGATCTCGGCGGGCGTTTCGAAGGACGGGCCACGAAACGCGACATAGACGCCCTGATGCAGCGTGATGCCGTTTTGCTGCGCGACTTGCTTGAGCTTGGCGCCGTGCGCCGGATCCCACGCATCGGCCATGGCGAAGAAACGCGGACCGAAGGAATCGTCGTTCGGGCCGACGAGCGGATTGAGTCCGAGAAAATTGATGTGGTCGGTAATCAGCATCAGCTCGCTGACCTTGATATGCGGCCGCAGGCTGCCCGCGGCGTTGGAGAGGAAGAGCGTCTCGACGCCGACGGCCTTCATGGCGCGGATCATCGTCTTCAGCGGGTAGGCGTCGCTCGTCTCGTAGAAATGCTTGCGCCCGTTCAGCACGATGACGGGCACGCCGTTCAGCAGCCCGGTGATCAACTGGCCCGCGTGGCCCGCGACCGTGAGGACCGGGAAGCCGGGCAAATCCTGGTAGGCGAGGGTGACGGGATTCTGGACCTGCTTTGCGAGCCCGCCGAGGCCGGAGCCGAGGATGATGGCGATCTTCGGTTTCAGTCCGGCCAGCGCGGCCGTGATGCGGGCGGCGGACTGGCGGACATTTTCAACATGCGTGCTGGCGTCGTTCATACCGCGAAGCTGCTACGAAAGCGGCGCACATACAAGCCCGCCGGGAGTGACGCGTGAGGCTCTCATCATGGTCGGGAGTTCTTTGACCACGGATTGCCCGGATGATTACGGATTCAAACTCGCGGTTCCTGCGCTTAAAGTCCGCTCCGGATTATCCGTATCCATTCGTGCAATCCGTGGTTAAAAAGGCCACGAAGCAGATGGGTTTTGGCGTTGTGGCGAAAGAGACTTCCGCTAGCAGCATGGCATGCGATTTCGCTCCGGCGTGTTTCTGTTTCTCGGGCTGTTGACCGTCGCTTGCGCGGCTCCCCTCGAAGGTTCGCCCTTCGGGCCGGCGGTGGCGGAGACGCTGGCGGCCGAGACGCACGATCTCGCGAAGGGCAACCGCGCGGAGATGCTCAGCAACGGCTACGATGCGCTCCTGTTGCGCATCCACCTGATCCGCCAGGCGAAGACCTCGATCTGCATCCAGACCTTCATCTGGACCAACGACGAGGTCGGCCGCCTCATGATGTACGAGCTGATCGAGGCGGCGAAGCGGGGAGTGAAGGTACGCATCATCGCCGACCAGCTCGCTTCGGACCAGGACCCGCAAGTGGTGGCCTTTCTGGCGACGGTGCACCCGAACATCGAGATCAAGCATTACCGTCCGCCGCTGTCGCGCCTGAAGCCTTCGAAGTTGCAGGTGGCGGTTGCTGCGGTGCAGTCGTTTCGCGACCTGAACCAGCGCATGCACAACAAGGTGCTGATCGTCGACGGGGCGGTGCTCATCACCGGCGGCCGCAACATCGAGAATACTTATTACGACCATGCCGTGGGCCTGAATTTCCGCGACCGCGACGTGCTGGTGGTCGGGTCGGCGGTGCAGCGCGCTTCCGAGTCGTTCGAGGAGTTTTGGAAATACAAGCACGCGGTCTCGAGCCGCGAGCTGTTGGACGTGGCGGAGACCATCGCGGCAGGCAAGTACCCGCATTACACGCAGCGCAGCGACTACGACTTCGGCGGCTACTTCGAGGCGTTGAACCACGAAGCCGATGATGCGGCCCTGATTTCCGACCGGTTTGTCGCCAAGCTGAAGCCGGTGGAGCGGGCGGTTTTCATCTGCGACGTGCCGGGCAAGCGCACCGGGATGTTTTCCAAGATGGCCCGTATCACGCGCGAGCTGCGCGACCGGCTCGAGCAGGCGAAGGAGCGCGTGACGGTGCAGACACCCTACCTGGTGCTGAGCCCGCAGGCGCAGGAGCTGATCGCGGAGATGAAGCGGAAGAATCCCGCGCTCGTGCTGCGCGTTTCCACCAACAGCTTCGCTTCCACTGACAACATCGAGGCCTACTCGGCCAACTACCGTCTGCGCGGCACCTACGTGGAGAGCCTGCATCTCGAGATCCACGAATTGAAACCAAAGCCGGCGTCGCTGCGCAGTCTGTTCCCCCAATACGACGCGATGCAGCGCCGTTACGAAACGCGCAAGGTCGCCGCTGACCAGGCGCCGTTCCTGTCGCTGCACGCGAAGTCACTCGTGGTCGACGACCGCGTGGCGTTCATCGGCTCCTACAACCTCGACCCGCGCTCGGAGGCGCTCAACACCGAGGCCGGCTTGCTGGTGGAGGATCCCGTCTTCGCCCGTGCCTTGCGCGAGGAGATCGATCGCGACATGCGCCCGGAGAACAGCTGGGTGATCGCGCGCCGCCGCCTGCCGCTGCGTCTCGACGTGGTGAACTCGCTCGTGGACGGCGTGCTCTCGATGAGTCCGCTCGATCTCTGGCCGATCCAGAACACGTCGAGCTTCGATTTGAAACCGGGCTCAGGCGAAGTGATGCCGGATGATCCCGCGTTCTATGATCGCTACAAGGAAGTGGGCTCGTTCCCCGGCGCCGAGACGCCGTTGTCCAACAAGGAAATCCTGACGCGGCTCTACAAGGCCGTCGGCACGCCGATCACGCCGGTGTTGTGAGGCGAAGGTCGAAGGCTTTCAGCTCTTCTCCTGCTGTCATCCTGAGCCGTGCGAAGGATCCAACCGAAAGCGAACGTGGCAACGACACCACTTGGATCCTTCGCACGGCTCAGGATGACGGTGGTGGAAGTTTTGTGCTGAGCGGAAAATTTCTGACCGGCAACAGGCCGTTGGGCGCCTTTGCTCGCTGCCGAAATCACACAATCACCACCGACTGCACGATCTTGCCCTGGAAAAGTTTCTTCGGCGAATCGCCGCCTTGCCAGATACGCAGGCCGTCGGAGTAGAGGAGTTCGCCGTTCGGGCCGAGGTCGTAGGCCACGACGTGCTTGGCGAGGACGGTTTCGTTGCCGTCGGCTTCCTGGCGAACCAGCTCCCAGGTGGCGGGCACGAGATGTTTGGTTTCGTCGATCTCGCCCTGCTTATCGAGGACTTTCTCGAGCGCGATCGCAGTGTCGTGGAAGGTTGCGTAGCGGCTGCGGTTTTGCGGGAGGTCCTTGCCCGGGCCGGCGGGGCGCAGCGACTGCTTGCCGAACATGCGGGTGAAGGCTTCGAGGAAACCGAAGATGCCCACGGCGAGATAATAGGGGACCAGCACGAAGGCCTTCACTTTCTGGAAGACCGAGAGCTCGTCGCGACCGTGCGGGCGGCGGATGTAGTGCAGCCGGCCTTGACCATCGATCTTCGGTTGCAGGAAGTCCCAGTGGCGGTCCTCGAGCAGCGTTTCCATCGTGCCGGTGTCGGTGTCGATCCGGTGGATGGCGACCGGGCCGAATGCCACGATGTATCCCTGCTCGTTGCGGGCCACGCCGGCACTCTGGAAATACACCTTGTTGGGGGCGTTCGGATCCTGCGCGGGATTCGAGTCGTGGCCGTCGCCATCGGTCAGGCGCTGGCGGCAGCGCGTTGCTTCCTCATAGACCTCGAGCTTGCCGAGATGGTCGTCGTTGCGGGAGCTGATGATCACCTGCGCGGTGGGCCGGTGGCAGCTTAGGCCGCAGCCGTCGAAATCCTGGCGGTGGAAAAGGCGCAGCTCGTCCTTCGTCTCGAGGTTGTAGCGGAACAGCCCGGAGCTTGCCGTCATCGCGAGCGCGTAGAGCAGCTCGTTGTCGCCCGGCCCGCGCACGACGGAGCGCATGACCGGATGGTCCTTGTCGCCGCGTCCGGCCGTCTGCTTGCCCCAGACCATGCTGGCGCCGAACGGTCCGGCATCCTCCATGCCCTGGCCCTTCCAGGCATTGCGATTGGTACGGTTCGACGCGCGCTCGATCGCCTCGCGGGCAAACGGACTTTCGATTTCAACAGGGCTGGCCCCGTCGTTTTTCAGGAACAGGTCGCCTTCGCTGATGAACACGAAACGCATGCCCCGATAAACGCACTAGGAAGGGCAGGGCGGCAAGCGGAGAGTCCGGGCGTGGTGGCCGCACGCGGAAATCCACCGACACACCCCGGCGCTTCGCGCCAGCAGCCGTCGCCGAGCCTATGGCCGCCATGCCCCTCTTCATAGAGGGGACTCGAACCAACGCTGACCGAATCCCCTCTATGAAGAGGGGTGCCCGTCAGGGCGGGGTGTGTGGGCTTCGCGCATACCCGCACACTCTGGCTCGGTCATTGATCAGGGCCGCACTTTGCCGGTGAGGACCACCGGTTTGTTGCTGGCGGGGCCGACGTTGAACTCGCGCTCGAGGGTGACGGCGTCGTTGGCGAACTTCAGGTGAAAGGTCTCGAGGAAGGGCTGGCCGAGCTGGGCGAGGGCGATGGTGTAGGTGTCATCGGCGGTCCAGGCGCCGGCGGCGGCGACGGGCGGGGTGCCGGTTTTGCTGATCAGGAAAGCGCCGGGCTTCCACTCGTTGCGACCCGCGACGACCGCCTGGTCCTGATCGTAGCGGCGGGCCTTGAACGTGACGGCGCCGTCAGCCGCGACCGTGAGCGAGGCGGAATCGAGATTCAGGTCGTTTTTCTCGAAGACGAATTCCTTGCCGGAAATTTTGGCGGCGAGCGCTGACGTCGCGGCGCCAGCGGGCAGCGGCAGCGTGAGGTGGGCGAGGCGTTCCTTCAGCGCGGCCTGTGCGGCGGGATTTTCCGGGATCGCGGCAGGACGCAGTTCGGGGAGCAGTTTGGCCCAGAGCATCTTCATGACGCCCTTCGTGTCCTTGGTGCCGCCCGTGATGGCGACGACGGTATCGTACTGCGGCATCACGATGCAGAACTGGCCGAACGCGCCGTCGGCGCGGTAGAAGCCGGGCACGCAGCGCCAGAATTGAAAACCGTAGCCCTGGTCCCAATCGCCTTCCGGATCGCTGCCATTCGAGGCCTGGCGCGAGGTGGCGAGATCGATCCAGTCGGCGGGCACGAGGCGGCGGCCTTGCCACTCGCCGCGTTGCAGGAGCAGCTGGCCGAACTTCGCGATGTCCTCGGTGCGGATGTGCAGGCCGGAAGCGCCGTGGTTGTAGCCTTGGACGCTGAGATCCCAATCGGGCTTGGGAATGCCGAGCGGTTCGAACAGGCGGGGCAGGAGATAATCGCGCACGGTCTGGCCGCTGACCTTCGTGACGGTGGCCGAGAGCATGAACGTGGCGGGCGAGTTGTAGTAGAAGAGCGTGCCGGGCTTTTGCGGGACTGGCGTGGCGAAGAACCGCTGCGTGGCGTCGGCTTTGCCCATGAGGCCGTCGTTGAGCTTGTCGACGTCCTCTTTCACCTGACCGGTGGACATCATGAGAAGGTCGCGCAGGCGCATGGCCTTCACGTTGTCGGCGGCATCGGCGGGCTGCTCGCCGGGAAAGAATGAAGCGAGTTTGTCGTGGATGTTGAGCTTGCCCTCGCTCTGCAGCAGGCCGATGGCCGTCGAGGTGAAGCTCTTGCTCAGCGAGAACAGCATGTGCGGCTCGTTCGCGGCGTACGGTGCCCACCAGCCCTCGGCGATGACCTTGCCGTGGCGCACGATCATGAGGCCGTGCATGCCGTACTTCTTCGCGTCCTGCTCGTCGACGATCGCCTGGAGCGCGGCGGACGAAACGCCCTGCGATTCCGGCGTGGCGCGCGGGAGCGGGTCGGTGGGCTTGGGCGCGTCGGCGGCGATGACGCGGGCGGACAGGAACAAGGCGGCGACGAGCGCGCCGGAGCGAAGCAGGGCGGGGGTGTTCATGCGGGGTCCGACACTCCTAAACAGGATGACGCGCGGCGCAAATGCCGCGTGACTCACACCATAGCGCAGTCCCGCGAGGCGCGCTTACTCCACCAGCTTGCGCTCGATGCGGCGGTCCGGCACGAGCCAGATGATCGCGGTGCTGAAGTAGATCGCCAGCGCCAGCCACGGCAGCTTGCAGGCGATCGGGATGCCCACGGCGTACATGACGACCGACACGATGCCCTTGAAATCCGAGCCGATGGCCTTGCGGAGAACCGAAGCCTCCTCGTGACAGGCGAGCAGGCAGCGCACGAGGATGTAGTAGGCGATGCCCGCCATGATCAGCACGCCGCCGTACAACGCGACCGTCGTGGGCGCGAAATGGTTCTCGCCCATCCAGCCGGTGACGAAGGGAAACAGCGACAGCCAGAACAGCAGGTGGAGATTCGCCCAGAGGACGCCGCCCTTCACGTGTTTCACGGCCTGGAAAAGATGGTGATGGTTGTTCCAGTAGATGCCGACGTATACGAAGCTGAGCACGTAACTGAGGAACACCGGCCAGAGCGGCAGCAGCTCATGGAGCTCGGTGCCGTGCGGCACTTTCATCTCGAGCACCATGATCGTGATGATGATGGCGATGACGCCGTCGCTGAAGGCTTCGAGCCGTCCTTTATGCATGGGCGGAGCAGGGCAGGGAGCGACGAGGCAGGCAATGCGAGAGTGGTCTGAGTGAGTAAAGCAGCGCAGAGCATTCGTAGCGGCGATTGGCGGACATGCGTTGCCCGCCCTTACCGTCATCCTGAGCGCAGCGAAGGATCCAAGCGGGCGGCGCGTGTCCGTCCTTTCCCTTGGATCCTTCGCTGCGCTCAGGATGACGGTAGCTAGTTCGGTTGTTGGTGTCCGTTTTCCTCCCTGTAGTTTGATGGGCGTCGTAGGAGCCTTATTTTCCTTGGTCGTCCTGAAATCCGTTTGCCCCGGCTGCGGTCGTTCGTACCGTCGGCGCATGAGTGATTTTGCTCCCGCGGCCGAAGTCGCCTCCACGCGCGATGCCCTTGCGCGTCTCAAGGCCAACATGCGTCTCACCATCAAAGGCAAGGATGAGGTTATCGACCAGACGCTGGTCTGCCTCCTTGCCGGCGGCCACTTGCTGATCGAGGATCTGCCGGGTGTGGGCAAGACGACGCTGGCCTACGCGCTGGCTCGCTCGATGGACTGCGCTTTCTCGCGCATTCAGTTCACGAGCGACCTGCTGCCGACCGATGTCACCGGCGTGTCGATCTACGACGAGACGCTGAAGGAATTCGTGTTCAAGCCCGGCCCGGTTTTTGCGAGTGTCGTGCTCGCCGACGAGATCAACCGCGCCACGCCGAAGACGCAGTCCGCGCTGCTCGAGGTCATGGACCGTGGCAAGATCACGGTCGACGGCGAGGCCCACGCGGTGGGCGTGCCGTTCATGGTCGTCGCCACGCAGAACCCGGTCGACTACGAGGGCACGTTTCCGCTGCCCGAGAGCCAGATGGACCGCTTCCTGATGCGCCTGGCGATGGGTTATCCGCAGCCGGTCGACGAATTGGAAATTCTGCGCTCGGCCAAGGCGGGCTACGATTCAATCGCGCTCAACCCGGTCGTCACGCGCTCCGACATCCTGAAGATGCAGGCGCTGGCCGCGAAGGTCTTCGTGGAGGATAGCGTGCTGGATTACGTCCTGAAGATCATCACGGCCACGCGCACCGAGACGGAATTCAAGGCCGGTGCCAGCGTGCGCGGCGGCCTCGCCCTGCGCACCGCGGCCCAGGCCCGCGCGCTCATCTACGGCCGGGACTTTGTGGTGCCCGAAGACATCCAGGAGATGGCCGGCCCGGTGCTGGCCCACCGCCTGTCACTCGCTCGCCAGACTTCCGACGCGCTGGAGGAGCGCCGCACGGTGCTTGCGGCGTTGAAGCGCATTGTGGCGGCCATCGCGGTTCCTGAGTGAAAAACGCCAAACGCCAGTTATCCAAACGCCAAACAAATCTCAGTTTCGAAATTCAAAAACTGTGATTTCGAATTTCTTTGAGATTGGGCGTTTGAAATTTGGCCTTTGCCGACGCGAGTCATGAGTGCCACGACCTCGACCATCACGACCCCGAGCGTCGACTGGGACGGCCCCGGCTCGCGCGAGCAGCAGCGGCGGAAGTTCAGCTGGCACCGTCTGGTCTGGACGCTGGTGTTTCCCAAGCGCCGTCATCGCATCGCACTCACCATTCCCGGCCTGTTCCTGATGGCGCTGGCGCTGGGCATCGGCACGGCGGCGTACAACACTGCGAGCAACATCCTCTTCATCACGCTCTCGCTGCTGCTCGCGTGCCTGCTGCTCAGCGGCCTGCTGTCGTGGTTCAACCTCATGGGCATGTGCTGGCGCATGCGCCAGCCGGGCACCTGGCGCGCCGGACACGAGACGCTCGTCACCGTCGAGCTCGTCAACCGCAAGCGCTGGCTGCCCACGTACAGCCTGTGGTTCGAGCTGGTGTCGCAGCCGCGCCACATTCCCGACCCGACGGCCGACGGGCGGGAGATGAAATTCCGGGAAATCCTTTCCGCGGCGGAGAAGTACATCACGCGCGGCAAGGTCTACCTGCGCGACCGCATCGAACCGGGTTCGGAGATGACGCTCGACTGGGGGCTCAAGCCCACGCGCCGCGGCGAGGCGATCGTCGAGCTGGCCGCGGTGGGCTCGCTGTTTCCCTTTGGCTTCCTGAAAAAGAGCCTTGGCACGGATATCGTGCACCAGGTCCTCGTCTGGCCCGCCCAGGTCGAGTACCAGTGGATCGGTGCGATCGCGGCGCCGGCGGGCAACGCCGGCCGGCGCACGTCACGCATCGGCACGGGCGACGACCTGCTTTCGCTGCGCAAGTACGAGCTCGGCGATTCGCACCGTCTCATCCACTGGAAGGCCAGCGCCCGGCTCGGGCAGCTGATGATCCGGCAGTTCGCGGCGGAGACGCACGAGGGCTATGTGCTGCGGCTCGACAGTTCGGCGGACATCTGGGTTCGTCCCGAGCAGTTCGAGCTGGTTTGCAGCTTGGCGGCGACGATGGCCGAGGACTTGTTCGCCGCCGGCCGCCTGCGCGGCGTCGTGCTCGAGGATGGCTCGCTCATCGAGACGCGCCGGGTGCGCGATCTCGAAACCTGGCTCGACGCACTCGCGCTGCTGCAGCCGGGCAACAATTCCACCACGACCGCCTTGGAGAAGGTTTCCGGTCACAACCTCATCACCTTCGCGCCCGACGGGCCGCGGGGCGTAGCCGCCTATGTCGACGGTCGCAAAACCGCGTCAGCTTAATCTCGACGAGCTCCTGCGCCTGAAATGGCTGCTCGGCGGCGCCATGTCGCTGGTCGCGCTGTGGACGGTGTTCTTCCTCGATATCGAGGCGCTGAGCCTGGTGGCGGTCACGGGCTCCATCGTGCTCGCGACGGTGATCTGGCCGCAGGTGCCGGGACGCGTTCCGCCGCTGGTGTGGAAGCTCGCGGTGCCCGCCATCATCGTAACCCTGGCGATCGATTTCTACCTGAGTCCCGACACGCTGCCGGTGCTCATCCGCCTCGCCATCCTGCTCGTGCTCTACCGCGCGGCGTCTTACCGCAAGAAGCGCGAGGACCTGCAGCTGCTCGTCCTCGGCCTGTTCCTGATCGTGGTGGCGGGCGTGCTCACGGTTTCGCTCGGGTTCGCGTTCCTGCTGCTCGGTTTCACGGCGTGTGCGCTGGGTTTTCTTTTTGTCATCAACCTGATCGATGCCTCGGAAACCGGAGCGGTGCGCACGGCCGAGGCGGAGACGGCCTGGACGCGTTTGTCCTGGCGGAAGTTCGCCCGGCGTCTGGCGTCGGTGCTCGACTGGAAACTGCTGACCTTCGCGGCCACGCTGTTCACCGCGGTCGTGGTGATGTCCGGCCTGCTGTTCATGATCATCCCGCGCTTCGAGGTCGCGAGCGGGTTCTTCCTCGATCGCTACATCACGCGCAAGAGCCGCTCCGGCTTCACCGACACGGTGAAGTTCGGCGACGTGACCGACCTTTCGAAGGATACCAGCATCGCCATGCGCGTGGACCTGACCGACGCCAGCGGGATTAAGGAGGAGCCCTACTGGCGCCTGGTAGTGCTCGATGAATACGCGCCGGACGGCTTCAAGGTGTCGGCCGGCCTCAAGGCGGAGCTCTTGCGCTCGCAGCGCGTGATCCAGCAGGTGCGCGGACGCCCGCTCGGCCGGCTCACGAACGACGTCGGCGGCCAGTGGACCTTTTATGTGGAGCCCGGAGTCAGCCGCTACTTGCCGCTGCCCGGTAGCTACGGCACGTTGCGCTTGCGCGACCCGGTGCCGCTGCAGCTCAGTCCCGGCAACCGCATCGCGGCGCTGCGCACGGAGCCGATGACGATGACGGCATTCCAGCTCGATTCGGTGGAACTGACGCCGTTGCTGGCCGACATGAAGTTCAATGACGGGTTGCGCCGGGCCGAGAACAGCCCGCCGGCGGCGGGCGACCAGTATCGCTACGATCCGCGCCTGACCCTGCGCGGTCCCGAGGGCCCGCAGAACGCCGCTGTGCTCCAGCGCGTGGTGCACGAGATCACCGGCGGCGCGACGCTGTCCGCCGAGGAATTCGGCCGGCGCACGCTCGCCTGGTTGAAGGGCCGCCATGCCTATGCGTTGTCGGTGAAAATTCCCGCGGCGGAAGGGCAGGACAGCATCGTGCGCTGGCTGGATTCCAACGAGCCCGGCTTCTGCGAGTACTTTGCCGCGGCGTTCACCGTGTTGGCGCGATCGGCGGGTTATCCCACGCGCGTGGTGGCCGGTTTCCACGGCGGGACGCTGAACGCCTTCGAGAATTATTTCATGGTGCGCAACTCCGACGCCCACGCGTGGGTGGAAATCTACGATGGCAAGGCCGCCTGGGTGCGGATGGATCCCACGCCCGGCAACACGGTGACGAATGCGACAGGGCAGGACGTCGCCGCGCAGCACGGGCAGGACAGCAGCTGGTCGGCGCGTGTGGACAGCCTGCGGGTGCTCTGGTATCGCCGCATCGTGAACTTCGATTCGCGCCAGCAGGTGCAGATGATCGAGAGTGTGAAGACGTTCACGACCGATTCGGGCACGGCGCTCAAGGCGCGGCTGGAGGGATTTTCCAAGCGCCTGAAGGAATGGCTGGCGCGGCCGTGGGATGCCAAGCGCGTGGCGAAGGTCGTCGGGCTGGCCATCGGGTCGGTGGCGCTGCTCTGGATTTTCGGCTGGTTGGTGCGCGCCGGCTGGCGGCGCTGGCAGCGGCGCGGGCGTCCGGCGGGTTATGATCCCGTGCGGCAGGCGGCGGGGCAGTGGCTGACGCGCCTGAAGGGCGCGACAGAGGACGGAGGACGGAGGGCGGAGGACAGTCGACAGGTGACAGGAGACAGGCTGGCGGTGGTGGGCGAGCTGCAGCGGTTGCGCTATGGCCGGAAGGAAACGTGGCCGGAGCCGCAGGGCGTGTTCCGCCGCGCACGCGCGGCGCGTAAGGCGATCCGGAGATAGTGTGCGAACTCCGTCCGTCATCGGACGAACACACCCCGGCGCTGCGCGCCACCCCTCTTGATAGAGGGGATTTCAATCTACGTCCTCGGGAAAATTAATCCGCAGCCGAAGTCCCCTCTATGAAGAGGGGTGCCCGAAGGGCGGGGTGTGTGGCTCAGCGCGCGGGCCCATTGAGCTCAATCCAGTTGTCGATCGTGAGAATCACGGAGTTGATGTCGGTTTTCACCAACCGGTCGTCGAATCTCAAAAGGCGTACGTCCAAAGATTCCAGCCGCTGCTGTCGCGCATCATCACCTTCTCCCTTGAGCTTGTGACTGCGGCCGTCGATTTCCACGACGAGCATCAACTCGCTAGAAAAGAAATCCACGATGTAGCGATCAATCGGCTTCTGCCGGTCGAAATCAAAGCCCTGGCGCTGACCGTTCTTCAATTGCTGCCAGAGCAATATTTCCGACAGCGTGCTTTGTTTTCGGAGAGTACGAGCGAGCTTTTTGAGAGACGGGTCGTACCAGAGTTTCATGGTTGGTCGTGGATGCTTCGAGGTGTTCGTGGAAACACACCCCGCCCCTGCGGGGCACCCCTCTTGATAGAGGGGACTCGAGCCAAGGAAGCACAATCCTTGTTAGAAAAACGTTATCGCGGCCCTGAATCAAATCCGCGCCCCGCTTCACTGCATCGTCAACGTCGGTGCCTTCACCGGCGGGTTGTCGCGCTTTTCCTTCCACGCTTGCAGGATCGCGTGGGCGACGGGGCCGGCGTAGGCGCCGCCGCCGAAATCCTGGTCTTCTTCGCCTTCGAGCGCGACGGCGATGGCGATCTGCGGATTTTCCACGGGGGCGAAACAGACGAGCCAGGCCACCTCGATGCGGCCTTTTTGCGCGGTGCCGGATTTGGCGGCGCCGCTCAGGCCGTCCACGGCGGCAAGGCGTCCCGTGCCGATCGCGTAGCACTGCTTCATGCCTTCGAGGATGGCGTTGTAGTCCGCGGGGGGCAGGCCGATCGGGTTGGTGCGCAGCGCCGGCCGCTTGGGATCGTGCAGCAGGGTGGGCTTGGTCTCGGTTTCCCCACGCGCAAAGGAAGCCACCATGCAGGCGGCCTGCAATGGAGTGATCAGCGTGTCGCCCTGGCCAATTGAGATGTTGGCCGTGTCGCCGCCGCGCCAGATGCCGTCGGGCAGGTTGGCGGAACGCCAGTTTTCCCGGCGCCAGTCGGGATCCGCCACGCGTGGCGTCTTGAATTCCCCGGGCAGCTCGATGCCGGTGGGATGATTGAAGCCGAAGCGCTTGGCCTCCGCGGCGATGAACTCCGGGGTCGTGTCCAGGCCGTGCTTGATGAAAAACACGTTGCAGGACTTGGCGATGGCTTTGACGAGGTTGACCTCGCCATGCATCGCGCCGTGGGCGCAGGGAAAGCGCCGGTTGCCTACCATGATGAAGCCGGGGCAAATGATCTTGGAGGTGTCGGGCTCGATGGTGCCGGCGCGCAACCCGGCGATGGACGTGATGATCTTGAAAGTGGAGCCCGGCGGGTAGCGGCCCTGGATGGCGCGGTTGAGCCAGACGCCGGATTTGGCGACGTCCATGTCGGGCGGAAGATTCGGCACGCGGGTGAGCGGGTCGTAGTCGGGCTTGGAAACCAGCGCCAGCACCTCGCCGGTGCGGATGTCGAGCGCGACGGCGGCGCCGGTGCGGGGCCGGCCTTCCGAATCCTGCATGGCCGCTTCGGCCGCTTGCTGCAGGGTGATATCCAGACTGGTGCTCAGGTTTTTGCCCTGAACCGGCATGCGCTTTTCGACGGGGAGATCGACTTTGTACCCGGCGGGATCCACGCGATAGATGGCGCCGCCGGTTTCACCCTCCAGGAGGGTGTCGAAAACCTTTTCCAGGCCGGCAAGGCCGGTGGAGCCCTTGAGCTTGAAGGTGAGCAGGTCTTCGCCGGGAAAATCCTCGACCTCGGGATCGGTATCGACGCCGACGTAACCGAGGGTGTGGGCGGCGGCGACGCCGTAGGGATAATTGCGCGAGCTGAAGGTATAGACCTGCACGGGCGAACTCACCGGAAGCCGCTCGAGCAGGCGCGCGTATTCCTCGGGGGCCAAGTCGTCGAGCAGTACGTAGGGCAGCAGGAGCGTCTGGTTGACGTGCCGGCTGAGATCGTTGGCGCGCACGGTTTCGTGGCGATTGAGGATCACATTCACTTGGTCGAGGTAGCGCTGCGCCACCGAGCTGCGGGCGATGCGCTCCATCTGGTCGGCGTTGGGTCTTTCGCCGGCGGGGGAATTCGCGTAGTTGCGACTGACCAGCCGGTACTCGCTGCGGAACTCGCCCCGCAGTTCGGCCAGGTCGAGTACGACGGAAAAACGCGGGCGATTGCCGACCAGCAGTTTGCCGTCGCGATCGTAAATGTTGCCGCGCGGGCCGGGCGAGATGACGCGACGCAGGTTTTGCAGGCGCTCCCGGTCGGCGTAGAGGCCGCTCTTGACCAGCTGGCGGTAGCCGAGGCCCGTCGTCAGCACTCCCACGATCGCGATCACCACGCCGTAGAAAACCAGCAGGCGCGGGTTCTTGTGGGTGCGGCGTTCGATCAGACGGTTCACGCCCACACCTTACACGCTGCGCGGCGGCGCGTCATCATCCTTGTGGCCTTTGGCGCAGAAAAATTTACGCCGCTCGTCCTCACTTGGCGGAGAGCAAGGGCGGCTTGGGCGCGAGGGCGGCCCGCTGTTTTTCGAAATACTTCTGGAGGATCGCTTGGGCGACCGGCATGGCATAGGTGCCGCCGCCGAAATTTTCGCCGAGGTTTTCGCCTTCGATCATTACGGCGATGGCGATCTCCGGTTTTTCCAGCGGGGCGAAGCAGATGAACCACGCGCAATTGATCGTGCCGACCTTGCCGTCCTTGACCACGCGCTTCTGGGCCGTGCCGGTTTTGCCGGCGATGCGTACGCCGGGGATCTTCATCTTGGGCAGCGCGAGGAATTTGGCGGTGCCGTAGGTCGTGCAGCCTTCCATGCCCTCCAGCAGGGCGGCGCGCTGCGACGGCGTCAGGCCGATGGGCGGCGCGTGCTGGGTGGGCGCGTGCGGGTCGTGCAGGATGGTGGGCTTGGTGTAGAGTTCGTCGCGGGCGACGGACGCGGCGAAGCACGCCATGTCGAGCGGGGAGACCAGCACGTAGCCCTGACCGATGGACATGTTGGCGGTGTCGCCGGGGAACCAGCGTTCCTTCTGGGTCTTTTCCTTCCACGCCGGATCCGGAATGACCATGCGGCTGGTTTCCCCCGGCAGCTCGATGCCGGTGCGCTGGTCGAGGTGGAAGCGCTTCGCTTCGGCGGCGACCGTCTCGGCGGTCGTGAGCCGGCCGGCTTCGTAGAAGTAGATGTCGCAGCTGCGGGCGATGGCCTCGGCGAGGTGAATGTCGTGGTGATGCCCTTCGCCGTTTTCGCAGTAGAAGCGCTTGTTGCCGACCATGGTGATGCCGTCGCAGTCGATGATCGGCTGGTCGGGCGTCACGCGCCCGTTGCGCAGCGCGGCGATGGAGGTAAGGATCTTGAAGGTCGAGCCGGGCGGGTAGGCGCCGGCGATGGATTGATCGAACCAGGCGCCGTCCTCGGAGATTTTGTTGGCTTCGTCGTGGGTGAGGCGCGGCACGAAGGCGTTGAGGTCGTAGTCTGGCTTGCTGCTCAGCACGAGCACCTCGCCGGTGTGGACATCGAGGGCGACCGCGGCGCCGATGCGGTCCTCCCCGTCGGAGTTTTTCATCTTCTCCTCCGCGGCCAGCTGGAGGTCGATGTCGAGACTCGTGTGGATGTTTTTGCCCTGCACGGGCAGGCGCTTCTCGACGGGCACGGCGACCTTGTAGCCGGCGGGGTCGACCTGGTAGATGGCGCCGCCGCTTTCGCCCTGGAGCTGATCGTCGTAGAGTTTCTCCAAGCCGGTTTTGCCGGTGTTGCCCTTCATCTTGAAGGTGAGGAGGTCCTCACCGGGGAAATCCTCGACCTCGGGGTCGGTGTTGACGCTGACGTAGCCCAGCATGTGCGCGGCGGCGGTCTTGTACGGATAGCTGCGGGTGCTCGATGTGTAGACTTGCAGCGGAGAGTTGACCGGCAGGCGCTCGATGAGCTTGGCGTATTCCTCGGGGGCGAGGTCATCCATCAGGACATACGGCAGGAGGAGCGTCTGGTTGACGTGCCGGCTCAGGTCGGCGGGCCGGATCTGCTCGGTGCGGTGGAGGATGGCGTTGACCTGGTCGAGGTAGCGCTGGGCGACGGAGGCGCGGGCGATCTGCTCCATCTCGCCCGGATTGGGTTTCTCGCCGGCGGGCAGGCCGGCGTAGTTGCGGCTGATCTGCCGGTACGAGGCGCGGAATTCGCCGCGCAGCTCGGCGAGGTCGAGCACCACGGAGAAACGCGGGCGATTGCCCACCAGGATGCGATCCTCGCGGTCGTAGATGTTGCCGCGCGGGCCCGGGGAGACGACGCGGCGCAGGTTTTGCAGGCGCTCGCGTTCGCTGTAGACGCCGCTCTTGAACAGCTGGCGGTAGCCGAGTCCGGTGGTCAGCACGCCGACGATCCCAAGCACCACGCCGTAGAAAACCAGCAGGCGCGGGTTCTTGTGGGTGCGGCGTTCGATCAGGCGGCTCACAAAAATACCCTACACACCCCGGCGCTTCGCGCCACCCCTCTTCATAGAGCGGACCCAGGCATCGTAACGAAAATCCCCTCTATGAAGAGGGGCTTGTCGGCCATAGCCTCGGCGACGGCTGATGCCCGATAGGGCGGGGTGTGTGGTTCGGAGGCCAAGCATGCTTAGCGCACGATGTGCCGGCCGGTTTCCGGATGGATTTGGACGATCTCCATGGCGCGGTCCTGCAGGGCGATGAACCACGGCGTCACGAGGGCGATGACCGCTTGGGAGAAGAACAGGTCCACGAAGATGCGCAGCCAGGCCGAGGCCGGATGCGGGTTGGCGCCGACGAGGATGAAGGAGAGGGCGATGACCAGAAACAGATTGGCGAGCAGGGCGACCACGACGGCGAAGATCGCGCCCTCGCGCGGAAAGCGGTGGCGGCCGTAAAGCACCACGACATGGACGAGGGAGAAAAGGAACAGGCTGGTGCCGAACGGCACGGGCTCGAGCGAGTCGACCAGCAATGCGGTCAGGATGGTGGCGGTCAGGCCATGCGCGGCGTCGAGGCGCAGCGCGGAGTAAGTGACGAGCAGGCCGCCGAGGTAGAGGTAAACGGACCAGTCGCCCAGCAGCGGCACGTGGAAGGCCGCGAGGTAGTGATTGGCGAGACCGGTGAGCCACCAGAGCAGCAGGTTGGCCAGCGTGACGATGAGCCAGCGGGGATCGTAGCGGCGCATGGTCAGGAGCCAGAGCGAAGAGCCAAGAGCTTAAAGCTAAGAGCCGGAGGCTGCATCACTCGTCGGGGTTCAGGGGGATGAGTACCGTGACTTCAGTCAGCGTGCCGAGGCGCGGGTCGAGGGCGACTTCGCCGCTCTTGAAGAGGCCGTCCGCGCTCGGTTCGAGGGCGGTGATTTCACCGATGGCCAGGCCGGGCGGAAACACGCCGAGGCCGGAGGTCACCAGCTGTTTCTTTGGCAGGGAGTTGGCGTAGATGTCGAGTGGCACGAAATCCACGGTGCCGCGCGGGGAGCTGAAGGTGTTGTTCAAGCCGCCCTGATAGCTGACCGGGCGCGTGTCGCCGGCGACGGTGGCGGCGAGGCGCAGGGTGGGGCTGGTGACAAGATCGACGACGGAAGTGTATTTGTGGACCTCCGTGATGCGGCCGACGACACCGCCGGCAAACACCACCGGCGCGCCGACCGTGATGCCGTAGTTGGAACCCTTGCGGATCACCATGCGCTGCCACCAACCGGAGAAATCCCGCCGGGCCACGCGCGCGGGCTCCAGCCGGTACTCGGGCATCGAGGGCAGCTTGAGCAGGTTTTCGAGGCGGAGGATTTCGCCCTCGAGGTAGGTGTTGCGTTGGTTGCTGTACTCGTAGTCGGCGACGAGGCCGGCGACCTCGCGGCCGGCCTTGAGCAGCTCGTCCTTGGAGTGCATCCGATTCGCCCAGAAGGCCTGGAGGTCGCGCACGTAGGAATCGGCGACCGTGAGCGGCGCCTGGATCTCGAAGAAGGATGCGCGCGTGAAGACGCGGGCGGCCAGCGGCAGGAAGACCCACGCGAGCAGGATAAGGCCAAGCGTGGCGAACGGACGGGCCTGGTCGAAACGTTTGGGCAGCACGACGCGGGCGGCGGAGGCCGGCCTCCGATTAGAGGTCCGCGGCGATCCGGCGGTAGTCCTCGATATTGTTGATGAAGACGCCGGTGCCGTTGGCGACGGCGGAGAGCGGGTCGTCGGCCACCGTGACGGCGAGGCCGGTCTTCTCGGAGAGGAGTTTGTCGACGCCGCGGATGAGTGAGCCGCCGCCGGCCATGACGAAGCCGCGGTCGACGAGGTCGGCGGAAAGTTCCGGCGGGCAACGCTCGAGCGTGATGCGCACGGCCTCGACGATGGCGCCGATGGTGTCACCCATCGCCTCGCGGATTTCCTGCGAGGTGATGTGGATCGTCTTGGGCAGGCCGGCCACGGAGTCGCGGCCCTTGACCTCCATCGAGAGCTCGGTCTCGAGCGGGTAGGCCGAGCCGATGGTCATCTTGATTTCTTCCGCCGTGCGCTCGCCGATCAGCAGGTTGTAGGCGCGCTTCATGTAGTTGATGATGGCGAGATCGATCTCGTCACCGGCCACGCGGATGGATTTCGAAAAGACGATGCCGTTGAGCGAAATGATCGCGATCTCGGTCGTACCACCGCCGATGTCGACGATCATGTTGGCCGCGGGTTCGTCGACCGGCAGGCCGACGCCGAGGGCGGCGGCGAACGGTTCGGGAATGGTGTGCACCTCGCGCGCACCGGCGTGCGTGGCGGATTCCATCACGGCGCGCTTCTCGACCTCGGTGATGCCGGAGGGAATCGCGATGCAGACGCTCGGCTGCGGGAAGGTTTTTCCGCCGTTGGCTTTGCGGATGAAATAACGGAGCATCGCCTCGGTGATGTCGAAGTCGGCGATGACGCCGTCCTTCATCGGGCGGATGGCGGTGATGCTGCCGGGAGTACGGCCGAGCATGACCTTCGCCTCGTCACCCACCGCGCGTACGCGGCGTGAATTCGTATAGACCGCCACGACGCTGGGCTCGCGGAGCACGATGCCCTTGTCTTTCACGTAGACGAGGGTGTTGGCGGTACCCAAGTCGATCCCGATGTCGTTGGAGAAAAGTCCGAGCAGTTGATTGAACATGTGGCGGTGACGGGGTTTCCAAATCAAAGCGGCCTGAAAGAGAAATTGTCAAAAGCAAACTCGTTGAGCTTCTGAACTTTCGGCGAGGTTTGGCCGTGACCGGAAACGGCCCGTTTTTGAAGGCCGACGGAAGCCCACCCATCCAATCCCGATTTGTAACGTAATACGTTACAAACCGGGATTGGTGATGCGCGAAAAACAGCGGGTGATCAGTTCACTCGGAGCGGGCTTAGGCAGACGTACCCTGTGGGAGCGGTTGCTCCGGCTCTCCAACTGGGTTCAGGCGGACTTTAGCACGGCGAGCATCTCGGCGTGCAGCCGGCCGTTGCTGGCGACGTACTGGCCGCGGTCGAGGCGCTGCGGATTGGCGCCGCCCTGGTAGTCGGTGACTTTGCCGCCGGCTTCGCGGGCGATGAGGAGGCCGGCCATCGCATCCCAGGGTTTCAGATCCTTCTCCCAGTAGCCGTCCACCCGGCCGCAGGCGACGTAGCACAGGTCGAGCGCAGCGCTGCCGAGGCGGCGTTCGCCGCGGATACGCTTCAGGAAGGCGGTCCATTCCTTCAGGTTGTTGTCGGGATTGGTGTGCTTGTCGTAGGGAAAACCGGTGGTGACCACGGCATCGATCAGCTCGCCAACCGCCGAAACGCGGACCGGCTGGCCGTTCAAGGTGGCGCCTCCGCCTTGGACCGCCGTGAACAGTTCGTCCTTGGTGGGATCCAGCACAACACCGAGCAACGGCTGGCGATCGGGCGTGGCGAGCCCGATGCTCGTGCAGAAGTGCGGCAACTTGCTGGCGAAATTGACGGTGCCGTCCACCGGGTCGACGTACCAATGATAAGGGGCCGTCGCCGCCGGCGCGCCCTGGCCGCCGCCTTCCTCACCTACGATGTGGTGATCGGGAAAGCGTTTCAGCAACTCGCGGACAATGTAGGCCTCGGCCTCGGTGTCGGCCGCCGTGACGATGTCGATGCGGTTGCTCTTGTTCGTGGTGGGAATCGGCGCGGCGTAGTGGCGCAGGATGATTTCACCCGCCCCGCGGGCGATGGCGGCGATTTCCGGAAGCAACTGGGCCGGATTGATCATGAGACGGCGGGAACGAACTTCACCGTCACTTGGACGCGGCCGGAAACGGCGCGTAAGTCTGGCTCGGCTGCAGGTCGTCGATCAGGTCATCGAGCGTCTTGTTGCCGAAGGCGGCGGGCAGGACCTTGGCCAGCTTCTCGTGGTAGTGGGCGAGAATCGGGTCGACGTTCTCCAGCAGGCCGGCGGTCGGGGACTCGCCGTAGTTTTCGAACTCGCGGCGGAATTCATCGAGCGTGATCTGGTTGAGCGGACGCGCCGGCTGATAGCGGAGGTCGTTCGGATCGGCGTTTTCGGCCGGCGGGAGCTCGGAGATCAGCTTGATGTCGACGAGGCGGTTGAGGCTCTCGTTCAACACCTGCGAAGGCACGCGGATGAGGTGCGAGAGTTCGGTGACGGAGTAGGCCGGCGCGGCGACCTTGAAGCGGCGGCAGATCAGTAGCAGCACGACGAGCGACATGCTTTCGCGCGTGACGTGGTTGAGGCTGTGCCAGGCGGTCTGGCTGCTGCGGTAGCGGACGTTTTGCACTGCGTACGTGATCTGGCCGCCGACGAGCACGAAGAACCAGAAGATGTACAGGCCGACCATCAGGATCGGCATGATGCTCACCGAGCCGTAAAGGCTGCGCGACAGGATCACGCGCTTGAAATAAAGGAACGCGAGGTAGTTGTTGAGAAAGAGCAGGGCGGTGACGATCACGGCGCCGATCAGCGCGGCGCGCCACTTCACACGCGTGTGCGGCACGAGGCGGTAGAAGAGCGTGAGCAGGCCGACGAGCAGGAGCACCGAGCTCGAGGGCAGCAGCCACATGAAGAAACCCTTGAGCGTTTCGCCGAGCGGGATCTTCTCGAAGAAGACGTTCATGAACGCGCCGGCGGACAGCAGGGTCAGCGACGCGAAGAAGAGCAGGGCGCCGAGCGTGATGACGCTCCAGTAGTAGACGATGCGCGCCATCCAGCTACGGCCGCGGCGGACGCCCCAGATGTCGTTAAAGGTATTCTCGATCGTCGTGAACAGGCCGATGACGATGACGAAGAGCGTCAGCAGGCCGATGATGCCCGCGGTGCTCGAGCGGGAGCTGGTGATGAAATTATTGATGATCTGCACCATCTCCGGATCGGGCGGTGGCGCGTCCACGGTTTCGCCCGGTTTGGGCGCAGGTGTGGGTTGGCCGGGCTTGGCGGACGGATGAGCCGGCTTGGCGGCTTGCGGGTGCGTCTGGGCCCAGTCGTTTTCGTTGGCCCGGTCGTACTGCGCGACCTGCGGGGCGATGAAGCTGATAACGCGGTTCAGGCCGCGCGCGGCGAGTTCCGGATCCTTGTTGCCCAGCGCGAAACCCGAGATGAGGACGGCGATCGCGATGAGCGGGCCGAGCGCAAGCAGCGAGCTGTAGCTGAGGGCGGCGGCGCGGATCGCAACGTGGATTTCGTTCAGCCCGGAGAGGGTGATCGAAGCGACGCGGAGGAGCGAGTAGAGCCTGGTTTTCGGCGAGCGCTCGCGCACGAGGCCGGCCGCCCAGATATCATGGTTCCAGAAACGCTGGAACCGGGTCAGGAGCTGGGCCAGCGGCATGAACAGGAATCCGGTGCGAGACCGGTTAGACGTACGACATCGTCGCCAGCATCGCCATGCCGCCGAGGCCGAGCAGCGCAGCCACCGCGAGCGGAATATAGCTGAGGAAGATCGTGCAGAAATACAGGCCGACCGAGCCGGCGGCGACGGCAATCATCGGCGTGAGCTGGCCCTGGGTCATGAACAGGAAGCCGAGGAAACCGAGGCCGAACACCGCGCGGAAACGCACGAAAGGGTAAATGGTGATAACGCCGAGCAGCAGGAGCAGGCCGATGACGGCGTCGACGATGCCCAGCACCACGCCGGGGAAGTTCATGATCTTCACCGGATCCAGCGTCTGCAGCGCATCGATGCCGGGGAGGATCAGCGCGACGGCGCTGGCGAACGAAATGATGGCGGCGGAACGCGTGCCCCACACGGCGGCGTTCATCATGATGAGGCTCTTGTCCTTCTTGCCCTTGGTCTCGTCGGTGCGGCCTTCGGCGGCATCGAGGAACTGCTGGACGGTGATCGGCGGCGCGCTGTCGGTCTTCTCTTCGTTAACGGCCTTGAATTCCTTGTGCTTGAAACCGATGCGCTTCTTCTCGGGCCAGAGGACGGCCTTCATCTCGGGGTTGGCGGAAATCAGCAGCCACTGCTCGGTCGTGGCGTCGTAGTAGTACGTCTCGGGCGTCACCTGGCCGGCTTCGACGAGCGACGCGAGCTGCTCGATCGTGAAGGGGCCGCGGGCCTCCGCATCGTTCACGCCGCGCACATAAATTTCCTGGTTGGCCATGGCGGGGATGTTGGGGGACGGCGTAGGAGCCGCAAGACGGAAGTCCGTGAAAGAAACTTCAAACGCCAGTGGCCAAACGCCAAACAAACGGAGCAAACCCCAAGGGTCGAAACCGTTTGGCGTTTGGAATTCTGGCGTTTGGCGTTTCGCGCCTCGCGCGTGCTACATCCGCTCCAGCGTCCGCAGGCCGAGCAAATGCAGGCCGGTCTCGAGTGTTACCAGCGTGCGGTGACAGAGCAGCAGGCGGCGGGCGCGGACGGCGGCATCGTCGACGATGACCTTGTCGGCCGCGTAGAACGTGCTGTAGGCGCCGGCGAGTTCGAACAGGTAGAGGCAGAGGAAGTGCGGGCGCAGCTGGTTCGTCGCGGCCTGGACGGCGTCGGAGAACTGCACGAGCTTGCGGGCGAGCGCGAGTTCCTGCGGGCTTTCGGGCGCCGAGGCGCCGGTGATCGGCGGGTTGGCCGGATCGAGTTCCGCCTTGCGGAAGATCGAGCGCACACGCGTGACGGCGTACAGAAGATACGGCGCCGTGTTGCCGTCGAGCGCGAGCATCTTGTCCCACGAGAAAACGTAGTTGCTGCTGCGGTTCTGCGCGAGGTCGGCGTACTGCACCGAGCCGATGCCGACGACGCGTGCGATTTCGCGGCGTTCGTCCTCGGGGACATCCGGGCTCTTCGCGGTGACGAGCGCGTAGGCGCGCTCTTCGGCTTCATCCAGCAGGGCCTTGAGCTTGATCACGTCGCCGTCGCGCGTCTTCAGCGCCTTGCCGTCCTCGCCGGTGACGGCGCCGAACGTGACGTGGTGCAGCTCGGGCACGCGATAGCCCTTCGCGGCGAACCATTTTCTGACCGTGAGGTAAAGCTGCTCGAAGTGATCCGCCTGGCGGAAATCGGTGACGACCACGATGCCGTCGGCCTTGAAGTGGTCGGCGCGGTAGAGCGCGGTGGCGAGGTCGGTGGAGGCGTAATTGCTCGCGCCGTCGGCCTTGCGGATCAGGAACGGCTGCTTGGCGAAGCGCGGATGCTCCGGATGAAACACGACCTGCGCGCCCTCGCTGATTTGCGAGAGGTTGGTCTCGGCGAGTTCACGGTAGATGCGCTCGACCTTGTCGTTGTAGAACGACTCGCCGAGGTTGTGGTCGAAGTGGATCCCGAGCCGGGAGTAGATCTGCTCGAAGGCGGCGAGGCTGACGTCGGAGAATTTTTTCCAGAGCGCGACGTTCTTCGCGTCGCCCTGCTGGAGCTTCACGAGCTCCTGGCGCGCCTCGTCGAGTTCCGGCGAACCATCGGGCGTGGCCGCGTGGCCGAGTTTGTAGAGACGTTCGAGTTCCTCGATCGGTTCGCTGATGAGAGCTTCATCGTCGACCCAGCGCTTGTAGCCGTAGATCAGTTTGCCGAACTGCGTGCCCCAGTCGCCGAGGTGGTTGTCGCGAATCACCTTCGCGCCGGTGAACGCGAGTAGACGGCAGATCGCTTCGCCGATGACGGCGGAGCGCAGGTGGCCGACGTGCATTTGCTTCGCGGTGTTCGGCGAAGAGTAGTCTACCACCCAGGTCTGGTTTGCGTGCGCCGACGCAGCGCCGGTGTGCTGCTGGTCCTCGGAGCCGTAGGTTTGCAGCCAGGAGAGCAGGGCATCCGGCTTCAGGCGAAAGTTGATGAAGCCCGGACCCGCCAGCGAGATGTCAAAAGTGGCCGTCAGGTCGCCCAGTTGATCGACGATTTGCTGGGCCAGCGCGCGCGGGTTGAGCTTCTCGCGCTTGGCGAAGGCGAGGGCGCCGTTGGCCTGATAATCGCCATGCGCAGGATCAGCTACGCGCACATCGCTATCGAAGCCGCGCCCGGCCAAACCGGCCTTGTCAGCGGCATCTTGGAGGCGCGCCTTGAGCTGCGCAGCGACGTCAAAAGAGAGAGACATCTGTCGATTGAGGAATTGCGCTTGGCTTTGAGCAAGAAGGATTTTCGCGGGTCGGGGCGGGTGGTTTTGAGCTTGGTTTCCCGATGGTGGGTAAGTTGGTAATAACCCTATTTTAAGCTCGACAAAATTGCCTAAACCTCTTGCCTCTGCGGACTTTGCGCCGCAAGGCGCGCCCCCGCTCTTTATTGTGACATCTATGAGAAAACGTCCCATTCCCACCCGCCGCTTCATTAAGCCTTCGTTCACTTCCTTGATTGAGAAGAAACGCGATGGGCAGGAATTCACCCAAGAAGAAATCCGCTATATCATCGACTCCACGCTGGATGGAGAGATGCCGCAGCACCAACAAGCCGCGCTTTTGATGGCGATCTACTTCGCCAACATGTCCGCGCAGGAGACCGCCATCCTGACGGAAGAGATGATGCTCTCCGGCGAGGTCATCGACCTCTCGCACATCGCGAAGCCGAAGATCGACAAGTACTCGACCGGCGGCGTCGGCGACAAAACCGCCCTCGTGCTCGCGCCCCTCGCCATGGCGAGCGGTGTCGTCGTTCCGATGATGTGCGGCGTGGAGCAGGAATTTGTCATCACGACGCTCGAGAAGCTCTCGGCCGTCCCTGGCTTCAAGAGCCACATGACGATCCAGCACTTCCAAGACCAGCTGGCCCGCGTCGGCGGCGCCATCGCCGAGCAGAGCCCCGAGCTCGCCCCGGCGGACAAGATCTTCTACGACCTGCGCCTCGAGACCGGCACCATCCCGAGTCTCCCGCTCATCACCGGCAGCGTGCTTTCCAAGAAGCTCGCCGAGGGTGCGGAAGGCCTCGTGATCGACGTAAAGTGGGGCAACGGCTCCTTCATCAAGGATCTCGAGCAGGCCAAGCAGCTCGCCCGCTCCATGACCCGCGTCGGCCGCTCGATGAAGCGCCGCTGCGTCGCGCTCGTCACCGACATGAACCAGCCGCTCGGCGACACCGTCGGCACCGCGCTGGAAATCAAGGAAGCGATCGCGCTCCTCAAGGGCGAGGGCCCGGAGGACATGAAGGAACTCGTGCTCAAGCTCGGCATGGAAATCGTCCGCCTCGCCGGCGTCGCCGGCTCGACGCTCTCGGCCAAGCAGACCGTGCAGCGCCACCTCACCGACGGTTCGGCCTTGGAGAAGTTCAAGGACATGATCCGCGCGCAGGGCGGCGACACGTCGTTCATCGACCATCCGGAAAAATTCCCGACGGCGAAGCACATCCGCAAGCTGCCGGCTCCGAAGCGCGGCTACGTGCACACGATCAATGCCGCCATGATCGCCAAGGGCGTCTCGCTCCTCGGCGCGGGCAAGGATCCGGCGCACCACAACAAGATCGACTACGCCGTCGGTGTTTCGGAAATCAAGAAGGTCGGCACGCAGGTCAAGCAGGGCGAGCCGCTCATGATGATCCACTACAACGACGAGGCGAAGCTCGAGCAGGCGCTGAACTACTTCAAGGACGCCTACCGTCTCGCCCCGAAGCGGCCGATCCCGCCGCCGCTCGTCGTCGAGCGCGTGGCTTAAGCCAAGCGGACAAAGTTTCAGGCCGGTCCTTCGGGACCGGCCTTTTTTTTGCGCCCCAAGGTTCACTGCGGATTCAGACCACGATCCTGATGTGAGCTCATTCCCAGTTACCGTCATCCTGAGCCGTGCGAAGGATCCAAGTGGACGGACGTATCACCGCAACGGCTTGGATCCTTCGCACGGCTCAGGATGACGGTAGGGTGGGCTGTTGTGAACTCGGATAGTGGAGCAGTGCAAACCGAGGTGGGCTTTAGTCGCCCGAATTCCGGGAACTGCTCCCGTCGCTCTGCAATCCAAGCAGAAACCCCTCAAACTCCAGTCCCTGCACGCCATGAACCTCAATTACCTTCTTTCGGTCCTCTGCCTCATCATGTGGATCGTCGCGCTCATCGATTGCCTCAAGAGCAGCGGCCCCAACAAGGTGGTCTGGATTATCGTGATCATCCTGCTGCCGTTCCTCGGTTCGATCCTCTGGTTCCTCATCGGCAAATCCAGCCGGGTTTAGTTTGGGGTTGCCGGCAAAGGCAGGAGCGGAGCGGCCTCCGCTCCTGAGCTCAGGCTTTCTTTGCGGGTTTCTCCGTTTCGGATTCCGCGATGCCGTGCTTGATGTGGTACCACGAGCGCAGGCGGTCGTTGCTGACCGAGTTGCGGACGTAGCGCTGCCAGACGAACGCGAGGTCGAAGATCAGCGTCGACAACCACCAGAGGTACAGGAACGCGACCGACGCGAGGATGACTGGCCAGAGCGAGGGTCGGTTGGCGAGCAGGGGCAGTGCATTGGGCAGCTGTTTGAGGTGATATTCCGCCTTGGACTTGAAGCCGAAGAAAAGCTGGTCGAGTTCCACGCGCTCCAGGCGGGCGGCTTCGATCTGTTCTCGGATTTTATTAGGGCGGTCGGGGAAATGCTCCGCGATGAATTTGTTCTCCTGATCGGTCAGCGGCGCGCCACTGCCGTAGATGCGTCCGAGGAGCACGGCGGCGATGGCGAAAATGCCGACGGCGAGCATCGGGCGCATGCCGCGCCAGAACCAGCGCGTGCGCTTGGAGCCTTTGCCCGCCAGCGAAGTCAGTCCGAACATGCCGGCCAGCCAGGCCAGCGCCAGGATACCGAGCGTGGGCCCATACGTGCCCGCCCCGGCAAAGGCGGCGCCGATTTCCGCGCGCGATTCCGTCGGCACGATCCAGCAGTAGGCGCCGCAGGCGGCGATGAAGCCTACGGAGAGGAGCAGGCGCCGTTTGAACCCGGGAATCATCATGCGCGGCAGCCGGGAGAGCAGGGTGGTGCCGGCCACGAGGGTCGTCACGCCGAGGACGCTGCGGAAAAACGACCAGCCTTGGAGCGACGTGATCGGCGTGATGCCGACCATGCGCGACAGCTCCGCGGCTTCGAGCGGTTCCGGCTCGGGATGAGCGAAGTCGGCCACCTGCTTGTAGAGCAGGTAGGTGCCGAGGACGAGGATGACGAAGCTCAGCAAATACGGAATGAACGGACTGAGGAAATAAACCGCGGTTCGCGTGGCCGGCGCGGGCTTGGGCTCGGTCGCGTTCGGCGCGACGACGTTCGTGACGAAATGTTCGAAGACGTCGGGGTCGTCCCAGTACTGGTTATGCGCGGCGCCCGGCAGCATGTAGCGGGCGAAGCCGTGGTCGTGCGCGGCCGGAAAGTCGAAGGCCTTCACGCCCTGCAACGCGATCCAGTCGCGCGCAGTGTCGAGCTTGAAGCCGACGGGATCGCCGTAGTCATAATAATTATGCCACTTGATGGGCTTCCCGGCGAACAGGGCGTTGGCCTGCTTCGGATCGAGCCGGTCCCACATGTGCGGCCACAGCAGCAGGTGCTTGTCGATCGGGGAACCGAACGTCATGTAGCCGGCCACGTGTTCGAGCCACTCGGGATGCGCCGCCAGATCCTCCGTGCGGGCTTCGACATCCCGGTCGCGGTCCTCGGGAATCACCCGGCGCTTCGACATGGCCTGCAGCAGGCCGTGAAAGCTGACGACCGTGCCTTCGCTATGGGCCACGACATGCAGCCGGACGTTGGCGTTGTCCTGCTTGGCCGCGGCATAGACCTCTTCCATCGCCTTGTGGAAGCGGCCGACCACGTTCGTGCGGTAGTAGCCGAACTCGGCGACCACCTGCACGTCGCCGAGATATTTATCGAGGACGTCCTTCAGGTCGAAGGTGAAGACGCCGGCCTTCTCCGCGAGGGCGAAGATGTTTTCCAGCACGGCGATCGTATCGATCATCTCGTCGAGGGTGTCGGCGGCCTGGTCGAAGTTGGGCTCCACCAGCTTGACGACTTCCGTGCTCGTTTTCGGATCCGCCTCGCCCCGCGCGGCTTTGGCCTCGGCGCAAAGCGCCCGGGCGCGCGCAACGACGGTGCCGGCCCATTCCTTGGTTTCGTCGAGCGTGTGCGCCTCGTCGACCAGCGCTTGCGGGATGTCCGCCCAGTAAACCTCCGCCACGCCGATGGCGTTCAGCGGCGTCTGGCCCAGCCGGCCGACCTGGTCCACGAGGTGGCTGATCACCGGGCCGTTGGGATCGTTGTGGAAATAACCCAGCGGCTGCGGCGCGGTCACGTAGTGGCCGGCGTCGCCGTTAAGCCGATGGGAAGTGGCCAGCCGGTTGGCGACGGAACGAACGGTCGCGTTGCGGAACTGGTCGCCGATGCCGTGAACGACGACGAGGATGTCGGTGTAGGTACTCATGATCGAAAGGTGAATTCCGACTGGCCCCGGCCCCACGAAGCGGCAACGGGCACGGCTAGGCAAGCGCACAGACGGAAAAGCGACCGGATTCCGGGTTTCCTCAACTGTTGCCAATCATCGGACATTGGGTACCACTCCGGCGCATGTCCGACGAGACCGAGTCCAAACCCGTCAACGCGCCCTTCTGGGCCGAGCTGCCCGAGCCGCTGCCGCAGTCGCAGTGGTCGCGTCCGTGGGCGCAGCTGAAGTTCGTCTCGTTCCAGCCGGCCATCTTCCCGCGCATGCTCGGCGAGGTGTCGCGTGACGCCAAACCCGGCGACCTCGTTTCAGTCTACGACAAGTTCGGCCACCGCGTGGGCATCGGTCTCTTCAACCCGCGCGCCAAGATGCCGCTGCGCGTGGTCACGCACACGGCGCAGATCCTCGGCGAGGAATATTTCGAAACGGCGATCCGCCGCGCGGTCGCGTTGCGCCAGGACTGGTTCAAGCTCGACGCCACGACCGACGCCTACCGCGTGATCAATTCCGATGGCGACGGCGTCAGCGGCCTGACGATCGACCGCTATGCCGACACGCTGTACTGCGACGTATACTCGCTCGGCATTTTCCAGCGCCTGCCGAAGTGGATTCCGCTGCTGCACGAGCTGCTCGGCACGAAGCACGTGCGCGTGCACGTCGATCACGACCTCGGCAGCCTCGAGGGCATCAAGCCGTCGCAGATGAAGGACCTGACCGAGTCCGCACCCGACAAGGTGAAGATCCGCGAAGGCGGGGTGAAGTACGAGGTGGACTTCGCCGACGGACACAAGACCGGTTTCTTCTGCGACCAGCGTGACAACCGCAAACGCTTCGGCTCGCTCGTGAAGGGCATGCGCGTACTCGATCTCTGCAGTTACACCGGCGGTTTCTCGATCAACGCCGCGCTCGGCGGCGCCGACGAGATCACGGCCGTCGATCTCGACGAGAAGGTGATCGCGCAGGGCCGCCGCAACGCGAACCTCAACCAGATTTCCCCGAACAAGCTGAAGTGGGTGCACACTGATGCGTTCGCCTACGCGCGCCAGATGAAGACCAACGGCGAGCAGTTCGACGCCGTGCTTTGCGATCCCCCGAAGTTCGTCATGACGCGCGATCCCGCCTTCGCCGCCGAAGGCATGCGGAAATACGCCGACCTGAACACCATCGCCGCCAGCCTCGTCAAACCCGGCGGCCTCTTCGTCACCGCGTCGTGCTCCGGCCTCGTTTCACTTGAGGATTTCGAAGGCTGCGTGATCAAGGGCGTGCACCGCCTCAACCGCCGCATGCAGATCTTCGACCGCACCGGCCCGGGCATCGACCATCCGGTTTATTCAAACTGCCTCGAGAGTCGCTACCTCAAGTTGCTTTGGGCGCGGATGACGTAATCTTGCCGCCATGCACGAGATCCATTCCACCGCCGGTCTTTCCAAGCAGGAGGCTTATCGCCAGTTGAACGCCCAGCTCGCGGGCGTGTTCACCGGCGAGCGCAACGGCCTCGCCAACACGGCGAACATGTCCGCGTTGCTCTTTCAGGCTCTGCCGGGACTGAACTGGGCGGGCTTCTACTTTCTCCGCGGCAACGAACTCGTGCTCGGGCCGTTTCAAGGCAAGGTCGCGTGCGTGCGCATCGGCATGGGGCGGGGCGTGTGCGGGACGGCGGCGCAGAAGCGCGAGACGGTCATCGTGCCGGATGTGCATGCGTTTCCCGGGCACATTGCGTGCGACTCCGCGTCGCGCTCGGAAATCGTGGTGCCGCTGGTCAAGGACGGCCAGTTGCTGGGCGTGCTCGATCTCGACAGCCCGAATCTCGCGCGCTTCGACGCGGAGGATGCCGCCGGCTTGGAGGCCGCAGTGGCCGCCCTGTTGCGGCAGTCCGATTTGGACCGGTTGATCGGCCCGGAGTGAAACGGGTGACGCAGGGGGCACTTGACCGGCGCGGGGCGATGCCCGTTAATCGCCGAAAAGCTTCACCCCCGGAGCCATGTTGATCACCGAAATAGCGCGCAAGGCGCGCGTCTCGCCCGCCACCGTTTCGCGGGCCATCAACCAGCCGCAGCTGGTGGCACCCGAAAGCCTGGCCCGCATCCGGGCCGTGATGAAGGAGCACAACTATGTGCCCGCCCCGCTCAATAACCGGCGCGGTCCCAAGGTGTCTCAGCCGGAGCAGCGCCGCATTGGCGTGTGGTTCGTCGGCGCGAAGGCCAACAATCCCAATCTGAACTGGTTTCAGGACCAGCTGTTGCAGGTGCAATCCTCCGATCCGCGCTACCGGGTCGACTTGCGCGTGCTTTTTTCCGCCACGCCGGATGAGTTGCCGGATCAGGTCACCCGCGAGCGTCTGGACGGGATTATTCTCCAAGGCATGGAGCCCTCGGCGGCCTGCCTCGCCCGGTTGCGGGAAATTCCCACGGTCTGGTTCATGACGCGTCGTTCGCGCAGCTACCCGGGGGACTATGTCGAGCCGGACAACGCGGAGAACGGGCGGCTGGCGGCGGAATATCTCCGGGACCGCGGACATCGTTCGGTCGCGGTCATTTCTCCCGATCCCGACTACAGTGCCATTGTGCAGCGCTCCGACGCCTTTCTTGCTCACGGCGCGCGGATCGGACTCGAGGTCCATTCGGTGCTGGGCCAGGTCCGTCCGGGTGGCACGAGCTATCTTGAAATTGCGCCGCAGCACGGGGAGAGCGCAGGTCTGGCCCGGCGTTTGCTGGCGGCAACTCCCAAGGTCACCGGCCTCTATCTGCCGGCCGACCACTTCGCCGGTTCTTTTTTCCGCGCCCTGCGCGAGCTTGACCGGGTGCCCGGTCGCGACTTCGAGGCCGTCTTGGGGAATTTCAACCCGGTGATTTACCACAACCTCGACCATTCACCGGCGGCCATCGACATCAACCTGCCGTTGCTGGTGCGCAAGCTCATCGACCATCTGTTCTGGCGCGTGGCGAATCGTGACGTCACCGGTCGCATCGGTATCTCGGTCTCGCCCCGTCTACTGCTCCCGGAAGCCGCCAGCCGCCTGATCGGATAACCGGGTTCAGCCGGCCTCATATCGCCCTTGGGGGCGTGGAACCGGAAGCCGTTTCCGTCGCCGACAGCGTGGCGGCGGCGCGGGCAATGATGCCGATAAGATCGGCGGGATTGTACGGCTTCGCGATGAAGTCGATACCCTGGCGGCCCGAGAAATCGCCGCCCGCCACCTCGGCGCTGTAACCGCTGGCGTAGATGACCTTTAGGCTGGGTTTTTCGTGCAGCAGGCGTTGCGCGAGCTCCAGGCCGTTGATGCCGTCGGGCATGACGACATCGGTGAACAGGATCTCGATTTCACTCCGGTGCTGTTCCCAAAGCGGGAGGGCGCGGCGGCCCGACGCCGCCTCGATCACGCGGTGGCCCTGGTCCTGCAGGATGCGACGGGCGAGGTTGCGCACGCCGGCGTCATCCTCCACGAGCAGGATGCACCGGCCGGGTCCGCGCGCCGTTTGGGCGGTGGTTTTTTCGGGCGGCGCGGAGTCGGTCGAGAGCGCGGCTTCCGCCGGCAGGTAGACGCGGAAGGTGGTGCCGCGGCCGACTTCGCTCTGCACCTGGATCCAGCCTTGGTGGATTTCCACGATGCCGAAAACCGTGGCGAGGCCGAGGCCCGTGCCCTTGCCGACTTCCTTGGTGGTGAAGAACGGATCGAAGATGCGCGGCATGATCTCCGCGCTGATGCCGGTGCCGGTGTCGCTCACCGTGAGGCAGGCGAAGCGTCCGGGCCGCGCGTTGAGCGCGGCGGGCAGGTTGGCGGCGGTGACCTCCGTGAGGAAAGTGGAAACCGTGAGCCGGCCGCCGCGCGGCATGGCGTCGCGGGCGTTGAGCACGAGGTTGAGCACCATCTGCTCGATCTTGGAGGCGTCGGCGCGGGTGGGGACGGGATGCGTCGCGGGCTGCATCTCCATGCGCACGTCCTCGCCGACGATGCGCTGGAGCATGCTGGTCATCTCCTGCACCACGCGGTTCAGGTCGATGCTCGTGGTTTGAATCGGCTGCCGGCGGCTGAACGCGAGCAGCTGGCTCGTGAGGTTGGAGGCGCGTTTCGCCGCGCCCTTGATGTCGCGGACGGAGGAGGTCACGTCCTGCGGCAGGCGGTCGTCGATCTCGAGCAGGGTGATGTTGCCGAGGATGACGGTGAGGAGATTGTTGAAATCGTGGGCAATGCCACCGGAGAGGCGGCCGATGGCTTCCATCTTCTGGCCCTGGCGCAGCTGTTCCTCGAGGCGGCGGCGTTCGTCTTCGGCCAGCTTGCGTTCGGTCAGGTCGGAGCAAACCACCAGGGTGCGTTCGCCCACGGCAGAGGTCGTGATCACGACATGGCGGAGCGTGCGGTCCTGGTGGGCGACGGTGGCCTCGACCGGTTCGATCGAGCGGCCGGCGGCGGCGGCTTCCGCGAGCTGCAATTCCCAGCCGGCGGCCCATTCCTCCTGGATGGACGGGTCGGGGCAGGCGAGACGCAACCAGGTACCGAGGTCGGGCAGGTCGGCGCCGGTGTAGCCGAAGACGCGGCTGAAGGCGGCGTTGGCGTAGAGCACATGGCGGCCGCGATCGAGCATGAGCATCGGCACGGGCGAGCTCTCGATCATCTGCATCTGCAGCTTTTCGCGGTGCCGGATGCCGGCGATTTCACGGCGCCGGCTGCGATCGCGCAGGAACCACGCGGTGCCGAGCAGGCCGGCGGTAATGCCGATCACCATGAGGCGGAACCAGACCTGTTCATAAAGCGCGGAAGGCAGGGTCAGCGCCAGGCGCGCCCCCTCGGTGTTCCAGATGCCGTCGGCGTTGGAGGCCTGGACCTGGAAATGATAACGCCCGGGCGGAAGGTTGGTGAAATACGCGGAGCGACGCGCGCCGGCGTCGGTCCAGTCCTTCTGGTAACCCTCCAGGCGGTAGCGGTAGCGAATGCGCTCCGGCGCCTGGTAATCGATGGCCCCGTACTCGAATTCCAAATTGTGCACGCCGGCGGCGATCGTGGGCTCGCGGTCGACCGGATACTCGCTGCCGTCCACGCGCAGGCGCAGCAAGCGGGTGGGCGGCGGACGCGAGTTAACGGGCAGGTGCGAGGGATCGATCAGGATGACGCCCTTGGCGCTGGAGAGCCAGATGCGGCCGTCGGTCGAGACGCAACCGCCGTACTCGCTGTTAATTTTCTCGGTGCTCTTGATGACGTGCGAGCCGTCGAAAACCATGCAGGTGACCTGGGCCAGCGCGCCATCGGCGACGGCGTTGAGGTCATGCTGGCTCACGCGATAGATGCCCTCGGGCGAATCCATCCAGAAATCGCCGTGGTGGTCGGGGAGCATGGAGTAGACGATGTCCGAATGCAGGCCCTGGCGGTGGTCGACCGATTTGACCTGCCCGTCCTTGACGCGCACCAGGCCCGAGTTGCGGCCGGCCCAGACGGCGCCGGTGTCGTCCTCGCACAGCGTGAAGAACGTGCGGTCTTCGTTGGCGCGTTCCGGCATCCACTGGATCAATTCGCCGTTGCGGATCTGGACGAGGCCCGGGTTGGCCGCGATCCAGAGGGTGCCGTCGCGGGCCAGCATCAGCTTGTTGATCCAGCCGAGTTCCGGTTCATGGCCGTCCGCCAGCAGGTAGGGCACCGGCTCGTCGTTGACGAACCGCATCAGCCGGCTGCGGCTGGTGAAGATAATCCCGCGGTCGTCCTCCGCCATCGATTGCGACCAGTAGTCCATGAACCACGTCTTTTCGACGCGGCCGTTGTGGAAACGGTTTATGTCCTGGCGGCCGCCCATCAGGTAGAGGTCGCCGTTGCGCGCGACGAACACCTTGCGGATCCATTCCGAGGGAAAACCGTTTTGGCGGGTGCGGCCGAAGGTGGTGAAGCGACCGTCGACGATGTGCGTCAGGCCGTTGCTGGTGCCGACCCAGACGCCGCCCTGCGCGTCCGCGGCCATGCTCAGGCTCGAGTCGGCGGACAGGCCTTCGCTGGTGGAGATGATGGGAAACTTCACCTCGGACAATTGCGTGAGCCCGTCTTCGGTGCCGATCCACAGGCTGCCGTCGGCCGACTCCGCGAGCGCGAGCACGTGGTCGCTGGCCAGGCCGTCCTTGCGCGCGAGGCCGTTGAGCACGCCGTCCTGGTAACGGAAGAGTCCGTCGAACATGCCGCCGATCCACAGCGCGCCATGGCTGTCGACAAGCAGCGCGCCGGGCTGGCCTGCGAAGCCGGTGGACGGGCGGGGCGTGAGATCGGGATTGATGCCGTGGACGCCGTTCGCCGCGCCGATCCAGATATTGCCGGCATGGTCCACCGCCAGCGCGGAGATCGGTTGTTTCTCCCAAGGGCGCGAGGCCTCGCCGTCGAAATGCACGAGCTTGTTGTCCGCCCAGTAATAAAGACCGTGATTCGAAGTGCCGATCCACACCCGGCCGCGGGTGTCCTCCGCGAGACAGAGCACGTCGAGGTCGAGGGAGAGCGCCTCCTCGCGGCCGGAAGGCAGCCGGCGGCCGAGGGTGCCGAGCGTGCTGATGAACAGCGTGCCGTCGCGCGTTTCCTTCATGGCGCGGACGGTCGGGGAATTGCCGCCGAGGAAGGTGTCCGGCAGGCTGGCAAAGCGCGCGTCGTCGAACGTGCCGTAGCCGCCGCGTTCGGTGCCGACCCACAGGCCGCCGCGACTGCGCGGCGCCAGGCTCGTGATGCTGCGCGAGCGCGAATCGTCCTGGCCCGGCAGGCCCAGCGCGCGAAACTCGACGCCATCGAAATCCACGAGCCCGCGAGGTGTGCCGAGCCAGATGTGGCCGTCGGCGGTTTGCGCGATCGCCGCGATGGAATTGGACGGGAGCTGGTTGACGCGCCGCCAGGTGCGCGCGTTGTACTGCGTCAGCGAGCGCGTGGGATCCAGGGCGGAGACCGTGGCAGGTCCCAGGACCAAGCCGACCAGCAACGTCAGGCCGAGCGGCAACCGCCACTTGCCCCAATGCGCCGCTGCAGCCGGCGGGCTGGCTCGCGGGGCGACGAGACTGGCATCATTCATGGTGGTTGAATGCGAGTTCATCGGAAGAACGGGCGGCTTCTTGAGGGAAAACCATCCGGTCGGTCCAAGCGACGGGTAGGGGCGCGGCCCGTCGGCACCATGACATCTAGGGGGCCGGGCAGGTTCCGGCAACGGCAGAAGCAGCCGGGCTACTCTTTCGCGTCGTTGATCTCGATCCAGTTGTCGTCGGGATCCTGGAAATAAATCTGGTTCACGCCGTCCGGCCGGTGGGTGACCGCGGACTTGGTGCCGGCGAGATCCTCATAGGCCACCTTGTTTTCCGCCAAGTGGCGGGCGAACTCCGGCACCGACGGTACGGTGAAACAGAGGTGATTGCGCTTTTCCTTGGGCAGCTTGGCGGTGGCGCCCGAGATGACGTGCAGAGCGCAGTTCGGGCCGATCGCGAACCAGGTGTGCTTGCCGTCGTGGAAAGGCTCGGGGATCACCGGCAAACCGACGACGTTGGCGTAGAAATCCGTGCTGACCTTCAGGTCGAGCACGTAGAACGCGATGTGGTTGACGCGCGGCGCGGCGGGCGCGGCTTGGGCGGCGAAGGAGGCGGCCAGCGTGCAGAACAGGGCGAGGAGATGACGGGGTTTCATAAGGGAGGGAGGATTTTTCAGGGCGTGCGCGACGCAATGTAGGCCGAGATCGCGAGCATGTCGTCGGTGCTGAGATTGGCCACGACGGGCTTCATGAGGTCCGCGCGCGTTCCGTGGCGCCGGCCGGTCTTGAGGTCGAAGAGCTGGCGCATGAGATAACTCGGCGAACGGCCGGCGAGGCCGGGCAGGGCGCCGACACCGGGCACCGTCATGCCGCGGAGATCCGCGCCGTGGCAGGCGAGGCAGGCGATGGTCTTGTTGCCGCCGGTGGTGACGAGTTCCTCGCCGCGCTTGATGCTGCCGTAAGGTGCGTACGCGACGAAGCCGATGCGCGGGCTGCGTTGGATTTCCACGGCATCGGCATCCTCGGGCACCTCGATGATGCGGTTGCCGAGCGGTTCGTCGCCGCCATGGGGAATCTGCAGGTACATGCCCGCCGAGATCGTGGTTTTTGGCGCGCGGTCGGTTTCGACGACGCGGATCCACGGCGTCCATTTCATGGCACCGTAGTATTCGGCGGCGGCGCGAATCTCGTCCTCGGTCATGTGGTTCGCGTAGTCGGCCATCATCTTCGTGTTCGGTTTGCGCGGGTCCGAGGAAACGCGCTCGCCGTCGCGGAACGCGTGCAGCTGCTCGATGAAATAATCGACGGGCAGACCCGCGATGCCGGCGTTTTCGGGGCGGCCCTTGCCGTTGGCGTAGTGGCAGCGCGCGCAGGCCCACACGATGGGCGCCTTGCCGTGGGCGACGATGGCAGGCGGCGTCGGATGGTCTTCGGGATAAAAATCCGCCGGCGCAAAAATTTCTTTGATCTCGGCGATCGTGAATTTCCGATCCGTGCCGGGCAGGCCGTAGCGCGTAGGATCAGGGGGCGGTGCGACTGGCGGGGTGGTCGCCGCGGGAGCCGCGGCGGGCGGGGGCGCGAGCACAGCGGGTGGCGGTTCCTTGAAACCGTAAGCCCACGGCGGCGGAACTTCCTCCGCGGCGCCAGCCGGTAAAAGTCCCAACAAGGGAGCGACAGCCAGGAACGCGGCGAGCCGGCGGGGTAACATCGCGCGACGCTAGCCGCGGGCTGCCGGCGGGCAAGGGGCTACTGCGTCTCATATTGGATTCAGGGATGGACAAGGCCTGAGCCATGCCAACCATGCGCTGCGTATGCAGAGCTTGAAACACCTGTTCCAGCAGAACGAAGCGTGGGCCGAGGCGATCAAGCGCCGTGATCCCGAGTTTTTCCAAAAGCTCTCGCGCCAGCAGAGTCCCGAGTACCTTTGGATCGGCTGCTCCGACAGCCGCGTGCCGGCCAACGAGATCATCGGCCTGCTGCCGGGCGAGGTGTTCGTGCACCGCAACGTCGCCAACGTCGTGGTCCACGCCGACCTGAACGCGCTTTCCGTCATCCAGTTCGCCGTCGATATGCTGAAGGTGAAGCACATCATGGTCGTAGGCCACTACGGCTGCGGCGGCGTCAACGCCGTCCTTCGCTGCCAGCGCGTCGGTCTGGCCGACAACTGGCTGCGCCATGTGCAGGACGTGAAGGTCAAGCACGAGGATTGCCTCTGCAAGCTGCCCGACGAAACCGCGCGCAGCGCGCGGCTGTGCGAGCTGAATGTCATCGAGCAGGTGGCCAACGTTTGCTCGACCACCGTGATCCAGGACGCCTGGGCCCGCGGTCAGGAACTTACCGTGCACGGCTGGGTTTACGGATTGCGCGACGGCCTTATTCGCGACCTGCATACGACCGCCAGCAGCTCGGAGGAGGCGACCGCTTCCTACAAAGCCGCGGTCGAGGCCGCGAACGCGCGCGGCATCACGACGGTGCCGTGGTGAGCGCTGGCGCGGGAAGCGGGAAGAGGTAAGCGGCAAGCGAAAGCCCGGCGGGTGCTCCACAGTGCGACTGGAATAGTTGTCATCACTTGCGCGAACTGCCCAATAGTTGATCGCGAATAGCTAATAACGAATAACCCCTTCGTACCCCATGATCCGCCAAGTTGCCCACCTCTGCCTGATGTCCCACCAGCTGCCGGCGATGATCGCGTTCTATCGCGACGGGCTCGGCCTCACCATCAAGTTCTCGCTGAAGCACGATGATGGCACCGCCTTCGGCCACTACTTCGCCGCGGGCAACACGACCTTCGTCGAGATCTTCGACCGCGACGGCGCGGCGAAGCAATGGGGCGGCGACACGAGCGAGAAGCTGAAGTCGCACGTCGGCTCGCACTACAACCACTTTTGCTTCGAGGTCACGGGCCTCGAGGAATACTGCGCTGCCATCCAGGCGCGCGGCGTGAAACTCGACCGTCCGGTCAAGGTCGGCATGGATCATTCCAAGCAGGCCTGGATCAAGGATCCGGACGGCAATGTGATCGAGCTGATGGAGTACACCGGAAAGAGCCTGCAGCTCTGAGCGGCTCAATCTGAAATCTCAGATTTCAAATCTGAGATTATCGGTCGCGTCCTGCAGGCGCCGCTGCTCGAGCTGATCGAGCGCATGCAACAACGCGCTCGCCAGCGCCGGCCGGCTGAGCGGACGCGGGAGAAAATCGTTGGCGCCGGCCTGCAGGCAGCGCTCCACCAACGCGGCGGAGTGGTCCGAACTCACGGCGATGATGAACGGACGGTTGCCCACGGCCGGCTCGGCGCGCAGCAGGCTGCACAGCGCCGGACCGTCGGTGCCGTCGAGATGCGGATCGATCAGGATCAGGTTTGCGGGCAGCGCCCGGCACGAAGTCAGGGCTTCGCCGGCATCGGCCACGGTGCGCGGCATGCGTCCGGTAATGAGGGCCAGCTGCTCGGCCAGCACGGCGCGCGTGTCGGTGTTCGCGTCGACGACGAGCAGCCCGCCGGGTTGCTCGCGCAGGCGGGCGCGGAGCACATCCTCGGCCTGCTCCAACGCATCGGGCGGGATCGCGGGCGTCGCGAGGGGCGCGGTGATGACGAGCGTGAAGATGCTGCCGGTGCCGGGAACGCTCTGGGCACTCAGGCGCGCGTCGAGCATCTCCGCCAGCCGGTGGCTGAGCGCGAGACCCACGCCGGTGGCGAAAGGATTCAGCGTGCCCGCTTCGCGTCCGGCCACGACCGGTTCGAACAGGGTTGTCATCTTGCCCGCGGGAATGCCCGGACCGGTGTCCTCGATCGAAAAGCTGATGCGCTGGCGCGCCGGTCGCACGAGCGCGATGGGTTCGGCGCGGACGCGCAGTGTGACACCACCCTGCGTGGTGAACTTCACCGCGTTGCCGAGCAGGTGGGAGAGAATCTGGTGCAGGAGCTTGGGGTCGGTCTGCAGGCCGTCGGGCAGCGCGCCTTCGATGCGGCTGTTGAAATACAAGCCTTTCTCGCCGGCGCGACGCGTGAATTCGATTTCGAGCGACTGCGCGAGTTCGGCGAGATTGAGGTTGTCGGTTTGGGGCAGGCGCGCGCCGGCTTCGATCACGGTGTAGTCCACCATCTGATTGATGGTGGACAGCAGCTGGCGTGCGGAGCGGACGATGGAGCTGGCCTGGTTGCTCACCTGCCGGTCGGTTTCGTGTTCCGTCAGGATCTCGCCGTAGCCGAGCACGACCGAAAGCGGCGAGCGCAACTCGTGGCTCATGGCGGCGAGAAAGTCGGCCTTGGCGCGGCTGGCGCGCTCGGCTGCGGTGCGCGCGGCCTGGGCGCCGGCCTCGGCGCGCTTCAGCGCGATGGCGTGCGCGATCTGGTCGGAGATGAACGAGAGCAGGCGGCGCTCGGTTTCGCCGAGCAGGTGGGCGTTGTGGTAATCCTGCACCGCCAGCACGCCCATGGTCTTGCCGGCGACCTTGAGCGGGACACCGAGCCAGACCTGCGCGGGGTAGCCGTGGTTAACCACCGTGCCCTCGGCGAGCATGCGGTCGGCCTTGCGCCGGTCGAGCAACAGCGGCCGGCCGGTGAAATAGACAATGTCGGTGACGCCGAGGCGGCCGAGCGGACGGTCCGCCGGCGGGTCGTACTGATCTTTGGCGTAGACGAAGCGCAGCATCTGCTCGGCCTCGTCGACCAGCGCGATGTAGAAATTTTCCGCGCCGACGAACTGGCGCACGATGCGATAGGTGCTTTCGTACAGCGCGCCGAGGGTCGGGGCGAGTTGCGCGGCGCGGGACACGGCGAAGATGGCGGCGCCGATGGTCTCGGCGTTGAGCACGGTCTGGCCGGCCGCGAGCGTGGTCGCGGCGGCCTCGGCGGGCGAGAAATGCAGCGCGATCCAGCGCTCCCCGGGATTGGCGCCCGCCGGGGCAGGGCAGGGCGCGAAACGCGTTTCGAGCATCACTGTCTCGGCATCGTCGCGCCGGCGCGCGAGCACCTTGAGCCGCATGGGCGCGCCATAGTCGGCGCAGGTTTGCACGGCACGGCGGAACGCGTGCTCATGCTCGTCCTCAAAACACGCGATGAATTGCGCGGCCTGTTCGGCCGCCAGGCCCAGCGATTCCAGCGCGGCCGCATTGGCGGCGAGCAGCTGCGGCTCGAGACCGGCCGGCAGCCACGCGAGCAGTGCGGCGGGCGAGGGACAGGCTGCGAGCAGGGCGACGGCCTCGGCGGGCAATGCGCGGGTTTGGACGCTGACAGGCATGGCTCGCTCCATGGACGGAAAGGGAAGCGCAGCCGCGAGGTGACGACAAGGGCGAACTATTGTTCAAAGTTCATCGTTCAATGTTCAGTGGTCATTTCGAGCCGGGGAGTTGGTCCGAAATTTCAAATGAACATTGAGCAATGAACGATGAACAATCTCCCGGTTTGGGCACAAAAAAACCCGCGACTCGCGTCGCGGGTAATCTGAAATCTCAAATCTGAAATCTGAGATCCTTGGTCGCGTTAAGCGCGACCAAGGTAGGAGCCGTCGGCCGTGCTGACCTTGATCAGCTCGCCTTCCTTGATGAAGAGCGGGACCTGGACCACGAGGCCGGTCTCGGTCGTCGCCGGCTTCTGGACGTTCGAAGCGGTGTCGCCCTTGATGCCTTCGGAGCTCTCGGTGACCTTGAGCACGACGGAGGAGGGGATGTCGATCGTCACCGGGACGTCGTTGATGAAGAGCACCTCGGCCTTGCCGTTCGCGACGAGGTAGTTCTTGGAGTCGCCGATCATCTGGGCGTTGATTTCGAAGGATTCGAAGGACTCCGGGTCCATGAAAGTGTAGTTCTCGCGGTCGGCGTAGCTGAACTCGAGCGTGCGGCGATCCGTCGGGAGGACCTCAACCGGGTCAGGCGAGTTGAAGCGCTGTTCGAGCGTCTTGCCGTAGCGCAGATTGCGCATCTTGATCTGCACGAAGGCGCGCAGGTTGCCCGGCGTGCGGTGCTGGGTTTCCATGACGAGGTGGGGCTCGCCGTTGAACTTGATCACTTGGCCTTTGCGGACGTCGTTGGCTGCGGGCATGACTGAATCGGGTCGAAGGTTTTGAGTAAGGTAAGGGAACAGGAATACCGAGCGGATTTTGCCCCTGTCAACAGCCGTCTCTCCGCGGCGATACTCTATTTCCTGTAGCTGCGGTCTATGACCGCCGGTTCGAGCCACGGCGGTCATAGACCGCCGCTACAGAGGATAGCGACCGCCGCCCGAAATCATCTCCAAGCTTGTCATTTCCAAGAGCTTTCCGACACTCGCCGCCCATACCCATGAAGCAGCGCACCCTCTTGCGCGAGGTCTCCATCAAGGGCAACGCCCTGCACACCGGAGACGCCGTGCACATGACCTTCAAGCCCGCCCCCGTGAACCACGGCATCGTGTTTCGCCGGATGGACCTGCACGGTCACCCCGAACTGAAACCCCGCGTCGACCAGGTCACCGACCTCGTCCGGGCCACGACCATTCAGGTCGGCCACGCGAAGCTGCACACGGTGGAGCACGTGCTGAGCGCCCTGAGCGGCTATGGCATCGACAATCTCCTGATCGAGATCGACGCGAGCGAGCCGCCGATCCTCGACGGTTCCGCCCGCGAGTTCGTGAAGATGATCCAGCAGGGCGAGCCGGTGGAGCAGGACGCGGAGCGCGAGTACTTCGCGCTGGCCGACACCATCTCGGTTTCCAAGGGCAACTCCTCGATCATCGCGCTGCCGTACGACGGCCTGAAGATCACCTGCACTTCCGCCGACGACCGCGGCATCCACACGCAGCACCTTTCCCTCACCATCGATCCCGAGGTGTACGTCACGCAGGTTGCGGCTTCGCGCACGTTCACGATCTACGAGGACATCGAGGAGCTCATCAAGCTGGGCAAGATCAAGGGCGGTTCGCTTGACTGCGCCGTCGTCATCAAGGGCGACAAGATCATCTCCAAGGAGCCGCTGCGCTTCGCCGACGAGTTCGTCCGCCACAAGATCCTCGATATCATCGGCGACATCGTCCTCCTCGGTGTGCCGCTCAAGGCGCACATCATCGCCACCCGGCCGGGCCACGCGCTCAACGCCGAGCTGACGAAGGCGCTGTTCGAGAAATACGAGGCGTGGAAGAAGGGCGGCAAGAAGGCCGCCAAGCCCGCCGCGCCCAAGGCCGAGCTCGCCACCGAGACGACCCTCGATGTCCGCCGCGTGCTCGACACGCTGCCGCATCGTTATCCGTTCGTCATGATCGACCGCGTGGTCGAGATCGGCGAGGACACGCTCACTGCGATCAAGAACGTCACGATCAACGAGCCGTTTTTCCAGGGCCACTATCCCGGCAATCCGGTCATGCCGGGTGTCATGCAGGTCGAGGCCATGGCCCAGGCCGCCGGCATCCTGCTGCTCCGCCGCATTTCCCTCGAGGGCAAGACCGCGCTCTTCATGAGTTGCGACAAGGTCAAGTGGCGCAAACCCGTGCGCCCGGGCGACCAGCTCAGCATCAAGGTCAAGATGACCAAGGTCCGCGGCAGCATCGCTTGCGCCGAGGGCGAGTGCAGCGTGGGCGGCCAGGTGGTTTCCTCCGCGGATCTCATGTTCGCCATGGTGGACAACACCGAGGTCGACTAAGCCATGGCTCAGCAAATCCATCCCACGGCAATCATCGAGCCGGGCGCGCAGCTGGGCGAGGATGTCATCATCGGCGCGTACGCCTACGTAGGCAGCAAGGCTGTGATCGGCAACGGCACCGTGCTGCATCACCACGCCAACGTCGAGGGCCGCACCACGATCGGCCAGCAGTGCGAGATTTTTCCGTTCGCCTGCGTCGGCACCAAGACGCACGACCTGAAGTACAAGGGCGGCGAACCCGGCCTGGTCGTCGGCGACCGCAACATCTTCCGCGAATACGTCAGCGTCCACGGCGCGACCAACGAGGCCGACTACACGCGCATGGGCAACGACAACGTGATGCTGGCCTACAGCCACATTGCGCACGATTGCATCGTGGGAAATTTCCTCGTGATGAGCGCGCAGTCCGCGCTCGCCGGCCACGTCATCGTCGAGGATCACGTCAACATCGGGTGGGGCAGCGGTGTCCACCAGTTCTGCCGCGTCGGCGCCTACTCGATGCTCGGCGCCATGTCGAAGGTCGTGCAGGACGTCCCGCCGTTCATCATCGCCGACGGCAACGCCGCCATCGCGCGTTCGATCAACAAGGTCGGCCTCGAGCGCCACGAATTTTCGCCCGAGCAGCTCGACGCCATCAAGCAGGCCTTCCGCATTTTCTACCGCTCCGGCTACAACCGCACCCAGGCCTTCGAGCACATGCGCACCCACAAGTGCGCGACCGTCGCCGAATTCCAGCACTTCCTCGGCTTCGTCACGAAGAGCGAGCGCGGCGTCGTCGCCGGCAAATAAACGCCCGCTTTCAGGCCGCTACGCTCGACCGCGGGCCCGATGATCCTTTGCCCGCGATTTAAGAAATATTGCCGCGCCCGCAGGGAGCGCATGGCCGGCGCGGACGAGGGGAAACGATTGTCGTTTACAGGGCGGAAGCGGCTGCGCTTCATCCGTTTCGCTTCGATCTCACCCTGACGGACTGCCGTGGCTGACGCGGTGTTCCGTGATCAACCCCACAGTTCCCCATGGATTCTTCCCTGCGCCGCTGCCGTTTCGGGCTGCCTTGGCTTGGAGTTTTATTGCCGCTTGTCTTGAACGCCGCCGACGACTCCGTCGACAAGGTCAGCAAGCTCACCAACGACTGGGTGAAGACCCGCGCCGAAACCGTGCGCCTCGAAACCGAGTGGGCCGGCCAGCGCGGCCTCATGGAATCCATGATCGATGCGCTCGGCCAGCGGGCCACCTTGATCGAGGAAAAGCGGGAGAACGCCAAGGTCCGCACCGCCCAGGATCGCGGCGAACTCGACACGCTCGAGAAGAAAAACGAAACCACGGCCGCGGCCTTGCAGCTTTCCGAAGCGAAGCTCAAGGAAACCGACCAAGGTCTGCTCGCGCTGCGCGCCTCGCTGCCGCCGCGTCTCTCCGCGGCGCTGGAACTGCCTTTCAAGAGCATCGCCGATCCGACGCTGGCCGTCGGCGATCGGATGCAGCACACGATGACGATCCTGAACCGCTGCATGCAGTTCAACCGGCTCGTCACCGCCGAGGAGGAGGTCCTCACGCTCGCCGGCGAACCCGCGCCGAAATCCCTCGAGGTGATTTATTGGGGCCTCAGCCACGCCTACGCGCTCGATCGCGCGGCCGGCAAGGCCTGGTACGGCGCGCCCGGCGCCTCCGGCTGGCAATGGGAGGCGCGGCCGGCCGCGGTCGGCGAGGTCACCCGTCTGCTCGCCATCGCCCACGACAAGGCCGATCCGGATTTCATCGTCGTTCCCGCCCAGCTCGGCCACGCCAGCCGCTAACCGCCATGAAGACCCTTTCCCTTTTCTTCGTGCTGGCCGGCCTGCTGTCCGTCCGCCTCTCCGCGCAAGCCACCCTCGACCAGTCGATGGACAAGGCGGTGCTCGATTACACGGAGCGCCTCCGCGCCGCCTCCGCCGAACTTTCCGCCACGCGCGAACGCGTCGCGCGCGAAAAGGCGCCGCTGCTCCAGGCCCAGCGTGCGGCCGAGGACCGCCTGCTCGCGGCCGAGTCGGAAAACACCCGTTATGAAACTTCCGCCGAGCAATCCGCCGGCAACCGCCGCCGCCTGGTCAAGGACGCCGAGCAGCTGCACAAGAACACCAGTTACCTCAGCTCCCTCGCGCAGGACGGCCTGAAGGCGTACAACGACAGCCTCGCTCCCGGCGAGGACCAGGTGCACGCCGCGAAAATCCGCGAGCTCGAGGCCGCCTTCGGCCAGCCCGCCACCTCCGCCGGCGGCCAGGCGGCCACGGACGTCAGCGCCTTCCTGCTCGCGCGCGTGCAACAGGCGCTTGGCGGCTACACCGCCTCCGGCAGCGCGATGAACGGCGAGACCAACGAAGTGCGCGCCGGCACCTTCGCCTTTGTCGGTCCGCAGACTTATTTCCGCTCATCCCAGGGCGAGGCAGGCGTCGCGGTGCGCTTGCGCGAAGGCGCGACTTATCCCGCCAGTTATGCGGTGAAGGAATGGACGTCCGCCGGCGCCGACGCTCTGTTCCAGGGCAACGCCGGCAGCCTCCCGGCTGACGCGACGGGCGGCAAGGCACTGCGTCTCAAGCAAACGACCGGCACGGTTTGGGACCACATCAAGAAGGGCGGTTACGTCGCCTTCGCGATTCTCGCGGTGGGCGCACTCTCGCTGCTCCTGATGCTCCAGAAGCTCGTCGATCTCTCGCGGCTCGCCGTCGATCGCGAGCCGGCGATGCACGCTTTCCTCGCCAAGGTTTCCGCGGGTGGTCGCGAGGCGGGCGAATCCGCGCTGGGTTCGCTGCACGCGACCACGCGGGAATTGTTCGCCGCGGGTCTGCAGTACATGGACAAGCCGCGTGTGGCGTTGGAGGAGCATCTTCAGGCCCTGCTGCTGAAACAGCGCCTGCACTTCGAGCGCCGCTTGCCGCTGCTCGCGGTGATCGCCACGGCCGCACCGCTCATGGGTTTGCTCGGCACCGTGGTCGGCATGGTGAAGACCTTCGCGCTCATCACGGTCTTCGGCACCGGCAACGCCGGCAAGCTGGCGAGCGGCATCTCCGAGGTGCTGGTCGCCACGGAGCTCGGCCTCGCGGTCGCGATCCCGACGCTCGTGGTGCATGGCTTCCTCTCGCAGCGCATCCACAAGAATCTCGCGACCCTCGAGCGCTACGCGCTGGAGTTCGTCACCGCCGCCAAGTCGGAGAAAGAGGAGGAGATTCCCGCATGAGCGCGTTGCAGGAATTGATCCACCGTGGCGGTCCCGCGGTGATCGCCATCATCGCGCTGTCGGTCGTGCTGTACACGCGCTGCTTCGGCGTGCTGCTCGGCCTGCGCCGCGGCGCGTGTTTTGCGGCGGGGCGCGACCTGCCGGTCCGGGCGAAACTGGAATGGTTGCAGCGCCGCCAAGGCGAACTGCGCGCGGATTTCCGCCAGGAGCGCATCACGCTCGGCGCCATGATCGCCGCGGCGCCGTTGCTCGGCCTGCTCGGCACCGTCAGCGGCATGGTGAAAACCTTCGAGAGCCTTTCGACCCAGGGCCAGAAATCCATGGAAGGCCTGGCCGGCGGCATCTCCGAGGTGCTGGTCGCCACCGAGTCCGGCCTCTCGGTCGCCATCCCGGCGCTGCTGTTGGTTTATGTGGCGCACCGGCAGATGACCAAGCGCCTGCATGAATTGAACGAGCAGGAAGAAAGCCTGCGCGGAGGGGCGGCGTCATGATCGGCAAACATCGCGGCCACGGCCACTTCGAGGCGACGCACATCGACATGGTGCCGATGGTGGACTGCATCATGGTGCTGCTGATTTTCCTCATGATCAGCAGCGCGTTCGTGAACGATCCGGGCATCGAGGTGCAGAAGCCCGATGTCAGCGGGGTCCAGTCGGGCGACCAGAACGCCCTGCTCATCGCCATCTCCGCCGACAACCGTATCTATTTCGACGGCCAGGAAATCCGTCCGGAACAGGTGGCGGCTCTCGTGAAACAGGCGGCAATCGGCCGCTCGCCCGCGCTGATCATCCGCGCCGACCGCGCGTCCAGCCACGGGATTTTTTCCACCGTCTATTCCGAAGCCAAGCGCGCGGGCATCCAGCATGTCCAGTTCGCCACGGCGCGGGCGGACTGACCTTTCTCCCCGATGGCCCTGGCCAGCACCTATCCCACCAAGACCGCCCGCTCCGCCGGCGGTGGGGTGGGGCGCACGCTGCTGAGCTTGGGACTCGGGGCCGCCTGGACGCTCGGGCTGTTCCTGATGATCGCGCGCTTCGACCGGACCACACCGGAGGCTCCACCGGCGGACATCATGGACCTGCGCGCCGTGTCCATCCAGGAACCACCGCCCCCGCCACCGGAAATCCAGCCGCGCGAGCCGGTGCCGATCCAGGAGACGCTCACCGGCATCGAATCGTCGCGTTCGGACAGCCCGGTGCAGATCACGGTGACGCCACCCGATCTTGAGAGCTTGCTGCCGCCGCCGCCCGTCGCACCACCCGCCGTCATCCAGGTGGGCCAGCTCTACACCAACCTGAAGCCGAAGATGGATCTGAAGATGACGGGTGACCACATCTTCCAGATGGCGGAGGTCGACCAGGTGCCGCAGGTGCTGAACCAGGTGACGCCCAAGATTCCTACCAGCGTGCGTGGCGGTGCCAGCACGCTGCGCACGAGCCTGATCTTCGTCGTCGATGTCAACGGTGAGATCAAAAACGTCCGCATCGCGAGCTCGTCGGGCAACGCCGAGTTCGACGCCATCATCATGGAGAACATCCACGAGTGGACTTTCTCTCCGGCGGTGCGCCGCGGCCAGAAGGTGCGCTGCCTCCTGCAACAGGCCGTCATCATCCGCTGGTCCGGCGGTTCACCCTTCCAACTTTAAGCCATGAAATCATTCCTGCGCCTGTCCGTTCTCTTTGTCCTGTCGGTGCTGCCGGCTCTCGCGGACGATTCCGCCCTGGACGAGATGCTGCGCGCGACGCAGATCGGTTTGCTCGCATCGCAGCGCGCCGATCCCAAGCTCGATCCCAAGCGCATCATCAGCGAATCCGCCGGCTTCCTCAAGGAGCGCGAGCCCGAGATGACCGCCGAGGAATACGCGCTCTACGAACGCGTGGTCACGATGATGAACACCAAGCCCGCGTTCGCCCTGAAGCTGCTCGAGGCGATGATGAACGAGAAGGAGCCGCCCAGCCCGGCCTTCCAATTCATCCTGGGCAATGCCTACTACGCCGCTGGGGACAACGAGAAAGCCGAGGCGAGCTACAACGACGCGGTGAAGCGCTACCCGACGTTCCTGCGCGCGTGGGCCAATCTCGGCGTCATCTATTACACGACCGGACGCTATGCGCAGGCGATCACCTGTTTCTCCAAGTGCGTCACGCTCGGCGACCGCGATCCCACTACTTTCGGCCTGCTCGCCTACAGCCTGGAACAGGAGAAGCGCGTCGTGCAGGCGGAGATGGCCTACATGCAGGCACTGGCGGGCGATCCGGCCAACGCCGATTGGCTCGAGGGCCTGCTGCGCATCTACGTCGAGGGAAAGCAATACGGCCGCGCCGAGTGGCTGGTGAAGGATCTCATCAAGCAGAAGCCGAAGGAGAGCCGCTTCTGGCTCGTCTACGCCAACATCATGCTGGCGCAGGGCCGCAAGCTCGACGCCATCGCGCTGTTGGAGGTCACGCTGGGCACCGGCATCGCGGGTCCGAGCGAACTCGGCCTGCTGGCCGATCTTTATGCCGACCAGAAAATGGTCCCGGAAGCCGTCGGCGTTTACCAGCGCGTCATGGCGCTCACGCCCGAGCTCGGCGAGCGCAAGCTGCTCACGCTCGCGGACCTGTTGATCTACAGCGGCAACCTCGCGCAGGCGCAGAAGGTCCTCGACAGCCTGGATCGCAAGCTGACCCCGGTCGGGCAGTCCGGCTACCAGCTGTCCCGCGCCGACCTGTACATCGCCCAGAACAAGTGGGCCGACGCGCACGCGGTCCTCGACAAGCTGCTCAAGAACGAACCGCTCAACGGCAAGGCACTTCTTTATCTCGGCAAGGTCTACCAGGCCGAAGGAAACCAACCCCGTGCCCAGCTCGCGTTCGAAGCCGCCCTGCAGATTCCCGACAGCCTCTACCGGGCGTGTCTCGAACTCGCCACGCTCGAACTCAAGAACCGCCACTACGACAAGACCGTCGAATATCTCGAGCGCGCGCTCACCATCCAGAAGACCGCTCCCGTGCAGGACTTCCTCGCCCGCGTGAAACCCCTGCTCGCCGCCAACCCTGACAAATCATGAGTGTCTCATTCCCGGATTGCCGCCTGCGCGCGGCTTTGCTCGGCAGCCTGCTGCTGCCAGTTGCCGTTCCGTTGCCCGCCGCCGAGCCGGCGGCAGTGGAGCCCAAGACCTACGTCCTGTTCATGGGCGCCGACATCGACGTCCAGCAGGGCAAGGAAACCTACCGCGTGAAGAACGTCGCGGGCGATTCCTTCATCATCAACGTCGACCAAAAACCCGTCGAAGTGCCGATGAACCGCGGCACCATCGCCATGAAGGTGACGCCCCAGCTGAAGCTCAGTGATCGCGGCGCCATCGTGGAGAATCTCAAGTTCGAGCGCGCGTACACCCCCGAGAACGATCCCAACAAGAAGTGGGCGGCCGCCCAGGCCGGCAGCGCGGCGCAGGCGCAGCTCGGGAACAGCGCCGGGCAGCTGGGCAGCGCCATGATGGGCCAGCAGCTGGCGGGCCAGCGGGCCAGCGCCCTCGGCGGCGGTTTCGCTTCGGTCAGCGCGGGCGACAACGGGGTGGGTATGCGCTTGTCCGCGATGAACTCGGCGAGCGCCGGCGTCGGGTCGGATATCAACAGCGCGGGCTACGCGTCGCAGAAACTTCAGGAGGAGCTGGACAAGCAGCTCTTCGACGCCGTGCTCGTCACCTGCGAGGTGTCCGCGCCGAAGCCGATGCGCGATCCATATCTCGTCATCATCACCAACTACAAGGTGGCCGACGAACCCAACGTGATCAAAAGCTGGGTCTACGCCAAGGCGCTCGACCGTCTGGACGACACGCCTTTGCGCGTGCGCATCATGCAGGGTGGTTTTCCGCCCGGCTTCGAAATGGTGAAGCAGCAGTTCCACGTCTACGGCGCCGGCCGCGAGCTGGGTACCAACGTGGCCGAGAAGAACGTCCCGCTCACGCGCGACGAGGCGCACGAGTACATTGTGGTCGATTACCTCACGACCCACAAGAACGCGACCCTCGCCCCCAGCGTGGCGCTCGGTGTCGGCGCCAAGGATTTCTACCCGCAATACGGCAGCGAGCAGGTGAAGCAGCAGATCTACGTCAAAGTCGACAAGGACGGCCTGCCGCACGGCGCGTTCCGCGACGAGAATTGCACCAAGCCCTCGGGCGACGAGTTTCTTGAAGGCCTCGTGTCCCGTGTCCGCTTCAAGCCCGCGCTCAAGGCCGGCAAAGCCGCTGAAGGTGTCGCGAAGGTGAAGATCCTCGAACTCGCCCCCGGCGCCTCCTGAGTTTGCCGTGCGGGATGCGCCCATCGCTGCGATCTCCTCAATTTCCATGAACCCGAATGCCTCCCGCTCCGTTTTCCGCCGGGTCTGGCTGTCGCTGGGTGCCATCGGCCTTAAAAATCGTGAATCACCTCTTATGAAGCCTTAGTCTTCCTGCCACTTCCGCGGGGCCACGCGGGATGGGAAAATTTGCCGGTTAAATTTCAACCCGTTCCACCATGAATACATCGTTCGTTTCGCCGCGTTCTCTCCGCTGGATTTGCTTAGGGTTGGGCGCAGGTTTGCCGCTCCTTTCACGCGCCGCCTCTGACCCGGGGGCTGAACCCAAGGCCTACATGCTCTTCATGGGCGCGGACATTGACGTGCAGAAAGGGAAGGAGGCCTATCGCGTGAAGAACGTCGCCGGCGATGCGTTCATCATCACCGTCGACCAGAAGCCGGTGGAGGTGCCGATGAATCGCGGGTCGATCAGCATGAAGGTGGTTCCGCAGCTCAAGCTGAGCGACAAGCGGGCTTCCGTGCAGGAGCTCAAGTTCGAGCGCGCTTACACCCCGGAAAACGACCCGAACAAGAAATGGGCGAAATCCCAGTCCGGCAGCGCCGCCCAAGCCCAGGTGCGCAACACCGCCGGGCAGATGGGGAATGCCATGATGGGTTCGCAACTGGGCATCGAGCGGGCGGCGAGCATGGGGCTTGGCATTCCGGGCAGTCCCGGGAGCGCCCCGGATCCGGTGATCACCGGGAAAGTGGCGGATTTTAATGCAGCCAGCGCCGGCACGGGTTCCGACCTGAACAACGCGGATTATTCGGCGGGCAAATTGCAGGAGGAACTGGACAAGGGACTTTTCGATGCGGTGCTCGTCACGTGCGAGTTGTCCGTTCCGCAGCGGATAAACGACCCTTACCTGGTCATCATCACCAACTACAAGGTGAAGGCCGAGCCCAACGTCGTGAAAAGCTGGGTCTACGCGAAGTCGCTGACCCGCCTCGATGAGACGCCGCAGAAAGTGAGAATTCTGCAGGGCGGGTTTCCGCCAGGTTTCGAACTCGTGCGTCAGGAAATGCACCTCTACGGCGCCGGTTACGAACTGGGCACCAACGTGGCCGAGAAGAATGTCCCTCTGACGCGCGACGAGGCGCATGAGTACCTCGTGGTCGACCATATCGCGACGCACAAGGGCGCCACGCTGCCGCCGAGCGTCGCGCTGGGCGTCGGGGCGAAGGTTTTTTATCCGCACTATGGCAGCGAGCAGGTGAAGCAGGAAATTTATGTGCAGGTCGACCAGGACGGACGTCCGCACGGCGCATTCCGCGACGAGGCCGGCAACCAGCCTTTCGGCGACGATTTTCTGGAGGGCCTCGTGGGCAAAACCCTGTTCAAGCCCGCGCTGAAAGACGGCAAACCCGTGGCGGGTGTTGTCTGGCTAAAAATTTTGGACCTCGCCCTATGAAATCCTCCTGAACACGTCCGCGGGGCCACGCGGAAAAAACCGCTCGTTAACTTTTAATCCATATCAACATGAATGCATTGGCCTGTGCCCCGCGTTTTCTCCGCCGGATCTGCCTTGGGCTGATCGCGGCGTCTCCGGTTTTGTCGGTTGCTGCGGCCGAGACGGCAACTGAACCCAAGACCCACGTGCTCTTCATGGGGGCGGACATCGATGTGCAGTTGGACAAGAAGGAATACCGGGTGAAAAACGTCGCCGGTTATTCCTTCGTCATCAACGTCGACGGCAAGCCGGTGGAGGTGGCGACCAATCGCGGTACGGTGGCCATGAAGGTGGTGCCGACGCTGAAGCTCAGCGATCGGCGCGCCACGGTGACCGGCCTGAAATTCGAACGGGCTTACACGCCCGAAAACGATCCCGTCGCCAAGTGGCGCGCCAGCCAGAACGCCGGTTCCGGGTACGCGGCGGTCACCGTGGCCGTCGGGAAATGGACCAATGCGATGATGGGCGCCCAGCAGGCTCGCGCTCGCAACTCCGCGGGCGCGGGCCAGGCGGAGCTGGAGGCGCAGATGGCGGAAGCCAGGTATCAGCAGGCGGAAATTGCCGCGCGCAATGACATCGAGAATGCCGGCCGGTCGGCGGGCGAGATGCAGGGGGAGCTGGATCAGCAGCTGTTCGATGCGGTGCGGGTGGAGTGCGATCTCACCGCACCCCAGCCGGTGCGCGATCCCTACGTTGTCATCATCACGCAATACCGGGAAAGAGACGATCCTCCCGGGGTGGTGAAAAACTGGATCTATGCGGTCCAGTTGGATCGCCTGGATGACACGCCGTACAAGCTGCGGATCCTCAAGGGCGGTTTTCCCCGGGGCTTTGAGCTGCAGAAGCAGCAACTGCACGTCTACGGCGCGGGACGCGAGCTGGGCACCAATGTGGCCGACAAGAACATCGCCCTGACGCGCGATGAGGCGCACCAGTACATCATCATCGACTATCTCGGCGCCCATCGGAAATCGACGCTGCCGCCCAGCGTGGCGCTCGGTGTCGGCGCGAAGGCCTTTTATCCGCACTACGGCAGCGAGCAGGTGAAGCAGGAAATTTATGTGAAGGTCGACAAGGACGGCCATCCGCAGGGAGCTTTCCGCGACGAGGATTGCACCCGGCCATCAGGCGACGAGTTTCTCGAAGACTTGGTCAGCCGGACCCTGTTCAAACCCGCGCTCAAGTCGGGCAAGGCGGTGGACGGCGTCGCGAAGCTGAAGATCATCGAGCTCGCCCCCGGCGCCGCCTAAGGTAGGGCGCATCCTCCGGGTAAGCCGGTTTGTTGCCCGGTTTCGCTGTAGCGGCGCTCTATGAGCGCCGTCCGGCAGTCATAGACCGCCGCTACAAAATATCGCTAGGGCTGCTACACCTTCCCCAACTCCCGCAGCAGCTCGTAGCTATAAAGCCCCGTGCGGTGCCCGTCGCTGAAATCGAAGCGGATGGCGTAGTTGCCCACGCGCTCCCAGCTCTTCACCTCGACGCCGCGGTGATCGCGCGGCGCCTCGCCGCCGTAGACGTTGCCGAAGACGTCGCGCTCGCCCTTCACCTGCGCGCTCGGCGAATTAGACCGCAGCGTGGCGAAGGTGATGAAGCTCTCGACGCCGTCGTCCCACTTGATGGCGACTTCGGTCCCGATGAGCTGGATGTCGGTGGGAGCAGGCATGGGGTTAAGATTGCCGTGAACTCCGGTGCGTCGAGCAGGATTTCCAAGAGGGGACCGCGACTGCGATGCCCTTCATTTTGCTTTAGCCGGACGTGGGCTCGGGCAACGGGATCGGGTTCTTCCCAGCGGGCGGAGAAGTTCTCGTGAAGATCACCTCCTTGCGACCTTCGATGGTAACAATCTGATCTTTGACCCGACCATATAAGAAAACGGAGAGAGTGTATTTCTCACCGGACACAACGCTGGCCCAACCATGACCGGTAATGCCGATCTTGATGGTCTGGCCCTTGCCAATCCGCATCTTGCCCTGCGCCGGAAGATAGCTGCCCACGATATCCCAAATCTCGGCTGCCTTGCCCGACGAATCTTTGAAGCTGAAAGTTGCGAAGTGGCCGCCTGCTTTCGGTCTTCCGTCGATCAGGTAAAGATCCAGTTCCAGGGGAATCTCTTCTTCCCACTGGATCTCCAGTTCGAACGGCATGCGCCCAAGTGGATACGTGGGGCCGGAAAACGAAACTTCCTCGGGCCCGGTCAACAAGGCCGTGCTCGGAGCCGCCTCCGCGCCACACCAAATGAACAAAAGGACCCAGAGAATTCTGAACGGATGCATGCTACGATAGCGACGTTCGTTCCGATTGTCTCTTAGGCCGAATGTTTAGGGAGAGGGAAGGAGGCGTGTTGTTCTGTGTTACTCACGTTATTTAGCAGGGCCGCTTTCCTGCAACGACCCGGTCATGGGCGCCGAAGGTAATAAGGAAGAATGCGACTCCTTTTCGCTCCGTCGGATTCGAAGTGCGAGAGCTAAGGTCCGCGCGGCGAGAGTTCTTCGCCAATAGCGGAGAGACATAAGCTTTAGCCGACGTTAACGATGTGCCATGGCGGTGCGAAGCACCGACATTGGCACTGGCATCTGGTTGGCCTGTTCTTTCATAGCTCGTGCGGGAACTGTCTCTTCGCAACGAAACGGAAGACCTCCGCAACGTGGGCGTGAAAATCGTCACTGGATTTCAACTGATGATGCGCATTTTGGGGCACGTCGTCTTTCTCGAACTCGGCAAGTTGAACTTCACAGTCACCCGACTCCCAAGCGCAAACTTCTCCGATTCTTTCTTTCGACTCCAAGCGAACAAGGAGTGAGGAATTCGGCGGCGTCTCACCGTAGTGAATCTTGAACGCGAGCCGAGCGGCCCCGAAGCGGGCTTCAAGTCCTTCGCGAAAACGCTCGAAGCCTCTTTTGCCAATAAGCTCTTGAAGTGTTTCGGTCATTTTCTTCCGGCCAACAGTGCAATTGTGACTACGTAGAAAGCCTACGTTGGCTTGGCCCGCCGCGAGGTGAAACTGGGGCTAAAGGCTTGGGGTTCAACCGTGGATTTTCGGACTTGGGCTTTTACCCGGAGGTGCGGCGTCGGGTAAAAGCCTAAGATTTCGGACCGAGCGGCAGCCGGCAGCTTTCTTTGGGGTGTTGTCGTTTTCGGATGGCGAAAAGCGTCGAGCCGAACCCGTGTCCGGCTTGCTTCCTCATCGCTCCGCAAAACCCGCGCTTCGCCGGGGTCGAAGTGCGACAAGGATGAGCAGCGTAAGAAAAAACCACAAACTGGGTGCGCCACCGCCGCCACCGCCACCACCACCGCTTGTGCCGCCACCGGAACCGCCTCCGCTCGAACTGCCACCGCCACCGCCACCCGAGCTGACCGTCAGGGTCGCCCGGTTGCTGGTGACGCTGCCGAGCAGGTTGGTGATCACGACGGAGTATTCTCCCGCGTCGGTGCTCCGCGCATTGCTGAAACTGAGCGTGCTCCCGGTGGCGCCGCTGAACGGTTCGCCGTTGAAATACCACTGGTAGGCGGGAGCGGGCGATGCGCTGGCTCCCGCGGAAAACTGCACGTTGCTTCCGCTGCTGACCGTCAGGTTTTGCGGCTGGGTCGTGATCGCCGGCGCGGCCGCGGGCAGACCCTGATAAATGGCCTGGCCACTGATCAGATAGATCGCCCCGTTGGCGGTGGCGGCGATGGCGTCCCCGCCGTTGACGCCGAAGGCGAGCTTGAGCACGGCCGGATTGGCCGGCGTGCTCCATGGGGACCCAGCGAGGGTCGAAACGGCGCCGAGCGGGGTGATTTTGCGCACGCTGTTCGGTTCCGAGACAATGAGGTTGCCCGCCGCGTCAAAGGCAATGCCGGTGGGATAATTGAAACGCGCATCGGCGCCCGCCCCGTCGTCGGATCCGGCGTACAGTGCGACCCCGGCCAAAGTGGTCACTGCGCCGGCGGGCGTGACTTTGCGGATCAGGTTTGCGCCGGAATCGGCGACATAGAGGGTGCCGTTCGGGCTGATGGCTCCGCCGCGCGGAAAATAGAAATGAGCGCCGCTGCCGGTGCCATCGGTGATCGGCAGGATGTAATCCCCGCCCGCCAGCAGCGCAGGCGTGCCGCCGGCGGTTACTTGATAGACGGCGTTGAGCGACGTGCTGATGACATAAGCCGTGCCGGAGGAATTCACGGCCAGGCCGCGGCCGTTCACACCCGTTGCGAACGTGGTCACCACGCCGGCGGTGGTGATTTTGCGAATGCGATCCTGGTCTATGGCGTAAAGGCTGCCACCGGGGTCCATCGTCAGGCCGTCGAGGCCGTTGAACCGGGCGGCGTTGCCGGCGCCATCCGTCGTGCCCGCGGTCCCGGTTGCTCCGGCCAGAGTGGAAACGGTGCCGCTGGGAGTGATCTTGCGGAGGAGAAAATTTCCAGAGTCGGTGACGTAAACATTGCCGCTGGCATCCACCGCCAGCCCGTGCGGATCCCGGAAACGGGCCTGGGCTCCGCTTGCATCGGCGAAGCCCTTGGCGTTTTCCTCCACCAGGCCTGCGACGGTGCTCACCGTTCCCGCCGGGGAAATTTTGCGGATGATGTTGTTGTCGTATTCCGCCACGAAGAGATTCCCGGCGGCGTCGAGCGTCACCGCCCGCGGGCCGAAGAACGTGGCGGTGCTGACATCCCCATCCGTCCAGCCGGGCCGGTCCGGCGTGCCGGCGAGACGCGTGACCACCCCGGCGGGCGAGATCTTGCGAATGTCGCCGTTGAATTCCGGCACGAAAACATTGCCCGTGGCATCGACCGCCAGCCCGCCCGTCGTGCCGAAACGGGCGGCGCTGCCAGTGCCATTCGCGCTGCCAGCCTGTCCGGCCGAGCCCGCCAGTGTGGTGACGTCGCCCGCGGCGCTGAGCTTGCGAATGGTGTAGTTGCCGTTGTCGGCGATGAAAACATTGCCCGCCGCGTCCACCGCGAGGCCTTGCGGCGAACGGAATCGCGCGGTGCTGGCGGCGCCATCCGTGCTGCCGGGTGTCCCGGCCGCGCCGGCCACCGTGGTGACGATACCCGCGGGGGTAACCTTGCGGATGGTATGGTTGCCGGAGTCGGCCACGAACACGTCGCCCGAGGGGGCAACCGCCAGGCCGCTGGGTTTGGAGAACAGCGCATTGGCCCCCGTGCCGTCCGCGCTGCCGCTGACTCCCGCCGAGCCGGCCAGCGTGGTGACGCTGCCTGCGGGCGTGATCCTGCGGATCGTGTGGCTGTTGAAGCACGACACATAGACGTTGCCCTGCGCGTCGACGGCGACGCCCTGCGGAGTTTCGAAGCGCGCGGCAACCCCCGCGCCATCGGCGGTGCCGGGAGACCGGGCGAAGCCGGCCAGGGTGGTGACGGAGCCGGTCGCGGAAATTTTCCGGATGGTGTGGTTCAGGCTATCCGCGACATACAGGTTGCCGGCGGCGTCGCTCGCGATCGCCGTGGGCCGGAAGAACCGGGCGGTGGCGCCACTGCCGTCGTCGCTGCCGATGCTGGCGGTGCCGGCGAAAAGGCTGAACGCATACAGCGTGGAAAAATCCTGCGCGGCCCGGAGGCCGGGGAGCAGGAGGAGGGAAATCAGGACCAGTCCGGCGCGCCGGCGAAACAAGGGGGACATGCGGGGTGTTTTACCGCGGACGTGGCCCCGCCCGGTGGTGCGCAAAAACTTCACCGCCCGCGGAAATTCGTGGCAAATTCAAACCCGGGTCGAGCCACGGGTTCGTCGCGCTCTCATTAGCGCGCCCGGACCTTACGCCGAAGTGCTATTTCAGTTCGAACACCAGCGTCGGATCGAGGGGATACCGGCCGAAGCGTTCGCCGTAGAGGGCTAGGCCGCCTTCGCCGTCCACTTCGAGGCGGAGGACGATTTCCTTGGCCTGGGCGGCGGCGGTGAGTGCGGCAGATGGGAGCGTGACGTCGACGAGGTAACCGTACGTGCCGGCTTCGCGGAGTTTCTTGTCGCGGAGCTGCGCGTGCCAGGAGAGCACGCCGCGCGAGTCGGCGGGGTCGTCGGGCAGGGCGGTCGTGCCGGCGTCGACGCCGTTCACGCGGACGCGCACCGCGCTCGCGTTCAGGTGGGTGTCGGTCATCGGGTAGGCGTTTGGATTGGCACTCGGGTCGTGGATGCCTTCGCCGCGCATGTAGTCGCCGGAATCCTTGGCGGCATCGGGCCGGTCCTTGCCGAGCAGGGGCTTCGCCGAAGCTTCGCAGAGGAACGAGACGCTCTTCACTGTTTGCGGATCGAGTCCGGCGGGCCAGGGGAGGACGTATTCAAAATAACCGTGGCCCGCGCCGTTTACCTTCAGGCCGTCGAGGATGTTCCATTGCTTGGCCGACCAGTTGGCAGCGGAGAAGCTGGCCGGGGCGAAGCGCAGCACGCGCTGGTGCGCGCTGGTCTCGCTGCGGGGCGAGGCGCCGTTGGCGACGAGGAAGGTCGTGAAGTTGCGGTGCAGCACGAAGCCGCCCTCGTTTTCGAGGGTCAGCGTGAGCACAGCCAGCGCGGCGTGGTCGGGCATCGTGACGCTCAGCGGGGTGAGCTCCTTCGCCTGCCACGGGGTGAACGGAATCGTCTCCTGCGCCTGCGCGTAGCTTTCGCGCTGTCCGAGGCTGTTCCAGCCGCTGAGCTCGGTGCGGAGGATCAGCTTTGCGCCGGGGGATTGGTCGGTGAGGAATGAGGCGAACACTGGCACGCTGACTTTCTCGCCGGGCTTCACGTCGCGGCAGAGCGCGTCACCGGTCGAGAGATAGAAGGGCGAATGCAGGTCGTTCAACTTCATGCCGGGCGCGAGTTCGCCGAGGCCGGTTTCCTTTTCGCTGCGATCGAAGCGGTAGTAGCCGTTCCACTCGTTGATCACGTCGTGGTGCTCGGTGTAGAGCCAGCCGGCCAGCTTGGGCTGGCGGCGGAATTCATTCATCATCGCATGGTAGTCCCAGCTCCAGTCGACGTCGCCGGTGCTGCCTTCGTAGCCCCAGACGTTGCCGCACTCGCTGTTGAACATGGGCTGGCTGCCCTGCTTGTTTCCGCCGATGAAATTCCAGGTCGAGCCGGGATGCGTATCGGCGACGATCTGCGCGAGCTTGTCCTTCCACATGTAGCCGGGAAGGTAGTCGTGCCAGCTGTTCAGGTCGGTCTCGACGTGGTCATGGTTGCAGGGCGAGTTGTCCTCCACGAGGCGCGTCGGGTCGAGCTGCTTGGCGAGGTGGTACATTGACGACACCCACGCCTGCGTCTCGGGCAGATATTTCCGGTTCGGCTCCTTGCCGGTGAACAGGCCCCACGTCTCGTTGAACGTCACCCAGCTGAAGATCGCCGGATGGTTGTAGTCGCGCGCGACCATGCCGCGGAGCGCGAACTCACTCTCGGCGCGCGCCTCGGGCGTGGGCTCGCCCCAGAAGTTCGGCACGTCGGCCATGATCAGCAGGCCGAGCTTGTCGGCCCAGTAGAGTTTGCGCGGCACCTCGACCTTGATGTGGATGCGGTTGGCATTCAGGCCGATTTTCTTCGAGCGCAGGATCTCGTCGCGCATGAAGGCGTCGCTCGGGAAGGTGTAGAAGCCGTCCGGATGATACGACTGGTCGAGCGTCATCTGCAGGTAGATCGGCTTGTGGTTCAGCGCGACGTACGGGAAGCCCGTGCCGGGCATCTTCTCGACGCTGATCTTGCGCATGCCGAAATAGCTCGCGACCTGGTCCGCGCCGCCGGTCGCGGTGAGCGACAACTCGACTTCGTACAGGTGCGGGTCTTCGAGCGACCAGAGATGCGGTTGCGGGATCGCCACGTCGAAGGCCACTTCCTTGGCGCCAGCCGGCACGACCTGCGTGAACTCCGGCACGCTCTTGTCCGCGAAGCGCAGCGTGAGCCGGGTGTTGGCCGGGGCGGGGTCGCTCAGCTGCGCGGCGACGCTGACCTTGGCCTGGTCGATGTCGGGCGTGAAATGCACCGACGTGAGATGGACCGGCGGACGCACTTCAATGTACGGCGTCTGCCAGATGCCCTTGGCTTCGCCGTAGCCCTGCTTGCCCTCGAGCTTGAACGGATGCGGCGTGTCGTCGACGCGGAGAACGAGCTGCTGGTCCTGGCCCCATTTCACGTAGGGCGTGAGCTCAAATTCAAACGGCGTGTAGCCGCCTTGGTGCTCACCGAGCTTGTGGCCGTCGAGCCAGGCCTCCGTGCGCCAGTCGCACGCGCCGATGACGAGAAACACGCGGTTGCCGCGCGTGACGTGGGGGTTCGGGAGGCGCAGCGTGCGGTGGTACCAGCCGATGTCGGCCTTTTTCTCGAGGCCGGACAGCTTCGAGCCCCCCGGGAACGGCACCGTGATCTTGTCGGGGAAAGCCACCGCGCCCGAGGCCCAGTTGGCCGCGAGGCCGGCGTTTTCCTTGTCGAAGCGAAAGTCCCACGTGCCGTTGAGATTCTCCCAGCCCGTGCGCTGGAAGTCCGGCCGCGGGTGCTCGGGCAGCGGAATCTCCGCGCGGGCGCCGGCGAACGCGGCGAGAAAAGTGGCGACACACAGGGCAAGGCGAACCGGGGCAGGGAAGCGCATGAGGTGGGGCAGAATTGTTTTTCGATCTGCTGGGGGTGCAATGCCTTTATGTGCACGCCCCGGGTGAATCCGTGCAACTGGGTAGCTCGCTTTTTCCGTCATCCTGAGCCGCGCGAAGGACCCAAGTGTGGGATGCTGCGTGCGCTTGCGGCTTGGGTCCTTCGCACGGCTCAGGATGACGAACAAGAAATAACGCCAGTTTTTGGTCTCACCACACTTCCGGCTCGGGATCCGGCTTCTTCGGTTTCTTCAACCGGCCTTCGTAGCTGCGGTCGATCTCCTCGATCTCCGGCTCGGGGATGCGGGTGAAGGCGATGCGCATCGGGGCGTCCTTCGTCGCGCCGTGCGCGCCGCCGAGGTAGACGGTGTTTTTGCCGAGCACCTTGTTGAGGTGATCCACCGCGGCGAACACCTTGCCGCGTTTCTCCTCGGTCTTTTCCTCGAAGAGATCGGGCGTGTGCAGCTTCGTGTCGACCAGGTGCGTGAGGTGCACGCCGATGCGCAGCGGTTTGCGGCGGGAGAATTTTTCCGGGCGCTTTTTCCAGAGGTCGTTCAGCGCATGCGTGAGCCGCATCGTGTCCTGGGTTTCGGTCAGCCGCACCTCGTCGTGCCACCCGGTGTCGTCGGCGTAATCCACCGACACCGACATCGCGCCGGTGAAGTAATTCGAATGCCGCAGGCGCATCGCCGCCTTCTGCAGCAGGCGGTGCAAGCTCGCGAGCGCGTCGGGATGATTGCGCCTCGCCGGCGGCAACACGGCGCCGTGGCCGATGCTGCGGCCTTCCTGGTTTTCGAAGTAGGGAATGTCGGTGCCGTGCAGGAGATGCCAGATTTGCTCGCCGCGGACTCCGCCCCAGATGCCGCGCAGCTCGTGTTCGTTGGCGGAGTAGAGCTGTTCCATCGTCGTGACGCCGTGCTCCTCGAGCCGGCGCTGGATGTTCGGGCCGATGCCCGCGATGTCGCCGGGTTTCAGGTGCAGGAGCTTTCCGGGAATGTCCGTCTCCTCGAGAATGACGAGCCCGTCGGGTTTCTGCATGTCGGACGCAACCTTCGCCAGCAGCCAGGTCGGGGCGATGCCGATGGAGCTGCGCAGGCACGCGCCGACCTTTTTCGTGATGTCGGCCTTGAGTTGTTTCGCCAGTTTTTCCGCACCGGTGCGGCTGAGCATGCCGTCGAGCTTCGTGGTCACCTCGTCGATCGATTGCATCTTGGTCCCGGGCACGTGGGCCGCGATGATGTCTTTCAGGCGCCGGTGATAGTTGATGTAAACCTCCGGCCGCGCCTCCACGATGATGAGGCCGGGACACGCGACCCGCGCCTCGGCGACGCGCATGTTGCGCTTCAAGCCCATCGCCTTCGCCTCGATGCTGATCGCGACGCAGCCGGTGGTCTCCGCTAGCACCGGCACGATGCCGACCGGCTTGCCGCGCAACTCCGGCCGCTCCTGCTGCTCCACCGAGGCGAAGAAGGAGTTGAAGTCGATGGTGAGATAACGCAGCGGCACCCCGCCAGCCTTGCCGCCAACCACCCGGTGTCAAAGCCCGCGCAGGCACTCCCTGACGCCCCTATGTCAGGAGACCACCGCCCGGCCACCGCGCCCGGAAGACGCAAAATTTCCCCGGCAATTAAGTCATCTATTAGATGACTTGTTGCGGGAATTCTCCTCGAAAAACGCCTCTTTCCCGCGGCGTGGACCAAGTAGTTTAATAGACTACTTGATGGTTCGGGTGGCGGGGAGAATAAGAACCCGGGCTGTCGCACCCTGGGTCGCATCTTACCGCAATGTAATGTTGCTGTAACGCGGCCGACCAGATGGAGGGGTAGGCTGATTTCACGCTCATGCCTCGTCTGTCCCAATTTCCGCTCCCGGCCGTGCTCAGTGCGGCTTTTCTCCTCCTGACCCAGGCCATGGGCGCAGAACCGGCGCCCGCTGGGACTGAACCCGCAGCGGCTGCCGGCGCCACGGCGGAGAAGCCGGCCGAGGCCAAGCCGCCGGCGCTCGAACTCGAGCGCATGCAGGTGACGACCAAGCGCGAGACGTTCTTCAACACCATCGACCGGAAGACCTACAACGTCGGCAAGGACATCCAGAGCACCACGGGTTCGGCGAACGATCTCCTGCAAAACATCCCGTCCGTCCAGGTCGACGTCGACGGCAACCTCAGCCTGCGTGGCTCGGAGGACGTGCTCGTGCTGATCGATGGCAAGCCCTCCACGCTCATGGGGCGCAATCGCGCGGCGGTGCTCGACCAACTGCCCGCCGACAGTATCGAGAAGATCGAAGTCATCACGAATCCCTCTGCGAAATATAAACCCGACGGCACTGCGGGCATCATCAACATCACGATGAAGCGGAAGCGGGATCCGGGTTATTCCGCCAGCGTGCGCGCCAACGTCGGCACTGACGGCCGGATCAACGGCAGCCTCAGCGCCAACTACAATCCCGGCCGCGTGAATGTGTTCGGGACGTTCGCGCTCCGGCAGGACTACCGGCTGCGCACCTCGGGCGACGAACGCAGCCACCTCGATTCGGCGACGAACACGATGCTCGCCACCACACAGCATGCGGTCGAGACGTCGCGACCCCTGTCGCGGGTCGCGCAGGCCGGCGTCGATTATCGCCTCTCCGACGATACGAAGCTGGGCGCGAGCGTGAACTACAACCTCCGCACGTTCCTGCGCAAATCCGTGGAGACCTATCGGGCGTACGATGCCGCGGGCGACCTCGTGGGCGACTACGACCGCGCGCGCTCCGATCCCGAGCGGGAGGAGGACAAGGAATACGCCGCCACGCTCCAGCACTCCTGGCCGGTTGGCGGTCACGAGCTGAAGCTCGATTTCCGCCACAGCCGCACCAGCGAGGCGGAGCCGAACACCTACACCAACACCTACCGCCTGCCGGTGGCGACGCCGGTGAGCAGTTCGCAGGCGTTTGTCTTCCGTGATGAGGAGAACACGGAGTTTTCCGTCGAGGGCTCCTATGCGGTCAACTCCAGTGCCAAGCTCGAGTCGGGTTACAGCTGGCAGTCGGACCAGTCCGACTTCGATTTCCGCGGAGCCGATCTCGATCCGGCCTCCGGCGCCTGGGTGGTGGACGCTGCGCGCACCAATCGCTTCGGCTACGAGTCGGGCATCCACGCCCTCTACGCCACGTTCGGTCGTCCATGGGGCGCCTTCGGCGCGATGGGTGGCCTGCGTTTCGAGCACGCGACCATCGACACGGACCAGCGCACGACGCACCAGCTCGATCGCACGGTGTACGCGAAACTTTATCCGACTTTGCACCTGAATTACGCGCTCACCGAGGCCAGCCAACTCCAGCTCAACTTCAGCCAGCGCGTGCGCCGGCCCGACGCGGAGGATCTCAATCCGTATCCGGAGTACCTCGATCCCTTCAACCTGCGTGCGGGCAACCCGCACCTGCGTCCGGAGGACATCAAGTCGATCGAGGGTGGTTACCAGTACAAGCACGACGACACGACGCTGCTCGCCGCGCTCTACTATCGGATTCGTTCCAACGGCTTCACGCAGGTGACGCGCTACATCGACAGCACCACGCTGCTGACGACTTACGAGAATCTCGCCTCCAGCCGGGCGGGCGGCCTCGAGCTGTCGGCGACGACCAGCGCGATCAAGAACGTCGTGCTCAACTTCAGCGCGAACCTCTATCGGAACGAAATCGACGCGAGCAATCTCGGCTTCAGCGGCACTCGCTCCGCCTTCGCGTGGGAAGCGAAGCTCAACGCCACCTGGAATGTCTCGAAGAACACCTCCTTCCAGATCAACACGAACTACTCGGCGAAGCGGCTCACGCCGCAAGGCTACCGCTTTCCGACGTCAGTCGTGAACCTCGGCCTGCGCCACAATTTTCCCGCGAAGCACACCGCGGTGGTGCTGACCGTTTCCGATCTCTTCGACACGCTCCGCGAGCGCACGCTGATCGACACGCCGGCGCTGCACGACGAAGTCACGCGCCGGCGCAACCCGCGCATCGTCTACCTCGGCGTCATCTACAATTTCGGCAAGTCCGCGAAGAAGTCGAAGGACGACCTGCAGTTCGACAATCAGTTCTGATCTGAAAGGGCGGGGCGCGCCGTCTTCGGAAAAGCACGAGGTGTATTCGAGCGAACACACCCCGGCGCTGCGCGCCACCCCTCTTGATAGAGGGGACCTAAAACTTCCGAAGCCGAAGTCCCCTCTAGGAAGAGGGGCGTGTCGGCCATAGGCTCGGCGACGGCTGATGCCTGAAAGGTGGGGTGTGTGGGTTGGTTCGGTGCTTGTGCGCGAAACCCTTCCGACCCTTTTGCCAGAAATTGGTAACAGGGTTTGGGCGCACAAAGCGGCCTATGTCGGCAATTTGTGAGCAAGTTTTGACGACAAAGTACCCCTTTTTACTTGATAGTGGGGTATAAAATGGGGAGAAATGGGGCGTTCTGGGGGAAGTAGTGCCCCTAGGGCAGCCTCATGGCATCCACCGGCACCACAGTTTATTCCGGGCGTTATGAACACACGCTCGACGACAAGAATCGTCTCACGATTCCGTCGGCTTGGCGCTGGACGCATTCGGACACCGAGCAGTTTTTGGCGATGCCGCATCCGGATGGTTACATCGCGGTGCTGCCGCCGGCGCGCGTGCAGAAGCTGCTCGCGCAGGTTTCGGAGATGAAACTTTCCGACCGCGACGCGCAGGCCGTGAAGGCGAAGATCTTCTCGGAGGCGCTCTCGTTCACCTTCGACAAGCAGGGCCGTTTCGGCGCGAGCGCCGATCTCCTGAAGCACGCCGGCATCGAGAAGGACGCGGTCCTCTCGGGCATGGGCGACACTTTCAACATCCTCAGTCCGGCCCGCTGGACCGAGATGCAGCGCAGCACCGCGGGCGAAAACTTCGGCGATATGATGCGCCGCATCGGTCTCTAAAAGCCCCATGAAAACGCTCATCACGCTGATCAAGCAACAGCCTCTCCCCAAACTCTCCACGGTGTTCTGCGCGCACCGGCGGTCCCTCCTGCGCGAACCGATCTCGATCGTTCTGCCCTGGAAGAAACCCCATGCTCGCGCCCGTCATTGAGATTTTTCCGCGGGCCATGACTCCGGGACACCTCCCAGTGATGCTGCACGAGGTGCTGGAATTCCTCGCGCCACACGAGGGCCAGCAGATCCTGGACTGCACGTTCGGCGGGGGAGGGCACACGCGCCTCATCCTCGATACCGGCGCCAAGGTCACCGCCCTCGATCGCGATCCCGCCGCCGCCGACCGCGCGGCGCACGCCATGCTGGGCTTCCACGATTCTTTCCGTTTCGTGGCGCTGAACTTCGGCGACCTCGCGTCGCTGCCGGACACCGGTTTCAACGGCATCCTCTTCGACCTGGGCGTCTCCTCCTACCAGCTCGACGACGCCGAGCGCGGCTTTGCTTTCCGTCATGACGCGCCGGTCGACATGCGCATGGACCCGACGCAGGGCCAGTCCGCCGCCCACTGGCTCGAAATGGCCAGCCACAACGAGCTGGTGAAGGCCATCCGCGACTACGGCGAGGAAGACCACTGGCACCGCGTCGTCTCGGCCATCGAGTCCGCCCGCGGCACCGGCCGCCTCTCGCGCACCGGTTCGCTCGCGCAGGTGATCGCCGACGCCATTCCCAATTTCGCCAAGCGCGAGAGCCGCATCCATCCCGCGACCCGCTCCTTCCAGGGCATCCGCATCGCGGTGAACGACGAGATCGGCGCCATCGAGCGCGCGCTGCCCGCCGCCTTCGAGAAGCTCGCCGCCGGCGGCGTGCTTGCGGTCATCAGCTTCCATTCCCTCGAGGACCGGCCGGTGAAGCATTTCTTCCGCAAGGTCTGCGGCATGCCGATCGACGAGAACGATTCCACGCCGCAGCAGATGCGCACGAAGCTCGCCACGCTGCTCACGCGCAAGCCCGTCGTGCCGTCCGCCGGCGAGATCGCCACCAATCCCCGCAGCCGCTCCGCCAAGCTCCGCGTGCTTCGCAAGCTCTGATCCCATGAAACCGCCTCCGGCCAACTCCCTCGTCAACCGGGTCATCGCGATGACCCTGACGTTGCTTGTCCTGTCGGGCACCCTCGGCCTCGGCGCCGTGTGGATGCGCCAGTCCATTTCCGCCACCGCCAACCGCAGCCGTGCCTACGAAGGCCGCATCACGGACGTCGAGCGCCGCCTCGACGAGATCAACGCGCAGGTCGCCAGCTCGCTCAATCCCGACTCCCTCCTGCGCCAGAACCAGTTCATGAACCTCACGCTCGCCACGCCGCGCGAGGTGCAGGTCGTCCGCGTGCCGGAGTCGGCCGAGCTCCGCCTCGCCACCAAGCGCAACCGCGAGGTCTTCAATCTTTCCACCGCGTCCGCCGAGGGCGCGCCCAACCGCAGCACCGCCTTCCGCGTCGTCACCGCCGCGCTGCATTGAGCCATGTCCAAGGGTTACGCCTCCAATCGTCTCACGCTCCTGGCTGTAGGCGTCATCGCCTGCTTCATGGCGGTGGGCGTGCGGCTGGTGTTCCTGCACGTGATCGACCGGGACGAACTCCTCAGCTTCGTCGACAAGGCCCGCCGCCAGATCGTCGTTGAGCGCGCCAAGCGCGGCGCGATCCTCGACACCAAGGGCAACCTGCTCGCCACGAGCCGCTCGGAAGTGACGCTCGCCGTCGATCCGTGGGCGCTGGTCGATTACCTCGAGTCCGACACCAACCTGACCCGCCGCGCGAAGAAAGCCGCCGACGAGAAGGCCAAGCGCGTCCAGCTCGCCGCGCTGCTCCGCGTTTCCACCGACGAGATCGAGAAGGTCTTCACGCCCGGCATGCGCCCGATCAAGCTCGAGGATGACAACCATGACGGCAAGGCCGACGGCCTGACCAAGGATCGCTGGACCAAGCTGCGCGAAGGCCTGGACGAACCGACTTTCGGCAAGATCGACGAGCTGAACATCAAGGGTCTCACCGCCCAGCGCGTGTACCGCCGGGTTTATCCGAGCGGCGGCCTCGCGGCCAACGTCATCGGTTACGTCAACAAGGAGGGCACGCCGGCCACGGGTGCCGAGCGTCACTTCGATCTCTATTTGAAGGGCGAGGATGGTTGGATCGAGTCCGAGAAGGACGGCGCCCGCCGCGAGCTCGCGCAGTTCCGCTCGCGTGAAGTCCAGGTGCAGGACGGCAACGACGTCGTGCTCACCATCGACTCCGTCGTGCAGCACATTCTCGAGGACGAGCTCAAGACGATCGCCAGCAAATTCGACCCGCACTTCGCCACCATCATCGCCAGCGACCCGCGCACCGGCCGGATCCTCGGCATGGCGAACTACCCGAGCTTCGACCTGAACAACTTCAGCAAGGCTCCGCTCGAGGCGCAGCGCAACTACGCCGTCACCGACGTGATCGAGCCGGGTTCGACCTTTAAGATCGTCGCCGCTGGCGCCGCACTCGACCAGGGCCTCGTGACGCCTTCCTCGGTCTTCGACTGCGGCATCACCTCGATCAACTACAAGGGCCGCGACCTCAACCTGCCGAAGGAAGACCATCCGTTCGGCCAGCTCACGGTCGCAGAGATCGTCAGCCACTCCAGCAACCGCGGCGCCGCGCAGCTCGCGATGCTGATGGGCGAGCAGAATTACTACGACTACGTGAAGCGCTACGGCTTCGGCTCGACGACCAACTTCCAGCTCGGCGGGGAAGTGCGCGGCATCCTCTATTCCCCGAAGGATTGGGACACGCTCACGATCACCCGCATGCCGATGGGCCACGCGGTCGCGGCGACCCCGCTGCAGATCCACATGGCGATGAGCGCCGTGGCCAACGGCGGCACGCTTCTGCGCCCGCAGATCATCCAGGAAATCCGCGATGCCAACGGCAACATCATCCGTCGCTTTGAACCGGAAAAGCGTACGCAGGTCCTCAAGCCCAGCACCGCGGCCCTGCTCGCGCAGCTGCTGCACGGCGTCGTCGTGGACGGCACCGGCAAGGGCTACGATATCCCCGGCTTTGAAATCGCGGGCAAGACCGGCACCGCGCAGAAGATCATCGACGGCAAATATTCCAACTCGCACTACGTCGCGTCGTTCGTCGGGTTCTTCCCGGCCAGCCGCCCGGAAGTCGTGCTCTCCGTCATTGTCGATGACGCCAAGCTCGCCTCGGGCCGCATGGCTTCGGGCGCGGCCGTCTCGGCTCCCTCTTTCCACCACATCGCGGAGCAGCTGATCCAGTACCTGGACATCAAGCCCGTCGCGACCCCCGTGAATCGCAGCCTGATCGCCACCATGCAGGGAGGTGTCCGGTGATCGGCTGTCTCATTCCCAACCATCCTCTCGTCGCCGCCTTCCGCACCCTGCCACCCACGCGCACCCGCCCCGCGGACCGCGTCACCCGACAGATCTTCAAAATGGCCCCCAAGCTTTCCGACTACTTCCAGGACGACGAAATCCTTGCGAGCAAGGGCGACATCGAGCGGCCGATCTCCGGCCTGGCGATGGACAGCCGCCGCGTGATGCCGGGCAATCTCTTCTTCGCGCTGCCGGGCCGCCGCGCCGACGGCAACTCCTTCATCGACGAGGCCATCACCCGCGGCGCCGTTGCCATCGTGGGCGAGAAGATCCCGTCTGTCACCGCCGCGCGCGTGACGTACATCCAGGTCACCGATGCCCGCCGCGAACTCGCGCGCGTGTCGCAGCGTTACTTCAATTTTCCGGATCGCTCGCTCGAGCTGGTCGGCGTCACCGGCACCAACGGCAAGACGACCGTCACCAACCTGATCAAGCACCTGCTCTCCACCAACACGCAGCGCGTCGGCCTCGTCGGCACGGTCAACTACGACCTCGGCGCCCGCATCGTGCCCTCGTACCGCACGACGCCCGAGTCGCTCGAACTCTACGGCATGCTCGCCCAGATGCGCGACGCCGGTTGCCGCCAGGCGGCGATGGAAGTCAGCTCCCACGGCATCGACCAGCAGCGCGTGCTCGGCATGCAGTTCGGCGTGGCGGTGTTCACCAATCTCACCCGCGATCACCTCGACTACCACAAGACGCTCGACGCGTACTTCGAGGTGAAGTCCCGCCTGTTCAACGGCGGCACGGGCAACGCGCCAAAGTCGGCCGCGATCAACCTTGACGACCCGTACGGCCGCCGCCTCGCCGCCGAGGTGCCGAAGCACGTCAAGGTCGTCACGTTCGGCGAAGCCGCCGATGCGGTCGTCCGCGCCGAGAACGTGCGCCTGAATTTCCGCAACACCGAGCTCACGCTGGTGTGGCCCTCCCTGAACGGCGACGGCACCGAGCAGCGCCTCGAGATCACGAGCCCGTTCATCGGCCGCTACAATGTGAGCAACTTGTTGGCAGCCTTCGCGGCGTGCTTCGCGCTCGGCCGCGATCCGTCGATCATCGCCACGCGCCTCAAGAGTTTCCCCGGCGTCTCCGGCCGCATGGAGCGCATCGACGAGGGCCAGTCGTACAACGTGCTCGTCGACTACGCGCACACAGACGACGCGCTGCGCAATGCGCTGGGCATGCTTCGCGCGATCACGCCGGGCCGCCTGTTCGTGGTGTTCGGCTGCGGTGGCAATCGCGACCGCACGAAGCGCCCGCTGATGACGACGGCGGTGCAGGAGTACGCCGACTTCGCCTGGGCGACCGCGGACAACCCGCGCAACGAGGCGCTCAGCCAGATTTTCATCGACATGAAGACGGGCGTAACCAACCCGGCCAAGATCGCCTTCATCGAGGACCGCCGCCACGCCATCAGCGTCGCGCTGGACCAGGCGAGGGAAGGGGACTGCCTCCTCATCGCCGGCAAGGGTCACGAGACCTACCAGGAGTTCGCCGACACCATTGTGCCGTTCGACGACCGCCAGGTCGTCCGCGAGCTGATCGGAATCAAGAGCATCAAGCCGAGCTGAGCCGACGATGCATCCAAACCACACACCCCGGCACTGCGTGCCATCAGCCGTCGCTGAGCCTATGGCCGACGGGCCCCTCTTGATAGAGGGGACCCAAGCCCACGCAGCCGAAGTCCCCTCTATCAAGAGGGGTGCCCAAAGGGCGGGGTGTGTCGGGGTTCAATCCCGCTGACGCATTATCTCCCCATGCCAACCTTCGCCGCAGAAAAGCTCGCCACCTGGACCGGTGGCGGCTGGTCCCTATTACCGGGGACGGCGATCACTGGCTTTAACCAGGACACGCGCACGCTGAGCGCCGGCCAGGTGTTTGTCGCTCTCAAGACCGACAAGCGCGACGGTCACGATTTCCTCGGCGAGGCCCGCTCGCGCGGCGCCGCTGCCGCCCTCGTCGGCCACGCGGTCCAGGGCGAGTCCCTGCCGCAGCTTGTCGTCGCCGATCCGCTCGCCGCCTTCCAAGCCATCGCCCGCGAATACCGCCGCGAATTCCACGGCACGGTCGTCGGTGTGACCGGTAGTGTCGGCAAGACTTCGACCAAGGACCTGCTCGCCCTGTTGCTCGGGGGTTCGCCTGGTGTGCTCGCGACCGCGGGCAATCTGAATAACTATCTCGGGATCCCGCTCACGCTGACGAAGCTCGAGCCGGCGGTGCACCAGTTCGCGGTCATCGAGGCCGGCATCAACATGCCCGGCGAGATGAAGCCGCTGGCCGACATGATCGAGCCGGACCATGCGATCGTCACGCTCGTCGCCCCGGCGCATCTCGAGAAGCTCGGTTCGTTGACCGGCGTTGCGACGGAAAAAGTCGCACTGCTCCAAGGCGTGCGCGCCAACGGCCTGCAGGTTTTCCCGGTGTCGTGTTGGGCGCACGAGGTTTTTCGCTCGCTGGCGAATCCGTTGATCCTGGTGCCCGAGAATGAAGGCATGACGCGTGTCACGGGCCGCACGGTGAAGTTCAATGTCTTCCATCGTCCCGAGCGCAGCGAGGTGCGCCTCGACGGCAAGCGCACCTTCATTCTCCGCCGCGTGTCCGCCGGCATGGCGCAGAACACGGCGCTGGCGCTCGCGCTCGCTTCGGAACTCGGCGTGAGCGACGCCGACCTGCAGGCGCGCCTGGAAAAGTGGCAGCCCTCGAAGTGGCGCGGCGAACTTCGACGGAGTGGGGAAGCGGTGGTCTATTGCGATTTCTACAATGCCAATCCCGCGTCGATGGGCGATGCGATCGACGCCTTCAACGGCGCGGTCAGCGCGGACCTGCCGCGGCTCTACGTGATCGGCTGCATGGAGGAACTCGGCGACGCGTCCGCGGAGTACCACCAACAGTTCGGCCGCACGATGCACCTGCGGCGCGGGGATTTCCTTTTTGTGATCGGCGGCCAGGCCGCCGCGCTGCGCGAGGGGTTGCTCGAGAACGGCAACGACCCGGCGCAGATCGCCGTCATCACCGACCTCGCGCCCGTGCGCGAGCGTCTCGCTGGCTTCAAGGGCGCCGCCTTCCTCAAGGGCAGCCGCCGCTATCAGCTCGAAACCGTCCTGGAACCGTCAACCGCAGTCGCCGCCCACTAAACATGATCACCTCCCATCACAGCTTTTCGACCCGCATTTTCCTGAACGAGACGCCCGCCGCGCATGCCAGCGTGGTCACGCCGGCGGCGGAGCAGGCGGACAACCTGCGCGAGTTCTGGTGGTTCCTGCGCAACGCGCCCCAGCAGTCGCGCGAAGTGGTCACGGCCCAGCGCCAGTCCCGGATGAACGTCATCTCCCACGTCGATTCCGGAGTAGGAGCCAAGCATGCTTAGTTATCTCTCCGAGTTCGACCACGTCTTCGGACCGTTCCGCCTCCTGCACTACATTACGGTGCGGTCGGTCGGCGCGGCCGTGACGGCGTTGATTATCGGCTTTGTGATCGGGCCCTGGCTCATCCGGCGTTTCCGGGAGCTGAAGTTCGGCCACGGTTACATCGACGAGCGCACCGGCGCGCTCGGCGCGACCTACTTCGACAAGAAGCACACGCCCACGATGGGCGGCCTCATCATTTTCCTTTCCGTATTCTTCAGCGTCGTGCTCTGGGCTGAGCCGAATGTCTGGACCGTCGTCGCGCTCTTCGTCTACACCGCGCTCACCGTGCCGGGCTGGCGCGACGATTACCTGAAGGTCGTCCACAAGAACAAGGATGGCATCAAGTCTTGGGAAAAGATCGCCTGGCAGACCGGTGCCACGGTCATCGCCCTCGGCATTCTCCTCTGGCACCCGCAAAGCTCGGAGCGCATCCGCGAACTCTGGGTGCCGTTCTTCAAGACCGCCGTCATCCCGCACATGCCGTGGGTGCTGTTGCTGGTGCTGATCTACCTCTGGATCGTCGGCTTCAGCAACGCGATCAACCTGACCGACGGTCTCGATGGCCTCGCGGTCGGTTGCACGATCACGGTCGCGCTCGTGATGGGCATCATGGCCTACGCGGCGGGCAACAGCATCATCGCGCAGTATCTGCTCATCAGCTACGTCCCGGGCTCCGGCGAGCTCACGGTTGTCTGCTCCGCGCTGATCGGCGCGTGCATGGCGTTCCTCTGGTACAACTCGCATCCGGCCGAGGTGTTCATGGGCGATACTGGCTCGCTCGCGCTCGGCGGTCTCATCGGCGTCATGGCCTTCATGATCCACCAGCCGTTCACGCTGGTGATCGTCGGCGGCGTCTTCGTGATGGAGCTCCTCTCCGTCGTCTTCCAGGTCGGCTGGTTCAAGTACACCAAGCGCACGACCGGCACCGGCCAGCGCCTCTTCCTCATGGCGCCGATCCACCACCATTTCCAGAAGAAGGGCTGGCCCGAAACCAAGGTCGTCCTGCGCTTCTGGGTTCTCTCGCTGGGCTTTGCCCTCGCCGGTTTAGCTACGCTGAAGCTGCGCTAAACCGGAAACGCCAAACGCCAGTAGCCAAACGCCAAACAATCCGATCCGAAATCCGAGGCCACCCAATCTCTGCAACCGCTCCTCCCAACTCCTATTCCGCCATGTCCGCCATGATCAAAGCCATCTCCAACGTCCGCCTCCCGTTCTCGCGCACGACGATGCTCATCGTCGCCGTCTGGGCCTGCGCCTTCGCCGCCTACATCGCCGCCGGTCTGCGCAACTGATTCTTCCGGACGCTTACCGCCTCCCTCTTACCTCTTACCGCGCTTCGCGCCCCGCCCATGCCCATCGACTACAATTTCGAGCACACGCCCAGTTTTCGTGATGTCACCCGCACCAGCCTGCTGCTGCTGAAGCAGCCGCTCGTGCGTTCGCTCAACAAGCTGCGCCGCCTCCGCAAGGGCGACCTCGTTCCCGAGGGCCCGCTGGTGCGCAGTGCCAAGACTTTCGCAGGAGTCCGCTGACGGGTTCTTTATACCAACCACAATCGGAACCTTACCAAATCTTCCGTTAACGGACACCTGCTCCCTTTAGATAGAAATGCTGCCCACTCCGCCCGCCAGTTTCGCCGCGCTGCTCGCGCGTCCGGTCGCCGTCTTCGGCGCGGGCGTGAGCGGGCAGGGCGTGCTGGCCTTGCTCGCCGCCCTCGGCGCGCGCGGGGTGGTTTATGATGAGAAAGCCGCCGGCGCGACGCGCCCGTTCACGCCGGCGCTCGCCGCCACGCATGGCCTCGTGGTTTTCAGCCCGGGTTTTGCGGTCGAGCATCCGTGGCTCGCGATCGCGCGCGCCACGGGCTGCACCTGCGTGGGCGAACTCGATTTCGCGTCGCTGTTCTGGCGCGGCGACCTGATCGCCATCACGGGCACGAACGGCAAGACGACGCTCACTGAATTTCTGGCCCACGCGCTGAACGCCGCGGGCCGGCGCGCGTTTGTGACGGGCAATGTCGGCTATTCTTTTAGCCGGCTGGTGGTCGATCAGGCCGGTGGTAGTGATGTAGCAGCGGTCGTGAGACCGCTGGTCGCCAGCGCTCTGACGAGCGCTGCTACTTCAAACTCCCAGCCACCCATCGCCGTCTGCGAAGTCAGCTCCTTCCAGGCCGAGACGCTCGAGCACCTGCGCCCGACCGCGACGCTCTGGACCAATTTTGCCGAAGACCACCTCGAACGCCATCCCGGGATGGCCGCGTACTTCGCGGCCAAGTGGCGCCTGCTTGAACGCACGCCGTCCGGTTCGGTCTTTCTGGGATCGTCCGTGCAGAAATACGCAACGAAAGCAGGTCTCACCCTGTCGCCGTCGGCCAGCCTCGCCTCCGAAGGCCAGCCGGTCGATGCGCGGCTGGGCGGGACCGTCTTCGCCGGCTACCCGCAGTACGAGAATTTCCTGCTCGCCGCCGCCTGGTGGCGCCACGCCGGCCTGTCGGAAGAGGCTCTCTTCGCCGCGGCCAAGAGCTTCAAGCTGGGCGGCCACCGTTTCGCGCGGGTGGGGGAGAAGCGCGGAGTGACCTTCTGGAACGACTCGAAGGCGACCAATTTCCATGCCGTGGAGGCCGCATTGGCGACCTTTGCCGGTCCGGTGCTCTGGATCGGTGGCGGCAAGGCCAAGGGCGGCGACCTCGGCGGGTTCGTCCGCCGCATTGCGCGGCAGATCAAGCATGCCTTCCTGATCGGGGAAACCTCGGCCGCTTTGGCCGGTCATTGTAAGCAGGCGCAGGTGCCTGCCACCCTCTGCGCCGGCCTCGCCGAAGCCGTCCGGTCCGCCTTGGACCTCGGCCGGCCGGGCGACCATGTGGTGCTCAGCCCGGGCTTCGCCAGTTTCGACCAATTCACCGGCTACGACGATCGTGGCCGCCAGTTCGAAACCCTTGTGGGCAACCTGTGAATAACTCCGCTTTTTAGATAGCAAATCTCCAACCTCAGCCCTCATATACCGCCATGAAAATCCTCCAGATCTTCGGAGCAGTTGTCGCCGTACATCTGCTCGCGTTTATCTTCATTTTCGCGAGCCCCGGATGCCAATCCGGACCGCACACGATGCCGACCCCGGACGCCACGATGCCCGTCGCCGGTCCGGCCGCGCCGGCGGATAACAGCTTCTCCACGCCCATCATCTCGCAGCCTTCCGACCTGAGCACGCCCGCGGTGAGCTACAATCCCGCGTCGCCGTCCGGACACGCGACGCCCACGCGCCCGGGTTCGGCCAACGCCGTTGCCGTGACACCGGTCAAGGCGGTTGAAAATGTCGCGCCGGTTTCGACCTACACGGTCGAGCGCGGTGACAGTCTCTGGAGCATCGCCAAGAAGCACGGCATCTCGGTCGCCGAACTCGCGAAGGCGAACAGCGTCACCACCGGCACCGCGCTCAAGCCGGGCCGCAAGCTCATCGTCCCGGGCAAGGTCGGCGCCCCGGCGCCCGCCGCGTCCGAAGCGCCCGCGGCCACGACGGTCGCCGCCAGCGCACCGGCCGCGAAGCCCGCGAACGGCGAAGTCGCCAAGCACACGGTCGCCAACGGCGAAAGCCTCGGCGTGATCGCGCGCCACTACGGCGTCTCGGTCGGCGAACTCGCCGCCGCCAACAGCATCACCGATCCTTCCAAGGTCCGCGTCGGCCAGCAGCTCGTGATCCCGGGCGGCAAGGCCCCGACGAAGAGCGCGACGAAGTCCGCCGGCTCGTCCACGGTCAAGTCTGCGGCCACCAAGCCCGCCAGCACGCCCGCTGCGACGGAAACGGCCGCGAAGCCGGCCGAAACGCCCGCCGCGCCCGCCACCCATTTCGACCTGACGCCGCCGCCTCCGGGCCAGGATCTCGACGCCGGCTTGAAGCCCGCCGAGACCGAAGTCCCGACCATCAAGGTGGAAGACTCCGCGCCGAAGAACTGAAAAACGTTTTGATGCCCTGTCATTCCCAACGGATCACAGAAGGGTGGGCGCCGGTTTCCATACCGGCGCCGATCGCCTTGAAGACCGTCCAAGAACAACAGCCGCAAAATTCCTGAGGTAAACGTGACCACGACGAGTTCGCCGAGCGCAGTTCTTGCTCCCCGCCGGCCTCTCACCATCACCCCCGCGAGCGTCATCATCGTTTGCGTGGCGGCGCTCGTCTCGATCGGCCTCGCGGTGCTCTTCAGCGCGAGTTCGCCGATCAAGGGCGGGCCGTACGCCTACCTCTACAAGCAGTTCATCTTCCTCGCGGTCGCCATCGGCCTGGGCTGGGTGGTGGCGATCGCCGATCTCGAGCAGCTGCGGCGCTTCTCCTGGTGGGCGGCGGGCATCGCGCTCTTCCTGCTGGTGCTGGTCCTGATCCCGCACATCGGCATCACGGTCAAGGGCAGCCGCCGCTGGCTCGGCTTCGGCAGCGTGCGCCTGCAGGTTTCCGAATTTGCCAAGCTGGCGATGGTGTTCTCGCTGGCGCACTACCTCGCGCTCAACCAGAGCAAGCTGCACGACCTCTGGCGCGGCTTCGTGATCCCGTCGGCGTGGATCGGCGTTTTCGCGCTGTTCGTGCTCGCCGAACCAGACTTCGGCACCGCGATGCTGATCGGCGGCATCGGCTTCATGCTGCTGTTCCTCGCCGGTGCGCGCCTGAAATTTCTGCTGCCGTCGATCGGCGCCGTGCTGCTGGCCTTCACCGTGCTCGTACTGAACAACCCGGTGCGCCTGCAGCGCGTGCTCGCGTTCCTCGATCCCGAGGCCAACCGCCTCGGTACGGGTTACCAGCCGTGGCAGGCGCTGCTGGCCTTCGCCGCCGGCGGCGTCACCGGCACCGGCCTGGGCCAAGGCCGCCAGCAGAACGCGTTCCTGCCCGAGGCGCACACCGACTATATTTTCGCGATCATGGGCGAGGAGCTGGGCCTAGTCTTCACGCTCATCACCGTGGCGCTGTTCGTGACGATTTTCATCGCCGGCCTGATGCACGTGCGCCGCGCCCCGAACCTTTTCCAGTACCTGCTCGTGACCGGTTGCGTGCTGCTCATCACCTTCCAAGCGATCATCAACCTCTGCGTCGTCACCAGCCTGATGCCGTCAAAGGGCATGTCGCTGCCGTTCATTAGTGCCGGTGGTTCGAACCTGATCCTGATGGGGCTGCTCGTGGGCGTCATCGTCAACAGCCAGCGCACGTGGGAGCGGCCGAAGCCTCTTCAACGCAAGCGTTCCCTTACCGAGGTAATTGGATGAGAAAAATCCAAACGCCAGTGGCCAAACGCCAAACAAATGGAGGCAAATTCGAATTTCGAATTTCGAAGCTTGGCCATTGTTTGGCATCTGGCGTTTGGCATTTGGCGTTTCTCACGGAGATTTCACCGTGAGCAACACCTTCGTCATCGCTTGCGGCGGCACCGGCGGCCACCTCTCGCCCGGCATCGCGCTGGCCGAGGCGCTCGTGGCGCGTGGACATGCCGCGACGCTCCTGATCAGCCAGAAGAAGGTCGATGCGCGGCTGAGCGAGAAATACCCGCACCTGAATTTTGTCCGCGCCCCGAGCGCACCGTTCGGATGGCGGCCCGACGTTCATATCCGTTTCCACGTGCGCCAGACGCAGGGGCTGCTCTTCAGCCTGGACCTGCTGCGCAAATTGAAGCCCGACGCGATCGTCGGCTTCGGCGGTTTCACCAATGCGGGCGTGGTGCTCGCCGGACGCTTCACCCATGTGCCGGTGGCGTTGCACGAGGCGAACCGCGTGCCGGGTCGCTCGACGCGTGTGCTGTCGCGTTTCGCCAAGCGTCTCTATCTTCCGCCGGGCGTGCGTCTGCCGGGCCGACTCGGCCTGATGGTTCGCCACACGGGCCTGCCGGTGCGCAAGGAGATCGTCCGTTTGCCGCGCGCCGAGGCGCGCGCCCAACTCGGCGTCGATCCCGCGCAGAAGCTGCTCGTCGTCCTCGGCGGCAGCCAGGGCGCGGGTCCGCTCAACCGCTGGGTGGAGGAGAATCTTTCCGCGCTGGCCCACGAGGGCGTGCAGGTGTGGTGCGTCACCGGCATGGGCAAGGGCGAGGTGGGCGTGAAGCAATTCCCGGGGCGCAACGGCCAGACCGTCCGCTCGTGGCAGGAACCTTTCTCCGATCGCGTCGGCGTGCTGATGTCGGCCGCCGACCTCGTGCTCAGCCGTGCGGGCGCGGGCACGATCTCCGAACTCGTCGAGTGCGAAACGCCTGCGATCCTAATCCCGTTCCCGTACGCGGCTGACAACCACCAGCAGGCGAACGCGGTTTATTTCGAGCAACAGGGCGGCGGAATTGTCATCGCCGAGAGTGCGATGCAGGAACTGCGTCAGGAAATCCTTGATGTCGTTTTCAACGATTGGTTGCTGAACAAATTTCGCGGCAACCTGCGCCGCATGTCCCGTGAGAACTGCATCGACACGATCGTGCACGACCTCGAGGACCTCGCGACCGGCAAGACGCCGGCCCGCCACCTGCGCCGGGCGCCCGCGCCCCAGAATCCATGAGCGCGCTGCCTGCCATCTTCGGCCTGAATGCGGAACGCATCCACCTGCTCGGCGCGGGCGGCATGGGCATGGCGCCGCTCGGACTTTATCTCTCCCGGCTCGGCTTCAAGGTCAGCGGCGAGGACGACGGTTGGAATCCCACGGTGCGCGCGCTGCTCGAGCGCGGCGGGGTGAAGATCATTGCCTCCGGTGCGTTGCCGGACGACGCACAGCTGGTGGTGCATTCCTCGGCCGTGGCGCCGACCCACGATTCCCGTCGGCGCGCGACCGCGCGCGGCGTGCCCCAGGTGCGGCGCGGCGAGATGCTGGCCGAGATCGCGAAGGGCAAGAAGCTCATCGCGATCGTCGGTTCACACGGCAAGACGACCACGACGGCGATGCTCGTGACCGCGCTGCAGCGCACACATTTTCCGTGCAGCTGGGTGCTGGGCGGACTTTTCAACGACGACGCGTTGCCGCCGGCCTGGACCGGCGGTGGTGACTGGCTCATCGCCGAGGTGGACGAGAGCGACGGCACCATCGACCGTTTCTCACCCGAAGTGACGCTCGTGGTGAATCTCGATTGGGATCACCCCGATCACTACGCGAAGCTGGCCGACCTCGAGGCCGCGTTCGGCGCGCTCTGTGCGCGCACGAAGGGCGCGGTCTTCATCAGCGACACCTGCGCGCAATCCTCGCGCATCGTGGCGCGCGGCGGGTTCACGGCGCCGGTCTATACCTTTGGCCGCACGGGTGAATTCCAGAGCCAGCTGGTCAGCGACGGTGCGGCCGGCCAGGAACTGGCGCTCGGCGGACGTTTCCAGATCCCGCGCGCCAAGGTGCGGACGCACGGCGAGTTCAACGCCGCCAATGCCGGCGCGGCCCTCGCGGTGGCCCAGCATATCGGGGCGGCGATCGATTCGTGTGCGCTCAGTGGCTTTTCCGGCGTGCGCCGCCGCCAGTCGGTGCTGCACGCGTCGACGGTCCGCATTTACGAGGACTACGCGCATCATCCGACGGAGATCCGGGCGCTGCTCAGTTCCCTGCGTCGTCATGTAGGGCCGCCGCTCGTCGGCGGGCCCGGCACGGCGCCTTTCGACAGGCTCAAGGCCCTGAGCTCGTCGAACGGGCAAGCGCCGGCCCTACACAATACAGCAGGCCGCCTCGTCGTGGTCTTCCAGCCGCATCGCTACACCCGCACCGCGCAGTTCAAGGCGGAGTTCGCCGCGGCGCTGGCCGGCGCGGATCGCCTCTTCCTTATGGACGTCTACGCCGCGAGCGAATCGCCGGTCGTGGGCGGGACGACGGCCGACATCTATGCCGAGCTGAAGAAGACCGGCGCGGCCGACCACGTGACCTATCTTCCCGGCAACGACGCCGGCCTGATGAAGGCGCTCGAAGGCGCGCTGCAGCCGGGCGACACGCTGGCGTTCGTCGGGGCGGGCGACATCGAGCAGGCTGCGCGGCAGTTCGTGGCGCGCCGCAAGGCGGCCGAGCAGCGCGAGGTGGCCTGGAATGAATTTCTCACGGTGGCGCGCGCGCAGCTCACAGCCGAAACCAAGCTGGTGGAGCGCGAGGTGCTCGCGACGAAGACCACGATGCGCGTCGGCGGTCCGGCCCGCGTCTATGCCGAGCCGGCCAGCGCGCCGGATCTGTCGCATCTGCTGGCCGAGGCTGCCCGCCGGGAACTGCCGGTGCTGATGCTGGGCCGTGGTTCGAATCTCATCATTCCCGACGAAGGCGTGGATGATCTCGTGATCAGTCTCGCGCATCCGAACTGGCAGAAGTTCGAGCCGGCGGCGGACGGACGCATCTGGGCCGGCGCCGGCCTGCGCCTGAAGAACCTCTGCGGCCTCGCCATCAAGGGCGGGTTCAAGGGCTTTGAATTCCTCGAGGGCATTCCCGGCAACGTCGGCGGTGCGCTGCGCATGAACGCCGGCGCTATGGGCGGCTGGATGTTCGATGTCGTGGACGAGGTGCAGATGATGTCCCGCACGGGCGAAATCCGCACGATGAAGAAGGCCGACATGCACGTGAGCTACCGGCACTGCGAAGAGTTGCACGACGCCATCGCGCTCGGCGCGTGGCTGAAGCCCGGGGCGACGGCGGAGTCGACGGACATCCGTTCGCAGGTCGATGTTTACCAGAAGAAGCGCGTCGAGTCGCAGCCCCGCGAACCGAGCGCCGGTTGTATTTTCAAGAACCCGCCGGGCAATTCGGCCGGCCGGCTCATCGACGAGTCGGGCCTGAAAGGCACGCGGGTGGGGGACGCCGAGGTTTCTTCGGTCCATGCCAATTTCATCGTCAACCGCGGCAGCGCCACGAGCGCCGACATCATCGCCCTCGTGCGCCAGATCCGCGCCCGGGTGAAGGACGCCCGCGGCGTCGATTTGGAACCCGAGGTGCTGCTTTACGGGCAGGAATGGAAAGACGTGCTATGAAGACCGCCAACGCCACACACCCCGCCCTTCGGGCACCCCTCTTCATAGAGGGGACTTCGGCTGCGCTGACTTGGGTCCCCTCTATGAAGAGGGGGGGCGCGCAGCGCCGGGGTGTGTTTTTGCGCGGGAGGACAAACTCATGAAGAACCCCACCATCGCCGTTTTCATCGGTGGCACCTCGCCTGAACGCGAGGTCTCCCTCGGCTCGGGCAAGGCCGTGGCGCAGGCCATGACCTACACGTATCCGACGGAAATTTTCACCATCAACGAAAACGCCCTCCCGGCCGGTCTCGATCCGGCGCGGCACGTGGTCTGCTCGACCCTGCACGGCGTGTTCGGCGAGGACGGCGGCATGCAGCGCCTGCTCGAGGACGCCGGCGTCAGCTACACCGGCTGCGATGCCAAGGGCAGTGAACTCTGTTTCGACAAGTGGCGCACCCGTCAGGCCGTGTCAGCCATGGGCGTGCAGGTGGCGCCGGGGCGGCATTTCCTCGCGAACAACAAGCCGACGGCCGCCGCGCTGGCCGCGGAGTTCGGCGAGCAGGTCGTGCTCAAGCCCAACCGCCAGGGCAGCAGCGTCGGACTGCAGATCGTTTCTTCCAAGGTCGGCCTCGAGATCGCGCTGGGCGGCATCCGCCAGGGCGACTGGGTCGTCGAGCGCCGCATCATTGGCCGCGAACTGACCGTCGGCCTCCTGCGCGGCCGCGCCATGGGCATAGTCGAGATCGCACCCAAGTCCGGCACGTTCGACTACACCAGCAAGTATACCAAGGGCCTGACCGAGTACACCGCCCCGGCCAAACTTTCCGACGAGATCGCGGCCAAGACGCGCCAGGCGGCCGAGAGCGCTTTCGCGGCGTGCGGTTGTCGCGACTACGCGCGCATCGACTTCATGCTCTCCAACGAGGGCGAGCTGTATTTGCTCGAAATCAACACGCTGCCCGGCATGAAGGAGACCAGCCTGCTGCCGATGAGTGCGCGTTGCGTGGGGCTCGATTTTGTCGCGTTGTGCCGCGAGTTGGTGACTCCCGCCGTCGAACGAACCCTGCCGGCTGCCTTTCTGCGTTCGCCATGAAACCCGCTGACAAACCCGTCGAACAACCCGGCCGCTCCTGGCGCACGATCCGCCAGGAAGTGAGCTCGCCGGCGATGTCGCGGCGCGGCCGCCGCCGGCAGCTGTGGGCGTGGGCGAAGCTTGGCACGGTCGGAGCGACGCTGGGCATCGCGGTGTGGGGCGGTGTTTCGCTTTATCACTCGTGGTCCACGGACCGCGCGGCGCTGGCCAACGCGGTGCACAGCGAGCCGGTGAAGGAAATGGCCGTGATCAGCGACGGCGTGCTCGACCAGAAGTGGGCGATCAGCGCGCTGGCGCTGCCCAAGGGCGCGAGCCTCATGGCGCTCGATCTGCCCGCGCTGCGGGACAAGCTCCTCGGCTTCGGCCAGATTCGCGTGGCGGTGCTGACCCGCAGCTTTCCCGATACGCTCGTCATCAGCCTGCTCGAGCGCACGCCGGTGGCGCGCGTCCAGGCCAGCGACGACGGCGGCACCAAGCAGCTGCTCGTGGCCAAGGATGGCACGGTTTACGAGGGCATGAATTACGACAAGACGCTCCTCGGCTCGCTGCCGTGGCTCGATGGCGTCCGGTTGGTGAAGAACGGCAAGGACTTCGCCCCGATCGACGGCATGGCCGATGTCTCCGCGCTGCTGACCACCGCGCAGTTGCAGGCCCCGCACCTTTATCGCGGCTGGACGGTCGTGTCGCTCGCGCGCCTGGCCGAGGCGGACGAGATCGTGGTGAAGGCGCAGGATGTGCCGAAGATCATCTTCAGCCGGAAGCGCGATTTCTACAAGCAGGTCGCCCAGCTGGACTACGTGATCGACGCCTCGCACGTGCTGCCGGAACCGCAGCTGCAGTCGGTGAATCTAACCCTTGAGGGCCAGGTGCCGGTGAAGCTGCAGGGCACGCCCGACGAACTCGCTTCCGTGGTTCATCCCGAACTTTCCATCAAACCTTCGCAGAAAAAATCCAAACGTGATTTCTAACAGCAGCAGAATCATCGGCGCCGTCGAGATCGGCACCGGAAAAGTATCCGTCCTCGTCGGCGAGATCGCCCGCGGGCGCAGCCTCAACATCATCGGCGTCGGCGTGGCCCCGTCCCGCGGCGTCATGAAGGGCGAGGTCGTCGACTACAAGGCGGCCTGCGAAGCGACGCACCACGCGCTCGAGATGGCGGAGAAGCGCGCCGGCGCGAAGTTGGAGGAGGTCTGGCTCGCCCAGAGCGGCGCGCACCTCGATGCCTTCTATAATGAAGCTTCGGTCAACGTGAAGTCGGCCGACAACACCGTCACGGCACTCGACATCGCCTCGGTTACCGCGCTCGCCAAGGAGAAGGAGCTGCCTGCCGGCCGCTCGCGCATCCACGAGATCCGCCGCCCGTTCCGCCTCGATGGTCGCGCCGTGCCGGACCCCGAGCATCTTTCCGGCCGTCGGCTCGAGGTGGGTTATTGGATTGTCCATGGCAGCGAAAGCAAGGTGAGCGACAATATCCATGTGGTGGGTGGCTATCACCTCGAGGTGCGCGAGCTCGTGCTCGGCAGCCTCGCCAGCGGGTCGCTGCTGACGACGTCCGAGGAACGTTCCCAGGGTGCGCTCGTGATCGACATCGGCAAGGGTGTCACCGACTACGTGCTTTATCGCGACGGCCATGTCCTCGTCACCGGCACGCTGCCGGTCGCCGGCGACCACCTGACCAACGATCTCAGCATCGGCCTGCGTGTCACGACCGCCCAGGCGGAGATGCTTAAGCTGCGCCACGGCCGCGCCACGGTGCAGACCCGCGACAAAGCGGACAAGGTTTGGCTCAACGGTGACGGCGCCTTCGGCGACCGCCAGATGCCGAAAATGGCCATCGAGACGATCGCCTCGGCTCGCGTGTTGGAATTGCTCGAGGTCGTGCGCCTGAAGCTCGGCGCCGCCTTTGTTGCCGAACATTGCGGCGCCGGCATCATCCTTACGGGTGGCACCGCCAAGCTCCCCGGCATCGAGGAAGCCGCCACCCGCGTCTTCGGTCTCACCGCCCGCCGCGGCGAATCGCCGGCGTGGGTGAAGGACGAGCTTAAGGACCCGATGTTCAGCACCGTGCTCGGCGTCTTCCAGTTCGGCCTGCGCACCGCCCACGAGCACGCGCTCCCGCCGCGCCGGCGCCCGGGCCTGCTCAGCAACCTGACCAAGATTTTTGCTTCCTCTTAACGTTTTTTCCCTATCCCAGCCTGGTGTACCGATGAACCCTGCGATTTCCCTTACCGTCATCCTGAGCGAAGCGAAGGATCCAAGCGTCTGGCGTGACTTGCGCCTCGCCCTTGGATTCTTCGCTTCGCTCAGAATGACGGTGAAAGGGACGGGGCTTTTTTGGGTTTCGTCCGGCCGGATTGGATTCCTCAATCATGGATAATCTTCCTCCCGAACTTCCCCTCGAGGCGCTGGCCGACCGCAACGTCGGCATCAAGCTCATCGGTGTCGGTGGTGGCGGCTCCAATGCCGTCGACCGGCTCAAGATGGAGAATCTCGACCGCCTGCAGCTCGCGGTGATCAACACCGACCTGAAGGCGCTCGGTACCTCGCCGGTGCAGGACAAGATTTTGATCGGCGCGGGCCAGACGCGCGGCCTGAGCGCCGGTGGCGATCCCGAACTCGGCCGCAAGGCGGCGGAGGCGGATGCCGACAAGATCGCGGAGATCGTGCGCGGCACGGACCTCGTTTTCATCGTGGCCGGCCTCGGCGGCGGCACCGGTTCGGGCGCGGCGCCCATTGTGGCGCAGATCGCGGCCGAGGAGGGCGCGGTCGTCATCGCGTTTGTCACGCTGCCGTTCAGCTTCGAGGGCGGCCGCCGTTCGCGGCAGGCCGAGGAAGGCCTGGCCGAACTGCGCCGGGTGTGCGATGCGGTGATCCCTCTTTCCAATGACGTGCTGCTGCAGGAAGGCACCGAGCAGACCAGCGTGCTGGACTCGTTTTCCCGGGCCGACGAATGGATCGGCCGCGGCGTGAAATCCATCTGGGGCCTGCTCTCGCGCACGGGCCTGATCAATGTCGACTTCACTGCCATGCGCCAGGTGTTCCAGCACAAGGGCGGCAAGACGCTCTTCGGCCTTGGCGTGGGTTCCGGTGAGGATCCGGCGGCGGCGGCCGTGGAGGATCTCAAGAACTGCCCGCTGCTGCACACTCCCGAGCATGCCCGCAAGGCCGACCGTCTGCTGGTCAACATCACCGGCGGCGCGGACCTCAGCCTGACCAAGGTCAACGAGATGATGTCCGCCATTACCGAACAGTTCGGCGCCGACGCGCACGTCGTCATGGGCGCCGCGATCGACGAGGCGCTGCAGGGCCGGGTGGAGATTTGCGTGATGGGTGTGACGGAGGTGGGCGGGCGCAATTTCGTGCGCCGGCCGACCAATCCGCCCATGCGCCGGAGCACCGACAAGCCCGCCGCCACGACGACGGGTGTCGCGCCGGCCAGCACGGCCAACATCAAGACCATCGTCACGACCGACGCCCCGCCGCGCGCCAAGGCCGCGGCCGCCGGCGCCGTCCACACCAACAAGCCGCAGCAGGAGGAATTCGGCTTTCAGGGTGGGGAACCGGCGGAAAATCGCGGCGCCTTCGACAAATCCGACCGCAACCTCTTCGAAGGCCAGGACCTGGACGTGCCGACGTATTTGCGCAAAGGCATCAAAGTCGCGCTCTGAGCGCGACTTTGGGTTAGGAGTTAGGGGTTAAGGGTTAGGAGTTGCCGGCCCGACAATAGGTTGATTCACCTTCAAACCCACAGTACCTAGCCCTTAACTCGTAACGCCTAACACTTAACCCTGCGAAGCAGTCATGTTCATCGACGAAACTCCCATCAAAGCCCGCGCCGGCGACGGCGGCCGCGGCTGCCGCAGCTTTCGCCGTGAGAAATACGAGCCGTGGGGCGGTCCCAACGGCGGCGACGGCGGCAAGGGCGGCGACGTCATCCTGCGCGGTGACGACGACCAGAACAACTTGATCGATTTCAAATACAAGCCGCACTGGAACGCCGAGCGCGGCGAGCACGGCCAGGGCGCGGATTGCAACGGACGCGAAGGCCGCCCGTCCATCCTGCGCGTGCCGCTGGGCACGATCGCCTACAAGCTGGATACCGGCGAGAAGGTGGCCGAGATCCTCGAGGACGGTCAGGAAGTGATCATCCTCCACGGCGGCAAAGGCGGCATGGGCAACACGAAGTTCAAGACGTCCACCAACCGCGCCCCGACCAAGACCGGTCCCGGCCTGCCGGGCGAAGTAGGCGAGTTCAAACTCGAGTTGAAGAGCATCGCCGAGATCGGCCTCGTGGGTTTCCCGAACGCCGGCAAATCGTCGCTGACCAATCTCATCACCAAGGCGCGCCCGAAGACGGCTCCGTATCCGTTCACCACGCTGCACCCGCAGATCGGTGTGATCGAGTTTCCCGAGGATTATGACCGCCTCGTGATGGCTGACATCCCTGGCCTCATCGCCGGCGCCAACGAAGGCAAGGGTCTTGGCCACCGTTTTCTCCGCCACATCGAGCGCTGCAAGGTGCTGCTGCTGATCCTGGACATGGCCGGCACCGACACGCGCGACCCGCGCGACGACTACAAGCAACTGCTGAAGGAGCTCGAACTCTACGATCCCGCGCTGCTCGACAAGCCGCGTCTCGTGGCTTCGAACAAGATGGACGAGGACGTCGCCGTCGAGAATCTGAAGAAGTTCAAGAAGCGCTACCCGAAGGCGGAAATCATCCCGATTTCGTGCCTTTCGGAGGAAGGCATTCCGAAGCTGCGCAAGGAACTGTTAAAACGGGTCCGCAAGCTTCGCGCCAAAGAAAATAAATCGCCAAAGACCGCCGGTTGAGTAAGTTGGCGCCACGTCATGCCCACCGCGGAATACCGGCCTTTGCTGATGCGCGCCAACCGTTTGCTCGGTTCGGCCCTGATCGAGCATAACCTGGTCAAGTTCGAGGATCTGGAGGCCGCCAACGAGCGCCTGCTCGAAGTCGCGGCGTCGGGCCAGGTCCGCCAGAGCTCGGTCCTGAGCATCCTGGTTTACGAGAAAAAGGTCCTGCGCGAGGAAGACGTGCTGCACCACGTGGTCGATGACCACGGCGTCGGTGTGGTCGACCTCCGCGGTTACGACGTGCCGGAGGACGTGAAGCGCGAGATCGATGTCGATGCCTGCTGGGCCACGTGGAGCGTGCCGTTCGACCGCGAGGAGGATTTTCATTTTGTCGCCACCGCCTACTACCTGAGCCCGGCCGTTCGCACGCACTGGGAGAAGAAGCTCGGCGGCCAGATCATCTGGCAGGCGACGACGATGGACATCATCGCGGACTTCCTCGACCGCATCGCGGCCGAGCGTTCCGATGGCAAGAAGAGCGGCACGCGCGCGCCGTTTGGCAGCGGCAGCACCCCGCCGATGCCGGTGGGTGGCAGCAACCCGCCCGGCGGCAGCTCGGCGACGACGTCCGGCTCCGCGCCGATTCAGTTTCCCACTTCCAGCGGCAACAAGCCGGCGACGACCCACTAAGCCATGCCGCTCGGACGCACACAGACGCAGATCATCGACAAGCTCGAGGAGATGGGGAAACTCACCGCTGAGCAGAAGGCGACGCTGCTGGGCCGCCCCGATGAGCCGACGGGCGACCAGCTCGACCAGATTCTCCAGGCGGACCATCACATCACGATGTTCCAGCTGCTCCTGGCCAAGTGCCGGGCGCTCGGCCTCGCGCCGTACAACGTGGCCCGCTATCGCGTCCACACCGCCACGTTCGAGAAGATCGATTTGGAGTTCTGCCAGAAGAACATGATTTTGCCGGTGGGGCAGGTGGGTGACTTCCTGCTCGTCGCCTTTGCGAATCCGTTCGACACGACGGTTGCCTCCAAGATTCAGGACAAGACCGGCCAGCGCGTGGTGCGCCTCCTCGGCCGCGAGGCGGACATCCGCGAGAAGCTCAAGAAGGACCAGGTCCACGACGAGGTGCAGTTCTCCGACGTGGTCGACCAGCTCGGCGCGCAGTTCGACGAGGAGGAGACGGAGATCAAGGACGAGGATCTCGAGAACGAGGAGTCCGCGCCGATCATCCAGCTCTCGAACCGCATCATCGAGGATGCCTATTTCGCCGGCACGTCGGACATCCACATCGAGCCGTGGGAAAAGGAAGTCGTCGTCCGTTACCGCATCGACGGTCTCACGCAGGAAAAGCTGCGCCTGCCCGCCAAGGTCGCCGGCGCGCTCGTCGCCCGCTTCAAGATCATGTGCAACCTGGACATCGCGGAACGCCGCCTGCCCCAGGACGGCCGCATCGTCTTCAAGCAATATAACAAGAAGAACATCGACATCGACCTTCGTGTCTCGACCGCCCCGCTGAACCACGGCGAAGGCGTGGTCATGCGTATCCTCGACAAGCAGAAGTCCACGCTGCCGCTGCCGGCGTTGGGTTTCACCGAGGCCAATCTCGCCAAGTATCGCGACTGCATCCGCCAGCCATACGGCATGATCCTGCACTGCGGTCCGACCGGTTCCGGTAAGTCGATGACGCTTTACTCCGCGCTCAACGAGGTGAACACGGCCGACGTCGTCATCCGTACTGCCGAGGACCCGATCGAATACACGCTGCCCGGCATCAACCAGATGCAGATGCACCGGCAGATCGGCCTTACTTTCGCCGCCGCGCTGCGCGCCTTCCTGCGTCAGGATCCCGACATCATCCTCGTGGGTGAAATTCGCGACAAAGAGACGGCGAACATCGCCGTCGAAGCCGCGCTTACCGGTCACTTGCTCATCTCGACGCTGCACACGAACGATGCGCCGAGTACGGTGGCCCGTCTCACCGACATGGGCATCGAGCCGTTCATGATTTCGTCGTCGCTCGTGTGCGTCTGCGCCCAGCGTCTCATGCGCCGCGTGTGCAAGGTCTGCCGCGTTGCCTACGAGCCCGAGGGCCGGGAGAAGGACGTGCTCCAGCGCGCGATCGGCTGGTCCGGACAAATCTACAAGGCCAACCCGAAAGGTTGCAGCAAGTGCAACAACACCGGCTACAAGGGCCGCATCGGCATCCACGAACTGATGGTGACCAACGAAGAGTTGATCGAGGCCATCAACAAGGAAGCCGAGACCGCCGAGCTGAAGCGCATCGCGATGAGCGGCGGCATGAAGACCCTGCACCAGGACAGCATGAGCAAAGTGAAGGAGGGTCTGAGCACAATGGCCGAGGCCCTGAGCACCGTGCCGCAGGACATGGAATTGCGCGAGAAGACGGTGAAGGCGTGACGGGCAGAGCCCGTCCGTTAGGAGTTACAAGTTATGGGTTATGCGTGGGGATCCACCGTTGTGCATTGGTCCACTTAACTCTTAACGCCTAACTCCTAACTCATGGCATCCCACCTCCCCGAATTCCTCGCGATCGTCGTGGCGCACGGGCTGGCTGTTTCCAGTCCCGGGCCGGACTTCGCGATCGTGTTGCGCCAGAGCCTGCATCACGGCCGACGCACGGCCATCTGGACCAGCGTGGGCATCGGCTGCGGACTCGCGGTGCACATCACGTACTGCCTGTTCGGGCTGGGCCTGCTGCTGAAAAATTCCGCGACGGCGTTGCTCACGGTCAAATGGCTCGGCGCTGCCTACCTCGCGTGGGTTGGCATTCAGGCCCTGCGCAGCCGGCCGCGGGGCGAGGACATCAACCTCGCCGACGACACGCCGGTGCCGACGGCGCGCGCGGCGTGGAGCGCGGGATTTTTCGTCAACGTGCTCAACCCGAAGGTGGCCCTGTTCTTTATCGCGTTGTTTCCCGTCGTGGTCAGCGCCACCACGCCGAAGTGGATCCAGGCGGTTTACGGACTTTGGATGGTCGCGAGCACCATCGGCTGGTTCAGTTTTGTCTCCGTGGTGTTCGCCAAAGAAACGGTGCGCCGGGCATTTTTGCGCCACGGCCACTGGATCGACCGAGCGCTGGGCGTCGTGTTCCTCGGCTTCGCCGTCAGCCTGGCCGTGATGTCCCTGCGCTGAGCCGAAGCGCAGGCGTTTTTTCCGAATCTTATCTTTGCTGCGGAATCGAGGTGAGCGCCAAGGCAAAGATTATAAACAGGCCGATCGGAAGATAGATGGCCGCCTCCAGCATCGAGACGACCAACACTTCCTTGAAGCTGCGCCGGCGGGTGGCGAGGAACAGACGGCAGGACAGCCACAAAGCGGCAAGGACTGCTATCGTGCTTAATAATTTGAAATGGGAGGGGAGACCCGGGCTGGAAAGCGAAACCGCCACAATGATGCCGTAAACGAGCCACGGGCCAAACCACAGGACGTGGCTGACAATCGTCTTTGCTTTCTTCGCTTCGGAAGGCTGTAGGGGCAAGTTGCCTGAGGAAGTATTCAAGGCGGCACGTCTTCCTTTCTTAACATCCCAGTGCAACGCAGCGCCCCAGGGTCAGGCGGGGCTGTTCGGCGGACGCGCGAACGGCGCGTGCGAGCCGGTGCGCTCGGTGCCGTCGATGGCATCGCGCACGAGGCGGGCCAGCGCGTTCGGTTGAAACGGTTTTTGCAGGAAGGTGTAGTTCTTGTGGTTCGCCAGCATCGTCGCCGAGGCCTCGGTGCTGTAGCCGCTGTAGAAGATGACCTTCAGGTCCGGACGCTGGGCGCGGAGGTTTTCCGCGAGGTCCAGGCCGGTCATCTCGTCGGTCATGACGAGATCGGTCAGCAGCAGCGCCACGCGGTCGCCGTGGATTTTCCAGGCTTCGACGGCGGCGGGGCCGTTGGCGGTCGGAATGACGCGATAGCCGTACATCTCGAGCACGGTGCGGGTGTAGGCCCGGACCGATTCCTCGTCCTCTGCCAGCAGGATGACCTCCTTGCCGCCTCTGACTTGCGCGGGGGACGCCGTGTAGGGCGACGCGCTCTGGGCGTCCTCGGACGCCAGCGGCAGGAAGACGCGGAAGAGCGAGCCATTGCCGACCTCGCTTTCGACCTCGACCCAGCCTTCGTGCTGGCGGGCGATGCCGATGACGGTGGAAAGGCCGAGGCCGGTGCCGTGCCCGGCCGCCTTGGTGGTGAAGAACGGTTCGAAGATGCGGGGCAGGACTTCCGGTGGAATGCCGCAACCGGTGTCGCGCACCGACAGCCAGAGATGCGCCCCCACGCGGGCCTCGGGATTGCGCGCGCGGTCCTGCTCTGTCACCTCGCACGCGCCGGTGCTGATCACGATGATGCCGGTGCCGTTCGTGGCGTCGCGGGCGTTGACGACGAGGTTCATCAGGACCTGCTCGATCATGCCGGTGTCGGCGAACGTCGGCGGCAGGCCGCTGGCGAGATCGAGCTGCAGCGTGAGGCGTTCGCCGATCAGACGGCTGAGCATCGTGGTGAGGTCCGAGACGATCTCGTTGAGGTCGACGACGTGGCTGTGCGGGTGGGCCTTGCGGCTGAAGATCAGGAGCTGGCGCGTGAGGCTGGCGGCGCGGCCGCCGGCCACGTAGATCTGGCGCAGCAACTCGGTGGCGTCGGGCGGCAGCTCGGTATTGTCCAGCAGCATGTTGCTGTAGCCGTTGATGACGCTGAGCATGTTGCTGAAATCGTGCGCGATGCCGCCGGCGAGCTGGCCGATCGCCTCCATTTTCTGCGACTGCTTCAGCTGTTCCTCCAGCGCCTTGCGCTCGGTGATGTCGACCGAGGCGGCGACCGTGCGCTCGATGATGCCGGAGTCGCTGCGCACGGGAAAACCGCGCTCCTCGATCCACCGCTGCTTGCCGTCGGGACGGGTGATGCGGTACGCGAGCGTGTAGGGCGTGCCCAGGCGCAGCTGCCCGAGCGCCGCGATCAGGCGGCTGCGATCCTCGGCCACGATGCTTTCCAGCCAGAGTGTGGACTTGTTGTAGATCATGGCCGGCGGATAGCCCCAGATCGGTTCGCACGCCGGGCTGGCGTAGTGGACGGAGAAGCCGTCGGCCGAGCGGATCCAGAACACCTCCTTGATGTTGTCCGCCATTTCCCGGAAGCGACGCGTCGTGATCTGCAGCTCCTGCTCGGCGTGCACGCGCCGGGCGTGCTCGCGGGATTCATGGACCGCGCGACGGATGGCAGGCACGAGTCGCGCCATGCGGTGCTTCAACACATAGTCGAGCGCACCGGTCTTCATGATCTCGATGGCCTGCTCTTCGCCGATGGTGCCGGAAACGAAAATGACTGGCGTCATCGGCTGGATTTCCCGGACATCCTTCAGCGCGCCGTCGCCGCTGTAGCCAGGCAGGGTGTAGTCGGCCAGGATCACATCGTACTGCTTCCGGTTGAGCGCGTTGATGAAATCCGCCCGGGAGGCCACGCGGTTGATATGGCACTCCAGACCCTCGTCGGAGATCGTGTGAGCGACCAAATTGGCATCAATCTCACTGTCCTCCAGGTGCAGGACGTGGAGGCTGGGTAGGGTGTCAGGCCCGATTTGGGGTTCAGATTTCATCCGAAGAACCCGCGGCCATGGACCGCGGGCTTGGAAGATGGCCCGATCTTCCGGGCGGAAGTAAACGGGCTTTGGCCGAAGATGTAAAGACCCGTGATGCCGGGCTTTACAGCAGCTGGGTAGCGCCCGGTCAGCCGGTTTTGACCAAGTGGCCGGCAGTGCGCAGCGCCTGGGCGGCGGCTTCGGCCCGGTCGGCCTTCACCAACACGTAGTCGGTGTTGAAAGTGGACACGCTGAAGAGGGCGAGGCCAGCGCGGGCCAGCGGTTCGGCGAGGGAGGCGAGAATCCCGGTGAGGGCGAAGTCCAGCGGACCCTCAACCTTGAAGGCACGCCAGCCGGATTCCTGTTTTACGCCGGTCGGGACGACGCTCGCCGCGCAGACGATGGACAGCTCCTCGCTCGTGCGAGTGATCGAGACGAAACCCGTGGCCTGCGCCGCCCAAGCAGGGATCGGCGCGGTGGCCGGCAACTGACAGACCGCCAGGATTTCGGGCTGCAGGCTGAGGTTCATCAGTGGCGGTCGGCCAGCCAGACGGCGAGACCGAGCATGACCAGGCTGGCGGTGAGGCGGATCGGGTCGGCGTGTTCGTGGAAAATCAGGAACGAGCAGGCGACCATGAGTGGGATCTTGGCGTTGTTCATCACCGCGAGTTCGCCGGCGCTCACGCGGGTTGCGCCGACATTCCAGAGGAAGAAACCCAGGCCCGAGGCGAGGATGCCGAGGTACACAAGCGTCCAGAATTGCATCGCGGTGGGATGGACGGAAACCCCTTTCGCCAGCATCACGACCAGCGAGAGCGCGGCGCCGCCGGCGTACAGGACGGCGAAGACCTCGCGGTCCTTGACCGTGGCCGCTTTCTCGCGGAAACGCCGGTAACCGACCTGACCGGCGGCGAAGGCCAGGTTCGAGAGCTGCACCAGGCCGAGCCCGAGCAGGGTGGGCGTGATGTCCTTCTTTTCGAAAACGACCACGGCGGTGCCGGCAATCGCGAGCAGGGAGGCGAGGAAGGAGCGCACGTGGAATTTCTTTTCCAAGCCATCGGCCAGCAGCGTGACGAACAGTGGCGTCGTCAGCGTGAACAGCGCGACTTCGTGCGCCTGCAGGTGCTTGAAGCTCTCGTTGTAGGCGAGGTACATGACGCCGAACTGCACGGCACCGAGGCCGAGCAGCGTCAGGCTGTTGCGCGCGCTGAGCCAGCGCACGCGGACAAACGGCAGAAACACCAGCAGTGCCAGGCCCAGGCGCGCCGTGGCGACAAAGGAACTGTCGAGTCCGGTCAGCTGGCCTTTGATCAGGCCGGGCGAGAAGCCCCAGATGAGGGAAACGAGGATCAGGTAGAGCATGGGGATCGTCAGGGGACAGGAGACAGAGGACAAGGGACAGACCATTCGTGTCTATCCGTAGTCATCCGTGTGATCCGTGGTCGAATGATGCTCAGACGCGGAAAATTGCCCCGAGTTTCTTGCCGAGCAGAAGCGTCATGCCGACGATCGTGATGCCGAGGAAGGCCATGGCCCAGACGCCCAGGGCGGAGGCGATGAACTTGCCGTCGCCGAGCAGCTGGAAGAGTTCGTAGATCGCCTTCGTGATCGGGTAATAGACCTGCTTCTGCGCGAGGATGAGCGAGTCGGATACTTCGAGCATCGCGAAGGCGAAGGCCAGCAGGCCGCCGGCGATGAGGTTGGCGAGGATGAGCGGCAGCGTGATCTTGAACACGGCCTTGAGCGGCGGGCAGCCGAGGTTTTGCGCGGCTTCCTCGAGGGTCTCGCTGGTCTGCTGGAAACCGGCGGCCGCGGAGCGCACCACGTAGGGCAGGCGGCGGATCGAGTAGGCGATGATCAGCAGGATCGTGGGGTTGGAGACCGGGTTGATCGCGGAAAAGAATTTTCCGTCCTGGCTCATGGCGAGGTAGCCGAACGCCAGCACGAGGCCCGGCACCGCGAGCGGCAGCATGGAGAGGAAATCGAGGATCTGGCGGCCCTTGACCTTCGAGCGCACGATCACGTAGGCGACGATCACGCCGAGGATGATGTCGATGACGGTCGAGATGCTCGCGTACTTCAGGCTGTTGGCGATCGCCGGCACGGTGAGGTCGTGGCCGAGTGCGATGCGGAAGTTCTCCAGGTTAAAATTCTGCGGCAGCACGGTGCCGTACCAGTTGTCGGAGAAGGCCACGAGCACCACGCCGAGGTGGGGCAGGATGGCGATGAAGGTGACGCCGGCGAAGAGCGCGGTGCAAAACCACGCCTTGCCGCGCGGCAGCGGCTGCGGGCCGCCGGACGAGGTGGCCTTGGCCATCATCGCGTAGGAATCGCGGCCGAAGAGACCCTTGCCCAGCGCGTAGAAGAGCACGGAGCAGACGAGCATCACGGCGACCAGCGCGTACGGGAACGGATTGCCGCCGATGTCCTTCAGCAGGGAGAAAATCTGGACGGAAGTGACACGATCGTAGTCGAAGATGAGCGCCACGCCGAGGTCGGTGAACGCCCAGATGAAGACGATCGTGCCGCCGGCGAAGAGGCCGGACTTGATCAGCGGGAGCGTGATCTTGAAGAATTTCCGCAGGCCGGTGCAGCCGAGGTTTTCCGCCGCCTCCTCCATCGCGGGGTCGATGTTGGCCAGCGCCGCCACGGCGTTGAGGTAGATGATCGGATAGAGGCTGAAGGCGTTGACGAGCGCGATGCCGAGAAACTGGTTGGCGCCGAGCCAGTCGAAGGTCCAGCCGTGCGGACGCAGGCCGAGGTCGATGATGAGGCTGTTGAGCGCGCCGTATTGCCCGAGGATCTGCTTGATGCCGATCGCGCCGACGAACGGCGGCAGGATCATCGGGATCAGGATGAACGAGCCGAGAAAGCCCTTGAGCGGAAACAGGAACCGGTCCGACACGAACGCCAGCGGGAGCGCGATCAGCAGGGCGAAGGTGGTGGTCGTCAGCGCGAGCAGGAACGAGTTGGCCAGCGCGCCGAGATACATCGGGTTGGAAAGCACCTGGCCGAGGTAGGCCACGGTGAAGTGCCCGTCGGCGTTCACGAACCCGCCTTTCAGGATCTGCAGGATCGGCCAGATGAAGAACGCGCCGAAAAACACCAGCATGAAGGCGAAGACGGACCGCGCGAAACCTTGGGACATGGGGGAGGGATGCCGGAGCGTGGAAAGGGTGACAAGAGTTAAGCAGGCATTCTAAACGCCAAATGCCGGTCTCGAAACGCCAGAGGCCAGTAGCCAGATGCCAAACAAATCAGGCAAAGCTGGCAGAAATTCGAATTTTCCAAACTGCTTCGCTTTGCCAGGTTTATTTGGCGTTTGGCGACTGGCGTTTGAAGTTTGCCGCCTCAGCGGCCGAGATGCTTCGCAAACGCCGCCAGCGTCGCCGGGCTCACGTGGTGCTCGATGCCCTCGGCGTCGATCTCGGCGTTTTTCTCGGGGATGCCGAGCGAGCGCAGGAAGGCGACCACGATGCCGTGGCGGTGCTGACACTCCTCGGCCAGCTTGCGGCCGGCCTCGGTCAGGAAAATGGCGCGGTAGGGCTGGACCGTCACGTAGCCCTCGCGCTGCAGGCGGGCGAGGGTGCGGTTGACGGTGACGTGCGTGACGCCCAGCCGGCGGGCGAGGTCGGTGACGCGGGCCTCGCCCTGCGAGGTGGACAGATCGGCGATCGCCTCGACGTAGTCTTCTGCCGTCTCCGAGGCGTGCTCGCGCCGCGTCTGCTGCAGGCTCTCGGCTTGCAGGGCGGACGGGCGGACGGTCTTCCGGGGGGCGCGGGACGGTTTCTTCACGCCGCGACAGAGGCAGGAAGATCGCCGCTTGACAAGCCGCGGACAAAATGTAGCCAAGGCTACAAAATGTATTATTTCCTACGAAATGTTGCCCTGGCTGCGCTCCTGCTCATAGGCGGCGGTCGGCTGTCGGCCCAGATCACCGAGGTGCCCACTACGGTGCAGCCGGGACATTTCCTGCTCGAGATGGACGCGCTGAGCCTGACGCTCGACCGCGACGGCCCGAACAAGTACTCGGCGCTGGGCGTTGCAACTACGCTGGTGACGACCGGCCTCACGCCGACGGTGGACGTGCAGCTGGGCGCGGAGGTTTTCCTCAATCAGAAGATCGAGTCCGGCAGCTTCACCGACCGCCGCTCGGGCATCGGCGACGTGTATGCGCGCATGAAGTGGAAATTCTTCGACCAGGGCGGCACCGCGGTGGCGCTGCTGCCGTACATCAAGGTGCCGACCAACACCGGCGGGGTGGGGAACGACGCGGTGGAAGGCGGCCTGATCGTGCCGTGGTCCACCCAGCTGCCCACCGGCCTCGAGCTCGCCGCGATGGGCGAGGTGGATCTCAAGCGCAACCCTGCGGACGACGGCTACGACACCTTCCTGTACGCCTCCGCCTTCGCCAAGCAGCCGTTGGTGGCCGGCTTTGGCATCTACGGCGAGGCGACCTTGGGGAAATCCTCGGGCGGCGAGCCGTTTGCGAGCACGGTCGGCGGTGGCGTCACCTACAACCTGACCAGCCACCTGTGGTGGGACTACGCGATCTACAAGGGCCTGTCCAACGGCGCGGCCGATTGGAACCACGTGCTCCGTTTCAATTTCTCTTTCTAAGATGCCTGACCATCCCACTCCTCCGACTTCCGGCACCGCCGAACCCGGCTGGCGGCACGCGCGCTCGAGCGTGAGCTTGCCGGAAGCGCATCGCAGCGTCGCCGTACCGACAGGCGCTTCCTTCTGGCGCAAGGTCTGGGCCTTCACCGGCCCGGGTTTCATGGTCGCCGTCGGCTACATGGATCCGGGTAACTGGGCCACCGACCTCGCGGGCGGCGCGAAGTTCGGCTACACGCTGCTGTCGGTCATCCTGATCTCGAACCTGATGGCGATCCTGCTCCAGCACTTGTGCGTGAAGCTCGGCATCGCCACCGGACGCGACCTCGCGCAGGCGTGCCGCGACCATTATCCGCGTCCGGTGGTGTGGTTCCTGTGGATCCTGTGCGAACTCGCCATCGCGGCCTGCGACTTGGCGGAGGTCATTGGCTCAGCCATCGCGCTGCAGCTGCTCTTTGGCATCCCGCTGGTGTGGGGCTGCATCATCACTGCGGCGGACGTCATGATCGTGCTCCTGCTTCAGCACAAAGGCTTCCGCTGGCTCGAAGCGGTCGTGGTCACGCTGATCCTGACCATCGGCACCTGCTTCGCCTTCGAGCTGTGGCTGGCCAAGCCGAGCATCCTCGGTGTGCTCGCGGGCTTCACGCCCAGCATCGAGATCCTGCGCAATCCCGAGATGCTTTATGTTTCCATCGGCATCCTCGGCGCGACGGTCATGCCGCATAATCTCTACCTGCATTCCTCGATCGTGCAGACCCGCAAGTACGAGCAGACGGCCGGCGGCAAGCGCGAGGCGATCAAGTTTGCGACGATCGACTCGACCTTCGCGCTCATGTTCGCGCTCTTCATCAACGGGGCCATCCTCGTGCTGGCGGCGGCGGCTTTCCACAAGAGCGGCCACTCCGGCGTCGCGGAAATCCAGGAAGCGTTTCACCTGCTCGACGGCGTGCTCGGCGTGACCTTCGCGGGCATCCTGTTCGCCGTGGCGCTGCTGGCGTCGGGCCAGAACTCCACGCTCACCGGCACGCTCGCCGGCCAGATCGTGATGGAAGGTTTCCTTAACATCCGCCTGCGTCCGTGGCTGCGGCGGTTGATCACGCGCGCCATCGCCATCGTGCCCGCGGTGGTGGTCATCGGCCTCTACGGTGAGGGCAAGACGACCAGCCTGCTCGTCGCCAGCCAGGTGTGCCTGAGCATGCAGCTCGGCTTCGCCTGCTGGCCGCTGATGCGGTTCACCGGCGAGAAGGACAAGATGGGCGAGTTCGTGAATCCCTGGTGGGTGAAACTGCTCGGCTGGACAATCACGCTCGTCATTATCGGCCTGAACGTGAAGCTGCTCCTCGACATCGCCGGCGTGACCGGTGGCGCATGAACCGGATAAAATCCTTTTACAGGAGGTAACGGAGGAAACGGAGTCGACGAACCTCCGCATCCTTTCTCCGTTCTCTCTGTTCCCTCCTGTAAGGTCCTGCCTTATCCCCAATCCATTTTTCTCATGTACCGCAAAATCCTAGTCGCCCTAGAGAACGGCCCCGCGGACCAGCGCCTGCTCCCGCACATCTGCGAATTTGCCCGGAGGCTGGGGGCTGACCTGTTGCTGCTGCATGTCGCCGACGGCTGGGCGGCGCGCAATTTCGAGCAGTTGAAACTGAACGAGTCGGCTGAAATGAAGGCGGACTTCGAGTATCTCGAAGCGACGGCGGCGAAGCTCACGGCGAATGGCCTGAAGGCGGAAACCCTCCTCGCGCTGGGCAATCCGCCCAACGAAATCGTGCGCGTTGCCGCGGAAATGAACTGCGACCTGATCGCGCTGGCCTCGCACGGCCACAAGCTGCTGGGCGACCTCGTCCACGGCAGCACGATCGACCGCGTGCGGCACAACACGCACATCCCCTTGCTGGTGGTCAGCGCCGCGAAAGGCGCGACGAAACCGCCTTTTTAACCGCGGATTACGCAGATTCCGCGGATACCGATCCCAATCCTTTCACAGGAGGTAACGGAGGGAACGGAGAGTTCTGATCTAACTCTGTTGCCTCTGTTTCCTCCTGTAAGGTCGGTTCGATCGGGCATTCGTGTAATCCGTGGTTAACCTGAATTGTCCGGCCTTGTCTCCGGGGCGGAGGTGCGCTGAATCAGCGCACCTCTCGCATGTACCCCCTTAATCGTTGGATGGTGGCTGGCGCTTGGATGCTGGCCGTGTCACTCGCGTTACCAGTTTCAGTCTCGGCCAAGACCAGCAGCTGGAAGGACTCCTCCGGCGCCAGCTTCCGCGGCGAGCCGATCGAAATTCTCGGGCCCTATGTGCTTTTCCGCTCGGGTGGAAACTACGGACGGCGCGTGCCGCTGCATGTCTTTTCGGCGGAGGAGTGTCGCCGTATCCAGGCCGAGATCTCCGCGCGCCCGCCACGGGCGGCGAGTTTCGCGCAGGCGAAGGGCGAAGCCACCAGCGAACTGGTCGGCAAAGTTCGCCGCCTGCAGGGCAAGGAACTCGTGCCCGCCGACCTCGCGGCCATCCCGGAGCCCGAGTTGCTGCTGGTGCTCTGTGGCTCGCACAACGACGGCGAGTCCTGGCCGATGATCAGCAACATGCAGGCTCTTTATTGGCGTGTCCGGCGGGTGTTTCCCGGATTGATGGAAACCGTATTCGTCGGCACCCGGCACAACGCCAGCGAGCACACGTCCATCGCGATCCAATCGTATATGACGGGGCTGGTCACCGATTTCGCGCAACAGCGGTCCATGCCTATCCTGACTGGTTTCATTCCCTCCGAGGACGGGGTGTACACCAACATGGTCCTCGCTTCGCGCGACGGCGTGCCCTTGGTGGCGGCGCGCGCACTGGACGTTACGGCGATGCGCGAATTTTCCGACAAGGTGTGCGAACTGCTCTGGCAAATCAATCCGGCGAACCCGACCGGATGGGCCGACCGACTCTACTATGCCAATGCGACGCGTCCGGCGGAATACGCCAAGACTCAGGCGCAGCCGTTGCTGGTCGGGAATCCGTTGCGCGCGGAAGGTCTGCACCAGTACGGCGTGAAGCGCATCGCGGCGCGCCTCGCGGTGGCGGCAGACGGCAAGGTCACGCCGGTGCTGCTTTCAGGACCGGACGACGTGCCGGCCGATCTGGCCGCGCCTTTGACCGCGGCGCTGCGGCAAGCGGTGGTCAGCCCGGCCATCGACCACGGCGTGGCGGTCGCGGGAAACCTTGAGTACACGCTGGAAGTTCCGCCGGCCAATGCCGAGCAGGAAGCTGACGCCGCGTGGCTCGCGAGTGCGCGCTATCCGACGTTGCCGATCCATGATTGGCTGGTGTTGCGCCCGATCAAGGTATCCGAGGAGGACTTTGCGGGTGCATTCGGTCATGAAAACGCCGCGGGCGTGGTGGAGTTCAAGGCAATGGAGATCAACACGGGTAAAGTTTCCCGGTCGGCCCAGATGAGTGCGTTCAATAGCGACTGGTTCGGCCCGGCCGGCGCGGACAGCGTGCGCCCGCGTGCCGGCGACCGGCAGCAGGTCGATGAAACCACCGCGCTAGTGTGGGAGAAAATCAGCAGCCCGGATGGTTTCGTGGACCTGCAGACGCATATCGAGAAGGATTACTGCGTGGGCTATGCGTGGACGGAGTTCGAGGTGCCGTCACCCACCGAAGCCTGGCTTGGCCTCGGCAGCGACGACGGGGTTAAGATCTGGCTCAACGGCAAACTGGTCCACGACAAGTGGGTGGGCCGCAGCAGCCGGATTGATGAAGACGTCGTGGCCCTGCCGCTCAAGGCGGGCAAGAACCGTCTCTTGATCAAAATCCAGAACGTCTCAGGCGGCTGGAATTTTGTCTACCGTGTGCGAACTAAGCCGGCGCGTTGAGCGGGCGGTTTTTTGACCACGGATTACACGGATCGCACGGATACCGATCCCAATCTTTTCACAGAAGGGAACGGAGAGAACGGAGGAAAATTCATCTCTGTTATCTCCGTTACCTCCTGTGAGGTCGGTCCGGTCCGACAATTGACGCGGAAGCTTTAGCGCCCGATCAGCCAGTTCAGCATGTCCTGGCGCTGCTGGACGATGCCGCGGTCAAGGCCGGTGGGAGCCTGCTTGCCGTGCTTGCGGGCGTCGTTGATCGCCCACTGGTAGCGGTGGATCAGGTCGGCTTCGTCGAGGATTTCGTTCACGCTGCGGACGTTGGCGCCGGCGAGGAATTGCTCGTAGTTCTTGCCGCTCAGGTAGGAGACGGTCTTGCCCACGTCGAGGGACGCATCCGGCCGGTCGAGTGTTTCGCTGTAGCCGAGCGACCACATCAGGATCACGAGGCCCTCGTAGCGCCAGAGGTAATGGTTGCGGGCCTCGTTGGTCGGGGCGGCGGATTCGATGAATTCCTTTTCGTCCGGGGTGAAGAACTTCAGCTTCTCCTCCTTGTAGGATTTCACGAGGGCCTCGATTTTTTCGTCGTCCATGCGCTCGGCCTTGAACGCCGTCAGGCACACGGCGATGGCGCGCTGGGCAATCTGTTCCTTGGTGCGGAGCTTGGCTTTGGTGGAGTCGACGGGGAACACCGGCAGGTCGGCGGGCACGTTCACGCTCTCCGCGGCGAGCTTCTCGTTCGAGCGCGCGCGGCGGTCGAGGGCTTCCTGGGAGGGACCGGCCTTGACCGCGGGTTTGCTTTCCGAGGCCGGCGCCGCCGGGGGTTGGGCCGACGCCAGCTGCGTCAGGGCGAGAAAAACGGCAAGGGACAGGAACTTCGCTTTCATGCCGGAGATAACATCCATGATTCGTTTTCCGCCAAGCGGATTTCGCATTACTGCCGCCACTTTACCTGAAACAGCTTCGGCCAGTTTTTTCCGGTGATGTAGAAGGCCTTTGTGTCGGCGTCGTAGGCGATGCCGTTGAGCACATCGGTGCCGTTCATGTCGGCGGGACTGAGCAATCCGGAGGCGTCGAAGACGCGGGCGACTTCGCCGGTGGCGGCGTCGATGCGGACGATGTAGTCGACTTGCCAGACATTCGCGTAGATCTGTCCGTCGACGAATTCGAGTTCGTTGATCCGCTTCAGCGGCTTGCCGTTCCAAGTCACGGCGAGGGTTTTCTTTACCGCAAACGTCACCGGATCGAGCCAGCGCAGGCGGTCGGTGCCATCGCTCATGATCAGGTCGTGCCCATCGGTGGTCAGACCCCAGCCTTCGCCGGTGTAGGCGAAGGTACCGAGCGGCCGCAGCGTGGCCTGGTCGTAGATGAAGCCCATTTCATGCTTCCACGTCAGCTGGAAGATGCGGCCATTGAGCGCCACGGCGCCTTCGCCGAAATATTTTTCGTCCAGCGCCACCGACGCGAGGAGCTTGCCGGTTTTCAGGTCGATCTTGGCGAGGCGCGACTGCCCGTTGAGGCCGCTGCTCTCGTAGAGCACGCCGTGATCGATGAACAGCCCCTCGGTGAACGCGGTGCGGTCGTGGGGCAGGGTGGCGACGACCTCGACGTCAGCGGCGCGTCCGGCGATCGCGGCGAACAGAGCGAAGAGGCAACAAAGCAGATTAACGGCTCTGGGTTTCACGTCCCGAATAGCGAATCGCGATTAGCGAATAGTGAATAACAAATGCACTCGCTCGCTCAGGGTGAAAACGCGAAACCCCAGGTGCGCTTGGCGTAGCCGTAGGTGACCGGCTTCACGGCTTTGAGGGCGTCGAGATTGCCGGCGTACTTCGCTTCGAAGGCGGCAACGGCAGCGTCGTAGCCGGCGAGCAGCTTCGCCTTCACCTCGGGTTGCGCGAAAGAGTAGGTGAGCGAGTTGCGGCCCATCGAGATGAGCTCGTCCCACGACAGGTTGAAGTTGGTGACGGCGGTGTAGTACTCGTCGGTCAGGTTGCTATCCCACATGCCGCGGTCGTCGGTGTTGAGGCAGACCGGCACGCCGGTGCGCAGGTACTCGGGAAAAGGATGCTTCGCGAGGTCGGGCGTGTACTCGAGCAGGCGGTTCGAGATGAGGTTGATCTCGACCAGCACGCGGCGGGATTGCTGGAGCAGGAGGAGCGTGCCGGGATCCTTGATCAGGTTGACGCCATGGCCGATACGGCTGGCGCCGAGCAGGAGCGTGTCGCGGATGTGCTCGTCGGGTCCGTCCATTTCGCCGGCGTGGATCGAGAGCGCGAGCGTCGGGTACTTGCGGCGCATCTCGCGGAAGATCTCGAGGAAGCGCAGCGGGTAGCCTTTGCCGTTCTCCTCGATGCCGGCGAGATTGATGCCGACCCACAGGTCGCGGTTGGCGTCGACGAACTGGTAGAGGCGCTCGACCTGCTGTTCGGCGTCGGGGTAGAAACGCAGCCCGGTGACCTGGAAGCGCACGGTCACGCCGGTGGCAACGGCGTCGGGTTGCGCGAGCCGGCGGCGGATGGAGTCGGCGGCGTCCTTGGGCGAGATCGGATTGCCGGCGTTGTCGGCGTAGCCCATGACCGAAGTCTGGGTCTCAAGGTAGCGCATGCCCTCGGCGCCGTAGGCCTTCATGGTTTCGACGGTGACGTTGTTGATCACATCGAGATTGCCAAAGAGCCCGCTGAGGCGCGGCCAGATCCATTCGAAGAACTCGTTACGACCCTCGTCCGGGCGGTCGAGACGCACCGAGTCCAGCCAGGCTTGCTTTTGATCGGCGGCCAGGGAATCAAGGCGCACAAAATCCGCTTGTTTGGCGGGCGGTAGGGAGTCGTAGGTATGCTGGCGGATCGTCTGGAAAAGGATGAGCGGCGTGCCCGTGTCGATGCCGGCGGTGAACTTCACGCGTGTGTAGAAAACATCGCCGCCGTTGCGCTTCGGGTCGGTGGCGACGTCGTACCACCATTCCGAGCGGATCGCGCCGCCGAGGTGATTGTGCAGATCGCCGGCCTTGGGCAGCGCGTAGAGGAAAGTGTAGAGTTCCTCGGGTTTGGCGGTGCGCTTGATCTCCTCAAAGCGCGAGCCGAACGAGGCGGCGAAAGCGGACGAGGCGAGAGAGACGAACAGAAGCAGGTGGCGCATGAGCGAATTCAACCAAGAGCGGGGGCTCAGCGGCAAGGCTGCGTCACAGCCAGTTCGAGGAAATTTAAACCACGGATTGCACGGATGGATATGGATCGACCCGGATCCCAAACATTTCAAAGGAGACAACGGAGAGAACGGAGAAATCCCGCTCTGTTACCTCCATTCACTCCTGTAAGGTCGGTTCGATTGGTGTGATCCGTACCAATCCGTTCAATCCGTGGTCAAAAGGCGCCCGTTTAGAAAAGGTGCGAGAAAATCGCCCGCAACAAATGCAGGCTGAAGATCAGGGCGAGGATGTAGGTCAGCGCGGAGGTCTTGGCGGCTTGGCCGGTGATCAGCTTGAGGACGGCGTAGGAGATCAGGCCGAGACCGATGCCTTCGGCGATGCTGAAGCTGAGCGGGATGCCGGCGATGATGAGGAAGATCGGCGCGGCCTCGGTGAAGTCGTCGAGCTTCAGCTCGGCCACCGCCTGGAACATGAAGACGCCAACGATCACGAGCGCTGGGGCGGTGGCGGCGGCGGGGATCGCCAGGATCACCGGCGTGAGGAAGAGCGCCAAAAGAAACAGGACGGCAGTCGTCGCGCCGGTCAGGCCGGTGCGGCCGCCGGCTTCGACGCCGGAGGCGGATTCGATGTAGCTGACGACCGTCGAGGTGCCGAGCAGGGAGCTGATGATTGCGGCGACAGAGTCGGCCACGAGCGCTTTGCCGGCCTTGGGCAGTGTGCCGTCCGGCGAGAGCAAGCCGGCGCGCTTGGTCACGCCGATCAGCGTGCCGATGTTGTCGAACATGTCGACGAGCAGGAGCGTGAGAATGATCGGAAGGGCCTTGCCGAAGTCATGGAGCAGCAGGTCGAAGTTCAGCTGGAACATCGTGGCCGTCGGCGAAGCGGGCAGGGAAACGAGACTGCCGGGCAGGGTGGTGACGTGGCCACCCTTGCCGTCTGAAACGAAGAGACCGACCGCGGTGACCGCGAGGATGGAGATGATGATCGCACCGGGAATCCGGCGGGCGACGAGCACGGCGGTGAGCAGGATGCCGCCGAAGCAGAGCAGGACGGCCGGCGTGCCGAAGTCGCCGTGCGTGACGAACGTGGCGGGGTTCGAGACGACGATGCCGCCGTTCTTCAAACCGATGAAGGCGATGAACAGGCCGATGCCGCACGTGATCGCCAGCTTCAGCTGGTGCGGGATGGCGTGGATGATTTTTTCGCGGATGCCGGTGACGGAAAGACCGAGGAAGATGCAGCCGTTGACGAAGACGAGGCCGAGGGCGGATTGCCACGAGACGCCGAGGCCCAAGCACACGGTGAAGGCGAAGTACGCGTTGATGCCCATGCCCGGTGCGAGGGCCAGCGGGTAGTTCGTCATGAAGCCCATCAGCAGCGTGCTGATGGCGGCGGTGAGCGCGGTGACGGTGATCAGCGCGTTCTGCGGCATGCCCGCGGCGGCGAGGATCGACGGGTTGACCGCGAGGATGTACGCCATCGCGGCGAACGTCGTCAGGCCGGCCTGCAGTTCGCGCGAGACGGTCGTGCGGTTTTGGTCGAGCTTGTAGACCCGGTTCAGGAGGGTGGTCATGGGTGTGTGCGGAGTGATTGAAATGTAGCCGGGCTCGTTGAGCCCGGTCCGGGGTCAGCGCCCCCGGCTACATCCGGGCAAGGTGGTCAGGGCAGGGGTGGGAGGTTTTCCAGGAAGCTAACGGTGAAAAGGGCGGTGGCGCGCGCGGCCATGGGGTAGAAGGGGACGCCCTCGTAAGGTGCGTCGCTGACCACGCGGAAAGCGATGTAGCGGATGCCGTAGGCGTGCGCAATCGCGGCGATGTGGCCGGATTCCATTTCCTCGACGTCCATGCCGAAGGTGCGGGCCGACCACTGCACGCGGTCGAGCTCGAGGTTCACTTCGTGCGCGGAACCGATCACGCCGGCGAAGACGCGGCCCATGGAATTGCGGGTGCGCATCGCCACCGCAAGCGCGGCGGGGTCGCCCTCGAAGCCGTTCGGGAAATCCTGCAGCTGGCCCGTCTGCGGGTTGCGCAGCTTTTGCGCGACGGGCGTCCAGGTTAGTGGCGTGCTGCCGGTGCCGGCGGCGCGCGGGGCGGAAGTGAAGTTGCCGTAGTCGAGGGCACGCTGGCCGACGATGATGTCGTGCAGCGTGAGGAAGCGGGCCTGCGCCCCGCTCGTGCCCTGGTTGACGATCAGCTTGGGCGAGAATTCCTCGATGCCGATGAGCGTCGACGTCGTGCAATTGATCAGCGCCTGGCCGGTGAGCGATACGGCGATGCGGTGCGCGCCGATCCGGCCGGTCCAGAAGCTGAACGGGCCGATCTCGATTTTCTTCGCGTCTTTGAGCGCGTCGAGGATCTCGGCGACTTCCTTGTTCTCGGCGCCCTGGACGAGGACGTCGACGGATTCGGCAGCGTGAACAGAAACAGCCAGCCCAATCCCAAGCAGGCAACCGCACAGGAGGTAACGGAGGAAACGGAGAGGGATGAATTTCTCTGTTATCTCTGTTAACTCCTGTAAGGTCGTTTGTTTTGAGGTGTTCATTGCATCGCCTCCAGGAATTGCAGCGCGAGTGGTGCGGTTTCTGCCGGGGTTCCGTCGATGATGCGCAGGCCGATTACCGGCGTGCGCATTAACAGCGCGCAGCCGGCGATGTGGGCGGACTCGGTGTCCTCGCAGCTGGTTTTCCACGTCTGGTGAATCCACGCGATGCGGTCGGCCTCGCGGTTGATTTGCGGGGCCGAGCCGAGCGCACCGGCGACGAGTCGACCGCGGGCGGGTGTGAGTTTTTGCGCGATCGTGAGGGCGGCGGAGTCGGCGGGGAAGTCGTCCTGGTAGTGTTCCTTCTCACCGGGTGTCATCGGCGCGTGCGGCAGTTTTTCCCACGTGAGCGGGTAAACGCCTTCGCCGAGCGCGTGTGTTTGCGAGACGAGGCCGTCAAAGGCGATGAAGGTGTTGCTGACGACCACGTCGCCGGATTTCAGCGCCGGATCATGGGCGCGGGCGGCGCCGACGGTGACGACGAGCTTCGGCGCGTAGTGGCGGATCGCGAGGGTGGTGGCGGCGACAGCGTTGAGCGGATCGCCTTCCGTGCGCGTCAACACGACCTGCTTGCCGGCCAGCGTGCCGGTCCAGAATTGCCACGCGGCGCGCGTCTCGGTGTGCGGAGAGCCGAGTTTCGCGATCAAAGGTCGCAGCTCGGTGTCGGTGGCGGCGGTGACGAGGACGTCGGTGGCCGCGCGGAGGGACGCCAGCGAAACGAAAAGGAGGAGGGTTAGGCGGAACATGGCTTTCATTGCGGGCGATTCGAACCACACACCCCGTCGCTGCGCGCCACCCGTTCGACTGAGCTCACGGCCGGCCCTCTTGATAGAGGGGACTTAAAATCCACGCAGCTGGAGCTCCCCTCTATGAAGAGGGGTGCCCGAAGGGCGGGGTGTGTAGGGATGCGCGCGAGCGAACTCATTTCGTCGCAGCCGACGGAATCTCCGCCTCGTACTTGTCCCAACCCTTCACGAGTTCGTGCACGACCTTGCTGCCGACGCCGTAAGCGGCCTCGAGCGAGGGGATGTAAGCCGAGTAGTGGCCGATCTTTTCGCCGGCCATGCTTTCGGCGGCGGTGAGGTCGGGCGGCTGGAGGTCGAAGTTGCTGGCGGTGCGCAGGACGAGCGCGCGGTTGATGTCGGCGCGGCCGGCCTTGGTCAGGTTGGTCAGCGCGCGGAGCGTGCCGGTGTCCTCCATGGCGGTGGTCATGAAGTTGCCCTTGCCCTCGGTGTAGTAGGCGACCCAGTCGTTGGCCCACTGGTCGAGGAGCTTGCCGTGCCAGTAGGTGCTGGAGGCGAGGTTGGAGCCGATGAGAACGGACGGCGCTTTCTGGGCTGCAGGGTAGTTACTGTAGCGGGCGATGAACTCGCGGACCGACGCGGTTTGCTGCAACGGAACGTCCTTGGTGAGCGCGTAGGCCCAGTGAAGCAGGCCCGGGTTGATCGTGTAGCAATTGTCCACGCGGTCGGCGGCGGGCATCAGCGGCAGTTCGTAGGGCTTCTTTTTGCGGATCGGCACAAAGCCGGTTTTCCAGTCGGCGGGGATCTCGCGGGCGTCGATTTCGTGGCCCAGATCGCCCTCGATCACGTAGTCGGCCCAGACGGCCGAGCCGACGGAGCCGTCGGCCGGGTCCATGCCGGCGATGCCAGCGATCACCCAGTAGCTCTTGCTCAGGTCGAAACGGGGATCGAGGCCCAGCGCCATGATGCTGGCGGCGGCGTTGCTGTTGCCCATGCCGGTGACGACCCCGATGATCGAGCCGTCGGCATTGGCGCGGACGTCATGGTAGGCGGCGGGTAGGGGAATGACCTGAGTGAGCTTTTCGCGCTCGACCCAGTATTGATATTCTCCGGGGGCGTCCCCAGTGTCCTGCCCCATCTCGAACATGGTCACGACCACGACTTTTGGACGGATGATTTCCGCGGCGGCGGCCCCGAGCGGAAAAAGAGCGACGAGCGCCAGGCCGAGGCGCGCGAACAAAGCAGAGGAAACCATGCGCGGCATTCAGCAGGCTTCATACCCACGCGGCGAGTTTTTATGGCAAACAAACCGCGTGCTCTGTGGCACATGGCGTGCTTTGCATCTCTTCCGGCACCTGCCTCTTCCTAACACCAATACATGAAAACCACCCTGCTACGCACGTCCCTGGCCGTGCTTGTCCTTGCCAGTCTGACCGGGCGTCTTGCCGCCCAGGCGTCCACGACGCCGCCGCCCGCCGATGATTCTGCACCCACCGGCGAAGTGCTCGAGCTCGAGCGCTTCAAAGTCACTTCCGGCGTTGCCACCGATGAGCTCGTGCTCCCGATCGCACGCCCGTTCAACTCGGTGTTCGGCACCGACGACAACATCGTCGACGTGCCGCGCAACGTCACGATCATCTCCCGCCAGCAGCTGAGCGACATCAACATTTCCAGCGTGCTCGACTTCTCGAAGCTCACCTCGTCGGCCTACACGACGACGAACTTCGGCGCCCCGTCGAACCCGTCGATCCGCGGCCAGACCGCCGACTTGTTCATCAACGGCATGCGCGGCCGCATCACCTCGAACGGCAACGGCCTCCCGCTGAACTTCAACTCGATCGAATCCGTCAACATCGTGAAGGGCCCGGCCACCGCGGTGCAGGGTACCTCGATGTACGTTGGTGGTTTCATCGATCTCATCACCAAGCGCCCGTACTTCGACAAGACCAAGGGTTCCGTCAGCGTGACGATCGGCTCGTACTCGCAGAAGGCCTGGACGATCGACGTCGGCGGCCCGATCTCCAAGACCGCCGCCTACCGCGTCTCGTACTCCGGCGAGGACAGCAAGGGCTACTGGCACGACTACTATAACAAGAACAACTCGCTTTACGGCGCCCTCGAGTTCCGTCCCTCCACGAGCTACAACATCTTCATCAACTCCACGCTGGCGGACTACCGCTACACGGAGAACTGGGGCATCAACCGCGTGACCCAGGACCTGATCGACAACGGCAACTACGTCACGGGCATCAATATCAACAATGCTCCCGGCGCGCCGTCCGATCCGCAGAACTCCACCTACGTGAAGGACGGCGGCAACGTCATGGCCTGGGGCCCGACGGTGCAGCTCAACCGCCACGAGCGCCTCCTGAAGCCGGGCGATCACTCCAAGGGTCGCGAGTACAACTTCCAGGCGATCCAGACCTACACCGCCGACCCGACCTTCAAGATCGTGAACAACACCTTCTGGAGCTACACGGACCGCAACACGCTCTCCAGCTACTACTACTCGGAAATCGTCGATCCGTCCTGGTTCGCCGAGAACCGCACGGAGTTTATCTTCAGCAAGCCGTTCGCCTCGATCAACACGGGCCTCGACGTCCGCTACCAGCGCACGAAGGCCTATGACGACTACTTCTTCGAGCCCGCCAACGTGTGGGACCTGACCAAGGACCATAATTACATCAACGTCTACAACTCCGGTTACTACTACGGACGCTTCGTCGGTCAGCCGGTCCCCGGCTGGCCCAACCGCTACGCCACGCAGGGCACGATCAATGGCGACACCAACGATTCGCACGGCACGACGGTCGGTCCGTTTTTCCAGGCCACCTGGAAGCTCAAGCCGAACCTCGATCTCGTCACGGGTGGCCGCTATGACCACCTCAGCGCCGACGTGAAGGATCCGCTCACCTCGCCGGTTGTGCACGATTCGATCAGTGTCTGGCTCCCGAATTACAACGGCTCGCTCGTCTACAAGATGACGAAGACTTCCAGCGCTTACCTGACCTACAACTACTCGAAGAATACCTCGGGTGCGGTCGGCAACGGCGGCGGTATCACCGGCTGGAACGCCGCGGGCACCGCGCTCGACAAGCAAAACTTCCAGCAGCCGAGCGAGCTGTGGGAAGCCGGCACCAAGTACTCCCTCAAGGACAACACGCTCTTCCTCAACTTCGCGGTCTACCAGCAGGAACGTACCGCCAAGAGCACGAGCAGCACCGACATCGTGAAGTTCAAGGCCAAGGGCTTTGAGACCGAGCTGAATTACCAGCCGAGCAAACACTTCTACATGACGGCTTCGTACGCCTTCATCGATGCGACGGTCACCCCGGGCTTCCAGTCCGACGGCGGCACGCCGCTCCTCCCGACGCAGGGCATCGATTACTCGACCACCCACCAGGTCTCCGGTCTGCCGAAGAATCAGTTCAATACGCTGATTTCTTATGGCTTCGACAACGGCCTGACGCTGACGGGCAACGCGACCTACACGACGAAGATCAACAACAACTACGCCGGCACGCTCGTGATTCCGTCGCAGTACAACATCGACGTCGCCGCCGAGTACAAGTGGAAGTCCTGGGGCTACCGCCTCTCCGTCTCCAACGTGACCAACGAGAAGAACTGGGCTCCGCCGAATTCCGTGTATGGCAACGGCTCGATCTTCGCGCTCGCGGGCACGCAGTTCAGCTTCACCGCCAAGTACAGCTTCTAAGCGAAAGCTTTGACCTAGCCTAGCAAACCACAGCCGCCGGCGCCGCAAGCGCCGGCGGCTTTCTTTTTGGGGTAGCTCAATGTCGCGGCGATACAGTTTTAACCACGGATTACATGGATGGTTCTGCGTATCCACATACCGTCATCCTGAGCCGTGCGAAGGATCCAAGGGGAACGGACGTATCACCGCCATCGCTTGGGTCCTTCGCACGGCTCAGGATGACGGCAGGGAGGATTGGTCCGGCTCAATCCGTGTATTCCGTGTAATCCGTGGTTAAAAAATTCCGCGCCTTCGCGTCCCCGTCGTTCAAATGAATTGAAGAAACCCGCCCCAACGTCTTGCTTCCCGCCATGCCTTCGCTCCTTCGCTTCTTCGTGTTGTCCCTCTGCGCTGCCACGGTTGCTTCGGCCCAGCACGCGCTCGTCATCCAGACCGACTTCGGCGTCAAGGACGGCGCGGTCTCCGCCATGAAGGGCGTCGCCTTCGGCGTCGACCCGCACCTCGCGATCTACGATCTCAGCCAGGAGAACACGCCGTACGACATCTGGGAGGCGGCCTACCGCTTGCACCAGACCTGCCCGTATTGGCCCGAGGGCACGGTGTTTGTGTCGGTGATCGATCCCGGCGTCGGCACCGAGCGCCTGTCCGTCGTGCTGAAGACGAAGAACGGCCAGTATTTTGTCGGCCCGGAGAACGGCACGTGGACGCTCGTTGCCGAGGAATTCGGCATCGAAGCCGTGCGCCGCATCGACGAGAAACTCAACCGTCGCCCCGGCTCCGAGAAGAGCTATACCTTCCACGGTCGCGACATCTACGCCTACACCGGCGCGCGCCTCGCCTCGGGCAAGATCAGCTTCGAGCAGGTCGGCCCGCTGCTCGAGCCCAAGGTCATCAGCCTCCCGTACACGAAGCCTTCCGTGAAGGACGGCGTGCTCTCGGGCACGATCCCGACGCTGGATTTTCACTACGGCAACGTGTGGACGAACATTCCCGACACGCTCTTCGCCGAGCTGAAGCCGGAATTCGGCCAGAAGTTTTCCGTCACGATCTTCCACGACGGCAAGCAGGCGTACCACGGCGTCATTCCGTACACGCACACCTTCGGTGACGTGAAGGAAGGCGAGCCGCTGCTCTACCTGAACAGCCTGCTCAACGTCGCCTTCGCGCTCAACATGGGCAACTTCTCCGAGAAGCACGGCCTCGCCTCCGGCGGCACGTGGACGGTGAAGGTGGAAAAGGCCAAGTGAGCTGCGAGCCCCGACACACCCCGGCGCTGCGCGCCACCCCTCTTCATAGAGGGGACTTAGACTCCCGCAGCCGCAGTCCCCTCTATCAAGAGGGGTGCCCGAAGGGCGGGGTGTGTTGCTTGATCTGGCTCGCCGCCTGCTAACCGCACCCTATGGACGTCCTCCCTCCGCCGGCCGCGCCGGAAAAGCCCTCGAGCATCGTCTACGGCTTGGAGGACCGCATCCCGCTCGGCCCGTCCGTGCTTGTCGGGCTGCAGCATGTCTCGGCCATGGTCGTCGGCACGATCACGCCGCCGCTCATCCTTGCGGGCATCCTGAAATTTTCGCCTTCGGAAACCGCGTACCTCGTCAGCATCGCGCTGCTCGCCTCGGCGCTCGGCACTTTCCTGCAGTGCCGCCAGCGCGGCCCGGTTGGCTCCGGTTTGCTGAGTGTCACCGGCACAAGCTTTGCCTTCCTGCAGCCGCTTGCGGCGGCGGGGCAGGCGGGCGGACTGGGGCTGATGCTCGGGTTATCGTTTGCGACGGCCCCGCTGCTCATCGTGCTCGCGCCGTTTGTGACGCGACTGCGCATGATTTTCACGCCGCTGGTCTGTGGCATCGTGGTACTGCTCATTGGCGCGTCGCTGGTGCCGACGGCTTTCTTCGGCCTTTCCGCACCGGTGGCGCCGGGCGCACCGGCATGGCTCGGACTGGTGGTGGGCTTGGTCGTTGCCGCAGTCATCGTCGCTACCCAAGCCTCGGGTCGCGCCTGGGCGCGCATCGCGGGCGCGGCTCTGGGTGTCGTCGCAGGTTGCATTCTCTGCGGCTGCTTCGGCGGACTGCACGCACCGGAACCGGGCACGGGCGCGTGGCTGACGGTGCCGCATCTGCTCCCGCACGGTTTCGCCTTCGATTGGAAGTTCGTCCCGCCGTTTCTGTTCATCTATCTCGTGTCGATGCTCGAGGCGATCGGCGACATCACCGCGACCTCGCAGCTCTCCGGCCTGAAAACCGACGGCCCGGCTCATTGGCGGCGCGTGTCGGGCGGTGTGCTCGCCGACGGCATCAACAGCACGCTCACCGGCCTCTTCGGCGGATTTCCCAGCGCCACCTACGCCCAGAATAACGGTGTCATTCAAATCACCGGCGTGGCGAGCCGGCGCGTCGGTTACGTGATGGCCGTGATCCTGGCGCTGCTGGGTCTCTTTCCGGCCGTGGGTCGTTGGATCACCGTGCTGCCGCCGTCCGTACTGGGTGGCCTGGCAATGCTGATGTTCGGCCTCGTTGCGGTCGCCGGCATCCGCTTGATTTTCTCCGCCGGTCTCGGCCAGCGCGAAGGCGTGATCGTGGCCCTCGCGCTCGGCATGGGCATCGGCTTGCCGACGCAGCCGGCGATCCTGAACGGCCTGCCGGCGTGGCTGCACGCGCTGCTGGAGTCGGGTATTTCCGCCGGCGGTTTGACCGCGCTGATCCTGAATCTCGCCTGGCCCGGCAAGGCGGACGGACAGGAAACCACTAATCCACACTGATGGATCACTAATCCCGACAAATCGGGATTCCATTAGTGAGGTATTAGTGTGCATTAGTGGTGCCCACCATATGCCCACGCTGCTCGTCAAAAACATCCACACGCTCGTCACGATGGACGCGCAACGGCGCGAGATCCGTGATGCCGCGATCTTCGTCCGCGACCGGGTTATCGAGCAGGTGGGCCCGACCGCGACGCTGCCGCAAACCGCCGACGAAGTCCTCGACTTGAAGGGCCGCCATGTGGTGCTGCCTGGCATGGTCAACACGCACCATCATTTCTACCAGACGCTCACCCGGGCGATTCCGGCAGCGCAGAATTGCGATCTCTTCGGCTGGCTGAAGACGCTTTACCCGATCTGGTCGCGCCTCACCGCCGAGGGCGTATACGTCAGCGCGCAGATGGCCGCGGCCGAGCTGATGCTCTCGGGTTGCACGACGTCGAGCGACCACCTCTATCTGTTTCCCAACGACTGCAAACTCGACGACGAGATCCGCGCGCTTGGTGACATCGGCATGCGCTTCCACGCCTGCCGTGGCAGCATGAGCGTGGGCGAGAGCGCCGGCGGCTTGCCGCCGGACAAGCTCGTCGAGAAGGAAGCCGACATTCTCAAGGACAGCCAGCGGCTCATCAGCCAGTATCACGACGCCAGCCGCCACGCCATGTTGCGCATCGCGCTCGCGCCGTGTTCGCCGTTTTCCGTGTCGACCGACCTCATGCGCGAATCGGCGGCGCTGGCGCGCTCACACAAGTGCGTGCGCCTGCACACGCATCTCGCGGAGAACGTCTCGGACGTCACCTACAGCCGCGAGAAATTCGGCCAGACGCCCGGCGAGTATGCCGAGTCGGTCGGGTGGGTGGGGAACGACGTCTGGCACGCGCACTGCGTGCAACTGGACGATGCCGCGATTGCCAACTTCGGCCGCACCGGCACCGGCGTGGCACATTGCCCGTGCAGCAACATGCGCCTCGCGAGCGGCATCGCGCCGATTCGCAAGATGCTCAACGCCGGCGTGCCGGTCGGCCTCGGCGTCGACGGTGCGGCGTCGAACGACGCGACCAATCTTTTCCAGGAAGCCCGCGCCGCCGCGCTGCTGGCGCGCGTCGGTGCCCAGGACGCCTCGATCATGTCCGCCCGCGATGCGCTCGAACTCGGCACGCTGGGTGGCGCGAAGGTGCTCGGTCGCGATGACATCGGCGCCATCGCGCCCGGCATGTCGGCCGATTTCATCGCCGTGAACCTCGACCGTCCGTCGCTCGCCGGCGCCCAGCACGACGTCGTGGCGGCGCTCGTGCTCTGCCACGTCGACACGGTCGACTACAGCTTCATCAACGGCCGCAAGGTCGTCGACCAGAGCCGCCTGACGACCGTGGATCTGCCGAAGCTGGTCGAGCACACCAACCGCCTCTCGAGGCAGTTGGTGGTTGGCTAGTGCAGGCAAGCCCGCGGCAACATGTCATCTAATAGATGACATGTTGGGTTGAGCCAGTCCCGGCTTGCGCGTTTAGCGGGCCGCTGGAAACCTTGCCCCCGTGACCATCATTGATGCCCACGTGCATCTCTACCCCTCGGAGGCCAGCCGATCACCGCTGGCGTGGGCGCAGGCGCGCAAGGAGCCGTTGTGGGCCGCGCTGGCCACCCGCAAGCGCAAGGATGGCACGTCCGTGCAGGGTTTTCCGGCGATGTCGGAGTTGCTGCGCGACATGAATGCCGCGGGCATCCGCAAGGCGGTGCTGCTCGGCTGGTATTGGCAGAACCACGCGACCTGCGTGGAGCACAACAAATTCTACGCCTCCTGCATCAAGGCCTATCCCGGCCGCTTCGCCGCTTTTGCCACGCTGCATCCGAACGGCGGCCAGGCTGCACTGGACGAGGTGAAGCGTGCGCGCGACGCGGGCTTCAGCGGCCTGGGCGAATTGTCGCCGCATTCGCAAGGCGTGCCGCTCGACGATCCGATCTGGCGGAAAATCCTCGAACTCGCCGGCGAGCTCAAGCTGCCGGTCAACCTGCACGTCACCGATCCGGACTCGAAGGATTACCCCGGCCGCGTCGACACACCGCTCAACGATTTCCTCACGCTCGCCGAGGAATTTCCGGGGACGAATTTCATCCTCGCCCACTGGGGCGGAGGACTCGCGTGGGCGAAACGCGCGCTGGCATTGCCTAATCTCTACTTCGACACCGCGGCGTCACCGTTGCTGTACGGTCCGGAGGTCTGGAAGAAAGCGCCACCGGGGCGCGTGCTGTTTGGTTCCGATTATCCGCTCGTGCTGTATCCGCGGAAAAGCCCGCAGCCGGAGTTTGCCGGGCTGGTGCATTCGGCTGAGGCGGGCGACGCGGAGCCGGCGATTTTTCAGGAAAACGCCGCACGCCTGCTGGGTTTTGCCCGCGAGGAAGAGTGAGGGTGGGACTCATCCGGCTCGTCCGCCATAGGCTTGGCGACGGCGGAAGGATTCGCCCTACCTGTTCAGCAGCCAAGGAATCGCCGGGCTGTCCACCGACGGTACGATGACCTGCAAGCCGACGGTAAACCCGGACGACAGTTTCACCGGCAGCGAAAGTACCGGCAGTCCGGCGAGGCTGGCGGGCGCGGTCAGGGTCAGGATATTGCGCCGCAGTTCGGGTGTCGCCTCGGCCTTGGTCGGTGCGACGCACGGCACCGCTGGCAGGATGAGAAAATCGTAGGCGCGGAAAAAATCGCGAAACACCGCGCGGATTTCCTGCAAGTGTTCGCGGGCGTGCGCGATGTCGGCGGCGGGAAAGTTTCCGGCGTCGGTGAAACGCCGCCAGATCACCGGATCGTAGTGCTCGTGGTACGGCGCGAGCCACGCCCGGTGCACGGCGTGGGCTTCGCTCATGCCGATGGTGACGTAGCTCTCGACCGCGCGATTCCGGGAAAGCATGAGCGACGCCTCCGCGACCGGGTCGGCCTTCGCCGAAAGGCTGGCAGCCGCGTAGTCGCACGCGGTGGCGATGGCGGGATCCATGGTCGGGACGAGCTTGCGGGCGTTGAGGTAGCAGCCGCGGAGAGCATTTTTCGTAGCAGCGGTCGTGAGACCGCTGGCGTCAGCGATCTTACGATCGCTGCTACTTTTCAACGCCTCGATCGTAGCCAGCATGTCCGGCGCATTCGCCGTAAACCAACCCGCGGTATCTAGCGTCGGCGCGAGCGGGAACGCATCGCGAATCAATTCATCCCCGGGCGTCAGGCGAAAGCCATACAGCCCGCACCATGCCGCGGGCACGCGAACGGACCCACCGGTGTCGGTGCCAACCGCTAGCGGTGTCACGCCTGCGGCCACGAGCGCAGCTGAGCCACTGCTCGAACCTCCCGAGAGTCGGTCGGGAAATTGGGGATGCGGGCAATCGCCGTAGTGCGGGTTTTCGCCGGTGAGGCCGGAGGCGAATTCGACGAGATGGGTTTTGCCCGCGCAGGCAGCTCCGGCCTGCGTGAGGCGCTGCGCGATGGCGCTGTCGTGCGACGGCGGCGGACGCACCTGGTCGAGGAGGGTGGAGCCGGCCTTGGTCGGCACTCCGGCGAGGTCGAAGAGATCCTTGAGGAAGTAGGGGAGGCCGTGGAGCGGTGGAGGGCCGGTCTCCGTACCGGCCGAGGGCGTGCGGGAATCATTGGCCGGTACGGAGACCGGCCCTCCAGCCAAGGCCGCGGCCAGCTCCGTCTCCGGTTTCAGCCACGCGATCGCCGCTCGCCGCAGCGGCTCGGGCAGGGCGGCGACGCGGGCATGGACTTCGTGCGCGGCGTCAACCGATGACAAGGATTGCCACGCCGCGAACGGCAAAGGGTCTGGCGTTTTGGGCGCGTTTCTGTCCATTCCTACGGACTTCATGGAGCCCACCGCGCCCATCGTCAAATTCACGTCGCTGAAAAAGCGCTACGGCGGCGGACCTGTGATCCTCGACGACATCTCGCTGACCGTGGCGCCGGGCGACTTCGTGAGCCTGATCGGCCCCAGTGGCTGCGGCAAATCCACGGTACTCAAGCTCGTGTCGGGCCTGAACCCCTGGACGGAAGGCAGCCTCGAGGTGCTGGGTACCAAGCCCAAGCAGGCGCGTGACCGGCAGGCCTTCATTTTCCAGGACGCCACGCTGCTCCCCTGGCTCACGGTGCAGGGCAACACGGAGTTGCCGCTGCGGCTGCGCGGGATGGCGGCCGGCGAGCGCAAGGCGAAGGCGGCGGAGATGCTCGCACTGGTCGGGCTTGGCGCGAACGCGGCTTATTATCCGCGGCAGCTTTCCGGCGGCATGAAAATGCGCGTGTCGATCGCGCGCGCCCTGACCCTTTCGCCGCAATTGCTCCTGCTCGACGAGCCGTTCGGTGCGCTCGACGAAATGACGCGCAACCGGCTCAACGAGGAACTGCTGACGCTGCGCGAGCGTTCGCCCTTCACCGCGCTGTTCGTGACGCACTCCGTGAGCGAGGCCGTCTTCCTTTCCAACCGGATCATCGTGATGGCCGCGCATCCCGGCCGCTGGCATGCCGAGGTGAAAGTGGATTTCCCGTATCCGCGCCGGCCCGCGCTGCGCGCGACGCCGGAGTTCCAGGCCAAGGTCAACGAGGTGTCGCAGCGGTTGCATGAGGTGGAGGTGCACGCATGAAAAAGACCTCGCCACTCCTGCTCTGGGGCCTGCCGGTAGTGAGCGGGCTGCTCGTGCTCGCGCTCTGGTACGCCGCGCGCGGAATCTTCGGGGTCAGCGAATGGCTGCTGCCGATGCCGCATGAAATCTACGGTGCGTTGGTCAAGGAGCACGCACGCCTGCTCGCCGCAGCGGGCAACACCGCCATCGGCGCGCTGGCGGGCTTCATGGTCGCCGGGGCGACGGGCTTCGGCATGGCGCTCGTGCTTGGCCTGTCCCGACCGGTGCGGGCCAGCCTCTACCCGTGGTTGCTGGTGTTGCAGATGACGCCGGTCATCGTCCTCACGCCGCTCATCCAGCTGTGGATCGGCGCGGGCTTGCCGGGCATCATCACCGTGACGTGGCTGATCAGCTTTTTCCCGATTGTGGTGAATACCACGCAAGGACTGCTCTCGACCGACATGAACCACGTGGCGCTGTTTCGCATGGCGAACGCGACGCGCACGCAGGAGCTGTTCTTGCTGCGCGTGCCGGCGGCGATGCCATACTTTCTCACCGGTCTGCGGATCGCCGCCGCGCTGGCGCCGGTCGGCGCGATCTTCGGCGAATACATGGTCGGCAATGCCGCAGGTGGCACGGGTGGGCTGGGCTTCCTGGTCTACAGCTACAATACCAGGATCATGATCCCGGCCCTCTTCGCCACCGCGCTGGCCAGCTGTCTGCTCGGTTTTATTTTCGTAGCCGCTGTGTCGCTCCTGAACTGGGCCGTGCTCCACAAGTGGCACGACTCGTTCGATCGCGACGATCATTGAAGCCCTTTTAACCACAGAGACACAGAGGCACGGAGAATACCTCATGCATTGTTTTTTCTCTGTGCCTCTGTGTCTCTGTGGTTAACCTGCCTTTTAATCCGATGAAGAAGTTACTCCCGATCTGCCTTTTCGTTGCCTCGATTCTGATGATTGCCGGTTGCGGCAAAAAGGAAGCCGCACCTGCCGCAGCCCCGGGCTTGGTGAAGATCAAGTTCCAGACCGACTGGTACCCGCAGCCGGAACACGGCGGTTATTATCAAGCGCTGGCCAAGGGCTTTTATGCGGCGGAGGGTCTCGATGTTGAAATCCTCCCGGGCGGGCCGAATGCCCAAGTGCGGGAATCGGTGGGCATGGGGCGAGCGGACGTCGGCATGACCAACGGTGACGACGTCATCGTCGCGATCGCGCGCGGGGTTCCGATCAAGATGGTTGGCGCGGAAATGCAGCGCGATCCGCAAGGCATCCTTTTCCACGCCGAGCATCCGGTGAAGAATCTGAAGGACTTGGAAGGTCGCACGCTGATGGCGGGCTCGGTCTCCACCTGGCTCGAGGTGCTGCGCAAGAAGGATGGCATCAACTTCACCCAGCTGCCGCTGGTGGGCGACCTGGCGCGCTTCATGGCGGACAAGAACCTCGTGCAGCAGTGCTTCGTGACCAACGAGCCGTATTTCGCCCGGCAGCGTGGCGCCGATGCCGGCGCGATCCTCATCGCCAGCGACAATTACGAGCCATACCGCGTGATGTTCACCGGCAAGGAGTTCCTCGCGAAGCATCCTGACCTGGTGGAGAAATTCGTCCGCGCCAGCGTGAAGGGCTGGGTCGACTACCTCAGCGGCGACCCGTCGCCCGCGAACAAGATCCTTGCGGAGAAGCGCAACGACCTGACGCCCGAGTTCATGGCTTACAGCATCAAGGCGATGAACGAGTACAAATTGATCTCGGGCGAGCCGTCCAAGGGCGAGTTCGCGGGCCAGATCACCGCCGCGCGCATCGAGAAGCAGATCAAGCTGCTGCAGGAAATCGGCGTCCTCGACAAACCCGTGAAGGTCGAGGACGTGGCGACGTTTCAATTCATCCCCAAACTGTGAAGAACCACAGAACACACGGAACACACAGAAAACGACCCGCCGGCATTTCTTTCCGTGTATTCTGTGTATTCCGTGGTTAAAAAATTCCTCCTATGAGCATCGAAGCAAAACTCACCGAACTCGGACTCAAACTCCCGAATCCTCCCGCTGTCGCCGGCAGCTACGTGCCTTGGGTGCGCACGGGCAACCTGCTGTACCTCGCGGGCACCATCAGCTCGTTCAACGGCGAGATGACCCACGTCGGCCAGGTGGGGAAGGAGCAGACCGTGCAGGCCGGCTATGAGTCGGCGAAGATCTGTGCGCTCAACACGCTCGCCAACATCAAGGCCGCGACCGGCAGCCTCGACAGCGTGAAGCAGTTCGTGATTGTGAACGGCTTCGTGAATGCCGTCAGCGGCTTCACCGACAGCCCGGCCGTGATCAACGGCGCCTCGGAACTCTTCGGCAAACTCTACGGCGAAGCCGGCAAGCACGCCCGCGCCGCCGTGGCCGCCGCCGGTCTGCCGAAAGGCTCGACCGCGGAGATCCAGGTGGTGGTGGAGCTGAAGTGACGCGGAGCGTCACGGTTAGGAGTTAAGAGTTAGGGGTTAAGTGGCGAATAGCTGCCGTTCCACCTAACTCCTAACATCCAACGTCTAACTTCTGACCAAAGGTCAGAGTTTCTTCACCATGATCTTCGAATTCCGGCCGCTTTCCTCGTAGGCCTTGAGGCGGGAGGGCGGGAGGATGTCCTTGTCGGCGTCGTCGAATTTGCACACGGACGTGAAGAAGCTGTAGGCTTGGGTCGAGAGCGCGATGACTTCCTTGGCGCCCAACTCCGCGGCCTTGATGCAGGCGAAGTCGACCATCTTCTGGCCGATGCCGCGGTTGTGGTAGAAGGGCATCACGTAGAGCGCGCCGATCTCGGCCTTCGTCGGGTCGTCCGCATACAGGCGCAGCGAGATGCAGGCGGTGAGGTTCTCGTCGATTTCGAAAACGTAGAAGTCGTCGACGACCTTTTCGATCGCCTGCTGCGAGCGGGCGAGCAGCTCCTCGCGCTTCATGCCCGAGCGGGTGAGGTTGTAGATGGCGCGCGCGTCGCGCTTCGTCGCGTGGCGGATCTGCTGGTATTCGTTGCCGTAGATCAGGGTGCCGACGCCCTCGTTGGAGAACACCTCGGCGAGCAGGCCGTCGAGCTCGCGGCCGTCGAGCAAGTGGATGCGGGGCGTGCCGGTGTCGATTGCCTTGACCGCGTGCGCGGCCTTGCTGCGCATCGGCTCGTTGATCGAGTTCGGCTTGGAGTCGATGACCTTGCGCAGCTTGTCGACGGAGATGTCGTGCTGAATCTCGCCGTTGATCTCCAGGCCGCGGTGCGGGGAGAAATAGACGATCTTCGTGGCCTGTAGCGCCTCGGCGATCTCCGCGGCGAGCAGGTCGGAGTTGACGCGCAGCGGGTGGCCGTCGCGGTCGAAACCGATCGGGTTCACCACCGGAACGACGCCGGAGTTGATGAGCTGCTGGATGAACTCGCGGTCGACGCGGTCGACGCGGCCGGTGAACTGGTGGTCGATGCCGCGCAGGATGCCGAGCGGCATGGCGCGGATGGAATTGGTCAGCGCGGCCTTCAGGCCGTTGGCGGTCAGGCCCTCGATCACGAGGTGGGTGACGCGCGACGAGGCGCGGATCGCGAGGTCGAGCGTGGCGGCGTCGGCGACGCCGGTGCCGTCGATGTCGGTGATCGCGATGTTGCGGAGCTTGGCGAGCTCCTCGATCTGCAGGCCGATGCCGTGGACGATCACGATCTTGATGCCCAGCGAGCGGAGCACGGAGACATCGGTGAGGATGTTCGGGAAATTGTCGTCGGCGACGATGCTGCCATCGAGAGCGATGACGAAAGTCTGGCCTTGGAAACGCGGGACGTACTTCAGGATGCCCCGAAGATCGGTGGGTTTGACGCTCGAGCTGTTGCTCATCAGTGGTGCGCACTAATCAGGTATCGCGCCGCGCTCGTCAATGGGGATTCGTGCCGCGCGATGCGCGGCAAACGCCAGACGCCAAATGCCAGATGCCCAACAAAGGGGAAAGACCAAGTCCCAGTACGCAAAACCTGTTTCGTTTCATCGGGAATTTGAATTTCCCGGTCGATTTGTTTGGCTCCTGGGGTTTGGCGTCTGGCGTTTCCGCCGCAGGCGGCGTCACTTCACTTCGAACGTCCACGCCGCCGCCGGTGCGAGCGCGACGATGCGCACGGTATAGCGGCCGGCGGGGAGGTTGGCGGTGGAGAAGGTGGCGCAGAGATTCGAGTCGTCCCAACGCGTCATCAGTTCCTTGCCAGGCAGGTTCTCGAGGCTGGGGACCAGCACGAGCTCGTGGTCGCGGTGGTAGAGCGACAGGTCGCCGACCTGCGCCTTCTGGCTCGGGATGCCGACGGTAAAGTAGATCGTGTAGTCGAGTCCGTGCTGGACGCTCGCGGGCGCGGCGGCGCGGTCGATGGTCGTGACGAGTTTGGGTTTCTCAGCGAACTTGGACTCGAGTTCGGGGCCGAGTCCGGCGATCTCGCGCTTGATGGTGGCGGCGGCGCCGTCGAGCTCCGGCTTCTCGACCGGGCGGCGGGTTTCGAGCGGGATCTTCTTCCAGCCGGCGGCAAGGAGGCGGGCAGTGGTGGCGCGGTCCTGGGCGTCCTGATAGGGGCGGTACGGCTGGCCCTTCTTGCGGTAGTAGACGTTGACGAAGGTGTAGATCACCATGAACAGGACAATCGCGAGCACGATCCACTTCATGGACCAGGGCTTGGGCGGTGACTTGCGGGAGGCGGCGGACACGGGGTGGACTTATCGCGAGAGGAGGGCGGGAGCACAAGCGGGTTTGCGCTGCTAGTGCTGGAGGGTCGGCCTCCCGGCCGACCGACCCGCACGCGCTCGCGAGTAAAAGGTGACGTGAAGCGGTGTGAGGTTCCGTGGCGTTTCGGTCGGGCGGGAGCCCGACCCTCCAGTCAGGAAATTCCGTTGCGCGGCTGCGCCCGGGCTGCTCTGGTGTCGGACTCCCATGAAGTATTGGTCGCAGACATTCATTCCCACGCTCAAGGAAAGCCCCTCCGACGCCGAGATCGCGTCGCACAAACTCCTGCTCCGCGCCGGCTTGATCCGCAAGCTGGCGGGCGGGTTGTACTCGTTCCTGCCGGCGGGCGTGATCGTCATGCGCAAGGTCGCCAATCTCTGCCGCGAGGAAATGGACCGTGCGGGCGCCATCGAGGTGCAGATGCCCTTCATCCATCCCGCCGAAATGTGGCAGGAAGGACCGCGCTGGAACGCCGCGCGCGAGATCATGTACCGCGTCGACCACGCCGGTGCCGGCAAGGGCCGTTCCAAGGAACCCGAGTTCGTCCTCGGCCCGACCCACGAGGAGATCATCACGCCGCTCGTGAAGGCGGAGATCACCAGCTACCGCGACCTGCCCAAAAATTTCTACCAGGTCGGCACCAAGTTCCGTAACGAAATCCGCCCGCGCTACGGCCTGATGCGCGCGCGCGAATTCGTGATGAAGGATGCCTACAGCTTCGACGTGAACGACGAGGCGGCGATCGTCAGCTACAACAAGATGAAGGCCGCCTACACGGCGTTCTTCACCCGTTGCGGCCTGAAGACCATCGCGGTCGAGGCCGACACCGGCGTCATGGGTGGCAGCTTCTCGCACGAGTTCATGGTCCCGGCCCCGGTCGGCGATGATGACGTCGTCTACTGCGAGGCCAGCGGCTACAGCGCCAACCGCGAGAAGGCGACCAGCGGCATCGTGCCGAAGGATCTCGCCGACGCCGCGCCCGCGGGCGCGCTCGAGGAATTCGCCACGCCGGGCGTCGTTACGATCGCCGCGCTCGCCGCCGCGCCGTACTCGGTCGCGGCCGACCAGCAGTTCAAGACCCTCGTCTACATGGGCGACGGCAAGCCCTTCCTCGTCATCCTGCGCGGCTGCGACGATCTCGAGGAGGCCAAGCTCGGCTCGCTCGGCTTCCAGCTCTGGCGTCCGGCCACGCCGGAAGAGATCGTGCCCGTCATGGGCGCGAAGCCCGGCAGCCTCGGCGCCGTCAAGGGCACGATCAAGGACCAGGCCGCGCTGGCCGGCATCTTCGCCGATCACGCCATCCGCCTTGTCGGCAACGGCACGACCGGTGCGAACAAGGACGGCTTCCACCTGCGCCACGTCAACGTGACCCGCGACCTCGCGATCACGAAGTTCGGCGATTTCCGCGCGGTTCGCGCCGGCGAGCCCGACGTGAAGTCCGGCCAGCCGCTCAAGATCGAGCGCGCGATCGAGGTCGGCCACGTCTTCAAGCTCGGCACCAAGTATTCCGAGAAGTTCGGCGCCGTTTACACCGACGACCAGAAGCAGTCGCATCCCATGGTCATGGGCTGCTACGGCATCGGCATCAGCCGCACGCTGCAGGCCGTGGTCGAGCAGAGCAACGACGCCGACGGCATCATCTGGCCCTGGAACGTCGCCCCGTGGCAGGTTATCGTGGTGAATCTCGACCCGCAGGACGCCGCCGCCTCCGATCTCGTCAAGCAGCTCGCCACCGCCGCCGAGGCGGCTGGCGCCGACGTGCTCATCGACGACCGTGCCGAGCGCCCGGGCGTCAAGTTCAAGGACGCCGACCTCATTGGCATCCCGCTCCGCCTCACCGTGGGCGGCAAGGGGCTCAAGGAAGGCATCTTCGAATTAAAGTGGCGTAAAGCGAAGGAAGTGCGCAAGGTTCCGATCGCCGAAGCCGCCACGGTGGTGGCCGAGGCCGTCCGCTCCGCCGCCCAAGCATGATTCGCTCCGAAACACTTCGCCAGCAGCCGGTCCCGGTCCAGCAACCGCAGCCGAAACTGAGCGAAGTGTGGCGCCTGGTGGTTCTCGATGACCCGAACCGCATGTCCTATGTGGTGATGGTGCTGCGCCGCGTGCTCGGCTTCGACGAGACCCGCGCGCGCAAGCACATGCTCGAGATCCACGAGACCGGCCGGTCGGTCGTGTGGACCGGCACGCGCGAGCAATCCGAGGCCTACATGTTTGCCCTGCAGCAGTGGCACCTGACGGCGATCATTCAGGCCGATGAAGCAGGTTGAGATCCGCCTGAACATCACCGCCGTCGCGCCGCTGCTCGACGTCATCAAGCTCGCGGCCGACGACCTGCGCACGACGCTCGCGATCCGGGCGAACTTTCCGGAGGACGACACCGAGTTCATCGAGACCTGGACGCAGGAACTGATGGCCGCGCAGAACAGCGACGTGCGCGAGCTGCTGGGCCTGTTTGATTCGGAATTCTTCGCCGACGGCGCGATCGCGATCGACACCAACAACTGCGACTCGCTCCTGCGCGGCTGCGCCGCGTTGCGCATCCGCATCTGCAACCGCTGGCTCAGCGAGTTGCCGGCGGAGATCATCGAAGACGAGGACGCGCCGCTCTCGGCCATCCCGCTGGAAATCCGCCTGCCGTTCGCGGCCTACACCTTTCTCGACCAGATCCAAAAGATCATCATCGAGCATCTCGACCCGGCCGAAGCGGAGGAGGAACCGGAAGCGGAAGTGGAGGACGGGGACGATCCGGGGATCTGAGCGAAGTCTTCTTGGTTGTCATTCTGAGCCGTGCGAAGAATCCAACTGCACACCGAACCAATCCGCGCTCAAATCCTGCCACGCTGGATTACTTCGTTCGATCAGGTCGATTTTTCGCCGGCGTCGCCAACCTTTGATTTCCTTTTCGCGATCGAGGGCATGCTCGATTTGTTGGAATTGTTCAAAATAGACGAGGCGATCAATACGATGCTGTTTGGTGAAGCCATCGGCTGTGCCGTTTTTGTGTTCCCGGATTCGCCGTTCCAAGAAGTTGGTTACGCCGACGTAGAGAGTGCCGTTGTATTGGCTGGAGAGAATATAGACCCAGTAAGAGCGTGCGGACATAGACAATCATCGCCCGAGTACCGGGCTTGGTTAGTGGTCCGCAGTCTGAAGCTGGAAAGGAAGTGTGCGTGACACAAGGTTCGGTTGGATCCTTCGCACGGCTCAGGATGACAATCTTTCTGATCACAGGCCTGTCAGAAAAACCTCCGATTCCCATTTGACGGACGGGAGTGGGGAACTACCGTCTCCGCCGACACCCTGTAGTGTTCGAGGTGCCCTTTTATACGCTCTTTGCCTTTGTAATCATTTGGGAGCTGCTGACAGCTGAGTGGATGCCAGGCCGTAAACCGGAAGGCAGAAGCGAGGCGGGTGGCGCCCACCTTTAACATAAAAAGGACATGAGCCTTTGGGCGCACGGCACAGACGGGGTGTCACTAATTTCTACCCCATGGATCGCCTGCCATATTACCACATCCTGCATCTGCTCGCGCTGATCGTCCTGACGGCGCAGACCTTCATGGCGTTTGCGAATCCGCTCCCGGAAAACAAAAAGCGCACGATGATCATCACGGGCATCGCCTCGCTGCTGATGATCGTTAGCGGTTGGGGCATGATTCACCTGCTGCAGATCCCGCTGAGCAGCGGCTGGCTGATCGTGAAGATGGTGTGCTGGTTCTTCCTCTCCGCCCTGGCCGGCATCGCCTACCGCAAGCCCCACCTGCGCGGCGCTCTGAGCGTGGCGGCGCTGGGCCTGATCACCGTGGCGCTGTTCATGGTGTATCTGAAGCCGTTTTGAGGCTGCAGGCTGTTGCGGGGTCTGCGCCTGCATCCGAGAGATTTTTAACCACGGATTGCACCGATCGGTGCGGATAGATCGGAATAATCCGTTTTTATCCGTGTGATCGGTGGTCGAATTGCGCCAGTATCGGTTGAAAGCATAGCATGACGCCACCACGTACAGATACGCTTTGCGGCCTTTGGGTCGACGACCACGGAATGACCCACACTTCCTACGCCACGCCGGACGGCGGGCGGCGCGAGCAGAGCGAGGAGTTCAAGCCTTTCGCCTGGCTGGGCGCCAAGGTCGAGCATCCGGGCATCACGTACGAGGCGCTGAAAGGCGAGGGGGCTTTCCCCTGGCTGGCGCACGCGGAGTCGCTGGGGCTGTTCGAGGAATTCACCAAGGCGGCGCGCGACGGCACGCCCATCGATGTCGTCAAACCTTACGAAAGCCAGTGGCTGCTCCAGCGCCGCGCGCGCTTGTACGCCGACCTGCATTTCTCGCAGCTGCGTCGTTGTCAGCTCGACATCGAGACGGGCGCGGCCGATCCCGGCGCCTTCAGCGACGCGCGCAATCCGGGCGACCGCATCCTCGCCATCGGCCTGCAGTGCGGCGAGCGGCGCGAGCTGCTGGTGCTCGAGGAGGAAACCGACGCCGGCGAAAAGCGCCTGCTGGTGAAATTCACCGAGACGCTGCGCGCCATGGATCCCGACCTGATCGAGGGGCACAACCTCTTCAAGTTCGACCTCGATTACCTGCGTCAGCGTTCGAAGCGCTTCAAGGTGCCATGCGCGTGGGGCCGCTTCGGGCTGAACGCGGAGTTTCGCAACAGCCGCATGAAGGTGGCCGAGCGCTGGATCGATTTTCCGCGCTGCGACATTCCGGGGCGCGCGGTCTTCGATACGTACCTGCTGGTCCAAGTGTACGACATCACCGCGCGCGAGATGACCGGCTACGGCCTGAAGGACGCGGCCATCTATTTTGGCATCACGCCGGAGTCGGGGGAGGGGAGAACCTACATCGACGGCGGGCAGATCCAGCATGTGTTTCGCGACAATCGCGCGGAGTTTCTGGCCTACCTCGCGGATGACCTGCGCGAAACCCGCGGCCTGGCCGATGTGCTGCTGCCGACGTATTTCGAACAATCCCGGGCGTTCCCGCTCCTGCTGCAGGAGGCGGCGCTGCGCGGCACGGCCGGCAAGATCGACCTGCTCTTCCTCGAGGAATACTACCACGCCCGCGCCACCTGCCCGACGCCGCTTGGCGAGATCGAGACCTTCGAGGGCGGCTTCACGCGCAGCTTCCAGGAAGGCATCTTCAAGCACGTGCTGCACTTCGACGTCGCGTCGCTGTACCCGAGCCTGCTGCTGCAGATCGCGCGCAATCCCAAGAACGACACGCTCGGCGTCTTCATTCCGATGCTGCGCCGGCTCCGCGAGTATCGCCTGCGCTACAAGCAGCTGGCCAAGAATGCGCCGACTGCGGCCGAACGCGATGAAGCGCAGGCGCGGCAGACGACGTTCAAGATCCTGATCAACTCCTTCTACGGCTACCTCGGTTTCTCCGCGGCGCGCTTCGGCGACGGCGACCTCGCAGCCGAGGTCACGCGACGCGGCCGTGAATTGCTGCAGGCGCTGATTGCCGAGTTCGAGCGGCTCGGTTGCGTCATCCTCGAAGCTGACACCGACGGTATTTATCTCTCCACCGAGACGTACTATGCCAAGCCCGAGGAGCTGCTGGCGCAGGTCGTGAAGATCATGCCCACCGGCATCGAGCTCGAGTTCGACGGCAGCTACGACGCGATGTTCTGCTACAAGGCGAAGAACTACGCTCTCGCCGCCAACGGTGAGGTCACGCTCCGCGGCTCGGCGCTGCGCTCGCGGGGCATCGAGCCCTACCTGAAGCGGCTGAGCGACCAGCTCATTTCGCATATCCTTGGCGTGGCGCCGGACTCGCCGGTGGCCGAGGTGGAGCGCCTGCGCAAGGCGATCACCGCGCGCGAGCAACCCGTGGCGGACCTGGCGAAGTCGGAGACGCTCAGCCAAAATCCCGAAACCTACGAGCAGTTCATCGCCGGTGGCGGCAAACCGCGCCGCGCGGCTGCCGAAGTGGCGCTGCAGATGAATCCCCGCCCGCGCATGGGCGAACGCGTGAGCTACTACATTATCCCGAAGGCCAAGGGACAAACGTCCGATTGGCAGCGTGCGCGTCCGCTGGCCAGTCACGATCCGGTCAAGGCGCCCTATGATCCCGTATATTATCTGGAAAAAATAGACGACTGGGCCGAACGATATGGACGTTTCCTCGGGATTAAGCCACAAACCGACCAACAAGAGATGCTTCTCTGATCCATGCGTACCCGGATTTGTCTTTATATCCTCCTGCTCGCGCCTTTGGCGGTCTATTGGCAGACGGTATTTCATGAATATGGCATGCGCAGCGATTACACCGCGTTGCGCGAATCGCGCGAGGAACCGGGCAGGTTGGTGCGTTCCAGCGCTTCCCGCGGTCGTCCGCTTTACGGTGCGATGCTCGAAACCTCCTTTGCGGTCAGCAACGAGGTTGAGAATCTCCAGTGGCTGCGCCTGACCTCGGTGTTGCTGCTGACGCTGCTGGGCCTGGTTTTCTGGCGGCAGTTGTTTCAATCCGGTTGGAATGAAATCGAGGCTGCCGGCATCGGCCTGGGGGTGGTGCTGCTGCCTTCGGCGCAAGTGGTGGTGGGCAGTGCGGCCGCGTGGCCGCAGGCCTTGACGCTCCTGCTGGCGCTGGCGGGATTTTCCGCGATCGAAACCGAGATCGAGCGCGGGGGCATGAAGCGCGTCGTCGCCTTGCTCGGCGGTTGCATGATCTACACCGCCGCCGGCCTGATCTACCAGGCGAACGTGCTTTTCTCCCTCGTCGTGGTGCTGGCCGTGTTGCTCGTGCGCACCGGTCGCGAGCCCCTGGCGGATCGCTGGTGGACCGCTTTCCACCTCGCCGCCGTCGTGGCCGGCCTGGGCCTGAGCCAGTTGATCATCCATACGCTTTTCAGCAACGGACTGTTCCAGCCGGCGAACGAGGTCCTGAACAGCACCGCGGTCGATTTCCTGCGCTATCCGCTGCCCAATGCGCTTTCGCTCTACGCGCTGAATGACGACAATAACGTGGGCGCCGTCTTCTATTGGGGCCTGCTGCTGGCGGTGGTGGTCGCGCTCGTGCTGGGCTACAAGAAGATTGCCGCGCATGAGGATGCGATGGTGCGCCGCCGGGCCCTCTATGCCGCCATCGCGCTGGTGGTGGTGACCGGGGCCGTCTGCTACGTGGCGTCCGACCGCATCGCGACGTACCGCGTGCTCTTCCCGCTCGCAGGACTCGTGCTCGTGCTGATGGTTTACACGCTGCGCGCGCTCTTTGTGGCGAAGAAACTCCAGCTGGGTCATTACGCCGGTCTGGCGGTGATCTGCGTGGTGATCGGTTTCCTCGCCCACCGGAATACCTTCCTCCTGCTGGCCGAGCCGCAGAGCAACGAATGGGAAATGATGCGTGGCGCGGTGCTGCGCGCCGATTTCACCAAGCAGGTCCGCGTGCACATCATTCTCGCCGGGGACAACGATCGCTCGACCGAGCGCATCTATGGCGACGAATTCGGCTCCGTCTCGAGCGAGTCCGATGGCATTGCCAAGGACATGTTTCATGCCGCCGTGCGCACCCGTTTCCCGGACAAGCTGCCGAAGGGTGGCAAGGCCACCGTGACCACCAGCACGACCGAGCCGTCGCGCGATACCTACGACCTGCTCATCGACATGCGGAAGCTGAAGAGCTTCCACTGAGCAGCGCTGTGGCGCTGCAGAGCGATCAGCTATCAGCTTTCAGCGGTCAGCCGGAAGAAAAATAGGCTTTTGCCTGACTGAAAGCTGACCGCGGAAAACTTCCGCTCAGCTCCAGCTGAGATCCGTCTTCGTGATCGGCCACTGGCGGATGCGTTTGCCGGTGGCGGCGAAGATCGCGTTGCAGATGGCGGGCGGGACGACCGGGTAGGGCGGCTCGCCGAGGCCGGTCGGCGGGTTGTTGCTCTGGATGAACTCGACGATGACCTTGGGCGGTGCGGCGTTGATGCGCAGCAGCGGGTAATCGTGGAAATTGCTCTGCACGGCGCGGCCCTGGTCATAGGTCATTTCCTGCAGCCAGATGGCGCCGAGGCCGTCCACGATCGCGCCCTGCACCTGGTTCTCCGCGCCGCTCAGATTGATGATCGGGCCGACGTCGCTGACCGCCGTGACCTGCTTGACCTGGAGCGTGCCGTCCTTCGCCACGGCGACCTGCGCGACCATGGCGACATAGCCGGAGTGGCTGAAATGAAAGGCGATGCCGCGGCCTTCGCCCTTGGGCAGCGGCGAGCCCCAGCCGGACTTGTCGGCCGCCAGCTGCACCACGCCTTTCATGCGGCTGGTGTCGTACGGCACGCCCTGCTGGCCCTGGCTCGGTTGGACAATGCGATCATCGCCGAGCAGGTCGAGACGGGCCTTCACCGGGTCGACGCCGCCGGCGTAAGCCAGCTCGTCGATGAAGCTCTGCATCACGAACGCCAGGCCATTGCTGCCCGGAGCGCGCATCGGGCCGGTCGGGATCATCGTGGACAGGATCGTCTGGTCGAAACGAAAGTGGGGAATGAAGCGCGACGGCAGCTCGTCGGGACTCATGCCGGCGCCGGAAGCGGGCTTCTCGGTGTTCTTGTAGCCGAAGGTCACGAAATGATCGTGCCACGCGACGATATGGCCCTGGGCATCGACCGCGCCCTTCAGATAATGGAAGCCGCCCGGCCGGTGATAGACGTCGTGGCGCATGTCGTCTTCGCGCGTCCACGTGAGCTTGACCGGCGCGCCGTTGGTGCGCTGGGCAATGGCGGCGGCCTCGACCATGTAGTCGTTGGCCAGCCGGCGGCCGAAGCCGCCGCCGCCGCGGACGAAGTTGATGCGGATTTTCTCCTTCGGGAGCTTGAGGGTCTGGGCCACGAGATTCTGGCCCGAGCCCGGAGTTTGCGAAGTCGTCCAGACTTCGACGCCCTCGTCGCGAGCCCATGCCGTGCAACCCTGGGGCTCGAGCGTGGCGTGGTTGAGAAAAGGATATTGGTAGGCGGCCTCGATGACCCTGGCGCCGGACGCGAACGCCGCGGTGACGTCGCCGGTGTTGCGCACGTTGGCGCCGCCGGCCCGGGCGGCGGCAGCGGCCTGGGTGGCGTAGGCTTCGCTCGAATGGCCGGTGCCGATGCTTTCATCCCATTCGACCTGCAGCTGCTTGCGGGCGGAGAACGCCGCCCAGGTGGAGCTGGCAATGATGGCCACGCCGGGAGCGAGGCCTGCGACATTGTCGGTGCCCTCGAGCACGAAGCAGTCGAGGACGCCGGGCAGCTGCTTGACGCGATCGACGTTGGCGCGGACGACCTTGCCGCCGTAAGCGGGGCATTTCTCGTAAGCGGCGTACACCAGACCGGGAAATTTCTGGTCGATGCCGAAAAGACTCTTGCCGGTGACGATGGCGGGATTGTCGACGCCGCCGATGCGCGAGCCGAGGACGCGGAACTCGCCCTCTTTCTTCAGGCGGACGGTTTTCTCGTCGGGAATCGGCAGCGTGGCGGCCTTGGTGGCGAGCTGGCCGTAGGTCAGGCTGCGACCGGAGGGCGCGTGGACCACCTTGCCGTTCTGCGTCGTCAGCTGGTCGGCCGGCACGCCCCAGGTCTGGGCCGCGGCCTCGACCAGCATGGCACGTGCGGTGGCACCGGCCTGGCGCAGGCGCAGGTAGTTGTCCGGCGTCGAGCGACTGCCGCCGGCGAACTGCGGCCCGACGTCGGTACGGAGCGGCGCCTGTTCGACGACCACGGTCGAGAAATCGACATCGAGTTCCTCGGCGACGATCATCGGCAGGGAGGTCTTCACGCCCTGGCCGGTCTCGGGATTCTTGGCGAGGATCGTGATGATGTTCTCCGGCGTGATCCGGATGAACGGATTCGGCGTGAACTGCTTCGCCGTGCCATCGAGCACGTTCGAGCTCGCTTGCGCGAGCAGGTCGCCCGGCAGGGACAGGCTCAGCACGAACCCGCCGCCGGCGAGCGCGGAGACGGAGAGGAATTCCCGGCGGGAAAGATCGGGCGTCTTCATGCCTTGGCCTCCGGAGTGCCCGCGGCATCCTTGATCGCGGCGCGGATGCGCAGGTAGGTGCCGCAGCGGCAGAGGTTGCCCGACATGGCGGAATCGATCTCGGCTTCGGACGGATGCGGCGTGCTCTTCAGGAAAGCGGCCGCGGTCATGATCTGGCCGGCCTGGCAGTAGCCGCATTGCGGAACGTCGTGATCGCACCACGCCTTTTGCAGCGGATGCTGGCCCGCGGGATCGAGGCCCTCGATGGTGGTGACCGGCATGTTGCCGACCGCGGAGACCGGCATCTGGCAGGAGCGGATGGCGGTGCCGTTGAGGTGAACGGTGCACGCGCCGCACAGGCCCATGCCGCAGCCGTATTTCGTGCCGACGAGGTCGAGGTGATCGCGCAAGGCCCAGAGGAGCGGGGTGTCCGCCGGCACGTCCAGCGTGCGGGCCTGCCCGTTAACTTTCAAAGTGTAGGAGGGCATGGGAAAGCGTCCTGAGGAAGACGCAATCGTGCGCCGCGGTCAAACGCAGATGAGCCGTCAGCTTTCAGCTATCAGCGGTCAGCTGATACAGATCGAGCGTGTGGCGGTTTGGCTGAAAGCTGAGAGCTGACCGCTGAAAGCTCTGCCTCAATCAATCGCCATCTCGTAGCACTGGCTGAGCGGATCCGGGAAGTAGGGCGGGAACGGCGGGATCGGGCGGAAGCCCACGCGTTCGTAGAGCGTGATCGCGGCGTGTTGGTTTACGCCGGTTTCAAGGCGCACGAGCTTCACGCCGTGCTCGCGGGCGTGGGCGACGAGATGTTCGATCATCTTTCGCGCCAGGCCCTGGCAGCGGAATTCCGGGCGTACGTACATGCGCTTGAGCTCGCCGAACTCGGTCCCGAAAAGCTGGATGCCGCCGCAACCGGCCGGCTTGCCGTCCACGCGAGTGACGAAGAACGCCACGCTCTGCTTGATCAGCTTCTCGACGCTGTAACCGTGCCGGCTCTCGGCGGGATAACCCGCGGCGAGATGTTCCTCCAACTCCATGATCAGCGCGGTGGCGTCAGGCGTGTCGGGGCGTTCGGGGGTGATAAGGGTGGGCATGGGAAGCACGGCTCTGTTGGCGAGGATGCATAAATTGCGCCGTTTCCGAATGGAAACGGCGCTCTCTCCTAAAGCCAAACTGCGGAACTTACTTTTTCTGCGCCAGTACCGCCGTGCCGTAACACAGCACCTCAACGGCGGCGCCGCGCGGTTCCACCGAGGAGGCATCATAGCGAATGCCGACGATGGCGTTCGCGCCCATCGCGGCAGCGTTCTTCTCCATTTCCTCGTAGGCTTGGCTGCGGGTTTGTTCGCACATTTGCGTATAAGCGCCAATTTTGCCGCCGATGATATTCTTCAGGCCGCCGAGGATACCCTGGCTGATGGTGGGCGAACGAACAACGATGCCGCGAACCATGCCTTTGTGCTCAGTGATGACATGACCCGGGATTTCAAACGTGGTGGATGAGAACATTGCTTTTCCTTTTGGGTAGTGGGGTGTGCGCCGCGTTGCCCGCGGTAGGGCGGCCCGTCAGGAAAAAAGCGGGATCACCGGACTGTTTCAATGTCCGGTTTTCACCCAGACCCAATATGACGCCGGCGGATTACGCCTTTGCCGCGCTGCGCGCCACGACCCAGTCCACGATGGCGGCGTCGTTGTCGAGGTTGCGCCAGACGAGGGTGAGGAATTCGGCGGGAAGGATGTCGTGCTGCTTGAAGAAGGCGCGGTCGCCGCCGCAGGAGAACATCAGGCTGTCGGGGAGTTCGCCGCGGAGCTTCGCCTTGGCCTTCGGGAGCAGGCGCGGCAGCCACTCGATGCCTTTCACGGCTTCGGACTTGCCGGGCATCTTGGACTGATCGAGCACGTTGGCGGAGGCTTTGCCCTGCTGGACGTTCAGGAAATAGTCGCGGCGGATGGTCTCGATCTCGAGCGCGCGGTCATAGCCGGGCTCGCCGCCGTAGTGGTTGTGGTCCTCGGCGTAGTCGTACATCGCCTGCACGCCGATGCCGTTATTGGCGAGGAAGGCCAGCTCCTCGGGCGTGAAGAAGGCCTGCTTGTCGCGCTGGCCGGAGCCCTGGAGCTTGACGGCCTTGTCGTAGAGCGCGCGGAATTTGTCGGCGAAGTCGTAGTGTTTCATGGAATGTATAATCAGACGACGAAAGGCACGGGTGGCGTAAATGCAACTGGAGCGAAGGCGGTTTTAACCACGGATTACACTGATTCCACGGATAGAACCGAACCCGACCTGAACAGGAGGTAACGGAGGAAACAGAGAGGATGTTTCGGGAAACGCCTCAGTTTCCTCCGTTATCTCCTGTAAGGTTCCTGTCTTGGGTCCGTGTAATCGGTGTAATCCGTGGTTAAGAATTCTTCCGCAGGATCGCTGCGTAAAAGCCGTCTGTGTTGCGCGTGCCGGGGAGGAGACTGGTGCCGGAGCCGTCGAAGGTACCGCCGTGGTTGTCGGCGGGGGGCTCGGCTTTGAATTCGGGGTGCGCCTTCAGGAAGGCTTGCACGACATCCTGGTTCTCGTGGTAGCTGAGCGAGCAGGTGGCGTAGATCAGCAGGCCGCCCGGCTTCACGCGCGGGGCGTTGAGCGTGAGGATCTCCTGCTGGGTCTGGGCGAACGACGCGATGCTCTCGGGCTTCACGTACCACTTGAGGTGCGGCTGGCGTCGCCACGTGCCGGAGCCGGAGCAGGGGGCGTCGACCAGTACGCCGTCGTATTGGCTGCCGGGCGTCTGCGTGATCGTGATGTTGTCGAGTCGGGCGCGTTTGGCGCGGTCACGAAGTTCCTCGAGAATCTCGATGCGGATGTCGGTGGCGTCGACGTGTCCGCTGTCACCCACCATGCGGGCGAGCTGCAGCGTCTTGCCGCCAGCGCCGGCGCAGGCGTCGAGCCAGCGTCCGCCGGTGGGTACCGGCGCGGTGGCGAGCACGAGCTGCGAGCCGAGGTCCTGGATCTCGACGAAGCCGCGGCGGTAGGCGTCGGAGTTGGCCACCTCGGCGTTGGGCGGCAGGCAGAGGGCGTCGGGAAAATCGGCCGGCTGCTCGAACACCCAGTGCTGCGCGCGGAATTCGTCGAGCACGAGATTGCGGTCCATGGCCTGGATGCGCACCCAGACGTTGGCGCGGCTGTTGACGGCGTCGAGGTGCGGCGACTCGAACACGGCCGGGCAATGCTCACGGAACCAGGCGGGCAGCAGCGCTTCGGGAAAAAAGTCCGGCGCCGGGCGCATGGCGCACGTCGAGCCATCCGGAATCTCCACCGGATCGCCGGGGCCCGTGAGCTTGGTCAGGATCGCGGCCTTCTCCGCCACCGTCACCGGCACCGCGGGCCAGTCACCGCAGAAGGCGGCGCGGTAGTGCGTGGTTGGTTTCAGTTCGGGCGCGAGCCAGGCGGTGATCTTCGAGGCGAGCGCCGGGTCGGTGTCGAGCAGCGGGTCGATCCACGGCAGGAAGCGCAGGTAGGTGTAGACGAGTTCCCGGTAGAGCTTGCGGTCGCGCGACCCGATGGCGCGGTTCCGCGCGAAGAGCTCCTTGATGCGCCGGGGCAGGGAGCTATCGCGGCGCACGTACGGACGGATCTCGGCGACAAAGACGAGAAAGAGGCGCTCCTGGTTGGCGGCGATGCCGGGATTCATCAAAGACGAAACCTGAGACCTGAAACCTGAAACCTGAAGAAGAAACTGCGCCGTGGGGCGCGGTAGACCCGATTTTCAGGTCTCAGGTTTCAAGTTTCAGATTTCAGAATTTGAGCAGCTGCACTTCGATGTTGAGCGAGAAGGAGCTTTCGCGGCGGGGGCCGTCGAAGAAGGAGACTTCGTACTTGATCGCCCAAGTCTGCCCGAGGCGCTGCCAGATGCCGTAGCTCTGTTCGTTGAAGCGGTTGTTCTTGGCGTCATAGCGCCAGAGACCCGTGAGGTCGTAGTTCTCGTTCAGGCGCTGGCGGTACTCGACGAGGTATTCCTCGTAGTCGCTCTTCAGGAAATGCGTCGCGAGGCGGAGCGACCACCATTCCTGGTCGACGAGCGTCAGGCCGGTGTTGAGCTCCTGCTGGCGGGCGCCATGCGGGTCGAAGCGGTGGAAAACCTCCCACTTCAGCCACGGCGCGGGCGTGAGGGAGAACTCGGTGTAGATGTCGGAGAGGCCGTGCGTGCCGGCCGGTGCGTCGAAGTTGTAGTCGGCCGCGAAGTTCAGGCCGACCAGGTTGCGCGAACCGTAGTGGGCGTCGCGGGTCTGCAGCGTGTTGTTGAGCGAGAAGCGGGCGGTGTTGAGTGCGGAGAGATCGTCGATGTTGCGCGAGTCGGCGATCGAGAGCGGTTGCAGGTAGGTCGAGAACACGCGGGCGTCGATCGGCGGGATGTACGCCTTGCCGCGGTCGGCTTCCGGCGCGTAGCGGTAGGAAATCGTGGGCTCAAACAGGTGGCGGAGGCCGTCGATGTCCCAGACCTCGTTCTTGTAGTTGAAGACGCCGCTCGAGAGTAGCTTGGCGTCGAAGCCGACTTCGCCGAGCGTGCGGGTGTAGTCGTCCTTGCCGCCGAGGGGATTGGTGTAGTGCGTCACGCGGCCGCCGACGACCGGGTTGAACGTGAGCCACGGCGTGACCGCGACCGGACGCTCGAGGCCATAATAGGCGTCGAAGCGGGTGGTGTGCAGGTCGGGATTGGCGGCGGTCTGGTCCGCTTCCAGCACGGCGACGCTGGAGTTCAGGCGCTGGTAGACGCCGAGCGCGACCGACGAGGGCATGACATCGAAGCGGATCTCGGGCAGGCGTTCCTGCACGCGGTAGAAGGGATTCGGGTTGTAGCGCGTGAAGGCGCTCAGGGCGTAGTTGTTGCCCATGTACGTCGCCTCGAGGAAGGTGTCGGGCTGCTGGACGTTGTCGAAATCGTGGTGACGGAAATCGCGCAGCACCTCGGAGTCGCTCCAGTAGTTGAACTGGCCGTCGAGGGTGAAGTGGTCGCCGTACTTCTGGCGATGTTCCCAGGTAACGTACGAACGGTCGCGCGGCACGGAGTCACCGAGAATGTCGAAACCGCGATCGCCGCTGTCGCTGATGTAACCCGAGCGCAGGAAACCGTCGATCGAGCCGTTGGCGTCGGCCTGATGATAGCGGGCCGACGGTCCGATCATGACGCCGCGCGACGAATAGAGGCCGAGATCAGCGCCGACGTTGACGCCCGGGGCGACGGGCAGGTGCAGGCCGAGTTCGGTGAAGAGGCCGAGGCGGCCGCGGTAGCCGAGGTGGGCGCTGACGTAGGAAACGAAGTCGCTGTCGAGCGCCTGCTCGAATTTCGGCAAGTGGATGAAGTGGCCGCCGAGCAGGCCGAGGCCGAGGCCCTCGGCGCGGACGATCTTGCCCTTGGCGTACGTGAGGCGCTCCGCGTGGATCGAGGGCGTATAGCGCGCGTTTTCGCGGAAGAAGACCGTGGCGTTGGTGAACACCAGTTCGTCGAACGTGCCTTCGACCGTCTCGCCGGTGACATAAACCGGGAACTGGCCGATGCGCATGTTGCGCGCGGTGATGATGCCGGTGGCGGTGTTGTAGGTACCTTCGTCGGCCACGAGGCGGCGGTTGCCGGACGTGATGATGATGTGTCCCTTCGCGCCGGCGGTCTGCTGCGTGGAGTTAAAACGGATTTCGTCGGCGGTCATGACGGCGTCGCCGTACGTCATGGTCGCGTGGCCGGTGATCACCGCTTCCTTGGTGGCGTCGTCGTAGCGGAAGTTGTCGCCCTTCAGATCGGGCGTGCCGCCCTTGCCGAACTGCTCCAGCTGGGCAAAAGCGCCAATCGCCGACAGGCCGAGCAGGGCGGCGAGGGCGGAAAAACGACGGACGGCACGGACAAAAAGCATGAAAGGGAAGTGGAGGGCGGAGCTGGCCGGCGCAACGAGATTTCCCGGCAGCCGGAGAGAGAAAGTTGGGAACCCGCAAGGACAGCGAGGGCGGGCGAGGGTTGCATGCGGAACCAAGAAACCGCATGTATCGATCCGAACGTTCAACATCCAACGTTCAACGCTCAACGTCCAAGGAGTGATCCGCGGTTGGCATCAGACTTTGGACGTTGGATGTTCGATGTTGAACGTTGGACGTTCGGATCGTCCCGATCCGCTCCTTTCTGCTAGACGCGTCCGGCGGGCCCGGCACAGTGGAGCACTCTTCGCCGTGATTATTCCTGAAGCAGAGCTGAAGGCGTTTCTCCACAATCACCAGGCCAACCCGCACGGGTGGCTGGGCATGCATCCGGCGAAGGTCAAGCGGCGCAGCGGCGTCGTCGTGCGCGCCTTTCGGCGCAACGTGGTGACCTGTTCCGTGGTCGACCTCGAGGCGAAGGGCCGGGCGAAGAAAATCTACCCGATGGAGCTGCTGGCTCCGGAGGGGTTCTTCGAGGTGTTCATCCCGGGCAAGGACATCTTCAAGCATCAGCTGCGCTACGAGACCGCGTGGGGTGACATCCACCAGATCTACAACGCGTATTCCTTCCTGCCGACGCTGTCGGAGCAGGACCTGTATCTTTTCAACGAAGGCAACGAGCACCGCATCTACGAGAAGCTTGGCGCGCATCCGCGCATGCTGGGCGATGTCCCGGGCGTGTCGTTCGCCGTTTGGGCTCCGGCGGCCTCGCGTGTGTCGCTCGTCGGCAACTTTAACGAGTGGGACGCGCGCTATCACCCGATGCGCCCGCTGGGCGGTTCGGGCGTGTGGGAGCTCTTCGTGCCCGATGTGCGCGAGGGCGAACTCTACAAATTTGCGATCTGGGATTCGCGCGGCCACATGCGGCTGAAGACGGATCCGTACGGCACGCGCTTCGAGGGGCCGCCGAACAACGCCGCGATTGTGCACAGTCCGGCGCATCATGCGTGGGGCGACGAGAACTGGATGGCGAAGCGCAAGGCGGCCGCGGGCAACATCGACCGGCCGATGTCGATCTACGAAGTCCATCTCGGCTCGTGGAAGCGCAACCTTGCCGAGGCCGGGCGCTGCTACAATTACCGCGAGCTCGCGCCAATGCTCGCCGACTACGTCGTGGAAATGGGCTTCACTCATGTCGAGGTGATGCCGGTGGCGGAGTTTCCGTTTCCGGGCTCGTGGGGCTATCAAGTTACCGGCTACTTCGCGCCCACGCACCGCTGGGGCACGCCCGAGGATTTCCAGTATTTCGTCAATCTCCTGCACCAGCGCGGCATTGGCATCATTGTCGACTGGGTGCCGGCGCATTTCCCGCGCGACGCCTTCGCGCTGGCGCAGTTCGATGGCACGCATCTCTACGAGCACGCCGACCCGCGGCTCGGCGCGCACCAGGACTGGGGCACGCTGATCTTCAACTACGGTCGCCATGAGGTGCGCTGCTTCCTGATCGCGAGCGCGCTGTCGTGGTTCGACCGCTACCACATCGACGGCCTGCGCGTGGACGCGGTCGCGTCGATGCTCTACCTTGATTACTCCCGCAAGGAGGGCGAGTGGATCCCCAACCGCTATGGCGGACGCGAGAACATCGAGGCGATCGGCTTCCTGCGCCAGGTGAACGATCTCGTGCACCACTATTATCCCGGTGCGCTGATGGTGGCCGAGGAGTCGACCGCGTTCCCGATGGTGAGCCGGCCGACGAAGGACGGCGGCCTCGGCTTCGACTACAAGTGGAACATGGGCATGATGCACGACACGCTGCTCTACTTCCAAAAGGATCCCATCCATCGCAAATGGTCGCACGACAAGCTGACCTTCGGCATGGTGTACCAGTACTCGGAGAATTTCATTTCGGTCTACTCGCACGACGAAGTCGTGCACCTGAAGGCCTCGATGCTCGGCAAGATGGGCGCGGGCACGATCGCCGACAAGGCGGCCACGCTGCGTTCGCTCTACGGGTTCATCTGGATGTACCCGGGCAAGAAGCTGCTCTTCATGGGCAGCGAGTTTGGCCAGCGCGGCGAATGGAACTACGACTCCGGGCTCGAGTGGGATTTGCTTCGCCAGCCCGAGCACGAAGGCCTGCGCCTGCTCGTGCGCGACCTGAACCGGCTCTACACGTCCGATCCGGTCCTGAGTGCGAACGATTTCCGGCCGGAGTCGTTCCGCTGGATCAACGCCAACGACGGCGACCACAGCGTGATCAGCTTCGTGCGCCAGGATCCGGCGGGGAAAGTCTGCTACCTCGCGATTGGCAATTTCACGCCCATGACCCGCACGCGCTATGTGGTCGGCGTGCCGCAGCGCGGCTACTGGCGCGAGGTGCTGAACACGAATTCCACCTACTACGGCGGCGCCGGCTTCGGCAACCACGGCGGACGGCAGTCGTCGACCATGCCGGCGGACGGCTGCGAGCACTCGCTCAGCATCACGATCCCGGGCCTGTCGGTGCTGGTGTTTAAGTGGAGTGCGGAAGCGCCGGGCGTCGGGCCGCAGGGCTGATCAACGCCGCGATACGCCCGGGCAACACACCCCGGCGCGTTGCGCCACCCCTCTTGATAGAGGGGATTAAATCCGAGCAGTCGAAGTCCCCTCTATCAAGAGGGGTGCCCAAAGGGCAGGGTGTGTTGATTGCGCGCGCTTACCGCGGCGCATCAATCGTGATGTGCAGCTTCTCCAGCGTGATGCCGAGCTGGCGGTCGTATTCGGCGAGGGACTTGGCGTAGTCGGAATGCGCGGCGGCCTCGGCGACCTCGGCCTGCGAGAGGAAGCGCTGGTACTGGGAAACCTGGTAGGTACTGGTCTGGCCGAAGCGCAGGCGCTTTTCTTCCGCGGTCAGCGTCGCCTGGGCGAGTTCGCGCGCCTGGCGGTCGGCCTGGATGCGCTTCTGCGCGGTTTCGATCTGGCCGGCGGCGTTGCCGACCTGGACCACGATGTTCTGCTCGACCTGCTGGAGCTGGGTCTCGGCCTGGCGTTCCTGGAGCTTGGCGGCGCGGTAGCGGCCGCGCTCGGTGGTGAAGGTGAGCGGCACGGAGGCGACGACGCCCCAGCTGTAGCTGCGATAATCCTTGTCCTGCACCATGCGCCGGCTGGCGTTGCGGTCGTAGTCGAGGCCGTTGTAGCCGTAGCTGCCGACGAGGTCGACGCGCGGGAGCATCTGGTTGAGCTGCTGGCGGGAGTTGATGCCGCTGCGCTTGATGATCAGGCGCGCCTGCTGGTAATCGGGACGGTGGTCGAGCGCGATGCGGAAGTCGGCCGCCGGGTCGACGACGACGATCGGCGCGGGCGCGGGCGTCTCGATGACGAGGCGCTTGCTCAGCAGGCCGGTGGTGCGGTCGTCGGTGATCAGCTGCTTGAGGTAGTTCTCGGTGTCGAGGACCTGGCGCTGCGCGAGGAGAATGGCCTCCTCCGTCTCGGCGAGATTGGAGCGGGCGAAGGTGACGTCGTACTCCGACATGCTGCCGATCTTGTAGCGTTTTTCGTTCTCGGTGAGCAGGCCGGAGGCTAGTTCGCGCGAGCGGAGCGCGCTGCGCAGGTAGGCGTTGGCGAAGTTGAGGTCGTGGTAGGTGCGGATGACCTGGGTGATCGTGTCGATGACCGATTGGCGGAACTCCCAGTCGCTGATCGAGCGGTTGGTGCGCGCGATGCGGATCGACGCCAGGGTGGGGCCGAAGCCGAAGTCGCGGAGCAGCGGCTGCGTGGCGGAGACGCCGGCAAAGGAATCCCAGTTGTCCGCATAATTGTTGAACGTGCCGCGGTAGTTCGTGGTCGTGCCGCCGAGCTTGTAGGTGAGGCCCCACGGAACGAGGCCGCCGATGTTGGCGTCGTAGGTGTCGGTCTGGTCGCGCGTTTCATCGCGCACGCCCGGCGAGCTGAACGTGAGCAGCGGGTTGCGGTTTTCGGCGTGCGTGTACGTGCCGCTCAGCACGGGATCGAATTTGCCGAGGGCCTCGGTCACGCCGGCGGCGGCGATGGAGGCATTGAAGCCACTGACCTTGATCGAGAAATTTTTGGCCAGCGCGCGCTGGATCGCCTGGTCGAGCGTGAGCACTTCGCCGGATGCCGCAGGAACGGGCACGACTTCGGCCGGGGTTTCGGGCTGGGCCGAAGCCGCGACGAAAAGCAGCGGAAGCGTGGACAAAAGGGATACGAAATTGCGCCGGAAGGAAGCCATGAAGCGTTGGGTTGCCGCCCCGATTTGCAACCCGTGTGCCAGCTCACGAATTAAATGCAAAGCACTCGTGATCAATATTAAGCAAATCAGCTACCCATACTGCTTTGCTGGGTCAGATTCGGGGTCGGGATTATGCAATCCCGATAATGGGAAGGCCGTCCTTTGCCGTCATCCTGAGCCGTGCGAAGGATCCAACCGTTGATCCCAAATATGTCCGCAGTCGCTTGGATCCTTCGCACGGCTCAGGATGACGCTAACGGATGTTGCGAGACTTTCCTGTCTTCCGTCCTCTGTCGTCTGTCTTCTGATCTCAGACCATCATGCCGTCCGCGAGGCGGATGACGCGTCCACCATAAGTGGCGTTCTCGGCGGAGTGAGTGACTTGCACGATGGTCGTGCCTTCCTCGTTCAGTTTCTTGAAGAGCTTCATGATCTCGCGGCCCTGGTCGGAGTGCAGGTTGCCGGTCGGTTCGTCGGCGAGGATCAGCGACGGCTTGGCGATGAGCGCGCGGGCGACGCCGACGAGCTGCTGTTGTCCGCCGGAGAGTTGGTTCGGGTAGAGATCCTTTTTGCCGACGATGCCGAACTTATCGAGCACGTCGCACACCACGCTCTCGCGCTCCTTTTTGGGCATGTCGCGGTAGGAAAGAGGAATCTCGAGATTCTCGTACACCGTCAGGTCGTCGAGCAGGTGGTAGCTCTGGAAGACGAAGCCGATGTGTTTTTTTTGCAGCTCGAAGCGCTTCTTCTTGTCGAGCTTGTGCACGGCCTCGCCCTGCAGGATGTACTCGCCGCCCCAGGCGCTGTCGTGGAGCCCGAGGATGTGAAGCAGCGTCGACTTGCCCGAGCCGGAGTTGCCCATGATGGAGACGAACTCGCCCTCGTTGATCGTGAGGTTGATGTTGCGGAGCGCGTAGAACACGCCGCCCTTGAGCGGATAAACTTTTTCGACGTTGCGGAGGGTGATCATGGGAAAGGGAGGAGGAGCGGTTGAGCTATAAACACGGATAACGCGGACGAGTTACGATTCAACCGAGGTTATGCGGCCATTTTCATGGGTCCAGCGGTGCAGTTCGGGTCCGACGCCGTGCTTGAAGGATTTGAGGAGTTCGGGCGCGTCGCGTTTTTGCAGCATCAGCTCCGCCACGCCGCCGGCGTCGCAGTTGAAAATCTTGGCGTAGCCCTTGTAGAGGCGCGGCTCGCCGATGATGCGGGAGAGGCCAGAAGGCTGAGGGCTGAGAGCTGAGGGCTGAGAGCGGGTTAGGGCCAGGAAAGCATACGGGAGAGAGCGCAGGTCGATGCCGGCGCGCTGGCCGAAGCGGACCCAGCCGGAGTCGGCGTAGACGCCGGCGGGCGGGGTGGCGAAGAAGTGGCACCAGTGACGTTCGTTGCCCGGCGCCAGTACGCCGCAGGCGGCCTGGTGCGGGCACGGGGCGACGAGCTGGAAATTTTCCCGCAGCTTTTCGCGCCACTGGCCGAGGGCGCGGCTGACTTCATGCGTGCCGGGTTCGACCCAGATGATGGCCTGCGCGCGCGCGCAGAGCTCGCTGAGTTCGGCGCGCGCTTCGTCGGTGAGCTCGTTCACGACGTGGCTGACGACCAACAGGCCGATGGGCGTGTCTTCACGCAGGAAGCGTACGGAGGCACGCTCGACCGCGAGGGCAGGGAATTCCTGCTTCGCCCGGAACTCGGCAAAATCCATCGCGAGCGTCGAGTGATCGTGCAGCACGAGGCGGGAGAAATTGGCCGCGCCGAAGAAATCCACGACGCGCCTGCCGGCGATGCCGCTGCCGCAGCCCCAGTCGAGGATCGTGCCACCGACGGGCGGGATCCATCCGCGCAGCTTCAACTCGGCCAGCGCGGCGTCCCACTTCCAGCCGATGCGCTCGCCGTAGGTGAAGTCGTAGCACTCGAGATCGGTGATCGTGTGCCAGTACGGGCCCTGCGTCTTGTCCCCGGAGAGAAAGGTTTCGCGCAGGCGGTCGAGTGCTTCCCAGTCGAGCGATTCCCAGTTCATGCGGGGGACTGGCGCATGCCGCGAGGGGGCGTTTGGTTTACCACGGATTGCGCGGATGGGTACGGATAAAGGCGCGGAATCAACCCGCTCGAACTCCAGGGCCGGAACGTGCTGTCGGTGTAATCCGTAATCATCCGTTCAATCCGTGGTCAAAGCGCGAACGACAACTGTTTGGCCAGCGCCTGCGTCTTCACGCCGTAGAACGACGCGAATTCCCGGATCTTGTCCGCCGCCGCGTCGCCGCGGGCGAGGCCGGGGCGCTTGGTGGCGGCGATCATCAGGTTCTTGCCGGTGTGCTCGCTGGAGATGAACTCGAAAACCTTGGTGTCGTAACCGGCCCACTCGAGCAGCAGCGCGCGGAGCGCGTCGGTGGCGAACTCGGCCTGGCGTTCCTGGAAAATGCCATGGCGCAGCGCGGGGGCCAGGACCGGCGCGGCGTGGAGCTGCGCGCGGATTTCCTTCTGGCAGCACGGTGCGACGACGATCAGCGATGCATCGGCCTTGATCCCGCGCGCGATGGCGTCGTCGGTCGCAGTGTCGCAGGCGTGCAGCGCGATGAGCACGTCGAGCGCGGGCAGTTCGGCCTCCTGGATCGTGCCGGGAATAAACGAGAGCTTCGGCCGGCCGGTGTCGTGGGCGATGCGGTTGTCAAGGGCGACCAGCTCCGGGCGGGCTTCGACACCGCAGACGCGCACCGAGTGTTTCACGACACGATCCAGGTAATCGTGGGTGGCGAAAGTGAGGTAACCCTTGCCGCAGCCCATGTCGACGACCTCGGCCGGGCGATCCTCGGGCAGCTTCAAGTCGGTGACGAGGTGGCTGAGGATTTCGACGAACTTGTGGATCTGGCGGTGTTTGTCCGCCATGCCTTCGCGCACGGCGCCCGCGGCGGTCGTCACGCCGAGGGCGGACAACCAGGATTGCGCATCGGCCGGGAGCAGGCGTGACTTGGCGCGGTCGTGCGAAGTGTCGACGAACGGACTGGCGGAAAGTCCCAGGCTCAGGCGCGGCTCGCCCTTCTTGTTGTACTCGAGCTGCACCGACTGCTGGGTCGTGGCGAGGTGGGCGCTGTGGAAGGCGGTGCCGGTGAGCTGGTCGATCTCGCGCACGGCTTCGTCGGGCACGAGGTTCTTGGTGATGTCGCGCCGGTCGTGGCGCCAGACGAAGGAAAGGTGCGGGCCCGCCTTCAGCGTGACCGGACGGATGATGAGTTTTTGCAGCGTCGGATCCGAGCCCCGCGGCTTGCCGAGCGTCAGGCGCGCGAAGCTGCCGTCGCGCACGCTGGCGGACAGGACGGCGAGGAATTCTTCGCGGGGAGACATGCGGAAAAAATAACCGGCGACGATGCCGCCGCAATGATCAACATGCGACTTTGAATGCTCAACGTTCAGGGAAGGCAGAAACGCCTCTCTACCGTCATCCTGAGCCGTGCGAAGGATCCAAGCGGTTGCGGACGTATCTGCGCTCAACGGTTGGATCCTTCGCACGGCTCAGGATGACAAACCTTTGAATAACCTCAGCTCGCGTTCAGCTTCCGCAGCGATTCCAGCGCCGGTACGAAATTCGGATCCGCGGCGATGGCGGCCTCGTAGGCGGCCTTCGCACCTGGCTTGTCGCCTTTCTTTTCGAGAATATTGCCGATGCGCCAGTTCACGGGCGAGGGGCCGGGCTGGCCGGGCGAGGGTGTCAGCGTGAGACATTTGCGGAGATTCTCGACGCCTTGGTCCAGACGCTGGCCAGTCATGGCGGAGAGCCGGCCGAGCTGGTAGAGCGCGGTGTAGTCGTCTGGGTTCGCCTTGAGCGCCTCGTCGAAGAGGCCGAAGGCTTCGACCATCTTTTTCTCAGAGACGTAGAGCGTGGCCTTCGCGATGAGTCCCTTGTTGGCATCGAGCTTCCGGATTTCCTCGGCCTGCGCGTAGGCACCGTCCATGCCGCCGCCGACGAAGCCCGGGGCCTGGCGGCAGTATTCCATCACGCTCCAGCGCGCATCGATGTTCTTGGGGTCGAGCGCGACGGCCTGATCGTAGGCGGCCTTGCACTTCTTCGCCAAACCCATCTTCGAAAGCATGCCGGCCTTCTGCGCGGCGAAACCATACGCGTCACCGAGCTGGCGTAGGATGTTGCTGTCCTTGGGCGCGAGCTCCGCGGCCTTCTCCATCGTTTCGACCGCGCGGTCGGCGTTGCCGAGCTGTTGGAAAACCTGGCTGAGCAGCACCCAGGCCTCGGGATCGTTCGGCGCGGCGGCGGCGGCTTTTTCGAGGACGGCCTGGGCCTGGGGCCACTGGCGCTGCTTGAGCAACGGATCGACTTGGTCGTGCAGGGCCTTGTCGGCCGCGACCGCGGGCAGGGCGGAAAGCAGCAGGAGGGGCAGGAGACGGCGCATCGCGTTTAGAACCGCAGGCAGAGGGATTTGTTTCGTCGGGTTCAAACCGTTTCCGGGGTCGGATGCACCCACGGACCGCGGTACTCGCGGGCGAGGCGCTTCGTCGCCTCGGCGTCACCCGGGACGGTGCGCGTTTTCGGGTCGTAGCGCAGCGGCCGGCCGAGCTCCTGCGCGAGGTTGGCGAGGATGCAGCAGGCGGTGGAAATGTGGGCCTCCTCGATGTCGGCGACCGGACGCGAACGCGCGGTGCGGGCTTCGAGGAAATTGCCGATGTGCTCCTTCTGGGTCAGCGCCAGCGGATCCGGCTGGTTGAAGTCGAGGTTCTCCAGGTTGCCGCTCTTCGACATGAGGTGGAAACCCTCGCGCGGGCCGCCCTTGGCCGGAGCGAACTCGTAGCCGAGCAGGGTGATGGTGAGCGTGCCGTTCTTGCCGATGAAACGCGCACCCCACTGGTCGGTCCAGTGACGCTGCGGGATCGGCGATGAGCCCCACGTGCGGTGCTCCCAGCTCACGTCGAGATTCGGATAATGAAAGACGCTGCGCTGCGTGTCCGAAATGTTGGCCGTCGCGGCGCGATCGACGTAGATGCCGCCGGTCGACGAGATGGCTTCCGGCCAGCCGAGGTCCATCATCCAGCGGACGCAGTCGATCAGGTGTACGCCGAGGTCGCCAATCTGGCCGCTGCCGAATTCCTTGAAGTTGCGCCAGGTCTTCAGCTCCATCACCGGCTTGTAGGTGAGCAACGGGGCCGGCCCGGTCCAGAGGTCGAAGTTGAGGTGCGCCGGCACTGGGCCATCGGGATAAACCTGGGACGAGCGGCCGGTCAGGTAGGAATAGACTTCAACCAGCCCGATGTCGCCGAGGCGTCCGCTCTTGAGGTATTTGTCGCGTGCCTCGGCGAGGCAGCGCGTGCTCCGGCGCTGCAGGTTAACCTGCACAACGCGGTTGTGCCGGCGCGCGGCGGCGACGAGCGCTTCGCCTTCGATGACGTCGACGCCGATGGGCTTCTCAAGATAGACGTCGGCGCCCGCCTGCATCGCGGCGATCGCGGGCAGCGCGTGCCAGTGGTCGGGCGTGCCGACGAGGACGATGTCATGGTGCGTCGCGGCCAGCATTTCGCGGTAGTCGGCGAAGGTCCGCGGCGCCGCCGGCTGGAGCGCGGCCACGGCGGCCAGCGTCGTCTTCAGCGAATTGGCATTGGGGTCGCAGAGCGAAACCACCTCGACGGGGAAGTTGCGCATCAGGCTGTCGAGGACGAGGCCGCCGTACCAACCGCAGCCGATCAGGCCGACCTTGGGCTTCGGCGCGGAGTCGGCGGCGAGGAGCTTGGAGCTGGTGGCAACCGCGGCACCGGCCACGGCGAGGGAGGAGACGAACGTGCGACGATTCATAGGGTAAGGGGACGGAGAAAGTAAGAAGGAAGAATGATGAAGGAGCCAGACTCCCGTGGCATTTCTTCCAGTCTTACGTTGGCCTTGGAATATGATGAATTGTGTAGGGCCGCCGCTCGTCGGCGGGCCACGAACACCAAGGCAGGCCCGCCGACGAGCGGCGGTCCTACATATGGCAAAGAGTAATTATTCCGTCCGCAGCGCTATCAATGGATCGACCTTCGTCGCCCGGCGGGCGGGGATGAAGCAGGCGAGCAGGGCGACGACGGTGAGAATCGCGGAGATCGCGGCGTAGGTCACGGCATCACCGGCGCCGATGCCGAAGAGGAAGTTCTGGAAATAACGCGCGGCGAGGAAGGCGGCGATCAGGCCCGCAACGATCCCGGCGCCGGCGATCAGCAGGCCCTGGTTGAGGATGAGCTTCAGGACGTCACCGCGCTGCGCACCGATCGCCATGCGAATGCCGATCTCACGGGTGCGCTTGCCGACGCTGTAAGACATGATGCCGTAAACGCCGATGGCGGCGAGGAGCAGCGCAAGGCCGCCGAAGATCGACAGCATCGCCGCACCGGCACGCGAAGCCCACAGGCCCTGGCGGATGGCTTCGTCCATCGTGGTGACGTTGACCAAGGGCAGGGAAGTATCGAGCGACTGAAGTTCGCGGCGGATCGTGGGAATCATCGGCCCCACGTCCATCTGGGTGCGCACGTGGATCGTGCCGAAACCGCCGCGATCGGCTTCCTGTTGCAGGCAGAAGAAGACGTACGGCTTCGGATCCTCGCCGATGTTGTCGTAGGTAACGTCCTTCACCACGCCCACGATTTCGACCGGCGTTTCCGAGCCGAAGACCTTGATCGTCTGGCCGACGGCGCTGCGGCCGGGCCAGGCCAGCTTGGCGAGGTGCTCGTTGACCATGACGACGAGCGGATGCTTCTCGTCGTCCATCCCGGTGAAGTCGCGGCCCGCGACGAGCGTGAGGCCCATCGTCTTGAGAAAGCCGGGCCAGACGTGGTTGTAGCTCATGAGCTGGCCGGTGGTGCGGAGCTTGTCGTCGTCACCTTGCGGCCGGATCGTGCGCAGGAGTCCGCCACCGTTGAGGAACGGGCCGGTGGCGACCGTGGCGTCGATGACGCCCGGGATGCCGCGGGCCTTCTCCACGGCGGCGCGGTAGTAGGCCACGCCGCGTTCCCCGGTGTAGCCCTGGGCGGAAATGTTGGCGCCGAGGAGCGCGAGGTTGTGCGTGTTCCAGCCCGGGTCGGTCTGTTGGGCGTGGCGCAGGCTGCGGATGAAGAGGCCGGCGAACACGAGCGCGATGACGGAAAGCGCGAGCTGGCCGGCGATGAGCGCGTTGCGGAAGCTGAACAGCGGGGCGCGGGCGGCGGCGCCACCGGTTTCCTCCTTCAGGGCGGAAGTCAGCTGCGGCTTGGTGGCGCTCCACGCTGGGGCGAGGCCGAAGAGCAGGCCGGTCAGGAGCGCGATACCGACGGCGAAAGTCATGACGCGCGGATCGAGGGAAATCGTCAGGTCATCGGGAAAGAACGGCGGGCGCAGCGACCAGAGCAGTTGCTGCGTCCAGTGCGCCACGACGAGGCCCGCGACGCCGCCGAAGATGGCGAGCAGCATGCTCTCGGTGAGGAACTGGCGGATCAGGCGGGTGCGCTCCGCGCCGAGCGCGATGCGCAGGGCGACCTCGCGCTGGCGGCCGGTGGCGCGGGCGAGGAGCAGGTTGGCGATGTTGCCGCAGGCGATCAGGAGCACGAGGCCCGCGAGCGAAAGCAGCAGCGTGCCGGCGAGCTTGAAGTTCTGACGCTGGTTCGGATCGATGCCCGACTCGGCCAGCGGCACGAGCTGGATGCCGCGATTGCTGTTGTCGGCGGGAAACTGGCGCGCGAGCTCCGCCGAGATCGGCTTGAAGGAAGCGTCGGCCTGCGTGAGCGAGACGCCGGGTTTGAGTCGGGCAACAACGCTGAAGAGCAACGCGCGGCGCGTCTCGTAGAAATTCAGGAAAAGCCCGTTGAGGATCTGCTTGTAGTTGGCGGTCGAGACCCAGAACGCGGGTGAGTTGAGCGTGTTGAGACCCTTGAAGTCGGCGGGCGCGACGCCGATCACGGTGAACGGCGAGCCATTCAGGGTGATCGTCCGGCCGACGATGCCGCGGTCGCCCGCCAGCTGGTTCTGCCAGAAACTGTAGCCGAGCACGACCGGGCTGTTGGCGGCAGATTTGTATTCCTCGGGCAGGAAGGTGCGGCCCAGGGTCGGCCGCACGCCGAGCAGTTCGAAATAGTTGCCGGAAACGAGCTCACCAAAAATTTGCGACGGTTCGCCGTTGAGCACGAGATTGGCCGGCGCGAAGCCGTAGCACGCCATGTCGGCGAACGCCTGGTTGCGCTCGAGGTAGTCCTGGAAGTTGAGGTGCGAGACCGGGAGCAGGCCGGGATTGCGTTCGTCGGTGGTGTAGAGCGAGACCAGCTCCGACGGCTGCTTCACCGTGAAGTTTTTCAGGAAAAACGTATTGATGAACGAGAAGATCGCCGTGTTCGCGCCGATGCCGAGCGCGAGGGTGAGGATGGCGATCAAGGTGAAGGCCGGGGACTTCACGAGCTGGCGGAGGGCGAAGCGGAGATCGAGGAGCATGGCGGGGGAACAGAGGACAGGCGACAGGAGACAGAGGACAGGACGAGCTATTCGGAGCGGAGCGCGATCATGGGATCCACCTTCGTGGCGCGGCGGGCGGGCAGCCAGCAGGCGAGGAGGGCGACGGCGAAGAGCAGGCCGATGGCGACGGCGAGGGCGGAGACGTCGAGTGCGGGCAGGCCGGGGAAGGCCGCGGCGAGAACGGGCAGCAGCAGGGCAGAGAGACCCAGGCCGAGCGCGGTACCGAGGCCGGCGAGGAGCGCGCCGTTGCCGAGGACGATCTGGAGGACGTTGTGCGGCTGGGCTCCGAGGGCGAGGCGGATGCCGAATTCCTGCGTGCGCTGGGCAACGAGGCCGGAGATCACGCCGTAGAGTCCGAGAGCGGCGAGGCCCAGGCCGAGGGCGGCGAAGGCCGCGAGCAGGTTGTTGGCGACGACGATGTCGTGCTGTCCGCCGGCCACGGCTTGCGCGGCGGTGCGGAGTTCGACCACAGGCAGGTCGTTGTCGAGTTCGGCGACGGCGCGGCGCAGCGGATCGGCCAGCGCCTCGGGGTTGCGGCTGCGCGCGACGACCGTGAAGTAGCCCCACGGGTTCTGCGCCATGTTGTGGTAGATCTGAAAATGCGTCGCGGGTGCGCCGACGTTGCCGGCGAGGGCGACGTCTTTCACGACGCCGACCACCTCCATCGGGAAGCGGTTGTTGGCATCGAGGCCGAAGATGCGCCGGCCCACGGCGCTTTCGCCCGGCCAGTATTTGCGCGCGATGGATTCGTTGATGATGACCTGGTGCGGCGCATTCTCCGGCACGTCGGCCGGCGAGAACGCGTGTCCTTCCACCAGCGGGATGCCCAGCAGGGAAAAATAATCCGCGCTCACGATGTTGTGGTAGGCGAACGGTTCCTGGCCGGCGGCCGGTTGCTCGCGTCCCTCCGGCACGAACCCCAGCGGCGTGGTGTAATCGCGCAACGGCAGCGACACGGCGAGCGCGACGCCTTCGACGCCGGGCAGGCGTGACATCCGCTCCAGCAGGCGCTGGTGAAAGGCGTGGCGCGAGGCGTCGGTGGGATAGCGGTTTTCGGTGAGCGTCATCGTGCCCTTGATCAGGCCGTCGACGCGCCAGCCCGGGCTCTGCGCGAGGTAACGCTGCAGGCCGCGGACGAAGAACGCCGAGCCGGCGAGCAGGACCACGGAGAAGGCGATCTGGCTGACGATCAGCAGCTGGCGTCCGCGCTGGCTGGTGCGATCACCGGTGGCGCCGCGCGACTGCTGCTTGAGGCCGCTGTTGAGGTCGATCCGGCTGGAGAGCCAGGCTGGGATGCCGCCGGCGAGCAGGCCGGCCAGCAGCGCGGTGGCGAGGGCGAAGGCCAGCACGTGCCAGTCGAGGACGAAGGCCGCGGACGCGGTTTTGCCGTCGAAGAGATGCGGCGCGAGCAGGGAGGTGAAGAGTTGCGCCGAGACCAGGCCGAGCGCGCCGCCGGTGAAGGCGAGGACGAGGTTTTCGACGATGAGCTTGCGGATGAGCTGTGGACGCGAGGCCCCGAGCGCGGCGCGGATGGCGAAGTCGCGCGCGCGGCCGGCGCTGCGCGCGAGCTGGAGGTTGCCGAGGTTGGCGCAGGCGATGAGCAGCACGAAGCCGGCGAGGCCGAGCGTCAGCCAGATGAGGCGGCGGTGGACGTCGTTGACCTCGGAGCCGACGAGCGGGACGAGGCGCACGCCCTTGCCGGCGTTGGTGGCGGGAAACTGGAGCGCGAGTCGGCCGGCGATGCCGGAAGCTTCGGCCTGGGCTTCGGCGCGCGAGACGCCGGGCTTGAGCCGGGCGATGGCCTGCAGCCACGGCACGTCGCGTTTCTCGCGCCAGTCCTGCGCGAGCGGCAACGGACGCCACACGTCGATCGGACCCCAGAACATCGGATAGTCGGCCTGGGCGGGCATGACGCCGATGACGGTCACGCTCTCGCCGCCGATGCGAAGGGTTTTGCCGATGATGGCGGGATCGGCGGCAAACTTGCGGCGCCAGCAGGCGTCGCTGAGTACGACAACATTGTCGCGTCCGGCCTGCTGTTCCTCCGGCGTGAACCCGCGGCCGAGCGAAGGCGACAGGCCGAGGGTTTGAAAGAGATTCGCGCCGGCGACGACGCCGTTGAGCAATTCCGCTGGCTGGCCCGGTTCGGCGAGGCTGAAGCTCCACCACTGGTAGGGCGTGACGGAGGCGAAGTTCGTGGCCTGCGAGCCAAGATCGCGCAAATCGGGCAGCGAGTGCGGCCAGCCTTCACCCTGCGCGTTCGTGCGGTAGACACGCACGAGCTGGGAGGAATCAGGATACGGTGCCGGCTGGAACAATAGCGTGTTGACGACGGTGAACATCGCGGTGTTCACGCCGATGCCGAGGGTCAGCGTGAGGAGCGCGACGAGCGTGAACGCGGGAGTCTTGACCAAGCTGCGCAGGGCGAAGCGGATTTCGGAGAGCATGGGAATCAGAGGTCAGAGATCGGAAGACAGAGGGCGGGTTGGGTGATCTGAGATTTGAAATTTTAGATTTCAGATTTCCTGCCGGGTGGGATCAGTCCGCGCGCAGCGCGACGATCGGATCGACGCGGGCGGCGCGGAGGGCGGGCAGGATGCAGGCCGCGAGGGCGACGAGCGCGAGGAGGGCGGGCACCGCGGCGAAGGTCGGCGGGTCGTGCGGGGAAATGCCGTAGAGCATGCTGGTGAGCAGCTGGGTGACGAACCAGGCGCCGATGAAGCCGGCGAGCAGGCCGCTGCCGACGACGGTGAAGCCGCCACGGAGCACCATGCGCAGGATGTCGCCGGTCTGGGCGCCCAGCGCCATGCGCACGCCGATCTCCTGCGTGCGCTGCATGACGGAGTAGGCCATCACGCCGTAGATGCCGATGCTCGACAGCGCGAGCGCCAGCAGGGCGAAGCCGGTGAAGAGGGAGCCGAAGAAGCGCCGCTTCCACATCGAGTCGGACTGGGCAATGGCGCGGTCATGCGGAATGACATTGTAGATCGGCAGGTCGGGATTGACTGCGAGCACGGCCAGACGAGCGGCCTCGGCGTAGGTCGCCGGATCGCCCTGCACGCGCATGACGACGGTCATGAAGTTGGGTTTCTCCTGGAGCTGCGGCACGTAGTAGGTGGGCACCGGTTCCGAGCGGTCGAACCAGCGCCGCGTGGAGCCGACGACGCCGACGATCTCGTGCCACGGCGCCTCCTGGCCGTCCTTGCTGTGCGTGCGGAAGCGCTTGCCGATGGGATCGGTGTTGGGGAAGAAACGCGCCACGAAGTTTTCGTCGACGACCACCACGCGCGGGTGGTCGGCATCGTCTCGCGCGGTGAAGGTCCGCCCCGCGCGCAGCGGGATGCGCAGCGTTTCGAAATAGCCCGGGGTCGCGATGCGTGACAGCGATTGCGGGATCTCCGCGAAATTCGCCGGGACGGGCTGTCCTTCCACGAGCGCCTCCGTGTAGTCACCAATGCCCAGGCCGGGCAGGGCGCTGATGGCCGCCGCTTTTTCCACGCCCGGGATTTCACCGAGACGCGTGAGCAGCGGTTGGTAGAACTTCTCCGGGGCATTGGGGTTCTGGTCGACCATCGCCGCGGGGAAACCCACGCGGAAGGTGAGCACGTTGCGCGGATCGAAACCCGGCGCGACGCGGTGCAGCGTGAAGAAGCTGCGCAGGGAAAGACCGGCCGCCACCAGCAGGATGAGGGCGAGCGCGATCTCGGTGGCGACGATGATGCTGCGCAGCCGATGCGACCGGGCGCCGGCGGTGGCGCTGCGACCGCCGTCCTTCAATTCCTCCACCAGCTGCGGCCGCGAGGCCTGCCACGCGGGTGCGAGGCCGAAGATCATGCTGCCCAGCAGCGTGAGGCCGGAGGTGAAGCCGAAGACCCGCGCATCGAAGGAGAAATGCATCCAGAAGGGCAGCTCGACCGGAATGGCGGCGACGATCAGGTCGAGACACCAGAGGCTGACGAGCAGGCCGCCGAGTCCGCCGAGCAGGCCGAGGAGCACGCTCTCGAGCATGAACTGGCGCAGCAGCTGCCAGCGGCTCGCACCCAGGGTGAGGCGCACGGCGATTTCGCGCGAACGGGTCGAGACGCGCGCGAGCAGCAGGCTCGCGACGTTGGCGCAGGCGATGAGGAAAACGAAGAGCACCGCGCCGAACAGCAGCTTGATGCCTTCGGCGGTGTCTTCGGTCGCTTCCTCACGCACCGGCCGCAGCACCGCGACCAGGCCGGAGTTGGTTTTCGGATACGCGTGGGCGAGCGCGGCGGAGATCGTGGCGAACTCGGCGCGCGCCTCGTCGAGCGAAACGCCCGGCTTGAGCATGGCGTGGCCGCTGTAGTCGAAGTGGCCGCGTGCCACCTCGGCTGGGGATTTCTTCAGCGGCACCCAGATGTCCTGGGTCTCGGGATAGCGCCAGCCGCGGGGCATGACGCCGATGATCGTCGTGTGCAGGCCATTGATCGTGACCACGCGTCCGATCACGTCCGCTTCGCCGCCAAACCGACGCTGCCACACGCCTTCGCCGAGGAGAGCGACTGGCGTCGCGCCGGGTAAATAATCCTCGGCCCGAAAATCACGGCCCAGCGCCGGTTGCACGCCCATGGCGGCGAACGCTCCTTCGCTCACGCCGCTACCGGCAAAACGTTCCGGGCTGCCGTCCTTGCCCGCGAGGATGACGGTGCGGTTATCGTACACCCAAAGCGCCTCGACCGTTTTGGTCTGGCTGCGCCAGTCGAGAAAGTCGGCGTAGCAGATGTCGGTGGAATCGATCCCCTTCGAGGGCACGGCCTCGTTCAGGTACAGCATGCGCTCCTGGTGCTGGATGAACGGCAGCGGCTTGAGCAGGATGGCGTTGAGGACCGAGAAACTGGTGGTGGCCGCCCCGATGCCGAGCGCCAGCGTGATCGTGGCCACGAGGGTGACGATCGGCGCCTTGCACAGCGAACGGAAGGCGAAGCGGAGGTCGGAGAGCACGGAAACAGGGGACAGAAGACAGGTGACAGGGGACAGATCGGGCTATTCCGCGCGCAGGGCGACCATCGGATCCACCTTCGTGGCGCGGCGGGCGGGGAGCCAGCAGGCGATGAAGGCGACGAGCAGCAGGAGGCAGAGGACGGAGAGCAGCACGACCGGGACGTCGTAGCGCGACGCTTCGGTTGAGGACATGGCGAGCGCGGGTGCGGCCATTTTCAGGATCTGGCTGACGCCGTAGGCGCCGACCAAGCCGATGGCGGAACCGATCACGGTCAGGCGGATGCCGGAATGCAGGATGAGCCAGAGCACGTCGCCGGATTGCGCACCGAGGGCGACGCGCACGCCGATCTCGGGGGTGCGTTGCACGACAAGGTTGGCGATCACGCCGTAGAGGCCAAGGGCCGCGAGGAAAAGTCCCAGGCCGGCGAAGGCGACGAGCAGCGTGCCCAGCATGGCGGTGCTCGAGGTGAATTTGGCAACCACCTGTTTCACGGAGCCGAATTGTTGCAGCGGAAGATCGGAATCCATGTCTTCGATCACCTTGCGGAGATCGGAGGACGCGGCTTCGGGCGAACTGGACCGGACTGCGATGGTGACGTAATTCCAGATTTCCTGCGCCAGCGGCTTCAGGACCACGGCACGGGTGGGCGGGGCGTTGAAGCTGACGGCGAAGCTGTGGTCCGAGATGACGCCGACGATCTCCATCCACGCCCGCTGCGTCGGGTCGGGATTGCCGAGGCGCTTGCCGATGGGATTTTCCCCGGGGAACAGCGATTGCGCCATGGTTTCATTGATGATCGCCACGGGTGGCGAGGACACCGTGTCGGTGTCGGCGAATTTCCGTCCGGCAAGCAGCTTCACGCCGATCGTGTCGAGGTAACCGGGCATGACGGCGTTGACGCCCGCCTGCGGCTCGTGCCCGGCCGGCGGCGCATCGCGTCCCTCGACGACGAAGTTGCGGTTGGTGAGGTACTGGAAAAGCGGCAGGGTCCAGCCGACGGTGGCGTTCTCCACGCCGGGCAAGGCGGCGAGACGCTGCTGCAGGCGGGTGTAGAAAAGATAAGTCTGCGTCGGCGTCGCATATTTGGCCGGCGGGAGATTGATGACCGTCATGGCGAGCTTGTCGGTGTCCCAGCCCACCCGGGCCTTCAGCATGCGGTCCACGCCGCGCATGAAGAAACCGGCGCCCGCGAGCAAGATGAGCGCCAGTGCAAACTGGGCGACGATCAGCGTGTGGCGGAAACGATTTTGCGCCCGGTCGCCCTTGGCGGTGCGGCTGCCGGATTTCAGGGTGGCGTTGACGTTGACGCGCGACATGAGCCACGCCGGTACGAGGCCGAATATGACTCCGGTGGCGAGCGAGACGAGCATGGCAAAGGCGAACACGCGCCAGTCCATGCCGATGGTGAACTTCACGTAGCCGTTCTCGGAGAGGCGGGCTGACATCCAGTCGTTGGCCCAGCTCGTGACGAGCACGCCCAGGAGACCGCCGCCGAGCGCGAGGATCACGCTCTCGCCGAGCAACGGACGGAGGAGGCGGGAGCGGGAGGCGCCGAGGGCGGCGCGCACGGCGAATTCGTGCGTGCGCGCGATGGCGCGCGCGAGCAGCAGGTTGGCGAGATTGGCGCAGGCGATGAGCAACACGAAGCCGGCCAGCCCGAGCATCATCGCGGAGAGCGTGAAGGTGTTGCGATTCTGCACGAGCGACTGGAGCGAGACGGCATGCAGGCCGTCCTGCCGGTTGGCCTCGGCGCGCAGTGGCGCAAGACGCGTGGCGAGCGTGCCCAGGCGGGTATTCAGCTGTTCCAGCGAGGGGACGGAATGGTAGCGGGCGATGACCCCGAGTTCATGAAAGTTCTGGTTGATCTTCTCCTCGGCGTTCAGCGCCAGCGGACGGAAAATATCGCCCGGGCCCCACAGCATGATGGAGGCGAACGAAGCCGGCATCACGCCGACGATCGTGGTGGATTCGCCGTCGAGGCGGACGACCTGGCCGATGATGGCGGGATCGCCGCCGAATTGCGCCTGCCACGTGGCATGGCTGAGAATGGCCACGTGGTTGCCCAACTGGTCCTCCTCGGGAGTGAAGACGCGGCCGAGTTCCGGTTGCACACCGAGCACGGGGAAGAAACTCGAGGAAACGCGCAGGCCGGCGAGATTGACGGCCGGGTGCCCGGTCTGGGCCAGGTTGAAGCCCCACTGCCGCAGCGTGGCGAGGCTGGCGAAATCCTTGGCGCCGCGCTCCAGCTCCTGGACTTCCTGAACCGAGTGATCAGCCGTCTGCGTTTGCGGCGTCGTGCGGTAGATGCGCACGAGCTGGTCCTTGTCCGGGTAGGGCAGCGGCTGCAGGATCAGCTGGTTCATCAGGCTGAACATCGAAGTGTTCAGGCCGATGCCCAGAGCGAGCGTCAGCAGGGCGACGAACGTGAAGCCCGGGGATTTGAGCAGCTGGCGGAAGGCGAATTTGAGGTCGGAGAGCATGGGAGAATTGGGAAAGGAATTGTGTAGGGTCGCCGCTCGCCGGCGGACCTGCATTGGTGATCGCGGCCCGGCGACAAGCGCCGGCCCTACACAAGGCAAAGGAAGAAAGAACGATTACTCCGCGCGCAGCGCCACCATCGGGTCCACTCGCGTCGCCCGCAGTGCGGGCACCACGCAGGCGAGGAGCGCGACGGCGCCGAGAAGCAGGGTGACGAAGCCGTAGATCAGCGGATCGAAACGGTTCACGCCGAAGAGCAGGCCGGCGTAGGCGGCGGTGAACCACATCACCAGCGCGACGGCGGCGAGCAGACCGAAGGTCAGGCCGATGAGCAACTGGCGGGCGCCTTCGCCGAGGACGGACGTCAGGATCTGCGGCCGGTCGGCGCCAAGCGCCATGCGGACGCCGAATTCCTGGGTGCGCTGGCTGACGGCGAAAGCCATCACGCCATACACGCCGACGGCGGAGAGCAGGGTGGCGACGCCGCCGAAGAGGCTGAACATCGTCGCGAGGATGCGGTTCTGGGCCATGATCAGGTCCTGGCTTTCCCTCGGGGTGCTGACGAAATAAAGCGGCAGGTTGGGATCGATCGCGGCGACGGCTTTGCGCAACACGCCGTCGATCGCCTGCGGCGATCCGCCGGGCGGGCGCGCGAGGATCGTGGCGAAAGGCGGCGTGCCCACGTTGAGCGGGAGGAACATGCCGACGGTGTTGACCGTTGGGCTGAAGGGCGGCGCCTGCATCACCATGTCCGGTGCGACGCCGACGATGGTGCGCCACGGGCCGGAGTTGCCGGCGTTGAACGGACGGATCTTGTGGCCGAGCGCGCTGGCCGCGCCGAAATTCTTCCGGGCAAAGGATTCGGTGACGATGGCCACCGGCAGGCGGGCGTCGTTGTCGTCCAGGGTGAAGTCGCGGCCCTCGACGACTTTCAGGCCGACGGTCTGGAAGTAACCTTCGCTGATGTTCTCGAACGAGCCCTGCGGACGGTCGCGGTCGGAGGCGTAGGCGACGCCCTCGATTTCATAGGGGCCGTTGCCGCCGACGATCATGCGAAAACGCGACGTGACGGCGGCGGAGGCGATGCCGGGCGTCGAGCGTAGCTGGCGCAGCACGCGCTCGTAGAATTTGCGGCGGTCGGCCTCGGCGGGATAGTCGTCGGTGGAAAAGAGGCCGACGCGGGCGGTGAGCAGGGCGTCGGTATCATAGCCGTAGTTGATGTGCTGCTGGTTGACGACGGAGCGGATGACGAGCGTCGAGAGCACGAGCAGCGCGCAGGCGAGGCCGATCTGGACGATGACGAGCAGGCGCGTCACGGCGGTGGCCGTGCGGCTGGTGTTGCCGCGGCCGGCGTCCTTGAGCGCGTCGGCCGAGCTGGCGCGCGAGGCGGCGAGCGCCGGCAGCGAGCCGGAGAGGACGGCGGCAAACATGGTCGCGGCGACGGTGAAAATGAGCGCGCGCGGATCGATGACGAAGTGGACCCAGAACGGCGGCGGCGGCTGCTGGATGGCCAGCGCGTCGTTGAACAGGTCGACGGCGTACAGCGAAAGCAGCACGCCGGTGGTGGCGCCGACGGTGGCGAGCAGAAGGTTTTCCGTCAGCATCTGCCGAAACAGCCGGGTGCGCGTGGCGCCGAGGGCGTTGCGGACCGCGAGCTCCTTGTGGCGCAGCGTCGCGCGGGCGAACTGCATGTTCATCACGTTGACGCAGGCGATGAGCAGCACGCCGATGACGGCACCGAACATGATGTAGAGCATCATGCGCTGGTTGCGGCCGACGAAGTTCTGGATGAGCGGGCGGACGGCGGACTCGGTGAGCAGCTTGTTCGTGTCCGGATACATCTTCGCGAGGCGCGCGGCGAGGGCGTCCCATTCCTGGCTGGCCTGCCCGATGCTGACGCCCGGCTTGAGGCGGGCGAGGATGGCGATGTTGGGCGCGGCGGCGATGCCGAGGCCGGCGGCGGCCTGGAAGTTGCGGGCCGGCGGGGCGAAGGTGTTGAAGAGCGGCAGCCAGATTTGCTCGTTCTGCGGGAAGGCGAAGCCGGGCGGCATGACGCCGATGATGGTGGCGGCGCGGCCGTTGATGCGCACGCCCTGGCCGATGATGGCCGGGTCGCCGTTGAACTCGTGCTGCCAGATCTGGTGGCTGATCAACGCCACGCGTGCCGCCTCGGGCCGGTTGTCGTCGGCGGTGAAATCGCGCCCCATCACCGGCTTCACGCCGAGGACCGAGAAGAAGTTGTCCGTGACGTACGAACCCTGCAGGCGCTGTGGCGTCTGGCGGATCGTGATGTTGACCGTCGAGAGCGCGAGGTAGCCGGCGAGGTCGGAGAAAGACTGCTGTTCATGGCGCAGCTCCAAGTAGTCGGCCGGGAGGAGGTAGGACGTGACTTCCGGCGGCTGTTTCGGGTCGCGCCACTGCAGGTCGACGAGTTGCTCCGCCTGCGGGAACGGCATGCCGCGCAGCAGCACGCCGTCGATCACGCTGAACATCGTCGTCACCCCCGCGATGCCGATCGCGAGCACGAACACCGCGAGGGCGAAGAAGGACTTTTCCTTGAACAGGACGCGGGTGCCGAGGCGGATGTCGTGGAGGACGGAGTCGAGCATGAGGGCGTGGAATTGTGTAGGGTCGCCGCTCGTCGGCGGACCTGGTTTGGTGATCGAGGCCCGGCGGCGAGCGCCGGCCCTACATAAGGCAAAGAGAAATCACTCGGCGCGCAGCGCTACCATGGGATCCACGCGCGTCGCGCGGCGGGCGGGGATGAGGGTGGCGATGATGGAGACGAGCGAGAGAACGCCGATGACGCTGATGTAGGTGATCGGGTCGAGCGCGGTGACGCCGATCAGGTAGTTCTGGAGCTGGCTGCCGAAAAGGACGGCCGCGAGGGCGGAGACGACCAGACCGATGCCCAGGCCGAGGCCGAGCTGCCAGGCGCCTTGCTTCAGCACCATGCCGAGGATGCGGCCGTGGTCGGCGCCGAGCGCCATGCGGACGCCGAATTCCTGGGTGCGCTGGTTGACCGAGAAGGACGTGACACCGTAGAGGCCGACCGAGGCGAGCAGCATGGCGACGACGCCGAAGACGCTGAACATCGTGGCGAGAACCGTGTTGCCGCCGGTGAAGACCTCGAAGCTTTCCTTGGGCGTGCCGACGAAATAGAGCGGCAGGTTCGCGTCGGCTTTCTTAACCTCGCTGCGCAACACCTCGAGCAACGCCTGGCCGCGCTGGCCGCCGCGCGGACGCAGGGCGATGGTCGCGAATTGCGGGGCGTTGGGCTCGACGACGGTGGTCGCGCTGAAGAGCGTGGCGAAGAAAGGCACGTAGTAGCCCGCGCCGTCGACGTTGGCGTTCGGGAACGGGCCGATCATGCGGACGTCGGAGACGACGCCGACGATCGTGCGCCACGGGGTGAAGGAGGCGCCGTTGTTGAGGCTGAGCCGGAAGCGGCGGCCGATGGCGCTCTCGGTGCCGAAATGTTTCTTGGCGAAGAACGCGTTCACGATCGCGACCGGCTGCTTGGAATCGAGGTCGTCGGAATTGAAATCGCGGCCCTCGAGCAGCTTTTGCGCGGTGACGCCGAAGTAGCCGTCGGAGACCTGCTCGAAGCTGGTGTTCGGGCGGTCCTTTTCATCCTTGTAGACCTTGCCCTCGATCTCGATCGGGCTGTTGCCCGAGAAAACCATGCGGAAGCGGTTGGTGAGCGCGGCCGACTCGATCGCCGGGTTGGTGCGGATCTGCGCGAGCAGGCGGTCGTAGAAAAGTTTGCGCGCGTTGTTGTTCGGGTAGTCGCCCTCCATCAGGCCCATGCGGCCGCCGAGGACGGCGGTGGTGTCGTAGCCGTAGTCGATCGTCTGCTGGTTGCGGATCGAGCGGGCCATGAGCAGCGAGCAGATGAGCAGGATGCAGGTGACGAGCAGCTGGCAGACCACGAGACCGCGGGTGATGAGGTTGACGGCGCGGCCGGTGTTGCCACGGCCGCTGTCCTTGAGCGCCTCGGAGGCGCTGGCGCGCGACGACATCCAGGCGGGGACGAGGCCCGACACGAGCGCGGCCAGCAGGGTGGCGCCGACGGTGAAGACGAGCACGCGGGCGTCGATGTCGAACGTGATGTAGGCCGGGATCGGGTTGGCGAGGTTCTTGACCGTGCTCGTGAGCAGGTCGACCGCCCAGTAAGAGAGGCCGACGCCGAGGATGGCGCCGAGGACGGCGACGAGCAGGCTCTCGGTCAGCATCTGGCGGATGAGACGGATGCGGGTGGCGCCGAGGGAGGAGCGGATGGCGAGTTCCTTGGCGCGCAGCGTGGCGCGGGCGAACTGCATGTTCATCACGTTGACGCAGGCGAGCAGGAGCACGCCGAGGCAGCAGCCGAGCATGAAGAGCAGTTGCGCGCTGAGTGCGACGGGCGTGAAGGCCTTGATCAGCGGCTCGACCAGGGCGGTGTTGAAAACCTTGTTGGTGTCGGGATACGTCTCGGAGAAACGCTTGGCGAAGGCGGAGAACTCGAGCTGAGCCTGGTCGACGGAGACGCCGCGCTTGAGCGAGGCGAGAAGTTGCACGCCGTTGCCCGCGGCATTCTGGCTGTTGCGGTCCGCCGGCGGGAATTCGTTGAAGACCGGGATCCAGAGCTGCTCGTTCTGCGGGAAAGCGAAGCCCTTGGCCATGACGCCGACGATCGTGGCAGGTTTGCCGTTGAGGCGGACGCTGCGGCCGAGGATGTCGGAGGCGCCGGCGAAATTCCGCTGCCAGAGGTCGTAGCCGATGATCGTGACCTTCGGCGCGCCCGGCTGGTTGTCCTCAGGGGTGAAGTCGCGGCCCATGATTGGGGCGACGCCGAGGGCTTTCATGAAACCGTCGGTGATGTAGGCGCCGGTGAAGCGCTGGGCATCGCTGCCGATCGTCATGTTGACGGTCGAGCCGTTGATGTAGCCGCCAAGGTGCTCGAGCGACTGCTGGTCCTTCTGCATGTCGAGGAAGTCGCGCGAGAAGATCTGGCTGTTGACGCCGAAGAAATTCCGGGACGTCGGGTCGATCAGCTGGACGCTGACGAGGCGGTCGGCGTTCGGGTAGGAGAAGCCGCGGAGCATGACGCCGTTGACGACGCTGAACTGCGTGGTGACGGCGCAGATGCCGAGCGCGAGGACGAAGACCGCGAGGGCGCAGAAGGATTTCTCCTTGATGAGCACGCGCAGGCCGATGCGCAGGTCTTGGAGGAAGGTTTCGAAGATCATGTTGGGAGCGGGCGAGGGGTGATGGCGAAAATCAATTCTGTCCCGGCAGGAGCTGCGGCAGCAGGAACCAGAGGCGGATGACCGTGCGCGGCCATTCCGGCGGGGTCTGTTCGAGCGTGGCGACGACCGGTGCGGCGGCGGTGGCGGCCGGCGCCAGCTTGGGGCTGGTGGCGGCGAGGAGGGTGCCGAGCAGGCAGCAGCCTGCGACGCCGAGCGTGAGCAGGCTTTGGCGCGCGAGCTGCACGCGCGATTTCGCGCCGGGGCGGACCGGAGCGAGAAGCCATTTGTATTCGGAGCCGAGCATGGGAAAACTCAGGTGGCGAACGGGAGCGTGGTGGCGAGGTACGTTGCCACTACGGCAACGGCCACGAAAAGCGTGAGAGAAACTCCGGTCTGCGACCGGAAAACCAGCGTGTGCGAAGGCGGGATCACACCGGCCTAATCGCAGGGCCTGTGCCAAGCGGAATAACTGTTATTAGTTATTCATTATTAGATAATAATGAATTATCGAGATGAGCGCGATTACGCCGAATTCGCCGCAAATGAAATTACGTCGTCCCGAATGTGGGATGGTTTTGGCGGCCTCTGAGAACGCAGACTGAGCCGGTCAGCTTGATGCAGGCGATCGTAACGGTGAGCACGAAAGCTCATCCGCCGGGCGGCTCGTCGCCGGAAGTGAGGGACCAGTTGATCTGCTTGTTTTGCTCGGGAGTGATTTTCAACCCGAAGGTGGAGCTGCGGCTGGCTTTGGCGCCGTACAGGATCGTCCCGGCGAAATCGCATGCCTCGAAACCCACGCCCCGCAAATCGGCCCCGGAAAGATCGGCGCTCGTGAAGTGCACCCGGGTGAAAGTCGAGCGGCGCAGGTCGGCGCCGCGGAGCAGCGCGCCGGAGAAATCCACGTCGGTGAAATCGTTCCAGCAGAAAAAGGATTCGCCGAAGTCGCTGCCGGCAAAGTTGCAGGCGGTGATCTCGGACCGGCAGAAGAGGGTGCGGGGCAGAGTCAGGCCGGAAAGGTCGCCTTCGACCAGCGTCCGGAAAAAAGCCAGCCCGCCGAGGTCGTCGAGCGGTGACGGCGTTTTGTCGGTCGGTTTCGGATTTTCATCGGCCGCGAGAAAGGCTCGCCGTTTCAGCGCTGCAATCGAGTCCGCGTAGGAAAGCCGCGTCATGGTCCGTTGGATCGCCCGACACCGTGGAAAAGCCCACGTGGCTTGGCCCGCCGTTCCTAAGAAGCCGGGGCAGCAGGGTGGTTTCAATCATCGATTTTCCGGCGGCAAACCAAACTTCGCGCCTTCGCGTTTAAACGGATCGGGAGTAGTGCGGGTTTGGGAAATGAAAAGGCCGGTCGGGAGACCGGCCCTCCAGGAAGGAAATCGGGTTTCGAAATCAATTCGCCTTGGCGACGGTCAGGCTGCCGTTGACGGAGTCGAGCTTCACTTCGATGCCACCGCCGTTGACGGTGCCACGCAGGTCGTGTTTGCCGGCCTTCTCGAGCGTGATCGGGAAATCGCAGCTGGCGCGACCGTTGACCGTGTCGGACTGGAGCTTGAAAGCGGCGTTCGCCGGCAGCGTAACCTTGCAGCTGCCGTTGACGGTATCGAGGGAGATGTCGTCGGACGGCATCGTGGCGTAGTTGACGGTGATCGAGCCATTGACCGTGTCGAAGTCGCCTTCGCCGCCCAGACCCTCGGCGTCGATGGAGCCGTTGACGGAGTCGACTTTGACCTTGCCCTTCACGCCGCTGATGTGGACGTCGGCGTTGACGACGCCGACCTTGTCGAGCGAGGCGCCGGCGGGGACCTTCAGCTTGTAGCGGACCTCGGCTTGGGCGTGCTCCCAGAACTTCCACGCCTTCTCATGCTCGGTCTTGATCGAAAGTTTCTTGGCGGACGCCTCCACCTTGATGTGCAGGTGGCTCATCGCCTCGTCGTCCTTGGCGCTTTTCACGGCTTCGACCGCAACCTCGGCTTTTTCCCAGGCGACGATCTCGATCGTGCCATTGATATTTTCCAGGCTGATTCTGCCATCCGCGGCGAGCGGATACGTCTGGTTGAAATTTTCAGTGACCTTGGCGGAAGCGCCGAGCGTCAGGGCGGAAAAGGCGAGGAGGGCGAGGAGGGTTTTCATGAGTGAATTGGTGGGCGTGAGTGTGAAGGGGTGGCGGGAGAATTTTTAACCACGGATTTCGCGGATAGGTGCGGATAAGGCCCGATCCGTATCCATCCGTGGTCAAAAGGCGTCCGACATAGATTGAATACCCCACAGCGGGCCGGAAGTTACGGAAAAATCCTTACTTCTTGGGCAGGACGAAGGAGTAGATCGTCAGTTCGCGGGCCGGAGGCTGTTTGGCGGGCGGCGGGTCGAAGAGGGCCCAGCCGCTGTTGGCGACGAAGGCAAAACGGTTGCCGGTCACGGTGCCGAGCGAGAGGTCGTTCATGGCGGGGTAACCGCCGGCCACGATGGAGGCGGTGGTGGGTTTTCCGTCGGTTGCCGGCTCGATTCGCAGCACGCGCTGGGGATTGACGCCATTTTGGATCGCGAGCAACCCGCCGGGAATGGCGTAGAGTCCGTCGAGGCCGAAGAACGTGGCGTTGGCGGGCGCGGCGAGCAGCGCGGGCTTTTTCGCGGCGACATCGATTTGCCAGATGCCGTTGCTGTAGTCGGAAACAAACAAGCTCTGGCCATCGGCGCTGAAGGCGAGGCCCTGCAGGTTAAGGAAGTCGTCGTTTTCCAACCACGCTTCCAACTGGTTGCCGCCCGGCGGCAGGCGCCAGATGACTGGCGAGAACGAATCGGTGGCGTAGAGCGAACCGTCGGCCGCGAGGACAAAATCACCGAGCAGGTGTTTGCGTCCGTCGGCCGGCGCCGGATAGCGCGCGACGATGCCGCCGGTCGAGAAGTCGAAGGCGATCAGCGCGGAGCGCGTGCCTTCCTCGGACTCGCCGCCAACCATGGCGCCGACGCTGGCGGTGGCGGCCCACAGGGTTTTGCCGTCGGGCGAGAGCGCGAGCTTGAACACGCCGTCGAGTTTCTCGTCGTCCGCCTTCACCTTGAAGAGCGTGCCGTCCACACCGCGTTTCCAGATGCAGCGGTTGCGGACGTCGCCGAAGTACCATTCGTCCGTGGCGGCGACGTAGAGGCAGCTTTCGATGATGCCGGTGACGCCGGGAACGCGCAGGCCGGTGAGTTCGCCGCTGGCGGTGGTGGCGTTGGCCGTCAGGCGGGAGGCGACCGTTTGAAAACGCGGCAGGTCGTACAACGGCGCGAGCGCCGGATCGGCGGCGAGGTTGAGGCTCACGCTCATGTCGGCGAGACGCTCGAGCGCGGCGAGCGCGTCATCGTGTTTCCCGGCCGCGGTGTAGAGTCGGGCTAGGTTCAGGTGAATGCGTGGATAGTCGGGACGAAGCTTTGCCGCGGCTTCGAGTTTCGCGAGCGCCGCCGGGTTGTCGCCCGCTTTGAGCGCAGCTGCGGCGTCCTTGAGCAGGACGGTGTGTTCGGGGGCGGCAGTCAGGCCGATGACGAGCGCGAGAAAGATCAGCGGCAGGAGACGCATCCCTGGTATTCAGCGGCCAGCATTCAGCTGTCAGCAAACCAATTCCGCCCGATCACTAAGTAGTCTATTAAACTACTTAAATCGGGGGCGTCTATTTGCCGTTTCCCGCTCCGAAATCGAGCCGGCAAGTAGTTTAATAGACTACTTGATGAGGGAGCGGGAAAAGGTGTTTTCGTGAGACGGTTATTCGCTGCGGAGCGCGACCATGGGGTCGACTTTCGTCGCGCGGCGGGCGGGCAGCCAGCAGGCGAGGGCGGCGACGGCGAGTAGCGTCGCGGCCATGCCGCCGAGGGCGACGGGGTCGGCGCTGACGAGACGCGGGAAGATCGACGCGAGGAGCTGGCTGAGGCCGTAGGCGCCGGCGAGGCCGAGCACGAGGCCGATGAAGGTCAGCAGCAGGCCGTGGCGCATGACGAGGTTGAGTACATCCGCGGGCTTGGCTCCCAGCGCGAGGCGGATGCCGAATTCGCTGGTGCGCTGGGCGACGAGATTGGAGATGACGCCGTACAAGCCGACGGCGGCGAGCACGAGGCCGAGCGCGGCGAAGCCGCCGAGAATCTGCGCGATGACCACGAGGTTGTGCTGACCCTTTTCCACCGCCTTGGAGACGGTGAGCATATCGGTGGCGGGCAGGTCAGGATCGATTTCTGCGAGGGCGCGGCGCACGCTGTCCTCGAGAGTGGCCGGGGCTTGGGCGCGGATGGCAAAGCGGATCCATGTCCACGCCTCGTGGGCGACGGGCTTGAACACCTGGCCGGAGACGCGGTCGTTGCCGACGTTGGCGGCGGAGTCGGAGTCGCGCACCACGCCGATGACTTCAGCCCAGGTGGTTTCCGCGCCGTTGATCGTGGCGAGGCGCTGGCCGAGCGCGCTCTGGCCGGGCCAGAGCTGGCGGGCGAGGCTTTGGTTGATGATGATGACCTTCGGGTCGGTGGGCTTGAGGTTGGGTGCGAAGTCATGGCCCTCGACGAAGCGGACCCCGAGCACGTCAAAGAAACCGTCGGTCACCATCGTGTGGTGCGCCAGCGGCAGGTTGGCCTGGTCGGCGGCGGCCTGTTTCTCGGTGAAGATCTTGCGGTCCGAACCGTAACCCCAAATCGGTACGCCGGTGCTGAGCGCGACCTTTTCCACGCCCGGCAAAGCGCTGAGACGTGCCTGTACCTTGCGGAAAAACTCGAGCCGGATCTCGGTCGTAGGGAACCGCGCTTCCGGCATCGGCAGCGAACCGGTGAGCAGGCGGCCGGTGTCCCAGCCGATGTCCTTGTGCAGGAATTTGTCGAAGCCCCGCTGCATGACCGCCGCGCCGCCGAGCAGCACGAGCGCGAGTGTCACTTCGCCGATGATGAGCAGCTGGCGCATGCGGTGCTGGGTGCGGCCGCCGGTCGAGCCGCGCGACTGGGATTTGAGCGCGGTGACGACATCCGCGCGCGAGGACAGCCACGCCGGCACGATGCCGAAGATGATGCCCGCGACGGTGGCGACGACGAAGGTGAAGAGGAGGATCTTCCCGTTTAGCGGGAGCTGCAGGCCGCCTTCTTCCTGGCCGATCCGGATCATGGCGGACAGGGCGCGGTTGATGGCCCAGCCGAAACCGGTGCCGAGCACGCCGCCGGCCACGGCGAGCAGCACGCATTCGGTCAGCTGCTGCCGGATGAGGCGGGCGCGGGAGGCGCCGAGCGCGGCGCGGATGGCGAAGTCGCGCATCGCCGTGGTGGCGCGCGCGAGCTGGAGATTGGCGAGGTTGGCGCAGGCGAGCAGGAGGACGAAGCCCGACAGACCGAGTAGCATGAACAAAATCTTGCGGCTCTCGTCATCCATCTGGGCTTCGTTGAGCGGCAGGGAGCGATAAGCGAGGCCGTCGTAGTTTTTCGGAAAATCCTTCAACTGCATCGCGGCGACCGGCCCCAGTTCGGCCGTGGCCTGCTGGGCGGTGGCGCCGGGCTTGAGCCGGCCGACGAGCGAGAAGGTGCGGTAGTTGCGATCCTTCAGTTGATCCGGGGTGTAGTTGAGCGGACGCCAGAACGAGGGATTGCCCCAGAAGAGGCGCCAGCCGAAGCCGGCGGGCATGACGCCGATGACCGTCACGGCCTCGCCGTCGATTCGCACCGAGCGGCCAACGACATTCGGGTCGCCGCCGAAGCGTTGCTGCCAGAAGGAGTGGCTCAGCACGATGACCTGGTTGTGGCCCGGTTGCGCTTCCGCGGCGGTGAAGGTTCGGCCGAGGAACGGCTGCGTGCCGAACACGTCGAAGAACTCGGCGGACGCCATGATGCTCTGGACCTGCTCCGGCGGGTGTCCCGGTTCCGCCAGCGCGCTGCTCGCGAAGCGCATGGTGGCCAGCGATTGGTAGGAAGTGGATTTCTCGCGAATCTCGCGGACCTCCATTTCGGAGAAACTGTTGTTCGGTCCCTGGCGGGTGTCGGCGATGATCTGGTGGATCTCGCGGCCGTGCGGGAACGGCGCGGTCTGCAGCATCAGTTCGTCGACGAGGCTGAACATGGACGTGTTCACGCCGATGCCGAGGGCAAGCGTGACGAGCGCCGTGAGCGTGAAGCCAGGCGATTTCAGGAGGGAACGAAGGGCGAAGCGCATGCGAGGGAGGAGTTGAAAGCTTTCGTGCTCTCAAGAACCCGGGGATGCGCGGGAAAGTTGCAGCGCGTGTGCCGTGGCGTGTCATAGGTCTTGTGGACCGCGGACGAACACACCCCGGCGCTGCGCGCCACCCCTCTTGATAGAGGGGAATCAAACTCACGTAGCCGAGGTCCCCTCTATGAAGAGGGGTGCCCAAAGGGCGGGGTGTGTCGGGGGTGCTTCCGCTTATTCCGATCGCAGCGACTCCATCGGGCTCACTTGGGTGGCCCGGCGGGCGGGGATCCAACAGGCGAGCGTCGCGACGGCGAGCAGGAGCAACGGCATGCCGGCGTAGATCATCGGATCGCCCAAGGGCACGCCGACAAAGAGGCCGCGCAGGAGCCAGCCGGCGACAAGCGCGGCGATCCAGCCGACGGCGGTGGCGATGAGCACCACACGCATGCTTTGCCACATCATCAGGCCGACGACGGATTGGGGCGTCGCGCCGAGGGTCAGGCGCACGCCGATTTCCTGGGTGCGGCGGGCGACGGCGTAGGCGAGCACGGCGTAGAGCCCGATGGCGGCCAGCGCCAGCGCGAGCGGGCCGAGCACGGCGAGCATGGCGGCGGGCACGCGCTGGATGAAAAGGTTGTTGTCGAGGTGCTGGGACATCGAGCGGGCGTCGAGCACGGCGAGTTCGGGATCGAGGCGGTGGATCGTGGCGCGGATGGCGGTCAGCAGTGCGCGCGGGTCGCCCTGCGTCGTGCGGACGTACAGGATCGGTGCGGAGACAAATTGGGTGCGCATCGTCAGCCACGCGGCCGGACGCGGCGACTCGTTCATCTTCTCGAGCTTCGGCGTGCGAGCGACGCCGGCGATGACGAACGTGGTGCCGTCGACCTCGAAGCGCTGGCCGACAGGATTTTCGCCGGGCCAGTAGCGCCGGGCCATCTCGTCGCCGATCACGGCGTCGGGCGGCAGGTCAGCGCGCGCGCGCGGCGCGATATCCCTGCCGGCGGCCAGCGGGATGCCGAGGGTGGCGAAGTAGCCGGGCGTGACGAAGGTGTAGAGGATCTTGCGGTTGGGATCGAATTCCTTGCCCTCGATCGAAATCACGCCGGTCGGCGGCCCGTGCAGGTCGAGCGGGACATAGTTGGCGGTGGAGGCTTTCTCCACGCCGGGGATCGACTCCAGTCGCTGCACCAAGTCGTCGAGCAGCGCGGCGCCGGTCTTGCTGTTGTAGCCGCGGCCGCCGAGGTCGACGCTGGCGAGCATCACGTGCCCGGCCTCAAAGCCCGGGTTGACGACGTGGGCGTTGCGAAAGCTTTTCAGGAAAAGGCCGGCGAGCACGAGCACGACGAGCGCAACACTCACTTCGATGCCAACGAGGATGTCACGCAGCAGGCTCCGGCCGCCGAGGCTGCCGTGACCGCTGCGCAGTGATTGGATGACATCGGCGCGCGCGAGTTGCAGCGCAGGGGCGAGGCCGAAGGCGATGCCGCAGGCGGTGGCCAGCCCGCCGGCAAAGGCGATGCTCAGCCAGTCGAGTTCGGGCGCGAGGCGGATCGGCAGGTTGCCCGGCAGCGGAACCTGGCCGAGGGCGTCGACGCCCCACATCGCGACGATGAGACCGGCGCCCGCGCCGAGGAGCGCGAGGCAAACGCTCTCGAGGAGCAGTTGGAAAATAATCCGGCCCGGCCCGGCGCCGATGGCGAGTCGCACGCCGATCTCGCGCTGGCGGGTGCTGGCGCGGGCGAGGAGCAGGTTGGCGGTGTTGGCGCAGACGACGATGAGGATGAGGGTCGCGAAAATCTGCAGCGTGGCGAGCGACGCCACGACGGTGGCGCCGCCCCGCGGCGAGCGCCAGGTGGGCAGGATTTCATAGCTCAGGCCTTTGTTGGTGTCCGGATACGCGGCAATCAGGTGTTTGGCGGCCGCGGCAAGTTCGCCGCGGGCTTGTGCGAGCGTCACGCCCGGGTTGAGCTGCGCGAGCATCGCGAAAGGCCGGTTGCCGCGCCGCGTCAGCTCGGAACTCGCGGGCACCAGCTCGGCCGCCATGGTGGCCGGCAGGAAGACATCGAGGGCAAGGTTGTTGAACGCGCCGCGGAAGCCCAGCGGGGCGACACCGATCACGGTGAACGTGCGGCTGTTGAGTTTGAGCGCGCGGCCGACGACGTCCGGTGCGCCTTGGAAATAACTCTGCCAGAAATCATACCCGATCACGACCACCGGTGCGGAGCCGGGCTGGCTCACTTCATCGGGACGAAAGAACCGGCCCAGGCGCGGCGTGAGCTCGAGCACGGGGAAGAAATTCGCGGAGACGAGTTCGGCGTAGACCCGGCCCTCGCGCTCGGAGTCGCCGAGGTAGAGCGCCCGCTGGCGGTGCGCCGCGATCGCGCGGAAGGACGGCAGCATTTCGCGCAGATCCTGGTATTCCAGCCACGAGGTGGAGACGTAGTTGCCGGTATCGTCCTTGGTTTCCACCAGCAGGATCGGCGCGCTCACACCCGGCAGCGGATGAAACACGGAGGACTGCAGCCAGCTGAAGATGACGGTGTTCGCACCAATGCCGAGCGCCAGCGACAGCACGACGACGAGCGAGAGGCCCGGAGATTTTCGGAGCGTGCGAAGGGCGTGGCGGAGGGAGAGCAAGCGGGGTAAGGGCTAAGTGGAAAGAGGGAAGCGGCGAACCGAAAGTTGAACGGAGTTTATTCGGAGCGCAGCGCTTCGAGTGGGTCCACCTTGGTGGCGCGGCGGGCGGGCAGCCAGCAGGCGAGGGCCGCCACCGCGATGAGCAGCAGCGAAATGCCGGCGTAGATCAGCGGATCGTGCGGCGGCACATTGAAGAGCAATTGCTGGATCAGCCGGCTGGCCGCGAGGGCGACGATCACGCCGATGCCGATGCCCAGCGCGGCGAGGCGCAGGCCTTCGGTGAGGATCATGGCCTGGACCGCGCCGGGACTGGCGCCGAGAGCCATGCGGATGCCGATCTCGGTCGTGCGCTGACTCACGACGTAGGCCATCACGCTGTACACGCCGATGCAGGCGAGCACGAGAGCCAGGCCCGCAAAGGCGGCCAGCAGCATCATGATCAGACGGCGTTCGGCCACGGCCTGGTCGATCAACGCCGTGAACGGCTGGGCGTTCAGCAAGGGCAGGTCGGGATCGACTTCCCGGAGGGCGACTCGCGCCGAGGCGGTGAAGAGCGCGGGATCGCCCTCGGTGCGAACGAGGATGGTGGTGAAATTTTCGCCGCGCTGCTGCGAGGGCAGGAAGTATTCGGCGCGGGGCGGGCTGTTAAGGTCGACGCTGTGGGTGTCGGCCACCACGCCGACGATCTCCGAAATCCGCTGGCCCATGCCGGTCACGACTTTCCGGCCGAGCGGATCCTCGCCGGGGAAAAACTGCCGCACAAAGGCCTCGTTCACGATGACGGTCTCGGGGCTGCCTGGACGGTCGCGATCGTTGAAATCGCGGCCGCGCAGCAACGGGATGCCGAGCGTCGCGAAATTGTTCGGGCTGATCAAGTGACGCACGGCGTTGGGCCGATCCCCCAGCGGAGCCAGGGCCTGGCCCACGACGCCGATGGGCGCGCCGCCGTTGTTGCCCGAGAGCGGAGGGGAGTCATTCAGCGCGACCGACTTGGCGCCGGGCAGGGCCGCGAGCCGCTCGGTCAGGCGGATTTGGAAATTCGAAATCGCCTGGGCGTCGCCGTATTTCGTGGGCGGCAGGTTGAGAAACGCCACGAAGACGTTCCCCGGTTGAAAGCCCGGCGACACTTTTTGCAGCCGCACATAGCTCGTCAGCAGCAGGCTGGCCACCACGAGGAGAACCAGCGAAAGCGCGATCTCGCCGACGAGGAGGCCGCTGCGCAGCCGGCGCTGGGTGGGGCCGCCGGAGGAGCCGCGGGACGTATCCTTCAAGGCGCCGTTCGGATCGTTGCGCGCCGCCTGCAGCGCGGGGAAAAGTCCCATGCCGAGGCCGGTGAGGAGCGAGACGCCCACGGTGAAGCCGATGGCCAGCGGATCGACCGAAACCTCGAGGGAACGCGGAATGAACGCCTGGCCGAAGTGGACGAAGATCGCGACGCCCGCCTGTGCGATGACCAGGCCGAGGGCACCGCCCGCCAGGGCAACGAGCACGCTTTCCGCCAACAGTTGCCGGACGACGTGGCTGCGGTTGGCGCCGAGCGCAAAGCGCAGCGCGATTTCCTTCCGGCGGCTGACGAAGCGGGCGAGCAACAGGTTGGCGACATTGGCGCAGGCGATGAGCAGCACGCAACCGACGGCGCCGAAAAGCAGCGCGTAGGTGGGACGCTGGTTGCCGGTAAAGGTCTCGAGCATGGGACGCACCAGCGCCTGGGTCGGCGCGTCGGCGTTGCCGCCGTGCGTCTGGCGGTAGCCGGCGGCGATGACGCTTACATTTTCGCCAGCTTGCGCCAGGCTGATGCCGGGCTTGAGACGTGCGATGACCTGAAAGAAGAAACCGCCGCCATCCAGTTGCGAGCGGGCGAGGAACGGTACCTCGGCCGGGCGCGGCGTCCAGAGTTCGGTCTGGTTCAGCGGGAAACTCGAGAGCGACGGAGGCAGAATGCCGATGATGGTGTGCGGCCGGCCGTCGAGGATCAGCGTCTGGCCGAGGACGCCGGCATCCGCATTGTAGTGCTGGCGCCAGTAATGATGGCTGATCATGACCACCGGCGCACCGCCGGCACGGTCTTCGTCCGCATTGAAGTTCCGCCCATACAGCGGGTTGACGCCGAGGGTGGCGAGGTAGGAAGCCGACGCCTGGATGCCCTGCACCTGTTCCGGTTCGCCGCGACCGGTGACCGTGAAGCCGGTGAAAATGCCGAGGCCGAGGTCGCTAAAGACCTGCTGCCCCTCCTGGACCGCGAGGAAACGCGGATAGGAAAACGGAAAGCCGTCGATGTTCTTCTCGGGTTGCGAGGATTGCAGCAGCACCAGCCGCCCGGCGTCCGGGTAAGGCAGCGGACGGAGGAAGAGCGTATTGACGATGCTGAAGATCGCGGTGTTCGCCCCGATGCCGAGGGCGAGCGCGATGATGGCGATGGCGGTGAAACCCGGAGTCCGGGCGAGCGAACGAAGGGCAAAGCGCATGGGAGAAGAGGCACTCAGCTTTCAGCGGTCAGCCGTCGGCTGGGACAGGAGGTGTATGGTGGTGTGGCTGAGGGCTGAAAACAGACGGCTGATGGCTCATTCGGCCCGCAAAGCTTCGAGCGGATTTACCTTGGTCGCTTTGCGGACGGGGAGCAGGCAGGCGAAGATCGCGGCGAAGGCCAGCACGACGGGGGCGATGGCGAGCGTGAGCGGGTCGGTGGCGGCGACACCGTAAAGGAGTTTGCCGACGACGGAGCTGAGCGCGAGGTAGGCGGCGAGCCCGATGGCGATGCCGACGAGCACGAGGCGCGCGCCCTGGCGCAGCACGAGGCCGGCGATGTCGCCGGAGCTGGCGCCGAGCGCGATGCGCACGCCGAACTCGGCGGTGCGTTGCGTGACCGAGAAGGCGAGCACGCCGTACACGCCGAGCACGGCGAGCAGGAGCGCGACCCCGCTGAAGAGCGAGAGCAGGACCATCGGCGCCTTGCGGGTCTGGGCGACCTCGTCCATGCGCTGGCCCATCGTCTTGACGTCGTAGATCGGCTGTTCCGGATCGGTGGCGCGCACCGCGTCGCGCACGGCGGTGGTCAGCAAGGTCGGGTCGCCGGCGGTTTTGACGACGAGGATCACCTGGTTCATCGGCTGCTGGGCGTAGGGGAAATAATAGGTCTCCTTCTTCACGTTCTCCTCGAGACTCTGGAATTTGATCGGGGCGACGACGCCGACGATCGTCCAGAGGTCGGGATGGGCGTCATCGCCGCCGCGGCTGAAGCGTTTGCCGATCGGGTCCTGGTTGGGCCAGTACTTGTCGGCGAGCACCTTGTCGATGATCACGACCTTCTGCGTCGTGGCCGTGTCGGCCTCGGTGAAGAAGCGTCCGCGCACGAGCGACAGGCCGAGCGCCTTGAAGTAACCCGGGTCGACATGGCGCTGCTGGCCGTGCGGCAGCGGCGCGCCCGGCGGCAGCGTGACATCGGGCAGCGAGTAGGAACCCTGGCTGTTGTTGCCGGTGAAGGGCAGCACATCGGTGAGGCCGGCGGCGGTGACGCCCGGCAGCGCGCGCAGGCGGGCGAGGGTGGCGTCGGCGAAGGCGACGTTCTTGGCCGGCTGGTCGTACTTCGCGCCCGGGAGCGCGAGCTGGGCGGTGATGACGCCGCCCGGGGAGAAGCCAGGGTTTTCCTGCTGCAGGCGCTGGAAGCTGCGGACCAGCAGGCCCGCGGTGGAGAGCAGCATGACGGCCAGGGCGATTTCGCCGGCGACCAGCGCCGCACGGAGGAAGGTGGTGCGCTTGCCCGCGGAGCCGCGCGTGCCGGCTTCCTTGAGCGCCGCGGCGGCGTCGCCCCGCGAAGCGGACCAGGCTGGCAGCGCGCCGAAGGCGAGTCCGGTGATGAGCGAGCAGAGCAGGGTGAAGCCGAAGACGGTCGGGTCGAGCTGGACGCCGAAGCCGCGCGGCAGCGTGGACAGGCCGAGCGAGCCGAGCGCCTCGACACTCCACCACGCGACCAGCAGGCCAAGGGCGCCGCCGGCGAGAAAGAGGATGAGGCTTTCGGTCAGCAGCAGGCGCATCAGGCGGCCGCGGCCCGCGCCGAGCGCGGCGCGGATGGCGAGTTCACGTTCCCGGGCCATGGCGCGGGCGAGGAGCAGGCTGGCGACGTTGGCGCAGCCGATGAGCAGCGCGGCGGCGACGCCGGCCTGCACGAGCCAGAGCATGCCGCGCAGGTTCGAAACGTTTTGCTCGAGGAAGCCCTGGGTGCGTCCGCCGAAGCCGGCGGTTTTCCAGAAGCCGGCCTGGTCGGGCAGGCGCTCGGCGTTGCGCACCTGGATGGCGTCGAGGTCGCGCTGCACCGCGTCGAGCGAGGCGCCCGGCTTGAGGCGGGCGATCATCGTGGAGTATTCGTTGCCGCGCTCGTTGTCGGATTTGAGTTCGGGCGTGAAGACAAACGGCACCCACGCCTGGATGCGCGGACTGGGGAAGTAGAAACCCTCGGGCATGACGCCGATGACGGTGTAGACCTGCGTGTTGAGCCGGAGCGTGGTGCCGATGATCTTCGGGTTGGCGCCGAAGCGGTTTTTCCAAAGCGCGTGGCTGAGCACGATGACGTTGCCGTTGCCCGGTTCGGCCTCGGATTCATTGAACACCCGGCCCAGCGCGGCCTGCGTCTGGAGCGTAGTGAAGAGGGAAGGCGTGGCGTTGAGGCCGATGATGCGCTCCGGCTCGCCGTCGCTCGCGAGGTTGAAGCTGCGGGTGTTGTACATCGTGGCGTCGGCGAAGCCGCTGACGCCCTCCTTGCGGTCGCGATAATCGGGGATGGAGATCCCCGCATTGGGCAGGCCCATCAGCGGGTAGGTGTTGTAGACGTACACCAAGCGGTCCGAGCCCGGCCACGGGTAGGGCTTGAGCAGGATGGCGTTGACGACCGAGAAGATCGCGCTGTTCGCGCCGATGCAGAGCGCCAGCGTGGCGATCGCGATGAGGCAGAAGCCGGGCGTTTTTGCCAGGGAGCGGAGGGCGTAGCGGAAGTCGGTCATGGGGAAAAGTAACAGGTATCAGGTAACAAGTACCAAGTGTTGGGAAGCGTGGCTGGGTTCTTGGTACTTGATACCTGCCACTTGTTACTTGCTCAGGTCATTCGGACCTGAGCGCCACCGTCGGACTCACCTTCGTCGCGCGGCGGGCCGGCAGGAAGCAGGCGAGCAGGGCGGAGGCGGCGAGGACGAAAGCGGCGAGGCCAAGGGCGAGCGGGTCGAAGGGGCTGACTTCGTAGAGCAGACTGCTGAGCGCCTTGCCGGCGAGTAGTGCGAGCACGAGGCCGAAGGAAAGCGCGAGGGCCGTCTGGAGGACACCCTGGTTCATGATCAGCTTGAAGACGTCGCGCGGGTGCGCGCCGATCGCCATGCGGATGCCAATTTCCTTGGTGCGACGGGCGACGGCGTAGGATTTCACGCCGTAGACGCCGACCACGGAGAGCAGGAGGGCGACGCCGCCGAAGATGGCGAAGAGCGTGGCGCCGAGGCGGACGATCCAGAGCTGGATGTTGCGGGTGAGGAGTTCGCTCAGCGGATCGACGCCGAGCAGCGGCATCTGCGGGTCGATGTGCAGGAGCGCGGTGCGGAGCGTGCCGACGAAAGCCGTGCCCGGCATCGCGGTGCGTACGTGGAGAAAGGCGGTGGGTTGGAAGGCCTGCGCGAGCGGTACGAAAACGCGCGGGCGGTCCTTGCGCTGGAGCGCGTCATGGCGGTGCGGGGCCACGATGCCGACGATCTCCAACTCGGAGGGCGAGCCATCGGCCGGGGCCTGCGTATAGCGGATGTGCTGGCCGAGGGCCTCTTCCTTGGGGAAGAGCCGTTTCGCCAGCGCCTCGTCGATGATGACCACGCGCGCGGATTTCTCATCGCGCACCTCGGCAGCGGTGAAATCGCGGCCGCGCAGCAGCGGCACGCCCATGGCGGGGAAATACTGGTCGGACACGACGGTGAAGAGCGCGTCGACGCCGGGCTCGGGAGCGTTCGGGTCGGCCTTGCGTTCGGACGCCGCCTGGCGGGCGTCGACGAAGCGGGTCATGTTGGTCGTGTTGCCGTACGGCAGCTGGTTGCCGAGGGCGGCGGCGGTGACGCCGGGCTCGGTGCGGATGCGGTCGAGGGCGCTCAGGAGCGCGCGCTTGGCTTCGGCGGGCGCACTGTTGCCGAGCGAGTAGTCCATCTCGGCGATGTACTGGCCCTGCGGCTGGAAACCGAGGCGCGCGCCGCTGGCGGCGAGGGCGCCGCGGACGAAGAGGCCGGCGCTGAAGAGCAGCATGAACGACAGGGAAATCTGGGCCATGACCAGCAGGTTGCGGCCGGCGAAGAAGCGGTTGAGGCGGCCGTTGCCGTCGGCGTCGGCGGCCTGCGACTTGAGCGCGGGAATGAGGTCGGTCTTCGAGGCGCGCAGCGCGGGGCCGACGGAGAAGAGCACGGTGGCCACGAGGCAGAAGCCGAAGGTGGCGAGCAGCAGGGCGAGGCTCGGTGTCGCGTCGACCGCGAGCGAGAAGTTCATCGTGCTGAAGAGCGTCTGGAGGGAATTCAGGAGCAGGTCGTTGCTCCAGAGCGCGACCAGCAGGCCGAGCGCGCCGCCGGTGAGCGCGAGGAGGAAACCCTCGACGACGAGCTGGCGGACGATGCGACCGCGGGTGGCGCCGAGCGCGAGACGGACGGCGATCTCGCGGGCGCGGGCCGAGCCGCGGGCGAGGAGCATGTTGGCCAGATTGAGGCAGGCGATGAGCAACACACAGCCGGACATGGCGAGCAGCATGGCGGCGATGGGAAAGCCGGAGCTATCGCCGCTCGGCGTGGTGCTGATGTTGAAGCGCGACGGCGCCTCGAACTGGAGTTCGCGCACGGTGGCGAGATCGGCGGGCTGGACCGCGTCGAGCTGCTTGGCGAGCGCGGGCAGGCGGGCCTTGAGGCTCTCGAAGGTGACGCCCGGCGCGAGGCGCGCGGTGAGATTGAGGGTGAAGTTCTTCGGGTTCGAGAGGTCGGTCAGCGTGCTGCCGCTGAGGACCTGGGCGTAGTTGGCGAACATGCCGAGCGGGAGCCAGACGTCCGGCGCGAGCAGGGCGTTGGTGCCGCTGAAGCCGCGGCGGGCGACGCCGATGACGGTGTGGATCTGACCGTTGACGCGGATCCGGCTGCCGACGAAATCGGCGCGGCCGCCGTGGGCCTGCCAGTACGGGTAGCTGACGATGACCACCGGAAGGTTGGCGTTGGGGCGGGATTCTTCGGCGGTGAAGAAGCGGCCGGCGGCCGGCGTCGTGCCCAGCATCGAGAAATAATCGTCCGAAACCAGGAAGGCGAAGCTGCGGCGGACGGCGTCGTCCGAGCCGATGCCTGCGAGGATCGGGTTGAGGGCGGAGACGCCGGCGAACGTGTCCTTCGCGTCGCGCAGCGCCTGGTACTCGGCATATGAGAACTGGCGGTAGTCCTTGCTCGCGCCGGCGCGAGCGGTGAAGAGGTTCACGACCCGCTCGGGCTCAACCGGAATCACCGGGCGCAGGAGCACGCCGTGGACGAGCGTGAAGAGCGCGGAGTTGACGCCGATCGCCAGCGCCAGGGTGAAGATCGCGATGAAGGTAAACCCCGGCGTCTTGGCCAGGGTGCGGAAGGCGAAGCGGAGGTCAGCGAGCATGGCGGGGGAGGGAAGCCTTGGTGATTGGCTTGTGTAGGGTCGCCGCTTGCCGGCGGACCTGGATTGGCGTTCGAGGCCCGGCGGCGAGCGTCGGCCCTACACGGGACAGAGAAGCTTACGCTTCGACTTGCTCTTCCACGACGCGGCCGTCGAAGACGTGGATGGTGCGGTCGGCGTTGCGGGCGAAACGGGCGTCGTGGGTGACCATGACGATGGTCGAGCCGCTCTTGTGCAGGGAGCGGAGGAGCTCCATCACGGCATCGCCGTTCTTCGAATCGAGGTTACCCGTCGGTTCGTCGGCGAGGAGCACGGCGGGCGAGCCGGCGAGGGCGCGGGCGACCGCGACGCGCTGCTGCTGACCGCCGGAGAGCTGGGAGGGAAGGTGCTTGGCGCGGTGGCCCATGCCGACCTTCTCGAGAGCGTCGGTGACGCGCTGCTTGCGCTCGCTGGCGGGCATGCCGCGGTAGGTGAGCGGGAGCTCGACGTTCTCATAGACCGTGAGGTCGCCGATGAGATTGAACGACTGGAAAATGAAACCGATCTCGCGGTTGCGGATGCGGGCGCGCTCCGGGAGCGTCAGGCCCTGCACCGGGCGGCCGTTGAGGACGTAGCTGCCGTCGGTCGGCGTATCGAGGAGACCGAGGATGGAGAGGAGGGTGGACTTGCCGCAACCGGACGGGCCGGCGATGGAGACATATTCGCCCTTCTTGATATCCATGTGGATGCCGGAGAGGGCGTGGGTTTCGACCTCATCGGTGAGGAAGACTTTGGTGACGCCTTCGAGTTTGATGAGGGAGGTGCGTTCGTCGGTGCTCATGTGGTTGGGAATTTCGATTTGGGAGACGGGATGATGATATGGTTGTCCGGGTGATTAACCCGCGAGTGGGGCGAAAAGTTACAGGGTTTCAGCGCTCATGATTTTCCGGCTCGTCGGTGGCGATGAGCAGGGTGAGCAGCGAAAGGATGAGGACAGGGGCGAACACGGGATCAGTTCAGTTTGATGCGCTCGTTGGAGTCCCACGGGGACATGTCGGAGAGGATCACGCGGTCGCCGGGCTGGAGGCCGGAGACGATTTCGATCGTGTTGACCGAGCTGCGGCCCAGCTGGACCTGCGTGCGGTAGGCTTCGCCGCTGTCGGAGACCTTGAAGATGTTGACCGAACTCTTCTCCTGGCCGAAGGCCGGGCGGCCGACGAAGACGACATCGTTGAGTCGCTCGAGTTCGATCGTGCCGTCGACCGAGAGGTCGGGGCGGGCGCCCTTCGGCAGCGCGCCGGTGAGGAAGACGTCGACGGTGACCGTGCCGTTCTGCACGGCGGGATCGATGCGGCCGACCTTGCCTTCGACGAGGCCGTTGCGGGTGTCGATGGAGGCGAGCTGGCCGATGGCGATGTCCTTGGCCTGCGTTTCCGCGATGCGGACCTCGGCCTTGAGCTTGGTCGGGTCGGCGACGCGGGCGATGTTGTTGCCCGGCTGCACCTGGGCGCCGACTTCTATCGGCAGCGTCGGGGTGCCGAGCGCGGAGAGCACGCCGCTCGTGGTGGCGCGGACCTGGAGGGCTTCGAGTTCCTCGGTGCGGAGCTTGTAGAGGGAGGCGAGACGCTCGACCTCGGCTTCCTGCACGGCGAGCTGCGGCTTGATGGAATCCTTGGCGAAGGCGTAGCGCTTCTGCTCGATCTCGTTTTTCGTGGCAGCGGTTTCGGCGTTTACCTTGGAGAGCTTGTGCTGGACCGGGGAGACGAGTCCGTCCTTGAGCAGTTCATCGTTCACCTCGGCTTGGAGGCGCGCGGTTTCGTAATCCGACTTGGCATTGGCCGCGGTGGCTTCGGCTTGAAGCAGGCTGCTCTCGAGCGTCACGCGCAGACCGGCGAGCTGGGCCTCGGCGGCTTGCAGCTGGGACTTGGCGTTGGCGGCGGCGGAGACGACGTCGGGATTGGTCAGCTCGACGATGAGCGTGCCCGGTTCAACCGGCGCGCCGGGGCGGAGAATGATCTTGTCGACGCGGCCCTGCGTGCGGGCGGCGATCCAGCGGATTTCTTCCGGCACCAGCGTGCCGAGGCCACGGACTTGGCGGACCATCGGGCCGCGCTTCACGGTGTCGATCCACACCAGATTGCGTTCGACCGTCGGGGCGGCGGGCTTGAGGCGCATGATCACCACGGTGATCGCGACCAGCACGACCGCGGTGATGACGGCGTACATGATGCGCTTCTTGCGTTTTTCCTTGGCGACGTTGGGGCGAGCGATGTCCATTCGGGTGCGATATTTTCCCCGACAATTGCAACGTCCGTGCCAAGTCCGTAGATAGCTGTAAATAGCTGGGGTGGAGTTATAAGCGAAATGGTCTGATTTTGCTCCATTCACTCTTCAGAGCGAAGCCGGGAAGCAGGCGTTCCGAAAGTGGGACGACGGTCAGTGATCCATTTTAACCACGGATTACACGGATCTCACGGATTCAAACCGATCATATCGGTGCAATCCGTGGTTAAAAAACGTCCGTTACAACGGCAGTCTCAGCCGCGCGATGCAGCCCGGGTGGTCGGGGCGGTTTTCGAGCGTGAGCGAACCGTTGTGGTTCTCGGCGATCTGGCGGCAGAGAACGAGACCGATGCCGGAGCCGGAGGGTTTCGTGGTGAAGAAGGGCACGAAAAGATTTTGCGAGTTCGCGATGCCGGGGCCGTCGTCCTCGACGGTGATTTCGAGCGCACCGGGCGTCTTGTGCCAGGAGAGGCGCACGCCGCCGATCGGTGCGGCGGATTGCGACGGATCGGGCAGGGCCTCGGCGGCGTTTTTCACGAGGTTGATGATGACCTGCTCCAACTGCGCCGGGTCGACGTTCACGGTCATCTCGGGCCCTTCGATGATCTGCACGTCAGCGCGGGTTTCGAGCGCGGCCACGCGGCGCAGGATGGGTCCGATCTCGCACAGTTGCTTGCTCGGGGGCGGCAGTTTCGCGAGGCGCGCGTAGGACTGCATGAATTGGTTCAGGCCTTCGGCGCGCGTCTCGATGATCTCGAGGCCGCCGCGCATGTCGTCCTCCCAGTCGGAGGCGCGCTGCTGGCGCTTGAGAATGGAGTTGAGCGAGCCGGCGATCGACTTGATCGGGGCGAGCGAGTTGTTGAGCTCGTGGCCGATGACGCGCACCAGGCGCTGCCAGGCCTTGAGCTCTTCCTCGCGCAGCGGCTGGCTGAGGTCGGCGATGACGACGAGCGAGTGGGGCAGGCCACCCTCGCGAAAAACGGTGCGGCGCATGCCCCAGCGGCCGGTGCCCCCGGCAAAGGTGCGGCTCAACACGCGCGTGCCTTCGCCAACGAGGCAGTCCGCGAGATCGAGATCCTTCGCCGGGCGTCCGAGGATGCGTTCGGCGGGCTGGGCGATGAGTTCCTGGCCGGCGCGGTTGACGAGGCGCAGGGTTTCATTCGCGTCGAAGGCGAAGATCGCGACGTCGATTTCCTCCATGACGGTGCGGAGCAGCGCCGTGGCCTCGAGCGCGCCGAGGCGCTGTTCCTGGAGCGTGCCGCTGAGCAAATTGATTTCCGCGAGGACGTCGCCGAGCGGTTCATCGCGATTGGCCCCGCGCGCGCGGGTGGAGTAGTCGCCCTCGCGGAGGGCGGTGAGCAGGTTGGCCATCGTCTGCAGCGGGCGCACCACGCGTTCGCGCACGGCGAGGGCGTAGCCGAACCAGAAGCCGAACATGATCAGGCCGAGGGTCCATTGGACCTTGGCGCTGTAGCCACCGATGTAGAGCAGTACCCCTGCCGTGATCACCGCAGGAGCGCCGGCGAGGAGCGTGTTGAGGAACACGCGATTCTCGTGGGAGACTCTCCGCTTTTTGGGGGTGGCCATCAGTTGTTCAGGCTATGGCCGCAAAAAGGCGCGGGAGGCGCAAGATTAAGGCAGGAAAACAGGTAACCACTAATCCACACTGATCGGTCACTAATTAGTGAGACATTAGTGTGGCTTAGTGGTGCCCCGTCTTAGAGTCCGTAGCGCTCCAGGCGCCGGTAGAATGCGCTCCGGCTCAGGCCGAGTTCTTCGGCGGCTTTGCGGGCGTTGCCGTCGCAGCGGGCGAGGGTCTTTTTGATCAGGAAACTTTCGACTTCCTCGAGGCTCATGTCCTCGAGGCGCGGGGCGGACTGGCCGGCATTGAGGCCGAGGTCGGGGGCGCGGACGACCTTGCCCTGGCTCATGAGCACGCCGCGTTCGACGGCGTGGTCGAGCTCGCGGACATTGCCCGGCCACGCGTAGTCCTTCATCGCCTCGACGGCGCTGTCGTCGAAGCCGGTGATCGCCTTGCGATAACGCGTCACGTGCTGCTTCAGGAAATGCTGGGCGAGGAGCGCGATGTCCTCGCGGCGCTCGCGCAGCGGCGGCAGGTGAATGTGGATCGTGTTGAGACGGAAAAGAAGATCCTGGCGGAATTTGCCGGCGGCGACCTCGGCCTGGAGGTCGGCGTTGGTGGCGGAGATCAGGCGGACGTTGGCGCGACAGGCCTTCGACGAACCGACGCGCTCGAACTCGCCGGTCTCGAGCGTGCGCAGGATCTTGGCCTGCTGGCCGAGCGGGATGTTGCCGATTTCGTCGAGGAAGAGGGTGCCGGTGTCGGCCAGCTCGAAGCGGCCGGCGCGATCGGTCTTGGCGTCGGTGAACGCGCCGCGGACGTGGCCGAAGAGTTCGCTCTCGAACACGCCCTCGGGCAGGCCGCCCATGTTGACGGAAATAAAGGGACGGCCGGCGCGGACCGAAACGGCGTGCAGCGCCTGGGCGACGACGCCCTTGCCGGTGCCGTTTTCGCCGGTGATGAGAACGTTCGCGTCGGAGGGACCGACGCGCGAAATGATTTCCAGCACCGGGCGCATCGCGACCGACTGGGCGATGAGGTTCGGGCCGCCCTTGCCGCGCAAAATCTGGTTTTCCTGCTCGAGGCGGCGGAAGGCGCGCACAGCGCTGGCCAGCTCGATCTGGTTTTTCACGATGGAGACCAGGCGCGGGTTTTCCCACGGCTTGGTGATGAAATCCTTGGCGCCGCGGCGCATGGCCTCGACGGCGATCTCGACGCTGGCCCACGCGGTCATCACGACCACCGGCAGCGTCGCATCCGCGGCCTGCAGCTTCGCGAGCAGGTCGAGGCCTTCCTGGCCGGACGTCGTGTCGCGGCTGTAATTAAGATCGATGATCGCCAGGTCGAAGTCCCGCGCTTCGACGGCCTTGATCACCGCGGCGGGCGATTTGACGGTCTCGATCTGGTAGCCTTCCGCTTTCAGCAGGAGGCGCAGCGCTTCGAGGACATCGGCTTGGTCATCCGCCACCAGGATGCGGTGCGGAGCGGGATCGTTGGCGGCCATTAGGAGAGAAGTGACAAGTGACAGGTAACAAGTGTCAAGAGTGGCGCTCGGGATGCGAGCGGCGCCCTTGCGCGCCGGACGGCGGTCATAGACCGCCGCTACAGGGTGTAGAGCTTAAGCGGCGCGGTTGAGCGTGACGGAGACCGGCGAGGCGAGCTTCACGGCCGGGAAGGCCGGACGCAGGATCGTGGCGGTCGGACGGAGCGACTTGGACGAGCGCGAGTAATCGAACGCGGCGAAGGCGGCGATGCCACCGACAGCGAGGATCGCGAGCGCGGCGTCCGCGGCGATGACGTTGGCGAGGGCGAGGAGAGCCACACCGGGAGCGCCGGCGGCGATGACGAACGAGATGATGTTACGGGAGGTTTTCATGTTGATCAGAGATGCGACGACAATTGCTAGCGCCGTGCCAACATCACCGAAGCACGCGCAACGCGCTGGTTCGCAGTTGAATAAAATACCAATGGCGAAAATCGGAAATTTTCGCGCGCGCGGAAAATCCTCGAACACGGAAGCCGTGATTCCCGCGAATGGGACGGCGGTCGCGATGCGACCGCGGTTGGGTGTTAGGAGTTGAGAGTTAGGAGTACGAACCAACGCGCGCTTGGCGCGGGTGCGGGAATTCTGCCGTCTAACACCTAACTCTTAACTCCTAACTCGAATGATGCGCCAAGCGCATCATTCGTACCGCAGCGCCTCAATCGGATCCAGCTGCGCGGCCTTGAAGGCGGGGAAGAAGCCGAAGGCGATGCCGATGAAGGCGCTGACGCCGCACGCGAGGAAGATCCAGAGCGTGGAGAGCAGCACGGGCCAGCCGTTGATCTGCGAGATGAAATGCGAGGCGATGGCGCCAGTGATGACGCCTAGGGCGCCGCCCATGAGCGAGAGGATCGTGGCCTCGGTGAGGAATTGCAGCAGCACGTCGCGGCTGTGCGCACCGACAGCGAGGCGGATGCCGATCTCGCGCGTGCGCTCGGTGACGGACACCAACATGATGTTCATGATGCCGATGCCGCCGACGAAGAGCGCGATGATGGCGACGACCGTGAGAAGGAACGTCATCGTCTTGGTCGTGGCCGTCGCGGCCTCGGCGAGTTCCTGCTGGTTGCGGACGGTGAAGTCGGGATCCTTGCCGTTGCGGCGCTGCTGGAGCAGGTCGGTGATGTCCTGCTGCACGCGTGCCATCTGGTCGGCCTGCTGCGCCTGGATGACGATCGAGTTGAGGTTGGGCCGGCGCGCGATGCGCTTGAGGTGGCTGGTGTAGGGAATGATGACGACGTCATCCTGGTCCTGGCCGAAATAGTTGAAACCCTTGGTCGAGAGCAGGCCGACGATCTTGAAGGGAATGTTGCGGATGCGCAGCGTCTGTCCGATCGGGTCCATGCCGGAGAAGAGCTGGTCGACGATGGTCTTGCCGACGACGCAGACCTTGCCGCCGCTGCGGACATCGGACTCGGAGAACATGTCGCCCTCGGCGATCGGCCAGGTGCGGATCTCGAGGTAGTTGATGTCCTCGCCCTGGATCTGCGTGCTCCAATTGAGGCCGTTGGCGAGCACCTGCTGGCGGTCGCGCATCTCGGGGCTGACGTTGGCGACGCCGTTGATTTCGTTGCGGATTGCGAGCGCGTCGTCGACCGTGAGCGTGGAGGCGGTGCCGAAGCCGCCGCGCACGCCGCCGGCCGTGAAGTTGCCCGGGAAGACGGAGATGATGTTCTGGCCGAGACTGGCGATGGAGGCCTCCACTTGCGCCTTGGCGCCGTTGCCGATGCTGACGACCGCGATGACGGCGGCGATGCCGATGATGATGCCGAGCGCGGTGAGGATGGAGCGCAGGATGTTCCGGCGCAGCGCGCGGAGGGCGACCTTGATGGTGTTGAAAATGCGCATCAGTCGATGAGTTTGGCGGCGGACTCGGCCTCCGCGATTTTCTTCAGTTCCTCGGTGGCGATGGAGCGACCCTCGACCTGGACGTCGCTGACGAGGCGGCCGTCGCGCATGATCAGGTTGCGCTTGCAGAACTTCGCGATGTCGAGCTCGTGCGTCACCATGATGATGGTGATGCCCTGGGAGTTGAGCTTTTGGAAAACGCCCATGACCTCGACGGAAGTCTTGGAATCCAGGTTGCCGGTCGGTTCGTCGGCGAGGAGCACGGTCGGTTCGTTGACGAGGGCGCGCGCGATGGCGACGCGCTGCTGCTGGCCGCCGGAGAGCTGGCTGGGGAAGTGGTCGACGCGCTGGCTGAGGCCGACGAGGTCGAGGCAGTGCAGCGCGCGCTGGTGGATCTGCTTCGAGCTGAGGCGGCGCTGGCCATAGAGCATGGGTAGCTCGACGTTCTCGCGTGCGGTGGTGCGGGCGAGGAGGTTGAAGCCCTGGAAGACGAAGCCGAGCTTCTGGTTGCGGATGTCGGCGAGCTGGTTGCGCTCAAGGTGGGAAACGTCGGTGCCGTCGAGCAGGTAGCGGCCCTTGGTCGGCCGGTCGAGGCAGCCGAGCAGGTTCATCATGGTGGACTTGCCCGAACCGGACGCGCCCATGACGGCGACGAATTCACCGCGCTCGATGGTGAGCGTGACGCCGCGCACGGCGTGGACGGGCACTTCGCCCGAGTCGTAGATCTTGTGGATCTCCTCGATTTGGACAACCGCGGGCATGGGACTTAGAACCGGCGCTGGTTGCCGCCAAACGGATTGCTGGTAGGTGCGGCGCTCCGGGGGCCGCTGACGACCACGCTGGTGATGAGGACATCGCCTTCGTTGATCCCGGAATTGGCCGCGACCTCGGAGGCGAGGCCGTCGGTGATGCCGACCTTGACGGATACCGCTTCGGGCGTGGCGAGCTTGTTGCCGCCCGGCAGGCGGTAAACCGTGCGAGTGGTGTAAACCGGTTCGCCGTTGTTGCCGCCCGCGCGGGCGGCGGCTTCGGCCGCCTGCTCGGCGGTGATGAGGCCGCGTTCGACCATGAGCTTGCGGATCTGCTCGCGCTGCTCGGGCGTGGGCGGGCCTTGGCGGAAGTCGACGCCGACCTCGGCGTTGATGGCCTTCATCTTTTCCTTCTGTTCGGGAGTCATGTTGGCGAAGAACGCGCCGCGGCCGCCGCCACCGCCGTTGCCGCCGCCTTCGCGCTTGCGTGGTTCGCCGTTCGCGCCCTCGGCCTTTTTCTCGCCGCCCTTGGCTTTTTCATTGCCGGGAGCCGCGCTGGCCAGACCTTCGGGCATGCGTACGCGGAGAGCCGCGTTGGGCACGCGCAGGGCGCCGTCGCGGCGGGCGACGACGATGGAGACGTTGGCGGTCATGCCGGGACGGAGCTTCAGGTCGTGGTTGTCGACCTTGATGATCGTGTCGTAGGTGATGACGTTGCTGGTATTCTTCGGCGCGTTGCGCACCTGGATCACGTTGCCGCGAAAGGTGCGGTTCGGGAAGGCGTCGACCGTGAAGTTGACCTGCTGGTCGACATTGACCGAGCCGATGTCGGCTTCGGCGACGGCCGCGGTGATCTGCATGCTCGCCAGGTCGGGCGCGATGGTGAAGAGCACCGGCACGTTCAGGCTGGAGGCGACGGTCTTGCCGACGTCGGTCTGGCGGGAGATCACGACGCCGTCGATCGGCGAGAAGATGGTGCAGCGGGAAAGATCGACCTTGGCGTTGTCGACCGCGGCCTGGTTGATCATCAGTTGCGCGCGCGACTGCTCGAGCTGCGCCTGGGCGGTGTCGTTTTCCGACTGGGTGACGAGCGACTTGTCGAAAAGTTCCTTGGTGCGGTTGGCAGTGAGCTCGGTGAGCGCGAAGCTGGCCTTGGCGGACGCGAGGTTGGCTTCGGCCTGCCGGAGTTTCTGCTGGTAGGTGGCCGGATCGATTTCGACGAGCTTCTGGCCTTCCTTCACCGGCGTGTTGAAGTCGGCGTAGAGCTTGATGATCTGGCCGGAAATCTGGCTGCCCACCTCGACCGCGCCGCCGACGGCATCGAGCTGGCCGGTGGCGGTGACCGCCTGGGTGACTTCGCCCTTGGCGATGGTGGTCGTGGTGTACTCCGGCGGAGCGTCTTCGCGGGCCTGGCGGGCCTTGTAGAAGTAGTAACCACCGCCGGCAACGGCGAGGACGAGAACGGCGGGAATGACGAAGCGGGAAACGGCCATGTTGAAAGTGAACTAAAGGGGGTGGGTGGTGCGGGGCAACTTTTTCGAGTGGCTGAATGACAGTTACATCCAACCAACCGAGGCTTGCCGCCCTACAGACGCGGCACACACTGCGCCGGTTACCGTTTATGCTCACGAATCGTCACCGCGGTTTGGTCCGGATTCATCGCGTCGCCCTGCTGCTGGCGGTCGCGATCTTCTTCTGGCTCTACGCGCAGTTCATCATGACGTACGTGCCGGTGGTGAAGCTCAGCCGCGAGGTGAACCTGCTGCTGTATTTCCTGTGCGTGGTCATCGGCCTGCTCGCCGGCGGCAGCCAGGTGCGCGCGGTGGAATCGCGCCTGACGCGATTGTCGGTGACCGAGGCGGCCGGGCTGGCGACCTATCAGGTCGCGCTGATGGCCCTGACGGTTTTCACGATGATGTTCGCGACGCAGGATCGCACGATCAGTCGTCTTTTCCTCGGTTCGTTCCTCGTCTGGAGCTGGCTGCTGCTTTTTGTGCTGCACCGGAGCCTGCCGCAGCGGTTTGCCGGCTGGCTGTACGGAGCGGGGGAGCGGGTGCCGACGCTGTTCATCGGGCGCGCCGAGACCATGACGGTGTTGGACGAATGGCTGAAGCAGCGTACGCACCTCGGCGTGCATCCCGCGGGCTTTCTCGCGCTGGACTCGCTGATGACGCCCCCGCGCAATTCGGCGGCGCCCTTCGCCGGCGCGGTGGACAACCTGCCGCGGTTGCTCGAGGACAAATCCATCGGGCAGGTCATCCTGCTCGAGGTGCCGGCGGATCGCGAGATCGCGCGTCAGATCGTCGACCAGTGCCAGGCGCGCGGCTGCCGGCTGTTGGTGCACCACCAGGTCGAGGAAGTGCTCGGGCATCCGGTGATCTCGGCGGATGAAAGCGGGCATCATTTTTTCACGCTGCATGAGGAGCCGTTGGAGGAACCGCTCAATCGTTTCATCAAGCGGGCCTTCGATATCGCGATCGCGCTGCCGTTGGTCGTGCTCGTTTTGCCGGTGCTGATGCTGGTCGTGTGGCTGGTGCAGCGCGCGCAGTCGCCGGGTCCGCTGTTTCATGTGCGGCCGCGCTCGGGCGCCGGGCGCGCCGAGTTTCCGATGCTGAAGTTCCGCTCGATGCGCGTGGCGCCGGCGGATGCGAAGGCCGAAGGACAACAGGCGAGCGCCGATGATGCGCGCATTTATCCCTTTGCCCGTTTTCTGCGCCGGCACAGCCTCGATGAGTTTCCGCAGTTCTGGAACGTGCTGACCGGCGAGATGAGCATCGTGGGCCCGCGTCCGGTGATGCCCGTGCTCGACGAGGAATTCGAACGCCAAGTGCGCGCGTACCGCTCAAAGCATTGGGTGAAGCCCGGCATCACCGGGCTGGCGCAGAGCGAGGGATTCCGCGGTGAGATCAAGACGCCCGAGCAGCTGCAGGAGCGGATCCGGCTGGATCTTTATTACATCGCGCACTGGTCCATTTGGTTGGACCTGCAGATCACGCTGCGGACGGCGGTGCAGATCTTTATTCCGCCGCCGTCGGCTTACTGACGGGCAAGGTAGCTATTAAATATTCGCTATTGGGCAGTGGCTATTTCGATCCATGGGTTGGGATCGATATAGCCAATCGTTAATCGCCAATCGGTGATAACGATTATCAGAAATTGCGCGTATACTTCGCGCCCCGCTCATCCTGGAACGTCAGCGCATTGGTCGCGATGCCCACGAGCGTGAGTCCCATCTCGGGTTCAACCAAATCTCCGAGACGGTAGACGCGGTCGTTCATCAGGACCTTGCGGTCGGAGCCGGAGGCGCGGATGCCGGTGACGCGGATGGCTTCGATGAAAGTGATGGCGCGCGGCTCGAGTTTGCCCGGGGCGAGCGGGCGGGCGGCCTCGGCGGCGGGTACCGTGATGACCGGCGCCGCGACGACCGTGGTTGTGACGACGGGGGCGACGGGCTCGGTTTTGGTTGGAGCGGGCTCGAGCTTGATTGGCTCCGGCTTGGGTTGCGCGACCACGATGACCGGTGCGGGATTCTGATGCTGCGGCGGGGCAACGACGGGAGCCTGAACGACAGGTTGCGGTGCCACTTCGACCGGCTTGGTCACGGAAGACTGCACCACCGCCGGAGTTTGCGCGACGGGGGCCGGCGTCTGGGCCAGGGGCGCGGCTGGCTTGGTTGCAACCGGCTCAGCGGAGGGACGGCGGAGAAAGACAATCGTGACGGCAACAATCGCGACCACCGCGACCACGCCGATGACGATGCGGGTGACCAGGGCGTTGAAGCCGGCCGGCTTGCCGCGGCGGGCGATGCGCTCGGCGGATTCGCCGCCGATGGAGGGCAGGGGAGCCGATTCGCCGGTCCGCTGCTTCTGGGCCTTCTTCAGTGCTTCATTGATGAGGCTCATGGTGGTCGGTGGGTGAAGGTGGGCGCGGGCGGATCAGCTCGTCAGCAGTGCGATCTCGCGCGCGGCGCGGCGGGCGTCCCAGTAGTTGACCTCGTCGGAGTCGCGGATGAACGCGGCGAGCAGGGCCTTGTCGCAAAGATTGTTGATCACGCGCGGAATGCCGCGGCTGACGCGGAAGATCTTGCGCAGCGCCCACGGCGTGAAGTGCGGGCGGCCGTTGCTGCCCGACACCGAGAGGCGGTGGTGGATGTAGCGGTCCATCTCCTCGCGCGTGAACGGACGCAGTTCGTAGTGAACGAGGATGCGCTGGCGGAGCTGGCGCAGTTCCTCGGCGGCGAGGCGCTCCTTCAGCTCGGTCTGGCCCATGAGCACGATCTGGAGAAGCTTCTGCTTGTCGGTCTCGAGATTGGAAAGCAGGCGCACCTGCTCGAACACCTGGAACGAAAGGTTCTGCGCCTCGTCGATGATCAACACGATCTCGCGGCCCTTGGCGATGCGGTCGAGCAGCAGCTGGTTCATCTGCGCGACGAGGTCGTTCTTACCCTTGGCGATGTTGGGTTCGCCCAGCTCGGTCAGGATCGCGCGCAGCATCTGCGTTTCGTTGAGGCGCGGGTTGAGCACGAGCGCGGAATCGTAGTGCGCGGGGTCGAGTTCGCTCAGGAATTTGCGGCACAGGGTCGTCTTGCCGCAGCCGACTTCGCCGATGAGCACGATGAACCCTTTTTTCTCGCTCACGCCGTATTTCAGGTGCTGCAAAGCCTCCTGGTGGGTCGGGCTGAGGTACAGGAACTTCGGGTCCGGAGTGATGTGAAACGGCATCTCCGTGAATCCGTAGAAGCTTTGGTACATCGTGCGGCAACTATTTGGGCTGCACGGGAAAAAGCACGCCAAAACCGCGTCAACGCGCTTTGAAAAAACGTTGCTTGGACCCTTGGCGGCACCTTTATCTGACGTCCCTTCTCCCGGTGAATTTAAGCAAGCTAGTCCAAGGTATCTTCATGGCGCTTTTCACGGCCCTTCTGCTTTGGGGCGTGACGTTTTTCGTGCAGATGCACCGCGAACTGAAGACGCTGCAGGCGCAGGAAGAGGCCAACCGGAAGCATCTGGCCGAGGCCGAGGCCAAGCTGCAGCAGCAGGAGAAGTACCTCGACCGCCTGCGCCACGACCCGGCGTTGGTGGAGCAGCTGATCCGGCAGAAGCTCGGGTATGTGCGCGGGGACGAGTTCGTGTTCCGGTTCGAGGAAGATAAGAAATAGCCAGTCGCCATCACATAATGGGCATTGGTCATTTCGAGCCGCGGCGGTTTCCTCTTCGTATCGCGAACCTCATTTGTTTTGGAACCAAGCGCACTTAACGCGCAACGAATAATACTTTCATGACCAACGACCAATTGATCGCTTCCTTTCAAGCCGCCGGCCAGGGCCAGGTTTTTGCCTTCTGGGACAAACTCTCGCCGGCCGAGCGCACCGAGCTCGCCGCGCAGGCCGCCGAGATCGACCTCGCGGAGGTCGACCGGCTCAACCGCTCGCTCGTATTCAAGGCTGCGGGCGGTGGCGCCAACCTTGACGGCCTCGCGCCCGCGCCGAGCACGCGCCTGCCGGCCAACGGCGGCGATGCCGCGCAGTGGACCAAGGCCAAGGCGCGCGGCGAGGAAGCCTTGCGCGCCGGCCGCGTCGCGGCCTTCACGGTGGCGGGCGGGCAGGGGACGCGACTCGGCTACGACGGCCCCAAGGGCACGTTCGCGGTCACGCCGGTGAAGAACAAGCCGCTCTTCCAGGTGTTTGCCGAGAAGATCAAGGCCGCGGGCGTGCGCTACGGGAAGCCGCTGCACTGGTTCATCATGACCAGCCATGCGAACCATGCGCAGACCGAGGACTTCTTTAAGCAGAACAAATTCTTCGGCCTCGATGCCGCTCGCGTGCATTTCTTCCGCCAGGGCCGCATGCCGGCCGTCGGGTTCGACGGCAAGATCCTGCTCGAGACGCCGGGCACGATCGCGCTGAGCCCGGACGGCCACGGCGGTTCGCTCCGCGCGCTCCAACGCAGCGGCGCGCTGGACATTATGAAGCGGGACGGCGTGGACACGTTGAGCTATTTTCAGGTCGATAATCCGCTTGTGCGCTGCATCGACGCCGCGTTCATCGGCTTCCATCTCGAGGCCGGTTCCGAGATGTCGAGCAAGATGGTGCTCAAGGCGTATCCCGAGGAGAAGGTCGGCCACTTCTGCAAACAGGACGGCAAGATCGTCGTCGTGGAATACAGCGACATGCCGATGAGCATGCAGAAGGAAACCAATCCCGACGGTTCGCTGCGCTACGCCGCGGGCAGCATCGCGATCCATGTCATCGATCGCGAGTTTGCGCGTCGCATGGCCTCCGGCGATGCCACGGTGGCGCTGCCGTTCCATCGCGCCGACAAGAAGATCGCGACCGTCGATGTTGCGGGCAAGGCGGTGAAGCCGGAGAAGGCCAACGGCGTGAAGTTCGAGATGTTTGTCTTCGATGCCATCCCCTACGCGAAGAACTCCGTCGTGATCGAAACGGCGCGCGCCGACGATTTCAGCCCGGTCAAGAACGCCGAGGGCGTGGATTCGCCCAAGACCTCGCGCGAAGATCAGCTGCGGCAGTTCGCCCGCTGGTTCAAGGGGGCCGGCACCGCGATCCCGACGGACGCCACCGGCCTGCCGCAGGCGAAAGTCGAAGTTTCGCCGCTGTTCGGTTACGACCAGGAAACGTTCAGCGAGCGCTGGGCGAAGCTGGCGCCCAAGCCGGCGGTGGCGGAGGGGCTTTACCTGGAATAACCGGATATTTTTCATTGTTCATCGTTCAATGTTCATTGTTCATTTCGAGCGGCTTCCGGTTCGATGATCGCAATGACCATTGAACGTTGAACAATGAACGTTGAACAATTTCTTCCCACATGAGCGTCACCGACCAAATCGCCCAAGCTGTCAAAGAAGGTAAGTTGCTCTCCAGCGCCGCGGACAATCTCCGCTCCTGGCTGCAGGCCGGTCTGCCCGAGTGGGCGCAGCAGAGCCTGCAGGAGCTCATCACGCGCGGCGAGTGGAGCGAGCTGAACGACCGTTTCTATCGCTACCTCGAGTTCGGCACCGGCGGCATGCGCGGCCGCACCATCGGCGTGAAGACCGCCGCGGCCGAGACCGGCACGATCAACGCCCAGGGTTCGCCCGAGCACGCGAACGTCGGCAGCAATCTTCTCAACGACTTCACCCTTCTGCGCGCCGTGATCGGCCTGCATCGCTATGTGGTGAAGTATCTCGGCGAGCGGAAGGATGGCGCCAAGCCGCGCATCGTCATCGCGCACGACGTGCGCCATTTCTCGCGTCACTTCTGCGAACTGGCCGCCTCCACCTGGATCAAGCTCGGCGGCGAGGCGTACATCTTCGACGGTCCGCGCTCCACGCCGCAGCTCAGCTTCTCCGTGCGCCACTTCAAGGCGCACACCGGCGTCGTCATCACCGCCAGCCACAATCCGCCGCACGACAACGGCTTCAAGGCCTACTTCGTCGACGGCGCGCAGGTCACGCCGCCGCATGACAAGAACATCGTCGCCGAGGTCGACAAGGTCGCCCTCGCGGAGACGAAGCAGTATCTCGCCAAGGACGTTTCCAAGATCATCACGCTCGGCCGTGAGGCGGACGAAGCCTACCTCGCCGTCGCCGGCCAGGCGGCGATCGACACCGAGCTGCTGAAGAACGCGAAGCTCAAGGTCGTTTACACGAACATCCATGGCGTGGGCGGCGTCGCCACCGTGCCGGTGTTGCAGCGCGCCGGTGTCGAGGTGGTCGAGGAGCCGGCGCAGAAAGGTTTCGACGCGCGCTTCCCGACAGTGAAGTCACCGAACCCCGAGAACGCCGAGGCGCTCACGCTCGCCGTGGCTCTCGCGGAGAAGGAGAAAATCGACGTCGTCATGGCCACCGATCCGGATTGCGACCGCATGGGCGTCGCCGTGCGCAACAAGGCCGGCAAGATGGAACTCCTTACTGGCAACCAGGTGGGCGCGTTGCTCGCCGATTATCGCATCAACAAGTACAAGGATCTCGGCTGGATTCCGAAGGCTGGCACGCAGGCCGCCTGCATCATCAAGACTTTCGTCACGACCCCGCTGCAGGACGCCATCGGCAAGGGCCACGGCGTGAAGGTCATCAACACGCTCACCGGCTTCAAGTGGATCGCCAGCAAGATGCGCGGCTACGAGGAGAAGCTGACCGCGGCGATGGGCCACGGCTTCAACTACGACGCCACGCCGTTCCGCGAGCGCGCCAAGCTGCTCCAGCAGCACAGCACGTTCTACCTCTTCGGCACCGAGGAGAGCTACGGTTACCTGCCGAACGACTCGCTTCGCGACAAGGACGGCAGCTCCGCTTGCCTGATGTTCGCCGAGGTTTGCGCCTGGGTGAAGTCGCGCGGCCTCACGGTGCCGGAGTATCTCGACGAGATCTACCTGCGCTACGGCTTCTTCCTCGAGGGCGTGATCAACATCTATTACGAGGGCGCGTCCGGCGCCGCGAAGATCAAGCGCATCCTCGACACCTACCGCGCGAATCCGCCGGCGGCGTTCGGCGACACGAAGGTCACGCGCTTCCAGGATTTCGGGCGCGAGAAGTTCTTCGACGCCGACAACGAGCAGATCCCGGCGCAGGACCTTTACCTGGTCACGCTCTCGAACGGTTATTCGTTTGCGGCGCGCGGCTCCGGCACCGAGCCGAAGATGAAGTTCTACCTCTTCGCCTCCGGCCCGGCCAAGTCGGCCGCCGACCTGCCCGCCGCCAAGGCGAACACCAAGGCCACGCTCGACGCCCTCAAGGCGCTGATCGAAGCCGACGCGCGCCAGCGGGCGGAGGGTTGAGCGATTTTTCCTTCCTGATGGAGGCGGGACTATCAGTCCCGCTGCCTTGAAGTAGGGCGGCGACTCCGCTCGCCGCCGCGACGCGGAATGTAGTCCGCGCCCTGCCCGGTGTGATTTCCCGACACCAATCCGCGCCAAATCGGACTATATAACGGAGGCCGCGTTGCCTCCGTTATGTTGCTGAATTCCAGACCATCACGTTACCTGATCACGCGTCTCGCACGGGCCTATGGATTCATGGATCCGCTGGCACTGCTGTCGAAGCTGCGCGGTTTCGCGCAGCCGTCCGAAGTGGGGGAGCCGATCGAGTTGCTGCGCGCCGGCATGCTGTTCCATGCGCGCGGGCTGGTGAACACCAAGGCGATTCAGAACAACCTCGACTGGATCTGGCCGTTCTGGGTCGAGAAGCAGTTCAACCCGGCGGACGATTCCTTCATCCCGCGCGCATTTTCCTTCAGTCACATCAACCTCACGCACCGCAACTGGACGGCCGTTGGCCTGCCTGGCGTGCCGTGGTACCCGATCGTCGACCCGCGCGGCCTGGTCACGCCGCTGTACGACGGCTGGTCGCTGGACTTCTGGTGCGTGCCGGAGACGGGCCCGATTCTCGCGCCGTCGAAGAACAGCGATTTCTTCAAGCAGACGCTCTCGCTCACCGACAACCTCGTGGTGAATTCCGCGGCCACCTGGCTGGGCGCGGGCATCACTACTTCGGTGCAGATGGTGCTCGCGGGCGGCGAACCGGAGTGCGTCATTCGGCTCGAGGCCCCGATGGGCGGCCCCGGCCACGTGGCGGTCACGTTGCGCCCGTATAATCCGGAAGGCGTCAGCTTCGTGCATCGCATCGTGCCGGCGGCGGACCGGCGGCAGTGGCGCGTGAACGACAAGAATTCCGTGGAGTTCGACCGCGAGCCGGAGCGCCAGGCATTTTCCGTGTATGAGCACGGCGACGTGGCGCATCACCTGACCGGCGGGGCCAACGAACTGACCGAAGCGGTGTGCCCGGTGGGCCTGGCCTCGGCGGCGGCGCTATTCCCCTGCGCTGATCTTCAGCAGAAGCCGCTCGAGATCCGCATCCCGATTTACGACGAACTCGATCCGAAGAAACGGCCGCACTGCGTGGCGATGCCCGGTTGGCGCGAGACGATGGCGCCGTTGGCGAAGCTGCAGGTGAGCGACGCGCGCATCCAGACGTTGTTCGAGCAGGCGGCCGCCACCGTGGTGCTGCATACGCCCGATGAGGTCTATCCCGGGCCGTACACCTACAAGCGCTTCTGGTTTCGCGATGCGGCCTTCATGCTCAATGCGCTGCTCACGCTCGGTGGTGTCGAACGCGTACGCAAGGCGCTCGGCGGATTCGCCCCGCGCCAGCGGCGCGACGGCTACTTCCTCTCGCAGGAGGGCGAATGGGATTCCAACGGCGAGGCGATTTGGATGTTCCAGCGCTTCTCCCAGCTGACCGGCGAGTCGCTGCCCAAACCGTGGCTCGACGCCATCGCCAAGGGAGCGAAGTGGATCAAGCGCCGCCGCCTGCCGAAGAACGACAAGAGCCCGGGCGCCGGATTGTTTCCCGCGGGTTTCAGCGCGGAGCATCTCGGGCCGAACGATTTTTATTATTGGGACGATTTCTGGGGCGTGGCGGGCCTGCTCGGCGCCGGGTACCTGCTGCAGGAGACGGATCCAAAATTTGCCACGGAGTGCCGCAATGAAGCGGAGGATTTCATGGTGACCATCGCGCGCTCCATCCCGCGCGGCCCGCAGCGCCGCTTTCCGGGCGCGATGCCGGCCGCGCCGACTCGGCGCATGGATTCCGGTGCGGTGGGTTCGCTCGTGGCAGATTATCCGCTGCAGCTGGTTTCGGCCGGGGACAAGAGCATGCGCCTGACCGCGGATTACCTGCGCGACCACAGCAGCTTCGAGGGCGGATTTTTCCAGCACATGATTCACTCAGGCATCAACGCGTACCTGACGCTGCATATCGCGCAGGTGCGGTTGCGTGCAGGCGACGCCGCGGAAGCGTGGAAGTTGATCGACACCGTGGCCGGCCTGGCCTCGCCGACGGGGCAGTGGCCCGAAGCGATTCATCCGCGCACCAAGGGCGGCTGCATGGGCGACGGCCAGCATGCGTGGGCAGCGGCGGAGTGGGTGATGATGCTCCGCAACTGTTTCGCCCGCGACGAGGCGGGTGACCTGGTGATTGCACCTGGCGTCCGTCCGGAATGGTGGCGTGACGCCCCGGCCTCGCTCGGGCCGTTCCTGACGCCCTTCGGCCCGGTGACGGTGGAAGTCAGCGGCACGCCGACGGAAGTGGAAGTGAAGGTCACGGGCGAATGGACCTGCATTCCCCGCCTGAAAATCCGCCTGCCCGGGTTCCCGAATTTGGATAAAATTCCCTTGGGAACGGAAAGCCGCTTTTCGCTGACCATCAAGGGATGAAGATCTGCATGATGACCAACACCTACCTGCCCCATGTGGGCGGGGTGGCGCGTTCGGTCAGCACCTTTGCCGAGGAATACCGCAAGGCCGGCCACCAGATGCTCGTGGTGGCCCCCGCATTCGACGGCAAGCCGCTGACCAAGCAACAGGCTCGCATCGTCGAGCGCGTGGCGGCCGTGCAGAATTTCAACGGCAGCGATTTCTCCGTGCGTCTCCCGCTGGCGGCCGCGCTTTCCAGCCGGCTCGACGATTTCAAGGCGGACGTCATTCACGCTCATCACCCGTTCCTGCTCGGCGACACCGCGCTGCGGGTCGGCGCGACGAAGAACGTGCCGGTGATCTTCACGCACCACACGCGCTACGAGGACTACACCCATTACGTGCCGTTCGACTCGCCGACGCTGAAGGAAATCGCGATCAATCTCTCGACCCAGTTCGCCAATCTCTGCGACGGCGTCATCGCCCCGAGCGAGAGCATCGCCAAGCTGATCAGAAAGCGCGGTGTCACTGTGCCGATCGCCGTCGTGCCCACCGGCGTGGACGTCGCCGGCTTCGCCGCGGGCAATGGCGCCCGGGCTCGCAAGAAATTCAAGATCCCGGCCAAGGCCTTCGTCGTCGGCCACACCGGCCGCCTGGCACCGGAAAAGAATCTCGGTTACCTGAGCGAGGCCGTGGCGCTTTTCCTGAAGAAGACGCCGAATGCGCGTTTCCTCGTCGTGGGCGGCGGTCCGTCGGAGCAACAGATCCGCGACATCTGCGCCAAGCACGGTGTCACCAGCCAGCTGGTCATGGCTGGCAAGCACACCGGCCGCGCGCTGCACGATGCGTTCAAGGCCATGGATGTTTTTGTGTTCTCCTCGTTCAGCGAAACCCAGGGCATGGTGATCGCCGAGGCGATGTCCGCGGGCCTGCCTGTCGTCGCCCTCAAGGCCAACGGCGTCGTCGAGGTGGTGCGCGACGGCAAGAACGGCTACCTGCTGCCGGCGCGGACTCCCGCGGCCAAGTTCGCGGCCAAGCTCACCGAGCTGCATAAGAAGCCCGTTCGCCTGCGTCAGTTCAGCAAGGCGGCGAAGGCGACATCCCAGGAATTCTCGCGCGAGCACTGCGCCGAGTTGGCGGTGAAGTTCTACGAGCAAATCCGCAAGGCCACGCGCCGCGAGCGCCTGCTGACCGAGGCCAGCCCGTGGGGCGCGCTCGGCCAGCGGCTCAGCATGGAGTGGGAGCTGATCAGCCAGAAAACCCAGACGCTCGTCACTGCGCTGAGCGGTGGCGCCGAGGCGAAGGCATCCTAACCGCACAGCGCATAGCACGCCATGACCGCTCCATACACCCCGGCGCTGCGCGCCACCCCTCTTCCTAGAGGGGATTGCAAACACCAGCAGCCGAAGTCCCCTCTATCAAGAGGGGTGCCCGACAGGGCGGGGTGTGTTGGTCGGGGTCGTAGCGGAAAAATTTCCGACTGACGTCGCTATGTTCGCCAAAATCGAGTCCGAGTTCCACCGGCTCCGCCGCCGCCTGAGTCGCAGCGAGTGGGCCATCCGTCATCTCGGCCTGACGCCGTCCGAGGGCACCGGCGAGGAGCCCGGCCTGCTGATCATCCAGATCGACGGCCTTGCGCGTACGCAGCTCGAGCAGGCGATGGCGAAGGGGCGCATGCCGTTCATCGCTCGCCTGCTGAAGAGCAAGACCTACGCGAAGCACACGTTTTATCCCGGCATTCCGACGACGACCGCGGCGGTGCAGGCGGAGTTGTTCTATGGCATCCACAGCGCGGTGCCGGCGTTCAGTTTCTACCGGCGCGACAAGAAGGAGCTCGGGCGCATGCTGTATCCGGCGTGGGCCAAGGATTTCGAGGCAAAGTACGCGGAGAAATCCGAGGGCCTGTTGCGCGGCGGCAGCTCGTGGTCCAACATCTATACCGGCGGCGCCGGCCAGAATGAGGCGCACTTCTGTGCCGCGAGCAACGGGCTGGGGGATATGTGGCAGACGGGCAAGATCGGGAACATCTTCATTTTCCTGCTGCTGCATTTCTGGTCGGCGGTGCGCATCGCCGGCCTGTTGTTGCTGGAGACCGCGATCTCATTTTGGGATGCCCTCAAGGGCATCTACCGCGGGCAGCCGGCTTGGCATGAGCTCTTCGTGGCGATCTCCCGCATCTTCGTGAGCGTCGGCCTGCGCGAGCTCGTGACGATGGGTGTGACCGTCGACCTGGCGCGCGGCCTGCCGGTGATCCACGTTAACTTCCTCGGCTACGACGAGCAATCGCACGGCCGCGGGCCAGGTTCGCTCTTTGCGCACTGGTCGCTGCGCGGCATCGATCGCTCGATCAAGGCGCTCTATCGCGCCGCGCACCGTTCGCCGCGCCGCGACTACGCAGTGTGGATCATGTCGGACCACGGGCAGGAGCGGACGCGGACGTTCGACGAATTCCCGGGCGGCATCGAGGAAATCGTGCGCAACTGTTACGATACCGCGCGGAAAAAGGACCGCGCCTGGCGGCCGCGTTCGCAACGCCGCGACTATTCCGTCTGGATGGGTACCGGGCGCTGGTCGCAGCGCCGGCTCGAGCGCAATCGCGTCGCGGACACGCTGACGGCGGAAGAGCAGGCGACGTTCACCGTCGTGGGCGTTGGTCCCGTGGCGCATGTCTATTTTGCCAACCCGCTCGATGTGGAGCAGCAGGTCGCGCTGGCCAAACGGCTCGTGACGCAGGGCAAGGTGCCCGGCGTGCTCGTGCGCGACGGCTCGGGCGGCGGCATCACTTGGTATCATGAACAAGGCGCCACCAAGGTACCCGAGGAAGTGCCCGCGTTCCTGACGCATCCCGAGCCGATGCGCGACGAGATCGCCAAGGACATCGTGGACTTCTGCGCCAATGTGGATTCGGGCGACATCATCCTGCTCGGCTGGTCGCCCGGCACCGGGACGTGGACTTTCGCCCCGGAGCGCGGCGCCCATGGCGGACTTGGCGTGGAAGAGACGCAGGGCTTCGCGTTGCTGCCCACCCGCACGCCGCTGCCGCCGGGCACGAAGGATTTCATCCGGCCCGCGGCGTTTCGCCAGGCGGCGCTATATCACTTGGGTCGCGAGACGTTGAAGCGTCCGCCTCGCTTGCCGGTCGAGGAAGCGGAGCCGGCGGCGCGCATCATGACTTACAACGTGCACAGCTGCAGTGGTACGGACGGACGCGTTTCTCCGCGGCGTATCGCTCGCGTCATCGAGGCGGAAATGCCTGACATCGTGGCATTGCAGGAAATCGATCTCGGTCGGCGGCGGTCGCGTGCCGAGGATCAGTCTGCGCTCATCGCGAGTTTGGTGGGGATGAAGCACGAGTTTTGTCCCACCGTCACGGTGAAGGACGAACATTACGGGCACGCGGTGTTCAGCCGGTGGCCGATGGAAGTCGTCAAGCGCGCCCTGCTGCCGGGTGCGCCGCGTCGCGCCGGCGGCGAGCCACGCGCCGCACTGTGGGTGCGCGTCAACATCGCGGGGCGCATCGTCAATGTCGTGACTACGCACTTGGGCCTGGGCTGGAACGAGGGCTTCACACAGGTCAATGCCCTGCTCGGCAAGGAGTGGCTCGGCGCGATTCCGGCGGACGAGCCCGTGATGCTCTGCGGCGATTTCAACCTGTCACCTGCCACTCAGGGCTACCGGGCGATGGCGGCGCGCCTGCGCGATGCGCAGCTGCAGCTTAAGGACCACACGCCGCTGCGGACGTTCAGCACGATCAAGCCGTTCATGCGCATCGACCACGTGATGCTGTCCCCGCACTTCGAGGTAACGGGCGTCAACGTCCCGCGCAACGACCTCACGCGGGTTGCTTCCGACCATTTCCCGCTCGTGGTCGATCTCCGAGTGTTGTCTTCAACCGGCGGAGCGCCCACCACGACGCCGACAGGATCGCCGCAGCGTACGCCGCAATTGCCAGTATCCGCCCCGGCGTAAGCTCGTGGCTCTGGCCGCCGAGGATGACGGCGATCGAGGAGCGCGCGGCGTGCATCGGCAGGCAGATCGACAGGAAGAGCCGCAGCGGCACGCCGATCAGCGGCAGTGTGTAGTTCTGGGCGAAGTAGGGCGCACCTGGGATCAGCATGGTGAAAACCGTCACCGGCGCATACGCGCCCTTGGGGATGCGATCGCGTACCGCCTTGAAGCGGCGGGCGAAAAACTCACGGTGCCAGTGCACGAGGCCGTAGCTGGCGAGCAACTGCAGCAGGATGGAGGTCCAGACCAGCGCCAGTCCGAGCGGTACGCCGAAGCGGATGCCAGCGGCAACGTGGAGCACGCTGGCGGGAAAGCCGACGAGCGGAAGGATCGTGAGCAGCAGGAAGGCGACGGGCCCGGGCAGCTTTTGCGCGGTCTCGCGCACGTCTTCCAGATCCACCTGATGGTAGAGCAGGGCGAGTCCCCCCACGAGAACGACCGCGATGATCCAAAAGCGCGGCGTGCGAAGGAAGGCTGACCAGGGTGCGGGTTGCGATTGCTTGTGGTGCACCCAAGGTGGACCCCCGCCAGTCCCGCCGGTTCGCTGAAAAACCACATTCCCTGCTTCCCTGCATTCCCTCGCAAATGTTCGTATTACGAACATCTGCCCTCTGCGCGGCCCGAACCGAATGTTCGTAATACGAACATTTGCGAGGGAAGGACACCCTTTCTGCGGAATGGCAGTTAGAACAACGCGCGGAACATGCCGCAGAAGTGGTCGGCCAGCTTGATGTAGAAGGGGCGGGCCTCGAACTCCTCGCGGGTGAGCGGGGTGGACTTGGCGAGGTCGGCGTCGAACGACTTCTGGAAGGCACGGACCGTGGCGGGGTCGAGCACGTTGATGTTCACCTCGTCGTTGATGCTGAAGGAGCGGTTGTCGAAATTGACCGAGCCCATCGTGACGAGGGTGTCGTCCACCGCCATGATCTTGCAGTGGTAGAGCGACGGCTGGAAGTAGTGGAAGCGCACGCCGGCCTCGAGCAGGCGGCCCCAACGGGAGCGCGAGGCGGCGCGGCCGAAGCGGGAGTCGTTCTTCGCCGGGACGATGACGTCGATCTCGACGCCGCGGGCGCGCGCGGCGAGGAGCATCTGGATGGCGAGGTCGTCGGGGACGAAGTAGGCGTGCGAGAGCTTGATGGACTTGCGGGCTGAGGCGATGGCCAGGAGATAGGAGAGGCGGGCGTTTTCCGGTTTTTCATCCGGGCCGCTCATGAAGCAGTGCGCGGGAGCGGTGCCGGTCGCGGGCGTCTCGGGGAAATAATCAGGGCCGGTCAGCAGTCGCGACGTGGTCTGCAGCCAGTTGGCGGCGAACACGGCCTGCATCTGGCGCACGACCGGGCCGGTGATGCGCGCCTGGGTGTCGCGCCAGACACCCGGCTTGTCGGCGTCGCCGAGCCAGGTGTCGTCGATACACACGCCGCCGGTGAAGCCGATTTTGCCGTCGACGATGAGCAGCTTGCGGTGGCTGCGGTGGTTGAGGTCGAGCTTGAGCTTGTACCAGTGCTCGCGGCCGTAGACGACAAATTCGACGCCGGCCTTTTTCATGCGTTCGACGTCGGAAAGGTGAAGCTTGAGGTTGCCCGCGCCGTCAACGAGGCAGTGTACCTTGACGCCGTGCTCGGCGCGCTCGATGAGCGCGGCGCAAAATTTATCGCTCACCTCACCGGACGCCCAGATGTAGGATTCGAGGCTGATGGATTTCTGCGCGGTGGCGATGGCCGCGAGCATGGCAGGGAAGATCTCCTTTCCGTTGATCAGCGGCTCGATGGTATTGCCCTTGAGGAACTCGGCGCCGAGCAGCGGCCCGACGGAGTCCGCGTAGAGCGGATCGGTCACGGTCACATTGGACACGATCGGTTCGGACAAAATCTTGGCCGAGCTGCTGTAGATCAGCAGGCCGAGCACGCCGATCAGGATGATCAGCATCGTCCACTGCAGACTCAGCTGGATCTTCGCGTTGCGCTTGTGCCGGCGCGGCGCCGTGGCGGCGCGGTGGGCGCGAAAACGCTTGTACTGTTTGGAGACGGTGGAGCGGAAGCGGGACATGGTAAGCCCCGCCGCAAACCGGCGGGCCGGAGCATGGGGATATTGATACCGACCGCAGGACGGTTTCAGCAGTTCCCGGTTCCCGGTGTCGGAGATGCAATGAAACCCCCGAACCGGAGGGCGTTAGAGCGGTCCTAAGGGACGCACTCCATGCGCTCCATCACACGCAATAAGAAGCTCCGGTGGTTCCTGCTGGGCTTTGTCGTCGTCGCGCTCATCGCGGTGGGCGTGGCTTTGTCCGGACGCATCGATTGGGCGGGACTGCGCACCTCGATGGAGAACATGCACAAACTGCCGCTCCTCATCCTCGTGAGCGTGCTGCCGCTGCTGGGCTTTTCCATTGGGATCACCTATCTGGTGCTCGGGGCGGTTTTCGGCGGCTGGCTCGGGCTGGCGGTGGTCGCGGGTATCACGGCGATCCATCTGGTCGGCAGCCACTGGATCGCGCGCAGCTTCCTGCGCGGTCCGCTCGAGCGCTATCTCAAGCGTCGGAAAAAGCATCTGCCTGAATTGCCAGCCGGCGAGGAATGGTCGGTCGCGCTCATGACCGCGCTCGTGCCCGGACTGCCGTATTTCGTACGCAACTACCTGCTCGCGCTGTCGGGCATTCCGCTGCGAACGTATTTCTGGATCTGCTGGCCGGTGTATGTGGTGCGCTCGATTCTGGTGATTTTCCTCGGCGATTTTAGCGGTGACTTCAGCGCCCAGCGCGCCGGTGTGCTCGGCGCGGTGCTGGTCGTGAAGGTCGCGATCTGCGCCTACCTGATTCACCGCCTGCGCAAGCGCAGCCACAACAGGAGCCGCCACGGTGGAAGCCCCGCTGGCCACCATCCCCGCAAGCAAGCGGCCTGATCCTCCTTGGGCGTCTTGCTCCGGTGGGACGTCCCCGGACATTAAGTAGTCTATTAAACTACTTGTTTCGGGATGAAGGAATTCGCGGTTCCCGAGAGGAACCTGGGAAATAAGTAGTTCAATAGACTACTTGCTGAGGGATATCTGCGATTGTCTCTCCGGGCATACGGCCTGCTAGGGTGCGGGGATGAAGATTCGCCTGTTGTCGGGGTTGCTGTTGTTGCCGCTGGTGGTTTTCGCAGCGCCGAAGCGTAAGGTCATCATCGACCAGGATGCGTTCGGGCCGGGCGGGCCGAACCTGCAGCCGATCTTGATGGTGCTGCAGTCGCCGGACGTCGAGGTGCTCGGCATCACGGTCGAGAGCGGTGATGGCTGGCAGGCGGAAAACGTCGCGCACACGCTGCGCATGCTGGAGATCATCGGCCGTACCGACATCCCGGTGGTGGCCGGGGCCACATTTCCGCTGATCAACACCGAGGAGGCCACGATCCGCTGGGAAGGGGTTTACGGCAAACTGCCGTACAAGGGAGCGTGGATGCGCGAGTGGCCGGACTACAATACGGTCAACCGCACGCACTATCACGCGGCCGAAGTGGTGCCGCCGTTGGAAGAGGGCGCGCCGACGACCAAGGTGCTGGCAGAGCCGGCCGCGACTTTCATCATCCGCAAGGTGCGCGAGTTTCCGGGCGAAGTCACGGTGCTCGCGATGGGGCCGTTCACCAACCTGGCGCTGGCCTCGCGACTGGACGAGGGATTCGCGGCACAAGCCAAGGAATTGGTGATCATGGGTGGCAGCTTCAACCCGCACTCGGCGACGCTCGACGAGTTCGCCATGCAATTCGTCTACAACCCGCGCGTGGAGTTCAACAGCCGCTGGGATCCCGAGGCGGCGCACATGATGCTGCACGCCGGCTGGAAGAAAATCACCGTGGTGCCGAACGACGCCACCGTGCCGACCAAGGTGACCCCGGAGATCATCAAGGCCGCGACGGCGTCGGGTACGGTCCTCGCGAAGTACGTCGCCAAGTACGCGCAAACGGGGTTTCCGATGTGGGATGAAGTGGCCGCAGGGGTTTTCCTCGATCCGACGCTCGCCACACATACCGGCGAGCTGGCCATGGACATCGACACCAGCCCGGCGGCAAATTACGGCGCCACGCTCAGCTGGCCGAAGGGCAAGGGGCCGGGGCTGGGCGAGCCGGATGTGACGGTGGTCTTCGCGGTCGATGTACCGCGGCTCGAGAAATTGTTCGTCGAAACGATCAACCGGTAAGTCCGTAGATCGTTTGATTGGAGTGGGAGGGGGTTTATGCCCCGACGTTCGCGCAACGTCGGGGCATAAAGCCCCTCCCACAAAAACACGCTCAGCGCCCTTCCGGCTTCTCGGACTCCGGAGCCAGATTCTTTCCGGCGGGCGGGGTCTGCGCTTCGCCGAGGATCTCGATGTCGTGCATGTTGACGCCGCTGTTGTAGAGGTCGCTGGCGTTGATCGAAACAGGCTTCGCGGTTTCGCGGCCGAAGCTCGGCGCCGCGGCCTTGATGAGCAGCGGCATCGTTTCGTCGAAAGCCAATCCGGTGGCCGGGCAGGCAAAGCGCGTTTCCCAAAGCTTGGTGACGGGCTTGCTCTCGTTCTGCGAATCGATGGTGAAGGAGCGCACAACGCCCATGAACAGGTTGCCCTCGGCGAAATCCCAGACTTTGCCTGCGACGCCCATGCGGAGCAGTCCGCGGCGCAGGACGTTCGGGCTGACGAAGCCGCCCATCTGCTGGTACTCCCACATCAGGTTGACCTTCTCGCCGCCGAGGAAGCCGAGCGCTGGACGACCCGGGCCGCCTTCCATCATGCCCCAGCCGAAGACGAACAGCTGCTCCGGCGGATGGGTCGCGTCGGCGATCAGGTAGCCCTGTTCCTTCAGCGCGGTCATGATCCAGTCGATCGTGTTCTGTTTCGTCGGCAGCGTTTCGCCGGCCCACTCGCGACCGAAGGTCACCCGGCCGACGTAGATGAGCTTGTACCGGATCGGCCGGTTCGGCGCCGGCGTCGGATACGCCCGGCCCGCTTCGGTCATGTCGGTGACGGAAAGGACATCCACGTCCTTCTGCATCAAACGGCCGAGGAGGCTGCGAAACGCGACGCTGGTTTCGCCGGCGGAGACAGAGGTCGCCGCGAACAATAGCGCCAGGAGGCTGGCGAAGCGGGCGAGCAGCCGGGGCAGGTGCATGCCGGGATGAAAGCCGGCGGACGCGAAATGGCAAGAGAGCCACTCCGGTCAGGAGCCGAGTGACTTTTCCATCAACGGCAGGAATCGAGTCTGGCCGTCGAGCGAGGCGTCTTCGCGATCCATCGTGACCAGCCCCATCTTTTGATAGAAGGCCTCGGCGTACGGATCGGCCGTGGTCGCGAGCTTGGTGCAGCCGGCCTGGCGGGCGGTCTTCTCGGCGTGCTGGAAAAGCGCGCGCCCGATGCCGAAGCCCATGGCCTCCGGCAAAACCCAGAGATGATCGAGCGTGGCGGTGGCGTTTTCCAGGACGACGCTGGCGAAAGCCACGGCCTTGCCGTCCAGTTCGGCGACGAAGGTCGGATTGGCGGCGAGGTAAGCGGGCGTGAGCGTGAGCTGCTCGCGCCACAGGCGAATCCAGCTTTCCGGATAACCCCAGTGGCGCTTTGCCGCGTGGGCGATCGCGGTGAGGCGTTCGGCTTCGTCGGGTCGGGCGGGGCGGAGGTTCACGCAAGGACGGTGCCGCGTCGCAGGCTGGATGGCAATGGAGGGCTTGCGCCAGGAGGCCGGCGCACACTTTCCACACACCCCGTCGCTTCGCGCCACCCGTTCGGCTGAGCTCACGGCCGAGGCCCTCTTGATCGAGGGCTTACTTGCTTGGTGCCGGCGTCACCCCCGGCGTGCCTTGCGGCGGCGTGGGTGCGGTTGGCACCACGATGAATTCCGAGGCGCGGGCGGGATCGAGATACTGCTTGGCCAGCGCGCTGAGTTCGTTGATGGTCACGCCCTCGTTGTCGGTGTAACGGCTGCGGCTCCAGTCGAGGCGCTCGGGGAATTCCTGCGCGGCGGCCAGCACGCTGCCGAGCCAGTAGGGATTGGTGCGGGCGGATTCGCGGAGCGAGGTAAGGATCGGCTGCTTGGCGCGGACGAGTTCCTCGTCGGTTACGCCCTTGTCGTGCAGCGATGCGGCGACGGCCTTGATGGCGTCGGCGATGGGACGGGCCTGGTCGGGGGCGACGGTCGCATCAGCGACGAGCCAGCCGTAGCCGGGATAGGTGTCGCTGAGATCCGCGCCGGCGTTCGGGCTGTAGGTGCCGCCGAGTTTCTCGCGGATTTCCACGCGCAGGCGGTCGGAGAAGACGTCGCTCAGCAGGCGCAGCCGGCGAGTGAGCTTGATGTCGCGGGCGTCGGTCGCCGGCCAGTAGAGCCGAACGAGCGCCTTGGGAATTTCGCTCTCGACGGAGTATTGCTTCGCGAGCGGCGTGGACGGACCGCTGACCTTGCGCTGTTCGGTGTACGCGGGCTTGGCGTCGCGGACGGGCAGGGCGCCGAAGGTTTTCGCAACCGCGGCGATGGTGGCGTCGGGGGCGAAGTCGCCGACGATGGCGATTTCGATCGGACCGTGGGTGAACTGCGGCGTCAGCCAGGCCTTCAACTCATCCAGCGTGCGCGAGAGCATGACGTCCTGCGCCGGCAGGCCGAAGCGGGTGTCGCCATTGGCGAGCAGGCGCGCGACCTCGAGTTGCATCGGGCCGTCGGCGGTGTGCGCCAGGCGCAGGTAAAGTTGCTCGGCGGATTTGTGGACCTGGCGGATGGATTCGGGACGGTAGCCCGGATCGGTGATGAAGGCGCAGATCAGCTGGAGCTGGAGCAGCAGGTCATCGCGATTCGTGCCGCCGCTGAACGAGAAGGCGTCGCTTTGCGCGCCGAAGCCGAGGCCGACAGTCTTGCCGGCCAGCAGGCGCTGGAGGTCGTCGACGCTGTGCTTGCCGAGACCGCCGGCGGTGAAGGCGACGTTGGCCAGCAGCGGCAGGCCGGGCTGGCCGGCCGGGACCGTGAGCGTGCCGCCGCCCAGGCGGACCGACACGCGGATGCGGCCGGCTTCGAAGTCGGTGGGCTTGAGATTGAGGCGAACGCCGTTTTGGAAACGGATGAGCGTGGCGCCGAGATCTTCGACGACTTTCTTTTCCGCCACGGTGCCAGCCGGGCCGAAATCCGTGTAAGCGAAGTCGGCCTGCATCGTCTTGGGCGGGGCGGCGACGGCGACCTTGGTGCTGGCGAGGTAGGTGTCGGCGATCGTTTTGGCGGCGTCCGGAATGGCTACGTTGCCCGCGACGAAGATCTTGCGGCCCGGCGCTTCCTTCCAGGTGGCGCGCAGGGCCGTCGCGCAGATTTCCGGCGTGATGGCCTGCAAGGCGGGCAAATAGAGCGCCTGTTCGACGGTCGGGTGAGTGGTGACGGAATTGTCGATCACATCGCCGGCGATTCCGTCCGCGAGCGAGTCCGAGTGGCGTGTGGCGGCGGTGCGCACGGCCTGCTCAAGGTTGTTGCGCATCTCGGCGACGGCCTCCGCGAGTTCCTCGGGCTGGAAACCGTGCTCGAGCGCGCGGCGCAGCTCTTGTTCGGCGACGGCGAGCGCGGCGGCCCACTGGTTGGGGCGGCAGTTGATTTCGATCGAGGCGTTGCGGAAGGTGTCGAACTGCTCGGTCACGCCCACGATGCCACTGACGAAGGGCGCGCCCTCCTTCTTGGAAAGAATCGAGAGGCGGCGGTTGAGCATGCTCAGGGCGAGGCCGCGCGGCAGGTACTTGAGGCGATTGGCGGCGGTGTCGGCTTCGAAGGCGTAGGGCGTGATCGTCTCGAGCGCGACGTTGGTGGCGCCGGCCTCCATCTCGGTGTGGAGCGAGGCCTCGACCGCCAGCGGGGCGGTGACGCTGCCGAGGCGCGGCTCGAGCGGCGCGGCGGCGCGGGCGGCGAGCGGGGCGAAGAGTTCGCGCACGAGCGGCTCCACGGCGGAGGGCTCGATGTCACCGGCGAGCACGAGCACCATGCGCTCGGGGCGGTACCACGTGTCGTAGAATTCCTGGAAGCGTGCGTGGTCGGCGGAGCTGATCACTTCATCGGTGCCGATCGGCAGGCGTTGCGGGAAGCGCGTGTCGGGAATCAGGAACTCGAGTTCGGCGAGGGAGGTGCGCAGGCCGACGGAATCGCGCGCGCGTTTTTCGCTGAAGATGATGCCGCGTTCCTTGTCGATTTCCTTGGGATCGAGCGTCAGGCCACCGGCGACGTCGGCGAAGAACGTCAGCGCCTCGCGCAGCGTCTCCGGTTTCGTGTCGGGCAGCTCGAGTTGATAAACGGTACGGTCGAAGCCGGTCGAGGCATTGGTGTCGCCGCCGAAGTCCATGCCGAGCTTCTGGAAGAACTCCACGACGTTGGCGGCAGGGAAGTGCTTGCTGCCGTTGAAGGCCATGTGCTCCAGGAAGTGGGCGATGCCGCGCTGGTTTTCATTTTCGTAAACCGAGCCGACCTTGACCACGAGGCGGGCGCTGACCCGGCCCTTGGGCTCGGTGTTGTGGAGCAGCGCGTAGCGCAGGCCGTTATCGAGCTTGCCCCACTTGATCGCCGGATCGGCGGGCAGGTCGCTGGTCTGTTGCGGAAAATCGGCAGCCAGTACGGCCAGCGGGGCGAGCAACAGGGCAATGAACAACGCAGCGGGGCGGGCAGAACGAAGAAGCTTCATGCAGGCGTTCATTGACAGCAGCGGACGGCGGAAGTGCAAGGCGGCAGAGCCGAAGTAACAAGTATCAGGTATCAAGTACCAAGGGCTGACTTCGCTGTCCGATGTGGCTGGTTCCTTGTTACTTGCTACTTGTTACTTGTCACTTTTCTGGTGGATTTCCGCCAGAATTGGGTGGCCAAACGAGTGACCCGCTTGCTTCCTTTGGACATGAAGACGAAAGCCAAAACCCTCCCCGAAAAGACCAACGCCAAGTTGGCCAGCAAGAAGGGGCCTGTTTCCCAGTATCTCGCTCACCATTACCGGCATTTCAACGCGGCGTCGCTGCTGGATGCGGCGAAGGGTTATGAAGCCCACCTGCAGCAGGGCGGCAAGATGTTGGTGACGCTCGCTGGCGCCATGTCCACGGCCGAACTCGGCCTCTCGCTGGCCGAGATGATCCGTCAGGACAAGGTCCACGCCATCGTTTGCACCGGCGCGAATCTCGAGGAAGACATCTTCAACCTCGTGGCGCACGATTACTACGAGCGCGTGCCGCACTACCGCCAGCTCACGGCGGAGGACGAGCAGGACTTGCTGGACCGGCACATGAACCGTGTGACCGACACCTGCATCCCGGAAGGCGAGGCCATGCGCCGCATCGAGGCCGCCGTGGCCGAGGAGTGGGTCGCGGCGGACAAAGCCGGCGAGAAATATTTTCCGCATGAGTTCATGTACAAGATCCTGCGATCGGGAAAACTGAAGAAGTACCACCAGATCGACACCAAGAATTCCTGGATGATCGCCGCGTGCGAGAAGAACCTGCCGATCATCGTCCCCGGTTGGGAAGACTCGACACTCGGCAACATGTACGCGGGCCGCGTCATCACCGGCGAAATCAAGAACGTGCACACCGTCCGCACCGGCATCGAGTACATGGCCTGGCTGGCCGGCTGGTACACGAAGACCGCAAAGACGCTGCGCAACGGCGAGGGCTCGATCGGCTTTTTCCAGATCGCCGGCGGCATCGCGGGCGATTTCCCGATCTGCGTCGTGCCAATGCTGCACCAGGACCTCGGCCGCCGCAGCGTGCCGCTGTGGGGTTATTTCTGCCAGATCAGCGATTCGACCACGAGCTACGGCAGCTACTCCGGCGCCGTGCCGAACGAGAAGATCACCTGGGGCAAGCTCGGCCAGAAGACGCCGAAGTACATCATCGAGTCCGACGCGACGATCGTGGCGCCGCTGGTGTTCGCGTGGGTGCTGGGCCAGTAAGCGGTTTCAATCCCAAGGCATTTGAACCACAGAGACACAGAGGCACAGAGAAAACAAAGACATCGGTTTGTGGATTTCTCTGTGCCTCTGTGTCTCTGTGGTTAACCCGGTATTCGGAATTATCTCCCTTTTGTGATCTGGGTCTATCGACTTCTCTTCCTGCCGCTGCTGGTGATCGCCTCGCCGTATTATCTGTGGCGCATGCGGCGGCGCGGGGGATATGCGGAGAACTTCAGTCACCGTTTTGGCGGAACGGATCCGCTGCCGCCGAAGACTTCGGCGAAGAAGCGCATCTGGCTCCAGGCCGTGAGCGTGGGCGAGATGCTGGCGATTTCGCCGCTGCTCGAGGCGTTGCAGCGCGAGGGCGGGTTTGAGGTTTATCTGACGACCACGACGAGCACCGGCTACAAGCTGGCGAAGGAGAAGTACGGCGCGCTCACGATCGGCATCGGGTACTTCCCGCTGGATTTTTGGTTCTTCAGCGCACGCGCGTGGGGAGCGGTGCAGCCGGATCTTTGCATTTTGATGGAAGGTGAGCGCTGGCCGGAGCACGTCCACCAGGCGGCGAGCCGCGGCGTGCCGGTGTTGAGTGTGAACGCGCGCATGTCCGACCGCAGCTTCCGCCGCTCGATGCGCTTCGCCTTTCTGCTGAAGCCGCTGTCGCGCGGCATCACGCGGATACTGTGCTCGTCCCGGCGCGACGAACAGCGGTTCAAGTCGCTCGGTTTTCCGCCGGAAATTCTGCAGACCACGGGCAACCTCAAGCTCGACGTGGACATTCCGCTGCTGTCGGCCCCGGAGCTCGCGCAGTTGAAGAAGGAACTGGGCCTGAACACCGCACTCATTCTGCTGGGTTCGTCCACTTGGGCAGGCGAGGAGGAGGCCCTGGTCGAGGCGCTGAAGCTGGCGCGCGCCAAGGGCCTGAGTGTTTCCCTGTTGTTGGTACCGCGCCATGCGGAGCGCCGTGAGGAGCTGCGCGCCATGCTGGCGAAGTCCGGCCTGAAGTTTCATTTCCGTTCGGAAGGCCCGGTGCCGGGCATCGTCGATGTCGCGGTGGGCGACACCACCGGCGAGCTGCGCAAGTTCACGCAGCTGGCCGACCTGGCGTTCATCGGCAAGAGCCTGGCGCCGCACGACGGCGGCCAGACGCCGGTCGAGGCCGCACTGCTCGGCAAGCCGGCGATCCACGGCCCGCACATGACGAATTTCCGCGAGATCATCCGCACGCTCACTGAAGCCGGCGCCGTGCGGAAGGTGGAAACGCACGACCAGCTGAAGCATGCCGCGGTCAATCTCCTGCAGGACGAAATCCAGCGGGCTGAATTGATCGAAGGCGCGCGCGGCTGGGCGGCCAGCAACCGCGGCGCGACCGGGCGCACGCTGACGGTGATCCGCGAGCTGTTGGGGCGCTGATTCGTCGGTCCGTTCGTCGATTGATCAGCCCGTCTTCTGTTCCCGGTAGAGCTGCCGCCCGAGGATGCTGAAAACAATAAACAGCACGACTGGCGCATTTCCGATGTGCCCAAACGAGCCGACCTTGAATATTTTCAGAATGACCGTGACGAAATTCACCGCGGCAATGACAAGGAAGAACAGCCCGAGGACTTTGCGCAGGCTGATCGGTGAAGGCTTTTTTGCGCCAAACTGCGGCGAGGTATTCAAGTAGGCTAAGCCATCGGCATAGGGAATGCCGTGGGCGGCGAGCATTTCCGCGCCCGTGGTGGTGCTGATTTCGCATGCGTCGCGCAGCAGGTTTTTCGCTTTTCGCTTCGCCAAACCCTGCTGCTCCAGCGCGGCGAGTATTTCCTCGGAATTCATGTCTGATTTATGACCCGACAGTGTCACTCAATCTGCGCATGAAGCCTGCGCTGGCTTGGCCCGCCGGAGACAGGAAGCAGGACCAGTTCGCGGGCTTCAACGTTTATTCCCCGAAGCAACCTTGTTGCACGAGCTGAATGACAGGGCGTCTGCTTTGCCGGACGCACACTGGCGGTCACCTGCGAGTTGTCGGCGTCCTAGAACTCGGAGCCAAAGCAGTGCGTGTATTATTGGTAGTACTCGATCGGACCGGGCCCTTGCTGCGCGAACATCACCACGCCCAAGCCGAGCAAGGCAACGCCGGATCCGATCAAGAGCTTTGACAGGTAAGAGCGCGACGGACTTGCGTTTCGCCGTCCAGCGAGTCGCTGGACGGCGACAATGGCGCAGCCGGCCAGCAAGGCGATCAAGCCCGCGCGAAAAACCGGCCCGCTGGAAATGAGCAGGTGATAACCCTCGTAGATGGGATCGTAGGGCAGGGCACCTTCTGGAGGAGGCAGGAGCATCTGGCCCGCAATCTGTCCCGGCCGGGCCGCCAGGTCGATCTTCAAAATGGCCGGTCAATATCTCCCGCGGGCGGTTCGCGGGGCGGAATCTATTTCGCCACCAACGCACCGATCGTGCGTTGTTCCAGCACGTGTGACGCGATCGTGCGCGCAGCGGTGGGGTGCGCGATGGCGCGGAGATTTTTGCGCCAGTGGCGCCAGAGCATGGCGTCGTGGGCGAAGGCGGACTTAACCTGGGCGGAGATGGCTTCGGGCGTGGTGGCGAGTGCACCGGCATCGCTACGATGCAGGAGCTCGTAATTGCCTTCTTCCTGGCCGGGGACGATCTGGCTGACGATCATCGGGCAAAGGGCGTTGATCGATTCCTGGGTCGTGGCGCCACCCGCCTTGCTGATGATGAGGTGGTGCGTCATGAGCAGTTCGGGAATGCGATCGGTCCAGCCGATCACTTCGGTCGGTCCCTTGGCAGCGCGGGCGAGGCTGGCGACTTCCTCGCGGAACTTTGCGTCGCGTCCGGTGGTGAAGGTGATCTTGCAGTCTTCGAGTTTCAGCAGCTCGCGGATGATCGGCAGGGCGACTTCGCGGCTGGAGTTGATCATGTACAGCACTCGGCGCGACTGCGCCGGGCCGACGGGCTCGGGCGGCTGCAGATGCGCGGGGCGGTCGGCGAAGCCGAGTGCGACGGGAAAGCCGCTCACATGGACCTTGTCGGCGGAAATGCCGCGCTGGCGCAGGAATGCGGCGGAATCCTTGTCGGTGACGAACCAGCCGTCGGAAGGGACGCGGTACCACAGCGAATTGATGGTGATGGCGTCGGTGACAACGGTGTACAGCGGGCACGAGACTTCACCGCGGGCGCGCATCTGCTGCATCAGCCAGGCATACACCGGATACGTGGAGACGAGCGCGGTGGGCTGTTTTTCGGCGATGATCTTCGCCAGCAAGCGGCGATGAGTGGCGAGCGTGCGCATCATGGCCGGCGCCGCCGTGGAGCGGTCGAGCCAGTTGTAGAATGTGCTCCAGACCTTGGGTGCCGAGTTGATGACCTTGATATAGCCGCGGCGCGTGATGTTGTTCAGGCGCGGGGCCACGAGGGCGAAGATGTCCACCAACTCGGCCTCGACTCCCGGCTGCTCGTCGAAGGCGGACTTGAGGGCGCGCGCGGCACTGTTGTGGCCTTCGCCGTAACCGGCGGTGAGAATTAAAATTTTAGACATATTTGGACGTCTTTTCCCGAAACGCCAAACGCCAGTAGCCAGACGCCAAACAAATGGAGCAGGATCGAAACTTCAGGTTGGGTTTGAAACCTGGCGTCTGAAATTTTTTGGCGTCTGGCATCTGGCGTTTGTAATTTAGCGAGATGCAGCCGCGGCAAACACGGCCGGGAACTGCAGCGGCTCGTCGGCCTCAGGATCTGCGGATTCATCTCCCTTCATCGGGAACTGCGTGCAGAATTCCTTGAAGGTGATCAGCTCGAAGCGGCCGTCGTGGTGCTCGACGATGCCCGTGAGGGATTCGACCCAGTCGCCGGAGTTGAGGTAGTGGATGTCGCCGATCTTCTTGTCGGCCGGCGAGTGGATGTGACCGCAGATGACGCCGACGCAGCCCTTGTCGCGGGCGAGGGCGGCGATCTGGTCTTCGAATTTGCCGATGAAGCTGACGGCCTGCTTGACGCGCGCCTTGATCGCCTGGCTGAGGGAGAAGTATTCCTTGCCGCGCAGCTTGCGGAACCAGTTGTAGGCGCGGTTGAGACGGAGGAGCAGCGAGTAGCCGATGTCGCCGAGGTGGGCGAGAAACACCATGTTCTTCACCACGCCGTCGAACACGTCGCCGTGGAGGACGAGATAGCGGCCCTGCGGCGTCTCGTGGATGAAGTCTTCGACGAGGCTGATGTGGTCGAACTGCATCGGCAGCAGGCGGGCGAGGAAATCGTCATGGTTGCCGCGGAGGTAGATGACTTCGGTGTCCTTCTTCTGCGCCATGGTGAGTACGCGGCGGACGAAGCGCGTGTGGGACTTGGTCCACTTGCCGTCGCGGCTCAGGCGCCAGCCGTCGATGATGTCGCCGTTGAGGATCAGGCGGTCGCAGCGCACGTGCTTGAGGAAGTGCGTGACTTCGTCGGCTTTGCTGTGCGGCGTGCCGAGGTGGACGTCGGAGAGGATGACGGTGCGGACTTTTAGTGTGTTCTTCATGGTAGCGGACCCGCCTTCGCTGAAGCTACGGCGCGGCGAGGGGCGGGTTTCATGGTGGGATGGCGTTAGGAGTTGAGAGCGCTGGGTTGGGGGACCGAAGCCGCCCCGGGAGCTCTCGCGGGTTTGTTGTTCGAGTGAAATTCTGCCGCGGCCTCGGCGAGGTCGGCGGCGAAACGATCGACGATCGCGTCCCACGACATGTTGCGTGTCGTGATCGGGCCGGCGGCGTTCAGGCTGAGGCGCAGGCGGGGCTCGGTGGCGAGGCGCACGGCATTGGCGAGGAAAGCCTTCTCGTCGCCGACCTGCGCGAGCAGACCGTTCTCGCCGTCGCGGATGAACTCGTGGGCGGCGGCGTAGTCGAAGGCGGTGACGGCGAGGCCACTGCCGAGCGCCTCGGTCACGACGTTGCCGAAGGTCTCGGTGATGCTCGTGTGCAGGTAGATGTCGCCCGAGGCGTAGTGGCGGGCGAGATTCGCGCCGGTGTAGAAGCCGGTGAAGATCGCGTCGGGCCGTTCCTTTTGCAGTGAGGCGAGCAGCGGGCCGTCGCCGACGAGCACGAGACGCGCGTTGGGCTGGACGGCCTTGATCGCGTCGAAGGCGCGGAAGAGCAGGGGATAGTTTTTCTCCTTCGCCATGCGGCCGACGTGGATCACGGCCAGTCCGCCCGGCTCGATGCCCCACGACGCGCGCAGCGACGGATCGCGGCGCGTCGGGTTGAAGAGCTCGGTGTCCACGCCGCGCGAGAGCATGCGGACGTTCTGGTAGCCTTCGCTGACGAGGCGCGCCATCAGGTCGCGCGTTGGCACGAACGTGCGCAACGTCCGGTTGTGCACGTGGCGCAGCCAGGCGGCGACGATGGGCTTCATCCAGCCGATGCGGTAGTCGCGCGTGTACTGGTCGAAGTTGGTGTGGAAACTCGAGGTGACCGGGATGCCCATTTCCTTCGCGGTCGTGATAGCGGAGGCACCGAGCGGACCTTCCGTGGCGACGTGCACGAGGTCGGGGCGATTGAGCTTCCACTGCTGGCGGAGACGGCGCGAAGCCGGGAGGCCGAGGCGGAGCTGCGGGTAGCCGGGAATCGGCACGCCCGGGAGGCGGATCTGGCGGCAGGCCACGCGGTGCGTGACGGTGAAGCGCGGGGATTCGTGCCGCTGCCGAGGGCGGACAATCGTGAGGCGATGGCCATGGCGCGCGAGGCCATCAACCAACCGGCCGAGCGTCATCGCGACGCCGTTGATTTCGGGAGAGTAAGTTTCGGTTACGAGGACAAGGTTCAAGAATGGGCGCCTGAATGGCGGCGACCTGCCGGCCGTCGAGCGCGGCGGTATCTTGGCGGCCCTGCGTGACGAACCCGTGCCGGGGAGGTGACAACTCGGTAAAAGGCCCGGTCTTGGCGCAAAACCCGGAGTTTTTTTAACCACGAATTGCGTGGATGACGCGGATTGGCCGAATGCGTCGGAGCGGCTCGAAGACGCGCTTAGTAGTTTCAGGAGGGAGATTTAGAATCTGTGAAATCCGTGTAATCCGTGGTTCTCCGGGATTACCCGCGGACCGGTCTACCATGCGCGGCAAATAGGTGTTGCACGGACTGCGACAGACTTTCTAACGTCGCCCCTTTCGTATTGATGCAATCTCACGGACCAAAGCGCATCTACACTCCGCAGTCCTTGGAGTTCTGGTTTAGCCGGATGGATGTCGAATGGGAGGGACAGTTTGACTCCCACCATGTCGAGCGCGGTCATGCGATGTACCGCGACAGCGAGATCCGCGAAGTCGAACTCGGTGCACGAGATGCGATTATTCACCGTCGAGTGGATAAGAAAGAGGAATACGCGGTGATCGAGTGGGAGGGGGATGCCATCAAGGTGCGCTCTTCGTCCACGGACACCCTCCTCGCCAACGCCATCGCGGTTGCGGGGTTGCACGAGATCGAGGAACTGCTGGTCGACGAGATCAACGCCTTGCTGCCGGGTGGCATCAAACGGAATGGCAATGGCGAGGCGAAGAGCCACGCGGCCAACGGGCAGAATGGTCACAACGGCAATGGCCATGCGCCGCATGCCGGTAACGGCAACGGGAATGGTCATGCTCCGGCGACTGCCGCCGGAAACGGCAACGGTGCGAAACCCGTCGACCCCAACGCGCCCGCGCGCGACCTGCTGCTCAGCTTTACCGCGAACAACGAAGGCCTGGTGTTTCTCGCGTTCTGGAAGAACGGCCGCAACCGCATCCCGGCGCTTGGCAACACCGCGCATCATCCGACCGCCACCGAGCGCGCGAAGCTGATCGCCCTCGCGACCTACGCGCGCAAAGCCCACTTCCGCTACAACCAGACCACGCACGCCTACGCGCTCGACGCGCTGGCGGACATCCCGGGGTTCCTGCGCGACCTGCTGCCGCACTGGAAAAAGCAGTTCGCCATCGAGCTCGACGTGAAGGTCGACAACATCAAGCAGGGCGCGCGCGTCATCGAGATCGAGGCGGTTGCCAACCGCCGCCCCGGCTCCGACGGCGGCCTGGACTTACGCTGGATTTTCCGCGCCGGCGAAAAACTCCTGACCGACGAGCAGGCCGCGACGCTGCTCAAGCACGGCCGCACGCCGATGCTGCTGCCCGATCTCGGCATCGTCACGATCTCGCCCGAGAAGTGGGAGAGCTACCAGCAGTGGAAAAAGAATCTCGAGGAGACGCAGGTCGACGGTGAGATCCCACCGTATCTCATTTTCTCCCTCTTCAACGACCAGCGCATCAAGGTCACGCTCGGTGCCGACATCGACACCTGGCGCCAGAAGGTCATGACCGCGCCAACCACGCCGCCGTTCCTGCCGGAGTATCTCCGTAATTACCAGCGCCGCGGCGTCGAGTGGATGCACCATCTCTGTGAAACCGGCTGCCATGGCCTGCTCGCCGACGAGATGGGCCTCGGCAAGACCGCGCAGATGATCGCGCTGCTGCGTTCGCGCCCGATGGTGCGCAAGCGCCACATCGTGGTGTGCCCGGCGAGCGTAGTGCCGGTGTGGCGGGACGAGCTCCTGCGCTTCTATCCGGACGCCAAGGTCGAGACGCTCAAGTCGGGCCATGACTTCAAGGGCATCCGCACGCCGTGCATCTGGCTCGCGAGCTACACCCAGCTGCGCAAGCACCGCGCGCTGCTCGACAACACCGATTTCGGTTACGCGATCCTCGACGAAGGCCAGTTCATCAAGAACCCCGACGCGAAGGTCACGCAAGCCTGCTTCGCGCTGCGCGCCGAGCATCGTCTGGTGATGACCGGCACGCCGCTCGAGAACCGCCAGTTGGATCTCTGGTCGATCTTCCGCTACCTGCTGCCCGGCCTGCTCGGCTCGCGCACGGGTTTCGAGGCCGCGCTCATCCAAGACCGCGATGGCACGATGAGCCGCCTGCGCCAGCAGGTCGCGCCGTTCATCCTGCGCCGCACCAAGAACGAGGTCGCCACTGAATTGCCGCCGAAGGTTGAGATGGACCTGCTTTGCCCGCTCACCGAGGTGCAGCGCGCCGAGTATGCCCGCATCTGCACCGAGGGTCTCGCCCGTCTCGGCGAGGACATCGGCCTCGCGCTGCGCGAGAAATCATTCGGTTTCCTCGCGCTGCTCACGCGCCTGCGCCAGGTGTGCTGCGATCCGGATCTGCTGCCCTGGCTCAATTCGCCGCTCTCCGACAGCGGCAAACTGCAGCTCCTGATCGAGAAGCTGCAGGAAGTCGTGGCGAGCGGCCACAAGGTTGTGATCTTCTCCCAGTTCGTGACGCTGCTCGACCGCGTGCGCGCGGCGCTGGTGCAGCATTATCCGGAGCTGCCGCGCTACGAGATCACCGGCATGACGGTCGACCGCCAGAAGCCGGTGAAGGATTTCCAGTCGGCGCAGGGTGCGGCGGCGATGCTCGTGAGCCTCAAGGCCGCCGGCACGGGCATTACCCTGCACGCCGCGGATTACGTTTTCCTGCTCGATCCCTGGTGGAACCCGGCGGTCGAGGACCAGGCCATCGACCGTGTGCACCGCATCGGTCAGACGAACACCGTGTTCGTTTACCGCATGGTCACGGCCGGCACGATCGAGGAACGCATCCAGGCGCTCAAGGGCGAGAAGAAGCAGCTCTTCAACCAGGTGGTGGGCGGCCACGGCGGCGACTTCGAGTGGACGAAGCATTTCAATTCGTTGAACAGCCTCATCCAGCTGAGCGCGGTCGAAACCGCCGAGCCCGAGCCGCCGATCGGCCCGACGGCGCCGGCGGCCGTGGTGTTGTCGCCGGGTGCGCCGGTGGTGGCGGCTGGGCCTGCGTTGCCGGAAGCGGCGGCAGAGACGACGCCGACGGTTTAGTCGAGCGCCGATCCACACCCCCGTCGCTTCGCGCCACCCCTCTTGATAGAGGGGATTTCAAGTCCGCACCGCCGAAGTCCCCTCTATGAAGAGGGGTGCCCAAAGGGCGGGGTGTGTGGGTGCGCGTTTGACGACGTGCGCATCCGGAACCTTCCGGGAACAAGCCTTGTCACTTGAGCCGTGTATCGGCAAACCGGACGGCGCGTGAAGCAAGTTGTGCCGCAAATCTATCATCGGCTGTTGCGCCTCCTGCGCTTGCGGCTGTGGGTGATCGAAAAGCTGCGGCCCTCGCCCTGGCAGGAAACGCTGGCTTATGCGGCCGTGGCGGGCGTCATGGGCGCGTTGGTCTCGATCGGTTTTCGCTGGGGCGTCGACTTCATCCATCTGCTGCTGACGGGTAAGAACGAGGCGATCGTGGTGACTTTCGAGGATCTTGAATGGTGGCAGCGTCTCGCCGTGCCCGCTGTAGGTGGGCTCATGGCCGGTTTGGTCCTGCTATTCGGCCGGCGGCTGCATCGCGGCGAAAGCTCCACCGATTACATGGAAGCGATCCTCATCGGCAGCGGTGAATTGCCGGTGAAGTCCAGTTTGGTGAAGAGCACGGCGGCGATGTTCTCGATCGCGTCGGGCGGTTCGATCGGCCGCGAAGGTCCGATGGTGCAGCTGGCGGCGGTGGCTTCGTCGTGGCTCGGCCATTGGCGGCGGTTGTCCGCTCCCCAGGTTCGTCTGCTGGTGGCGTGCGGCGCGGCCTCGGGCATTGCGTCGGCGTACAATGCGCCGATTGCCGGTTCGTTTTTCGTGGCGGAAATCATTCTCGGCACGATCGCGATGGAGAGCCTCGGGCCGCTGGCGGTCGCGGCCGTGGCGGCGACGCTGACGATGCGAACCCTGTCGGATGCGCACACCCTTTATACCGTGCCGGCTTTCACGCTGCATTCGCTGTGGGAAATCGGCCCTTTCCTCGTGCTGGGCGTTTTGTCCGGCATTGTGGCGCCGTGGTTCCTGCGTTCGTTGCGCAAGGCGGAGTCGCTCTTTGCCTGGACGAACCTGCCGGTGTGGGTGCGCCTCATGTTCGGCGGCCTCGCGGTCGGCCTGCTCGCGATCTGGGTGCCGGAAGTCTGCGGCAACGGCTACAGCGTGGTCGTCTCCATCCTCAACGGCGAGCTGGCCTGGAAGATCCTCGTGCTTGTGCTGGTGTGCAAATGGATCGCGACGGCAGCGTCGTTCGGCTCGGGTGCGCCGGGTGGCGTGTTCACGCCCACGCTCTTCATGGGCGCGGCCTTTGGCTATCTGTTCGGTTACGGCGTGCACACGGTGTGGCCAACGGGCGCGGCCGACCCGCGCGCCTTCGCGCTCGTGGGCATGGGTGCGCTGCTCGCGGCGGCCAGCCACGCGCCGGTGATGGCGATCATCATGCTGTTCGAGATGACGCTGAGCTACGACATCATCATGCCGCTCATGCTGTGCAGCGTGGTGGCGTACTACACGGCGCGCGGCATCGAGGACCAGTCGCTCTACAGCGAAGCATTGAGCAAGAAGGCGGCGGTCGAGCCGCAGGCGACGGCGGCGCTGCCCGGCGTGGTCGCCGATCTCGTGCGCGGCCAGGCGACATCGATTCCGCTGACCGCACGCTTCGAGGAGATTGCCAACCAGTTTCTCACGAGTCGGCAGGAGGAGATCTACGTGACGAACGAGGGCCGCTACGCCGGCATGGTTTCGCTGCACGACATCAAGCCGTACCTGAGCGACCCGGAAGTCGCGACCCACGTGATCGCGGAAGACGTGCGCCGGGACGACACCCCGACCGTGGCGCCCTCGGCGACGCTGGCGGATGCGTTGCGTGTTTTTGCGCAGTGCGCGGGACAGACGCTGCCGGTGGTGGACCCGCAGAGCCGGCACCTCGCAGGAATTTTGGTGAAGAACGACCTGTTGCTCGCACTGCTGGAAGGCCGGAGCGCGAAAAAACAGCAGCGCACGGGCAGCACGACGGCACCGTTCCCGACGAAGGGTGGGGCGGTGATGTGAGGATGGTGCCGGTGGCGTAGCTCCCGGACCAACACACCCCGCCCTTTGGGCACCCCTCTTCATAGAGGGGACTTCGTCTGCAGTGCTTGAATCCCCTCTATGAAGAGGGGTGGCGCGCAGCGACGGGGTGTGTCGATGGGCGCGTGCGAAGGAGTTCACGAAAGTTCACGCGCGCGCCCGTTTTCACGGTCGTTTTGCGGCTTCGTCACACGGCTGTCACGAGACCGTAACATGAACCCTCTACTCTGCGCCCGTCCCCGGCAAATCGCCGGGCACTTCTGTACATCCAAGCATCCATCCATCCGATCATGTTCAACCTTAAATCCAAAGTGTTCGCCGTGCTGGCCTCCGTTGTGTGCGCCACCGCAGCCCTCGCTCAAGACAGCGGCCCGCTCATCGACCTCCTGGTCAAGAAGGGCATCATTAACGATCAGGAGGGCGAAGACCTCCGCGCCGAGCTGTCGAAGGACTTTGCCGCCTCCCCGGCGGGCAAGCTCAACCTGGCAGCCACGATGAGCGAGCTGAAGATCGCCGGCGACGTCCGCGTGCGCTACGAGAGCCGCACGGGCCAGCTCACCACGGGTGACAACATGGAGCGCGATCGTTTCCGCTACCGCCTCCGCGCCGGCCTCACCGGCAAGATGGCCAACAACTGGTCCTGGGGTTTCCGCCTCGAGACCGCGACGGGCAACCGCTCGAGCAACGTGACGATGGGCGATGACGCCGGTCCGTTCGCCAAGACGAGCGACGCGCTCAACGTCGGCCAGGTCTGGGCCCAGTGGACCCCGACGGCTGACTGGACCTTCATCGGCGGCCGCATGCCGAACCCGCTCGTCACGACCGCCATGGTTTGGGACGCCGACATCAATCCGGAAGGCCTCGCCGAGTCGTGGAAGCACCGCGAAGGCAACCTCGAGTATTCCGCGACCGCCGCGCAGTTCCTCTACAGCGCCGCCAGCACGCAGAACACCTTCGGCACCGCCGCCAACGTGCAGGACCTCTTCCTCTTCGCCTATCAGGGCGGCCTGAAGTACTACGTCGAGGGCGCCACGAAGTTCTTCCAGATCAACCCGACGATCTATCACTACGTTCACAACAACAAGTACAACCCGGCCGCCTTCAAGGGCTCCTTCACCGCGGCCAACGTCACGGCGGTCAACAACCTCCTCGTGGTCGACGTCCCGGTTGAATACGACTTCGTGACGAACGGCACCCCGGTCCGCGTCTTCGGCGACTTCGCCATCAACACCGAGGGCGACGACCGCGCCGCCAAGTGGGGCCGTCCGGACCTCGATAGCGAGAACACCGGCTGGCAGCTCGGCGTGCAGTACGGCAAGGCCGCCAACAAGGGCGAATGGGATCTCAAGCTCGCCTACCAGTCGGTCGGCGCCTTCGCCCTCGATCCCAACTTGGTTGACTCCGATCTCTTCGACAGCCGCACGAACATGCAGGGCTGGTACCTCACCGGCAACTACGCCCTCGGCGCCGCGACCACCTTCACCGTGACCGTCGCCAACGGCGAGCGGAAGAACGACACGCTCGTCGCCCCCGGCGCGGGTGACGTCGGCTCCACCAACGCCCTCGACAAGTACTGGCTCCTCCAGGCCGACCTCGTGATCAAGTTCTAAGACCCGTTCGACTCGCTCATGCCTTACCAACACACCCCGTCGCTGCGCGCCACCCCTCTTCATAGAGGGGATTCAAGCAGCGCAGGCGAGGTCCCCTCTATGAAGAGGGGTGCCCGAAAGGGCGGGGTATGTGGCGGCTTTCGAAAATAATTCCGCATTCGATTCAAACAAACCAAACCATGAAAAAACTTACTCTCGCTCTCGTTGCGCTGGCCGCCGTCTCGGTGGCTTCCGCCCAGAAGCTCGTCATCAAGGGTTCCGACACGCTCGGCGCCAAGCTCGTGCCCATGCTGGCCGAGGAATACAAGGCCCACAACTCGGGCGTGACCTTTGAAATCGCCGCCGAGGGTTCGACCACCGGCATCGCCGCCATCGTCGACGGCACCGCGCAGATCGGCATGTCTTCCCGCCGCGCCAAGGCCACCGAAATGTCGGCCGGCACCGCGAAGGGCGTCTCCCTCAAACCCACGATCGTCGCCTTCGACGGCATCGGCGTGATCATGAACGCCGGCAACCCGCTCACCACGCTCACGAAGCGCCAGGTCGAGCAGATCTTCGCCGGTGACATCACCGACTGGTCGCAGGTGGGCGGCACCGCCGGCCCGATCTCGGTCTACACCCGCAACACCTCCTCCGGCACCTACGCCGACTTCAAGGAGCTCGCGATGAAGAAGCGCGACTACGCCTCGTCCTCCCAGAAGATGGCGGGCAACGAGCAGATCGCCTCCGAGGTCGCCAAGAACGCCAATGGCATCGGCTACGTCGGCCTGGCTTACCTCCACGATCCGGGCATCAAGACGGTCGCCATCGAAGGCTCCCTGCCTTCCGAGGAGTCGGTCATCGCCAAGAGCTACCCGTACGCCCGCCCGACGTTCTATTACACGAACGGCGAGCCGACCGGTGAAGCCGCGAAGTTCCTCGACTTTACGCTCAGCGACGAAGGCCAGAAGATCGTCCGCAAGGTCGGTTTTGTCCCGGTTCGCGCGCTGAAGTAAGCGAGCCCGGTATCTCTCAATCCCGCCCGCAGCTCCGTCACGACTGCGGGCGTTTCTTTAGGGTTTGTGGCAGGCGGGACTATCAGTCCCGCGGGATCGCAGCCCGCGCCGCGCGGGACTGATAGTCCCGCCTCCATTTCCCGCTTTGTCACGCAACTGTAACCTGCGCCGGTTGACCGGTCCTCCGGGCCGCCCCGATGCTCTCGCCACGATTTTGGCATGTCCGTTTCCACTGAAAACGCTCCTCCGGTTCCCGTCCGTCTGCCGACGCGCGAAGCCCTGCTCCGCAAAAAGCGCGGCTGGTTCTTCGGCCTGACCGGGGACCAGTTCGTCAAATACGTGTTCCAGGGCAACGCGATGATCTCGATCCTCGTGCTCGGCCTCATCACGTTCACCATTTTCCGCGACGCGGTCGGCTTCATCCCGCAGAACCACGCCAACCTCGAGCTCTACCGCAAGGCGGGCCTGGAGTACGTCGACCTGTTCCGCAGCCAGGTGACGTCGCACAGCGCGCTCTCGCGCTACCTCGCCGACCTGCGCAAGAAGCAGTTCGCGCTGCTGACGAAGGGGCAGGGGCTCGCGCCTGCCGCCGCCATGGCGCAGCTCGCGGAGTTCGATGCTTTTGCCAACAGCTACGCCGACACGGTCTCCGACCAGGAGACTTTGCTCGGCACGATGACGGACCTGGTTTCCTCGATCAAGGAGCGCCAGAAGGTGTCCGAGGACATGGCGGAATCGAAGCGCAACCTGCTCGCGGGCATGAGCGACGCGACGCCTGCCCATGCCGCCGAGCTGCAAAAGCAGGCCGACGCCACGGTCGTCGAGGTGATCGATTTCAAGGCCGAGATCCAGCCGTTGCTCGCGATGCAGTCCGAGGTCGTTGCCACCAATGCACGCCAGACGGAGGCCCTGCAGTCCCTGGCCGCCAAGGTGCCAGTCCTGCCGGATCCGGCGCTTAACCGCCAGCTGCAGAAATTTCCCGGCTTTGTGCAGGATTACCTGAAGGAAATGCACGAGACGGTTAAGCAGATGACCGCGTGGGACCAAAACAAGCCCATCGGTTTCCTTGCCGCCTTTAACGCCTTCGCTTTCGGCCGGGAGTGGGTGACGGCCAGCTTCTGGCAGGACTGGTATGGCATCATCCCACTGCTGACCGGTTCGCTGCTCATTGCCTTTCTCGCCCTGCTCATCGCCCTGCCGCTCGGTGTGGCCGCCGCGGTGTACGTCAATCAGGTCGCCAAGCCTTTCGAACAGAAGTTCATCAAGCCCTACATCGAGTTCATCTCGGCGATCCCGAGCGTTGTGCTGGGTTTCTTCGGCATCGCCATGCTGGGTGAAACCCTCCGGCGCGTCTCGCAGGTCGAGTGGCTCAGCTGGGTGCCGGGCTTTCCGATGGCGGAACGCCTCAACGCCACCACCGCCGCCTGCCTCCTCGCACTGATGGCCATCCCGACGATTTTCTCGCTCGCCGAGGACGCGATCAACAACGTGCCGCGCCACTTCAAGGAAGCTTCGCTCGCCCTCGGTGCGACGCGCCTGCAGACGATCGTGCGCATCACGATCCCCGCGGCGCTCTCGGGCATCATGGCCGCCATCCTGCTCGGCTTCGGCCGCGTGGTCGGCGAGACGATGGTGGTCCTGCTCTGCGCGGGTAACCGCATTCAGATCCCCGATTTCAGCCAGGGCATCGGCGCGATCTTCCAGCCGGTGCACACGATGACCGGCATCATCGCCCAGGAAATGGGCGAGGTGGTGCGCTACAGCATCCATTACCGCGCCCTCTTCATGGTCGGCGTCGTCCTCTTCATGATTTCCCTCCTGATCAACTGGCTGGCGCAGAAAATCGTGCGCCGCTACCGCATCGCCGGCTGAGCCATGAGCACTTCCATTCCCAAGATCTTCGCCCGGCCGACGGCCGCCAAGCGCGCCGAGAAAGGTGTCTTCTGGCTGCTGCGTCTCGGCACTTATTTCATCCTGCTCTGCGCCGCCGTCGTGTTTCTCGACATCGGCCTCAAGGGCGGCTCCGTGATTTTCCGCACGCACGCGCCGTTCATCAACGTGCCATTCCTCACCGAATCGCCCGAGACGCTCAATGTCTTCGAGTGGGAAGGGAAGAAGGTGACGATGGGCGACCGCGCCTTCCGCCAGTTCAAGGCGGACCATGCGGCCGCGATGAAGGACGTCCGCGTCGAGAGCTATGTCTATTCGGCGGGCGGCATTTTCCCGAACATCGTCGGCACAATCCTGCTGACCGCCGGCTCGATCATTATCGCGCTGGTACTGGGCGTCATGAGCGCGGTCTACCTCAGCGAATACGCCACGGATGGCCCGTTCATCCGTTTCCTGCGTCTTTCGATCGTCAACCTCGCCGGTGTGCCGTCGATTGTCTTCGGCCTTTTCGGTTTCGGCATGTTCGTGATCGCGATGAAATTCGGCGTCTCGCTTCTCGCGGGCTGGCTGACTCTCGCGTTCATGGTGCTGCCGATCATCATCACCGCCTCGGAAGAAGCGCTGAAGGCCGTGCCCAAGGGTTACCGCGAGGCCTCGCTCGCGCTCGGCGCCACGAAGTTCCAGGCGATCATGACCAACGTCCTGCCTTACGCCCTGCCGGGTATCCTGACGTCTTCCGTTCTTTCCATTGCCCGCGTGGCCGGTGAGACGGCGCCGATCATGTTCACCGCCGCCTTTGTGGTGCGCGACGAGCTGCCGTGGCAGGTGGCCAAGTGGACCGACTTCTTCTTCCAAGGCGTCATGGCCCTGCCGTACCACATCTACGTGGTCGCCTCCAAGATTCCGCAAAACGAATACACGCGCGACGTCCAATACGGCACGGCGTTCGTGTTCCTCTTCACCGTGGCCGCCATCGCGATGACTTCCATCGTGCTGCGCGTCCGTCTCCGGAAAAAATACAAATGGTAAACGCACTCATGTCCGAACCCACCCCTTCCTCCGCCTCGGTCCGCAGTGTCGCCATGCCGGCCGCCCCGGTCATCGCCATGGACAAGGTTGTGCCGGCGCCTGCGGCCGCCAAGCCGATGATCGAGATCGACGACGTCGACTTCTATTACGGCAAGAGCCAGGCCTTGCATGACGTTTCGCTCAACATCGCAGAGAAGGAAGTCACGGCCTTCATCGGGCCTTCCGGTTGCGGCAAGAGCACGCTCCTGCGCTGCCTCAACCGCATGAACGACCTGATCGACGGCACCCGCATCGGCGCCGGCGAAATCCGCATCGACGGCGTGAACATCTACGACCCGCGCGTGGACGTCATCGAGCTGCGCAAGCGCGTCGGCATGGTCTTCCAGAAGTCCAACCCGTTTCCGAAGTCCATCTACGAGAACATCACCTACGGCCTCCGCATCCAGGGCGAGAAGAACAAGACCCGGCTCGACGAAGTCGTCGAGAAGAGCCTCCGCGGCGCCGCGCTCTGGGACGAGGTGAAGGATCGCCTGCATGAGAGCGCGCTCGGCATGTCCGGTGGCCAGCAGCAGCGCCTGTGCATCGCCCGCGCCATTGCGGTCGAGCCCGAGATCATCCTCATGGACGAGCCCTGCTCGGCGCTCGATCCCATCGCCACGGCCAAGGTCGAGGAACTGATCCACGAGTTGAAGAAGGATTTCACCATCGTGATCGTGACGCACAATATGCAGCAGGCCGCCCGCTGCTCCGACCGCACGGCCTTCTTCTACCTCGGCAAGCTGATCGAGTTCGCCGAGACCCGCACGATCTTCATGAACCCCGGCAACCCGCAGACCGAGGCTTATGTCTCCGGTCGCTTCGGTTGAATCTGCCTTGTTTAACCACGAATAGACACGAATGGACACGAACATTGATTCACGTATGAGCGAATGGGGCTCCTCTCTTCATTCGTGTGAATTCGTGTTCATTCGTGGTTAGCCTCCTTCCTTTACCAATCATGAAACGTTTCTTCGACTCCGAACTCGAAAACTTCCGCTCCAACCTTCTGCAGATGGGCGAACGCGCCATCGATCAGGCCCGCCTGGCCATGCGTTCGCTGACCGAGTCCGACATTGCGCTGGCCGACAAGGTCATCGTCGCTGACGACGAGATCGACCGCCTCGAGGTGAAGATCGACGACGAGGCGATCCGTTACATGACGCTCCGCGGCCCCGTGGCTTCCGAACTGCGCCTCGTGGTCGTGGGCATGAAGGCCTCGCACGATCTCGAGCGGGTGGGCGACGAGGCGACGAGCATCGCGCGCCGGTCCCGCAAGCTGGCGATCGAGCCCCGCATCGAGCTTTACGCCGACTTGCCGCGCATGAACAACATCGCGCTCGAGATGCTGCGCGACGCGCTCGACTGCTTCGTGCAGGAAGACGAGCAGAAGGCGCTGGCGGTCATCCGCCGCGACTCCGAGGTCGATAACCTCAACCGGCTCGTTTACCGCCGCCTGACGAGCTACATGCTGGAGAAGCCCGACACGATCGCGCGCTCCCTCGAGCTCATGTTCATTTCGAAGTCCGTCGAGCGCATCGCGGACCATGCGACCAACATCGCGGAGGAGATGGTGTTCCTCGCCGGCGGCCAGGACATCCGCCACAGCGCCATCGCGAAGGGCGCGATGCCGTTCCTGGACACGACGCCGCCGATGTAAGGCGGCGGCCTGAACGGCCAACGTTCAGAGCCGTTCCGGCTAGCGGCGGCTCACTTCGCCGGCTGGTTCGACTCGGTCATGACTTTCCAGGCGATGCCGAAGCGGTCGGTGACGATGCCGTAGCGCTGGGCGAAGAAGGTTTCCGTCATGGGCAGCTGGACTTGGCCGCTTTCGCTGAGCGCGGCGAAGAAGCGCTCCGCCTGCTCCGGCGTGTTCGTGCGGATGGCCAGGAAAAATCCGGCGAAGCGGGCGACATTCGCCGGGTGTTCGCAGCCGCAGTCCGACGCCATGATGATGGTCGTGCCGATGCGCAGCGTGGCATGGAAGATTTTGTCCTCGAAGCCCGCCCGTCGCAGGGCGGGGTCGGGACAGTCGCGGAAGCGCAGCAGGAAGAGCGTCTCGGCTTCGATCGCGCGTTGGTAGAACACGACCGCTTCTTCAGTTCGTCCGAAGAAATTCAGCGTGGTTTGGACATCCATGGCTGGCGTCGGTTGATTTTCGCCGAGGTCAGTTCCGCTGCTTGCTGGTGTAGAGCGCGACGAGCGCGGCACCGATGGCCTGGGAGAGTTCGCCGAGCGTGGCGGGCAGGACCTTGAGCTTCTCACGCTGCTGCGGCCAGAGGTAGGGCAGGGCAGTCTCGCGGATGATGCGAAGGTAGCGCTCGCGGAATTCCGGCGTGGTGGCCTCGGGGTCGATCAGGCCGCCGCCGATGACGACGTACTCGGCGTCTACGGCGACGAGGAGCGAGGCCATGTGCAGGCCGAGCGCCTTGGCTTGGAAATTGAAGATGTCGACGGCGAGCGGGTCGCCCTTCTGCGCGAGCGTGCGCAGCGAAAAGGCCTTCTCCTTGATCGGGGCGGTCGAGCTGTGGAAAGCGTGCGTCGGGTGCTTCGGCAGGAATTCCTCGAGCAACTGCGGCAGGCCGGAGATCGTGGTGTACGGCTCGATGCAGCCCCAGTCGCGGCCGCAGCCGCACTTCAGGGCCTTGATGCCGCCGAGCAGATGCAGGGCCGCGGGCATGTGGCCGCCTTCCATGCCGTTGAGGGTGTCGCCATCGAGCGGCAGGCCGTTGGCGTCGACGTAGGCCACGCCGAGGCCGGAGCCGGGGGCAAGCATCAGCACGGTGGCACGGCTGTTGCCGCGCACGCGCTGGGCTTCGCCGACGCCGCCGTAGTTGCCGTCGTTGCCGACGATCAGCGGGACGTGGCGGCCGGCCTTGGCTTCGAGCGCGGCGCTGTAGTCGGCGTGAAAATTCCAATTTTCGAAACTCTTCGGCAGGTTGGCCGAGCGGCCGAGCACGCCGTAGCTCTGGTACGGGCCGGGCAGGGCGAGGCCCACGCTCTGGACCTGGTCCCACGTGAGCTGGTTGTCGGCAAGAAAACCCACGACGCCCTCGACCCAGCCATTGATCACGGCCGGCGTGCCCGCTTGGGAGTTGGTCGAACTCTGGCGGAGCTTGGTCGAGATGATGCTGCCGTCGGCCCAAACGCCGCCGGTCTTGGAAGTGGTCGCGCCGCTGTCGGTGCCGATGTAAACGCCTTTAAGTGAGCTCATGCGGCTTGAAGATTCGCGAGGGGTGAATCTTCAAGCAAGTAGCAAGTATCAGGTGACAAGGATCAAGGACCTGACCGCAGGCTCCGACCACTTGTTACTTGATACCTGTTACTTGTTCCTTGGACGCGCAGCGTCCTAGAGCAGCCCGAAGTGATTGCAGAGTTTCTCGATCCCGTAGCCGAGGAAACCGCAGACGGGCAGGGTCAGCACCCACGCCCAGATGATGCGCTCGACAATGCCCCACTTGACGGCGCCAAAGCGCTTCACGGCGCCCACGCCCATGATCGAGGTGGAGATGACGTGCGTGGTGGAAACGGGAATACCGAGCGTCGAGGCACCGTGGATGATGAGCGCGGCGGTGGTCTCGGCGGCGAAGCCGTGGACCGGCTGCAGCTTCACCATCTTGTGGCCCATGGTGCGGATGATGCGCCAGCCGCCCGCGGCGGTGCCGGCGGCCATGGTGAGGGCGCAGAGCACGACCACCCACATCGGGATGTCCTTGAACTCGGTGATGCGGAGAAACGAAGCCCATTCGGGCAGGTCCGTGAACGCGCCGGCCTTGGTGCCGGTGAAGAGGGCGAGGGCGATGATGCCCATGGTCTTTTGGGCGTCGTTGGAACCGTGGCTGTAGCCCATCAGGCCGGCGCTCACCAGTTGGAGCTTGCCGAAGACACCGTTCACCACGCGCGGGGTGAGGCGGTGGATGAAAATCAGCAGAATGAACATCAGGAGCGCGCCGCCGAAGAAGCCGATGACCGGCGACGAGAACATCGGCAGCACGACCTTGGGCCAGAGTCCGATCGCGTTGCCCTTGGCGTCGGTCGCCGACCAAATCAGCACCGTCCAGTTGCCTTTGGCGGTGGCCAAGGCCGCGCCGCAGAGGCCGCCGATCAGGGCGTGGCTGGAGCTGGAGGGCAGGCCGAGCCACCAGGTGACGAGGCCCCAGATGATCGCGGACATCAGCGCGCTGAAAATCGTGATCATCGTGACCACGCCGCTCTCGACGATGCCGCCACTGATGGTCTTGGCGACGGCGGTGCCGGCGAGGGCGCCGATCAGGTTGAAAAACACCGCGAGCCAGATGGCCTGGCGCGGAGTGAGGACCTTGGTCGAGACGACGGTTGCGATCGCGTTGGCGGCGTCGTGAAACCCGTTGATGTACTCGAAGACGAGTGCCGTCAGGAGGACGATCAGGAAAATGGTCATGGGGCTCGGCGGCGGGGTGGTGCGTCGGGCGGAAGCGAACTCAGGCGTACTTCAGCATGATCTGGAACACGACCTGGCCGGCATCGCGGGCGCGGTCGACCGCGCTTTCGATCAGGTCGTAGAGTTCCATGAGAATGACCACTTCCTTGGCGTCGTAGGGGCCGTTGTAGAGTTCCTTCACCAGCGCGAGCATGACCTTGTCCGCTTCTCCCTCGGCGAATTGCAGGCGCGTCTGGGCGTCCTGGATGCGCTCCACCTGCGAGCCCTTGCGCAGCTGCTTGACCATGAAGTCGACGGCATCGACGGCCTCGACCAACAGCACGATTTGGCGCTGCATGCTCTCGCGCGGTACGCGGGCCGGACAGATCGTGAGGCGCTCGACGAGTTTCTCAATGGTCTTGGGAATCTTGTAGAGGGCGAGCGAGAGCGCCTCGATGTCTTCGCGCTCGAACGGCGTGACGAACGTCTTGCAGAGTTCCTCGGTGATCTGCTGGGTGATGCGCTTGTCCTTGCGGCGCGAATTAATGATGTCGTGGATGTTCGACGCGCGGCCCGAAGTCTCGTCTTTGAGAATCTTGGCGAGCAGGTCAGCGCTCATCTTGGCCTCCTCCGCGCTGGCCTCCAGCAGGTCGTAGAATTTCTCATCTTTGCCCAGGAGCTTCTTGAACGAGATCATGGGCCGGAACGAAACCGGAAGGGTGCGGGGTGGCGAGGGTTTTTTGACAAATGTTACGCCGGCGAACCGTTGGCGCGGCGGTTCGTGCCGGAAGCGGAGGTTCCTGAAATGCCGAAGGCGGATTTGGTCGTTTTAAGACCAAAGTCCGCCTTCGAATTTTGAAAGTGGGGCGGTCAACGGGATTCGAACCCGCGACCCCAAGAATCACAATCTTGTGCTCTAACCAACTGAGCTATGACCGCCGTAAAATTGGGAGCGGCGAACATCCATACCGGACCGGCGGGTGTCAACAAATTCCCCGGAAGATTTACCCTTGCGGACGCGGCATTCCGGCTTCCCCGTATCTGCATGGCGCGACTGCGTTTGCTGACCTTTAATATCGCCCATGCCCGGGGACCTTCGCCGATCCACCAGACCTTCCGGTCGACGGCCAAGCTGCGGTCCAACCTGCTCAAGATCGCCAAGCTGATCAAACGCCTGGACACGGATATCGTCGCCTTCCAGGAGATCGACGAAAATTCGCATTGGGGCGGCAGTTTCGACCATCTGGCGTACCTGAAGGAACACACGGGGCTGGCACATTGCGTCCACGGCGTGACGAACTGCCGGCAGGGGCGTTTCCACCTCAATTACGGCAACGCCTTCCTTTCCCGGTTTCCGGTGCATCACCACGAAAACGTGCCCTTCGGCCGTGGCAGCATGGGGCAGAAGGGTTTTCATTTTGCCGAAATCGATACGCCGGCCGGCCGCGTGCCGCTGGTCAACCTGCACCTGCACCACACCTCGCGGCCGCAGCGGCTGAAACAGACGACGCGGCTCATGGGTTATTTGACGGAGCAGCACGCCAAGCGCTCCGCGCATTGGGGCATGCCGCCGGTGGTCTGCGGCGATTTCAACACGCCCGCCCATGCGCCGGATGCGATTGCGATGCTGCTGGGCTATTTCGAGCAAACGAACAACTACACGCTGCTGCCCAAGACCGGGCGCACGTTCCCGTCGGTGCTGCCGGTGCGCGCGCTGGATTACGTCTTTTTGCCCGAGCAATGTCGCGAGCCGAAGGCGGAGATCGTGCGCAGCCTGCTCTCGGATCACCGCCCCGTGCTGGTGGAATTTTCCGTCGGCTGAGTCGCTGGACACAGTTTGCGCTCGACCCCCACCGACGGGCTGGGGACGCTTCGGCCCCCATGGATCGCATAGCCGAGACCTTTGCCCAAGCCCGTCGTGAGAAGCGCGCCGCATTCGTCGCTTACCTGTGCGCCGGCGATCCGGATTTCGACACCTCCGTGGCGGCCTGCCGCGCGGTTATCGCGGCCGGTGCCGACGTGCTCGAGCTGGGCGTGCCTTTTTCCGATCCGCTGGCGGACGGCTTGACCAACCAGCTGGCCGCCCAGCGCGCGCTCGAGGGCGGCATGACGGCTGCCCGGGTATTCGAACTGGTGCGCAAGGTGCGCGAGACGAGCCAGGTGCCGGTGGTTTTCTACACTTACTACAACCTCGTCTTCTCGAACGGCGTCGACGCCTATGTGAAGACCGCCAAGGAGGCCGGTGTGGACGGCATGCTGGTGCTCGACTTGCCGCCGGAAGAGGCGGGTGAATTCTACACCGCCTGCAAGAAGTACGACATGAAGACGGTGGTGATTGTTGCGCCGACGACGCCGGCCAGCCGCCTGCCGGTGCTCGGTGCCGCGGCGACGGGCTTCATCTACTATGTGTCGCGCGAAGGCGTGACCGGCGTGCGCAGCGAGGTCGCGGCGAATATTTCCGAGGCGGTCGCTGCCATCCGCAAACACACGGCCCTGCCGGTGGTCGTGGGCTTCGGCATCTCGACCCGCGAGCATGTCCGCCAGGTGGCGCAATCCGCCGACGGCGTCGTGGTGGGCAGCGCCCTGGTCAATGTGATCAAGGCCGGCCTGACCGAGCGCCCCGCCATTGCTGCCCGCCTGCACACGGTTGCAGCGGACTTGGTTGCAGGAACCCGTTGAGTCTGTTCTATTCCCCGCGGATTGAAAAAGCTGCTGTTGATCGACGACAACCCCACCGCGCAGGAGATGCTCTCCCGCATGGTGGTGAAATTTTCCGACGGCCCTTGGGAGCTGGAGTGGGCGGACACCTATGTCACCGGCTTGAAGCAGCTCATGACCGGCAAGTACGCGGTGTGCCTGCTCGATTATCGCCTCGATGATGGCAAGGACGGCCTGCAGCTCCTCAAGGAGGCGCGCTCGCTCGGCAACACGACGCCCGTGGTTTTCCTGACGGCGGAAACCGATCCCACGCTCGACGAGGCGGCGCTGCAGGCGGGTGCGATGGACTTCCTGGTCAAATCCGAGTTCACCCCGCGCATGCTCGCCCGTTCCGTGCGCTACGCGCGCAAGCTGGGCGACACGCTCAGCCAGCTGCGCCAGCTGGCGACGCACGACCAGCTGACCGGCCTGAAGAACCGCCGCGAGTTCGAGCGCCTGCTGGCCGAGGAATGGCAGCGCTGCGCGCGGTTCCAGCGCTCGTTCGCGCTGGTCGTGTGCGACATCGATTTCTTCAAGAAGGTCAACGACACCTACGGCCACGCGGCCGGCGACATCGTGCTGCGCCACGTGGCGAGCCTGCTCGGCGGACAGCTGCGCACGGTCGATCACCTGGCCCGCGTCGGTGGCGAGGAATTCGCCATCATCATGGTGGAAACGAATCGCGACGAAGCGGTGCAGACCATTCAGCGCCTGCTCGTCCTCCTCGGCGAATCGCCTTGCGCGCTGCCGGGCCAGCCGGAGCCGATCAGCGTCACGCTCAGTGCGGGCATCGCCATGATGCCCGAGGACGCGGACACGACCGGTGACTTGTTCGAGGCCGCCGACAAGGCGCTCTACACCGCGAAGCGCACGGGCCGCAACCGGCTCGTCACGGCGAACACCCGCAATCCGGTCAAATCCTGACGGTCGTCGTCGGGACCAGGATGTTCAGGCTGCGCGGGCGGATGGTGATTTCCAAACGCGAGATTTCCGCGCGCGGCTCGCCATCGGTGTGGATCCAGCCCGGCTTGGCGCGCTCGAGCGTGAAGGTCGACCCCTGCCAGCGGCGCACGCTGGCCACGCGGTGCAGCGAACCGCTGAACAGGCGGTAGAGCAGCGGCACGGCGTTGAACACATTGATGCGCGGCACGGCGGTGACGTCCAGCAGGCCGTCCTGTACGGAAGCCTGCGGCGCGATCAGGGCGTTGTTGCCGTATTGCGAAGAGTTCGTGATCGCGAGGGTGAAGGCCTCGATCGCGTCCTTGCCGCCGGCGTGGTGCAGGACGTATTTCTCCGGCTTGTACGTGCGCCACGCGTCGGCACTGGTGCGCAGGTAGCCGCTGAAGCCGCGCGAGGTGAGGGTGGCAAAACGGCTCGCAATCAGGGATTCGAAGCCGGTGCCGGCGGCGCAGAAGAACGGGTCGCGGTTGACCATGCCGGTGTCGATTGCGATGGGGCGGCCTTCGAGGAGATTGGCGAACGCCTTCTGGCCGTACTTGATCCCGAGATGCCGGCCGAGGCCGTTGCCCGAGCCGCAAGGAATGAGACCGAAGCAGGCCGGCGTATCGATCAGGCCGCTGGCCACCTCGTTCATGGTGCCGTCGCCGCCGATGGCGACGACCAGGGTGCAGCCGTCGTCCACGGCCTTGCGCGCGAGTTCGGTGGCATGGCGCGGGCGCTCGGTGGGAACGACCGTGGCGTCCCAGCCATGCTTGGCGATGAACTCCTTCGCCCGGTCGCGAAGATGCGGATTACGGCGGTTGCTGCCGGAGTGCGGATTGAAGATGAACCGGGCTTTCAAGCGGATGACGCACGAGACAAGCCGCCGGAGGCGGGGATTGCACGGATTTTGTTTGTGACGATTCCGATACGATTTCTAAGAGGAGTTAACCACGGAACACACAGAACACACGGAATACGAACCAAGCAACAGGGCGGCCGAATTGCGGATAGGGGTCGTGGTGTGGATCACTTTTCTGTGTGTTCCGTGTGTTCTGTGGTTAGTCCTGTCTGGGGAATTGGGCTTTGCCGCGCACCCGGCGCGTGGTTGGATCGCCCGCGTGTCTCGAGTCATTCACGTCCTCACTGGTTGCACCGCCGTCGGCAAGACGGAGCTGGCGTTGCGCTGGGCGGAGGCGCGGGGGGCGGAGATCGTGTCGTGCGATTCGCTGTTGTTCTACCGAGGTGCGGACATTGGCACGGCCAAACCGACGAAGGCGGAGCTGGCGCGGGTGCCGCATCACCTGATCGACATCTGCGCGCTCACCGAGCGCATGGATGTAACGGAATACGTTACCAAGGCGCGAGCGGCCATCGGGCAGATTTCGCAGCGCGGGCGCGACGTGCTGGTGACGGGCGGCAGTGGGTTCTACCTGAAATCTTTTTTCGCCCCGGTGGCGGATGACGTGGCGGTGCCGGCGGAGATTCGCGAGCGCGTGCGGGTCCGGCTCGAGCAGGAAGGTTTGGGTGTGCTGGTGGCGGAATTGCAGCGGCTGAACCCCGCCGGCTTGGGCGCGTTGGACACGAACAACCCACGCCGCGTCACGCGCGCGCTCGAGCGCAGCCTGGCTTCCGGACGCACGCTGGCGGAATTGCAGGCGGACTTCGCCGCGCAGCCGGCGCCATTTGCGGATTATGAAGTTCGCTTGTGCGAACTCGTACGCGAACCGGCGGATCTCGATGCGCGCATCGGTCAACGCGTGTCCGGCATGCTCGCGGCCGGGTTGGTGGATGAAGTCCGCGGCTTGCTCGCGGCGGGGCTCGCGCAGAACCCGAGTGCCGCGGGCGCGATCGGTTATCGCGAGACGATCGACTTCATCGCCGGCCGGATCGAGGAAAAAGACCTCGCGCCGGCCATCGCGCAAAACACCCGCGGGCTGGTGAAGAAGCAGCGCACGTGGTTCAAGACGCAGCTGCCGGCGCACCGCACGGTGGCCGCGGCGTCAGCTGGGATTGATGACCTCTTTGCGGCGCCAGTTTAGCCAGAGGGTGATGACCGGGGCGGCAAAGAGCCCGACCAGCATGTAGAGGCCGCCAATGGTGGCGGGGAGCCCGATTGCGCTGAGGCTCCAGCGAAACTCGCGGGCCATCAGGCCGATTTCCTTTTCCGGGCGGCCGGCGGCGCGCATCGCGGCGAAGCGCCATTCGAGAAAGTAATCGGCGTAGTTGGGATTGAGGAAATGCAGGTAAAGCGAGAAGGCGATGTAGTAGACGATCGCGGCCACCAGGCTCGCGAGGCCGCAGTGCAGCAAGCCCACCCAGAGCGGCAGCCAGTAGCGGTTGTCCGAGGAAATCAGGTGACGCACCAGGTACCACAGGGCGACCACGAGAATGAGGTTGGTGACCCAGTCGGTGTACTGGCTCACGGCAATATGCCGGCCGTGGAAGCCAAGGGCGTGGCACACCAGCAGCCATGCGGTCATGCCCACGCCGGCGAGCAGCCCGTATTTCAAACCGGGAGCGAGGGAGGTGGTCTGGGAGGCGGTGGTCACGCGTGGAGCCGGGCAGTGAAGAAAGCCCCGGCGCCAGCGTCGATGGAAATCTTGGGAGGCAAGATCCGGAGGTGCGGAGCTGTGTAGCAGCGGTGGTAACACCGCTGGCGAGCGCCAGCGATCTTACGATCGCTGCTACTTGGGCCGACTGCAGTGTCGCTGCTTGTCGGCGAACCACGCGGGCGTTGCAACCCGGCCTGCCGGCGAGCGGCAGCCCTACATCAAGTGCGGCGCGGAATGGAGCCCGTGCCCAGCCGCCTTACGGCAGCTGAATCGCGTAACGCTGCAGCGAGCTGCCTTCGAGGCGGTGCAGGGCGGCGATGGAGGTGTGGAGCGTGACCTTGGCCTGCAGCTCGGCGATGCGGGCGTTTTCGAGGTCGTCCTGCGCCTCGAGCACGCGGCGGCTGGTGGAGAGGCCGGCCTTGAAGCGGGCTTCCTCCAGCTCGTACTGCTTCTGGCTGAGCGCGGAGGCGAGGGTGGCGATCTTGACGTTCTCGAGATTGGTTTCGACCGAGCGCACGGCGGAGCGGACCTGCACCGCGATGTTCTGTTCGAACTGGCGGAGGCGGGTTTGTTCGCGGTTCAGCGCGGCGAGGCTCTGGCGCACGCGGGCGCGGTCGGCGCGCTGGCCGATCGGGTAGCTGAAGGTGAAATCCACCTGCCAGGAATGCTGCTGGCGGTCGAAGGCGTCGCTGTAGGCGTCACCGGTGCTGCCGTTCGTGCCGTTCAGGCCAACGGCGCCGCCGACGCTGAGGTCGGGCCGGGAGGAGTTCTTGGTGATCTGGAGGTCGAGCTTGTACTGCTCGATCGCCGCCTGCGATGAAAGGTAATCGGGTTGGTTGCGTTTCGCCTGGTCGAAGGAGGAGGCGAAGACCGGGGTGGCTTCGGTGATTTCGTTGAAGTGCACCGGGCCGACGGCGGTATCGAGCTCGAACTGCCCGATGAGGGCGAGCAGGGCGTCCTGCCGGTCCTTGACCTGCTGCTCGGCGAGGATCACGCCGCTGCGGGCGTTGGCGACGCCGACTTCGCCGGTCAGCACATCAAGGTCGGTGGCGACACCGGTCTGGCGGCGGGTCTTGGCCTCGTCGTAGAGACGCTGGGCGAGGGCAAGGGAGAGGTTGCGAACGTTCAGCTGTTCGCGCGCGTAGGCGAGGTTGAAGTAGGCGTTCTCGGTGGCCTGGATGACGTCGAGGGCCTGGGCCTTGTACTCGAGGTTGGCGCGGTCGAAGCCGATCTTGGCGCGATCGACCGGGGCGTGGTTGGCGGCATAACCAAAGCCGCGCAGCAGGGACTGGCGGACGCCGAGCGTGAGGTCGGCGTTGTAGGCCGGGTTGAGCGTGAGGGCGGGATTGAGCGAGGTGCGGTCGAGCTCGCTGCTGGCGCTGAGCGTGGTGCCGGTGTAAAGTTCCTGAGTCACGCCCACGCGGAGATCGCGGGTCTTGACGGTGCTCGTGCCGTTCTTGACCTCGCCCGTGCTGCCGGTGACCGCGAGTTGCGGTTCGTACGCGCCCCTGGCGACGTCGATGTCATCCTTGGCGATCTGCGGCGCATAGCGGCCGATCTCGAGGTCGAAATTCTTCGCGAGCGCACGGTTGATGCATTCCTCTAAGGTCAGCTCGGGACCGGCGGGCTGGGCGGCCGGAGCCGGGGTGGCGGCGTTATCTTGGGCAGGAAGGCGGGCCGCGACGGCAAGACTGAGACTGGCAAGGACGGCGAGGCGGCGGAACGAATGGCTCATGGTTGGGTTGTGCTGGGACAAGAACACCGAAATCGGTGAAAAGTTTAAGCTTTTTGTGACGGCCGGCGGGTGGAAAGGTTTCTTACCCGACAAAAAAGCCACCGTGGGGAACGGTGGCAGTTTGGCTATGGCCGGATGGCGTTTTGACGGGATGGGCGGCGGCCTCAGGGGGTCGCCGTGGAGCTCGTCTTCTTGAGTTCGGTCTCAACCAGCTCGCCCAGCACTGCGTTCTCGTTGTTGCTGGCCAGCAGGGCCGAGAGTTGCGCCTGGGTTTGCACGTAGCGCGGGCTGCCCACGGTCAGGTCCGGCAGCTTCTTTTGCTGCGCGTAGACGAGCAGGCCCTTGCCTTCCTCGGTGGCGATCATGTCGGACACCTGGCCCTGGTCCATGAGCACCAGCGCCTCGAGAGCGTTGCGCGGGAAGTCCTGCGCGGCGGTGCGGAGGGTGAAGTTGGTGTAGCTCTTGACCTCGAGTTTCTCGGCGGCGGCCTTGTCGGCGAAACCGGTCGGCGTCTTGGCGGCGGCCTGCAGCTGGGTCTTGAGCGACTGGCCGCGTTCGATGAAGAGGCGGTTCTTTTCCGTTTCCTTGTAGTCGGCGAGCACGCGCTCACGCACCTCGGCGAAGCCCGGCGTGTAGGCGGGGAGGTCCTCGTTCCAGAGCAGGACGACGAAACCGTCGGGGCTCGGGAGCGGGTCGGTGAAGAAGCGGTCGCGGCTCAGGCCCTGCATGGCGGCGGTGTAGCGCGCAAGCCACGGACGGTCGGCCGGCGGATTGGCCGGGCTGAACGCCGGCAGCGCGACGGGCGGGTGGGGCAGCTTGGCCAGCGATTCGGCGAGGGCGGCGGAATTGGCCGGGGCCTGCGTGCGGTGTTCCCAGAGGGCGACCGTGACCTTGCTGGCGGCCTCGGAGGCGATGCGGCGGCCGGCGGTCTCGATCAGCGCCTTCTCAACCTGGGCGCGCACCTTCGGGAAATTGTCCACCGGGGTGGTCGAGGCGGCGTCCTTCTTGTCGGCTTCACCAGGGACCGGGAAGCTGGCGATGTTGGTGGTGTAGAAACCGCGCAGCTCGGCTTCGGTCGGCGCGCGGCCGAGGGGGAAGTCCGAGGCCTTGAAGTCGATCAGGCTGACGCGCGGGCGGGCCGGCACGGCGTAGCGGAAGGCATTGTCGGCCTGGTATTTTTTCAGCGTCTCGTCGGACGGCGTGATCACCGGGTTGAACGCGGCGTAATCGAGCGAGGCGATCTGCACGCTCCAGGTGGAGTCGGCGCGGCTGAGCTGCAGCTTGACGTCGGTCGGCAGCACATAACCCGGGCCGCTCACCAGCGCGGTCAGCTGGGCCATCTGCGCGTCATCGCGAAGCACGCGGTTGACGTCGGCGATGGTGAAGGGAATGCGGCCGGCTTTGATCTCGTCGCTGAAGCGGGTGTAGAGCGCCTGGTCGAACTGGCCCTCCTGGTTCTGGAAGGCGCGGAGCGTGAGCACGAACTTGGAAACCTGGTCGGAGGACGGTTCCGGCAGCTTCAGCTGTTCAGCGAGGGCGAGGCCGGCCACGCGCTGGAGGCTGTACTGGCGCAGCTGGGCGCCCTGCAGGGCCTGGTAACCCACGCGCAGCAGCACGCTGAGCTCGGCGTCGCGCTGGATGCGCTGGTTCTGCTCGGCGTTGTCCAGGTTGACGTTGAAGAAGGGGCGCTCCAAGGCCTTGATGCTGTTGGAGTGACCGCCACCGCCGGCGCTATAGATGACGACCATCGGCAGACCGATCGCGATCAGGACGACGATGAACACCAGGCGGAAGTGCTTCTGAAAGTACTTTTGAATCCAGGAAATCATAGGGGAAAGGGGCGAACCTTAGACGAGGGATAGGGGTGCCTGTCAACAGGCGAAGCGGCAAGGGAAACGAGTTTGGTTTGCCGCCTGAATCGCGGGGGAAATCGGCTCGGAGCTTGAGTCTTTCCCGGGCGCTCTTGGTAATGCAGCCCGGCAAAATTTTCTGTCCGGGGCCACGGTGGAGAGTTGTCGATCTCCTGCATGCGCTTGCGTGGCTCCCTTTTCCTTTGCGTCGGCATTTTCCTGGTCGTGGCGGTATCGCTGCTGCCTTGGTGGCGGAATCGCGCCTATCTGCGGGACACCTTTGATTACGGGGTGCTGATGGCGGCGGCCGGGAGAGTGGAGGCAGGGCAGCGGCCGTTCGTGGACTTTGTCTCTCCTTTGCAAACGATGCCTTATCTGGCGAACTGGGCGGCGGAGAAAGCCTTCGGGCACACGTACCAGGGCATGACGGGTGGCGGCGCGGTGGTGATCGTGATTTCCGTCGTCGTCTTCGCGCTGATTTTTTCGCGCCGCTGGCCGGTGGGAGTTGCGCTGCTCCTGAGCGCGGTCCTGACCGCGGCGATGGCTTCGCAACATCTGATCGCTTTCTACAACGTGCTGGGCGGCATGGGCGTGATTGTGGCGGCCTGGGCGGCGGCGGTGGCGCCGCAATGGCGCCGGGAAGACTGGGGATGGCACCTCGCACTCGGTCTGGCGCTGTGGATCGGTGGCATGAACAAGCTGAACTGGCACTTGCTTGCGCTTGCGGTGGCGGTGGCGTGGACGTTGCGGGCGATGATCGCGCGCCGGGGTTCGGTTTATGCCGGGGTGGCGATGCTGGTTTTTATCCTGCTGACCGGAGTGATTGCGCCGGTGGCAACGGAGTTGGCCTGGACCGGGGCTTCGTTGCACGCGTGGTTCTACAATGTCGTGGAAATTCCGTTGCAGGGCAGCCGCAGTGGCGACCTCGCCTCGATCCTCACTCCGAAATTCTACCTCGAACCCCACCACAATTATTATGGGGCTTTGCTCGTGCCGCAGTTGGCACTGGTGGGAGTGTTTGCCACCGTCGGAGTGGTGGGGCTGGCATGCCGACGGGCTTGGCGGCGGCGCGAATGGGCTGACGTGGTTTTCGCTCCGCTGGCGGGCTTGCTCGCGATCGCGGGAGGAGCCGGCTTGCTGGCCACCAACTTCGATATCGCAGTCGTGGCGGTGGGCGCCTGGTTCGGGTTGCTGGCGGCCCTGTGGTTGGGGTTTGAACTTCCGACGGGTGGCTGGGCTCCCCGGTTTGGACTTCTGGTCGCGGGTCTGCTGGGTGTGGTTGCGTGGCCGGCGGCCTGGCAGGGAATGCGCTCGCAGTTCGGACACCTGCCTGGGCCCCGTTCCGCTTACGTGCCGGCGGAAGAGGCCGGTGCGGACTATGCCTACCTGCGTGGCACGCGGTTGCCGCCGCAAATGCAGGCGTCGATGCATGAACTTGCGATTTGGCGGCAAACCAATCCCGCGGGGGCGCAACGGCTGTTTTATGGGCAGGGGTTGGAATGGCTGGAGCGTTGCTGGCCTCCGCTTCGTGTGCCGGAGCGGCCGCTTTGGATGCATTTCGGCACCAGCTATGTGGGCCGGACCGCGGCGGATTTCCTTTCCGCGCTTCAGCGCGGAGCACCGCATGACCGGCTGGTGATCCCCGTCAGCTACGATTTCTGGCCGGCGGAAGTGCAGGCGGAACTCGCCCAAGACTACGTGCGATCACAGCTCGGCCCGCACTTTGTGCTCTATGAGCGGGTGCCGACCGACGGAGTCACCGCACAACCGGTGGACTTCTTGCGGCAGCATGGCGGCAATTTGGATGCGCGCTTCCTCGCCTCGGCGATGACTTCGCATCTTCTGCCGGATGGCCGGAGTTTTCTCGGGGTAGCGCGAGGGACGGGCGTCATGACCATGCTCGCGCCTGCGCGACGTGTGCAGGCGGAGGCCGTCCTGTGCCGGTCGACCGCGGAGCGAAGCCAGCGGGTCAGCGCGACCTTCGTCGTGCTGCTGCGGCCACCGGGCGGTGCGCCGCAGGAGTGCTGGCGCGGGGAGCTGGAGCTGGCGCCGGGTGAGGAATTCCGCACCGTGGAATGTTCCGCCGCCGGTGACGGCGTGCCTTTTGAATTCCGGGTGACGCTTCCGGACAGCGCCCCGGCGAATGTCCTCGCGGGCTGGCGCAATCCGTCCATCCAGCATGCGATTGCCCAAGCCTTGCGCTCGCCGCCCTTGCATCCGACCAAGCGCGATCCGGTGCCGCTGGATGTATCAGCCCGGCTCGCGTTGTTTGGCGGCACCAAGATACCGGATGCTGCCGTGGTGCATGGGGGCGAGGTGCGCGGAACGGATTTCGTGCTCCTGCCGGGCGGCGAAGTATGGCTCCATGTTCCGGATGGCGGCGTGATTTTCAATGGTTCCGCGCGACTCGCCGAACCGCCGGCGGCGGGACACGCGCCGTCCGCCATCTACACCGCATTCTACAAAGGTGCCCGGCTCGACATGCAGTCCTCGGTCGGTTTGCGCGCAGCCGACGGGCAGGCGGAGTTCCGCGTCTGGTCGGCGGAGCCGGATGGCTGGCTGGTGATCGGTATGGAAAATGGCGGGGCGTCCTCGCCACTGGTGATCAGGATCGCGCGTGTGCCATAAGCGCCGGAATCAGCCTGCGGGCTTGACGATTTTTCAGGCTGTGCCGTCTTAAAGCCGCGCACATGCACGGGATCGATTTCATCAAAGACCTCGCGGTGGTCATGTTGGTGGCTGGTCTGGTAGGCTGGGCCTGCCATCGGATCGGACTCTCGGCCGTCGTCGGCTTCCTCGTCGCGGGCATGGTCATCGGTCCGCACACGCCGCCGTTCTCGCTCGTTTCCAGCCCGGAGAACATCGAGACGCTGGCGCAGATCGGCCTCATCTTCCTGATGTTCTCGATCGGCATGGGTCTGAGCTTGCGCAAGCTGCGCCGGCTCGGCGTATCGCTGGTGCTGGCCACTTTCATCGGCGCGATCGTCATGTACAACCTCACGCGCGCACTCGGCGGCGTGATGGGGTGGAGTGCCGAGCACACCGCCTTCCTCGCGGGCATGTTGATGGTGTCCAGCTCGGCGATCATCAGCAAGGTGCTCCAGGACATCGGTGCGATGCACGAGAAGACGGGCCAGATGGCGCTCGGCGTGTCGGTGCTGGAGGACGTCGTCGCCATCGTGATGCTGGCGATCCTCAATTCCCTGATCCACATCGACGGGGCCAAGACCTCGATCGGCGAAACACTCGGCATGTTGGGTGCGTTCATCGCGCTCGCGGGCATCGGCGGCATGCTCGTCGTGCCTTGGCTGCTGCGAAAGCTCAGCATCAGCGCGGGTGAGGAACTGCCGACCATCGTCGTCGCGGGCCTGCTCTTCGTGCTGGCGTTCCTCGCGAACCAGGCGGGTTTCTCCCTCGCGCTCGGCGCCTTCATGCTCGGCGCGATCGTGGCGGAGACGCCGCACAAGACCCAGGTCGGACGCGCCTTCGAGGGCATGCGCGATGTGTTTAGCGCGGTGTTCTTCGTTTCGATCGGCATGCTCATCGACCTGCATGCCGTGGCGGAGTCGTGGCTGCTGATTCTCGGCATCACGGTTTTTGTCCTGATCGCGCGACCTTTTGCGGTGACGCTCGGCATCCTGCTGATCGGCGGCTCTACGCGCGAGTCGCTGCGGGTCGGTCTGTCGGTCACGGCGCTCGGTGAATTTTCCTTCATCATCGCGCAACTCGGCGTGAGCGCCGGCGCGCTGCCGGCGAAGTTCACGGCGCTGGCGGTCGGCGTGTCGTTGCTCACGACGCTGGTGAGCCCGCTGATGATGCGGCGCTCCGAGAAGATCAGCGACTGGGTCGCGCAGCGGCAGCCCAAGTGGCTCGAGGACATCGAGGGTTTCTACCACCGCTGGCTGGAGCGCCTGCAGCAGCGCGAGCGCAAGAGCATGCTCTGGCAGCTGAGCAAGAAGCGCTTCATCCAGATAGGCGTCGAGATCCTGCTGGTGTCCGGCCTGTTTGTTTTCTCGGAGCAGATGTTCAGCCTCGTGCGCGACTACCTGCCGGTGAACAGCACGTTCCCGCGCGGTGCCGAGGTGATTTTCTGGAGCGTGCTCCTGCTGATCGCGCTGGCCCCGGTGGTGGCGATCTGGCGCAACGTCTCGGCGCTCTCGATGCTGTACGCACAGGTGAGCACGCAGGGTCATCCCAAGGCAGCCAAGCTGGCGCCGATCGTGGAGACCGGCCTGAAGATGGGCGCCGCACTGCTGCTGTTCCTCTGGATCACTGCGCTGCTGCCGATCCATGGCGTGGCGCGCTGGCTGCCGCTCGTCGCGCTGTTGGTGATCGGCGTCGGTTTCTTTTTCCTGCGCCGGCGGCTGGTTTACTGGCACAGCATGCTCGAGGTGGAACTCGAGGGCATGCTGACCCAGGGAGAGAAGTTCACCGGCACCACGGCGCCGTGGATGGCCGCGCACTCGGATTGGAATCTCACACTCGGTGACTGCACGCTGCCCGACCTCGCTGACGCGCGTGGCCATACGCTGGGCGAGCTGGCCCTGCGCACGAAGTTTGGCTGCACCGTGGCGGGCGTGGAGCGGCAGGGCGTGATGGTCGGCAACCCGCGCGGTGACATGATCCTTTATCCCCGTGACAAGGTGCTGCTGCTCGGCACGCCCGAGCAGGTGGCCGCGGGCAAGGAATTCCTGCACCACGCGTCGGGTGCGCCGATCTCGTCCAACTTCGATGAAGTCCGCATGGAGTCGGTCGAGCTTCCGCCCGGGAGCGGCATGCACGGCCGCACGCTGGCCGAGCTGGCCATCAGCAAGGAATTCGGCCTGCAGATCGCCGGCATCAACCGCCATGGCCAGCGCATCCTGAATCCCGGTGGCGACGAGAAACTCTTCACGAGCGACAACGTGCTGGTGCTCGGCAGTCCGGATCAGATCTCGGCGTTCAAGGCGACGCTGAGAAAATAGCCGCGGTAAGAGGGTGGGCGTGGGTGATACCCCGGCCCGTCGGCGAGCGACGGCCCTACAAGAGAGGACCGGGCGAAGCCTTGCGCTATCGTGGTGATTGCCTTGTGTAGGGCCGGCGCTTGTCGCCGGGCCGAGGAACGTTCATTCGCGTCATGGCCCAACCTATTCGCAAGACAGCGCGCCTGCGCTTCGGTCGTCTTTCTGCAGCCGGGGCGAATTATTTTGTCACGTGTTGCACTCAGGATCGCGTTCGGGTTCTGACCGATCGGCAAACCGCAGCGAACCTGACTGAGGTGCTTTTGTTGATGCATGCCGCTGGTGATATCGAACTGGCTGCTGCCACCATTATGCCGGATCACTTGCATATGCTTTTTGCCTTGGGTGACCGCTTGCGGGTTGGTCAAGCGATCGGAAAATTCAAAGCCCTGGCGCGCAGGAATGCAGAAGCGGGCTGGCAATGGCAGAACGAGTCATTCGAACGCCAGCTGCGTCTTGACGACTCTCTTGAGGACTACGGCTTCTATATTTTTATGAACCCTTATCGCGCGGGGCTTTGCCAACTGACCGAGCGATGGCCGTGGTGGATTTGTCCCGAGCCCAAGCGGTTTTCATTTCTCGAGCATCGTGAGGGTAGGTTGCCAGTGCCGGAAGAGTGGATTGGGCGGTCCAAGGAAATCGGCAGCCGGATTGTGGTGCGTGGGTGATACCCCGGCCCGTCGGCGAGCGACGGCCCTACATTGCGGCATCGGGCACAAAAAAAGCGCACCTGGCTGGGTGCGCTTGCATCTGAATTGAGCCGGAGGCTCAGTTTTTGCCAGGGGCGTCGGGCTTCTTGGGCTCGACGGGATCGTCCTTCGCGGCGTTCTTGAACTCCTTGATGGACTGACCGAGCCCTTTGGCAAGGGCCGGGAGCTTGGCGCCGCCGAAGAGCAGCAACAAGATCACCAGGATGATCAGCAGTTCAGGACCGCCGAGACCGAGGATGCCGGCGATGGGCAGGAGGGTGGAGGACATAAAGGGAGGTTAGGTGAGCAAGAGACGGGTAAAGGCGCAAGGCGTTACTCAGTTTTGCGGGAAAAGCGCCTTCACGAGCGGGCCACCCTGCTTGATGAACTGCGGCGGGATTGCCGGCGGCTTCTTGAGCAGGTTCTGCGGGTTGTCGATCTGCTCGGCGTCGAAGAAGCCGTGCAGCTGGCGGATGCGCGTCGGGTGGCGCATCTTGCGGAGCGCCTTGGCCTCGATCTGGCGGATGCGCTCGCGGGTGACCTTGAACTGCTTGCCGACCTCCTCGAGCGTGCGGCTGTAGCCGTCCACGAGACCGAAGCGGAGGGTGAGGACGCGGCGTTCGCGTTCCGTGAGGGAATCCAGCACGTCCATGATCTTTTCGCGCAGGAGCGAGAAGGCGGTCATGTCGTACGGGTTGTCCGCGGACTTGTCCTCGATGAAGTCGCCGAAGCTGGTGTCGTCGCCGTCGCCGACCGGCGATTGGAGCGAGATGGGCTGCTGCGCCATCTTCATGATCTGCTGTACGCGCTCGACGGGCAGGTTCATCTCCTCGGCGACTTCCTCCGGCGTCGGCTCGTGGCCGAATTCCTGGAGGAGCTGCTTTTGGACCTGCATCACCTTGTTCAGCGTCTCGATCATGTGGACCGGGATGCGGATGGTGCGGGCCTGGTCGGCGATGGAGCGGGTGATGGCCTGGCGGATCCACCAGGTCGCGTACGTGGAGAACTTGTAGCCGCGGCGGTACTCGAACTTCTCGACCGCCTTCATCAGGCCCATGTTGCCCTCCTGGATGAGGTCGAGGAAGGAGAGGCCGCGGTTCGTGTACTTCTTCGCGATCGAGATCACGAGGCGGAGGTTGGCCTCGACCATCTCGGTCTTGGCCTGGTGGGCCTCGCGGATGTGGCCGCGGGCGACCTTGAGCGTGTCGACCAGCGTCTGCGGCACGATGCGGAGCTCGGCCTCGAGGTGCTTGAGCTTGGCGTTGACCGCGCGCACGTCGATGGCGGCGTCCTTCTTGGACTTCGGGTGCTTGGCGCGGTGCAGGTCGTGGAAACCCTTCTCGACTTCGTGGATCTTCGGGCGGAGCTCGATCAGGAAGTCCTCAAAGACCTTCAGCTTGAAGTAGTATTTGACGTAGCACTGGCGCAGGACGTTGTCGCGCTTCTTGAAGCGGATGAGGGCGTTCTTCTTCGCCTTGTCGTCCTTGGCCTTCTGCGCGTCGGCCCACGCCTCGGTGGCGATGGCGTCGTTGCTGCGGGTGGTGGCGACGAGCTTCTCGAGGTTCTTGAAATAGACTTCGCGGCTCTCGATCTTCTTGTCGATGACGAGGCGATCGAAGCGCTCGGTGCGGAGCAGAAGCTTCTCGCCGAGGTCGGAGAGGTGCTTGCCGACCGGCCCGAGGGCGAAGAGCGCGGCCTGCGCGTTCATCTCGGCGGTTTCGATGCGCTTGGAAATTTCCACTTCCTGTTCGCGCGTCAGCAGCGGGACCTGGCCCATCTGCTTGAGGTACATGCGGACCGGATCGTCGAGGATGTCGTTGTTCGACGTGCGGGATTCCTCTTCCTCGGCCTCTTCCTGGCGCTGCTTGTAGTTGTCGACTTCCTGCGGATCGAGGATGTCGATCTCGAGGTTTTGCAGGACGGAAATGACGTTCTCGATGTCCTCGGGATTGTCGACCGACTCCGGGAGCGCCTCGTTGATGTCGGCGTAGGTGAGGTAACCCTGCTCCTTGGAAAGGCGGATCAGGTAGCGGATCTTGTCGTTGAGGTCGCCGGAAAGATTTTCGAGCGCCTTCTCCTTGAATTCCTTCGTCGCGTTCTCGGTCGCGCTGGCGGCGGCGGCGAGGGGAGCGCTGTGCTTGGTCGGCTCGGGCTTGCCGTGTTCGGCGGCATGCTTGGGCGTTTCCGCCGCGTGCGCCTTGGCGGCGGGCGCGTGCTCTTTGGCAGCTGACTTCTTGGCGGGTGCGGCGGGCTTGGATTTGCTCGGCATAACGTAATTAAAATGTCCCGAAAGGGCTCTCGCGCAAACTGGGTGATACCTAACTTCTCAAGCCAGGGAAATCCTGGGGGGATTGAGGAGTTGACGGGTGATATCGGAGCGCTGCTTCAAGAGGGACGGTAAGGTCGGGTCACCTATCGCGCCTTTCGAGGCTATTTCAAGTTCTATTTGCTGCTTCTTCGGCTCTAAGAATCGCTTCTGCAAGTGGCGCAAACCCTCGTTCACGATCTTGGCCCAATCCTCGTCCCCGGGAGCTTGAAAAAGCATGGTGGCGACAAGCGTCTTTTCTTCCTCTGTTTCAAGGAGTTGCTCCAAGGATTCCTGTCCGCTCCAGCCGTTGTGCTGCACCTCGGCGAGCATGCGGTCCAGCAGGCTTCCGGCCCGGCTGGTGGTGTCGATCCAGTCGTGCGCCAAGTGCGAGCTCAGCTGGATCAGCACCGGCTCGTTGTGCAGGGCGACATAAAGCAGGTGTTCCTCAAAGCCTTTCGTGTGCGCGTCGTGGCCGGCGGCCGGCGCCGCGCTGGCGGGCTGGGCCTTGATGAACTTGCGCTTTTCGACCGCGGCAACTTCCGCGCGAATCGCGTCGGGCTGCACGCCGAGTAGCATCGAAACCTGCTGCAGGTAGTCGTCGCGCGCGACCTGGCCGTCGGCCTGCAGCGCAATCTCCACCATCTCGCGCACGGCGTTCATGCGCTCGTTGAACGAAGCGCGGGCGGGGTCGGGGAGGAACGCCTGCTTGGCGAAAGGCATCGCAGCGAGCGAACCGCGCTTCACCTCGGCGTAGGCGGCGAGGCCTTTCTCGAGGAAAAGCAGATCGGGATCCAGCTTCTCGGCGCCGGCGAGCGTGAGGAAGCGCACTTCCAGCCCGGCCTTCAGCGCCATCGGCAGGAAACGCAGCGCGGCCTTTTGTCCGGCGCTGTCGCTGTCGAAGAAGCATTCCACCTGCGGATGATAACGGCGGAGCAGCGCGAGCTGTCCCTCGGTGATCGACGTGCCTTGCGGCGCGATCGCGGTCTTGAGGCCGACGCTCCAGCAGCGCAACGCATCGAGCTGACCTTCGACCAGCACGAACGGATGACCTTCGCCGGCGGACGTGCGCGCGCGATCGAGATTAAACAGCAGGTTGCTCTTGATGAAAATCGGCGTCTCCGGCGAGTTGACGTACTTCGCCTCGTGCGACGCGTCGTCCTTCGGCGTGATCTCCAACTGGCGCGCGGTGAACGCCACCACGCGACCCTGGTGATCGCGGATCGGAATCATCAGGCGCCCGCGGAAACGGCAGCGCATGCCGCCGAGTGTGGGGATGACGCCGTCGCGAATGAAAAACAGCCCGCACTGGCGCAGCGCGTCCTCGGAGAATTTCCGTTTCAACATCGCCGCTGCGAGGCCCGAGTCTTCCACGGGCGCGAAGCCGATTTTGAATTCATCGCCGAGCTCGGGCGTGAACTTGCGGTTCTTCACCCAGTATTCGCGGATGAAGGCGCCATGCGGCGTATCCGCGAGGAAGGCCTGGCGGTAGTAGTCGGCCGCAATGTCGTGGATGTCGAAGATCTCCTGGCGCAGCGTGCGCGTTTCCTTGGACGGGCCGCCGGAGCCTTCCTCGAATTCCAACGGAAAACCGAAGCGCTGCGCGATGGCCTCGACCGCCTCGGTGAACTGCAGGCTTTCCGTCTCCATCACGAAGTTGATCGCGTCACCCGCCTTGCCGCAGCCGAAGCACTTGAAGAAGCCCTTGTCGGCCGAAACGTTGAACGACGGCGTCTTTTCCGAGTGGAAAGGACACAGGCCCTTGAAGCGTCCGTTGCCGGCCTTCTTCAGCGTCACGACGCGGCTCACCACGTCGACGATGTTAACCCGGTTCTTCAGGTCGCGAAGGCTGTTGGCTTTGATAACCGGCACGGGGGAGAAAGGGAGGACAACCGGCGGGGTTTGTCCAGCATGTGGTGCCCGAATCCCTCAACACACCCCGCCCTGACGGGCACCCCTCTTCATAGAGGGGATTCCAATCAGCGCAGCCGAAGTCCCCTCTATGAAAAGGGGTGGCCAAGGGCCGGGGTGTGTGGGGATCGATCGCGTTTCCCGCCATTCCTCGCGGAATAATTAAACTTTCGCCCCAACCTCGTGTCTGTCACGGTGCGCACCCGCCGCCACTGGCTGGCGCGCGCCACACTTCCATGCGTTCCTTCCTGCAGAAAACCACCCTGGTTCTCCTCTCATTTGCCGCACTCGGCAGCCTTCGCGCCGAGAAGCTCGACCCGCTCGTCAACAGCCCGATTTGGGAGCACAAATTGACCGATTTCAGCGACGCCGACTATCGGTTCTCGGTCGAACAGATGATCCAGGAGTTTGAACGCACCAGCCATCACCAGCTGGTACCCGGGGCGAAAAAGAAAGTCGGCATCAAGGTTTACGCCGACTCCGGCCCGGGTCTGGCCACGCCTTTCGGTTTGGTACGCGCCGTGATCGCGGCGATGGAAAAGCGCGGTTTCCAGAAGGAGAACATCTTCCTCGTGGGCCTGAATCCGCTGCGTCTGCGCCTGACCGGTTTCCTGCCGTCCTACTCGACCGGCATCCTGCCGTTCCCGGGCCACCCGGTGTTCGTGCTCGAGTCGAACAAGTATTACGATCCGGCCTGGTTCTATGACAGCCCGCTGCCGGCGCGCTTCGATTCCATTCTCAACGAGCAGGCCGCCAAGAAGGCCGCGGGCGGCAAGGCCGAGACGACCGTCGAAGAGGATCGCAAGAGCTTCCTCGCGACGCCGCTGTTCCTCGACGCCGACTTCTGGATCAACCTGCCGGTTTACACCGACCACCCGGTGCTCGGCGTCAACGGTGCGCTCGTCAACGCCACGCTCTGGAACGCCAGCAACACCTTCCGCTTCTTCAAGAGCCCGGCCACCGCGCCGGCCGCGGTCGCGGAAATGGCGGCCATTCCCGAGCTGCGTGAAACCTGGGTGCTCAGCATCGTAAGCCTGCAGCTCTACCAGTTCATCGGCGGCCCGTACTTCAATTCCCTCTACACGGTTTCCGAACCGAAACTCTGGATGAGCTCCGATCCGGTGCTGCTCGACGCCCTCATGCTGCAGCGCATCAACCTTGCGCGCAAAAAGAACGGCTTCGATTCCATCTCCGAGGACGACGCCCGCATGCTCGAGTTTGCCCGCCAGCTGGGCGTCGGCTCGAGCGACGTTGATCACGTGGTGATCAAGCAGGTGACGCCCTAAGTTGAATTGTGTAGGGTCGCCGCTCGGCGGCGGACCGTGCGTTTTTTCGAACCGGCCCGGCGACCCCCTCGACGGCCTGCTGGCCGCGGTTGTGTCCGTCCCGCATTCTCGCTCGTGGAGCGAAATGCTGGCGAACTAGCGCCGGCCCTACATCAGGCAATCAACCCAGCGCGGCGCGCAGCGCCCGCGCTTCGGCCGTCAGTTCCCGGGCCGCAGCGAGCGCATCGCTCGGGGTGCCGGTCGCGTGAACGGTTGCACTCGTGGCCGCGGCGAGCGGCGAAGTGTTCTTCTCGTCGGGATCGCCCAGGCCGCTTTCGCGGAAGTGCCGCAGGCGAGCGAGGATCAGGTCGCGGATCTCCGAGCCGTTGGTCACGCCATGAAACAGACCCAGGTGCATGTCGTCGTCCTGGCCATGTCCGTGCTCGCTTTCGCCGCCGCCTCCGCCGCCGGCGGACTGGACCCGCACGTCGGAGAGGCCGAGGACGCGTTGCAGCGGACCCTGCGTGACGACGACCTGCTGGATGTTGGCGAAGCTCATGGTCGATTCGGAAATTTTCCACACGCCATGCCGGATGCGCAGGCTGCGGTCGGTTACCATGTACCAGCGCATCTCGAAATCGAGCCGGCGGATGGCGTAGGTTAGCGGCAGCTGGATCAGGTACGCGGCGAAGCCCAAACTCTTCAGCACCCAGAGCAGCGGAAATGACCAGAGCGGCAGAACGAGGCCGATCTCCACGAGCATCCGCTTGAAGCCGGCCCAGCCGTTGATGCGCACGCGCGGGCGCTTTGGCTTGGCCTTGGTGGTCGTCGTGGCGGCGTCGGCGGCGGGTTTGGCCTGCGCGTTGTTGGCCGGCGCGGGTGTTACTGCCGGGGCCGGTGCAGCCACCGGCGTTTCGCCTTCCTTTTGGTCGTTGGCGATGCGGTTGACGTAGTCGTTGAGGGATTTCTCGTCGGTCGGGCGGACCGGCACGGCGCCGTTGCGGCGGCGTTCCTGCACCTGGCCTTCGATTTCGATGAAGATCACGAGCCAGAAGATGATGCCGGCCAGCGCGAGCGCCTGTCCGAAAGCCCAGCCGGCGAGGCGGAGGTTGAAGAGGTTTTTGCCCGCGCGAAAAACGCGCAGCGACGCCGGGTCACCATGCGGGGGATGCGGTTCGGGCGGGACTTTCAGCCAGCGCAGGAGCAGCGAACTGGAACGCTCATACATGGCCCGATCCTCCCTTGCGTTGTTCGAGGGCGAGGCGCACGGCGCGCAGTTCCGCGGCGGTTTCCCGCAAGGCGGCGGCCAATTCGTCCGAACCGGTCGCGACTGCGGGCGCGGGGATGGTGGCGGCGGCCGGGGCGGCGTGATGATCCTTCACGCCGCGCATGCGCGAATACAGGAAGTCGCGGAGCGCTTCGAATTCCTTCAGGCCCTCGATGGTCATCTCCGCCGAGCCGCTGCCCGAGGCGGTTTGCACGAGGATGCGCGCGAGGCCGAGCCAGCGCTCGACGATGTTGGACTTCAGGTGGATGTCCTGGATGCGCGCATAGTTCACGATGATCTCGCGGCGAAACAGGATGCCCCAGCTCATGGAGATGCCGTCGTCGGTGAACTTATACCGCATCGTGTGGTAGCGGAAATACAGGTACGGGCCGGCGATGACGATCAGGGGAGGGAAGGCGAGGCAGCTGAGAAGATAATAAGTGAGCAGCGACTTGTGCGGGCGTTCGATCGCCTGGATTTGCCGGTCAAGGACGGGGTCGGTCATGGCCGGGAGAAAAGCCGGAGCGCGCCAGCGGCGCAAGCTTGGGGCCGGTGGAAGGTCGCGGGGGATTTCCAGCGGCGCGAATAGGATATGTAGGGTCGTCGCTTGACGACGGACCTCGATCGCAAAGCCGGCCCGGCGGCACCCTCGTCGGCCTGCTGGCCGCGGTTGTGTCCGTCCCGCATTCTCGCTCGTGGAGCGAAATGCAGGCGAACGAGCGCCGGCCCTACACAGGCCAGGCTTACTTCCCCGCCGCCCGGGCCAGCGGCGCGCGCAGCGGCTGGGTGGTCTTCTGCTTCGTCGCCATGTCCTCGATCCAGAATTCGCAGTAGCTGTTCTTGCCGAAGAGCTGGGCGTCGGTGGCGAACAGCAGCTGGTAGGCGTGTTCCGAGCGGGCGGTGAAGAGCAGTTCCGTCTCGGCGGTGAACACGCCGCGATTGAAGGCGACCTTCAGCTTGCGGACACCGGCCTTGATCGTGAGCGGAGTGTTCCAGCCCTGACGGCCGGCGGTGACGGGCTGGCCGTCGATCGCAGTGATATAGACCGTGAGATTGTCGAGCATCGTGCTCGATTCCTCCGAGCCCACAATCGTGGCCGGTTTTGCTTCGACCACGGGTGTGACGGGAGCGGAGGGCTTCGTCGGTTTGGACGGCGTCACCGGCTCGACCGGCGCCGTCGGATTGATCGGTGTGGCGGGCCCGAGCGAAGGAGTGGGCGTGGCCGGTTTCGTTTCCGAACCGGGCGTCGTGCAGCCCGCGAGCAGAAGGATGACCGCCAACGCACCGGTCAGGGATGCGTTGGGCAGGCGACGCGACATGGCGGACGGGCAGGGAACTTACTTGGTCACCGTGACCGCCACGGTGCTTTCACCGGCGCTGCTGCGGAAGAACAGCGAACCCGTGCCGGGCTTGCCGCCCTGCACCGGGATCGTGACGCTCGTGCCGTTGGCCGGCACCATCACTTCGGGCATGATGACGCTCTCGGGAATGTCCGTGGACACATCGATGAGCATGCCACCCGCCGGAGCGGGCTGCGGGATGGTGAAGGTGAGGGCCTGCTGTTCGCCAGAGCGGAGCACGAGGGCGCCGGGGCTGACCGTGAAGCTGATCGCGTCGACGCGGAACGTGCCGGCGTCGAGGTTGCCCGCGGAGCTGCGGACGGAGAGGCGGTAGCTCTGGTTCGGCGAGACCGCCGGAACGAAGAAGCTCAGCGAGCTCGGCGACTCGAAGACCGTGCGGGTCGGGATGTCACCGAAGTACACGAGATCCGACGTCGTGAAGCCGGCGCCGAGGATGCTGACTCGGGAGCCGACCGGGGCGCGCGAGGCCTCGGGGACGACGACGTAGCGGCCGGAGATCGTCAGGGTCTGCAGCTCGGAGTAAACCTCCTGGCTGTCGGTGCTGTTCTTCGTGCTGAAATCGCAGATGAAATAGTAGGAGGCGTTCGTGCGGCCGGCCGGGAACTGGTAATCGAACTCCCAGATGTCGGAGTTGGTCGCATTGTGCGTCATCGCGTGCGCCTGGCCGTCGATGATGATGCGCGGCTTGACGCTGGCGGTGTCGACCTGGCTGTTGGTGACCCGGAAGCTCGCCGTGATCGTGTAGATCTGCGAGGGATTCGCGCGGATCGTGTCGGGCGTCAGGTTGGTGATCGTGAGATTGCAGCCGGCCAGCAGGAGAAGCATGGCAACAGCGGCGAGGGCGGAAAAAATTCTGCTCGCTTGGGAGAGGGTAGTCTTATGCATTTGATTGATTGAGGGATCGCCGAGACCGCGCAGGCCGTTGGCTGATACCACATTGACGAGTCTCATAATGCCCGGGTTCCCTACAGAGCAAGAAAAAGCGCAGGTGTCGTCGACCGAGGCGCCGCCGCTGGGACTCTATGTCCATGTGCCGTTTTGCGCCACGACCTGCGATTTCTGCGCTTTCTATCAAACCGTGCCCAAAGGCGACGCCGTGGCCCGGTATTTGGAGGGAATCGAAACCGAAGCCGGGCTCGTGAACTGGCAGAATCGCCGTGTCGCGACCGCTTTCTGGGGCGGCGGCACGCCGGGCCTGCTCAAACCGGCCGAAATCGAACGCCTGGGCCGAACCATGCTGCTTTTCGGCGGCCAGCCGTCCGAATGGACGGTGGAACTGGCGCCGGCGACCGTGACGGCCGAGAAATTGACGATGTTGAAACAACTCGGCGTCACCCGCGTCTCGCTGGGCGTGCAGAGTTTTGACGCCGCCTTGCTCGACGCCCTGGGGCGCCAGCACAGTCCCGACCAGGTTTACCGCGCCTACGACCTGATTCGCGGCGCCGGTTTCGCGAGCGTGAACCTCGACCTGATGTTCGCGCTGCCCGGCCAGACCGAGGTGCAGTGGCGCGCCGACCTCGATGAGGCCATGCGGCTCGCGCCGGATCACCTGTCGACGTACTGCCTGACCTTTGAGGAGGACACCGCGTTGTGGGTGAAGCTCTCGCAAGGCAAGGTGAAGCTCGATGCCGACAAGGAAGCGCTCTTCTACCAGCGCACGTGGGACTATCTCGCGGCCGCCGGCTACGCGCAGTACGAGGTCTCGAACTTCGCGCGTCCCGGCCATGCGTGCCGGCACAACCTGAACACCTGGGCGATGAACGAGTGGGTGGGACTCGGGCCGTCCGCCGCGTCGCAGCACGCCGGTTTGCGCGGCGCGAATCCGCCCGATCTCGGCCAGTGGCTCGACAACGCTGCCGCGGGCAAACGCGTGACGACCGACGTCGTCCCGCTCACGAACGACTTGCTCGCGTCCGATTCCGTCATCTTCGGCCTGCGCATGAACGAGGGCGTTTCACTGCCGCGCCTGCGCAAGCGTTTCCCGACGCCGCAGTGGAGCGGGCTGGAAGACCTGCTGCCCAAGTTGCTCATGGAAGGTCTTCTCATCGCGACGACGGAAGGCTGCATCCGGCTGACCCCGCGCGGCCGGTTGCTGGCGGATTCCGTCGGCACGGAGATTCTCGAAGCCTTCGAGGCGCCGGTCAAAGGAGGCGTGAGATGATTCGCGGCGTGGTGCTTCTGTTGATCGGAATCGCTCTCGCCGGCTGCCAATCGGGCGAACGCATGGTCGAACCGCTGGTCGCGCGTTTCCATCTCGAGACCCGGCCGAACGAGACGGGTGCGGTCGTCCAGCTGCCGGTCAGCAAGGTCCGCATCTCCGTCAATCCGAAGCCCGTGCTGACCGAGTACGACCTCGCTGGGGTCGATATCGTCAAAGTCGATCTCGGCTGGTGCCTGCGCTTCGCGTTCAGTCCGTCTGCGGCGCGCGATCTTTACCGGATGTCGGTTGCCGCGCAGGGCCGCCGGCTCGTGCTTACTTTCAACGAGACCGCCATCGGCGTGCGCCGCTTCGACCAGGCGGTCACCGATGGTGCGCTGCTGGTTTTTGTCGAGGTGCCCAACGAGGACCTGCCGCCGCTGGCCGACCGCATCCGCCGCACGTCCGAGGGACTGCAGGCGAGGGCGAAGTGACAAGATTATGGTCGCAGGTGAACACACCCCGGCGCGATGCGCCACCCCTCTTCATAGAGGGGAGTTTCAATTCGCGCAGCCGAAGTCCCCTCTATTAAGAGGGGTGCCCGAAGGGCGGGGTGTGTTGGGTTTGCTCGCCTTTCTGATTTTTGCCCTCACCGCCCACGCGGCCAGCGACCGCATCGAAATCAGCTGGCCCACGCCCAACCGCGCCTGGGAAAAGGGCCAGGGCTACGAGAGCTGGGTGCAGCCGACGGTGTCGGGCGAACCGACGTCGGGTCTCTTCGGCTCCGTGCGCAGCAACGGCACGCAGTTTCACGAGGGCCTCGATATCCGCCCGGTGGAGCGTGACCGCCGCCGCGAGCCGGCCGATTCCGTGACCGCCGCGATGGACGGCATCGTCCGCAACATCAGCACGCGTCCCGGCGAGAGCAATTACGGGCGCTACATCGTGATCGAGCATCCCGGCGTCTCGCCCGCGGTCTACACGCTCTACGCGCATCTCGCGCGCATCGAGCCGGGCTTGCGCGAGGGCATGACCGTGAAGCGCGGCGAGGTGATCGCCCTGATGGGCCACAGCTCCAGTGGCAACATTCCCGTCGAGCGCGCGCACCTGCATTTCGAGATCGGCCTGATGATGACGCGAGACTTCCCGTCGTGGTACGCGTGGAAAAAGTTCGGCAGCCCGAACCAGCAAGGACTCTACAACGGAATGAATTTGATGGGCATCGACCCGCGCGACTTTCTCGAAAAATACCGCGCGCGCCGCGTGGACAATTTCGACGAGTACTTCGCCCGCAAGGACTCCGCCGTTCGCCTGCGCATCGCGACGACGCGCATCCCGGATTTCATCACGCGTTATCCGTCGCTGCTGAAAAAGCCGTTGAACGGCCTCGTGTCCGGTTGGGAAATTCAGTGTGACGTCACCGGCCTCCCGTTCGCCTGGACACCACTTAACTCCAACGACGTCGCCGGCATGCGTCCCGGCAGCGTGGACATCGTCTCCGTCGACAACGCCGCCCTGCGCGCCTTCCGCGGCAAGTCCCTCATCCGCATGCGCAGCGGCCGTGAGACACCCGGTTCCGATCTCCAGACAATGCTGCAGCTCGTGTTCGGCCTGCGCTGATCACCCCACGCCAATCCCGGTTTGTAACGTAATACGTTACAAACCGGGATTGGCGTGCGCTGGCTGTGGCGAAAAGGGCGGAATGAGGGGCGAGGGCGGTATGCTGGACTGGGTATGCTGAAAACGGGTTGCGCCTGGCTGGGGGTTCTAGGACGGTGGCGGCGGTTCACCTCTCGTTTTTCCTCTCACTTCTCATCGCATGAGCGCCACGGCCCAGTCTTCAGTTCCGAATTATCGGCAGATTCTGCGGCCGCATTTGCCGGAGGATTTTTATAAGCCTGACCGGCGCACGCTGCTGTGGCTGGTCCCGCACTACGGGATTATTTTCGGCGGCATGTGGGTGCTGTCCGCGCATTTCACGTGGTGGGCGGCGCCGCTGCTCACGCTGGTGATCGGGCACAGCGTGATGTGCCTGGCGGTGCTGGGGCACGAGGTGTGTCACGGGGCGGCGACGAAGACGCGGTTCATGCGGTGGGTGGCGTCGACGCTTTCGTTCGGCGCGTTCGGCCTCGCGCCGCGCGTGTGGGCGCGGTGGCACAACGACGCGCACCACAACCACACGCAGGAAATCGAGCACGATCCGGACCGGCTCTACATTCTCGAGGAGTATCTCGACAACCATAACCGGAAGCTGGTGGCGCTGCACAAGCTGCCGGCGTTCATGCGCCGCGGGGCGATCTTCGCGTTCTTCACCATGTGGATGACGACGCTGAGCACGGTGATGACGCTGAAGTACCTGAAGCCGAAGAACAGCGATGCGGCCGAGCGCCGGAAGATCCTCGCGCAATGGATCGCGCCGAATCTTTTCTGGCTGACGCTGACGGTGTGCCTCGGCTGGCAGGTCGTGGTGTTCGGCTGGCTGCTGCCGCACCTCTTCGCGGACTTTCTCATCACGTGCTACATCGTGACGAACCACTTCCTCAACCCGCTCGCGCAAAACGACGAGGACGACGTGCTGGCGACGACGCTGACCGTGACACCGCCGGCCATTTTCGACACGCTGCATTTTCACTTCGGCGCCCACGTGACGCACCACCTGTTTCCCACCGCGCCGTCGCGACACGCGAGGGCAGTGGAGGCGAAGATCGCCGAGCTGTGGCCGGACCGCTACCACTCCATGCCGCTGTGGCGGGCGGTGAGCCTGTTCCTGCAGTCGAACCTGATCTACGACGAGACGGGAACGAAGCTCGTGGATCCGCAGCACCAGCTGGTGCGCCCGACGCTGGGACACGGCCTAAAGGCGACGGACTGAGCGTCCCGCACCGGGTGGTTCACCCATCCGAATTTCCCAAGTTCAGAAAGAAACCGATGATCGTGGTCTTCGGGTCCGGCACTTCCGTGGTGAAGTCGATCCACAGGGTGTCGTCCTCGGGCTTGATGCGGAACACGCGAGGTCCGCAGTGCAATTCGCGCCGGTATCTGGTGGGCCAGTGTTCCCGGGCCTGGTCGCCGTCAAACGCCCAATATCCCTGGCCAGAAGTGACGCACAGCTTCTCATCGCCGGGCAATTCGTAGACCAGTTCGTTCACTCCGCGGGTCGGCGTGAAGACGAGGTTGAGGCTGGGGATCGCGACCTCGAATTTCCACACCCGGAACGTGTAGTGCACATGATCACCGATCACGCACACGTACGGGCGTATGAAACCCGGGCTCTCCTTGCGCGTTGCGATGCGAATCTGGGCTTCCATGGGGAGTTGGGCGTGCTGCTCAGGGTTGCTCCGCGTCGATGTATCCGTAGGGCTTCAGCGCGGTTTCCACCTGATCGGCCAGGGTGGTTCCCGTTGGGAGGTCGTCGTACACCTGCAGGGTGATCAGACTGAGCGGGTCGGTCTGCATCGTCAGCAACCGCGATTTCAGGCCGTCGAATTCAATCCAAAGCTGCTCCGCCTTGTCTTCGGTGACGCGGATCGCCAGCCCTGCGCGCTGCAATGCGTCCGAGAGCTGGGCCCGCGTCAGCGTGCCGGCATTCCGGGGATGGGCGAAAAAGACTTCGGCGGGCACGGGTTAACTCGGCGAGGTTGTCTGACGGGAGAGCCTGGGGATCACATCGCGGGCGAATGCATCGCTGAAATCAACGGCGGCCTGCTGCATGATCTCGGGGAGCGGAACCGAATAGGAGGGGGCATACCAATCGCGGGGATGCCGGGAGCGAACGGTACCGATGCCGTGGGGATCAGCGGTGTCGTCCGCCAGGCGCCACCAGCGGTCGCGCCCGTCCCCGAAGAAACCGATGCGGTAGCTGCCGGGGCGAAGCGACGGAATGTCCTCGCGAAATCGGATTACGTCGTAGTCCGGCAAGCGGTCTAGTGACGGAGTCACCACAATGTCCGCGGTGAAACGGACCGGGGTCTTGGGCGTGAAGTTGATCACGTGAGCGACAGCCCGAGCGCAAGGAGCAGGGTGGGGACGATTCTCATGGCGGCTTAGCGTTTGGGCTTCCGGAGCAAGTGGGGATTCTTCCAGAGCATGGAGGCGAGTTGGAAAGGCATGCTGACGATCAACCAGAGCACTTGGCAGGGAATGATGACGAGCATGAGCAAACCATAGAGTGCGTAGAGTGGGGAGGCTTTCAGGTGGGAGTTGCGGTTCGCACGGAAGCGGGCCTGCAGCTCGGCGGGCGTCAGGATTTTGTCGTGCGCGGATAAATCGCGCTCCCGTTCCAGCGTTCCGCCGAGTTTCGCGAGGGCCAGCTCGAGGACATGGAAAAGTGTCATCTCGCAGCCCATTCCGATGGTGAGCGCCACGGCGGGCTCACGCTAGTGTTCGGTTTCGGGTTTGCCCACCGCGGCGTGGTAGGCGTGGGCTTCCACTTTCCGGTCCGGCGCCAGCTCGAAATGGAAGCTGCCGGAAAACCGGTAAATGTCCGTGAGCACATGCGCGTCCGACTGGTAGCGGATTGTGAGGCCGCAGAGTTCGGACGCTTTGCGCGCGATCTCCTCCGGGGCTGGCGCCGCGATTGAGAATTTTGTCGTACTCATGATCAAGCCCATGGTTGCACCTAGTGGGTTTGGGCTGGCGTCGCGACGGGAGCGGTCGCGACCTGGATGTCGCGGCAAAGCTGGATGGCTTCCGCTTCCGGAAAGGTCTGCGCCAGCGTGGTGACTATGGCCTGCTGCTCTGCGGCAGTGGTGACCGCGCCGCCGAGGTGAATGGACTGCGCGGAGCCGCCGACCAGGAACTGCACGTGCACGTTCGGGTATTTTTCCGCCACTGGCGCGAAGGCGTGCTGCACCTTCCACATCCTCCGCTGGAACGGTAGCGCGCACCACACGGCGAAGGCTACGGCAAGCAGGAGCAGGATGCGCAGGAGGCTTTTGATCAGAGGTGTCATCGCGTGCGTCTTGTCGCGGAAGCCTTCAAGACGAGCCCGGGCGCTCTGGTGAAACGGGCTCCGGCTTTGCCGCGGGCCGGTTGAGCTTCGCAATCCCATAGAGCGACCACCCGCAGGTCGCGGCTGCGAACCAGGCGAACGCCCAGTGGAAACAGGATTGGGCGACGCCCAGGTACGGCCACGAATTGATCGGCATTTCCTTCCCGTGCCAGATGAAGGCCTGGACTTCGGACCGCTGGTAGCCGAAGTAGTTTTCGAAACTGAGGAAGGCGGGAACCAGCCATCCCACGCTGGCCAGCCACAAGATCGAGATACGAAACGCCCTCATTTGTTTCCCACGGTATGGTTCGGATTCCGGATGAAACCTCCGGTGGCTTGGCCCGCCAGCGAGACGAAGCGCGACTAGACGACGGGCTTCAATCCCGGATTTGGACGCGCTTCCGGAGAACGCGGTGGTGGCTTCGTCTCAGGCTTCCGGCAAAACTTCGAGCGCTGCTTTCACGTCGACGATCGGCGTGCCGTCGAGGGCTTCGAGGTTGCTGACTTGGAGGCGGAGTGGAGCGGGGATTGTGACGACGGTGATGCGGTGCAGGCCGATCGGGTTGGGGCGGTCGGGGGAACGGGTGCTGAATACGCCGTGCAGCGGTTTCGTGCAGTCGCCGCGAGGATGGACGCGCAGCACGTCGCGGTCGGCACGGTCGAGCCACGTGAGCAGGATCAGGCGGTCGCCAGTTTGGATGCTGCCGAGTGCTTCGTGGACGGAGGGATCGAAGACCAGCGTCGCGAGCGGCGAGCCTTCCTCGCCCTGTTTCGGCGCCGACGCCCGGTCGCGGAGCGGCGACTCGACGTGACCGATGACGCGCAGGACCGGGTCCGTCATTTGCCCGCGGACCACCCGCCGTCGATCAGAAGATTGCTGCCGGTGACCATCGCGGATTCGTCGGCGGCGAGGTAGAGCGCGGCGGCGGCGATTTCCTCGGACTTCGCCATGCGGCCGGTGAGCTGCGTGGCGGCCATTTCCTTGTAGGCCTTCTCCGGGTCGGGGTACTCGGCGATGCGGCTCTTCACGAAAGGGGTTTCGACCCGGCCGGGGCAGATGGCGTTGAACCGGACACCGGTGTGCGAGTGGTCGAGCGCCAGCGCCTTGGTCAGGCCGACGACGGCGTGCTTCGTCACGGTGTAGGCGAGGCGGTCGCGCACGGCCACAATGCCGGCGATGGACGCCATATTGATCACACTGCCGCGCCCCTGTTCGATCATCGCGGGCACGAAGGCGCGGCAGAGGTTGAAGGGGCCGCGCACGTTGACCGCGTGCAGGCGGTCGAGGTCGGCGGCGCCGGTGGCGAGCAGGCTGCCGACGTGGCCGATGCCGGCGTTGTTGACGAGGATGTCGATGGTCGGGAGCTGGCGGCTGAGATTGTGCGCCGCGCCGGCGTCGCTCACGTCGAGCGCGGCGAACTTCGCCTTGCCGCCAGCGGCGTTGATGGCGTCGGCGGTGGCGGTGCCGGCGGCCGTGTCACGATCGACGATCCAAACCTGCGCGCCTTGCTTCGCAAAGAGCTGGGCGATCGCCTGGCCGATGCCGGAGCCGGCGCCGGTGATGAGGGCATTCTTGTCGGAGAGGGAGAACATGGGGATCAGTTGGTCTGCCAGACTTTGCCAGTGGGGAAGGTGTGGTCGCGGAGCGAGTCGGGCTTCATCTCGATGCTGTAGCCCGGCAGTTTCGGCGGCAGGTAGTTGCCCTGGCGCATGACGCACGGATCGAGGAAGTGCTCGTGCAGGTGGTCGACGTATTCCACGAGGCGGTTCTCGGTGGTGCCGCTGACGCACACGTAGTCCCACATCTGCAGGTGCTGGACGTATTCGCAGAGGCCGACGCCGCCGGCGTGCGGGCAGACCGGCACGCCGAACTTTGCGGCGAGGAGATAGACGGAAAGAATTTCGTTCACGCCGCCGAGGCGGCAGCTGTCGATCTGGCAGAAGGAAATGGCGCGGGCCTGCAGCAGTTGCTTGAAGAGGACGCGGTTCATGCCGTGCTCGCCGGTGGCGACGCCGATGCCCAGCGGCTCCATGGCGCGGGCGATGGCGGCGTGGCCGAGCACGTCGTCGGGCGACGTCGGTTCCTCGATCCACCAGGGCTTGAACTGCGCGAGCTCTTTCATCCACGCGATCGCCTGCGGCACGTCCCAGGTCTGGTTGGCGTCGACCATCAGCTTGCGGTCCCAACCGAGTTCCTCGCGCATGATGCGGCAGCGGCGGATGTCGTCGGCGAGGTCGCGGCCGACCTTGATCTTGAAATAATTCCAGCCGCCCGCGATGCCCTCGCGGCAAAGACGGCGGATCTTTTCGTCAGAGTAACCGAGCCAGCCCGCGGACGTGGTGTAGGCCGGGTAACCGTCGCGTTCGAGCTTGGCCACGCGCTCGGCGCGGCTCGCGGCCTTGGCCTGCAAGAGGGCGAGGGCTTCTTCGGGCGTGAGCGCGTCGGTGAGGTAACGAAAATCGATGCACGCCACGAGTTCCTCGGGCGAGAGCTCGCTCAGCAGGCGCCAGAGCGGCTTGCCCTTCGCCTTGGCGTAGGCGTCCCAGAATGCGTTGACGACCGCCGCGGTCGCGAGGTGGATCGCGCCTTTCTCCGGCCCGATCCAGCGCAGCTGCGAGTCGCCGGTGAGATGCCGCCAGAATTTGCCCGGTGCGGCCATGAACTCCTCGAGCGTGCGGCCCACCACGAGATGCCGCATGGCTTCGATTGCGGCGCAGACGATCTCGTTGCCGCGGCCGATGGTGAAGGTGAGCCCGTGTCCGGCGATCTGGCCGTCGGTCTGCAGGACGACATAGGCCGCCGAGTAATCCGGATCGGGATTCATCGCGTCCGAGCCATCGAGCGCTCGGGAAGTGGGGAAGCGGACGTCATGAACGTCCAGGGCGGTGATCGTGAGAGGCATGGGGAGAGGCCGACCGGGGAGAGACCTGAAACCTGAAACCTGAGACCTGAAGTTCAAGGCTGAAGCGGGGAGCCGATCGTTATCATTCGGACGATTTTTCAAAGTTCATCGTTCACTGTTCATCGGCAATTTCGACCTCCGGAATTCCGGATCGAAATGACGAATGAACAGTGAGCAATGAACGGTGAACAATGGGTGCCCGTCGCGGGCGCACCGGCCTTAAGGCAGGACCTCGACTTGCAGGGGATTCATCACGTTCACGTGCGTCTGGTAGTAATATTTATCGCTGCGTGAGCCGTCCGGGTTGAGGAACCAGATGGTCACGCGTTTGGCGGTGCCGGTGACGCGGATCGTCTTGCCCTTGAAGGCGCCATCGAGGTCGTCGCCGAACCGATCCGCGAGTTTTTTCACCGCGGGCGGAGGAAAGGCGATCGTGAGGCAACGCTGGTCGCGATAGTCGGCCTGCGAATTCAGGAAATACGATCTCCCCTGCCAGCCGGTGCCGAGGACGGTGAGCTTGAAAATGCCCGACAGGCCGGCGGGATTTTCCGCTGCGCCCAGGATCGCTTGGGCCGGCGTATGGTCAGCGGGTGTCGTCGCCGGGGTGGTGCAGCCCGCGAGCAGCAGCAAGCCGAGCAGCGCAACGACAGCTCTCATGGGCGTGCTCAGCTCTGCGGCTTGAGCTGGCCGAGGAGTTTTTTGAACTCCGGGTCGCCCTTCAGGATTTCCAAGTCGGGATCCTGCACCATCCAGTCGACGTCGTCGTAACCGAGCGACACGGCTTTGCGGAGCGACTTGAGCGCGTCGGGGCGCTTTTTGCACAGCGCGAGGCTGCAGGCCAGATTGTAGTGGGCGGTGGCGTTGTCAGGTTCGAGCTTCACCAGCTTGCGGTCCATCTTCAGCCCGTCGGCGATGCGGCCGACCTTGGTGTAGAGCCCGCCGAGCAAACCCACGACCTCGGTGTAATCCGGGCAGCGACGATAGATCGCCTCGAAGAACTCGATCTCGAACTGCGGGTCGGGCTTGGTGCTTTTCGCCATGATTTCAGGAAACGCCAAATGCCAAACCGCCAAACGCCAAATAAACGGAATCAGACTTCAAAATCCGAAGACTCAAATTTGCCGGGGCTGGCGTTTGTTTGGCGTCTGGCATCTGGCGTTTGGTTATTTTGCCACGCGGTTCGGGCAGGCGCCGGTCGAACGGAACGCGATGCACTGGGCGCTGACCTGGAGGCGCTGCGAAACCGGCTTGAGGCCGAGCTTCATCGAAACGGTGCTGCCGTACCATTCCATGAAGGGGGCGCTGATCTCGAAGATCTTGTCGCAGTCGGCGCAAACCACCTGCGCGACCTGGTTGTTGCCGCCGGTGACGCGAAGGTAGAATTTTTCGCCCGTGCCGATATCGACCTCGCGGAGCGCGTGGCTCTCGGTCATGAGCGGCAGGGTGCGGTAGACGGTGGCGCGCGACACGGAGTCGTCGATCGCCTTGGCGTGGACGAGCAGCTGCTCGGCGGTGAAGTGTTCCGTCTGGGCCAGGGCGGCGTCGAAGATCGCCAGGCGCTGGTTGGTGACGCGGTGGCCTTGTTCGGCCAGGAATGCTTTGAATTTTTCGCGGACGGCGTCGTGACTCACTGGCGAAATGACGGCGAGCGCCGTCGGGGGTGTCAAAAGGAAAGTGGGGTATGCCAGCGGCGCGGTTAAGGGTTATGAGTTAGGTGTTAGGCGGGCTGGCATGGATTGCGTGCCACCTAACTTCTAACCCCTAACTCTTAACTTCATACCATCCCCCTAACCCTTGACTCCTAACCCCTAACTCCGCGCACTGGCACGGTGATCGTCGGGGTTCAGCCACTGGCCGGGTTCGACAAGCTCCTGCACTACAAGGTGCCGGAGGAGCTGCGCGCGGACATCCGGCCGGGGTCGCTGATCCAGGTGCCGATCCTCAACCGGCTGAACCCGGCTCTGGTCCTCGAGGTCAACGCCATTGCCGATGTCCCGGAGTCCAAGCTCAAGAATATCGCGGGTTTTCTGCAGGATTTCCCGGCGCTGACGCCCGACCTGCTGGCCCTCGCGAAGTGGATGCACAGCTATTACGCGGCGCGCATGGAAAGCGTGCTCGAGGCCATGATCCCCGTGGCCGTGCGCGACGGCACCCGGATCAAGGAGGAGAAATATCTCGCGGTCTCCGGCACCCTGTCCGCCGACGAACTGATCGCCCTGCGCAAGAAGGCGCCGCTGCAGGCCAGGACCTATGAATTTCTCAAGCAGCAGTTTCATCCGGTGAAGAAGGCGCTGGTGCTGTCGCGCCTCGAAGCGACCGCCGCCGTGGCGAGCGCCTTGATCAAGCGCGGGCTGATCCGCGAGGAGACGCGCCATGTCGAGCGGGTGGCTTACTCCGACAACTGGACGGGCGGCGAAGTGGTCACGGCGCAGCCGCCGAAGCTCAACGAGGAGCAGGCCGCGGTCGTGGCCTCGGTCGGCGCGAGCATCGAGAAAAAGAAATTCGCCGTGCACCTGCTGAAGGGCGTCACGGGCTCCGGCAAAACCGAGGTCTACCTGCGTGCCGTCGAGCAGGTGCTCGCCGCCGGCGGCAGCGCGATCTACCTCGTGCCGGAAGTGGCGCTGACGCCGCAGACCGTCGCGCGGTTGCGCGGGCGTTTCGAGGCGGCCGGGCACAAGACGGTCGTCTGGCACAGCCATCTCGGCGAAGGCGAGCGCCTCGACGGCTGGACGGCGCTGGCTTCCGGCCAGGCGCGCGTCGTTGTCGGCGCTCGCTCAGCGATCTTCGCGCCGGTGCGCGACCTGCGGCTGATCGTTGTCGATGAGGAACACGAGCCGGCCTACAAGCAGGACGAAATGCCGCGCTATCACGGCCGCGACGTGGCGGTCTATCGCGCGAAGCTCGCCCACGCGACCTGCCTGCTCGGCTCGGCGACGCCGTCGCTGGAATCCTTCGCCAACGTCAAGGCCGGCAAGTACCAGCTCGATGTCCTGACCAAGCGCGTCGACGACAAGAAGCTGCCCGACTTCCACATCGTGGACATGCGCATCGAGGTGATGCGCTCGCGCGGGTTGGTGACGCTTTCGCGGTTGCTGGTGGATCACATGCACGCCCGGTTCGCGCGCAAGGAGCAGACCATTCTCTTCATCAACCGCCGAGGCTACTCGTCGAGCATGCAGTGCCGCAAGTGCGGCCACGTCGAGCAGTGTCCGCACTGCAGCGTGGCGATGACCTACCACCGCACCGACGAGACGCTAAAGTGCCATCTCTGCGGGCACCAGCGTGGGGCGCCGGCGGTGTGTCCGTCATGCGCCGCGCCTGACATCCGCTGGCGCGGGCTCGGCACGCAGCGCGTCGAGGAAGCGGTGCGGCGCGTGCTGCCGCGCGCGCGGCTCGAGCGCATGGACACCGACACGATGTCGAAGAAGCACCGCTTCCGCGAAATCCTCGGCGACTTCCGCGCCGGCAAGATCGATATCCTCATCGGCACGCAGATGATCGGCAAGGGCCTGGACTTTCCCAATGTGACGCTCGTCGGCCTCGTCGACGCCGACCTCTCGATGCACGTGCCGGATTTCCGCGCGAACGAGCGCACGTTCCAGCTGCTCGTGCAGGTGGCTGGCCGCGCCGGCCGCGGTGATCGCGCGGGCGAGGTGGTGGTGCAGACCTTCACGCCGAAAACCGACGCCGTGCAGTACGCCAAGCGCGCCGACTTCGACGGCTTCGCCGACGTGGAGCTGGCCGTGCGGAAGCAGTTCGCCTATCCGCCGTACCGGCATCTCATCCACCACGTCTTCCGTGGGCCGAATCCCGAAAAGATCAAGTTCTTCGCCGAGCACTGGGTGAAGCAGGTGCAGAAGGAACTCGGCGACACCGTCGAAGTCCGCGGCCCCGCGCCCTCACCGATCGAGAAGGTGAAGGACGAATACCGTTTTCAGGTCTGGTACTTCTGCGCCCGGGCGACGCCGGTGGTGCCGAAGCTGGTCGCGCTGCAAGCGACCGTAAACTGGCCCGAGGACGTGACGCAGACGCTGGACGTGGATCCGATGAGCCTGATGTAGGCTCTGTACGTAGTAGCGATGGTTACATCGCTGGCCAGCCGTCTGACGACGGCTGCTACAGTGGATCGAATGTAGGGTCGCCGCTTGCCGGCGGACCTGCCTTGGCGCTCGCGGCCCGGCGACGAGCGCCGGCCCTACACAAAACACGCCGACCTGCGCTGGAAACGAGCAATCCGCTGAATTTATCCGTCCCCATCCGTCCCCATCCGTTTTGATCCGTGGTCAAAAGCCGGTTCGCTGCACCAAGGCGGCTTCGCTCGCCCTCGGAACCGTCACCGTGGTCACAGCCGTAGCGGTGGCCGTTGCCGGGAGGACGGGCGGGTGGCGGCGGAGGTGGGCGGTGTGGAGGCGGTCGTAGAGGGAGAGGATGTTGCGGAAGGTTTGTTTGCTGTCGAAGTGCCACTCGGCGCAGGTGCGGTTGCTCGACGGGCCCGGCTTGCCGGCGTCCCATTCGCGGATGGCTTGCGCGAACGCCTCGTCGTCGCCGATCGGGGCGAGCCACAGGTGGCTGAGCGGGAGCTTGCTCAGGTCGCGGTTGCCGGGGGCCTTGCTGACAATCAGCGGCAGGTCGCACGCCATCGCCTCGAGCACGGCGAGCGACATGCCTTCGTAGAGCGAAGTCAGGATGAAGCCGTCGATCGCCTGGTAGAAATCGACCGGCGTCGAAAGGTAGGGCAGGCGGAAGACTTTCTTCTCGAGGTGATGCTCGGCGATGAAGCGGTCGACCTCCGGGTCGAGCTCGCCCTTGCCGACGTGAAACAGCACGAGGTGCGGATTCGTGGCCGCAGCGGCGGCGAAGGCGCGATACGTGGTGAGCGGATCCTTCTGCGCCGAGGCGCGGCCCATGGTGCCGAGGATCTGCGCCGCGACGGGCAGGCCCAGCTTGCGCCGCAACGCGATCTTGTCCGCGGGCGTGGCCGGATGGAAATGCGCGGTATCGATGCCGTTCGTCAGCCACTCCGCGCGGCCTACGGGCAGGTGCAACTGGCCGAGCGCGTAGGCGTACTCATCGGCTGAGATGTTCACCGTGATGCCGCAATGGCCCATGATGCGCTCGATGCTGTCGTAGACGAAGCGCATGACTTTCTTCTGTGGCCGCATGCCCGAGTACGCGTGCGGCTGGTAGATTTGTGGGATGCGGTTGCCGAGCAGCATCAGGCCGCGTGCGAGCACGCCGGCCTTCGAGCTGTGGCTGTGGATGACGTCGGGCTGCACTTTCTTCACGAGCGCGCGCAGGCCGTTGAACGCCTTGATGTCGGACAGCGACGGCAGGCTGCTCGTGTCGAGGTTGAGGGTTTCGCCGCCACGCTGGCGGACGAAATCGACAAGCGAGAGCAGGCGGTCGCTGCCCCGGCGGAAGGAGTAGGCGTAATGGATCTCGACGCCCTGATCGGCGAGGAAATGAGTCAGTGACTCGACGAAGCGGAAGACACCGTCCACTCCGGGTTCGGAAACAAGTAGTACTTTCATGCGGCACCCTGTTGTTGTTCGATGGCGTTGGGATTGATGGTCCGGTAAATCTCGAGCAGGCCCGAGACATGGCGCGCGGCGGTCCACGGGTCGTTCCAGTACCAGTGGTAGGCGGCGTTACCGAGGCGCGCGGCGAGTTCGTCGCTCTGCGCCAGCGCCTGCATCGCCGCGGCGAGCGAGTCGGCCGAGCCGTGGGCGAAGCGCAGGCCGTTTTCGCCGTGCCGGATGTAGTCGGTGGCGGCACAGCCGTCGGACACGATCGCGGGCACGCCGGCGGCGGCGGCTTCGATCGCGACCAGGCCGAGCGTTTCGTACCAGAGCGAAGGCAACACGAGCGCGCGCGCCTGGCGCAGTTCCGCGCGGATCGCCGCGGGATCGAGCCAGCCGGTGAAGCGCGCCTGCGGGCACAACCAGCTAAGTTCGTCGCGCATTTCGCCGTCGCCGACAAACACCGCGGGCACGCCGGCGCGGGCGACCGCCTCGGCGAAAAGCTTCACACCTTTTTCCGGTACGAGGCGGCCGACAAAGACGAACGGACGGTTGTCTGCCACCGGCGCCGGGCCCTCGTCGACGCAGTCCACCGGGTTGCGCAGCACCGAGATCGCTGCGCCTGGGGGCAGGTGCGGGCGCAGTTTCGCGGCGCTGAACTCTGAGACAGCGACGTAGTGCGTGATGTGTTTCGGCAGCGCGAGCCACTGGTTCTGCAGCGCGGTGCGCACGGAGCGCCAGAGCTTGTGGCCGTAATTGCGCCGGTCGCAGTTGCAGCCGAGGCAGGAGAGGGAGAGCGGCTTGCGCTGGCAGATCTCGCCCTTGGCGTAGTCGAAGAAGCCGCCATTCGGGCACGCGATGAAGTAGTCGTGCAGCGTCACCACGAGCGGAAAGTTCCGGTTCACCACACTGCGCAGTGCGAACGGCGACAGCGCCTTCATCCACGTGTGGACGTGCACGATCGTGTTGCCCGGATCGCGGGTGGCGAGGAGCTGGTGCAGCGCCCGCAGCGCGCGGGTGTTGCGCAGGCCGGACCAGAACGCGCGAAGGCGGTTCGGGTCGCGGGCGAGTTCCTGCTGGTCGAGGCACACCACGGTGAGGCCCGGCACATTGTTCAGGCGCGGCGCCACCGGGCCGACGCAGGAGAAATACGTCACGCGCAGGCCCTGTGCCGCGAGGCCGAGCGCCGAGGCGATCGCCACGCTGCTGGAGCCGCCGGCGGTGGAGGCGTAGTCGTCGAGGATGATGATTTCGGGCGCCATGGTGGTTAGCTGGCCTCCTGCAGGACGGCGTAGCTGGTGACGAAGCCCCGCGAGCGGATGCGCGCGAGGTAGCGCGGCAGGTTGTAGAGCCGGTAGCGCCACACGGCGGCCATCCGCCGCCAGGCCGGGACCGGGGCGGGGAAGAGCCGGTGGACGATTTCCGTCTGCTCGCGCTCGGTGAGCTCGGTGTTGCCCGAGAGCTGGCCGCCGCGCAGGCGGAATTGTCCGACGGCCTCCGGGTAATAGCGGAAACGTTCGCCGGCCGCGCAGGCGCGCAGCCAGAAGTCGAGGTCCGCGCACAGCCGGTAGCGGAGGTCGAACTGGCGGAGGCGCTGCACGCAGTCGCGGCGGAAAAGCATGCCCTGCTGCATGAGCGGGCTGATGTGCGCCTGCATCAGCGCGGGAATCCAGCGCGGCTCGGGCGTGACCGTGCTTACGCCGACGCGACGGCCTTCGCCGTCGATCAGCTCCACGTTGCCGTACGCGACCGGTTCGGCCTTTTCCCCGGCGGCGAAATGCCGGACCGCGACGCGGCCGAAGCCCGGCAGCAGCAGGTCGTCGTCGTTGATGTAGGTGAACCAATCCCAGCCCTCCGGCGCCTGGAGCAGCGCGGCGTTGAGCGCGCCGTAGATGCCACCCTCGCGGCCGGCGTCGGGTACCACGAATGCGTGCGGAAAGCGCAGTCGCATCGCCTCCACGCGCGGCGCGGGCACCGAGAGCACGTGGAGCACGGGGAAGGGCAGCGCCCGGACCGAGGCCATCGTATCGTCGAGATAGGGCGAGTCGCCGAGCGTGGGCGTGACGACGAGGAGCGTGGGTGTGGTCGTGGTTTTCATTTCAATTGGCGCGTTCGATGGTGACGGAAACCTGTGTGGCGTCGTTGCCGAGGTCGCCGGCGGCGCCCGGGTCGACGGCGAAGTCGAGCGTGGTGCCGTTGCGGACCGCCTGCGTGAAGGTGTAGTCCGCGACGACCGATGTGGTGCGGGAGAGCGTGGCCGACTTGATGACCTGGCCGTCGGCGAGAATGCTCACACGCACGCCGTCACCCAGCAGGCTGACTTTCTTGAAATGCGCGGTGATCTGGACATTGCCGTCCACGTTGCTGGTCCAGCGGCGCACCGCGGAGATCAGGTTCGGGCCCGATTTGCTCGGGTGCTGGTCGACGTCGATGATCGAGAGCGAGGGATACGCGCTGGCGATCCACTCCTCCTTCCAGTCGGTGATCTGCGTTTGGGTGAGCTGGAAGAACGTCGTGCTCGCGCCGCTGAAGTAACCGTAGCGCCAGCCGAAGTCGCCCTGGGTCAGGGAAAACGCTGCGACCGAGTCCGTGATGGCCACGGACGGGCGCGCGGTGGCCGCACCGGCGAGGCCGGGGAGCGGGCCGTTCACGTAGACGGGCGAATCCGTGACGTTGATCGAGCCACCGGAAGTCGACACCGCGTTGCCGAGGTAGTCGGTGACCGTGGTGCCGGATGGCACCGGCACGGAAAACGGCGTGAGCGTCCAGAGCACGCGCAGCTCGCGGCCGTTGGCGGCGGAGAAGCGCAGCGAGTAAACCCCGGTGGCGGTCTGCTCTCGCGCCGCGAACGTGGCGGTGCGCAACTGCGCGTTGAGCGTCTTCATCGCGTTGAACGCCTGGCGCGCGGTGTAGCCGGAGTTGTTCTGCACCAGCCCCAGCGGCGGATCGGCGCTGTCGTCGCGCATCTCGTACCAGTAGGCGCGCGGCACGCCGGCCGACGCGAACAGGGCGAAGGCGCGCACGAGGAACTGCGCCTGCACGGTTTCGTCGATGGCGATGTCGCCGTTGGCCTCCGAGGCGTGGATCGGCCAGCCGATCTCCGTCACCCAGATCGGCTTCACCGGGCCGTATTTCGCCATGAGCGCCTGCAGCGCGGCGATCTGCACCTCGAGGCCCTCGGGCGTGAAGGCGCTGCGGTACGGGTGAATGGAGACCACGTCGAGGTAGTTGAGCGCGCCGCCGGCGAAGAGTTTTTCGAAGTAGGGCAGCGGCACACCGGCCGTGGCGCCGCCGACGACCGTGACGTCGGGCCGCGCCGCCTTGATCGCGGGATAGGCGGCCTTGAGCATCGCGAGGTAGTTGGCGCTGCGGTTGATCGTGGCCGGGCCCTTCGCGAAGGTGCCGTTGTACTCGTTCCAGATTTCCACCGCCTTGATCTGCGTGCCGTACTTCGCGAGCACCTCGGTGCCGTAGCGCGCGTAGGCGCTGAGGCCGGCGGCGGTGTAAGGCGTGTTGCCGCCGTCGTAATTGGTGTTCTCGAAACTGAGCGTGATGAGCGGCGAGATGCCGGCGTCCTTCAGCGCGGACATGTACGTGTCGTAACTCGCCGGGAATTTGAAGGTGCCGGCGGTCGACTCGGCCATCTGCCAGTAGAGTTCGTCGCGCACGTCGGCGATCCCGCCGGCGGTGATGCGCGGCACGAGGTTCACGTTCCAGCCCTGGCCGAAATGCGTCTGCGCGCCGAAGAAGTAGACCGGGTTGGCTGACGGCGGCGGATTGGTCGGGTCCGTGGGGTTCGTCGGAGTGGAGGGATTCGTTGGGTTGGCCGGTGTGGTACTGTCATCCCCGCCGCAACCGGCGAGGCCCAAGGCGGCGAGCGCGGTCGCCGCGAGAAATACTGGATGCAGGGGTTTCATCAGTAGGCGCGTTCGAGGGTGACCGAGACCTGGGTGACATCGAAGTCGATGCTCGCGGCCGGACCCGGATCGACCGCGAAGTCGAGCGTCGTGCCGTTGCGCACGCGCTGGACGAAGTTGTAGTCGGCGGCGATCGATGTGCTGGTCGACAACGTCGCGGATTGGACGACCTGGCCGTCGGCGAGAATGCGGACGCGCACCCCATCGCCCTTGAGCCCGGCCTTGAAATGCGCAGTGACGCGGATCTCGCCGTCGACGTCGCTCGTCCAGCGCCGCACGACGGAGACCGGCTGGCTGCCGCTCTTGCTCGGGTGCTGGTCGACGTTGGTGACAGAGATCGACACGAAGCGGTCGCCCCATTCCTCCTTCCAGTCCGTGACGCGCGTGGTCTGGAGCTGGGCGAACTTGGTGTCGTTGCCGACGAAGTACCCGTACTGCCAGCCGTACTGGCCCTGTTGCAGCGAGAAGGCGGCGACGGAGTCGGTGATCGAGGTGACGCCCGAGCTGGCGAGCGCGGTGTGCGCGCCGGCCAGGCTGGCGAGCGGGCCGCGGATGTAGACCGGCGATTCGCCCAGCAGGATGACACCGCTGGCGAGGGATTCGCCGGTGAGGCTGGTAACGGTCGTGCCGGACGGGACGGAAATGGTCTGCGGAGAGAGCGACCACACGACGCGCAACTCGCGCTGGTCCGGCGTGGTGAAGCGGAAGGAGTAGACATCGGGTGCGGTCCGCTCGCGCACCTCGAAGCGCGCGAGGCGCAGCTGGGCGTTGAGCGTCTTCATCGCGGCGAAGGCCTTGCGCGAGCCGAAGGCGGAATTGTTGAGCACCAAGCCCATGTTCGGGTGGGCGTTTTCATCGCGCAGCGCGTACCAGTAGACGCGCGGGACGCCGGCGGACATGAGCAGGACGAAGGAGCGGGTGAGGAACTGCGCCTGCACGGTGTCGCTGATCTCCAGGTCGCCTTTCGCCGCGGACGCGTGCAGCGGCCAGCCGATTTCGGTCACCCAGATCGGCTTCACTGTGCCGTATTTCGCCATGAGGGCGTTGAGCGCCGCGATCTGGACCTCGAGCCCCTCCGGCGTGGAGGCGGTGCGGTACGGGTGGATGGAAATCACATCGAGGTACTTGAGGGCGCCGCCCGCGAAGAGTTTTTCGAAGTACGGCAAGGGCACGCCGGCCGTCGCCCCAGCGACGACCTTGACGTCGGGCCGCACCGACTTGATCGCGGGGTAGGCCACCTTGAGCATCTTCAGGTAGTTGCCCGCGCGGTCCGTCGCCGCCGGGCCTTTGGCGAACGTGCCGTTGTATTCGTTCCAGATTTCGACGGCGGAGATCTGGTTGCCGTAGCGCGCGAGCACCGCCTTCGCGTAGCGCGCGTAGGCGTCGAAGCCGCCCGGCGTGTAGGGCGTCTGGCCGCTGTCGTAAGCCGTATTTTCGAAACTGAGTGTGATCAGCGGCGCGGCGCCCGCGTTGCGCAAGGCCGTCATGTAGCTGTCGTAGGCCGGCGGGAATGCGAAGCTGCCGGCGTTCGGTTCGACGAGCTGCCAGTAAAGTTCGTCGCGCACGTCGACGATGCCGGCTTCCGTGAGTCGCGGCACCACGCCCAGATTCCACCCTTGGGCGAAATGGGTTTGGACGCCGAAATGGTAGAACGGTTCATCGGCGTGAATGGAGCTGGCGGCGTGCAGGGCCAGCAGCGCCGCCAGCGCCGTCCGCAGGAAGCGGCGTCGCGCGGTGACGCGGGGCAGGTTGGGATTCGCGTTCATGACCTATTCCTCCGGGGTGGGACGGAAGTTGGACCAGGCGTTGGCCGGCCGTTCGGGCAGCGCGCGCTGGGGTTTGCAGGGCACGCCAACGGCGAGATGCCTCGGCGGAAGATCCTTGAGCACGACGGAGCCCGCGCCGATGACGGCCTGGTCGCCGATGGTGACGCCGGCGCAGACGGTCACGCGGGCGCCGCACCAGACGCCGGCGCCGATCGTGATGGGCGCGGACTGCGGCACGAGCGTGATCGCGTCGTGCGTGCCGGTGTTGAGCATCAGCCCGGGCGCGGCGAGGAAGTCGTCGCCAAGATGAATCGGACTGCGTGCGGTCAGGCGCGACTCGGGTCCGATCGTCACGCGCTGGCCGAAAATCAAGTTGCGCGGGTAGTCGAAGTACACGTGCGGCCCGATCCACACCTCGCTCGACGGACACGTGGCGCCCATGCGGCGCAGCGCCCACGCCTGCAGGCGACAGACGGGCTTCATGCCCGGTGTGCTCAGCGAGCCGAGCAGGCTGATGAACTTCGTGAGACCGTACACCCACAGCTGCGTGGCGACGCGGCGGAGGTTGGCGAAGACCCAGGCAGGGCCGCGCAGGCGCCGGGTTTCGGTCCACGTGGTAAGGGTCTTGGCTTCGGCGTTCATGCGACGGGGAGCGGAGCCGGCACCGGAACGGAGCTGGCGGTGTGGAGGTAGCGGCGCACCTCGATGAGGTTGCCGACGAAGTTGAACGGTGTGTAGCCGAGCAGGAGCCCGAGCACGACGCCCGGCACCCCGAACAGTTTCACGAGGAAGAGCATCAGCAGCGTCCCGGCGATGGCGCCGACCACGCTGTAGTACGCGCAGTATTTCACCTCCGAGACCGCGACCAGCAGGTAGAGGCACGGCTGCTGCAGGAAGGTCATCGTGTTGAGCAGGCAGAGCATGCCGACCAGCAGGTAGTCGGGGAGCACCTGGCGGCTGCCCACCCACAGGTGGATGATCTGCGGCGCGAAGCACGCGCACACGATCATGGGCACGACACAGCCCAGCACGGTGGCCTGCACCGAGTGGCGCAGCGCCTGGCGCATCCAGTCGAAGTGGCCGCGCGCGCGGGCCTCGGCGTACGCCGGCCAGAGCGGGAGCAGGAACGCGTTCTGCACCACCGCGAAGAGGTTGAAGAGCCGCTGCACGAGGTTGTACGGCGTGACGGCGGCGGCGCCGAGCGACGCGGAGATGATCACCTGCGGCAGCGAGAACATTACGGTGCTCACGATCTGCTGCACGCTGAAGTAGGCGCCCACGCCGAGCATGTCCCGCACGACGCCGAAGTTCGTCGCCGGGAAAGGACGCGCGAGCCACCGCAGCTGCACGAGCTGCACGGCCAGCAGGACGCCGTTCGCCAGCAGGATCGTGCCCTGCGCCGCGACCACCAGCAGGCCGAGATGCCAGTGGAAGTGGGCGCCCAGTGCGACGACGCCCAGCGCGGTGACGCTGCCGATCGCCTGCGCGACGTTGAACATCCAGCCCTCATGCCGCGCGAAGGCGAGGCGCTGCGCGAGGCCGAGCGGGAAGCCCGCGCAGAAAACCCAGACCAGCGCCAGCGCGGTGGCGGGCGCCTGGGCCGCGGTGACCGGATCCTTGAGATGAAACAGTACCGGCAGGTTCAGCGCGTGCACCAAGAGCGTCAGCAACGCGCCGAGTCCGAGTCCTACCGTGGCGAGAAATGTGAACACGCTGGCGAACTGCGCGCGCGCGCCCTCGACCTCGCCGTGCGTGAGTTTCTCGGTGAGCTTGTTTTGCAGCCCGATGCCGAGGCCGAGGTCGGCGAACTGCATCAGGTTGGTGATGCTGGTGAGCGTCATCCACAGTCCGAACGCCTCGGGTCCGAGCGTGGTGACGACGAGCGGCACCTGCAGCAGCTGGCAGACGATGCCCACGCCACGCGCGGCGAGCGAGGTGGCGAAGAAGGTCACGAACCGGCGCGGCAGGCGGCCGGAACGAACGGCATTGGCGAGGGCGGCGGGCAGCTTCATGCGGCTTCCTCCCGGGCGTTGTGTTCCGCGCGAACCAGCAGCACGACGCCGGCGGCCAGCGCGATGTACACGCGATGCGCGCCGGAGAACGGGCTCATGACCAAATGCCACGAGGCGAGCACCAGCTGGAAGAGACGCAGCGGCAGGTCGGAACGCCAGGCCACGACCATGATCTGGTTCCAGAGCGCCCAGAGCAGTCCGGCGCCGTAGGCGAAGAAGAAGGTCGCGCCGAAGATGCCGCCCTCGGCGAGCGTCACGAGGATTTGCGAGTGCAGTGCGACCGCTTCGGGCTCCTCGTTGGGTCCGGCGAAGCCGCCGATGCCGGCTTCCTTCGCGCGGTCGGCGCGGATCTGAACGAAATTTTCGTAGACGTTGGTGCGGCTGAACCACGAGCCGTTGCCGAGCAGCGGCGAATCCTGAAACGCCTCCATGGCCGCCTGCAGCATCGACGAACGGTCCACGTCGGAGCGGCTGGCCCGGTGCTCCATGTCGTCACCCGAGCGCATGTGCGTGAACAGCACGGCCGCCAGCAGCGCGGTCACGATCCCGGCGCAGGGCAGCGCCCAGAGCCGCAGGCGCGGAGACAGCAGGTGCAGGCCGGCGGCGCCGGCCACGAGGAAGCACAGCGCGCCGACGCTGCGGAAATCCAGGGCGAAGTGCAGCGCGCCCATGCCGGCTGCCGCCATCATCACGGTGAACGGCCCGGCAAACGACGCGAGCAGCAGCACCGCGTAGGTGGCCGGGATGCCGTAGCCGAACTTCCAGTCGTCGCCGAAGAGCGCGCCGAAGACCACCGCGTTCAGCAACTCGCCGCTGAGCTGGCCGGCGAGGAACCAGACGAAGTTCCGGCGCGAGCGGCTGAGCAGGTAGGCCATGGCCACGAGATCGAAGCCGAGCAGGATCATGCGCGCCCAACCGCGGGCCATGTCCCTCGGCAGGCTGTGCCGGTAGAAGTCCGAGACCATGTACGCGCCGAGCGCGACCAGCTCGCACGCCAGCAGCACGTACAGGTAACGCTGGCGGAACAGGTGGCCCGGCGGCGCGCGGTGCACCAGCAGGCAGAGGCCGGCCCAGCCGACCACCGCGAGCAGCACAAGCTCGCCCACCGGCATTTCCCCGACCAGCGACACCGTGAAGGGCGTCAGGAAGCCGGCGCACAGCGACACAAACGCCGACACGCCGAACCAGGCAGTGGTGGCGTCGGTGTCGGCGCGGACGGCGGGCTCCGGCCAGTCGAGGGAAGGGGAGGCTTCGGCTTTCATCAGGCGGCGGGGACGGTGCGGGCGGCGATGCGTTCGCGCGCGAGTTCGATGAACTTCCGGGTGAACGCGTGCCAGTTCAGGCGTTGTTCGAATTCGGTGAAGGCGCGCCGGCACATCTCGCGGTAGCGCGCCTGGTCGGAGAAGACGCCAACGATGGCGTCCGCATAATCCGACGGCTCCGCGTTGAGCGGCAGCAGCAGGCCGTTGTGCCCGTCGCGGATGATCGCCGGGATGCCGCCGGTGTTCGTGGAAACGGGCGGCACGCCGAACGCGTTCGCTTCGGTGAAGGTGAAACCGTAGGCCTCGGCGCGCGAGGGCACAAAGAGGAAGTGCGCCTCGGCGTACAGGCGCTTCAGCTTCACCATTTCCGCCGGCTTGGTCTGGTGCAGCAGGCCATGCGCGCGGATCCAGGGAATCTCGCGATACTCGGACGGCACGTCGCAGCCGACGACGTCGACCGTGACCTGATGGCCGTGCGCGATCAGGCAGAGCGCGGTGGCGATGACGAGGTCGCCGCCCTTGCGCTCCCAGTGGCGGCCGACGAAGAGCAGGCGGAGGCGGTTGGTGGGGCGCTGGTCGATCCAGCCGAGCACCTCGTCCCGGGTGTTGTTGCGACCCATGTTGGCACCGAAGGGCACGACCGCGACGATGCTCGGGTCGGCGCCGTGCTGCTCGATGGCGGAGCGCGCCGCCCATTCCGACGGAAACACCGCGAGGGCGGCGCGGGCGAGGGCGGCGGATTCCTGCTCCTGGCCTTGGCGGCGGTATTCGGCGGAGAGGCCGGTGAAATCCCAGTAGTAGTCGACGAGGTTGCCGAACGTGGCGTCGGCGCAGTACGCGATCGGGATGTCGGTGCGCAGCTGCGAGACGACCTCCGAGCCCGGGCTGACCACGAGGTCGAACGAGCGGCCGGCGGTGCGCCGGGCGAATTGCGCGGCGAGCGCGTCGAGATAGTCCGTGTTCCGGTCGTGGCGGTGGTGCTTGCCGATGATCCGGTAGCCGACCTTCTTCGCGAGCTGTGTGCCGGTGAACGGCTTTTCGAGCGGGAAGATGCGTTCCACCTCATGTCCCTGCCGGAGCAGTTCGGTCAGCACCGCTTCCGGATGTCCGGATTGGACCGACGGGTCGGCGGCGTCATCGTGATAAACAAAGGCGATTCTCATGGGGAACGGGTGTTGGGCGGGCGAAGGAGCGGAAGTGAAAAAATTTCTACATCGGGGTGGACAGGGTGTGCGGGTGGGAAGAGAGGCGGGTTACGCCGCCGGCACGGCGCGGGCGGCGATGCGTTCCTGGGCGAGGTCGAGGAACTTTCGCGTGAAGGCGTTCCAGTTCAGACGATGGGAGAACTCCTCGTAGGCGTTGTGGCTCATCTGCCGGTAGCGCGCCTGGTCGGAGAACGCGCCGACAATCGCATCGGCGTAGTCCGACGGTTGCGCCTCGAGCGGGAGCAGCAGGCCGTTGTGGCCGTGCCGGACCACCGCGGGAATGCCGCCGGTGCGCGTGGCGACGGGCGGGACGCCGAAGGCGTTGGCCTCGGAGAAGGTCAGCCCGAACGCCTCGGCCCGCGAGGGCACGAAGACGAAGTGCGCGTCCGCGTAGAGCCGCTTCAGCTGCAGCATTTCGGCCGGCTTGGTCTGGTGGAGCAGGCCGTGCGCGTGGATCCACGGGATGGAGCGATGTTCGGCCGGCACGTCGCAGCCGACGACGTCGAGCGTCACCGGGTGGCCATGGGCGATGAGGCACATCGCGGTGGCCACGACGAGGTCGCCGCCCTTGCGCTCCCAGTGGCGGCCGACGAAGAGCAGGCGGATGCGATTGGTGGGCCGCCGGTCGATCCACTGCATCACATCTTCGCGCTGGTTGTCGCGGCCGAGATTGGCGCCGAAGGGAATGACGGCGACATTCGCCGGATCGGCGTTGTGCTGGTCGATGGCGGCGCGCGCGGCCCACTCGGACGGGAACGCGGCCAGCGTGGCGCGGGCAAGCGCGGCGTTTTCCTGCTCGTGGCCCTGACGCAGGTACTCGGCGGAGAGGCCGGTGAAATCCCAGTAGTAGTCGACGAGGTTGGAGAAGGTGGCGTCGGCGCAGTACGTGATCGGGATGTCGGTCTGCAGGTGCGACACGACCTCCGAGCCCGGACTGAACACGAGGTCGAAGGACTTGCCCGCGGTGCGCGCCTCGAATTGCGCGGCGAGCGAGTCGAGGTAGCTCGCGTCGCGGTCGGCGCGGTGGTGTTTGCCGAAAATCCGGTAGCCCACCTTCTTCGCGAGCTGCGCGCCGGTCAGCGGCCGCGCGAGCGGGAAGATTTGCTCCACCTCGTGGCCCAGCGCGAGGAATTCGTTGAGGATGGCGGCCGGCCGGCCGGACTGGACGGAGGGATTGGCGGCGTCGTCGTGGAATACGTAGGCGATTTTCATGGCGATGGGTGTGCGTTAGCAGGCGTTTTTCTGGCGGAAGAAGGTCAGGAGCATGATCTGGAAGTCCAAAAGCAGGTTCCAATTTTCGATGTAGTGGAGGTCGCAGCGGATGCGCGCGTTGAGGTCGGTGTCGCCGCGGTAGCCGTTGACCTGCGCCCAGCCGGTGATGCCCGGCTTGATGTTGTGGCGCGCGTTGTAGTGCGGGATGTCCTCCTTGAAGTTGCGGATCAGCTCCGGCCGCTCGGGCCGCGGGCCGACGAGGCTCATGTCGCCCTTGAGCACGTTCCAAAACTGCGGCGTCTCATCGATGTTCCACTTGCGCATGAAGGCGCCGACCTTGAGGCGTCGCGGGTCGCCGGCCTTGGTCCAGCCGACCTCGCCCGGGCGCTCGGCGTTGAGCCGCATGCTGCGGATCTTGTAGCACCAGAACGGCGTGCCGTCGCGGCCGAGGCGCCGCTGCTTGTAGAAGATCGGGCCCGGGCTCTCGTGGTAGACAAGCAGGCCGAAGAGCGCGATGAACGGCGCGCTCAGGATCAGGCCGGTGATCGCGCCGACGATGTCGACCGCCTGCTTGAACGCGATGTTGAAGGGATTGTCGAGCGGCAGGCGCGAGATGCCGAGCACGGGCACGCCGCGCAGCGTCTCGAGATGCAGGCCGGAGAGGAGCGTCTGGAAACAGCTCGGGATGACCTTGAACTCGACCATCTCCTTCTCGCAGAGGTTCGCGAGGCGGATCATCTCGCCATCCGGCGGGTTGAGGTCGGCGAGGATGACCATCTCGATCGCGTGGCCCTCGAGCAGCTCGGCGAGCTGGTCGTAGTTGCCCAGTCGGCGCACGCGCGCCGGCGGCGCCTTCATGTACTCGTTGTGCACCGAGGGAATGCAGCCGACGATTTCGTAGAGGTGCTGGCGGTCGGCGACGAGCGCCTCGGCCAGCGCGCTGGCGTTGTTGGACCAGTCGATGAAGAGCACGCGCTGGCGCAGCTTGCCGCGCACGGCCTGCTTCAGGGCGATCCGGTGGAAGGCCACGCGCCAGGCCAGCAGCGACGGCAGGGTGGTGATCAGCGCCAGCAGGATGAAGAGGCGGCTGACGGGCTGGCCCGGCCGCAGGAGATACGCGAAGGCGATGTACGCGATCATCCAGACGCAGATGCATTTGAGCAGCGTGGCCAGCAGCGTGCGGTAGCGCAGCATCCGCGGCAGCGTGTAGATGTTGAAGTGCACCGCGATCAGGCTGAAGAGGACGGTGCCCAGCACCATGTGGCCGAGGTAGCCGGTCCACTGCACGGTGCGGCCGTCCACGCCCCAGTCCGCCAGCGGCGAGCCGAAGCGCAGCCAGCTGCTGGCCGCGAGGGCCAGGAAGACGACGATGACATCGCCGAGCATGGCGCCGGTGATGAGTTCGAGCGTGATGCGGCGCCCGCGCGCCGCGCTTGGTTGTGCGACCGGCGCGAGGAGCGCCGGCTTGGTGATGGTCGCCTGATTCATGGCTGGGTCCTGACGTGTGGTGTGCCGCCGGCTTGGGGCCGGCGGACGGTTTGCGTTTTCAACTGGGCATGCCTGACGAAACGGCCGGCGTCCCACCGAGGCGGGAACGCGCCGTGAATGCTCCATTTCCCCGTGACAGGAAGCGGTGCGGCGATGGGGTCACTCTCTCCGGGCGTGTAGAGCCGGCGGAGTTATCGCGAGATGGACTGGCTTAGAGTGATAAAGAACAGGGCCGACTTTTGGGGAAGAAAACGCGAGACAGGGAAAATTTGTAGCGCCCGTTCCCGCGGGCGAAGGGTTCAGCCGGAAGCGGGGGCCGAGGTGAGCTTGCCCGTTTTGGCGGTGTACTGGCTGGCCACGTAGTAGCCGTAGGTGGCGGCGCGATCGCGCCGGATCTGGTTGAGGATCACGCCCGCGAGCGGCCGGCCCGCGACCTCGGTGATGAGGGTCTGGGCGCGGCGCACGAGGCGGCGCGGGGTCTGGCCGGCGTGAACGACGAGGAAGATCGTCGGCACATAGCGGGCGAAGCAGAGCGCGTCGCTCACGACGGCCACGGGGGCGGTGTCGATGATGACGCGGTCAAAGAGTTTGGCGCATTCCGCGAGCAGCACGCCGAGGTTGTCGCCGCTCAGGAGCTCGGCGGCGTGCGGCGAGCCCTCGAGATTCGCGAGCAGGAAGAGATTCGGCTGGCCGGTCGCGTCAATGGCCGACGGCAGCAGGTGCGGATCGGCGAGGCACTCGTTGAGCGTGGCTTTCTTCACGTAGCGCTCGAAGGCCGTGCGCAGCTTGGGCCGGCGCAGATCTCCATCGATCAGCAGCGTGCGCATGCCGCTCTGGGCCACGACGGTGGCGTAGTTGATCGAGCAGCATGTCTTGCCCTCGCCGGGGCAGGCGCTGGTGAACATGACCACGCGATGGTCGAAGGAATTGTCGCGGAGCGAGAGCGCGGTGCGCAGCAGGCGGAACGACTCGGTATCTGCGGAGCCCGGTTCCGGCGGGCGCACGCGGCCACGCCGGAAGCCGAGGTGACGCGAGCGCGGCACGACGGCGAGGGTGGTAACGCCGAGGCACGCCTCGACGGCGTCGACCGACGGCAGCGAATCGTCGAACGCAAAGCGCAGGCCGGCGAGCACGAGCCCGGCGAAGCCGCCGCCCGCGAGTCCGGCGGCCAGCGCCATGTACCAAATCGGCTTTACCGGCTGGTTGATGGCGAACGGCGCGTCGACGAGGTGAACGTAGCTGTCGCTGAAATTCGGCTCGGCGAGCATATTGTGAGTGACGTCGCTCTCCTTCAGCCGGGTGAGCATCTGGCTGTAGAGCGTGGTGTCGGACTGCAGGTCGCGCTCGAGCGCGTGGTAGGGGATGGCGATGCGGTCGAGCTCGATGGCGGTCTGCTCCTGCTTCGTGAGTTCCTGCGAGAGGAGGTCCTCGGTCGTCTTGGCCGCCTGGTAATTGCCGAGGATCGACTCGGCGACGGAGCGGATGGTGTCGTTCAGGCCCTTTGCGGTTTCATCGCGCTGCTTCCGGGCCTGCTGCAGGATCGGGTGGTTGTCGCCGTAGGGCATGGCGAGCGAGGCGATCTGGCTGTTCTGCGTGTCGAGCTGCTTGCGGAGATCGGCGACTTCCGGTCTGGTGGCGACGCTCTTCACGTTCAGCAGGTCGTTGAGCTTGCCGGAATCGAGCGCGGCCTTCACCTGGATCTGCTCGGCCTCGAGCGAGAGTCGGGCGTTGCGCGCGTCGCTCAGTTGCGCGTGAAGGTGGCGGAGTTGGTCGATGACGAGGTTCTGTCGCTCCGAGATCGCCATGGCGTCGTACTTCTCGCGGTACTGTTGCAGGCGCATCTCGCCCTCGTGGATGCGCTTGGCCAGGCGGTCGGATTCGGTCACGAGCAGCTCGCGCGCGTCACTGGACTGGCGGCGGCGGCCTTCCTGACCCTCGGCAAAAAAGGCGTTGAGGATCGCATCGAGCCAGCGCGCAGCCTTGTCCGGGCTGGAGGCGGTGACCTCCACCATGATCAGGCGCGTGCCGCGGACGAGGTTGACCGAGACGTGGCGCCGGAACTTCTCCACCACCATGTTGCCGGACGGATCAGAGCCCTCGATGGCGAGTTCCGGGTCGGCGGCGAGGTGGTTGGCGGTGACGACGCGGGCGAGGACGGAGTTGCTCGCGATGGTCTGCTCCACGGTCTTGAGCAGCGGCGCGGCACTGATGTCCTCGGGCTTGCCGCCGCCTTGTTGGAAATCCAGCACGCCGTTCTGGTTGCTGGCGATCTCCAGCCGCGCGCGCGCGGCGTAGACGGGCGAGGTCCAGAGCCAGTAACCCAGCGCGGCGGTCAGGCCGAGCAACACGGACAGGGCGATGAGAAACGCGTTGTCCCAAAACAGAAAGATCAGCGTCGAAGGCGTGACCGAGCCTGAGTCCCCGGGCTTTTGATTCCTGTGTTCTTGTTGGTTTCTGCTTTCACCGCGCATTTTTTATTTTTTCCCGTTGGGGTAAGGTTCCAAGGCTTGACCCAGCGCTTCGGGAGAAAGTTCCGGCACGATTTTTCGGATTTTTGCGCGCAGTTATGAATCGAAAGTTAAATCCGCATTGCGCCACTCGGGAAATTTTTCGGCGCGCCGAAAAAGTTTTCACTCGGGAAATGACGCGAACTAATTCTGGAAAGCGCGGAAATTATTTGCGCTGCACGCGCGCCGATCTTGCAGAGTGCAAGCCGTGAAAAATCCATGTGACGAAAAAATATTTTTCGTCGCGCAATTTGCGGGCCGCAACTTGCAAGACCCCGGTGTCGCGATCTGCACGATTGGGCGCGAAAAAAATTTCGCGCGCGAAAGTTTTCACGCCCGCACCGCGAAGCGCGACAAAATCTAATGATAATCGTGCGAGGCCTGCACTGGGATTTCCTCGAGCAAGAGGCGCGTGATGTGCTCGGCCTGGACGTGGACGACGCCCGCGCGGTTTTGCAGGCGGCCGGCGATGCGCAGGCAGGGCTCCTCGTTGATGACGAGCCGCAGGCGCTCGTAGAGCTCGGCGCGCACGATGCTGTTCGCCACGCCGGTTTCGTCCTCGAGCGAAATGAAGACGACGCCCTTGGCCGTGCCGGGACGCTGGCGGCAGATCACGCTGCCGCCGATGACGACGCGCTCGCCGTCGCGGCCCAGCGCGAGATCGGAGGCGCGCCAGATCTCCGGCAACCTTTCGCGGACCAGCCGCATCGGATGCGCGCCGGCGGTCAGGCCCAGGCCGTCGAAGTCGGCTTGCACGCGCTCCGTGAGCGTCATGGCGGCGAGCGGCGGGGCGTCTTCCTCCACCACCCCCCCGGTTTGAAACAGGCTTTCCTCGGATGACCAGGCGGCCTCGACCTGCCAGAGCGCCGCGCGACGGTGCGAACTGAGCGCGGCCAGGGCGCCGATGGCCGCCAGCGCGCGGCGCTCGGACGCGGGCAGGGGGACGCGTTGGAGAAAATCGGAGAGGGATGCAAACGGCCGTTCCGCGCGGGCGGCAGTCAGGCGCCGGGCGCTGGCCTCGGCGAAACCCTGCACGTAGCGCAGCCCGATGCGCATCACCTTGTCCGCCTCGACGGTGCAGTTCCACTCGGAGCAGTTCACATCCACGGGCCGCACCCGCAGGCCGTGACGGCGGCCGTCCTGGACGAGCGTGGCGGGCGAGTAGAATCCCATCGGCTGGTTGTTGAGCAGTGCCGCGTAGAAGGCGGCGAGATGGTGGACCTTGAGCCAGGTGCTGACGTACGCGAGCAAACCGAAGGAGAAGGCGTGGCTTTCCGGAAAGCCGTACAACGCGAACGACGCGGTGGCGTCGATCACCTTGTCGATGACGCGCGCGCTGTGCTTGCGGGCCTGCATGGCGGCGCGGAGTTTGTCGACTACCCGCTGCAGCCGGCCATCGTCCCGGCGAAAGCCGAGCGCCCGCCGCAACTCCTCGGCCTCCGTGCCGCTGAATCCGGCCAGCTTCATCGCGATGGAAAGCATCTGTTCCTGGAAGAGGACGATGCCGTAACTGCGCTGCAGCACGTCACGCAGCTCGGCATCCACCTCCTCGTCGAGACACACGACCTTCTCCTTGCCGGCGCGGCGCTGGAGCAGGGGACTGGTGACCTGGCCGACGATTGGGCCGGGACGGACGATCGCGACCTCGATCACCACGTCGTAGAACTCGCGCGGCTTGATCCGGGGCAGCGTCGCCATCTGGGCGCGGGATTCGATTTGGAAAACCCCGATCGTGTCGGCGCGGCACATCATGTCGTAGGTCGGCGCGTCGTCGACCGGCACGCGGTAGAGATCCCACGGCTGCCCGCGCGTCCGGCAGATTTCCTGGCAGTCCTGCAGCACCGCCATCATGCCGAGGCCGAGGAAGTCGATCTTCACCAATCCGAGATCCTCGCAGTCGTCCTTGTCCCATTGCACGATGGTGCGTCCCGGCATCGTGGCGTTCTCCACCGGCACGACGCGGTCGAGGCGGCCCGGGCAAAGCACCATGCCGCCGGAATGCTGGCCGAGATGGCGCGGGATGCTGTTTTTCTGCAGGTAGCTGCAGACGGTGAGCATGGCGGCGAGGCGCGGGTGATCGCCGGGCAGGCCGGAGGTCTGGAGCTGTTCCCGGAGACCGAGCGTGTGCGGAAAATCGCCGTTCGCATAGAGCGCGGAGAAGCGATCGAGCACATCCTCGCCGAGGCCGAGCACCTTGCCGACCTCGCGCGCCGCGCTGCGTCCGCGGTAGGTGATGACGTTCGCCACCATGGCCGCGCCGCGCGACCCATAGCGGCGGAAAATTTCCTGGATGACCTGTTCGCGGCGATCGCCGCTGGGCAGGTCCAGGTCGACGTCGGGCCAGGAAGGATGTCCATCCGCCCCGACACGGCCCTCGCTCAGGAAACGTTCGAAGAGCAGCCGGTGTTTGATCGGATCGACCGCGGTGATGCCGAGCGCATAGCAGACCACGCTGTTGGCGGCCGAGCCGCGGCCCTGGATCAGGGTGCCCTGGATGCGGGCCCAGCGGCAGATGTCCCAGACGATAAGAAAATAGCCGCAGAACCCGAGCTTCGCGATTAGCCCGAGTTCCTTCCGGATCTGGGCGTCCACCTGCGGCGTGACTTCGCCGTAGCGTTCGCGCGCGCCCTCGCGCACCCGCTTTTCGAGGAAGACATCCATCGGTTCGCCGGACGTGTCGGCATAGTCCGGGAAACGATAGCCCAGATCATGGAGCGTGAACTCGAGCTCCTGCTCCAGCCGCACCGACTGGGCGACGGCCTCCGGGTAATCGCGAAAGAGCGCGCGCATGTGCCGGGCGTCGTGCAGATGGCGGTTCTCGTTCGCGGCGAGCCGCCGGCCGGCGGCGTCGAGGGTGGTGTGGTGGCGGAGGCAGGCGAAGACGTCGGCGATGACGCGCTGGTCGGGATCGGCGTGCAGCGCGCCGCCGGTGGCCAGCAGCGGCAGGTTCTCCCGGGCGGCCACGGCGGCGAGCATGGCGATGACGGTTTCCTCGCCGCGCACCCGATGGCGCTGGAGTTCGACGTGCAGGCGGTCGCGGCCGAAAATGCGGCGGAGCGGGGCCAGCGTGCGTTCGACCTCCGCGGCGCCACCACGCTGCCAGGCGCGGCGCAGCGGGCCGTCCTCGTCGCCGGTCAGGGCGACCAGGCCTTCGCTGTGCGCCTCGATCTCCGTCCAGGTGGCGAAGCAGCGGCGCTTGCGCTCGCGCAGGTCCTCGCCCGGGGCGAGTCCTTCCGGCGCCAAGCCGGACGGACGCGGCTCCAGCTTGGCGCCGCTGATGAGCTGGCAGAGGTTCTGGTAACCGGTGCGGTTGCGGACGAGCAGCGGGAGCACGCTGCCGTCGGCCAGCGTGATCTCGGCGCCGACGCGCGGCCGGATTCCATGCTCGTTCGCCGCCGCGTAGAAGCGCGGCGCGCCCGATACGCCGTCGCGGTCGAGCACGGCCAGCGCGGGCAGCCCGAGGTGCGCGGCCTGATGCGCGAGATTCTCGGGCAGCGCGACCCCGCGCAGGAAACTGAAGGCGCTGGCGGCGTGGAGTTCGATGTAGGACATCGGAATTAAGAAGGCAGAAGGAAGAATTAAAAAGGCCGGTCCTGGACGGGTTCTTAATTCTTACTTCTAATTTGGCCTTAATCGTATTCCCCCTCCACGAACCAGCCTTGCCCGGGAATGCGGATCAGGCGGTAGAGGCCGCCGCCTTCGAGCTCGACGTCCCATTCCTCCCGTTGCCAGGCGCGGCCCTTTTCCCACCAGTCGCCGGAGGCATGCCACGGGCCGCGGGTGGCGCGGATTTCGCCGCGCAGACCCTGGCTCCAGAGAAAAGCCGGGTGCTGGCCGCTGAGTTCGACCGTGACCGGCTGGGGCGGACGGTGACGGCGCAAAGGCAGACCGGACGGCGGGTGGACGAATCCCTGCGGCAAGGGTGCGAGTGCGGGCGGAGGCGGAATGAGACGGAAACGATCGGGCTGGTGGGTGTCCTCGTTGACCGGCGTGCCCGCGCGGTCGGAGCCGACCAGGGCCATGACGCGGGCTAGCGTGTCGGCAAAGCCGTGCGGATCGCGCAGGCCGCCGTCGAACAAGCCGCGCTGGCGGACGAGGCTGCGCTCGGGTTGAACGCGCAGGCGCACACCGGTGATGGCTGCCGGGGTGCGCACGGTTTCGAGGTAGGTTTGCAGCGCGCGAAAGAGGATGCCCGCGTCGGTCACGGGCTCGGGCAGGCGGATGAGGTGATCGTGCCGCGTGTCGTCGGCCAGATGGAGCGTGAGTTCCAGCGCCTGGGCGGCCGCATGGGCGTTGCGCAGTTCGGCGGCGAGGCGATCGATGAAGCGTTGGAAAAGAAACAGCAGCGGTTCGAGCGTCTCGAGCTCATGCTCGCAGTCCTGACTCGCCTGAAATTCCCGAGGCAGCGGCTGGATGCGCAGAGGACGTACCGTGCCGCCGGCGGCGCGTTCCCATAAGTCGAGCCCGCAGCGGCCGAGACGGTGGGTGACGTCGGCTTTCGACAGCGCGGTCAGTTGTCCCAGCGTGCGGATGCCCCACTGGCGGAGGATCGCGACCTGTTCGGGCGTGGGCTCGGCCACGGCCAGCGGCAGGGGCGTCAGCAGTTCGCGGGTGCCGGCGATAATTTCGTGCGGCCGGGCCTGCGTGGCGGCGTAAAGTGCGAGCAGCGGCGTGATGCCGGACGCGGCGGAGGCGGCCAAGCCGGCGGCGGCGAGTTCCGCCAGCGCGCCGCGCAGCGCCGGCTCGCGTCGGGCCGGGGCGAGTCCGTCCAGATCGAGCGTGCAGGTGCCGGGCGCCGTGAGCTCGACCTGCGGCGTCACGGCGAACGCCGCGGCAAGCAGGGTGGCTTCGGCTTCGCGCTCGAGGCCGGAATCCGGCTGTCGCACGAGCAAGGCCGGACAGCGCGCGACGGCCTGGGGCAGGGACTGGCCGGGACAGACACCGGCGCGCTGGGCCGCCTCGGTGCAGAGGCCGACGGTGGATTTGTCGGTCTGGCTGAGCACGACCGCCTGTCCCGCCAAATCGGGCGCAGCGCGCAGGACGGCTTGAAGCGCGAAGGAAGGAATGTGGAGGACGGCGAACATTCAGGCGGAGGAAACCGTTTGCGCCGCGCGCTGGCGGATCAGTTGCGGCGCGAGCGTGGAGGCCACGTCGGGCCGCGGGCGGATTTGCGCGCCGAGGCCGTGGGAAATTTCGAGCTCAAGCCGCAGGCGCACGCTGGGCACGAGGGAACGGGGCGTGAAGATGACGCCGGCCATGAGCGTCGGTTCGATGGCGCGCTGCAGGCGGTACCACGTGGGTGACGGGATGCGGCGAAGTTCGGCCAAGGCAGTCCGGCTGAGATCGAGCACGACGAGGCCGAGGTTGGCGTCACGCGTCAGCAGGTCGGCGGCGTGGAGCGCCTCGGAGGCCTGCCGGGCGCGAACCCAGACGAGATGCTCAAGCAGGAACGCGGGCCAGGAGCCGGGATCGAAGCTGTCGTCGCGATCCACCAAGGCGACGCGGAGACCCTGGGTGCGGGTGATATGGAGCAATTGCCCGAGAAAAAGCTGGCTGCCGCAGCTCGGGGCGGAACACACGAGTTCGGTCAGGCCGGGCCGGGGCAAGCCGCCGGCGGCGTCGATTCCGGGAATGCCGGTGGCCAAGGCATCGTCGCGGGCGCGGGCGGCAGAGGGAAAACGCCGGGCCAGGAGTTCGCGCAGGGCGGCGGTGCGGCCGCCAAGGTCAGCCGCCGGGACTGCGCCTTCGGCGCCCAAAAGCTGAAGCCCGTTCTGCATACCGTTCAGGTGAACGGTATGCGCGGACGCATGGCAAGCGCGGCTTTTCCGTTACGGGCGAAATGCCTGATGGGTCCTGACTTTCTTCAGGTCGGCGATGAGCGCCTTCAGGCCGGCGGCGCGATCCTCGGGTGGGCCGCGCAGGATGGAGGAAGGATGGACGGTGGCGAAGAAGACCTCCGCCCAAGGAACGGCAAAGGCGCGGCCGCGGTCGCGGGTGACGCGAAAGGCGGGGCCCATCAACGCTCGGGCGGCGGTGGCGCCGAGCGCCACCACGATGGCCGGACGCAGCAGCTTGAGCTCGGCGTCGAGCCAGGGACGACAGGCCGCGATTTCACGCGCGTTGGGTTTTTGGTGCAGGCGGCGCTTGCCCGCGGGCTTCCACTTGAAGTGTTTCACGGCGTTGGTCACGTAGACTCCGGCCCGGTCGATATCGGCCGCGGCCAGGACTTCATCGAGGAGTTTTCCGGCCGGCCCGACGAACGGTCTGCCCACCTTGTCCTCTTGGTCACCCGGCTGTTCTCCGACCAGCACGAGGCGGGCGGAAGCCGCGCCTTCGCCAAACACGGTTTGCGTGCCGAGTTTGTACAATGGGCACGCCTCGCAGCCCTTCGCGCGGCGCCGCAGCGCTGTCAGCGAAGATTGACCGGGATTGTCCGGCAAATAGCGGGCGGCGGTTTCCGTTTTCATGGCCGGGCGGATCGACGGAGTTAAAGGAAGACCGCGAAGATCGAAAAAATCGGGTTGGTCCGGTTTCGTCCCCGAGCGAATGTCATCTATTGGATGACATTCGTTCGGGAGGCCCGGCCCTCCATTTTTATGGCCAACGCGATCAGCCGGCGGCGAAGACGCGGATGATTTCGCGATTGAAGGCGGGGATGTCGGCGGGCTTGCGGCTGGTGACGAGGTTGCGGTCGACGACAACTTTTTTGTCCGTCCACTTGGCGCCGGCGTTCTTGAGGTCGGTCTGCACCGACGGGAAGGAGGTGAGGCGGCGGCCGCGCACGGCCTTGGCTTCGATCAGGAGTTGCGGGCCGTGACAAATGGCGGCGACGGGTTTGCCTGCCTTGAAGAAGGATTGGACGAAACGCACGGCGGCAGGTTCCTGGCGGAGTGCGTCGGGATTCATCACGCCGCCCGGCAGCAACAGTGCGTCGTAGTCGGAAGCCCGGGCGCGGGAGAGCTTCGTTTGCACGGCCAGGGCCTTGGTGGGCCGGCCGTGGCGCACGCCCTGCACCTTGGCGCCGGCCGGTGAGACGATCGGCGTTTCCGCGCCGGCCTGGCACAGCGCTTCGCGCGGGAGAGTGAGTTCGACTTCTTCGAAACCGTCGGCGACGAGGATCGCGATCTTTTTGCCGGCGAGGACGGAGGACTTTTTGGGATTCATGGAACGGTTGGGTTATGGGGCGGCTTACTTTCTTGGAACGCGGGCCGCCGGTTTGGTTCGCGGGAGTTTTGGCGCCATGGGCCGGGTTTGCCCAGCTTTGGCGGCGCGGCGACCGGTGAGGGTGGCGCCGGCGATCGGGGCGTAGGCGAGCTCCTGGTTTTCCCGGACGGCGCGCAGCAGCAGAGCGCCGCGGCTCATGTCACCGCGGCCGATGAAGTCGGTGGGAAACAAAGCGCGGGAGCCGAAGACGGCGGTGAGCGCATCGCGATACTTCGGCGTGGCGATGCTGCCGAGCAGCACGACCTCGCCGCGCCGGCCGAGGCGCTGCGTGAGCAGGGTGAGATCGCGCTCGAGCGGTTCGCGAAAGGCACGGTCGGCGGCTTCGATCGCAGTTCGGCTGAAGGCCGCGACGTCCGAGGGTTGGACCAGCCGTTCGGGCGACCAGAGTCCGGCGTTGGCGGTGATGATCCAAGCGAGGCCCGGTTTGTGGGAGAAATGGCGCGCGTAGGCGATCTTGCCGCGAAAATACAGGCCGCTCATGAAGGCGAACGCCTCGGCGAGGGGCAGGCCGCCGTCGTGAAACCGGCGCGCGAGTGGAAAGGGTGCCTGTGGGTTGAGGAGAAAACGCGCCCGCATTCCGCCGGCGAAGGCGGGGGAAAGGAGGAAGACACGGGGAGGGCGGAGGGACATGGGGCGGAACCCCGCGGAAAGCGGGATTACTATTTAAAGATGCCACGATCCCGTTCCGGTTCCGCGCGAGCGCAGTTCATTGTGCCGATGAAGGCGCTGGGCGTGTCCGACCTTCCGGCGGACGCCGATGACTGGCATGGAGAAATAAAGTTCGACGGCTACCGTGCGGGCGCACTGTTGCAGGACGGTCACGTCGCGCTCTGGTCGCGGAATCGCAAGCCGCTGGACTACCCGGTGCTTCTGCCGGCGCTGGAAAAGCTGCGTTGCACGAGCGCGGTGCTCGACGGGGAGATCGTCGCGCTCGATCAAAAGGGAAATTCCCGCTTCCAGCTTCTGCAGAATCAAGGTGAAGGCGGTGGCGCGGTGGTGTATTACGTTTTCGACCTGCTGGAGCTCAACGGGACCTCGTTGTTGGATTTGCCGATCGAGCAGCGCCGCCGGCTGTTGGAAAAACTGATCGGTAGGAAGAAGGGTGTCGTGCGTCTGTCGCCGGTGTTCGCGGTTTCCCCGGCAAAGTTACTGGCCATGGCCAAACGCAGCGGACTGGAAGGGATCGTGTTGAAGCGACGCGGTTCGCTTTACGAGGCCGGGCAGCGTTCGGGCGCGTGGATCAAGGTGAAGAACATCAACGAGCAGGAGTTCGTGATTGGCGGCTTCACTCCACCGCAGCACAGCCGGCAGCATTTCGGCGCCATCCTGGTCGGTTATTACGAGCAGGGGAAATTGCGCTACGCCGGCAAGGTGGGCAGCGGTTTCAACGGCGCGTTGCTGCGTTCGTTGCATGAAAAGTTTTTGGCGAAAGCCCGGCCTACGTGTCCGTTCGTTGACCTGCCGCTCGAGCGAAAATCGCGCTTCGGCACCGGCATGCCGTTGAGCGAGATGGCCAAGGTCACCTGGGTAAAGCCCGAGCTCGTCGCGCAGATCAAGTTCACGGAATGGACCAACGACGGCCTGCTGCGGCAGCCGGTGTTCCTGGGGCTGCGAAAGGACAAACCGGCCAAGCAGGTGCGGCGGGAGGCGGGGGCGGTTTAGAAATCGAACGCAGCGTCGCTGGTGGCCCCGCAGTTCAACCAGCGTCTGCTTTGGTTTGTAATGTAGGGTCGCCGCTTGTCGGCGGACCACGCGGGCGTTGCAAGCCAGGCCTGCCGGTGAACGGCAGCCCTACACAAGACACGGGCACCGACGCGACTTACCGGCTCCGCCACTGCCTCGTGTTGTCCTTCGCGATGCGCGCCATCGAGCGCTGCGTGAGAACGGAGCGGTCTTCCTGACGGGCGCTGACAGGCTTGGCGTCCGAGCTGGAACGCATGATGAGCCACACTGGCTTTTTTTCTTCGCTGCGGATGCGAAAGAGATGCCACGGGCCTTTTAGTTTTTTGCCATGCAGCTCCAGCTTGAGGTCGCCGTCCGCGAGGCTGCCGCCGGTGAGCTCGTAGGTACCAAGGTCCCACACCATCACGGTGCCGCCGCCGTACTGGCCTTTCGGGATGGTGCCTTCGAATTTCATATAGGCGAGCGGGTGGTCCTCGACTTCGAAGGCGGCGCGCTTGACGCCTTTTTCAGTGGAGAGGCCTTTGGGCACGGCCCACGACTTGAGCGTGCCGTCCATCTCGAGGCGGAAATCGTAGTGCAGGTGCGAGGCGGCGTGTTTCTGGATGACAAAGCGGCCGTGGGTGGCGCCGGGTTTGGTGCGGATTTTGGCGGGAGCGGGTTCGCGAGTTTGGGTGAAGTCGCGTTTCGCGCGGTAGGCTTTCAGGGAAGGCGGTTCGGCGGAATCGGCAGAAGAGGAGCGGGTGAAGGCCGCGGGAAGTTTCTGTTTCAACTTCAACACCGGGGCGAAGAGATCGCCGGTTTTCTTCAGGCGTTTCAGCGCGGCGGCCGGGGAGAAGAAAAGCGGCGCGGTCTTTTGGGATTTCAGCGCGCGGGTGAGCTCCGTCCACGTGACCGGCATGGAGACATATGGCTCGTCGCGTTTACCGCGGACGGAGTAGACGCTGACGGTGGTCTTGGTCGGGGAATTCTGGCTCCAGTCGATCATGACTTTCTTTCGCCGGAGTGCTTTGGACATTTTGCTGACGATGAGCGCCGGGTTTTCGCGCGTGAGCAGTTCCGCCATCGCCTTGGCAAAGGCGTTGGTCGCGGCATAAGTGATGCTCGTGTTGAGCGGCAGGTAGAGTTGCAGCCCCTTTGAGCCTGAAACCTTGGGGAAAATTTGCAGACCCAGTTTGTCCGTCACGGCTTTCAGCAGGAACGCGACTTTGATGCACGAGAGCAGGTTTGCGCCTTCGCCCGGATCGAGGTCGAAGGCCACGTGCGTCGGGCGATCGGGCGCATCCGCGCGGTGCAGGAACGGATGCAGCTCGATGGCCGCGAGATTCGCGCACCAAGCGAGGGCGGCGGCATCGTTGATCAGGATGTAGCGGGTGATCCCTTCGCTGTGCCGGTGGGCGACGTCGCTGGTCTCGAGCCAGTCAGGGGAAAATTTCGGCGCGTTCTTCTCGTAGAATTTTTCGCCCTGCACGCCGTCGGGATAACGAATGAGCGTGACGGGCCGGCCGTGAAGGTGGGGGAGGATCCAGCGCGAGGCGTCGAGGTAGTACTGGACGAGGTCGCCCTTGGTGAAGCCGGTCTTGGGGAAGAAGACCTTGTCCGGATTGGTGAATTTCACCTCCCGGGCGAGCTTGGGCGTTTTTGCGGCCATGACTCAGGCCGCGCGTTTGCGCGCGGATTTGGCTTTGCCGGCCGCCGGCTTCGGCTTCGAAGCGTCCTTGAGGCTGCGTTCGAGCACTTCGACCAGGTCGATGACGTTGGTGGCGCGCTTCGCTTTGCCGGCCGGCGCGGGGAGGCTCTTGCCGCCGCTCTCGATCTTGCGGTCGATGAGTTTCATCAGGGCCGACTTGTATTCGTCGGTGTAGCGGTGGGGATTCCATTTCTCGGTCATCTGCGCGACCAGCGTGGCGGCCATCTTCGCGGCTTTGCCGGCGGGGGCCTTGACTGCGGGGACCTTGATGCTCGTCGGAGAAACAAGCTCGTCCTCAAAGCGCATGAGTTCCAGCACGAGCAGGTTGCCGTTGGCCTTCACGGCGGCGAGGTGCTGGCGCGTGCGGATGATGACCTTGGCGATGCCGGCCTTGTTGGTGTCGGCGAGTACCTGGCGCAGGAGGTGATAGGCGCCGGCGCCGCCTTTTTGCGGCTCGAGGTAGTAGGGTTTGTAGAAGAAGATCGGGTTGATCTCGGACAGGGAGACGAAATCGACGATGTCGATGGTCTCGGTCGCCTCGAGATCGACGCGCCTGAAGTCCTCGTCCTTGAGCACGACGAATTTTCCCTTCTCGTACTCGTAGCCTTTTACGATTTCAGCCCACGGCACTTCCTTGCCGTCGACTTCCGCGACCCGCTTGTAGTTCACGGGGCTGAGGTCCTTGTTGCGCAGCAGCCGGAACTTCAGTTCCTCGGTGCGGCTGGCGTTCTGCAAGGCGACGGGGATGGTCACCAAGCCAAAGCTGATCGATCCGGTCCAGATGGCTCTCATCTGAGCTTGGACCGAGCGAAGGAAGGCCGGTTCGCGACTTTAACAGGCGATGATCACGGAGACGTAGAGGCACAGAGAAAACCTCAGGAAGTCCGTTTGATTCTGAGATCGGCTGTCCCCTGTCTACTGTCGCCTGTCCTCTGATCTAAGTCCGCGCTTCGCGGACTTCAGAGCAGGTCGGCCAGCTTGCGGCGCATCAGTTCGCTGACCCAGACCTTGCCGGCGAGGATGCTTTGCATGGCCTCGTCGAGGTGCTTCATGACATCTTCCTTCTTGAGGAAGCCGCGGGCGCCGGCGCGGAGGGCGGAGGCGGCGTACATTTCCTCGGAGTGGAGGGAAAGGACGAGTGAGGGGAGCTTGGGCGCGAGGCGCTGCAGGTCCTTCAGGAGGTCGAAGCCGGTGCTGCCTTTGAGCGTCAGGTCGACGAGGGCGATGTCGGGCTTGAGCTTGAGGGCCAGTTCGGCGGCGACGGTGGCGTTCTCGGCTTCGCCGCACACGCGGTACTGCTTGTGGTTTTCGATCAGGATCCGCAGCCCGCGGCGCAGGAGCTGATCATCTTCCACAAGGAGGATTTGAATGGGGGGCAGGGCGGTTTCGGTCGAATCGGTGCGCATCGGTCAAACGGTCACGTGAGTTTTTTGGCCGTCCCGGTGAAGGGATAAAAAAAGAGAGTGGAGCCGCCCGGGCGGTGGAAGGGAGGAGTTATTCGCTCATCTTCCAGCTTTCGGGCGGCCCCACTGCTGGAATAGAAAGCCGCGAACGAACGTGGTTCCCGGGTTTGTGGCATGCCCCAACCAAATCAGCCGGATGCGTTTTTCCAGTGCGAGATGGAGCGGCGGCGCGGTTTAACGCTTGATTCTCGTTTACAGGCCGGCGCCCATCGCGACAGGGTAGCGCCAGCCTTTCCGCCCCCACCATGGCCAGCCTCACCGATGTAGCCCGCCGCGCCCAGGTCTCGATCGCGACCGTGTCGCGCGTGATCAATAATTCCGACAAGGTGGTGCCGGAAACCCGCGCCTTGGTGAACAAGGCGATGGCCGAGCTCGGCTTCAAACCCAACCGCGTGGCGCGCCGGCTGCGACAGCGCGGCGGCGTGCGCCACCTGATCGGGCTGATCATTCCGGATATCCAGAACCCGTTCTTCGCGGAAATGGCGCGCGGGGTGGAGGACGTCGCCTACGCGAACAAGTTCGCGCTGATGCTCTGCAATTCCGACGAAGACATGAAGAAGGAGGAGTTCTACCTCGACGTGCTCCAGTCGGAGTCGGTCGACGGCATCATCCTGCCGCCGATCAGCGAAGGTGACGCCGCCGTGCTCAAGCTGGTCGAGGCCGGCCTGCCCGTCGTGACCGTCGACCGCAGCCTTGCCCACCGCGCGATGGACAAGGTGGAGGTCGACAACCGCCGCGGCGCGTTTGAGGCCGTCGACCATCTTATCCGACTCGGGCACCGCCGCATCGGCCTGATCGCCGGCCGCATGAACGTGTCCACCAGCCGCGAGCGCCGGCAGGGTTACGAGGACGCGCTGGCGGCGCACAAGCTGCCGGTGCTGACGAACTACATCCGCGGCGGCGATTTCAAGCAGGCGAGCGGCAAGACGATGACGGAGGAGCTGCTGGACCTCTCGACGCCGCCCACCGCGCTTTTCGTGCTGAACAACCTGATGACCGTCGGTGCCCTCGAGGCGATTCACCAGCGAAAGCTGAAGATCCCGCGCGACATCGCCATCATCGGCTTCGACGACCTGCCCTGGGCCGAGTCGCTGGACCCGCCGCTGACGGTGGTGCGCCAGCCCGCGTACGACGTGGGCCAGGCCGCCGCCGAGCTGCTGCTCAAGCGCATCGAGGAACCGAAGCGCGCCGAAACTCACCTCAAATTGCTGCCGAAGCTGGTGCTTAGAAGCTCCTGCTAAGGCCACGGAATGCCCGGACCGGCAGAAAAGGTTCTAAAAAAGTAAACGTTTACATTGATTTCTGCCAAATCTCTGTCCAAACATTACCGCATCGTGCCCCTTACCCCCTTTGGGCGCCCGGTCTCAGTCGTTCTCCTCTCTCCCTAAGCCAGCTTTCTGTTTCGTCTGTCACCCCTCGTGAGCACCCCCGAATCTTCTCTCCTCCAGATGCGCGGCATCGCCAAGCGCTACCCGGGTGTGGTGGCGCTGGATGGAGTCGACCTGGACGTGGTGCGCGGCGAGGTGCACATCCTGCTCGGCGAAAACGGCGCGGGTAAATCGACGCTGATGAAAATCCTGGCGGGCGCGGTCCAGCGCGATGCCGGCACGGTGGCGATCGACGGCCAGGCGATCGCGCTCGGCTCGCCGCGCGACGCGCAGGCGGCCGGTGTCAGCATCATCTACCAGGAGTTCAACCTCGTGCCGCACCTCACCGTGGCGGAGAACATCTTCCTCGGCCGCGAGCCGCGCGGCACCATTCCGGGCGTGCTCAGCCGCTCGCGCCTCGAGACCGCCGCCGCCCGCTGGCTGCGCGAACTCGACGTCGACATCGATCCCCACGCGACCGTCGACAGCCTCGGCGTGGCGGAGCAGCAGATGGTCGAGGTCGCCAAGGCGCTCTCGATCGACGCCAAGATCCTCGTGATGGACGAGCCGACCTCCGCGCTCTCGGACAAGGAGATCAAGCGCCTCTTCAAGGTCATCTGCGCGCTGCGCCAGCGCGGCGTCGCCATCATCTATATTTCCCACCGCATGGAGGAGCTCTTCCAAATCGGCGACCGGGTGACGGTCATGCGCGACGGCCGCTACATCGCGACGCGGGAGATTCCGCGCACGACGATGACGGAACTCGTGAGCCTGATGGTGGGGCGCGATCTCACGGAGCATTTCCCCAAGAAAGCCGTGACGCCGGGCGAGGAATTGCTGCGCGTCGAGCACCTGTCCCGCGCGGGCGTGCTGCAGGATATTTCGCTGACACTCCGCCGCGGCGAGGTCGTCGGTCTCGCCGGCCTGATGGGTTCCGGCCGGACCGAGCTCGCGCGCGCGATCTTCGGCGCCGATCCGATCGACGGCGGCCGCATCGTGGTCCGGGGCAGGGAAGTGGCCATTCGCTCACCGCAGCAGGCGATCGCGCTCGGGCTCGGCCTGCTGACCGAGGACCGCAAGCGCCAGGGCCTGGTGCTGTGCCTCGACATCCAGGCCAACACCTGCCTCGCGAGCGTCGACAAGTTCAGCACCGCCGGCGTCGTCGATGGCGGCCGCGAGGTGTCGGTCGCGCAAAAACTTTCCACCGAACTGCGGGTCAAGACGCCCGGCTTGCACCAGCACGTGGTCAATCTCAGCGGCGGCAACCAGCAAAAGGTCGTACTCGCGAAATGGCTATGCCGCGAGGCGGACATCCTGATCTTCGACGAGCCGACGCGCGGCATCGATGTCGGTTCCAAGGTTGAGATCTACCAGCTGATCAACCGCCTCGCCGCCGAGGGGAAGGCCATCCTCATGATCTCCTCGGAGCTGCCCGAGATCCTCGGCATGAGCGACCGCATCCTCGTGATGAACCGCGGGCGCCTCGCCGGCGAGTTCACGGCCGCCGAGGCCACCCAGGAAAAAATTCTCCACTGCGCCCTCGCCGTCCACGCCGCATGAAACTGCCCCCCCTCGTTGCCCGCCACGCCCGCCAGTTCGGCACCTTCGCCGTCTTCGTCGTCCTCTGCATCGCCATCAGTTGCCTGACGCCGCACTTCTTCACCGTCGCCAACCTGCTCAACGTGGTGCAGCAGACGGTCATCAACGCGATCATCGCGGTCGGCCTGACCTTCGTGATCATCTCCGGTGGCATCGACCTCTCGGTCGGCTCGATTCTCGCATTCTCCGGCGTCGTCATGGCGCACCTGCTCCGGCAGGACTGGCCGCTGCCGCTGGCGATGCTCGCCGGCGTCGCCGTCGGTGCCGGCTGCGGCCTGGTCAACGGCGTCCTTATTTCCTTCGGCCGCCTGCCGCCCTTCATCGCGACGCTCGGCATGATGAGCATCGCGCGCGGCGGCGCGCTGCTGGCCACCGATGGCCGCCCGGTCTCCGGTTTTGACGGACCGCTCCGCTGGCTCGCGACGGGCGAGATCCTCAAGATTCCGGTGCCGGTCATCGTCATGGTGCTGGTTTATATCGCGGCGCACTTTGTCCTGCAGCGCACGAAATTCGGCCGCTATACCTACGCCATCGGCGGCAACGAGGAGGCTTCGCTGCTCTCCGGCGTGCCGGTGCGGTTCTACAAGATCGGCATCTATGTGCTCGGCGGCGCGCTCGCGGCGCTTTCGTCGGTGCTGCTCACCGCGCGCCTCAACTCCGCGCAGCCCATCGCCGGCCTCAACTACGAGCTCGACGCCATCGCCGCCACGGTCATCGGCGGCACGAGCCTGATGGGCGGGCAGGGGTCCGTCATCGGCACGCTCATCGGCGCGCTGATCATGGGCGTGCTGCGCAACGGCCTCAACCTGCTGAGCGTCTCGTCCTTCATCCAGCAGGTCGTCATCGGCGTGGTCATCATCGCCGCCGTGCTCCTCGACACCTTCTTCAAGCAATCGAAACGCTGATCACCTCATGAAAAAAATCATCTCCTGTCTCGCGGCCCTCGTCCTGCTCGCCGGTTGCGGCAAGAAAACGGAAACCACCACTTCCGCCGCCGCGACGCCGGCCGCCCCGGGCAAGCCGGTGGTGGCGCTGGTCGTGAAGACCTTGAATCATCCCTTCTTTATCGACATGCAGCGCGGCGCCGAGGAGGCCGCCAAGACCGCGGGCGTCGAGCTCGTGGTCCAGGCCGCCGAGCGCGAGATCGATGTCGAGCGCCAGATGCAGATCATCGAGAATCTCATCCAGCGGAAGGTGAACGCGCTCATCATCGCTCCCGCCGGCTCCCGCGAGATCGTGCCGGTGGTGGTGAAGGCCAACCAGGCCGGCATCCCGGTGCTGGTGGTCGACACGCGCGTCGATCCGCCGTCGCTCAAGGCCGCGGGCGGCCAGACCGCCGCGTTCATCGGCTCCGACAACTACGAGGGCGGCAAGCTGGCCGGCGAATTTCTGGTGAAGAAGATGAACGGCAAGGCGCGCGTCGCGATCCTCGAGGGCATTCCGGGACACGAGACCGGCGACCAGCGCCTCCGCGGTTTCCGCGACGCGGTGAAGGCCGCGCCGGGCATCGAGATCGTCGCCTCGCAGCCGGCCAACTGGGAGCGCGATCAGGGCTACAACGTTTTCCAGAACATCATGCAGGCGCATCCCGAGGTGAACGCGCTCTTCTCCGCCAACGACCTCATGGCGCTCGGCGCGCTCGAGGCCATCGCGGCCGCGGGCAAGACCGGCACCATCACCGTGGTCGGCTTCGACGCGCTCGAGGAAGCCCGCGCCGCCGTCAAGAAGGGCACGATGGCCGGCACCGTCGCGCAGGATCCGGCGCAGATGGGCCGCGTCGGCGTCGAATGGGCCGCGCGCATCCTCAAGGGCGAGAAGGCGCCGGCGGAAATCGCGGTGCCCATCCAGTTCGTGAAATAAATTTTCTCCACTATGAATAAACCAATCAACATCGGTGTCGTGGGTCTCGGCCGTCTCGGCCGGCTCTACGCCAGATATTTCACCAACCGCCTGCCCGGCGCGCGGCTCTATGCCGTGACCGACATGCAGCCCGAGGCCGTCAAGGCCACCGTCGCCGAGACCGGCGCGAAGGGCTACGCGAACTACCACGAGATGCTCGCGGACAAGAACGTCGACGCGATCGTCGTCATGACGCCGACCAAGGCGCACGGCGAGGTTGTCATCGCCGCCGCCGCCGCGAAGAAGGCGATCTTCTGCGAGAAGCCGCTGTCGCTCGAGATCAGCGAGGGCGAGGCGATGAAGGCCGCCGTCGCCAAGCACGGCGTGTTCTTCCAGCTCGGCTTCATGCGCCGCTTCGACCGCGCCTACGCCGCGGCGAAGAAGCGCATCGACGCCGGCGAGATCGGCACGCCGGTCATCTTCAAGTCCTCGTCGAAGGACGCGCTGCCGCCGCCGGTCGAGTATCTCCGTCCCGAGAGCAGCGGCGGTCTCTTCATCGACATGGGCATCCATGACTTCGACCTCGCGCGCTGGTACATGGGCGAGGTGAAGAACGTCTCCAGTGTCGGCAACTCGATCGCTTTCCCCGAGATCTCGGGTGTGGGCGACGTGGAAAACGGTCTGAGCCAGATGAACTTTGTCAACGGCGGCATCGGCACGATCAGCCTCAGCCGCATCGGCATCTACGGTTACGGCATCCACACCGAAATCGTCGGCACCAAGGGCACGATCCAGATCGGTTACGACCGGGAGACCGCGATCCTGGTGATGACCAAGGACCAGATTGCGCACGATACCGTGCCCGGTTTCTACGAGCGCTTCGAGCAGGCGTACATCACGCAGCTCCAGGATTTCGTGGACAACCTCGTGAACGGACGTCCGGCGCCGATCGTGGCCGATGATGGCATCCGCGCCCAGCGGATCGCGATCGCGGCGACCAAGGCGCTGCACAGTGGCCGGATCGAAGCCGTGGGCTGACCCGCGTTTTTTAGTTGGGGGAGCCGGGGCGGACGAAAGTTCGCTCCGGCTTTTTTTATAGCGCGGCGAGAAACCCGCCGTCGACGTAGAGCACCTGGCCGTTCACGAAATCCGAAGCAGGGGAGGCGAGGAAGACCGCTGCGCCGACCAGGTCGTCGGGCGTGCCCCACCGCGCCGCGGGCGTGCGGCTCTTCACCCACGTGTCGAACTCGGGCTTCGCGGCGAGATGCGCGGTCATGTCGCTGAGAATATAACCCGGCCCGATGCCGTTGGCCTGGATGCCATGCCTGGCCCACTCGACGGCCATGGATTTGGTGAGCATCTTGAGCCCGCCCTTCGCGGCGGTGTAGGCGCCCGTCGTCGGGCGGCTGCCCTCGCTCATCAGCGAGCAGATGTTGATCACCTTGCCGTGTCCGCGCGCCACCATGCCGGCGGCCACGGCCTGCGCGGTGAGGAACGCGCCGCTCAAATTCACGTCGAGCACCTCCTGCCACTTGGCAAATTCCAGCTCGAGGAGTGTGCCGTAGCGATGGATGCCGGCGTTGTTCACGAGGATGTCGATGCCGCCCGACTGCTCGAGCTCCTGCACGGCGGCGCGGACGCCGGTGGGATCGGTGACGTTGAAAAGCGCGACGCGCGCGCGGTAGCCCTTGGCGCGGAGCGAGGCGGCGGCGCTCTCGGCGCGCGCCCCGTCGACGTCGTTGATGACGACTTCCGCGCCGGCTTCGGCGAGAGCGTCGGCGATGCGCAGGCCCAAACCGCGGCCGGAGCCGGTGATGAGTGCCCGGCGACCTTGCAGAGAGAACATATTCATGGGGTAGGGGAAATTTCGACGTGAGCGCCGAGGCCGGCGAATAATTTTTCAGGAGCACCCGATTTTTTGCTTTACGGCGAAGCCAGTAAAGGGAAAATGTAATCGTTTTCATCAAAACCCCTGATGACCACCCCCTCTGCCACCAGCGGCAAAGTTGCCTGCCCTAAACGCGGTTTTCCCTCGGGAATCACCTGGCTCGTGCGCGAAAGCGAACCGCGTTCGATCGCCCGGATGGACTTTGGCATCTGTCGGCTGTCGAAAGGGCAGGTGACTCGCGCAGTGACGGCGAGGGAGTCTCTGTGGGTCCTTTTGCAAGGTCGCGCCGAGCTGCGCTTCGGCGGGCAAGTGGTCACCGTCTCGCGTCGCGCGGTTTTTGCCGACGGTCCGTTCGCGCTGAATTTCGGCGCCGGAGAGAAAGTGGAAATCTGCGCTCTCTCCGCTAACACCGAATGGGCCGTGATGCGCACCGGGAACCCGCGGATGAAGGGCGTGCGGCTCTATTCTCCGAGTGAAGTGGCGCTCGAGCATCGCGGCGCCGGGCTCGCGCAAGGCACCTGCCAGCGCTTGGTCCGCACCATCTACGATTATCAGACTCGGCGCGATTCGGCTTTCGTGATCGGCGAAGTCGTCAATCTGCCCGGCCGCTGGTCGAGTTATCCACCGCACCATCACGCCCAGCCTGAGATCTATCATTACCGGTTCACCGGTGCCGCGGGCTACGGTCATGCTGAAATTGGGGAAAACGTTTACAAAGTGAAGGCCGGCGACACGACGATTATCCCCGGCGGACTCGATCACGCACAGGTTTCCGCGCCGGGCTACGGCATGTACTACCTGTGGGTGGTGCGCCACCTGCCGGGCCGGCCGTACAAGGGTTTCACCATCACGCCGGAGTACCGCTGGCTGCTCGATCCGAAGAACCAGGGCTGGATGCCCCCGTCCGGACTTGTCCTATGAAAACTGTTCGCACCACCACGGCCGCTGCGGTCGTCCGTTTCCTTCAGGCGCAATTCGTCCGGCGTGACGGCGTCGAGCACCGCCTGATCAACGGCGTCGCCGGCATCTTCGGCCACGGCAACGTGTCCGGCCTGGGCCAGGCACTCGAGGAATTCAGCGGCAAGCACCTGCCTTTCTACCAGGCGAAGAACGAGCAGGCCATGGTGCACATGGCGATCGCCTACACGAAGACGCGGCAGCGTCTCGGCACGCTCGCCTGCACGAGCTCGGTCGGGCCGGGCGCCACCAACCTGATCACGGGCGCGGCCACCGCGACGATCAACCGCCTGCCGGTGCTGCTGCTGCCGGGCGACATTTTCGCCAACCGCCGTCCGGGTCCGGTGCTGCAGCAGCTCGAGTATCCGGGCAGCCAGGACGTGAGCGTCAACGATTGCTTCCGTCCGGTCTCGAAATACTGGGACCGCATCAACCGACCCGAGCAGCTGCTGACCGCGCTGCCTGAGGCGATGCGCGTGCTGGCCGATCCGGCCGAGACCGGCGCCGTGACCATTGCTCTGCCCGAGGATGTGCAGGCCGAGGTGTTCGACTGCCCGGAGAATTTCTTCGCCAAGAAGGTTTACGAGATCGCGCGTCCGGTGGCGGCGCTTGAAGCCGTCCGCGCCGCGGCGCAACTGCTGCGCGGGGCGCGGCGTCCGCTGATCGTCGCCGGCGGCGGCGTGCATTATTCGGATGCGACCGCGGCGCTTCAAAAATTTGCCGAGGCCAGCGGAATTCCGGTGGCCGTCACGCAGGCAGGGAAGGGGGCGTTGCTTGAACAGCATGCCCTGGGGCTCGGCGCGGTCGGCGTCACCGGCACGCAGGCCGCCAATCGGATCGCGACCGACGCCGACGTGGTCGTCGTGGTCGGCACGCGTCTCTCCGATTTCACCACAGCGTCCAAGACCCAGTTCCAGCATCCCGGCGTCCGTTTTATCAGCATCAACGTACACGCGGCCGACGCCGCCAAGCACGGCGCGCTGCCGCTGCTGGGCGATGCCCGCGCCACGTTGTCCGCATTGGGCCGCGCGCTGCGCGGCTGGCGCGTGCCGCCGGCGCACCGCAAGGCGGTCGCCGCCGCGAAGGCCGCTTGGGAAAAACCCTGGCGCGCGATGACGTCGCCCGCCCGCCGCAGTGCGGACGGCATGCTCTACCAGAGCCAGGTCATCCGCGTGCTGAATGAATTCACCGACGCGCGCAGCACGGTGGTGCACGCCGCCGGCGGCATCCCCGGTGACATCCACAAGCTCTGGCGCGGCAAGTCCGCGACCGATTATCACTCCGAGTACGGCTACTCCTGCATGGGCTACGAGATCGCCGGCGCGCTCGGCGTGAAGCTGGCTGACCCGCAGCGCGAAGCCTACGCGCTCATCGGCGACGGCAGTTACCTGATGCTGAACCAGGAACTCGTCACCGCGGTGCAGGAGAAGCTGAAGATCACGATCGTCCTGACCGACAACCACGGTTTCGGCTGCATCCACAACCTGCAGCGCGCGTGTGGCGGTCGCAGCTTCGGCAACGAGTTCCGCGTCCGCTCCGGTTCCGGCCGCCTCGAGGGTGCGCCCGTGCCCGTCGATTTCATGGCCAACGCCCGGAGCCTCGGCGCCATGGTCTTCGCCGCGCACGACGAGAAATCCCTGCGCAGCGCGCTGGCCGCGGCACGCGCGGAAAAGAATGCCTGTCTCATCTATGTCCCGGTCACGCCGGCGTCCGTCATGCAGGGTTTCTCCTGGTGGGATGTCCCGCCGGCGGCCGTGTCCGGTGTCGCCACCGTCCGCGCCGCGCGCGCCGGCTACGACCGGGCCCGCCGCCGCCAGAAATTTTATTACTGATGATTGCTCCCGTTTCCCCTTCCGCTCCCGTGGTGCTCGCCGGCTGCCAAGTCGGCGCCAACCCGATCATCTGGAGCAACGACGACTTCAACGACCTGGCGGGCGATCTGCCGCTCGAGGTGATCCTGCGCGACATGCACCAGGCCGGTTTCGCCGGCAGCGAGCTGGGTCACGCCTATCCCCGGACCACCGCGGCGCTGGGTCAGGCGCTCGGCCGGCATCAGCTCAAGCTGATCAGCGGCTGGCACAGCTCATTTCTCGCGAAAAACGATTACGCGACGGAGCTGGCCGCGTTCCAGGCGCACGTTGCCTTGCTCAAATCGCTCGGCGCCACCGTCGTCATCGTCGCCGAGTGCACGCATTGCATCCACGGCATCAAGGACGCGCCCCTGGGCTTTGGCACGCATGACCGCCAGGTGCTGACCGACCTCGAGTGGGCGCGGCTCAGCGAAGGGCTCGCAAAATTTTCCGCGTACTGCGCCACCGAGGGCATGAAGCTCGCCTATCACCATCACATGGGCACGGTCATCCAGACCGGGGCCGAGCTCGACCGCCTGCTGGCCAGCGTGCCGGCGATGCATTTGCTGTTCGATCCGGGCCATCTGGCCTTCGCCGGCGTCGATCCGGTCGCGGTGATGCAGCGCCACGGCGCGCGCGTCGCGCACGTGCACCTCAAGAGCGTGCGGCGGGAGATCGCCGACCGGGTGCAGATAGAACGCTGGTCGTTCTACCGGGCCGTGCGCGAAGGCGTGTTCACGATTCCCGGCGAAGGCGTGGTCGATTTTCCCGCCGTCTTCGCCGGCCTCGCGCGGCAGCGCTACCGCGGCTGGCTCGTGGTCGAGGCCGAGGAGGATCCGGTCCGGGTGCCCGCGCTGCCCAAGGCGATCAAAGCCCGCGAATACGTCCGCCTCCACGCGGGAGTCTAAAAAAGGAATTACCATGAGTGCCACCGCTACCGCCACTTCCCGCATGACCCAGATGACCGCGCTTGGTGCGGACTGGTGGAATGATTCCGGCGCCCCGCACGAACTTGCCGAGGCCGTCGCGCTCGGCGCCGTCGGCGGCACGTCGAACCCGGTGATCGTCTCGCAGGCCGCCAAGGCCAACCCCGAGCTGGTCAATCCGATCCTCGACCGCCTCGTGCGCGATTTCCCGGCTGATACGGAGGACGACCTCGCCTGGCGCCTGATCCACGAACTGGCGATCGCCTCCGCGGCGAAGCTCCGTCCGGTGTTCGATGCCACACGGGGCGAGAAGGGATTTCTCTCGGTCCAGATCAGCCCCAAATATTATCCCAACAAGGAACGCATGGTGGCGCAGGCGGTGCAGCTCGCGGCGCTCGCGCCCAACATCGCGATCAAGGCGCCGGCGACCGAAACCGGCATCGCAGCGATGGAGGACATGACCGCGCGCGGCATCCGCATCAACGCCACGGTCAGCTTTACCGTCGCCCAGGCGGTGGCGGTTTCCGCCGCCCTCGAGCGCGGCCTGAAACGCGCGCGGGCCGCGGGCCACAATCCCGATGCGATCCGGCCGTACATCACGCTCATGATCGGCCGGGTCGACGACCAGCTGAAGCGCGTCGCCGAGGCGCAGAAAATCGCGGTCACGCCGGGCACGATCGAGCAGTCCGGCATCGCGGTGTTCAAGCACGCGCACCAGCTCTTCAAGTCCCGCGGCCTGCCCGGCACGCTGCTCGCCGCCGCCTACCGCCACGAGGCCCACTGGTCGCAGCTCATCGGCCGCGACGTGCTGCAGACCGTGCCGTACAACTGGTGGACGAAGTTCAACGCGGGGGCGACCGTGCCGGCGCTGACGCTGGAGCAGCCGGTGGACGCAGCGGTGATCGCCGAGCTGCGGGCGAAGTTCCCGGACTTCGTCCGCGCCTACGACGAAAACGGCATGAAGCCCGCGGAGTTCATCCGCTTCGGCGCCACGGTGCACACGCTCCACCAGTTCCTGGGCGGCTACGGCGACCTGCTCGCCCTCGTGCGCGCCCGCATGATTCCCGCCTGATTTTTCATTTCCATGTCCACCGCCACTTCCGCTTCCGCCGCCCTTTGCCCGATGTTGATCAACGGGGAATGGGTGCGTCCTTCCCATTTGCCCACCTCGCCGGTTTTCAACCCGTCGACCGGTGAAGTCATCGGCACCGTGCCGCTCGCCGGCGCCGCCGAGGTCGACGCCGCGGTGCGCGCCGCGCAGGCCGCGTTTCCCGCCTGGGCGGAGACGCCCGTCATCGACCGCGCGCGCATCCTGTTTCACTACCGCGCGCTGGTGGAAAAGAATTTCGACCAGATCGCGCGGCTGATCTCGCGCGAGCACGGCAAGACGTACGCCGAGTCCCGCGGCGACCTGTTCCGCGGCCTCGAGGTGATCGAGTTCGCCTGCGGCGGGCCGACGCTGATGATGGGTGACATGCTGGGGCAGGTGGCCCGCGGCGTGGATTGCGACACGATGCGCTGTCCGCTCGGTGTCTGCGTGGGCATCACGCCCTTCAATTTCCCGGCGATGATCCCGCTTTGGATGTTTCCGCTGGCGCTGGTGACCGGCAACACGTTCGTGCTCAAGCCGAGCGAGCGCGTGCCGTTCACGGCCATCCGCCTCGCCGAGCTGCTCGCCGAGGCCGGCCTGCCCAAGGGCGTGTTCAACCTTGTGCACGGCGGCAAGCCGAGCGTCGACGCGCTGCTCACGCACCCGCTGGTGAAGGCGGTTTCCTTCGTCGGCTCCACGCCGATCGCGCGCTACATCCACCTCACGGCCTCGACGCACGGCAAGCGCGTGCAGGCCAACGGCGGCGCCAAGAACTTCGTGGTCGTGATGCCGGACTCCGACGTGAACAAGACCGTCGAGGGCGTGATGAACGCCGCCTTCGGTTGCGCCGGCGAGCGCTGCATGGCCGGTTCCTCGGTGGTGACCATCGGCAACCGCGGCCGCCACATTATGTCCGATCTCGCCGCCGCAGCGCAGAAAATGAAGGTCGGCCGCACCGACGGCGAGGCGCAGCCCGACATGGGCGCGCTCATCACCGCGGCGCACCGCGACCGCGTGCTCGGGCTCGTTGACGCGGGCGTGAAGGATGGCGCCAAGCTCGTGGCCGACGGCCGCGGGGTGAAGGTCGACGGCGCGCCCAACGGCTTTTATCTCGGCGCGACCATCGTCGAGGACGTGCGCGCGGACATGGCGCTCGCGAAAGAGGAGGTCTTCGGCCCCGTGCTGAACGTGCTGCACATGGACAACCTCGAGGCGGCCATCGCGCTGGCCAACGGCTCCGCGTACGGCAACGGCGCTTCCATCTTCACCAGCTCGGGCCGCGCCGCGCGCGAGTTCAAGCACCGGGTCCAGTGCGGCATGATCGGCATCAACATCGGCGTTCCCGCCTCGCTCGCGATGTTCCCGTTCAGCGGCTGGAACGATTCGTTCTTCGGCGACCTGCACATCCAGGGCAAGGAAGCCGTCTGGTTCTACACCCAGCAAAAAGTCACCACCACCCGTTGGATTGCCGAGGGCGTGGGCGACGTTTGGCGCAAATGAAAACGTTTAACCGTCATGTAACCTGAACTCACCTGCTCGTCACCCCCGCGGCTTCCCCTGCCGCGTTCTTGTCTCCTGCTTTAGTTACCGTACCACCAACCCAAGATAATCCATGAAGTCCCTGCTTCCACCCCCCGCGACCGGTACGCTTTCCCGGCTCGTGTCCTGCCTTGTTGGTCTTGCCCTCGCCGCGAACGGCGCCTGGGCGCAATCCACCGCCGGTTCCCTTGATGGCAAGGTCATCGACGCGGCCAAGGACCTGGCCCTCGCTGGTGCCGTCGTCACCGTTGACGGCGGGAACGAAACCTCGTCCGACCGGGCCGGCGAATTCTACTTCTCCAACCTGTCCGCGGGCGACCACACCGTCCGCGTGTCCTACCTCGGCTTCGGCGCCAAGGATTTCACCGTCAACATCAACCCCGGCCAGCGCGCCCATCTCGAGGCCAAGCTGGGTGACAGCACCGTGCTCAAGCTCGACACCTTCAAGGTCGAGGGCCAGCGCGTCGGCCAGGCCCGCGCCCTCAATCAGGAGCGCGCCTCCGACAACCTGAAGAACATCGTCGCGGCCGACGCGATGGGCCGCTTCCCCGACCAGAACGCCGCCGAGGCGCTGGGCCGCATCTCGGGCATCTCGCTCGAGCGTGACCAGGGCGAGGGCCGCTTCGTGCTCATCCGCGGCATCGATCCGAACCTCAACATGACGACCATCAACGGCGTCGTCGTGCCGTCCTCCGAGGGCAACGAACGCACCATCAACCTCGACGTCATTCCCTCCGACGCGCTGGCCTCGATCGAAGTGTCGAAGTCCAACACGCCGGACATGGAAGGCGGCTCGATCGGCGGTTCCGTCGACTTGCACACGCAGAGCGCGTTCGATGACAAGGGGCGCGTGCTCTCCGGCTCGGTCAGCATGCAGTACAACCGCATGCGCGACGAGATCGCGAGCGGCAAGGCGGACATCCATTACTCCGACCTCTTCCGCAAGGGCACGGTCGGCCTCGTGCTGGCCGCCAGCTACCAGCGCCGCGATTTCAGCACCCTCAACGTCGAGGCCAGCAAGCCGGCGCTGACCAACGCGCCCGGCGGCGGCCAGTTCTACCTGCCGTCGAAGTACACGCTGAAGGACTACCATCCGGTCCGCGACCGCGCCGGCTTCAACGGCGCGCTGGAATTCAAGCCGTCGTCGGACGACTACCTCTACATCCGCACGTTCTATTCCTACTTCTCCGACGATGAGAACGACGGCGACCTGATCCTGCCGACCGGCAAGGGCGTCGTCTCGTCCCTCAGCGCCACGCAGGCGGACGTCACGGTCAACAAGAGCAACATCAAGTCCAAGAGCCGCAAGCAGACCTCCGACCTGGCCAGCCTGGCCGTCGGTGGCGAGCACACCCGCGGCGACTACCACTATGACTGGATGACCTCGTTCGCCTACGGCGCCGAGGAAACCCCGTTCCAGATCGAGGCCAGTTTCCTCAACACCAAGAACGACACGACCTCGCTGCACATCGACTCCACGGACATCTACAAGCCGGTGATCACGCAGACCGGCTTCGCCAAGGGCGGCGACCTCAGCAGCCCGACGGCCTACCTCCTCGACAACTTCGAGGTGGAGGAGAAGCAGGCGCATGAGAACCAGTGGGCCTTCGTCACCAATGTGCAGAAGGACACCACGATCTTCGGCCACCCGGGCTTCTGGAAAGCGGGCGCCAAGTACCGCATCGCCAGCAAGCACTACGACAAGACCGACAACGAATACGGTTCCCCCACGCTGGGCTACGCGCAGTTTGCCGACCGCAGCAATTATCCGTACTTCCGCCCGAACGGCCAGGATTTCCTGACCTTCGACTGGCAGAAGATGAAGGACTACTTCATCTCGCACCCGGGCGATTTCTCGCTCAAGGCCGAGGACACGGCGATCGCCGCGGTTGAGGATGACTTCGATTCCGACGAGAACGTGCTCGCGGGTTACTTCATGGGCAAGGTCAAGGCGGGCAAGTCGACCTGGCTCGCCGGCGTCCGCGTTGAGGGCACTTTCTTTCAGACGAAGGGCTTCGAGTCGAACTATGACACCTCCGGCGCCTTCACCGGCGCCTCCCGCGTGAGCGCGAGCCGCGATTACGCGAATGTCCTGCCGAGCATCAACTACCACTATGATTTCACCGATCACCTGGTGTTGCGCGCCTCGGCCACGCGTTCGCTCTCCCGCCCGAAGCTGGAGGACTCCGCGTTCCGCCGCTCGGTCGACCGCAGCGCGGAGGAAGTGACCGAGGGCAATCCGTACCTCAAGCCCTACCAGGCCACCAACCTCGACGTCTCGCTCAACTACTACATGCCGCGCTTGGGCCTGGTGTCCGCCGGTTACTTCTACAAGGACATCTCGGACTTCATCTTCACCCAGTCGGTCGGCGGCGGCGACAAGGCCACCGGTTTCGACCTGATCACGCCGCAGAACGGCGACAAGGCCACGATCAGCGGCTTCGAGTTCGGCTGGCAGCAGCAGCTGACGTTCCTGCCGTCGCCGCTCGATGGCTTCAATGTCTACGCCAACCTCACGCTGACCGATTCCGATTCCACCATCGGCGGCACCGGCGGCCGGGCCGGCGAGTCGTTCCCGTTCGTCAGCCAGTCCAAGACCCTCGCCAACGTGGCGCTCTCCTATGAGAAGAACGGCCTGCTGGTCCGCCTCGCGGGCAACTACCGCAGCTCCAGCCTCACCGAGGTCGGCGGCAGCGCGATCGAGGATCTCTACACCGCGAGTCACTTCCAGCTGGATCTGACCTCGCGTTATCAGTTCTCCCAGCGCTTCTCGGTCTTCCTCAACGTGACCAACCTGAACAACGCGCCGTATCGCGTGTACTTCGGGACGGCCAACACGCTGTCGCAGTCCGAGTACTACCGTTACGCCGTCGACGCCGGCGTGCAGTTCCGCTTCTGAGCGTTCGTTTGTGGCCGGCCGGGGGATGGTTTGCCCCCGGCCGGCGATGAACGGGTTCTCAGCCCGGGACGCATGGGTCCCGTAATCTTCAACCGCTTGCCGCCGGAAAAATTGTCATGAACTCGAGCCGCCGTCGTTGGGAAACCGTTTTGTTCTTGCTGGGCCTCTTCCTCGCCCCGGTGCTGGCCGCGAGCGCGCCGGCGGATGACGCCACGCTTCGCACCGTGGTGATCGTGAGCCGGCACGGCGTGCGCGCGCCGCTCGATGCGCCGGAAAAACTGGCGCCGTATTCGGCGCAGCCCTGGCCGAAGTGGGGCGTGGCGCCCGGACACCTGACGGTGCGCGGCAAGCAGTTGGTCACGCTGATGGGCGGTTACTATCGCGCCCGCTACGTGGCTGCCGGCCTGCTGACGGGCGACGCGGCGGTGGATCGCGACCGGGTTTATTTCCGCGCCAATAATTTCGAGCGCACGCTGCAGACCGCGCGCGGCCTGTCGCAGGGCCTCCTCGGCGACCCGGAGCCGGCGGTGCATGCGCTGCCGGAGGATCAGGTCGACGTGCTGTTTGTGCCGGCCAAGGCGCATTTCGGTTCGCCGGATGGCGCGCTAGCCGCGACCGCGGTTCGCGCCCGCATGGGTCCCGATGCCGATGCGTTCGCACGCAACTATCGTTCCGAGTTCGAAAAACTGAACGGCATCCTGTTCGGCAACCAGGATGCGCCCGCCGCGGGCAAGCACCGGTTGCTCGAGCTGCCGCTGACGATCGAGGCAAAAGCCGGGAGCAACGAGGTCATCGAGACCAAGGGCTCGCTGGCTTACGCCAAGACTTTCACCGAAAATCTCATGCTCGAATACGCCGAAGGCATGCCGGCGGCCGATGTGGGCTGGGGCAGGGTGGACCGCGCGACTTTCTCCGACCTGAACCAATTGCACGCGCTGGATTTCGATCTCACGCAGCGGACGCTCTACGTGGCGCAGGTCCAGGCCTCTAACATGGCCAGCCATGTCCTGCAGACGCTCGAGCAGGCGGCGAGCGGCCAGCCGGTGGCGGGCGCGATTGCGCCGCCGGCGTACAAGCTGGTGGTGCTCGCCGGCCACGACACGAACATCGCCAACCTGGCCGGCCTGCTGAACCTCAGCTGGAGCGTGGACGGCCTGCCGATGAACCCCACGCTGCCGGGCGGCGCGCTGGTGTTCGAATTGTGGCAGCACGGCGACGGACGCTCCTTTATCCGGACTTACTACATGACGCAGACGCTCGACCAGCTGCGCAATGCCGCCCCGTTGTCGCTCGCATCCCCGCCGGCGATCGCGCCGGTGTTCATTCCCGGGGCCAGCACCACCGGGACGGGCTACGAAGCCCCGCTCGAGGTTTTCGCCGCCCGGATGCGCCAGGCGATCGATCCCCGTTTTGTCGCCGCGCAACCCTGATGCCTTTCTTGCCACAGTGTAATCTTTAGGCAGTCCGCCTGTAATTCGACGGTGGCATCCTCACTCTCATGAAACCCAACCTCCTCTCCGTTCTCCTGCTTCTGCTCCTCAGCATTCCCGCCGCCGCCAAGCCCGGCAAGGCCGAGCCGGCCGCGGATGCGATCAAGCCGCGCGTCGTCACCGAGCCGACCAAGTGGGACACCGATGACCCGGCCTTCTGGATTCCGGCGGACCGTTCCAAGACTTTGATCGTCGGCACCGACAAGAACGCCGACGGCGCCCTTTACGTGTACGACCTGCAGGGCCATATCGTGCAGCGCGTCGGCGACATCAAGCGTCCGAACAACGTCGACATCGCCTATGGCCTGATGCTCGGCGGCAAGCCGGTCGACATCGCCATCACCACCGAGCGCGAGATGGACCGCCTGCGGATCTTCGCGCTGCCCGACATGCGCTGCGTGGACAAGGGCGATCTCGTCGTCTTCGGCGGCGACCGCGAGCGCCTGCCCATGGGCATTGCGATCTACACGCGGGCCCGCGACGGCGCCATGTTCGCCATCGTCGGCGGCAAGTCCGGCCCGGCGGAAGGTTATCTCGGCCAGTACCGGCTCGAGGATGACGGCACCGGCCACGTGAAGATGACGCTCGTCCGTCAGTTCGGCGCCTACTCGGGCAAAAAGGAAATCGAGGCCATCGCCGTCGATAACGAGCTCGGCTACGTCTACTATTCCGACGAGACCTTCGGCGTCCGCAAGTACGCCGCCGATCCGGACGCGCCCGACGCGAACAAGGAGCTGGCGCTCTTCGCCACCACCGGCTTCGCCTCCGACCACGAGGGCATTTCGATCTACAAGCTGAAGGACGGCACCGGCTACGTGCTGGTGTCCGACCAGCAGAACAACGCGTTCCGCATCTTCCCGCGCGAGGGTACGCCCGGTAAACCGCACGATCATCCGCTGCTCAAGACGGTCGACGTCTCGGCGATCGAGAGCGATGGCAGCGAAGTCACCAGCACCGCGCTGCCCGGTTTCCCAAATGGCCTGTTCGTCACCATGTCCAATGGCAAGGTCTTCCACTATTACTCGTGGGATGATGTCGCCGGGAAGGACCTCGTGAAGGCGCCGGACGGCGTCGCCGCCAAGTAAGCCCGGCGCATGCCGCCCAGTGACGCGCCAACGTTGCTGCTTTGTAATGATTGAGCGGGATGCCGGTAATCTTCGACCGGCATCCTTTTGTTTTTAGTCCACCCACCTCCGGTTACCTCACCCATGAAATCCCGATTGTTTTCCGCGTCCGGCTCCAGCCGGGCTTTGCTTTCGTCCCTGCTTTTCCTTCTTGGCGCCGCCTTCGCGCAGGCGCAGGTCCCTGTGCCCGACGGCAGCGTGCGCTTCCTGGCGTTCGGCGACTGGGGGCGCGACGGCAAGGCGTTCCAGTTGTCCGTCGCCGAGCAGATGGGCAAGACGGCCGCGGCCGAGCACAGCCAGTTCGTCATCGCGCTGGGCGACAACTTCTACAGCGACGGCGTGCCGGACGTGGAGTCGCGGCAGTGGACGACCTCGTTCGAGGAAATCTACACCGCGCCCTCGCTGCAGGTGCCGTGGTACGTCGCGCTAGGCAACCACGACTACCACACCAACGCGCAGGCCGAGGTGGACTACACGCTCTACAGCCCGCGTTGGAAGATGCCGGCGCGCTACTACACGGTCACCCGCCGCATCGACGGGGCGAACACCGTGGAGTTCTTCATCATCGACTCGACGCCCTATGCGGAGCACGACTCCAAGAAGCCGGACCAATACGGCGACGCAATGAAACAGGATATCGGGGCCCAGACCGCCTGGCTCGAAGGCGAGCTGAAGAAATCCACCGCCCAGTGGAAGATCGTGTGCGCGCACCACCCGGTCTTTTCCTGCAGCGGCAAGCACGGCGACACCGCGGCGCTGGTTGCCCAGATTGAGCCGCTGCTCGAGAAGTATGGCGTGCAGGTCTTCCTCAACGGCCACGAGCACGACCTCCAGCACCTGCGGGTCGGTAAGATCAACTATTTCTGCTCCGGCGCCGGCTCTCAGACGCGTCCGACCAGCAAGGACGAGCGTACGCTCTTCAGTCTCGGTGACACCGGCGGCTTCATGACGATCAAGATCACGCCGACGCAGTTCGACGCACGCTTCATCGACTACACCGGCAAGGAAGTCTACGCGACGACGGTGCCGGTGGCCGCCGCGGCCGCTCCCGCCCATCCATGATCGGACGGCTCTGCATCTTCCTGTTGCTCACCTTGGTCGCCGGCGCGGAGCCGGCGACCAACGCGGGTGGCGGCCGGGTGCGGAGCTACTTCATCGCGGCGGACGAAGTGCCGTGGAATTACGCCCCGGCGGGCAACGTGCTCGCCGACATGCATTGCTGCGGTGACGCCGCGGCCTGGCTCCAGCGCGGACCGAAGGAACTGCCGCCGGTTTTCCGGAAGGCGGTTTACCGCGAATACACCGACGCGACCTTCACGCAGCTGAAACCGCGTCCGCCGGAGTGGGAACACCTGGGCATCCTGGGTCCGCTCATCCGCGCCGAAGTGGGGGACCGCATCGAGGTGACCTTCCGCAACAACCTGCGCATCTCGGCCAGCGTGCATCCGCACGGTGTCTTCTACGACAAGGCCAACGAGGGCGGCGGCTATCCCGACGGGACCAAGGGCAGCGACAAGGCGGACGACTACGTCGATCCGGGTGCGACCTATGTCTATCACTGGGATGTGCCCGAACGCGCCGGGCCGGGTCCGGCGGATCCGAGTTCGCTGGTCTGGCTTTATCATTCGCACGTCGACGGTCCGCGCGACACCAACACCGGCCTGGTTGGCACGATCCTGATTACGCGCCGCGGCGCGGCCCGGGCCGACGGCTCGCCGCAGGATGTGGATCGCGAGTTCGTGACGCTGTTCGACATCTTCGACGAGAACCAGAGCGCGCTGGCTGGAAAAAATACGGACGTGCTGGTCTCCGCCGGCATGCTCGAAGGCGGCGGCGATCCCGACGACGGCGACGGCCAGAGCGACGCGAACCGCTTCCACACGATCAACGGCTACATCTTCGGCAACCTGCCGATGCCCCGGATGAAACTCGGCGAACGCGTGCGCTGGTACCTCGTCGCGCTCGGCGGCGAGAGCGACCTGCACACGCCGCACTGGCACGGCAACACCGTGCTGCATGACGGCCACCGGACGGACGTCGTCGAACTGCTGCCCGCAAGCATGAAGGTGGTCGACATGCGCGCCGACGATCCCGGCATCTGGCTTTACCACTGTCATGTGAACGACCATGTTCGCGCCGGGATGGCCGCGCGTTACGAGGTCATGCCCTAATCCCTTTCCATGCGCATTCTAGTCATCGAGGACGACCCGAAGCTCGCGACCTTTGTCACGAGCGGCCTGAAGCAGGCCGGCTTCGCTGTCGACCATGCGGCGGACGGACTCGACGGCATCGCGCTGGCCCGGCAGGGACACTACGCCGCGGCGGTCGTCGACCTGATGCTGCCCAAGCTCGACGGGATTTCGCTGATCGAGACGCTGCGCGCCGAGAAGAACAAGCTGCCGGTCATCATCCTCAGCGCCCGCGCCAAGCTCGACGATCGCATCCGCGGCCTGCAGGCGGGTGGCGACGATTACCTGACCAAGCCCTTTGCCTTTTCCGAATTGCACGCGCGGCTCCAGTCACTGATTCGTCGCGCCGAGCCGGGCGAGGCGGTGACGGAACTGGGTTTCGCGGGTCTCAAGCTCAACCTGCTCAGCCGCGAGGTGGAGCGCGAAGGCCAGCCCCTGGAACTGCAGGCGCGGGAGTTCGCGCTGCTGGAATTGCTGCTGCGCCATCCGGGTCGCGTGCTGACCAAGACCTTCCTGCTCGAGCGGCTTTGGGACTACAGTTTCGACCCGCAGACCAACGTCGTCGATGTCCTCGTCTGCCGCCTGCGCGGCAAGGTCGACCGCGATTTCGACGCGAAGCTGATCCACACCGTCCGGGGGGCGGGTTATGTTCTCAAAGTGGAGTAAACGCTTCACGGGCGCGTTCAGCTTTCGGCTGAACGTCTATTACGCGGCGTTGTTCAGCCTGCTGGCGGTGGGCTTTGTCGCCATCGCCTACACCGAGTTGCTGGATCTCCTGCGCAAGAAGGACCGCGACCTCGTGAAGTCTCAGCTGGAGCAGCTGGTCATCCGCTACGATCGCGGCGGGGCGGAACGGCTGCGCGCGGATTTCAGCGTGCCGGAGGAGTTGAAACGGAACGTGCTCTTCGTGCGCCTCCTGGCCGCCGACGGTACGCCGGAGCTGGTGGTGCTACCTGCGGAGGACCGCGGCCGGTCCGATCTCGATCTCTCGCGCTTCACGCTGGCGAACCTGCCCAAGCCCGGCGACAAGCCCACGTGGCAGGAAGTGCCGGTGTCCGACGGCAGCCGCACCTGGGTGGCCTACACCGCGCGACTCAAGGACGGCCGCCTGTTGCAAGCCGGCGCGCGTACGTCCGACCGGCACGAACTGCAGGCGGAGTTCGCCGAGATTTTCGGGCAGGTCATCATTCCCACGATTCTCGGCGGCGTGCTGGTCGGCTTCTGGCTGACGTGGCGCGCGCTGGCGCCCGTGCGTGGGATTCTCGCCACCGTGCGCGGCATTCTGGCCACGGGCGATCTCAGCGCGCGTGTGCCGGAGCGCCGCGCCGGAGACGAGCTCAGCCAGCTCGTCACCGTGCTCAATCAGATGTTGGAACGAAATCAGGCACTGATCCGCGGCATGCGCGAGGCGCTCGACAATGTCGCGCACGATCTGCGCACGCCGCTGGCCCGCATGCGCGGTTCCGCCGAGCTGGCGCTACAAAACCCCGACGATCCCGCCGCAGCGCGCGAGGCGCTGGCCGACAGCGTCGAGGAGAGCGAGCGCGTGCTGAGCATGCTGCGCGCGCTGATGGATATTTCCGAGGCCGAGACCGGCGCGATGAAGCTGCACCGCGAGTCCGTCAACCTGAACGACCTGCTCTGCGGGGTGGTGGGGCTCTACGAATACGTGGCCGAGGAGAAAAAGATTTCACTCGGGATCGCCATCGCGCCCGATCTCACGGCGAACGCCGACAAGGTCCGCCTGCAGCAGGCGGTCGCGAACCTCGTGGACAACGCACTCAAGTACAGTCCCGACGGTACGGAAGTGACGCTCGCGGGGCGCGCGCTGCCCGACGGCGGGGTGGAAATCACGGTGCGCGACCAGGGCCCGGGCATCACGCCGGAGGATCTGCCGCGCATCTGGGACCGGCTTTATCGCGGCGACAAGAGCCGCTCGCAGCGCGGCCTCGGGCTCGGCCTCAGCTTTGTGCAGGCGATCGCGCGCGCCCACGGCGGCACGGCCACGGTCGCGAGCACGCCGGGGCAGGGGGCGGTGTTCACGTTTACCCTGCCGGGCCGGTGAGGTCGCCGCCTTTATGAAGACGCTCCGCCAGTTGCATCTCTACCTCGGCTGTTTCTTTGCCCCGTTGCTGGTGGTGTTTGCGTTCACGGGCATCGTCCAGACCTACGGCCTGCACAAATCGCAGAAGGATGGTTCCTACACCGCGCCGCGCTGGCTGCAGCAGGCTGCCAATTTTCACAAGCACGCCGCGTTGGAAAAAGGCACCACGCCGGTGGCCATGCGGGCGCTCGTCACGGTCATGAGTATCGCGCTCGTCGTGACGATGGGGCTGGGCGTGGCGCTGGGTTTCAAATTGGGGCGCAATGCCTGGATCGTGGGCGGCTGCCTGCTGCTCGGGATCGTGCTGCCTGTGGGCATGCTGTTGCTCTAAGCGGGCCGATGGATTGCCGCCTTGTAATGTCAGGGCAATCCGCAGTTCACGCCGGTCTGGCACCTTGAGGTACTCCTATGAAACTTATCCCTTCACTCGCCCTCTACCTCGGTGCCGGTCTTGCCTGCCTGGCGGCCGCGGAATTCAAAGCTGGCAAACCCATCGCGCTGCCCGGTGACGGCACCTGGGATTACCTCACGGTCGACTCCGACGCGCGCCGCCTCTACGTGACGCACGGCACGCGCGTGCATGTGCTCGACCTCGACAAGAAGGCCGCCATCGGCGAAATCGCGCCGACGCCAGGTGTGCACGGCGTGGCGCTGGCGCCCGAACTGAACCGCGGCTTCACGAGCAATGGCACGGACGCCACCGTCACGGTGTTCGATCTGAAGACGCTGGCGACCGTCCAGACCTTCAAGGTCGACGGCACGAAGCCCGACTCGATCCTCTACGACTCCTTCACGAAGCGGGTCTTCACCTTCAACGGCGACAGCGACAACACGACGGCTTTCGACGCCGCGACGGGCGAGGCGGTCGGCGCCATCGAACTCGGTGGCGGTCCGGAATTTGCCGTGAGCGACGGCGCGGGCAATTGCTACGTCAACCTTGAGGAGGAGGCGGTCATCGTCCGCCTCGATCCGAAGAAGCTGGCCGTCACCGCCCGCTGGCCGCTCGCGCCCGGTGCGACGGCCACGGCGCTGGCGCTGGATAAGAAGAATCACCGCCTGCTGTCGGCCTGCCGCAGCCGCAACCTCATGGTGCTCGACAGCGACACCGGTGCGGTCGTGGCCAACCTGCCGATCGGCGGCGGTGCCGACGCCGTGGCGCTCGATGTGGAGCACCAGCGCGCTTATGTCGGCTGCGGCGAGGGCGTGGTGACGGTCATCAGCTGGACCGATGCGAACCACTACCAGGTGGAAGCCACCGTTCCGACGCAGCCCGGCGCGAAGACGCTGGCCTTCGATCCCAAGAAAGAACGCCTTTATGTTTCCGGCGCGAAGTTTGGCCCCGGCGAGCCGCCGACCGGCACGATGTCGGCCCCGCACGCGCCGATCCTGCCGGGCACCTTCGGCCTGCTCGTGATCAAGACCAAGCAGGACAACAAGGAGTAATCCCATGAAACGCCTCCTGCCTTTTCTTTTCCTGCTCACGCTCGGTTGCACCCGGCTGTTGGCCCAGGGTGGTCCTCCGATGATCACGGACGATCCCGGCACGCCCGGCGACAAGCACTGGGAGATCAACGTGGCGCTCACCACCGAGCGCCGGCCCGGCGAGACCGCGACCGAGATGCCGCTGGTCGACATCAACTACGGCGTCGGCGACCGCATCCAGCTGAAGTACGAGGCCTCCTGGCTGCGCGTGAACGACGGCACCGCGCGCGAAGGCATGAGCAACTCGCTCGCCGGCGTGAAGTGGCGTTTCTACGACGGCGGCGAGAAGGCCTGGTCGGTCTCGATGTACCCGCAGATTGAGTTCAACAATCCCGGCTCGCACTCCGACGACCGCGGGCTGGCCGACCATGGGACCAGCTTCGAGCTGCCGTTCCAGGTGATGAAGGATTTCGGCCCGTTCGAATTCAACGCCGACCTCGGCTACGTCGTGCATCCGCACGAAAACGAGTGGTTTGGTGGCGTGGTGATCGGCCGCGAAGTCAGCCACGGCGTCGAGCTGGCGGCCGAGCTGCACTTCGACGCCGACGAACACTTCGGCGATGCCGTGCTCACGGCCAATCTCGGCGCGCGCGTGGATTTGTCGGAGAAATGCACGCTGCTGGTCTCGGTCGGCCGCGAGCTCTCCAACCCGGTTGAGCCTCGCGCCACGCTGGTCGGCTACCTCGGATTGCAGACGCGCTTCTGAGCGGCGGAGCCTTCGAGCGAACTTCGAACGTTCAACGTCGAACATCGAACTTCCAACGGATGAATTTCAGCATGTACCAGGGTGCGTCCTCCGCGGATCGACCTTGGACGTTGGAAGTTCAACGTTGGACGTTCGACGTTCCGCCGGGGGAGTAGCAGCGGTGGTCACACCGCTGGCCCAGCCATCTCACGATGGCTGCTACGTCATTTGCCAGCGTGCCGCCGAATCACGCCGACCAGCACGCCCTGGCTTTCGATCCGCTCCGGGACGATGTCCTTGTAGCGTTTGTTTTCCGCGCGCAGGACGGCGCGGCCGCCGGTGCGCACGAGGCGCTTCAGGGTGGTCGTGTTGTCGTCAACGAGGGCCGCGATGATGTCGCCGGGCTTGGCTTCGCGACGTTCGAGGACGACGAGGTCGCCGTCGAGGATGTGGGCGTCGATCATCGAATCGCCGCTCACGCGCAGCGCCCAGTAGTGGTGCGGCTTCTGGCGGCGCAGGCCGAACACGGCCGGGTCGACTTGGAGCGTTTCCTCGGCTTCCTGTTCCTGCATCGCGGGCAGGCCGGCGGGGATGGCGCCGTAGACGGGCAGGGCGAAGAGCTGGCCCTGCACCTCCTGCGCCTTGAGGCCCCATTTCTTGTCGGCGAGTTTTGAAAGGTGCTGCTTGCCCGCCAGCGCCTGCAGGTGACCCATGACAGTCGTCTGGCTGGAGAACCCGAAGTGCCGCTGGATCTCGCGCGTCGACGGCGGCAGCCCGTGCTGCTGCTGGAACTGGCGGATGAATTCGAGGATCTCTTCCTGGCGTTCGGTGAGCATGGCGTTCAGCTGAACGGTGCTGGCGCCAGATGGCAAGCTTGGGATTTTGGGCCTCGCGCGAAGGCCGCGGAGGGCGCCACGCTTCAGCTCACCCACGCTTGGCGGGTGCGGCCGGGGTGCGCGAGACAGTCACCTTCAGGTATCGATCGCCGTCACCCGCGTACACCTCGGAATCGAAGGGCAGGAGATACGCCTTGCACAGGGTGCTCGGGATTTCATGGCCGTTCTCATCCTTGCAATGCGAGCCGATGACCAGGCGGACGTTTTCCCCGCTGAGCGTCGGGCTGAAGGAGTAATCGATGAGCGTCTTGCCCGACGGAAACTGCACTCGTGCCGTTTCCCCGGCGGCCACGACGAGCATGGGTGCAGCCTGATATTTCCCCTCGGGCGTATCGGACAGCGCGAAGCGAATGTTCAGCAGGGTTGCCGCTTCCGCGGCGGAGACAGAGCGAACGGCAGCGAACAGAACGATCACTGCGGCCAGGATGAAGCGAGGGTGTTTCATGGGATAGGTGTCTGTAGGGATTGGTTAGGCTCTGGTCAGTTGGCTGCGATCTGACTGCAGCTTGCGATAAAAATAGGGCGATATCGCGCATCCTCCAGCGAAGACGATTAAGCCTGATGCGAGTGATAGAAGACCGTCAGTCATCTCATTATTTCAGGCCGCTTAGTTGGGTTCTTTCTTTGCTTGGGGTCTTTTCATCGAAGCTGGTGTAGCTTCCTGCAAACCGTCGGGGGAGTCAGCTGTCGGCAACGATGCCGGTATATAAATAAACAATCCCGCCCGGAGGCGCTCTTTGAGCTGATCCTCGCGTAGCCGTAGTTTCGCAAACCGCCCTTCCTCCTTCTTGAACCGCGCGTTCGCCGGAGAGGGCGTTAAAACCAAGGCGGCTCCGTACCTGCCAAGATCGCTCGGACTGATGATATCGCACTCGAGAAGATCGACGTACTGGCTGTCAGGCCCGGCGCCAACCTGTCCACCCTTCGCGCTAAAAGATCCGATGCGGACAATAACTACAGCCTCTTCCACCGCCGTCGATGGCTTCGCTCCTTCGCCCGCGAGCCTCGCCGAGCATAGAAAAGCAAGCAGGAGAAGCCGGAGCGCTTTCATGTTTTTCCCAACGTTTAAGATGAGCCACGGCCGGGCGCGAGCCCGGACGTTGGCTCGGGCGGCTGGATCGGCTCTTCTGCGTCAGCACGCTGCATACGAAACTCACCTTCCGTATTGTCGACCGTCATCACGGTCCCTTCAGAAACCCCCAGCTTATTTGCCATCCATGGCTGGACTTCAATCTTCAGGAAATGACCGTCGACCACGCCGATACCCTTCGTGCATGCGATAAGGTCGCTGCCGCCAACAACGAGTGGAATCTTAAGCATCAGCTTTCCGCCTTCGCGTTCGATGGGGCCGCGAATCGAAACCTTCCGGATTTCTTCCTTCTTACCAAAGAGCTTGGATAGGATGCTCATTTCTTCCGCCGATCAGTGTAATTCAGACTACGTATAAAGCCTACGCTGGCCTGGCCCGTTGCGGCGATAGAGCGGGGTAAATTCCTGTGGTTCAAGATCTGAGTTCCGGGCGTAGGCTTTTTGCGGGTGATGCGGTCTCGGCTAAAACCAACCTTTTTACGGCTCAATTGGGCTGATGATGCGGCTCAGCGTCTCGGTCCCTTGAACGTCAGACAGCGGAGGATGTCGTCGCTCGTTGCTTCGATGTACGGCAGCGTGTGCGTCCAGTAGCCGACCATGAGGATTGTGGTGTAGATCGCGGCCAGCACACAGAGCGTAAGGCAGAGTTTCCGCGCCCACGCGATCGGCCAGACCCGCCAGAGCATGCCGGCGAGACCCAGCGCGACCAGCGGCATGGACTCGACCAGCGGGCGCATGCTGAAGGCGCCGCCATAGCCCCAGTCGTGCCACGAGGAGATGATCCAGAGATTCAGGACGGTGAAGATCAGCACGAACCGCTCGGACGGAAGCAGTTTGCGGCGGGCCACCGTCCAGCCGATCACCGCGACGGCGGCGAGCGGGATGTAGACGAACCAGCCTTTCTCAAAGCCCATCAGCACGCGCCAGCCGGCCGGGGTGAAGAAATTGAAGCCTTCGTTGACGTACGCGTAGTAGAACCAGTGTCCGGTGGCTTGCTTCCAATAGGCCAGCTGCAGGCAGACCGGGAGCACGGACACGAGAAAAGCCACGGTCCATTGCCACCACCGCTCGCGAAGACGGCGGAGCGCTTCCCGGCGGCTGCCGGCAATCGTGACCCAGTCGGCGATGACGAAGGCGACGAAGATGATGTTGGTCGGACGGGAGACCGCCGTCAGGCCCAGCAGCAAGCCGACGAGCAACCAGCGTCCGATTCGCGCCGGATACAAATCGTGGCTCACCACCAGCAAGGCGGAGATCAGGAAGAACGAGTACACATGGCTGAAGCCCGCGTCGTACGTCGCGTAGTGGAGCAGGTTGGTGCCGCCCACCGTCAGCGCCAGCGCGGCGAAGGCGATGGCCGGAGCGAAAAACCGGCGCAGCAGAATCCACACGCACACACCGCCCAGCCCAAAATAAAACGCCGCCGCCACCGCCGCCGCCACCTGGTAGGGCCGCGCATAAACGGAGGTGTAGCCCTCCGCGCTGGCCACGCCGTGCGCGACGCCAAAGAACGGGGCCTCGAGGATCGCGACGCCCAGACAGTATTTGATCACATAGCCGTGCGGCCGGCGATGGATGCCCGTCCAATACGGAATGCCCTTGGGAAATTCGCGCTGCTCGAGCGTCTTGAAACTCAGGTCATGATCGACCAGCAAGGCCGGCAGGTACGCCTGATAACCCACGCCATCGCTGCGGATCACCGGCTTGCTCGTGACCACCGTGTAGATCAGCGCCTGCAGCCCGAGACTCAGGGCGAAGAGCGCCAAAAAAATCCAGAGTCGCGTGCGCGATGAGTCGGTCGGTTCGGACAGAGTCCCGGCGCCATTGGCCAGCCACACGGGTGTTGTCGGGCCGGACTCTTTTGGGTTTCCGGCCACGCTTAAAGGGCGCGTTTGAACACTGCGACCACTTCGTAGGTGGTGCCGCTATGACGATTCAGATCGAAGACGTTGACCAGTTCCCACCCGTCGCCTCCATATTCGTTCAGCTTGGCGTTGAATTGAGCGTGATCGAGCTTCGAGCCAAGGAGTAGCGTCGTCGTGTCGAACACCACGGTGGAATATTCAAATTTCATAGGAGATCTCTGTCCGGCTTCATGCTTCGGATAACGTAGAAAGCCTACGCTGGCTTGGCCCGCCGGCGCCATGCAGCGGGATGGCGGCGCGCGCTTCAATCCCTGATTTTCCCGGGAATGCGACGCGGCGAGTCGGGCGCCGAGCTGAATGAAGGGATGGGAAAATTTCGGCGGTTGACATCCGTTATGTTAGCGCTACCAAAAATATCCGGCGCCGGGAAATCCGGCGGCCGTTACCAACCCCAACCCCGAAAATCATGCGACTCGCGTACCTCTTGGTCCCCGGTTTGCTGGCGCTCAGCGCCGGCGCGGCGGACGACTTCAAACCGCTCTACAACGGCAAGGACCTTTCCGGCTGGCATGTGAAGGACGAGCTCAACCATGCCAACGTCTGGCAGGCCGACGGCGAGATCCTGCGTGTGCGTCAGGGGACAAAGGGCGACGGCGGGTGGCTGACCACGGACAAGCAGTACGGCGACTTCGTGCTGCGGCTCGAGTATCGGATTCCCAAGAACGGCAACACCGGTGTCGGTATCCGTTATCCCGCCGACGGCGAGCCGGCGCACGAGGGCATGGAAATCCAGATTCTCGACGATGCCGATCCGGCGAATGCGAAGCGCCCGCCCGAGGAACTCACGGGCGGCCTGTACGTGGAGGAACCCGCGCTGCACAAGGCCGAGAAGCCGCCCGGCGAATGGAACGCCATGGAGATCACCTGCCGGGGCTCGTCGCTCGTGGTGGTGACCAACGGCGTCAAGACGCTCGACCTCGATCTCGCCAAACTGACCGTGCTGCACGGCCACCACCGCCAGTACAAGCCGGTCAGCGAGCGGGCGCACACGGGTTTCCTCGGACTGCAGGGCGATCGCGGCGCGACCGCCGAATTCCGGCATATTCTCGTCAAGGAGCTTTAACCGGACCCCGCGCCGGGCGGAGGGGTTATAGGGGCCACGTTCCGCCCGGCGCCCGGTTATCGCGCTCCGGGATTATTTTTCCGACGGACGAAAACTGCTCGCGTCCCGCGCCCGGCCAATTTCATTAGTGAAAACAAAAATGGCGCAGAAAACCTCCAAACGCTCCTCCGGCCGGGTCACCATCCAGGATGTCGCCGCCGCGGCCAAGGTCAGCGCCATGACCGTGTCGCGCGCCCTGAAGAACCCGGAGTCGGTGTCCGAGGAGCTGCGCGCGCGCGTCACCGCCGCCGCCACGAAGTCGGGTTACGTGATGCACCATGCGGCGCGCACGCTCGCGTCCTCGCAATCCAAGCTGATCGGCGTGCTGGTGCCGTCGTTCTCCAACGAGGTGTTCGTGGACGTGCTGGCGGGCATTCGCGATTTCCTGCTGCCGCGCGGGTACCAGATGATGATCGGCGATTCGCTGTATTCGCCCGAGATCGAGGAGAAGCTATTCCTCAGCTACCTCGAGCACCGGCCGGACGGTTTCCTGATGACCGGCTTCGACAGCACGCAGCGGCTCAAGGCGATTTCCGACGCGAACAACATCCCGATGGTCCACATGATGGATCTCAGCCCCAAGCACCTGTCGGTCGGATTCTCCCAGCACGAAGCGGGCTATGCGATGGGGAAGTATCTCATCGACCGCGGCTACAAGAACATCGTCTACATCGCCGGCCAGATCGACCCGCGCGTGCTGAAGCGCCGTGACGGCTTGAAGAAGGCGGTCAAGGAAGCCCGCGGTTGCAAGGTTTCCGAAGTGATGGTGCCCGATCCGTCCAGCGTGGGACTGGGCGCGCGCATGCTGGATCGGATTTTCGAGGCCGATCCCAAGTGCGATGCGGTCTTCGCGTGTAACGACGACTTGGCGGCCGGCGCGCTCTTCGAGTGCCAGCGGCGCGGCATCTCGGTGCCGGGGAAGCTGGCGATCGCGGGTTTCAACGACCTGGCGTTCTGCGCGTGGACCGCGCCGAACATCACCAGCATCACGACGCCCCGCTACCAGATCGGCTACGAAGCCGCGCAGCTGTTGCTGCAGGTGATGAACAAGGAGAAGCCGGACAAAAACCGGATCGACCTCGGCTTTCAACTGACGGTGCGCGAGAGCACCTGAGGATTACTTTTCCGGGCGGGGCGGCCGCCCGGTGCGAAGGTTGTTCAAGCGATGGGCGATGGCCTGGGCGCGGTGGATGTCGCCCGGACGCTCGGCGGGCTGGCCGAGCCGCACTTCGATCGCGCCGAGCATGTCGAGCAGCTGGGCTTCGTTGCACAGCTTCAAGGCCGACTCATAGCGCGCGAGCGCGAGAGGATCGGGGTGACCCGGGGAATCCACGCCGTGATTTTTCCGGCGTCAGGCCGCCGGCTCGGGAATGGGCTCGATGCGGCCGAGCAGGAAGAGGAACGACGCGATGCCCGCGAGCAGGATGACGTCGGCGACCAGAAACGCGGCGGTGAACGACTGCGTGCGCGAGACGATATAGCCCGTGGCGAGCGGCGCGATGGCGCCGGCGAGGTTGTTGCTGAAGTTCATCAGCCCGCCGACGGTGGCCACGCCGCCTTTCGGCGCGATTAGCGAAGGCAGCGACCAGCAGACCGGCGCGGCGGCGGCGAGCCCGCCGAGCGAGAGCGAGATCCAGAAGATCGCCCAGTTGGCGCTGGTCGTCCGCGTGGCGCCGAAGACCGCGAGGGCCAGGACCATGCCGGTGAGCAGGACGCTGCGGCGCACCTTGGTTTCGTTCCAGCCCTTGCGGACGAGGTGATCGATCAGCCAGCCGCCGACGGCGAGGTCGGTGATCGTCGCCCATGCCCAGGGGATCGCCGCGTAGCCCGCCGAGCCCAGCAGGCTCAGGTGCAGCGTGTGGACGAGGTAGCCCGGCAGCCAGGTGAGGAAGAGATAAAAACAATAGCCGTATGCGCCGAAGCCGAGCGCGAGACCCCAGACCTTGCGCTGGCGCAACAGGTAGCCGAGCAAGCCGAAGACATTGTTCCCGGCACGGCCTTCCGGCACGGCACCGCCGTCCGTGAGGTATTTCTTCTCCGCCGCCGAAAGCCGCGGGTGGGCGGACGGATCGCGGTAGAGGAAATAGAACGCGATGAAGTAGACCAAGCTGAGCGCCGCGCTGACGCCGAAGCCCCAGCGCCAGCCCGCGCGCAGGACGACGAACGCGATGAGCGGGATGCCGATGACGTTCGAGAATTTCGCCGCGGCGTCGAAGATCGCCGTGGCCAGGCCGCGTTCGTGACGCGGAAACCAGTGGCCCGTCGCCTTGGCGTTGGCGGGAAACGACGGCGCCTCCGCGATGCCGAGCAGCGCGCGCGCGGCGAAGATGCCACCGAGGCCACCGGCCAGCGCGGTGACGAGCGCCGAGACGGCCCAGAGGAACGAACTCCACCGGCCGACGACGGTGACGCCCAGCCGGTCGAGGATCATCCCGGTGGGGATCTGCATCAGCGCGTAGGTCCAGAAGAACGCACTGAACAGCAGCCCGATCTCGGCCGGGCCGATGCCGAGCTCGGCCTGCAATTGCGGGCCCGCGACGGAAAGCGCGAGCCGGTCGAAGTAATTGATCAGGGTGCCGAAGCCGAGCAGCAGGCCGATGGACCAGCGGACGCGCGGGACGCGCAAAGGAGCGGACGGATACATGACGGAGGACGAGGCTAGAGGCGAGAGGCTAGAGGTGAGAGGGAGCGCGGCGGGCGGAAAATAGTGCGGCCCGGAAAAGCAACCTCGCGAGAGCGAGATCGCGCTTTCCGGGCCGCGAGCCCTGATCGCAGTTTAGTGCGAGAAGGTGACGTTGAGCAGGATCGTGCGCGGCGGCGCGAGCAGCGGGCTGATCGAGTTGTGGATCAGGTAGCGGCGGTTGAGCAGGTTCTGGCCGGTGAGGCCGACCTTCACCGGGCGCGTCTTGAGCTTGAACTCGTAGCTGAGCGAGCCGTCGACGCGGGTGGAGGCGGGCGTCATTTCGAGCGAGTCGCGCCAGAGACCCTCGAGGCCGAGACCGCGGACGCGGAACGGCTCGATGTACACGAGGCCGGCGCCGGCGGAGAAGCCCTTCAGGCTGCCGTCCTTGAAGGTGTACTTGCCCCAGAGAGAGGCCTGACCGCGCAGACCGCGGCTCGTCGGCAAGCCTTCGTCGGGCGAGGGCGCGGTGGGCGTGGAGCCGGAGCGGCCGCGGATGAACACCGGGTTGGTTTTCAGGAGATCGAGGATGACCTGGAAGCGGTCGTTGACCGAGAACACCCAGTTGCTGTCCCAGCCGCGCGACTGCTGGATGCCGCCGCTGGAGGTCGTGTTGGTGTTCTGGCCGGTGACCGGATCGATCACAAAGTTGGCTTGGGCGATGTTGACGCGCTGGATGTTGAAGAACGACACGGTGCCGACTACGCGGTGGTTGAGCAGGTCGAACTTGAAGCCGGCTTCCTTACCGATGCCCTTGAGCGGATCGAAGAGCTCGCCCTGCGGCGAGACGGCATTCGGGAACACCGAGGTGCTATAGCTCGCGTAGACGCCGATGTCGGGCGTGACCTTGTAGAGCGCGCTGACCTGCGGGCTGGTGCGGTTCTGGCCGAGGCTCTGGTTCTTGTAGACGACGGTCTGCTTCAGCTTGTCGTAGCGACCGCCGATGAGGGTGATGAGGCGGCCGTCGAAGGCCGAGATGATGTCGGTGAGGTAGACCGCGTCGACGGTGGTCTTGAAGCGGGTGCGGTTGCCGAGCGTCGTGTAGTTCCAGTAGTTCGTGTCGGTGATCGGCGGGAAGCTGATCGGCGAGAAGCCCGGGCTGTCGAACGTGTAGGGATCGACGCGGACCGTCAGCGGCGGACGCGGATTGATGCCGAGTTGGAACTGGTCGTCGTAGCTGTGCTCGAGGCCGGCGATGAGCTGGTGGATGAGGGGGCCGGTCTTGGCCTTCAGGTTCCAGTCGTTGCGGATGGCGTAGCGGAAGTCGGTCGAACGCTGATAAAAGACATTCATGTCGATCGAATTCGGGCTGTGCAGCACGGTCGGCGCGTCGCCGACCTCGATGCTCGTGCTGTTGTCGTAGAAAGCGTTGACCGAGAGCCGGGTCGTCAGGTTGGACGAGAACGAGTGCTCGATGATGCCGGTGGCGGTGACCTTGCTGCGGTCGTTGTAGGCGTCCGGGCCGGCCCAGTTGTAGTCCCAGGGAATGGTCTTATAGACCGAAACCAGCTTGGTGTAGAGGCCGGTGGCGGGATCGATGACCTGGTATTCCGGCACCGGGCCCGGCTCGATCTTGTGGAGGCTGTAGGCTTCGAGGGAGATGCTCGCCGAGGTGGACGGCGACATGATCCACTTCAGGCTGGGGGCGACGAACTGCTGCGAGGTCTTCTCGTACTTGCGGAAGGAGCCGGCGTCGATGACGTCGGCGTTCAGGCGGAAGTTGAGGGTCTTCGTGTCGTTGAGCGTCTGATTGTAGTCGAGCTGGCCCTGGTAGTAGTCGTTGCTGCCGACGGTCAGCTTGACGTCGGAGAAGTCGCGCGCGACGGGCTGCTTGGTGACATAGTTGACGAGGCCGCCGGGGGCGGCGTTGCCGTAGAGGACGGAGGCCGGGCCCTTGACGATTTCGACGCGCTCGATGTTGGACATGTCGACCATGCCGTAGGCGCTGAAGCCGTCGCGGAAGAGGGCGAAGCCCTGGAGGCCGCGGACGGTGAAGCTGGCGTCGGTGGACTTGGCGAGGCCGGTGCTGCCCGGGTTGCCGTCGGAATTGATCGCGGAATAGCCGAGCGCCTTGTTGAGGTCGGTGCCGCCGATGTCGTCCATGAATTCCTTCGTGACGACGTTGATCGCGAGCGGCGTGTCCTGGATGAGCAGGTTGACGCGCGTGGCGGAGGTCGAGCTGTTGGCGAGGTAGCCGTTGTCATTGGCGCTCGAGACCACGAAGGGACTGAGCACGACGGTTTCGCCGTCGGCCTTGGGGGCGGGCTGGGATTGGGCGGACAGGCGGAGGCAGAGGAACGCGGCGAGCACGAGGGCAGCGCCGGTCCGGGGCAGGGTGGGGTTGAACATATGCGGCAGGTTGGGGTTGGGGGTGACCGGCGCCGAAAAGCCGGCAATTTGGTATCGCTAACAACGATTTGGTATCGCTAACAAAAATTCACTGTCAACGCGGAAAATATCGGCGGAGAAAAGCATCCCTGTAACCCGGCGCGGGCTTGACCCGGACGGGCCGCGGGCCTGTCTTCGCTTCACCCCATGCAAAAACTCTCAGGCAAGTGTGTTCTCGTCACCGCCGGCGCCCAGGGCATCGGCCTCGCCATCAGCCGCCACCTGCTCGCCGCGGGCTGCGATCTCTTTGTGCATTACCATCGCAGCGCGGAGCCGGCGCGCGCGCTGCAGGCTGAGGCCGCAAAACTCGGCCGCCGTTGCGGCATCGCCAGCGCCGATCTGACGGAGACGGAGGCCTGCAACCGGCTCGTCGCCGACGCCGTGGCGTTCCTCGGTCGGCTGGATATTCTCGTGAACAACGCCGGCTCGCTCGTGGCGCGCAAGGGCTTCGCCGAGGCCGATGATGAGTTCTGGGCCGAGGTAATGTCGCTCAACCTCGGCAGCCTACGGCGCGTGACCCGCGCAGCGGTGCCGCATCTCGTGGCGGCGGCGAAAGGACGCGGCGCGAGCGTCGTCAACCTGGCCTCGCTCGCCGGCCGCAAGGGCGGCCACGCCGGTTCGCTGGTTTACTCCACCGCGAAGGGCGCGGTGCTGACGTTCACCCGTGCGCTGGCCGCGGAACTCGGGCCACAAGGCGTGCGCGTCAACGCGATCGCACCCGGCCTGATCGAGGGCACGAGCTTCCACAACACGCACACCACGCCGGAGGCGGCGAAGGCCACGATCGCCGGCATTCCGCTCGGGCGCGGTGGGGTGGCGGACGACGTGGCACGCGCCGTGGTGTTCCTCGCCAGCGAGTACGACGGCTTCATCACCGGCGCGACGCTGGACATCAACGGCGGTGTGTACGGGTGTTGAGCCGGGAGCGGTCGTTTTCCCGGCTGGCTGATTGTCGTTTACAGGCCGGCGCGTCGACGGCGGCAGCCCGTGCTTCTGTTAGAACTGGCGGATGAATTCGAGGATCTCTTCCTGGCGTTCAATGAGCATGGAGTTCGGATGAACGGCACCGTCTGGCAAAGGCAAACCAGGTTTTGAGCTCGGAGGAACCCGGAACACAGAAAGGATCCGGGCGGTCGGGTGGCTAAGCCGGGAGATTTAATCGTTCTCCACCACAGACCACATACCCCGTTGTTTACCTCAGACCGTGCAATATTAGTTTATGAAGCTGCGATTGAATTTGGCGAAAGACGTGAATATGGATGATCGTCAGTCCTGTCCTCTGCCCCAACGAAATTGTGCCGCCGGAACCTCCGCAGCCCTGCGATCTCGCGATCCTCACCGTTATCGAAATCGAGTTACGGCACGTTCTGCGCGCCTTCGATATTCAGCCGCAGCGCGTGCAAGTGATCGATCGGCGCCAATACTGGGAAACGAAGATCCTCTCAAAACAAACGGGCAAGCAACTGCGCATCGTCGTTGGCAATATTGCGCGGGCGGGTTTGGTGCCCGCTGCCCTTCGGACGACGCGGTTCCTGCGTGATTTCGATCCGACCATGGTTCTGTTGGTGGGGATTGCGGCGGGCTGCCGCGACGATCTGCGCATCGGCGCGGTCGTATTGCCGCGTAATATTCTGAACGTGTCGCAGACGGAGGAGCACGCCACCGGCAAAAAATTTCGCACCGACCACCACAAGCCGTCGAGCGAGGTGAGCGATATGCTGCAAAGCTGGTCGGTCGATCCAGCCGAGCACGCGAAGCTGGCCGGGAATATCCTAGGCAATCCCCCGAAATTCGGCGAGGGCTCAACGGATCATCGTGGACCTGAGCTGCACGACGCGCCGGTGGCCTCCGACAGCGTCATCGCGTGCGGGGACATGCTCGTGCGCGACGCGAAACTCTTTCCGACGCTGAAGGCGCTCGATCCGCAGGTGCGGGCATTTGAAATGGAGTCGGGCGGAATGGTGATGGCGATCGAGGACTCCGGTCGGCGCGCCAAATGGCTGCAGATTCGCGGGATTTCAGATTTCGGCGACGAGAAAAAGCACAATTCATGGCAACCCTACGCCGCGGCGGCGGCGGCGTCATACGCCCGCCTGTTCGCAGAGAACTGCTTCAACCCCGAACTCATCACAGGGGTTCAGCCCGACGCCGAATCGACGCTCACGGCGTCGCAACCTTCGGTGGGATCGCATCCGGCGCCCGGCACCTCACTTCAGGTGCCGACTTCCGAACAGCCGCTGCCGGCACATCCGCTGGCGAAGCAGTATGATGAAATCCGGCAGGCCTGGCGCTATGGTCGCGATGCCGGGGTGTTGCCGAAGTTGCGGGCGATGTGTGACGCGCTCGACGGATCGAATGCTCCAGGTACGCTCCAAGCGCGGATTCTTCGCTTCACCGCGCGGCTCGAGCTTGAGTTAGAAAAGAACCCGGTCCGGGCGAAGGAGTTGGACCAGCAAGCCGCCCAAGTGGGGGATTCGAGCAGACTGATTTCCGCTCTGATTGCGGCGGAATCAAACCCGGTTGAAGGCGCCAAGATCTTGGCGGGTCCCACAACGCTGGAGGAATGGAACCAGCGAATCCTTTTGCTCCTCGTGGGCAAATCGTATGACGACGCGTTGGCGGAACTCGACCAGCCGCCGGAAGGCGTCGGTCCGGACGTCGAGTCCCGCCGGCTGCGCGCGTTGGCACTGATGACGAAGAAACAGCTCATAGCGGCGAAAGAAGAATTTCAAAAAATCGACGCGAAACATCTCGGCGTGTTCGGCATCAAGCTCACGGGTGCGATGCTCCGTTATTTCGAGGCCATCTCACCGGCGGCTCCCGCGGCGGTGTTCGAGCCGACGCCTCTTCCAGTTGTCCCCGAGTTTATCAAACGTGATGAAAGGAGTCTGATTGCGCTCGATCAAGCGGAGCGCGAGTTTCGTGAACTACTCGGCCCCACGGCGGCGGGCAGTGCACTTTATTTGGAGCTGCAGCACTGGCGGTTGTGTGCGCTGGCCGGACATCCCGCCCGGCGCGCGCAAGCGGAGGAGCTTTGCGCGCAGTTGCTACAAGAGAACCCCGGGGACCCCGTTGTCCTGCAGATCGCGGAGGTCCACCGCTTGCCCGTGGACCGGGACACTGAAATCACTGCGCTGGCGAAAAAATTAAACATCTCCTTATGAGCGCTCATCCGACCCAACTTTTTGCGCTCCTCTTTTCAGCTGAGAAGTTTGATCAATTGGAGACGGCGCTCAATCAGACGCGTGAGCGGATGAAAGAGGCGGGGGAAGAGGAGATGTGGTTGTATTGGCGCGCGCTACTTTTCGCGGGCAGGGGATCGTTCGCGGAAGCGGAGCAGATTGCAGCCGGACTTGAGCCCGACGAGCAGTTCGGGGTGCGGAAAATTATAGAAGTCCAACGGAGCAAGCAGACGGCCGACTGGAAACCCCTTGCGGATTTGCTTCTCCGCCGATGGAACGAGACACACGAAACTTCCGAGCTGCTCGCCCTCTGCCAGGCCAAGCTGAACGCCGGCGACCATCAGTTCGTCGCCGAGCACGCGCACCAGATGGTGGCGGCGATCAAATCGCAGGAAGCCATGGAGATTGCGGTGACAGGCCTGATGCGCAGCCGCGCATGGCGGGCGTGTTTGGCATTGTTGGATTCGAACGCGGCCCTTTTTCCCGAGAGCCGGCTGCCCGTTGGGCTGCGACGCGCTCGAATTGTCTGCGAGCAGAACCTCGGGATGCTGACCGCGGCGTTGGGTGACGCCGAGGCACTAGCGACGGAAAGCCAAGAAGCGGCGGATCTCGAAAGGCTCTTTGATTTGCGCGTGCACGCCGGAAATATGAAAGGGGCCCTCGGTCCGGCTCTTACCCTTCTTAAGAATCCGGGCACGCGGCCCGAGACGCTGGTGCGAATGGGCTGGATCCTGCGTTTTGAAGACCAGGCCTTTTCGTCGGAAGCGTTGCGGCTGGCGGTGGGTAAAGGGCTCTCGGGGCCGCCCATCGGCCCGGCGACGCTGCTCGCGCACGAGCTCGCGCTCGCAGATGTCTCCGCTGTGTTGATGCCGAAGATGGTAGAAGAGGCGGGCAAGCCGAACGCATTCGTCAAGCCGTTTGCCATTTCTGAAATCATTGCGAGCAACCAGGACGCTGAGCGGCGGGCACACGAACTGTTTCAAATGTTACGCGCGGGCCGAGTCCCAGTTCACGTGATCGGTTCCGCGTTGCGACCGGTGCAAGCGCTCTGGCCGATTCTGGCCTTGTCCGGCGTCCGGCATGGCTTGCAGCATCAGACGCCACCAATTTTCTTCCGACACGGCGGCCGTCCGGCAGACGTGCCCGACCGGAAAATTGAAGCCCTGTGCCTCGACTACACGGCATTGATTACGGCGAGCGAACTTGGGTTGCTCGCCATCGTCGAGAAAGCCTACGCCCGAGTGTTGGTGCCCCCGAGCTTGCGCGCGGTGCTGGTGCACTTGATGGATCAACTCGGTCGAGGTCAGCCCGATTTCGATGCCGGCCGAAGCGACGTGTTGAAGCTTGTTGATCAGCAAAAAATCAGGGCCATAAGTTTCCCCCGCGATCCCGAGGACGTGCAGGAGCGCGACGGCATGGGCGCTGATTGGTGGGCGATGGTGGCGGAAGCGGGCCGGCGCAACGCGTGGGTGGTGGACTACTGGCCGAAGCTAAAGCGAGATTTTACTGCCTATGTTCCTGAGCCCGCTATTGCGAAACTGCTGACGCAAGCGGTGGCCGTCTTGATGGCAATGCGGACGTGTGGGGCCATCACTGAACATGAGCTGCAGGCCGCGCAACCCGTCCTCTCGAAAACGGCGCCCGGGATGCCTTTCGATCAACTTCCGGCCCGCGGCGCGACGCTCTTCACTTCCGTGACAATGGCGGAGGCGTTTGCCCGCGCGGGCGTCCTAGAACGCGTGGCAGCGACCTTCGATGTCTCGATTCCCGCTGCGGAGATCGAATTTCTGCGACGCGAGGTGAAAAACACTGCCGGCCGCGAATATGTGGTCGCGCAGCTCGGCGGGTTGTTGCAGCGGGTGCAAGTTGGCGGGCTTTACCAAGAGCTGGCTTCACGGCCGGTCGAGACCGGTGAAGCCTTGAGCGACGAAGTCGACGTGGTGATGAGGGAAGTGGGTGAACTCACGCGGGCGTTGCCGGAGCCGGGCCTCTGGCACTGGATCGACGATCGATGGACTAACGGGCATGAGCGCGTGGGCACCACACCGATCATCAGCACGTTCGGAGTCTTGGCTGACCTGCACCAGCGCGGCCACTTGGACGATACCTCCTTCTACGCGGCCCGTCACCGATTGCGCGGGGCGGACTACCGCTTTGTCCCGACCTCGGGCAAGGAGCTGCTCTACTTTCTCAATCAGGCGCAGATCGCTGGAGACGATCTGATCGAGCAACCGGAATTGGTGACTCTGCGGCAATATTACGCGCGGCTCGTGCCGGATCGTGACACGCTGCAGCTGCCGCCTCTTGGTTTCACCAGTGCTCGGCCAAGGGGGGAATTGGAGTTTCTGATGTCGCTGTCGCAAGCAGTCGTTGAGGCAATCACCGACTGTTTCAAAGCAGATGTAGTAGAGGCCATCCAACAGGCGCGGGCCGATTGGCTGCTCGATAATCTATGGTATCCGCCGGAGCAATTTGTATCGATCCTTGGTCGAACCGTGGCGGAGGCCCAGGTCGCCGCGACTCACGGCTTGGGCGATGCACTGTTCTTCAGTCGGTTGCTGGACCAGAAAGGATTCGCGAAAGAGGGCTTGGAGCGCTGTACCGATTGGTTGGAGGCGCGGCTGCTGGCTTCGACGGAACGTCAAATCGTCGTGGCGGGGCAACTGCGCCGCACATTGACTGGTCAAGCGCAGAGGCGATTTCTCAAAGCCAATGAGGAGCGGGTTCACACACTCCTCATGCAGCGCTGGTACTTTTCGTTGCCAGAATCGATCCGCGACTGGATTGAACTTCCCCCGCGCACGGAAAAGCGGCTCGGAATAGCGCCACGAAGTGTCATCACTGTCGGTGACGCGCATTTCGTCGCGGAGGATTTCTGGGCCACGGCTGGCAAAGCCTACAGTGGGAAGCCGGCGGAGCTGAAAGCGGTGGATGGACAGGGACCGTTTAAGTTCCGCAAGGAATCGGCCCAGGCGATCATTGTCGAAGGCACTGAGGCGAAGCAAAACTGGCGCATCGCAGACCCTCTCATTGAATGCTTGGATCCCTTGAAGCGAAACCGCGTGCCCGTGTTGCTCCGACACCCGGAATGGTGCGATGCCCCCCGCGCTGAATTGCCCGAAGAACTGGCCGGTATTCCTAACGTCGCGAAGCGACTCCTTACCATCGAAGAGACGCGACGTCATTCCTGCTTCTATCGCTATCGTGTCTTGGAAGCCGCACTTTCCAAAAACTCTGGGCCTACGATCTTGGAAATGACTCCAGCGGATCCAGCCGAACTCAAACACTATCTGCGATGGGAGAGTCTTTCGGATGGGAGCCCGGATTGGGAAAAAATGACGGCGCGGTCAATTCGGGAGGTCGGATGCGTGGAAACGTTTCGGCGGTTCGCGACGCTTCCGCGGGCATTGTCGTCGTCCCTCGTCGAGGCGTTCCGTCTTCAGGCGCGCGCCAAACAAGAAGCGATGGTCGCGCAGCTGGAAATGGACTGCCGCTCCCCGTTGAGCCGAGCGCAACTACTACATTTGAAAGCCAAATTGGGGCTGAAGCCCGAGGTGATCGCGCCCGCAGCCTCGATCTTGTTGGGAGAAGAGGCGCTCGCTGATACCCAAGCCCTGTTGCAGGTGATGCGCTGGACTTGGGGGCGTTTGGGGGCGTTCAACCCCAAACCAGGGTTGGCTGGGGTCGCCCGCCTCGTCTTTACTTGGGTACACGCGGGCCAGTTGTTTGAAGTCTTGCGCAAACACAGCCCTGCCGAGCACATTTTAAAGTATTTCACGCAAAACGAGCAGCCAACTGGCTCGGAAATATTGATTGGTGTGCCGGAAGAAGCGGATGTCTGTTACCCGCGAAATTTCACCGCGGACGTGCTTCTGGTCACAGCCGTGGGATCGGCGCTGCGCGACGTCGTGCTTGAAGGACAGAGTCTCGCTCAAATCGTCAACGGAGTCGCCAAGGAAAAGGCGGCCAAGCAGGAAGGCGAAACGACGTGGCCGACGCCCGAATGGCTTTTCGACCCGTCTGTATTTTCCGATGCGCTCGAGAGTTTTCTGGGCGAACCGCGTGAACGGGTCTTGGCGCCAGTGCTTGGCGATGAATTCTCCAAGCGGCTGTCGACCGCTCAACTTCGGCCGCAGATCGAAGCATTGGTTGCCGCCTTGGAACAAGACCCGGCTAAAGGCGAAATCTGGACAATGTTAGGAGTTGTCCTTCGGGGTCGGCCGTGTCCGGAATCACTGCGACCTCGTCTTGCGACACTAAGCGCTAGAGTTGAATTTAGCTCCATCGTCGTCGAGGACGCTGCGCGGTTCGCGGTGTTGCTGACGATGTCCGCGCAGGCATGGAGTCTCGGCGGAGAAGATCTACTCCGAAAATTCCAGAAGGAGATTGCTGGTTATGCGCGATGGATCGCGCATAAACCTGATGCAACTGACAATGTGAAGCGCCACTCGGAAACTGTGATTCGCTGTGTTCTCGCGCTCACGCGGCACGTCCCGAATGGGCGCGCCGTCGCGTACTATACAGAGACGCTGCTGTTGGCTTGGGCGGAATGGCCAGCATTGGGCGTGACCCTGCACAACATGGTTCCGTTCTTTCTCCAATTGCCTGATGCCCAACTCAGATTGCTTTGGGAACTGATCCTCGCGATCCGTCGCCACGGTGGCGATTGGAACGTCAGGCAGTGATGCCTACATGCTCCCGAGCTCCCTTCCTTTGGCGGAGTGGGAGAACTGCGCCGTGAATTTCCGTGTATTCCGCGGTGAACAGTCTGCTTCGTTCGGAGCGCGCCGGCTACTTCGTGGTTTATTAGTGGAGATTAGTGTCCATTAGTGGTGCCCACTCGAACGATGAAAATCTACTTTATGGGCATCTGTGGCACGGCGATGGGGCAGGCGGCGCTGCTGGCGCGCGCGGCCGGGCATGAAGTGCTGGGCGCCGATGCCGGAGTTTATCCGCCGATGAGCACCGTGCTGGCGTCGGCGGGTATTGCCTTGCACGAGGGCTATGATCCGGCGCGGTTGGAAAAACTGAAGCCGGACCTCGTGGTCATCGGCAACGCCATGTCGCGCGGCAATCCGGAGGTGGAGTGGCTGCTCGATACGCGGTCGATGGCGTTCACGTCGCTGCCGGCACTGCTGGCGGATTTTGTCCTGAAGGGGCGCAAGAACATCGTCATCGCCGGCACGCACGGGAAGACGACCACCACGGCGTTGACCGCATTTTTGCTGCGCGAGAACGGCCGTGATCCCGGCTTCCTGATCGGTGGCGTGCCGCAGGATCCGCCGATGGGCAGCCACCTTGGCAAGGTGGACGCACCGTTTGTCATCGAGGGCGACGAGTACGACAGCGCGTTCTTCGACAAGCGCAGCAAGTTCATCCACTACGCGCCTCACATCGCGGTGCTGAACAATCTCGAGTTCGACCACGCCGATATTTTTCGCGACCTGGCGGACGTGCAGCGCACGTTCCTGCACCTGACGCGCATCGTGCCGCGCAATGGCTGGATCGTGCTGAATGGCGACGACGACAACCTGCGCGCGCTCGGCGCGTTCTCGTGGACGCGCGTGGTGAAGGTCGGCACCGGCGAGGGCAACGATGTTCGGATTACGAACTTCAGCGAGGGGCCGGCGGGCGTGACTTTCCAGCTGGTTTGGCGCGGCGAGGAACCGCAGGCCGTGCAGTGGAAGCAGCCCGGCATCTTCAATGCGCGCAATGCGGCGATGGCTGCGGTGGCGGCGGCACTGGCGCTTTATCCCGACGATCCCACGCAGCTCAAGCTCGAGGCGCTCGCGCGTTTCCGTGGTGTGAAGCGCCGGCAGGAGCTGCTGGTCGACACTCCGAAGCTGAAGGTAATCGAGGATTTCGGACATCACCCGACGGCGTTGGCGGAAACGCTGACGTCGCTACGCAGCCGTTATCCTGGCGTATTGCTCAGCGCGGTGTTCGAGCCGCGCAGCAACACGGCGCGCACGAAAGTGTTGCAAGCCGGTTTCACCCGGGCGCTCGGCCTGGCGGACGAGGTTTATATCGGCGCCGTCAGCCGCGCGGACAAATTGAAGGAAGACGACCGCTTCGACGTCGAGGCGGTGATCCAGCACCTCGAAGTGCAGGGCGTGGATGCCTACACCGCGGCGACGAACGCCGAACTACTGGAGAAGCTGAGCGCGAACGCGAAGGCGGCGAAGGAGCCGCAGCTTGTGGTGTTCTTCACCAATGGATCGTTCGACGGGATTATCGGAAAGTTTGTCGCGGGCGGACGCGTTTGACCACGGATTGAACGGATAGATACGGATGAACCGTTGCTTGCGGTCATCCTGAGCCGTGCGAAGGACCCAAGTGAAGGTGCGTGTCCGTCCTTTGGCGTGGATCCTTCGCGCGGCTCAGGATGACGGTCTGAGGTGATTAGCCTTCATCCGTATCGATCCGCTTGATCCGTGGTCAAAAAACCGCCCGAGTCCGGACACGCTTACGATACCGTAGCGAACGGCGCGTTCGTGTTGGATTGCGCCACCTTGAAGCGCGGGACCAGGGCCTCGAGCGTGGATTGCAGGGCGGGGAGATAGACGGGCTTCGCCATGAAGTCGTCCATGCCGGCGGCGAGGCATTTCTCGCGGATGCCGGAAATGGTTTGTCCGCTGATGGCCACGATCGGGACATGGCGGCCGGGCGCTTCGTGCTCGCGGATGAGATGCGCGGTCTGGAAGCCGTCCATGTCCGGCATGCGCAGATCGATGAAGATGATCGCGTACGGGTTGACGGCGGCGAACTCCAGGGCGTCGCGGCCGCTGGCGGCGATGTCGGCTTCGAGACCCATGCGGCGGAGCTGGACCTTCAGGAGCTGGGCGTTGAGGGCGACGTCGTCGACCACGAGCGCGCGCGTCCAGACAGCCATCGGCGGTGCCGTGCCGCCGGTCGCCGGATAGGTCGGGCCGTAGGCGTGGGCGGCGTCGCTGCTGAGGACAAAGGTGAAGGTCGTGCCGGCTTTCGGCTGGCTGGCGACGCTGATGGTGGCGCCCATCATGTCGGAGAGCCGCTTGCAGATGGCGAGGCCGAGGCCGGTGCCGCCATGGTGGCGGGTGGTGGAGGAGTCGGCCTGGCTGAATGCATTGAACAGGCGCGGCAGGCGGTCGGCTGGAATGCCCATGCCGGTGTCGGTGACTTCGAGCGTCAGCGCGCCGTGGGCGGAACGCAGGCCGGACTCGACCCAGCTGGCGGTGACCGTGACCCCGCCCGAGGAGGTGAACTTGAGCGCGTTGCTGAGCAGGTTGGTCAGAATCTGGCGCACGCGCGTGGGATCGCCGAACAAGGTCAGCGTCACCGGAAGGTTGTTTTCGAAACTGAGCTTCAGCTCTTTTTCCGTGGCGCGCACCGACATCAGGTCCATGACCTCGTGCACTACCATGGCCGGGGCCCAGGCGATGCGCTCGAGTTCGACCTTGCCGCTTTCGGCCTTGGTGTAGTCGAGGATGTCGTTGAGCAACTCAAGCAGGTTGCCGCCGGCGCGTTCGATGGTGTCCACATAGCGGCGCTGGGTGGCGTCTATCCTCGTCTCGCTGAGGAAGCGGGCGAAGCCGAGGATGGCAGTGAGCGGGTTGCGCACCTCGTGGCTCATGCGGGCCATGAACTCGCTTTTGGCGGCGCTGGCGTTGAGCGCGGATTCGCTGGCGTGCTCAAGGCGGCCCTGGATGGCTTTCCGCTCGTCGATCTCGGCCGAGAGGAAGGAAATGAGCGTGCTGCTGACGAGGAGGATGGCGACGAGGACGAGCGTCAGGCCCAGCGTGGCGGCGCGCACGGTGCCGATGGCGGAGAGCCAGCTGTCGGCCGGGTAGTCGATGCCGACGGCCGCCTCGACGTGGCCGTTGCGATCGTAGATCGGGGTGAAGGACGAAACCCATACGCCCCAGCGATCCTGGACGAAGGTCGAATCGAAGACCGTCTTGCCGGTAAGCGCGTCGTAGAAGGCGGGCGTGGCTTCCTGGTAGATTTCGCCGATCGGGGTGCGCTGCTCGCGTTCGGAGTCGATCTTGCCGTCGTGGTCGTAGTCGGTTTCGGAATCGACGATGATCCGGATTCGGCCGCTGGCATCCTGGCGGAAAGTGTAGATGTCCGACACCACCGGGTTGTTGGTCAGCCAGCGCTTTTCGTCTTCGATCAGCTTCAGATAGACCGGGTCGTTGGCGGCGGTGGCGGGAGTTATGCCCGCGTGGCCTTTTTCAGCCAGCTCGGTGGCGTAGGTCGGCCCGAAGCCGGCGAACAGTTTCACGAGTTGAGTGATGCGCTGTTGCGCCATCCATTCGGCGAAGAGGCCGCCGGTGACGACCAGGCCGGCCGCGACGAGAAAGGCGGTGTAGGGCAGGCGGTGTTGCGGATCGCGCCGGCGAAAGAGGCGCCGGACCCACCAGCAAGCTCCGCCTACGAGCAGAGCGACGAGAATCAGGTCGGCCCGGTAGTGGAGGAAATAATAGTAGGCTTCCAGCATGGCGAACGCCGCCAAGTGTTCCGCCCGGGCAAGCAGGTTCGCCCGCCAGTCGAGACAACGACAACGCTACCTCCTTTGCCATCGGTCTGGCGGCGGCTGAGTTAAGGTAAAAACGCGGAGCAGAATTAACCGCGGATTACGCAGATAGCGCGGATGGGGCAGGCCCTAGCAACGGTTGTCCTGAGCCATGCGAAGGCCCCAAGTGCTGATGCGCATCCGTCCGTCCCCTTGGATCCTTCGCACGGCTCAGGATGACGGGTTGTATTTGAGGGTCTTATCCGCGCAATCTGCGCAATCCGCGGTTAAAGCGGATCGAGATTCGGGTCACTGCTTCTGCAGTTCCGCGCGCAAGGAGGCCAGGCGCTGTTCGGCCCGCTCCAAAGTCTTTTTGTATGCAGCGCTGCGCGCGCGGTGGTAAGCGGTTTCCCGCTCGACTTGGTCGGCCGGCAGGGCGTCGGCGGTTTGCGCCAGACGGAGGAGCGCTTCTGATTCGTTTTGAATCCGGGCGGTCAGGATGTCGTTCCCGATTTCGTAGCCATTGATGACCACGAAGCGCACGGAACGGCCGTCAAGGCGGCGGCAAAGGGCAAGGGCGCGGGCCACATCGCCTTTCTCGGAGAGACTCGACTGGATATTGCCGATCGAAGCCTCCACCTCGGCCTTCAGGTCGTCCGGCAGCAAGGGCAGCGTGTCGCGCAGCCAGACGTTCAGTTCGTCGATGTCATCGGCCTCGATTTTCCAATCGAGCGGATCGGCGCTGGGGGCGCAGCCGGCGAAAAGGATGGTTCCGAGCAGGGCGAAGAGGAACAGCCTCATCGCGGCACGCTGGCCTCACTGGGCCTGCTTGGCGACTTTGAACTCGGCGGGCTTCTGGCCCTTGGGCAGCGCGAGCAGGTCGTAATCCTGGTAGCCGGTGATCTTCACGTCGACGAACTCGCCGACCGGCAGTTCGCGCGGAACGTAGACGCGGCCGTCGATGTCGGGCGCGTCGGCCTCGCCGCGGGCAACGCCGGGTTCCTCGACGAGGACCTTGAGGGTCTTGCCGACGTAGGACTTCGAAACTTCGCTCGCGATGCGCTTTTGCAGCGCCATCAGCTTGTGCCAGCGGGCTTCCTTCACCTTCGGCAGAATCTGGCCGGGCATCTTGGCGCCGCGCGTGCCTTCTTCCTGCGAGTAACGGAACACGCCGAGGCGCTCAAACTTCGTTTCCTCGATGAACTGGCAGAGCTCGGCGATGTCGGCGTCGGTTTCACCCGGGAAGCCGACGATGAAAGTGGTGCGGACCGCGATGCCCGGGATGCCGGCGCGGATGCGCTTGATCAGGTCGCGGATGTAATCGCCGCTCGTCTCACGCTGCATGCGGCCGAGCATATTGTCCGAGATGTGCTGCAGCGGGATGTCGATGTAGCGCGCGACCTTCGGGCACTCGGCGATGGTCTTGATGAGTTCGTCGCTCCAGTGCGCGGGATGCGTGTAGAGCAGGCGGATCCAGAAGTCGCCCTCGATGGCGTTGAGTTCGCGGAGGAGGGTGGTGAGCGCGGTGCCGCGGGAGGAATCGACGCCGGTGCGCGGATTCGGGCGCTGCTCCCACGTGTCCATGCCGAAGTAGGTCGTGTCCTGGGAGATCAGGTTGATCTCCTTCACGCCTTCCTTCACGAGGCGGCGGGCTTCCTGCACGACGCTGTCGACGGTGCGGCTGCGATGGCGGCCGCGGATCTGCGGGATGATGCAGAAGGTGCACGGGTGGTTGCAGCCTTCGGCGATCTTGATGTACGCAAAATGATTCGGGGTGAGCCGGAAGCGCGGCGTATTGTAGTCCGGGATGTAGGTGGACTTGCCCTCGATGAAGACGGCCGGCTCGGCCTTGTCCTCGCCCTGGCCGCGGTCCTTGGCGTAGATCTCCTCGATGATCGGCGCGACCTTGGTGACCTGGTCGAGGCCGATGAAGGCGTCGACCTCGTCGTGCAGCTCGCCCTTGAGGTCCTTGGAGAACCGCTGGCTCATGCAGCCCGCGACGATGAGCTTCTGCTCCTTGCGGCGCTTCTTCATTCCCTTGTTCTGGTGGACCTCGAGGATGTGGCCGATCGACTCCTCCTTGGACGAGTCGATGAACGAGCAGGTGTTGACGATGACGACGTCGGCCTTCTCGGCCTCGGGAATCACGGTCATGCCCGCCTGGTGCAAATGGCCCACCATGATCTCGCTATCGACGAGATTCTTGGCGCATCCGAGGGAGATGAGGCTGACTTTGATCACGGCAGATTACGCTGGCAGCAGTCCGAGACTGCGGGCCTGCCAAATGAAAACGGCGGTCATAGACCGCCGCTACAGAAGGCGAGACGTGCGCGAAGAATTACTTCTTGGCCTTGGCGATGAGCGCCTGGATTTTGGCGTTGCGGCGCTTGTGGTAGGCGACGCGGCGTTTCTTCTTGATGTGTTTGTTGAGTTGTTGACCCATAAAAGTAAGGAAGTGAGGGAGGTTTGTGCCGCAAAAGCGGCGAAGGAGTCAAGAGCGCGGATAAGGGAGACCTGAAACCGGAAATCCGAGGCCTGAAACGACTTAGGAAGCGTGTTTCAATAGCGCGCCAGCTTCGGGTCGATTTCGACGGCCCAAGCTTCGATTCCACCCATGACGCTGGTGGCTTGGGAAAAGCCGTTGGCGCGGAGGAACTCGGTCACCCGCATGCTGCGGCGACCATGATGACAAAGGGCCAGGATCAGTCGGTCGCGCGGCAGGCTGGCGAGGTTTTCCGGGATCTGGCGCATGGGAATTTCGCGGCTGCCGTCGATGCGGCAGATGGCGAATTCGTCCGGCTCGCGTACGTCCAGGAGCAGCGCGCCGTCGCGAAAGTGTTGGGCGGCGGTGGCGACATCGATCTCTAGGGGAATCTCCATGGTGTGGGCGGGGAAATTTGCCGAGTATCGGCAAAAAGCAACCGCGTTGCGGTGAGTTCGCCGTTGACCCGTCAACCTGGCCCGAAATCTTCGGTGCATGTCCGATCGTTTTGTTGTGATCATGGCCGGCGGCCGCGGTGAACGCTTCTGGCCGCAGAGCCGGATGGCCCGGCCCAAACACCTGCTCCCCATCGTGGGCGAGAAGTCGATGCTCACGCAGACCGTGGACCGGCTGACGGGGATCGTGCCGAAGGAAAACATCCTCGTGCTCACGACGCAGGCGCAGCTCGAAGGCTGCCGCTCGGTTTGCACCGACCTGCCGCCGGCCAACATCGTGGCCGAGCCGATGGGTCGCGACACCGCAGCCGCGACCGGACTGGCCCTGCTGCTGGTGAAGCAGCGCAATCCGAGCGCCACCTTTGCGATGCTGCCGGCGGATCACGTGATCCACGACAAGCCCGAGTACCGGAAACTGCTTACGCTGGCCTTTGAAGCGGCGGAGGCGGACAGCGTGCTTGTGACGCTCGGCATCAAGCCGACGGAACCCGCGACCGGCTTCGGTTACATCGAGTCCGCCGGCGTGTGGAAGAAGATCGGCTCGCGCGATGTCTTCACGGCCAAGCGCTTTGTCGAGAAGCCCGACGAGAAAACCGCGCAGGAGTATCTCGCGACGAATCGCTACTACTGGAACGCCGGCATGTTCGTCTGGCGCGTGCCGGTCGTCGAAGCGGCATTCAAGGCGCACGCTCCGGGCCTGTACGCCGGACTGGTGCAGCTCGAGCAGGCGGGCAAGGCCGACTGGCCGACGGCACTGGCGAAGCTTTATCCCACGCTGCCGAAGATCTCGGTCGACTACGCGCTGATGGAAAAATCCACCAACGTCGTGGTGCTGCCCGCGAGTTTCGACTGGGACGACGTCGGCGCCTGGCCGGCGATTGCGAAGCATTTTCCGCAGGATGACCACGGCAACGTCCTGCGCGGCGTGGCGATGGTCGAGCGCGGGGCGAACAACATCGTGGTTTCCGCCGATGGGCATCTTACGGCTGTGGTCGGCTGCAACGACCTGATCGTGGTGCACACCGCGGACGCGACGCTGGTCGTGCCCAAGGCGCGGGCGCAGGAGATCAAGGAGCTGATGAAGCGCCTCGGTGAGGACGCCGCGAAGAAGAAGTACCTGTGAGAATGGCTTAACCACGAATGAACACCAAGGCACACGAATCAGTCGGAGATCGCTCCCCCCGGATTCATTCGTGTGCCTTGGTGTCTATTCGTGGTTAAGATTGGGTTTATTTCATGCGCTGTCTCGGCATCGACTACGGCACGAAGCGCGTGGGTTTGGCCCAGGGCGATGAGATCGGGGTGGCCACGCCGCTGCCCGCGCTGATCGACGCGGATCCTGCGGTGCGCTGGACGAAACTGGGCGAGCAGATCAAGGCCCGCCGCATCACCGACCTCGTGCTCGGTTATCCGTACAACATGGACGGCTCCATCGGTTTCAAGGCGAAGGAAGTGGATACGTTCGCCGCGAAGCTGAAGGCGGAGTTCGGCCTGCCGGTACACTTGATCGACGAAACGCTCACGAGCTCGGAAGCCGAGTCCTCGATCGCAAAGAAGGACCGCCGCGGCGTGCGTGATTCCGGCTTGGTCGACTCGCGCGCGGCGTGCCTGATTCTGCAGGATTTCCTGGATCAAGAATTTCCACCAACACTTTCGGGCCATGAATAAACCACGGAACACACAGAACACACGGAAAAGGATGGCCCATGACAAAACTGCTCCACGCCGACGAGACGCACGCCCTGCTGGGTGCTTGCTTTGAGGTATATAAGGTAAAGGGATGCGGGTTTCTAGAAGCGGTATTCCAGGAATGCTTGGAACTGGAACTTCAAGACCGGCATATTCCATTCCAAGCCCAACCACTGCTCTCGCTTGAGTACAAAGGCAGGGCACTACGACAGGTGTACCAGCCCGACTTTCTTTGCTTCGGCAAAGTGATCTTAGAAATTAAGGCTGTGGCCAAACTTGCTGATGAGCATCGTGCCCAATTGCATAATTATCTCCACGCGACCCGGCTCAAAGTCGGGTTGCTCGTGAATTTCGGCCACTATCCCTTGGTGCAGTACGAACGTATTGTAGTCTGACCTTTCCGTGTGTTCTGTGTGTTCCGTGGTTTCACCTTCTGCTTCGAAAAAGAATCAACGTTGGAAATGCATCGTCGCCTACGATGGCACGCACCTGCACGGGTGGCAGAGCCAGGAGAGCGGCAACACGGTGCAGGATTTGGTGGAGAAGCAGCTCCAAAAGATGTTTGCCCGGCAGATCCGGATCGAGGGCAGCGGGCGCACGGATTCCGGCGTGCATGCTCTTGCGCAGGTTTTCCATTTCGATGCCGCTTGGGCTCATGGTGCGGAAAAGTTGCGGCGAGCCATCCAGAGCGGGTTGCCGCGCTCCATCCAGCTCAAGTCGGTGCGCGAAGCTGCCCCGAAGTTTCATGCGCGCTTCGATGCGCAGGGAAAGATCTACCGTTACCACCTCGATCTTGGGGAAGGTGATCCGTTCGTGCAGGGCTACTGCTGGATCCTCAATCGCAAGCTCGATTGGAAGGCGGTGCGCGCCGCAGCGAAAGTGCTGAAAGGTAAACACGACTTCTGGGCTTTCTCGGGCGAGAACGACCGCACCTACGAAACCACGGTGCGCACGTTGCGGCGGGTGCAGATTGCGCGCCGGGGCAACAAGGTGACCTTCACGTTCGAGGCCGACGGTTTCCTCTACAAGATGGTGCGCAGCCTGACCGGTGCGTTGGTAAACGTGGGTCTCGGCAAACTCACGGTCGCGGAAGTTGCCGCCATGCTGAAGAGCCGCAAGCGCATCGCCGCCGTGGTGACCGCGCCGCCGCAGGGGCTTTTCCTGGTGCGGGTGATCTACTAAGCGTCAGGCGCTCGCCGGGCGCAGGTATTTCTGCAGTGCCTCGTCGAGCGCGGCTGCCTCGACCGGCTTGGTCAGGTGGGCGAGAAAACCCGCTTCCATGCTGAGTGAGATATCCTGCTCAGTGCCAAAGCCGCTGAGCGCGATGCCGCGCGCCCCGTACGTCGCTTTGAGCGCGCGCATCAGGTCATGGCCCGACAGGTCGGGCAGGCCGAGGTCGGAAATCACGAGGTCGAACGACTGTTCCTTGGCCCGCTCGAGCGCTTCGCCGGCGGACGCCGCCTGAACGACTTCGAGCTGGCGGCTGGTTAGCAGGCGGGCGAGGACATGGCGGCTCGCGGTGTGATCCTCGACCAGGAGTACGCGACCTCTTCCCATCGGCTTTCGCGCGGGACTTGGCGGAAGCGTTGCATCCGACGGACGACTGCCTGCGGCCGCGGCCGGTAGTTCGACCACGAAGGTGGCGCCGCGATCCCGGCCGCTGCTGCTGGCGTGGACCGAGCCTCCGTGCAATTCCGCCAGTTGGCGCGCGATCGCGAGACCGAGACCCAGGCCGCCGAAGGCGTTTGTGCCTTCGTCGGCGTGATGCCCTTGGGCAAAGGGCATGAAAACCTTCGCCAGTTCGAGCTCCGTGAGCCCGATGCCGGTGTCGGCAATTTCGACCACGATCCGGCCGGACTGTTTTGAGTTTCGCGTCGTGACGGTTACGCAGCCGCCGGCCGGAGTGAATTTCACGGCATTGCGCAGCAGGTTGTTGAGGATCTGGTGCAGGCGCACCTGGTCGGCGGAGACGAGCGCCGGGTTGGCTTCCAGCCGGCTGATGATTTCGATCCGATTCTCATGGGCGTCGGGAGTCACCGTCTCGATCGCCTTCACCAGCACGGGGTGCAGGTCATGCACCTGCACGTTCAGGAGCACCTTGTGGTGGGCGATGCGTGAGAGATCGAGCAGGTCGTCGATCAGCCGCGCCTCGACGGAGATGCTGTCGGTGATGGCTTGGAAATCATCGCGCACCGCTGGAGGCAGATCGGGGTTCGCCGCATTCTCGGTGGCCAGCATCAGAGCCGGATTGAGCGGCGTGCGCAGCTCATGCGAGAGGGTGGCGAGGAAGTTGTCCTTGGCCTTCGCGGTCTCGAGTGCATCCACCTCCTGTTTTTTCCGCAGCGTGACATCGCGCGTCGAGCCCGCGACCACCCGGACTTCGCCGCCCGGCCCGAGGACCGGCTTCAGGATGTACTCGTACACGCCCCGGACGCCGGTGGGGCTCTCGTAGGCGGTCTCATCGCTCACGGTGATTTTCCGGTCGATGACCTCCTGGATCTGCCGCTGCAGCTTCGCGGCTTCCGCCTCGGGATACTTCAGGTCGGTGAAATTTTTCCCGACCACCTGGTCCAGGCTCAGGCCCCACAGGTCGAGCAGCGCCTTGTTGGCGAAAGTGATCCGGCCGTCGCGATCGAAGGCGTACGCGAAATCGTTGATGGCCGACAGCACGGTGTCGAAAATGCCGGCGCGCTCCTGTTCCCGGACCACGCGGGAGGTGGATTCCATGACGACGGCAATGAAACCATCCACGCCGTTGCGCTCGTTGCGGACGGGATTGTAGCTGAAGGAAAAATAAGCGGGTCGGGTGACGCCGGCGCGGGTGAGATCGACCACGAGGTCCTCGCTCAGCAAGGCGTGGCCGGCCATGGTCCGGGCAAACAACGGCGCCAGTACCTCCCAGGCTTCCGGGAAAATCTCGCGGGCCGGGGCGCCGAGCGCCTTGGGGTGCTTGTCCTGGATGATCGCGGCGTAGCCGTCGTTGTAGAGAAAGACGTGTTCCCGGCCCCAGATCAGCGCCATGGGCGCGCCAGCGTCCATGACCAGGTTGACCGTCGTGCGCAGGTGGGACGGCCACGCGGCGATGGGGCCGAGCGGCGTGTTTTCCCATGGATACTCGAGAATCATCCGGCCGGTTTCGCTCTTCGGGTTGAACCAGCTGCCGTCACCGGCCGGAGAGTGGGGTGCCGCGTGCGCCATGACGCGGGAGACAATTCCATGCCAGTAAATCGAGGCAACGGGATTATCCGCCGCGCGGGCAGCAAAACATGGGAACAAAACTCCGGATTCCGCTTGGCCCAACTCGGGAGTGGCGTCATCCCATGTGCCGTCGGGCCCGACGATGAACTTCGATTTTCCGGCCCTGTGGCGTGACCGCCTCGATGTGATTTTTCCGCGCGTGTGCGTGCACTGCGCCGGCGTAGTGGAGGAGGGAAGTTACCGGCACCTGTGTCCGTTGTGCGCGCACCGTTTGCTGATCGTAGAGGAGCCGCATTGCACGACTTGCGGGCATCCGTTCTTCGGCGACGTGGAGGGAAATCCGCTGTGCGAGCATTGCGAGGCGCTCGAGCCGCGATTCGGCCAAGGCAAAACCGCGGTGTTGCTCCAAGGTCCGGGGCGGGCGCTGGTGCATGCCCTGAAATACCACGCCGAACTGTACGTTCTGGACGATGTCACAACCATCATGCGCCAGACCCCGGGCTATGCGGATTATTTGCGCGGCGCGGTGCTCGTGCCCGTGCCGCTGCATCCCAAAAAACTGAAAAAGCGGAAATACAACCAGAGCCGCCTGCTGGCGGACTGTGCGGTGGCGGCGGTCGGCGGCGAGGCGGAGGTGAGGGAACTGCTCTGCCGCGTTGTTAATACCGTATCCCAGACGCATTACGACCGGGAGGCCCGCCGGGAGAACCTGAAAAATGCCTTTGCTTTGGCCCCGGGGGCCACCATTAATCCGGCCCAACGTTATATCCTCGTCGATGATGTTTTTACAACGGGCTCCACACTCAATTCCTGCGCAACCGTGCTTCGCCGCGGCGGGGCGCTGAGTCTCGACGTCGTCACCTTCGGTCACGGTTAAATCCCTCTCGTTATGGCACATTTTTCCAAACCCAAGCTGCCGTCGGCCCCCAAGGCCGCCACCGGCGCCAAAACCGCCAAGAAGAAGGTCAATACCGAGGGTCTGTGGACCAAGTGCCCCGTTTCCGGGGAGATCGTCTTCAACAAGGACCTCGAGGCCAACCTCATGGTGGTGCCGAAGAGCGGTTACCATTTCCCGATCGGCTGTCGCGCGCGCATCGCCAGCATGGTCGATGAAGGCTCCTTCGAGGAGTACGACGCCAACGTCAAATCCGCGGATCCGCTCAAGTTCGTGGACTCGGCTGCCTATCCGGATCGCATCAAGCGCTACGAGAAAGACAGCGGGCTGCCCGAGGCCGTGATTTGCGGCGTGGGCAAGATCAACGGTATCCCCGCCTCGCTGGCCGTGATGGATTTCCGTTTCTGCGGCGGGGCCATGGGCGCAGCCGTCGGCGAAAAGATCACCCGCGCGATCGAACGCGCGCTGAAGAAGAAGATCCCGTGCATCGTCGTCAGCGCCTCCGGTGGCGCGCGCATGCAGGAGGGTATTTTCAGCCTGATGCAGATGGCCAAGACCAGTGCCGCCCTCGGCCGCCTCGCCGAAGCCAAGCTGCCGTTCATCTCCATTCTCACTTACCCGACCACGGGTGGCGTCACCGCCAGCTTCGCGACCCTGGGTGACATCATCATCGCCGAGCCCGGTGCGATGATCGGCTTTGCCGGCGCGCGCGTGATCAAGGAAACCACCAAGCAGACGCTGCCGCCGGGTTTCCAGACTTCCGAATTCCTGCTCAAGCATGGCCTCGTCGACCAGATTGTCAGCCGTCTCGAGATGAAGGACCGCCTCACCAGCCTCCTGCAGGCGCTGCATACGCACAAATACCAGGAGCGGAAAGTGGCGACGGCCACGCCGTTTCCGGCGGCCGCCGCGAGCTGAGGCAGCTGGCATAGGTCCTATGGGACCTATAGGACCTATATGACCTATAAGCCTGAAGCTGCGCCCCAGCTGGCTGACTATGCCGCGGTCAAAGAGTATCTCTACACACTCAAGGCGGGTGGCGTTAAATTCGGCATCGACCGCATGCACCGCTTGGCGGCCGCGCTGAAGAATCCCGAGCGCAGTTATCCGATGATCCACGTTGCGGGCACCAACGGCAAGGGCTCGGTCTCGGCCATGTTGGAATCTGTTTTCCGCGCGGCGGGTTGGCGGACCGGGCTCTACACCTCGCCACATCTCGTAAAGCTGGGCGAACGCGTGCAGGTGGATCGCGAGATTCTCACCGAGGCGGAGATCGTGGCCTACGCGCGCGAACTGCAGCCGGTGGCGGCGCAGGCGGCGGCGTTCGTGCCGGACGAGCACGCGACTTTCTTCGAGTTCATGACCGCGATGGCGTTCCTGCAGTTTCAGCGGAAACAGGTGGATGTCGGCATCGTGGAAGTCGGCATGGGCGGCCGGCTCGATGCGACGAATGTCGTCCAGCCGGAGATCAGCATCATCACCTCCATCGGCCTCGACCATGTGGCCGAGTTGGGCGACACCGTGGAAAAGATCGCGGCGGAAAAGGCCGGCATCATCAAGCCGGGCCGGCCGGTGGTGATCGGACGGATGCCGGCTGGGGCGGAGCAGGTGATTCGCAAAGTGGCCGCTGCGCAGGGTGCGCCAGTGCATTCCGTGAGGGAGATTTTCGGCGAGGATCTCGCGGCTTATCCGACGACCAATCTTGAGGGCGATTACCAGCGCTGGAACGCGGCCACCGCCACGGTCGCGGTGCGGGTCTTTGCGGAATGGTGTAGGGCTGCCGCCCCTCGACCTGCTCGGGGCCTTGAGCCCGTCGAAACGGCTAGTCGGCAGGCCGGCCCGGCGGCGAGCGCCGGCCCTACAACAAGACAGATCTCGGAAGCGGAGATTTCCCGCGGTCTGCACCAGGTCAACTGGCCCGGGCGCTGGCAGCACGTGGAGTTGGGCGACCGCCATCTCATTCTCGATGCTTCGCACAATCCCGAGGGCGCGCAAATGCTCGACGCCAACCTGCGCCGCCTGATCGCGCAAACCGGCAAAAAGCCGGTGATCGTCATTGGCGTGTTGGGCGAGTTCCGGGCCCGTGCCTTGCTGGAAGTCGTAACGCGCCACGCGCGTGAGATCCACGTGGTGGCGCCGCAGCAGGCCCGCGCGACGCCTTACGCGGATCTCGTGACGCTGACCCCGCCGGCCGCGCGTTCGCTGCTCCACGAATCCTCGCTCGGCCTGATTTTTCCGGAGGCGAACCGCTGCACCTTGGGAGCACCCGGCGAAACCGTGGTCGTGACCGGTTCAATTTATCTGCTCGGCGAAGTGCTGGAGCGGATCGAGCCCCGGCGGGGCGCGGGCGAGGGGAAGTTGCAGGACTTCTAAATACGAAACCTGAGAGCTGCACCCTCGTCGTCCTGCTGGCCGCGGTTGTGTCCGTCCCGCATTCTCGCTTCGCGAAATGCTGGCGGAAGACCTGAGACCTGGAAAATTCAACTCCTGCTTCCCGCTTGTTTCGCAAGCGATCCGCTGCAAGCCTTCGCACCGTTGATGAAATCCCAGGTCCCCTTCGCCAAGGCCTTTAAAGGCAAGCGCGTGCTCATCACCGGCGGCTTGGGGTTCATCGGTTCCAATCTGGCGCGCACGCTCGTGGGACTCGGGGCGAAAGTGACGCTGGTAGACAGCCTGATTCCGGAATACGGCGGCAACCAGCGCAACATCCACGGCATCGAGTCCAAGCTGCGCGTCGATCTCTCCGACGTGCGCAATCGCTACAGCCTGCCGGCGCTGCTCAAGGGCGAGGATTTTCTTTTCAACCTGGCCGGGCAGACGAGCCACATGGACTCGATGACCGATCCGGAGACGGACCTGGACATCAACTGCCGCGCGCAGCTCACGCTGCTCGAGGCCTGCCGGAAGCATAACCCTAAACTGCGCGTGGTTTTCGCCAGCACGCGCCAGATCTACGGCCGGCCGGATTACCTGCCGGTGGATGAGAAGCATCCGCTGCGTCCCGTCGACGTGAACGGCATCAACAAGCTCGCGGGCGAGGAGTACCACCTGCTGTACAGCGAAGTGCACGGCGTGCCCAGCACGGTGCTGCGCCTGACCAACACGATCGGCCCGCGCATGCGCGTGAAGGATGCGCGCCAGACTTTTGTCGGCGTATGGATCCGCCAATTGCTCGAAGGCAAGCCGATCGAGGTGTGGGGCGGCGATCAATTGCGCGACTTCACGTACGTCGACGATGCAGTGGAGGCGTTCCTGCTCTCGGCCACGCACCCGAAGGCCGTGGGCCGGGTCTTCAATCTCGGCGGCGTCGGCAATATCAGCCTGCGCGACCTGGCCGCGCTGCTTGTCGAAGTAGCGGGCGAGGGAGACTTCCGGGTGAAGAAATTTCCCGCGGCGCGGCGCAAGATCGACATCGGTGATTACTATTCGGACGGCAGCCTCATTGCCGCTGAGCTTGGTTGGAAGCCGCGCACCACGATCCGCCAGGCGCTGGCGAAGACGGTCAGCTACTACCGCAAGGAATTGAAAAATTACCTGTGAGCGGTCCTGCCATGAAAATTCTTCCCGCTGATCCCAAGGCATCCTATCTCGCCGCGCAGGCGGAGATCGACCTGGCGATCAAGCGCGTGCTGCAGAGCGGGCATTACATTCTCGGTCCGGAGAACACGGCCTTTGAGAAAGAATTCTCCGCCTGGCTGGGCGTGGCCGGCACGGCGAACGTGGCCAACGGCACCGACGCCATCGAGCTCGCCCTGCGCGCCGCGGGAATTGGCGCCGGCGACAAGGTGGTCACCGTGGCCAACACCGTGACCGCCACCGTCTCGGCCATCGCGGCGACCGGGGCGAAGTTGTTTTATGCGGAGGTGGACCCGGCCACGATGCTGCTGGATGTGGCCGCGTTGGAGACGGCTCTCGCCACGCTGCGCGACCCGAAGATCAAGGCGGTCGTGCCGGTGCATCTTTACGGCCAGGCGGTCGACATGCCCCGGCTGATGGAAGTGGCGGCGCGCTACAACCTCGTGGTGATCGAGGATTGCGCGCAGGCGCACGGGGCGAAGATCGGCGACCGCAAGGCCGGCACGTGGGGCCAGCTGGCGTCGTTCAGTTTTTATCCGACCAAGAATCTCGGCGCGCTCGGCGACGGTGGTGCCGTCAGCGGCAACGATCCCGTGCTGCTCGAGAAGGTGCGCGCGCTGCGGCAGTATGGCTGGCGCAAGCGCTACGTGAGCGAAGCCGCCGGTCGCAACAGCCGGCTCGACGAAATGCAGGCGGCCATCTTGCGCGTGCTCCTGCCGCAGTTGGACGCCGGCAACGCGCGGCGAGCGGCGATCGCCGCGCAGTATCTGACCGGACTGAAAGATTTTCCCTTGCTGCTGCCGGTCACTGCCGCCGGACGCACGCATTGCTGGCATCAGTTCGTGGTGCGCACGCCGCGGCGCGAGGAACTGAGGGCCGCGCTCGAAAAGAAGGACATTCTTTGCGGTGTGCTTTATCCGGTGCCGATTCACCGGCAGCCGGCTTATCACGACGCGACCCTTTCGCTGCCGCACACCGAGCAGGCGTGCGCGGAGGTTTTGTCACTGCCGTTGCATCCGGGATTGCGCGACGACGATGTCGCGCGCGTCATCCGCGAGGTGGCCGCTTTCTTTCGCTGAAGCGAAAACGCGTCAGCTCTTCTGCGGGGCGACGCCGGGCGGCAGTTCGATCTGCAGGAATTTGCAGGCAGCTTCCCAGGACGAGACGACCTCGAGCTTGAACGTGCCGGCGAACGTGGCCTTGAAAATCAGCGCGAGCGCAGTCGGTTTCGGCTCGGTCAGGATCGCGGCCCACCAGCCGTAGCTGTCTTTCCGCGCCTCGAGGAATTCGAGCAGGACCTTGAGATCCTCGACCTTGGCGCGGGTCGTGACGCCTTCGAGGTCGACGATGCCGTTGTACGACGGGTTGTAGCGCGCGTCGGCCCAGAGTTGCTGCACGTTGGTCGTGACGTCCGTCACGGACACAGAGCCGGTGAAGCGTACAATGTTCAGCTTCTGCTCGGGCAGAATGCGGTATGAAAATTTCATTTGGTGAGGTGAACCAACCAGAACCGCGCTGGTTAAAACCTCAGCCAAGCTGACTGGCTAGAAAAATAGTGGACTATCAGTGACATCCGAAAGCCACGCGAAATCCGCCTGGGGCGAAACACAGGGATTTCGGGGCGAATAACAGGCGGCCCGGCCCTATTGCAGACGACTGAATTTAAACGGAGCGGCTCGGCGGCTGGAACCAAGCGCGGTCGCCCTTCTGGTAGGGCGCGTTGCCATCGAAGCGTCCCGGCACCTCGGTGAAACGCAGGGCCTGCGTCGCGCCGATTTCGGAAGTGAAATAGCCGAGCAGGGTCAGCTGTTTCATCATGCGGAAATAGTGCGGCCCCTCTTTGTTGGCCCGCGCGCGCTTTTGTTCGGCGTCGAGTTCGTTGAGCAGCGAAGTGCGTTCGGTTGCGCTCGCGGCCATGAAGTCGTGGCCAAATTTCGCGGTGCTCGCGGCGTTGATGGCGGCGAGGCCGGCCTTGAAGGCGGCGTGCTGCGCGTCGTCGTAGCACTCGTTCACCATCCAGACCATGAACGCGCCGATACCGGTCGCCTTCGCGCCGGGTGTGTTGGTCGTTGGGATGATCGTGTCGCCGATCTCGTCGAGCAGCGCGATGTCCGCGGCGGTGAAATCGTTGGGTGTGGTCTTGCCGGAAACCGGCGCGCCGCTGAGGAACGACTGGCTGCCGATGACGGCGGCGCCGCCCATGAAGAGGGCGAGGCGGGCGATGGCTTCGCGGCGGTTGAGAAGATTGGTCGAGGTGCTCATCACAGGTTCCCCTTTTTGAGTTCGGACACCGCGTAGTCGGCGGCGCGGGCGGTGAGTGCCATGTAAGTCAGGGACGGATTCACGCAGTTGGCGGAGGTCATGCAGGCGCCGTCAGTCACGAAGACATTGGGCGCGTCCCACACCTGGTTGTGCGCGTTGAGCACGGAGGTCTTCGAGTCGCGGCCCATGCGGGCGGTGCCCATTTCGTGGATGCCGCGGCCGAAGGTGTAGCCGTTGCTGGTCTTGCGGACGTTCTTCATGCCGGCTGCTTCGAGCATCTCGGCGGCGTCGTCCATCATGTCGCGGCGCATCTTCTGCTCGTTTTCGCGGATGTCGCAATCCATCGCGAGCACCGGCAGGCCCCACTTGTCCTTTGCGGAACGGTCGAGGCTGATCTTGTTGTCGTGATAGGGGAGGATTTCGCCGAAGGCGGTCATGCCGATCGACCACGGGCCGGGTTCGGTGAGCGCTTCCTTGAGCGGTGCGCCGATGCCGAGTTCGGCCACCTCGCGTTCCCAGCCGCTGCGGCCGGCCGCGCCCTGGTAGCCGAAGCCGCGGACGTAGTCGCGTTTCTCGCCGTTGAGATTGCGGAAGCGGGGAATGTAGAAACCCGTCGGACGGTTGCCGTAGGTCGTGCGATCAAGATAGCCCTCGACGTCGCCGTAAGCACCGACGCGGAAGTGGTGATCCATCGCGTTGTGGCCGAGCTCGCCGCTGCTGCTGCCGAGGCCGTCGGCCCAGACATCGGTGGCGGAGTTCATCAGAAGCCACGTGGAGTTGAAAGCCGAGGCGCAGAGGAACACGACCTTGGCCTTGTACTCGTACGTCTGGTTCGTCTCGGCATCGAGCACCTCGACGCCGGTGGCGCGCTTGGTGTCCTTGTCGTATTTCACCTGCGTAACGATCGAGAAAGGACGGAGCGTCAGGTTGCCGGTCGCAACGGCCGCGGGCAGGGTGGACGACTGCGTGCTGAAGTACGCGCCGAACGGGCAGCCCTGCCAGCACTTGTTGCGGTATTGGCAGTTGGCGCGGCCGCCGTGGGCCTCGCTGAGGTTGGCCACACGCCCGATGATCAGGCGACGAGAGTCGTTGAAGTGGGTCTTGATGCGCGCGGCGACGTCCTTCTCGACGACGTTCAGATCCATCGGCTTCAGGAATTTGCCGTCCGGCAGGTGCGAAAGTCCCTCGTGCGAGCCGCTGATGCCGGCGAAGGTTTCGACGTAGTCGTACCACGGGGCGACGTCGGTGTAGCGGATCGGCCAGTCGATCGCGATGCCTTCGTTCTTGTTGGCTTCGAAATCGAGGTCGCTCCAGCGATAGCTCTGGCGGCCCCAGATGAGGGAGCGGCCGCCGACCTGGTAGCCGCGGAACCAGTCGAAGGGTTTCGTCTCCTTGTACGGGCAGTCCTTGTCGCTGGCCCAAAACTGGGCGTTGGCCTCGTAGAGCAGGTCGCGGTTGAGGATCGGGTATTCCTCGATGAGGGCCTTGGACTTCTTGCCGCGATGCGGCAGCTCCCACGGCGGGGTGAGGGCGGTCTTGTAGTCCTCGATATGTTTCACGTTCCGCCCGCGCTCGAGCATGAGAACCTTGAGGCCTTTTTCGGTGAGTTCCTTCGCCGCCCAGCCACCGGTGATACCGGAGCCGACAACGATCGCGTCGTAAGTATTGGAGGCAACCATGGGGTGGTTCTAGAGAGGCCAGTATTCGCCCGGAATCAACCCGCGAGTTGGTCTTTTCCGCGCTATCATAAGTTCTGTACGAAGGATCAAAGAAATGTCGCCGGCTAGGACGAAGGCACTGGCACGACCCGGTAGTGCTCCACGGTCGGAAAAGGATCGTAGTAATGATGCAGCAGTTTCTTCCACTCGGCGTATTGCGGCGATTTGCGGAAACCTTCGGTGTGAGCTTCGAGCGTCTGCCAATGGGCGAGCAAGAGATAGCGGCTGGGTTTCTCCACGCAGTGCTGCAACTCGTGCGAGACGTAACCGGGGATGCTGCGGATGTACTGCGAGGCGACGGCGAAATCCCGCTCGAAGGCGGTTTCCTGCCCGGGCTTCACGTCGAGGATGGCGACTTCGAGGATCATGGGAAATCAGGCGAACACCGCGCCGCCGAGGAGCTCCTCGCCGCGGTACAGCGCCATGATCTGGCCGGGGGCGAGGGCGCGTTGCGGCGTGGCGAACCTGATCGCGGCCGTGCCATCGCCGGACGGAGTGAACTCGATGGCGACGCGCGGGTCGCGGTAGCGCACGCGGCATTCGATGGCTTGCGCGGCCGTGATGGGTTCGCCGACAAAGCTCAGGCTGTGCACGCGGCACTCGCTCGTCCAGAGGCCGGGCGCTTGCGGTCCCTCGAAGGCGACGAGCAGCGCGTGGTCGGCGCCACGCTTGCCGGTGACGACGTAGGCCTCGTTATCCGTGTTGGAGGGGATGCGGATGCCGCGCCGCTGGCCGATGGTGTAGTAATGCAGGCCACGGTGCTCGCCGATGACCTTACCGTCGGTCGCGCGCACGATTGGGCCGGGCTGCTCGGGCACGTAAGCGGTGAGGAAGTCGGCCATCTTCACTTCGCCGATGAAGCAGATGCCCTGGCTGTCCTTCTTGCGCGAGTTGGGCAGGTTGGCCGCCGCGGCGATCTCGCGCAGCTCGGGTTTCTGCAAGTGGCCGATGGGAAAGCGCGCGGCGGCGAGCTGCGCCTGCGAGAGCAGGGCGAGGAAGTAGGACTGGTCCTTGTTTTTGTCGGCGCCTTCCAACAGCGAAAATTTTCTTGTAGGGTCGGCGCTTGCGCCGACCTGCGCTGCCGAGGTCGGCGCTTG